>CAXBFG010000003.1:0-360189 GCA_963975155.1 uncultured Gammaproteobacteria bacterium | reverse complement strand
CGCCGTGTCTTCATTCGTCGTGATCGTATCCGCTACCGTCACCGGCAAATCATCGGCACCCGTAATCGTAATCGTAACGGTCTGTGTTTCAGTGGCACCATCCTGATTGGTGACGGTAAAGGTATAACTGTCGGTCAGGGTTTCACCTGCAGCCAAGGCCTGGATTACCGGTAAAGAATTATTTAAATCGTAATCCCAGTCTCCAGTTGCATTAATACTGAAATCTCCGTATGCATTAGTACCGGACTGGTTAGTTACCACCGTGTAATTCAGGGGATTATCTGTGCTATCAATATCACTGGCTGTCAGCGTGCCATTTGCAGTTAGAGTGCCATCTTCACTGACATTGCCGGTCGTCACTCCGCCAACGGTCATGGCATCATCAGCACCGGTGATGGTTACAGTAACCAGCTGGTTTACAGTCGCACCATCCTGATTGGTGACAGTAAAGGTATAGGTATCGGTTAAGGTTTCACCGGCATCCAGTGCCTGCACTGCTGGAGAAGCATTGTTCAGGTTATAGGTCCAGCTTCCTGCACTGTTTATACTGAAATTTCCGTGAGCATTGGCGCCGGGCTGGCTGGCTACCACTGTGAAAGCCAGTGGGTTATCTGTGGTATCAATATCACTGGCTGTCAGGGAACCGTTGGCTGTTAAGGTTCCATCTTCGCTCACATTACCCGTGGTGGTACCACCCACAATAATTGGGTCATCAGCACCGGTAATGGTTACCGTGACCAATTGGTTTACAGTTGCTCCATCCTGATTGGTAACGGTAAAGGTATAGGTGTCGACCAATGTCTCACCTGCATCCAAAGCCTGCACAGAAGCATGAGAATTATTTAAATTGTAGGTCCATGCTCCTGCAGCATTAACACTGAAATTACCGTATGCATTGGTACCGGGCTGGCTGGCAACGACCGTGTAATTAAGAGGGTTATCTGTGGTATCAATATCACTGGCTGTCAGTGTACCGTTTGCCGTCAAAGTGCCGTCTTCTGTGACATTACCCGTCGTTGTTCCGCCCACCACGATAGGATCATCCGCACCGGCTATCGTTACCGTCACAACCTGCGTCTCGGTTGCGCCATCCTGATTTGTCACCGTAAAAGTGTAAGTATCCGTTAACGTCTCGCCAGCATCCAGGCTCTGAACAGCCGCATTATTCAGGTCATAATTCCAGTTACCAGCGGCATCAATACTGAAATCACCAAAGCCGTTATCACCTGCCTGATCCGTCACAACGCTATAGACCAATGGATTATCCGTTGTATCAACATCACTCGCAGTCAGGGTACCACTGGCAATCAAGACGCCGTCTTCCGCAACATTACCTGTCGTCAATCCACCCGTTAACAAGGCATCATCACTGCCTGTAATAGTAACTGTGACTGTTTCCGTATCCGTGCCACCGTTTCCATCAGAAACGCTTACATCGTAAGTGAAGGTGACTGTTTCACCTGCATCAAGAAAGTTTGTTGCTGAATTGGCAACGCTGTAGGTCCAGCCACTGGCATTGGCTGTGAATGTTCCGCTGGTTAAAGCCGTAATTTGCGGAGCACTTAAAGCGCCCCCACTCCAGGACGCATCATTGTTATAACTTGTAGCAACAGTATGTGTATCACTGGTATCTACATCTGCAATTGATAAGGTACCTGTGTCTGTCAATGTTGCGCCGGTATCTTCCGTTACAGCTCCGGCAGTATCGATTGTTAATACAGGCGCATCATTGGTACCAGTAATGGTGATGGTGACCACAGCTGTATCAGTGTTGCCTTTAAGATCTGTTATCGTATAGCTGAAGGTATCTGTTGTGGTTTCGCCAAGGGCCAGGCTTTGAAATAATGCGCCATGATTATAAGTATAGGAACCATCATAACTGACCGTTACCGATGCACCTTTGTCTGAAAGAATCGTGGCATCATGTGTGCCAGGCACAGGAGTCGCGCCGGGGGCAAGCTCGTTTATAGTCTGCGGAGCTTGAGAAACATTTGCGGAATCTGCACCCGATACGTATACATGGTTGGCTATATTCAAGAAATTTGCTTCAGCGTTCGCGGCAGACAGAGCTCCCTCATATATCCGCATAACAGCCATCTCACCTCTAAAGTTTGATGCTGTTACACCTGCGGTTTCTCTGCTGCCACCACCTGTAGTGCCTAAACCAGGGTCATTGTTATCCGACCAGTCAATTTCATTGCTGAAATTTTTAGAGACTGTAACGCCGCCGTTTACTCCCGAGCCGCCATTGATATGTAAGGAAGCTGTATAAGGAGATGAGTCACTTAGTGATACAAAGATCTGAATAAACTCTGAAGTTGGATCAATGCTGCCTAAATTTGCGATCAGGTTATCGACCGGTCGACCGTTATCGTCATCATCGTAATAAAGTTCAACCTGGTTGTTGGTTTTGTCATAAATAATGGAAAAACCATTATTTTCACTTCCGGTTTCGAAAATAATGTAGTTGCCGTTGGCAGCAGCAGAGTCAACTTTCACCCAGAACTCGAAAGAAACGGAAGCTTCCGAATCCAGGCCGAAATCAGTATCAGCCATGGTTGCACCGGCACCAAGATTGGTCGGGAAAGAAATACTTTCGGTTAATCCGGGATAGTTGGTATCTGCTGTTGTCAGGGTATTGGTATTGACAGTGCCGGAACCAAAGTCCCAGTCGACCCCGCTGCCCGTACCATCTTCCAGCAGGTCATTATTGGTGACATCGTCAGCAACGATATATTCACGATCAACACCACCAGTAACGGCGTCGGATACAAAAATATCATTCGATAATAATCCGGCAGCGGCAGAAACGCTAAGCGCACTGCCATCCTCAATTACCGAACCGGTATCTGCAAGCGCAGCAATATCACCAACTTTTACGGTTACTGTAGCAGTATCTTCTGAGCCCTGGACAAGCGCACTTGAGCCTGACAAGTCACTCCATGTAGTAACGCCACCCGTATCCGGACCAGCATATTCAACAGTCAGACTATCGCCACCAGTATTTTCAAAAAACTCAATGACAATTCGATGCGTGCCTGCGCTTAAGAATGGATTGGCCCCTGTTCCACTAGCCGTTACCGAACCATGCAGGCCATCATTATTGTCAACGACCTCTACACCATCAATATATAAGGCGGAGCCATCATCTGATGTGGTTCTGAAATCATAGACACCAGGGGTCGTTACCGTAATGAAACCTGTATAGCGAACGCTATAGGTCTCTCCATCACCGCCAAGTGAAGCATCCAGGGCATTGACATTAAAATCGGTCGCACTGCCTGTCGCTGTAGCGCCTGTAACAGGAATGTTATCAACGGTATCACCCGTTGGGTTCGAATCGAAATATTCATAAACCAAACCAGTAATTGTTGTGGGTGTACTAACTCTGTAGGTAAAAGTATCTGTTCCGGTAAAACCAGGATTCGGCGTATAGATAAAGGAGCCATCCGGGTTCATAGAAACTGAACCATTGGCTGGCGTAGAAACCAGAGAAGGGTCAACGACTATCGGTGAGCTATCCGGGTCAGTATCAACACCTGCACCGGTATCATCTGTTATTACATTACCACTGACAGCATTATCCGTAAGTGTAATGTAGCTGTTATCCGTAGCATCAACCGCATCCTCAACAGCGGTTAGTGTAACGGTCGATACAATATTGGGGTTGTTGGTATCCGCACCAGAATTTGCTGTACCTCCATTATCCTGAATGCTGACAATAGTCACATCACGAGTACTGTTGTCAGTAGGCGCCTGACTATTATTTTGATAGCTGATACCATCGACCAGACTTTCAATGTTTGCTGTTGTTTCTCCAGCACCACCCAATGCTGTATCGATTGTTATGGTGGCTGTTGAGCCTGTTACTGAAACCGAAACCAGATAGCCGTTTGTTGTGCTTACACTGCTTCCATCTGTGAGCGTGATAGCACTGCCATCAATATTTAATATTTCATCGGCGCCATTTTCAAGATTCGTTACTGTCAATCCCAGGGCTAATATTGTTTGGCCCGCATCGACTGTGTCGACAGAAACGCCATTAAACAGATCGACAGCAGCTCCGTCTTCCGTGAACACAGGGTCAAGATCAGTAGCGGTTAAGGTTGGCGGATCATTAACGGGAACCACATCAACAGTTACAGTTGACGTTTCGGTTACACCACCACTGCTTACCGTTACCGTAAAAGTATCTGTTCCTGTGTAACCGGGATCTGGCGTATAGGTGTAAGAACCACTGCCGTTATCTGTAACCGAGCCATTTGCCGCGTCATCGTTAATGACATAAACAGGCGTACCTTCAAAAGCATCATTGCCCGTTACGGAAGCTGTTATTGGTGTATTCCTGCCAGTAGAAACACTGTCATCTGCCGCATCAATAACAGGTGTCACATTAATAGTTACCGTATCGGAATCAATATCTGAAGTGCCGTCAGTGGACAACACTGTTAGCGTATCGGTTCCATTAAAATCTGCTATTGGCTGATAAGTAATACTGGCCAGTGCTGCGTTGATTTCGCTCTGGGTGCCGGAAAGTGTCAAGCTGGCACTACTATTTGCACCGCTGCTGATCGTTGCTCCACCTGCAAGACTAACTGTCAGGGTGCCGTTATTAACGCTAAGTTGAGTAGTGGCCAGATCGCCATTTAAGTCATTAACACTGATACCAGTTATGACTAAAGGTGTATCCTCATCGACTGTTTGTGTGCCAGGCACCGTATTTACCGGAGGTGCAGCCGGCTCAACATTAACAATCGAACTGATTGAGAGCGCTGAAGTATTTTCTCCACCACCGCTTGTTACGCCGCTGTCTACCAGCTGAGTAATAGTGACAGTGCGATCAGCGTCAGTCGGTGTTGAACTGGTATTTTCATAGGCCATCGCTGCGATATCTGCCTGCACATCGGCAGCACTTGCACTTGCGCCGCTTAATACAACCGTCGCAGTCGACCCGACTACTGTAACGTTATAACTGAAATCATTGGTGCTGCCTGAAGCACTGTTAACCAGGGAAATGGTTGCACCATCGATAATAATAAACTCATCACCACTATCCGTGACATTTGTTACTTCAAAGGTGAGACCGCTTACGGTCTGACTCGCTTCAACGGTGTCTACACTGACTCCGCTGAATAAGGTAACTGCACTTCCGCCTTCACTGAAAAGTGGATCATCACCCGTTGCACTGAGCACAGGCGCATCATCAATACCTGTAATGGTGATGGTGAGCGGAGCATTATCGGTATTGCCTAAATTATCCTGAACAGTATAGGTAAAGGTTTCTGTGGCTGTTTCACCATAAGCCAGCCCCTGCAGCGTAGCCGAACCAGTCGGGTCATAGGAATAGGTACCATCGGCATTCAGAACCAGCGTAGCCCCAAGATCGGTTGTAAAAGGTGAACCAACTGTGATGGTGTCGCCGTCATCATCTTGCGCATAGGCTACAGACAAACCCTGATCTGTTTGAGCTATGCTTTCATAATTTTCAACAATCGCTCCAACAGAAAGGTCTGTCTCGTAAAAACGGAAGATCGCAATATCGCCGGCAAAATCGCCGTAAGTACCACCACCGGTAATGCCACTTCCGCCACTGATTGTAGCCAGGCCGGCACCATCAGATCCGGTCCAGTCTGATCCGCCATAGGTAGCATCTGTATCAACAATTGCACCATTCACAAATAGGTTCATGGTGTTGCCGGCTATATCCAGGGTAAAGCCAATCTGAATAAACTCACTCACACCTACCGAAGCAAGGTCATAGGATACTGAGGCTTCCTGTACACCGTTATCCCGCGTTTCTACTGTCAAGATTGAATCTGTCAGATAAATCGCAAGGCCGTCAGTAGCGCCCCCGGTTTCAAAAATAACTTCATTGCCAGAAAGGTCCGTCGGCTTTAGCCAGATTTCCATACTGGCATTTACTTCACCACTGATACCATCAAAAGATGCTGTAGTTCCACCACTGCTACCTGTAGGGCCGCCTGAGAAGGAGTAGGTTGGTACTCCGGCAAGACCTGGCAGACTGCTGCCTGAACTGGCGTTATAGGTTGTGTTGACCCCATAGTTCGTCATGGTCCAGTCATAACCCGACATGCCTGTCTCATTCGCCCAGACGCTGTTATCGGTAATTGTTTCGAAATTCAGAACTGCACCGGAAGTAACTTCGTTGGTATCGTTAGCGAGCACACCAGTCAGGATGGTGTTTTTATCAATAAGCGTATCTTCATTTGAAGTTGCGGCATCAGCCGTCGCTTTTAATTCGGTCTGTACATAAACCGTTGCTGTATCACTGGTTCCACCATCCCCATCTGTTAAGGTGAATTCAACACCTGTGGAAAAACTGACAGAGCCGGAATTTTCGTAATAGATATTTTGCATCAATGCAGTAACTGCAACCGGACTTGCATTACTGTTGAAATCTATTTCCAGAGGATTGCCGCCAACACCGTCATTGGCCCCATCAATGGTTCCTATAACAACCGCTCCAGCACCAAAGTTATAGGTAATATTAGAACCACTGACACCAATCTGGCCTATACCTGTACCTTGATTATTGACTGTTAATTCATCATTGGCAGTACCGCCTGTTGCAAAATCAACTATCAGGTTACCCGTATCAAAATTGGCACTGTCCGGGTCTGTTACAGAAACCGCAACACCACTATCAAGCTGCTGAGCTCCGCCACCCAGAATATATCCCAGGGTCTCACCATCAAGATTACTGATCGTGGGGGCATCATTTATCGCGTTGATATTTAAGGTTACGGTGGCGGTATTGGTTGAAACATTACCGACTTTATCTGTCACCTTATAGGTAAAGGTATCGGTGGCATCCTCTCCGCCATCATGGGTATAGGTAACCGTGCCATCACCAACTATGACCAGACTGCCGTGTGCCGGCCCACTGATAATATTGATAGAACTGTTCAGGATGCCGGTACCAACGTCCGTATCATTGGCAGTCAGGTTGAAATTGACAGAGCCTGCTTCATCCAGAGTTGCCGTATCATTTACCGCAACTGGTGGAACCGCATCCGGATTAGTAACATTGATAGTAGAGGTAGCGACGGGCGAATCATTGGATCCATCATTAACCACAATACCGAAAGTACGCTCACCCTCAGTAGAAGCACCCAGCAAAGCATTTTCATAACTGATATTGCCAAGCACCTCAAGCACTTGAGCATTTGACATATAGGCACCGCCAGTCTTGCCTATATGCAGGAGACCGGAATTGATACTGACGTCATAATTCACTCCACCGACGCTAACAATTGTAGTGCCGATGTTGGCACTGAGATCAAAAGCAGTACCACCGATTGTCAGGGTTTCATTGGAGCCATCCAGTACACCACCAATGTTTATTTCTACTGTAGAAAAACTGATATCGTCGGGGTCACTGAGTGAAATATCGCTGTCCGCAATCGAAACGGAACTGTCCACTCCCATGATGAAATTACCGAAGTAATCCTTGTCTACACCACCTGAGTCATCATTCACATCGAGATCAAGTAAAGGCTCTGTAGCCGTGCCATTGATGGTGATAGTGATGGTGGCCGTATCAGAATTACCCTGGGTGTCCTGCGTAACATAGGTGAAAGTTTCAGTGAGGGTGCTGCCAAGCTGAAGCTCGCTGACAGTTGTGTTACCACTATCGATGGTATAAACAAAGCTGCCGTCGGCTTCCCAGTTGATAGAGCCATAGCTGCCTGTTACATCATTGGCAGCATCAGTTTCTGAGCCCATTTGAGTAACCGTCAGGCCACTGCTGATACCGGCAATAACACCGTAATTTTCATTTATTTCCGGCGTGGTCAATGCCGATTCATAGAAACGGAAAAGCGCAATATCTCCGTCAAAATCACCGGTAATGCCGTTGGCTGTACCACCATTTACGGTCCCCAATCCAGCTGCATTTCCACCAGCCCAGTCTAAACCGCCGACATAGGAGCCAGAATCCACCGCTGTCCCATTCACATACAGCGTGACAGTATTATTCAATTCAACGGTGACGGCGACTTGCAGGAAGTCACTTATTTCGCCAGCGCTTAAAGTGTATGTTGCCGTTGTGTTAACGCCGCCATCCTTGACATAAACATTCAGCACATCGTCCTGCAAATAGATAACGATCCCGTCGCCACTTGCGCCAGATTCAAACAGGACCTGGTCTCCACCGCTGAGACTGTCGGGCTTGATCCACAGCTCGAAGCTTGCATCAGCATCAGAAGGGTTTCCCGAT
Source organism: uncultured Gammaproteobacteria bacterium (assembly GCA_963975155.1). Classification (GTDB taxonomy): domain Bacteria; phylum Pseudomonadota; class Gammaproteobacteria; order Pseudomonadales; family Pseudohongiellaceae; genus UBA5109. Next base: position 351,950 of record CAXBFG010000003.1, on the reverse strand, counting down.
ATCCCATCGAAAGATGGAGCTAAACCACCGCTACCGCTACCGCTGAAACTGTATGAACTCGTGATGCCAGGAAGGCTGGAGCCAGCATCCGAATTGTAAGTCTGTCCTGTCAGGCTCCAGTCAAAACCGCTTACTCCGGTATCAGTTCCCCAGCTAGAACCACCGGCAGCTGCCGCATCATAATTTAATGTGGCACCCGTAACCTCAGTATTTGAGTCATTACTTAAAATACCAGGGACTACTGAACCTATAGTCGCCTGATCTGAATCCATGGAATAATTGTCGTCGGCGGCAATTACATCGTTGCCAATATTGATTACAAGAGAAGCAACATTACTGCTTGCTCCCTCATCATCAACCAGGGTAAATTCCAGCTCCCTGTTTCCGGAAACACTGCCACTATAATCGTAAGTCAGATTATTTATTACAGCAGAGACGGCTGCATTCGATGCATCACTGTCGAAAGTAAAAACCAGATCAGTACCGGCTGTGCCTCCTGTATAGGAACCTATAATTGTGCCTTCATAAAGCACATCACTTCCGGAAATACTGATTTCGCCTGTGCCAGTACCAATATTTTGAATCGCAAGGGTATCATTTGATGAAGACCCGGTTGCAAAATGCACTGTCAGCGTTCCACCTGTGCCAGTTGTCACGCCATCAAAATTACCTTCAGGATCAAGCACACTTGCTACACCACTCTGATCAATCAGAACAGTGCCGCTGCCTATGAGATAGGTTGAATTACGGTCGTCCAGATCCAGTATAGCTGGCGGGTCATTAGCCTCAGATACGGTAATCGTACTGACAACCGCAACACTTTCTGTATTTCCGTCATTGGCTGTTATCGTAAAGGTTCTATCCGGCGAAGTCGTCGGTGTATCAGAACTGTTATTGTAAGTTATGCTTTTAAGAACAGTGGTAGCTTCGGCCGGAGATATCGGGCTGGAACCATCGCTATCAACAATGGTGAAAGTTTTAGTTGTACCGTTATAAAAAATATCAACTGAAACACCACCAACATCGACATCACCGAATGCCTGCGTGGTGGCATCCAGAGTGAATGTTGCTGTACCTATGGTCAGTGTTTCGAGCGCGCCATCAGGATTTGTTCCAGAACCAACGACAATCTTCAGACTCACATCATCGGAGTTGGCATCAATGACACTGGCATTGGCGACATCAACAATATTGACCCCGGCACTATTTTCCGTAAATGTGGTTGAGTAATCTCCGGAAGCATCCAGATTAATTTCTGCCGCCGCATTGATTTCTATGGTGCTGACCGCTGCATTACTGGTCAGGAAGCCATCATTGGTCGTAATGGTAAAGGTCCGCGCAGGCGTTACTGTCGGAGAGCCCGCATCATTCTGGTAAGTGATAGCCTCCATAACAGAACTGACATCAGCTGAACTCAATCCGCTCACGCCATCATCAGAGGTTATGGTGATAGTGTTAGTGGCGGAGGTATAAACGATATCGACATTAACACCTGCAACGGTCACATCCGATAAAGCACCATCAGCTTCAAGAGAAATAGAACCGGCTGCACCAAAATTAAGAATTTCATTAGCGCCATCTGCCAGATTGGCAGTAATAATTTTAATGGTAACCGGATCACTTTCCGGTTCAACAAAATTTGAATCGCTGTCGACTATGCTGACTGCGCTGCCAATAAAAGTATTTCTGAAAGCACCGGAACCCACTCCAGAAGAGTCGTTGGCATCAAGGTCTACAATAGGCGCTTCATTGACGGCATTGACATCAATGCTAACGGTGTAATCAAGACTGACTCCGCCATCACCATCTTGCAGATTGATAGTGACATTACGTGTTGCCGTATCAGGATCTGTATTATCCAGGTTTTCATAAGTCAGGTTTTGAATGAGTGCAGCTACATTCGTTGGGTTTGCATTGGCATTCAGGGTGATATAACCGCCATTTATTTCATCGTAAGTTCCTGCAATGCTGCCGATTATCGTGCCCTGGTATTTAACATCGCCACTACCCGTGATTTCAAAATCACCGCTCTGGTCTATGGCAAATCGATCCTCTGCGGTCACATTAGCCGAAGGTGTAATGGTCAGACGACCACCATTAAAATCTGCGCTATCAGAATCGACGATGCTGGTAGCAATACCCTGATCAATGTTCACTGCGCCGTCACCTTCGTTATAGGTAAAGGTGTCTGTGATATCGGAAATTACCGGGGCTGATGATGTCGTTCTGACTATGGTAGTGCTTTCACTGTCCTGCAGTGCTCCACCGGTTCCAGTACCACCAGCATCACTGACGGTGACGATGAAATCTGCATTTTCGGTGAAGTCTGTGGTCTGATAGGTAATGCTGCCTGTGCCACTACCGGTCAGCAAATTGTTCAACTGAACCATGGTGCCGGTAACGGTGATTGTGCTGCCAGGGCTGCCACTTACTGAAACCCCTGTATTTCCTGCAGCAACTGTAATCGTTCCATTGGCTCCAGCACCCTGGCTAAGAGCCTGCAGAGTCATGGTCGCCACGGTATTTCCAGCATCCACATCTGCAACACTAAAACCCTGTCCATGAATATTGATGGGGTTGGTATCAAGTGCGGTAAAGCTTGAAGTGGGTTCAAGAACCACTGGGGCATCATTAACCGCCTCGACGGTTACGGTCGCAGTTCCAGGCAAGCCTGTAGTTGTGACATTGCCACTGGCTCCGCTATCGGTAATGCTGGTTATCGTAAAAACACGCGCACCAGCAGTCGGGTTATCCAGTTTGGTATTTTTATATGCCAGATTATTTATCAGCGATTCTGCCTGAGCCTCACTGGCTCCTGTTGTGGTCAGGGTGACTGTTGCAGTCCCGCCGCTGACACTGATGCTGTAGGCATAACCATTAGTTGTTGTGGTTCCGCTGTTACCATTGGTTAAGGCAATATTCTTGCCGTCAATAACAACGACTTCTTTATTGCCATCCTGCAAACCACTGACCGTAAATTGCAAGGCCTCAACTGTCTGGGATGAGGCGCCGGTATCAACGACGACACTATTAAAGAGATCTGAACTGGCAGTAACTCCCTCAGTAAACGTACTGTTCACCGGAGTTGCATCTACGTCCGGCGCTGTATCAGCTTCATCTGCAATTGTTGTTGTTACAGAGTAATTTGTACCCAGATCACTCGAATCAGGCATGCTGAGCGATAGCGAAAAACTCTCATCAGCTTCAGTTGCATCCCCGGCAGTAATCCCAAGACTTATTGCCAGACTCGGCATAGCCGTACCGGTTGCAGGCGAGGTATAAGTCAGTGTATTTGTAGCAGCGTTGTAGCTAAGGTCGGTTCTGGCGCCAATTGCTGCAGTAACCGCGGCATCAAAATCGGCATAGTCTGCCGAACTTGTATCGATATTGGCGAGATTTAAAGTGACACTCACAGACTCACCGGTAGTAACAGCTTCTGAGCCCGCCAGACTCAGGTTATAAGTTGCTGAATTACCCTCCAGCACACCTGTACTTCCGGTCAATGACCATTCCGGAGCGTTAAGTACGACCAGCTCTCCAGTAGTCTGATCTGAGGTATTGACTGAACCATCCGTTGCGACAACCGATACATTATAGGTACCCGTTGGCAATATCTGCACGCCACTCAGGTCAAGGGTCCAAACGCCGCCGCTTTCGGTCAATTCAGGGTTAGTCAGCAAGTTATAGGAGATGCCATTGACCGTTACGGTTAAATCAGTGCCGTTGCTATCGTCCCAGGTACCCGTAATGGTAGGCTGATTATCAATAGTGGTGGCAGCGTTGACGGTAGGTGTTCCAAAGACCGTTAAAGTAGTCGTCGCAACAGGGCTGTCTACATCACCATTGTTGACCGTAAATTCGATCGTTCGGTCACCACCATCCACGATAGGATTGGCATTGCTGTAGGTAATGGCCTTGAGTGCCGCTTCATACTGAGCAATAGTCGCAATACCGGAAAGTTCAATCGTGGCAGTACCATTGCCATCAGCGGTAACACCCGCTGGCAAACTGCCCAGGTTTAACTGGTCGCCAGCCTGGGCATTGGCAATGCTGATCGTCGCACTTTGTAAACTTGTAGCAGTTGGATCAGGGTCAGTGACATTCAGATCAATATCTGAGACAGGCACGCTGCCATCGCCGCTTTTATAGAGCGCGGCAACATTAAAATCCAGATCTGTCGCCCCACTACTGTCATCAGCATCCAAATCCAGAATGGGGATACTGATGGTATTCGGCGTAGTGAAAGAAACTGCATCAAAATGCAGACCCGTTGCTCTAGATGAAGCTGATCCAGAGCTGCCTACATTAACAATCGATTCAATAATAAATTCGGAGGCACCCTGCACCTGAAAGGTAGCTGCCCAATGCTCATCATAGTCAAACTGGTTGGTCGCTGATCCGGGAATACTATCCAATTGAATCGTAGTCTGCCCATTCTCATGAGAGACTGAATAATCCAGCAGAGTACCAGGATTAGGACCGACTACGGCCCCGGAGGTATTTCCATCTGCCGGTAAATCAGTTCCCCCGGCAAGCACCACGGAAACTGTAGGCGCGGTAACCCTGATAGACTCCGAACCAAAGGTGCCATCGCCTTCACTATCCAAATCAAAGAGAGTCAGATTGGTATCAATATTGACGAGATTGGTTCTGGTATTCGATCCGGTTCCCGCTTCTGCAATATAAAACTGCACCTTGTAGGTAGCAGAATAGGTAAAATTGGTGCCTGACATATTATTCAGGGTCGGCAACCAATCATTGTTTTGAGCACCACCCGGGCTGTAGTCAATACCAAAGTTACTTAATGAGGGCTGATCTCCCCCGGTAGGGTTATCCGGATCTGCTGCCTGGGAATTATAGAAACCAACAATGGTAACCACGGCGTCAATATCATTGGTGCCGTCATTACCAACATTTTCAAAGAGATAGGCATCCCCGATGGAATAATCATCGGTGGTATCGGTGCCGGTACCGCCGATATAGCTGAATCCATCGAAGGTCAGTACCGTAGGATCAAAATCAAGTACCCCGTCCCAGCTTTCTGCACTTAGTGATTTACTTTCAATACTGCCGGACTGATGTTCCAGCTCCCAGTCTCCGCCCAATTCGGCACTACCGGTTAAATCATCAGATGCAGCTACATCGGCACCCGTCGCCATCGCAAGACGTGATACGAAATCTATACCGGCTTCTCCATCTGCCACATCGCAGCCATACAAGAGGATATCGCCGTCTTCTGTCAGTGCTTCACCGATTCTGGCAAAAGTATCAGCCCTGTCGTTCAAGGTGTCTGAATTAATGGTCGTGTTACCCAGGCGAATTTCGCCGGTATCACCGTGGGAGAGGACGTGAATTGAACTGATGCCATCCCGGCCTTCAACATAAGAAGCTATCTGATCAAGGCCGTCTGAATCGCCATCCAGTAACAGGATTTCAGTATCCTCTGATAGATCTGCTATCAGGGATTCGTAGTTTTCGATGGTGGTGTCTACAACAACCAGAGCAGTGCTTTGCACCAGTAGTGGCGCGACTTCAACACTGTCCTTACTGTCTGATTCGCCCTTTAAATGCGCAACCAGCCCCGCATCCAGCTCATCAGTACTTTGATCCGGGGTCTCTGGTGCAGCCCCAAGGTCATCCATACCCTCAACGGCAGTTGCAAGCCCTGCTGCATCCAGTAGTACCCTGGCTTCAAGCTGTTGAAAACGTATTTTCTTTTTCATCCGGTAAGACGCTTTCCAGATAGATTAATGTCATGGTGATAATAACCTTATGGTCGCAGCATAAACAATGAATCGAGGCCCCCGTAAAGCCTCAGGGTCAGTGCAGTGTGGCGCAGGTCACACAATTATTTGTCACCTCGCTGTATGCCCTAAAAACGGGAAAAATCAAGTGCTTGAATCATCACTTTCAGGTTTTATGTGCTTATCTGTTAAAAGTCTGGGGATGATAAGGCAGCAATGAGATAAGCACACCTATCCGCCTAGCTTAATGTGCTGGCAAAGTATCTTTAAAGTGAAAAGTTGCACAGGCAGGATTTCAGCGGTTTGAAGACTTTCTGCACGCACCATAAGGGGGCGTAATCAATAGTTAATAAAAATCTAATGCTTTAGTTACAGTGGTTTAATTGTAAGTATGTACTTACTTATATTCATATTCCTTGCAACAGGGCTGCGAGCTAATCCGAACCTGCACCTCCTGCCTTATACTCAGTTAATGGCCCGACTTAGCCAACGTATGATATTCAGACAAAACTGGGCATTTTGACCTGCTTCCGGATGATTCATTCCCATAGCAATGCCGTTGGCAGCTATTTGAGCGGAGCACATTGCAGCTTCACCTAAAACAACCAAACGCCCCTGCTGCAGTTCACGCGCTGCGGCATGAGTCCAGCCATTGACTGAAAATGCATCAATGGCAGCATTTTGCTCCTGAAAGCTTTGTTGAGGATTGATATAAGCAAGAGAACCTGGGCCAAAGATCAGCAAGGGCTGCCAATTGCCCAGAGTCCGGAATGGCTGACCTGTAAAAGTAGCCAGACGATTGATACTTTCCGCATTATCCCGGCCTGCTAGAATGGGATGCTCCCCCAGAGTGTTCTGCTCAGTTGAAAATATATCTGTTTCCCCGGGCGCCTGAACCGAATAAACATCCTGCATGAGCAAGGCGAAAACTGCTGCCAAATCCGCCGCAGCTCCGGCAAAAGGTGCGTGATCCGCAATCAAAAGCATATTTCCGCCATTGCGAACCCATTGCTGAAGGGCATCTATTTCACCGCGCGTAAAGGCAGAATTATGCGGGTATGACCAGTCATTGCGATTTTGCTCGGACAGCGCATTAGCCACAACCAAAACAGTGCAATCGGCGAGTGCATCTAAAGTAAATAAGGCTTGCAGGGACTGCACCTGGAAACCATCTCCACTTATCAGATCTGCAAATGGTTTATAACGCCCCGTAGCTGTATGGTAGTTGTAGTGTGCGCTATCAATACAAACTATCGGGCCGGTATCAGGCGGGTAAAGCGGAGCGGCATTCTGAAAGCTGAATTCATTATCGCTGCTCTGTTGAGCACAAAGTGCCGGAGTCATTAGCATCAACACCAGGCATATAAAAATTTTCATGATAAAAACCGGCAGCTATGGCAATAGCTGCCATTTAACCCCAAAATGGTCCAGACCTGAATCCATGATTAAAGAATCTTTACCATCAAAGCAGTGAATACAAAAAGCACTATCCATGAATGCGTTGAGCTGCTCAATCGGCGTGAGACCAATAAAGTTAAGCAATTACTGCTTCCGATCATCAAAGCTGAGCCGGAAAATTTTCACGCCCTGCAGCTACTTGGGCTGGCTTTTCATTTGACTGGAGAAGCCAGCATAGCCATAATTTTTCTGGAAAGAGCATTGGCGATAAAACCCGGTTTTTCTGCGGTCCAGCATAATGCCGCGGGGGTTTACAGGGCTCTGGGGCAGATGCAAAAAGCTGAAACATGTTATCGAAATGCGATTCGTCTGAAACCGGACTATGCAGAAGCCTATCAGGGGCTATCCGAAATAGTACGTTTTAAGCCGAACGACCCCTTACTAAAAAATATTATTGAACAACTTGCGACTGATCCCCAAGCTCATCTGGCGAGGTATTATCATTTTACTCTGGGTAAAATTTATGATGATTGCGGCGACTATGATCAGGCCTTTCTGCATTATGAAAAAGCTAACCGCTTAAGTGGAAAACAATGGCCCAGCAAGCGTCATGAAAAATTTCAGCAAGCTGTTAAAAATACCTACTCAGAGTCTTATTTTCGAGAGAGAAGCATTAGTGGCACACAATCCGAAGCAGCGGTTTTTATTGTTGGCATGCCACGATCCGGAAGCACTCTGATAGAACAGATACTGGCCAGTCATTCACAGGTATTTGCTGCCGGTGAAATATCGGATATACAGAATATTGCAGATCAACTACCAGCACTTATTAAAAGTGAACAAAGCTATCCTTTATGCATATCAGAACTAAATGATGAAGCCTGTAAAGGAATTGGAGAAGCCTATTTAAACAGGGTGCAAAAAATCGAAGGTTATTTTGAAGATGCCAGCCGTTATATTGATAAAAACCTGTACAATTTTAATCACCTTGGTTTGATATCAGATCTGCTCCCTAAGGCTCATATCATTCATGTACAGCGCCATCCATTAGACTGTTGTTTGTCGAGTTACTTCCAGAATTTTTCGCATGGCGTGAACTGGAGTTTCAGTATGGACACTATCGTCGATTACTATAAAGGCTACCATGCTATGATCCAGCACTGGCATAAAGTACTGCCCATAAAAATACTGGAAGTTCGCTACGAGGATCTGATCATGGACACAGAAGCCGTCTCGAGAAAAGTGATCAATTTTTGCAACCTGGCCTGGGAACAAGATTGCCTCGACTTTCACAACACGAAGCGCACCGTGAAAACAGCAAGTGTCTGGCAGGTCAGACAACCAATTTATAAAAGTTCACAAGCTCGCTGGCAGCGCTACGCAAAGCACATCACTCCATTACAAAAAAGTTTAGCCAGATACATCAGCGAATATGAAGCGCGGGGCAATCAGGAATAGCCAGTGGAAGAAACTACCAATCAAAAGCTGCAGCAATTAAATATCAGCTATAACGCTAACGAAGACCGTCTGCTATTCAAAGTTAGCGCTGGCGGGCATCTCGAGTATCGGCTTTGGTTCACACGCCGATTCACCCGCATATTGCTCAAGCTTCTTATGGAAAAAATGAATGCCTATGGAGGCGTGGATACGATTGCTGTCAGCGAAGACACCCAACAGGCAATCAAAAAAGGTGCCTTCGAGAAAAAATATATCAAGCTGGATGAGCCTGAATACCCTCTCGGGGAAGCGGGTATTACTCCCACCAAAATGAAAGTCAGTGAACTACCCAACAAATCATTAAATGTGCAATTTATGAATAACGCCAATAAGGGAATGAACCTTAACATGGACAAAAAAATGCTCTTTATGATGCATAATCTGTTAATTCAGGGGCTGGCAAGAGCAGAGTGGAATCTTAACCTGGAGCAATCTTTGGCAGCAAATGCCAGAAACGTACATTAGTTGAAAAATTACAAAACATTAATCTATGTCTATGCCAGCCTTGCTTAATCTCTTCACCAGAGGCGCCAGTTGTTTTTCATAGCGCCTCCATTTCCCAATTGAATTGGAATTTATTTTCTCTCTGACCTGGTCCGTACTCGCCGTATAAACATTTCGGTCATTTTTATAATACTCCAGACAGGATTTTTGCATTCTCAAACCCAGGAATGACAGGCAATTCCTGACTTGCGATTCAGTATCACTAACAATATCTTCATAATTTATTTCATAAATCAGCTCTGGATAGAGCTTGAGCCAGTGCTTCATTAAATCTGAATATGCAATAAAATGCTTCGCAAGCGTGTCAAGATCATAAGTATATTCGTGACCAGTGGTGAATTTTTTTTCAAAACAACTTAGACAGGTATCGATCGGATTTCTTTTTATGTGTATAAACCTGGCCTGCGGAATAAGGCTTTGAATAAAACCAATATACTTGAAATTATTTAACATTTTATCCGTAAAGAACGCTTCATTTTTAACGTACTGAAGAGCCTTTTCCTCATATTCTCTTATCAAATATTCAAGCTGCTTTTCATCGGTCTCTGCGAAAACTTTTACAAAGGTTTCAGTATCTGCTTCAAGCTTTCTGTAAACGGAATGGATAAGCTTTGGCATGGCGTGACTCTCGCCGATCCCTGCCACATTTGAATGTGAACTTAATATTTGTTCAAGCAGCGTACTTCCAGAGCGAGGCATCCCCACTATAAATATAGGCTTTTTTGATATTGGCCCTAGTTTTTTTAGATTCGCACCGTAGTTCTCATCAAAACGCTCAATAATTATTTTTGCGTAACCAGGCAAAATATGAGGAGACTTGCTGTTATTAAATAGAATTCTATTGCCTTCTTCCAGGTAGAAAAAAGCTCTGTCAAATTCATTATTTTTCAGCAATGCATTATACAAAGTAAAATCTGAGCGTGCTTTGTCTTCAGGTAATTCCAGTTTTTCTCGCTGTTTTTCTACAAGGCTGATTTCTTCTTTACTGAAAACATACCCTTTCATGCAAGCAAGATTATATCGGGCAGAAACAAAACCGGGATTCAAGGCAAGGGCTTTCAGGAAACTTTTTATCGCTTTTTCCCTTTCGCCGGAGTAACGATAAATAATACCCATATTATTATAGGGGTCGGCAAATGTAGGCTTTAACTCTACGGCTTTTTTATATGATGCAATAGCTTCATCAAATAACAGTAGATTTCTTTGTATAAGCCCGCATAAGTTATACTTGTTCGCATCATCAGGAGATTTTTCCAGAATTTTTTTTACTGCTGCGTAAGCTTCCTTAAACCTATAGTCTTTGTAAAGAATCATTGTCCATAAATGTGCTGCTGCTATTGAACCCGGATGCTTTTTATAAATTGCATGCGCTTCCTGCCGCGCATAACTTTTTTCACCCAGCAAATATTTTTGCAAAACAGACTGGCATTTTTCTTTTAAACTGCCCGTTTTAAAGGATACACTTCCTTTAACATTACATTCTTGAATGGACGTTTGAATAGAAGCGTTCTGCTTAACTGATATTTTCTTATTTTTTCTCAAAGGAGAACTTTTTACTTTGATATATTTTATACCATCAGTCATATTCAAAGTTTTCTGACCTGAACATTAACACTGACATCAGGAGCATCATCAAACTCCAGTCTCAGTGACACAGAATCACCATCACGCAAGTTTCGTTTCAGCCCCGTTAACATGATGTGCAAGGCTCCGGGCTCAAGTACCAGGCTTTCACCAGCCGGTATTTCAATTGTCATCACATGCTGCATGGTCATCATGCCGTCTTCCATGGCGCTACGATGCAACATGGCCGATTCTGCAGCTTCACTGCTCACACCGGTCAAGCGCATATTTCTTTCACTGCTATTGCTGATTGTCATATAGACAGCTGTATTTCTTACTGATGGAGGCAGTTCTCTGATGTGAGCATCAGTGATACGGATATAATTCACAGTATTATCCTGAGCCTGAAGCATGGTCGATAATAGCAATAGCATGAACAGCAGTGTTCTGGATAAGGTCATTTATGTTTTCCAATATAGTTAAACAGTTTTTCAGGTCTGAGGAATATTCACTTGAATGGTAGGCCGATTACCAATTGCTATATCACCACGCAATCGATAGCCACCTGTCGCTTCACGCATGATGCGATATATCCAGCGCCCTTCTGCATCATTTCGCGCAGTTATCAGAAAGGTTGCTTCTCTGTTTCTGACATATTCCGCGATAGAACCAAGTCTCGACATGATGTCCAAACTCTGCCTTTCAAGTTCCTGTGGGTCCAGTGGGAAATAATCGCGGCTGATACGGCTTTCACTAAGCAGTATACGCCTTGCTTCGGCAATATTTTCCTTATCGGGATTGATACTGGCAGCCCGGTTCAGATAATTTTCTGCATTTTCAAACTGCCCGACCCGGATAGCCTCCAAAGCCATTGCAACATAGCGATCGGCAATATTTTCGATACCGTCTAAAGCTACCTGATTATCAGGCACTATACTTAAGACTTCCATGTAGCGGTCATAAGCATTGTCACCTGCCGGAAGTAACAAGCGATTATCCTCAAAAGCCACTCTTGCCTCATAAAGCATATCAGCCAAAATGCGGGCCCTCAGGAAGGGATCAGCAACAGGCCAGTCTTCCGTCATATAGCTAGCGACTTCCGTATCGCTTACATAGACTTCAGGATCATCCAATGCCGATACTGTGCCTGGAACTTGCTCTAATTCAGTATCCGGAGACATGGACTGGCAGGCCGATAGCAGTAGTATGTATACCGGCACAAGTGACAGACATTGTATGAATCTGAGATTAAACATAGTGGAGCATCATACTGTATTCGCTGAATTTACAGCAAACCTTTGAATGGCAGAAAGTGCAACAAATCACCTTTATTGACTATCTTTTTGACCGGCACAACAGCAAGACCTTCCGCCCAGGAAGTCGAGGTCATTACACTTGAACCTTGATCGGGAAAGGGGCGCAACTCTTGTACACCTTGCGCATTGCATTGCAGGCGAACCCGCAAATATTCCTGGCGGCTGCCGGCTTCGACGGTATCAAATCCCGCAGGCAACTGAAATGACATGGGCGTGAATTTATTCGCTCCCTGCATTTTTAGCAGATAAGGTTTGACCAGGAGAAGAAAAGTCACAAATACCGCTACCGGATTGCCCGGCAAACCAAAGAAAGGACAATCCGCCACTTTTCCAAATGAAAAAGGCTTACCGGGTTTTATTGCCAGCTTCCAAAGGGAAAGTTCACCCAGTTCATTCACCACATCTTTCACATAATCAGCATCTCCTACCGACACGCCTCCACTACTGATAATGCAGTCTGCCTCGCCTGCAGCTTGCAGCAAGGCCTGCCGGGTCGACTGCCTGTCATCCTTAACAATGTCCGCCCTCAATGTTTTCATACCCATCTTATTCAGTAAGGCATGCAAAGTATGACTATTGCTTTCGTATATCTGGCCCGGTTTCAAAGCCTGACCAGGCGCTACCAATTCATCACCGGTATTCAGGATGGCAATTTTCAGCGGCCTGTAAACATCTATTTCGGTTAAGCCCAGGGAAGCCAGCAGCCCCATATCCTGAGCTTCAAGTAGATGACCCTGCTGCAGAACTTCTTCACCCAGCCTGATATCGTGGCCGCGCAAACGAATATTCTGACCGGACTCCGGGAGCACCAGAAAGCTAGCCTCTCTATCATTGTATTCGGCATTTTCCTGCAGGATTACTGCATCGGCACCTGCAGGAATCGGAGCGCCGGTAAAGATTCTTGCTGCTGTGCCAGGCTCCAGCTTATTACCGACTTTACCTGCAGTAATCGTTTGCGAGAGTGGCAGAGTGCTTCCCTTTTGCTTGATATCCCTGACATTCACCGCGAATCCATCCATGGCACTATTATCATAAGCCGGCACATCAATACCGGCTTTAACCGGGCCAGCCAAAATACGCTGCAGCGCACTGTCCAGAGCAACAACTTCAGTCGCCCCCTTAATCTGCACTTGTTGCAGAATATGCCGCAATGCCTCTTCTATTGGTGTCAGTGCTGGTCTGTTCATGATTTTTTATTCTGTCTATTTATCCCGGCGATTGACAGTTTCGATAAGTAGTCATGTTTGCATAGCCTCATTCAATTCCGAAAGCCAGACTGGCATATGCTCAGGGTACGAAAGCGATATAGTCTAGGTGTAAAGTGATGCAATAAGCTCTTTAACAGTCGTACCCCGCGAGCGCTGCTTGATTCCAAAGCCTGCCATGATACGCTGGCAATCAACGACTGAATTCTCAAGTTGAGTTTTCGTTGACTCCCTGGTGGTGATTTCCAGGTTTTCTATAACCCCCGCCAATGCTTTGTCATATTTCGACGCCTCGCTTAAAAAGTCTTCCACAAAAGTATGCCGGTGTGTGGCCTGCAAGGCACAGTAATGATACAGGCCCCAGGGGCTGGCATTGCAATCAAGTTGCCTGTTTATTGCGAAAAGCACCCGTGCAACATCTGCTGTCGGGGTCGGGCTGCAACGTTGATCCAAAAGCTCGATTTTACCCGATTGCTGTATACAGGCTTTTATGCAACTTTCAAAAAAGTTTGTATTGGAAGAATCATAGATACCCTCCGTTCGCAAGATGATGTGTCTGGAATATTTGGCAACTTTCTTTTCCAGAGCCAGCGCCAGTTTTCCCAATGGGTTTTTGGGTTTGCACGGGTCACTTTCCAGATAAGGCTTGGGATTTGAGCCGTCGAAAACTGCCACTGAAGAATGATGAATTAAAGGAATCTGCAGAGATTTTGCAGCTTTAATCAAACTGGCACAGGCCTGATTCAACTGCTCAATCCGCTCTTTTGGTATTTCTTCCTCGGAGTGAAACAGCCCGGAATTCAGACTTAGATTAAGTATTTGCGTGGGCTGTGTATCCCTGATCAGTTCAGCCAGTTTTGATGCCTTATCCTGATATAGAGCCGGTTCATCATCCCTGATGGCAACATAGGTAATTTTTTCCCGTTTCAGTAAAAGGCCAAGGCATTGCCCCAACTGGCTGTTCGATCCAAAGATGAGAAGTTTCACAAGTGCTGCTGCTTGTTTTCTGCCTCACTTAAAAAACACATTAAAAAGGAATGTCATCGTCAAAACTATCCATATCTGCCGGGGCTTGCTGAGTAGGGGTTTGTTTTCTGGCAGGAGCTGCTGACTGACCAGAGCCATAGCTGGCGCCTGAATCTTGGTTAGCCTGGCCAGCAGAGCTATCTCCACCTCGGCCATCCAGCATCTGCATTTCATTGGCAATTATGTCTGTGGCATAGCGTTTTACACCATCCTGCTCCCAGGAGCGGGTTTGCAGACGACCTTCAACATAAAGTTTTGAGCCCTTGCGAACATACTCGGCCACAATTTCGGCCAATCGCTGGTAAAAGGTAATACGATGCCACTCGGTTCGCTCCTGTTGCTCTCCGGTATTTTTATCTTTCCAGGTTTCGCTGGTTGCCAGTGAAATATTAGTAACGGCATTGCCATTCGGCATATAGCGCGTTTCAGGATCCTGACCGACATTTCCAACTAAAATTACTTTGTTGATACCTCGACTTGCCACAATAACTCTCCTCAATTTTCGACAAACTAAGTCTAGCATGACTGAGAAAAAATTCGATTAGATTATTCTTCTTTCCTATAGCTGTCTAAGTATAATGGTGGGTTTAGCCTTGCACAGAAGCAGTTAACAAATGGATGAAATAGTCGTCAGGGGAGCTCGCACTCATAACCTGAAAAACATAGACCTCAGCATTCCCAGAAACAAGCTGGTGGTAATCACCGGTTTATCCGGATCAGGAAAATCTTCACTGGCTTTTGATACGCTTTATGCCGAAGGACAGCGCCGTTACGTAGAATCACTTTCCACTTATGCTCGGCAGTTTTTATCCATGATGGATAAGCCGGATATGGACCAGATTTCCGGTCTCTCGCCAGCCATTTCCATAGAACAGAAATCAACTTCCCATAATCCGCGCTCTACGGTTGGCACCATCACTGAAATTTATGACTACCTGCGCCTGTTGTTTGCCCGTGCGGGCGATCCCTATTGCCCGGATCACAAACTGAAACTTGAAGCACAGACAGTCAGTCAGATGGTGGATCAGGTGCTGGCCCTCCCGGAAGGTACGCCAATGATGCTGCTGGCGCCGGTCGTCCGTGAACGCAAGGGCGAACATGTGCATATCTTTCATGAACTTAAGGCTGGCGGTTTTATCCGCGCCAGAGTGGATGGCATCGTCACAGAACTTGATTACCCGCCCAATCTGGAAAAAAACAAAAAACATACCATCGAAGTTGTTATTGATCGCTTCAAGGTGCGTCCGGACTTAAGCCAACGCCTGGCTGAATCCTTTGAAACGGCCCTGCAGATCGCCAGTGGTCTGGCCATAGCCTCCTATATGGATGAAGGTGCAGGTGAAGATATGGTGTTCTCTTCGCTGTTCGCCTGTCCGGAATGTGGACATAGCATTACCGAACTGGAACCGCGTCTGTTTTCCTTTAATAACCCTGCAGGAGCATGTGAGTCCTGTGACGGGCTGGGCATGAAACAATATTTCGATCAGAAAAAGGTCATTATTGATGATGGTCTTTCCCTCGCTGAAGGTGCTGTTCGCGGCTGGGATCGCCGCAATATTTATTATTTCCAGTTACTCAAATCACTGGCGGATCATTACGGTTTTGCCGTCGATATTCCCTATCATAAGCTCAGTAAAAAGCATCAGGATCTGATATTAACCGGTAGCGGCAACACTGAAATTGAATTCACTTTTATTAATGACAAAGGCAAAACCTACATCAATCGCAAACCCTTCGAAGGCATTCTGCCCAATATGGAACGCCGCTATCGCGAAACTGAATCACAGATGGTCCGCGAGGAGCTGGCAAAATATCTCAACTCCCAACCCTGCCCGGAATGCAGCGGCACCCGATTACGCCGTGATGCCCGTCATGTCCTGATCAATAAGAAAAATTTACCCGCCATAACTGATATGACTATCGGTAATGCAACAAACTATTTTGCGACCCTGAATCTGAAGGGGAAAAAGGCCAAGATTGCCGAAAAAATTCTCAAGGAAATTCTCGACCGCCTGCAGTTTCTGGTCGATGTTGGCCTGAATTATCTTACCCTGAGTCGCAGTGCTGAAACGCTATCAGGCGGAGAAGCCCAACGCATACGTCTGGCCAGTCAGATCGGCGCCGGTCTGGTCGGCGTCATGTACATCCTGGACGAGCCCTCTATCGGCCTGCATCAACGGGATAATGACCGCTTGTTAAATACCCTGCGACACCTGCGCGATATTGGCAATACCGTCATTGTGGTGGAACATGACGAAGAAGCCATTCGTAGCGCCGATCATATTATTGATATTGGTCCGGGTGCCGGAGTGCATGGCGGTGAAGTCATCGCCCAGGGCAGCTATCAGGACATTATGAATGAAAAGCGCTCCCTGACCGGTCAATATCTGTCAGGCAAGCAATTTATCGAAACCCCAAAGCTACGCGTAAAGGCAGACCCTGATAAAAAATTGGTTTTGTCGGGAGCATCCGGCAATAATCTTAAATCAGTACAGCTGGAAATCCCGCTTGGACTGATGACCTGCATCACCGGAGTCTCCGGTTCGGGTAAATCAACCTTGATCAACAACACCCTTTATCCGCTTGCAGCAACGGCCCTGAATGGAGCTACCACACTCAATGCAGCCGAATATAAAGAGCTGCAGGGGCTGGAATTACTGGATAAAGTCGTCGACATCAATCAAAGCCCGATCGGACGTACACCCCGCAGCAACCCGGCTACTTACACAGGCATATTTACCCCGGTCCGTGAACTCTTTGCGGCCACTCAGGAATCCAGAGCACGCGGCTATAAACCCGGTCGCTTTTCTTTCAACGTCAAAGGCGGACGCTGCGAAGCCTGTCAGGGAGATGGCCTGGTTAAAGTCGAAATGCATTTTTTACCGGATGTTTATGTCGCCTGTGATGTCTGCCATAGCAAACGCTATAACCGTGAAACACTGGAAGTGAAATACAAGGGCAAAAACATCTACGAAGTTCTGGATATGACCATTGAAGATGCGCGGGAATTTTTTGATCCTGTACCCGTTATTGCCCGCAAACTGCAAACCCTGATCGAAGTAGGACTCTCGTATGTGAAACTGGGCCAGGCTGCTACGACTCTGTCCGGCGGTGAAGCCCAGCGCGTCAAACTGGCCAAGGAATTATCCAAGCGCGATACCGGTCAGACACTGTATATACTTGATGAACCGACCACCGGTTTACATTTTCATGATATTAAACAGCTCTTATCCGTCCTGCACAGATTACGTAACGACGGTAATACTATTGTGGTCATCGAGCATAATCTTGATGTCATCAAAACGGCTGACTGGATCGTTGATTTAGGTCCGGAAGGTGGAGATGGTGGCGGTCAGATTATTGCCACGGGCACACCGGAACAGGTTGCCTATGCAAAACATTCCTTTACCGGTCAATACCTGGCTAAAGTTTTAAATAAATAGGGAGCACAACAAAACCATGCAAGCAACTCTGCAGCCAACTTTACACCTCATTGCCGATCCTCTGTGTGGCTGGTGCTTCGGGGCTGCACCTCTGCTTAAAGCCAGCCAAAACATTGCGGATTTGAATATCCAGTTACATTTAGGAGGCCTATTTTCCGCGCCAAATAACCAGAAGGTTGATGATGCCATGATGCGATTCATCATGAGTCATCATGTGCGCATCACCCAGTTATGCGGACAAACACCAGGCGATGCCATGACCGAACTACTCAAAAGTGGCGATGCAGTACTCGATTCCACAGCTCCGATACACGCCACTCTTGCTGCCACTTTGGCAGGTGGCGATGCCCTGCCTTATTACCAGGCCCTGATACAAGCTCATTTTATGGATGGGCGCCGAATCGTTGAAGCTAACACATTGCAACAAATTGCAGCCGAGTGCGGCATTGATAACAAAACTTTCATGCAGGCTTATAACAGCCTGAGCGATGAGCAGGTCGCCAAACATATCCATGACAGCCGGAAGCTATTGCAGCAGGTCGGTGGTCAGGGTTTTCCGACTTTTGCCCTGGAACAAAATGGCGAGATAAGCATGCTTGAGCACCAGTCACTTTATAATAATCCGACTGGCTGGCAGCACTCTCTCGAAGCCTTGTTGAAGCCACTGGTCTCTCATTAAACGCTTCATCGGCACTGACCGGATATTTGTGTCGCTCAGAAGTATAGAGTACAGCTTTTAAAGCTATGTCCAGGCAATATTACTGCAAGGTAAAAGAGCCATAATGTTTTGCAAAACGGCCCTATTTCATTTTGTTCAATTCTTTTCTTTGTATTATTTTTCCGCAAAATATTGGCAGGAGTCAGTGGAGACTGAAGACTTTTTGATGTAGCTTTAATGAGTATAAATTCATTGCCAACCCGGATTACGGTGCAAACAATAATGCAAAAACATTTACTGATTCTGTCACTGCTTCTTATCACCGCCTGCACACAGGACCAGCCTGCAGCAATTATTGAGCTGCCGGCTGTGGCCGACGATGTTGTCGTGGGCGATGATGGTTCCGATAACAAATTAAGAGCCATTTTTCAGGCTGCAGCTTTGTTGCCTTTTGAACGTGTTGAGCTTGCATTGGATCCAGCTATAAACATCGCCACTGTCTCATCAATAGCCTCCGACGCGGCTGGTAATTTCTACATTATCCATCGCGGTGAGGAATCAGACTCTATCATCGTCACAGATCCTCAAGGCCGGATATTACGAAATTTTGGAGCCGGACTTTTTGCTCGCCCGCATACGATCAGGCTCGATGAAGCCGGCAATATATGGACCGTCGATTCCACCAGCTCCATGATCAGGAAATTTACTCCATTAGGTGCACAGCTGCTGGAAATCAGTGTCGGTAATCTGCCAGAACCCATGAGAGATTCATGTGGCACTTCAGATATAGCCTTTGCCGATAACGGTAATGTATTTGTTAGCGACGGCTACTGTAATGCCCGAATCATTGAGTACGATGCACGAGGTCAAAAACTAAATGAATGGGGCAGTCCGGGCCTTGGTCCAGGCGAGTTCAATCTGCCTCATGCTATTAGTATCAGCCCTGAGGGTAATGTTTATGTTGCCGATCGTGAAAACGGACGCATCCAGTGGTTTACTCAGGAAGGAACTTTTCTGGGGGAATGGCATTTTGGCGGACGCATACTGAGTATTACATTTTCTCCTTCCGGTAACTTGTACATTGGCGCTGAACCCAAAGGCGCTAATTCTATGCAGGAAGGGTATATACTGCAACTTGAGCTCCAAAACAGGGAGGTCCTTGGCAAAATACCAGGCTTTGCACACGCTCTTGGGATCAGCGACAGCGGCATTATTCTGGGCGGCTCCTTGACCGAGAAAATAACGCTTTATTTCCCAAGCCAATAAAGGCACACAGAAACACTAAAAAGTTTCTCATATTCCGGGAATCCGGATATTGGAAGTATTCTGATTAGCAGCTAAAACAGACTAAATGTCCGTTACTCAGGCTTTAACTTTTCAACGCCCAGGTGCTTTATAAGAACTTTACAAGTTTGTCACCGGCCCCCGCTTGGGCGATCAGGAATGCTTTTGATTACCTTTGATATTGGGGAGGACAGCAGCTATCATCTCCCTCCAAACCAGCATATTTTCGCACATTAACTCTGTTTAACCGGCTTTCTGAAATAATAAAAAGCTAATACCAAGGGGGCAACATGCACATACAAAGCAAGCCAAGTATCCAAGGAATTTTTAAGGCCAGGATGACATTCTTGAGTGGCACTTTACTGAGCCTTTTATTATTTGAATCGGCACTTGCAGCTGAGGCTATCGCTCCCGGCGCGAATGACCCGATATCAGGGCTTAGCATTGACAACTTCAGCCCGGTCACTGATGCCATGCTCCAGAACCCGGACCCGGCCGACTGGTTAATGTGGCGACGCACACTCAACTCCTGGGGGCATAGCCCTCTCGACCAGATCAACACCGATAATGTTGGACAACTACGCATGGTGTGGACAAGAGGACTGGACGACGGAATCCAGGAAGGTACGGCACTGGTGCATGATGGCATCATGTTTTTCCCAAACCCCATGGATGTCATTCAGGCCATTGATGCCAGAACCGGTGATCTCATCTGGGAATACAATCGTCGTCTGCCGGATGATCTGCGTGATTATTTCCCTGTTCCTGATATCAACCGCAATCTGGCCATTTATGATGATCTCATCATCGACACCAGTGCTGATGATTACATCTATGCCCTGAATGCCCGCAGCGGGGAACTGGTCTGGGAAACGCAGATTCTTGATTACCATCGCGGCGCACAGCAAACCTCCGGCCCGATTATTGTCAATGGCATGGCCATCTCTGGCCGTGGCTGCGAGCCTGAAGGCAGCCCGGAAGCCTGTGTCATGACGGCTCACGATGCCACGACCGGTCGTGAAATCTGGCGCACCAGCACTATTGCCCGCATGGGTGAGGTTAATGGTGATAGCTGGGGCGATATGGCAGACGAAGAACGCTGGCATGTCGGTACCTGGCTGGTGCCTTCCTATGATCCTGAACTGAACCTGGTTTATTTCGGTACTTCGGTCACTTCACCGGCACCGAAATACACCATGGCCGGCAATGAGTACGATTATCTTTATCATAACTCTACACTGGCCATCGATGCCGATAGCGGCGAAATTGTTTGGTACTATCAACATTTAGTCGATCATTGGGATTATGACTTCCCCTTTGAAAGGCTGCTGGTTGACACGGCCGTAGCACCGGACCCCGATGCTGTCGAATGGATCAACCCTGATATCCGTCCTGGTGAAGTACGAAAGGTGTTGACCGGCATCCCTGGCAAACCCGGCCTGGTTTACACCCTGGACCGTGAAACCGGTGAGTTTCTCTGGGCCACGCCTGCTGTCTACCAGAACCTGGTCGCCGATATAGATGTGAATACCGGCGCGGTATCCATCAATCCGGAAGTGTTATTCACCGAAGTGGGTCAATCAGTACTGACCTGTGGTGGTATCAGTCGTGGCTGGCCCTCAGGTACTTACGACCCTGATCGCAACCAAATGTATTTCCCCTTACAACATACTTGTGAAACCGTCACAGCAACCCTGACCGAGCCAAGTCTGGATAATTTGTATGGACGTTTCGCTCGGCCTGCAGACAGGCCTGACGGTATGCCAAATCCACCCAACAGCATAGCTGCAATTTCGGTTGAAAGCGGCGCAACACTTTGGTCTTATGAGCAGGAGGCCATCATGATGTCGCTGATGTCTACCGGCGGTGATCTGATCTTTGGTGGCGACAATAACGGCCGCATGAAAGCCATCAGCAAGGACAGTGGCGAAGTGCTGTGGGAAGTCAATCTGGGTTCGACTGTTAGCGGTTATCCAACGACCTTCATGGTTAATGGTAAACAGTACCTGTCTGTGAGTACTGGTCGTTCTCTTTATGCCGGTGCGACTGATGCAAATAACCTGTTTGTATTTGCCTTGCCCGACTAAATCATTATTGATGCAGACCAACACTAAAAAAGGCCAATTTATGGCCTTTTTTTTTACACAGTGTTCATTGCCTGCAACTCAATATGTTTTTGATATCTGTCGATGCAAAAGCTATCATCCTTCGGCTGATTCAGCCATTTACATCTATCACAAGAATACCGGCTGTTTTGACCAGTTTTCAGGAAAATCCGAGTAAGGGGATAAGTATGTACAAGAAAAGTTCAAGCACCAAGGTTGCATTCAAACAACAACTCAAATTAATCTGTGGCGCAGCCATTTTGGCTCCCGCTCTGTTAAATTCCGCATTTGCGGCTGAACCGCCTATGCCTAATATCGGAGACGAAGTTGCTGATAGCGGACTCTCCATAGAAAATTTTACGCCGGTTACCGATGCTATGATTCAGAACCCGGATCCGGCCGACTGGTTAATGTGGCGACGCACACTTAACTCCTGGGGCCACAGCCCTCTTGATCAGATCAATACAAACAATGTTGACGAACTACGCATGGTCTGGACCAGAAGCTTAAAAGCAGGTATTCAGGAAGGTACCGCTTTGGTGCACGATGGCATTATGTTTTTTCCCAACCCTATGGACGTTATCCAGGCCATCGACATTCGCAGCGGCGATATGATCTGGGAATACACGCGTCGTCTGCCAGATGATCTGCGTGATTACTTCCCTGTTCCTGACATTAATCGCAATCTGGCCATTTATGAAGATCTCATCATCGACACCAGTGCCGATGACTATATCTATGCCCTCAATGCCCGCACCGGTGAACTGGTCTGGGAAACCCAGATTCTGGATTACCATCGCGGCGCACAACAAACATCTGGACCGATTATCGCCAATGGCATGGCCATCTCAGGTCGCGGCTGTGAACCGGAAGGCAGCCCGGAAGCCTGTGTCATGACAGCTCACGATGCCAGAACCGGTCGTGAAATCTGGCGCACCAGCACTATTGCCCGCATGGGTGAAGTTAATGGTGATAGCTGGGGCGATATGGCAGACGAGGAACGCTGGCATGTTGGCACCTGGTTGGTACCTTCTTTCGACCCCGAGTTAAACCTGGTTTATTTCGGTACTTCGGTCACTTCACCGGCACCGAAATACACCATGGCCGGCAATGAGTACGATTATCTTTATCATAACTCTACACTGGCCATCGATGCCGATAGCGGCGAAATTGTTTGGTACTATCAACATTTAGTCGATCATTGGGATTATGACTTCCCCTTTGAAAGGCTGCTGGTTGACACGGCCGTAGCACCGGACCCCGATGCTGTCGAATGGATCAACCCTGATATCCGTCCTGGTGAAGTACGAAAGGTGTTGACCGGCATCCCTGGCAAACCCGGCCTGGTTTACACCCTGGACCGTGAAACCGGTGAGTTTCTCTGGGCCACGCCTGCTGTCTACCAGAACCTGGTCGCCGATATAGATGTGAATACCGGCGCGGTATCCATCAATCCGGAAGTGTTATTCACCGAAGTGGGTCAGTCTGTCTTTGCTTGTGGCGGCCTTAGTCGCGGCTGGCCATCAGGCACTTATAACCCTGACAACAATGTCATGTACTTCCCTCTGGCGCGTCAATGTCAGAATGTCACAGCAACCCTGACTGAACCAAGTCTGGAAAATCTCTACGGTATTTTTGGCCGTACTGCTGATCTGCCAGCTGGTGAAGAATCGGCACCGAACAGCGTAACGGCTATTTCTGCTGAAACGGGTGAAACCCTGTGGGCACATGAGCAACAAGCTCTGATGATGACACTTATCTCAACCAGTGGCGGACTGATTTTTGGCGGTGATAACAGTGGCCGCATGAAAGCATTTGATCAGAACAACGGTGAAGTACTTTGGGAAATAAACCTGGGTACTACACCTAGCGGTTATCCGACCACCTTTATGGTGGACGGCAAACAGTATCTGGCAGTCAGCACTGGCGGATCACTGTATGGCGGCTTTGGCGGTGGTAATAATCTCTATGTTTTTGCTTTGCCAGACTAAGTAAAACACTGCACCAAAAAGGCCGCAATATTGCGGCCTTTTTTTTATTGAGTATTTTTCCTGTAAATTAATTTACTCGAAGTTGCAATTTTTTAGGGGTTTATTCAACTCTCTTTATCAATTAGTATCCCAGCGCCAATAATAATTTTCAAATAACTGACTCAGAATTCCGGGAATTTCATGACCACACAAAGCATCCCTGTCATTAATCGATCCCATCCAAAATTTGTTTTCTGGTTAATTGCCATTCCCTTTTATTTAATACTGGTTCCTCTGAACTGGATTATGAATCGCCTTGGTAAACCAGGCGCCCTGATTAACTTTGTCACCAAACGACAATTTAACCCTGCAAGGCTAACCAGGGTTTTTGAAAATTTCAGCCCTGATGAGGGCGATGTTTTTGTCAGCACCTTTGCAAAAAGCGGCACCAACTGGATGATGCAAATAGCCCATCAAATTGCATGGCGCGGTGATGGTGAATTTGAACATATACACGATGCCGTGAGCTGGCCGGACGGATCCGGTAAAAGAAACCAAAAAACCATGATTGCCCTGGATAATGAGATCGTAAAAAAGCTCAGCCCTACAGGTATGCGAATCATTAAAACCCATTTATCGGCACATTATGTTCCCTATAATGAAAGGGCTAAATATCTGATTGTGGTTCGTGATCCCAAAGAGGTTTTTGTGTCCAGTTATCCCTTTATAGGTGGCGTAGCTGGGCCCTTAATGCCTAGCATCGAAACCTGGCTGGAGATGTTTCTGACTAAAGATTTCCCCATAAATTTCGGCAATACCTGGGCTGAACATACTGCCAGTTACTGGGCCTTAAAAGATAAACCTAATGTACTGATACTTTCCTATACCCAACTGAAAGATGATCCAAGAACTGGCATCCAACAAGTCGCTGATACCTTAGGTGTCAATTTAACGGAGCAAGAACTGGCAAAAGTCATTGAGAAAAGTTCTTTTGCATACATGAAAAAAATCAGCCATAAGTTTAACCCCATGCCTGAAAACTCCCTTCCCTGGTCCAAAGGTTTCGAGATGATCAGGGAGGGCAAAAGCGGCAATTCTTCCGAGTTAATTTCTCGCCAGCAGCAAATGAGAATCGATGCGCATTTTCAGGATGAACTTAGAAAGCTGGGCTGTGATTTCCCTTATGCGGAATTCTGCACAATTACCCAATAATTTCGAAAGCGAAATTATTGTCACTCACACAAGCAAGGCAAGAATTTCATCGGTCTTTGCCTGCATTAAAGCTGCATCCGCTCTGGATTCCACATTTAGCCTAATAACCGGTTCGGTATTGGACATGCGCAGGTTAAAACGCCATTCACCCATATCCATACTAAGTCCATCGGTAAAATCAGTGGCTTTTGCCGCATGTGCATAGGCAGCCTGGACTTTTTCAATAGCTGCCCTGGCATCTTCAACTTCACGATTAATTTCGCCGCTGGCAGGAAAAGCTGCCATCCGCTTTTCGACCAGTGTGGAAAATTGTTGACCCGTTACAGACAATATTTCAATCACCAGCAACCAGGGAATCATCCCGCTATCACAATAAAAGAAATCCCTGAAATAATGGTGAGCACTCATTTCCCCGCCATAGACTGCATCGACAAGTCGCATTTTCTCTTTGATAAATGCATGCCCACTCTTGCACATGACAGTCTCACCACCAAATTCCTTTACCACCGCCTCAGTATTCCAGCTCAGGCGCGGATCATGGATAATTTTTTCACCGGGTTGTTTCTTTAGAAAGGCTTCAGCCAGCAGACCAACAATGTAATATCCTTCGATAAAGGTGCCTTTTTCATCGAAGAAAAAGCAGCGATCAAAATCCCCGTCCCATGCAATACCTAAATCAGCCTTATGCTCCAGAATTGCATCAATTGTTGGTTGGCGATTTTCTTCGAGTAAGGGATTCGGCACGCCATTCGGAAAATTTCCATCCGCCTGATGATGAATTTTAATAAATTCAACCGGTAAATATTTTTCGATCAAATCTATGACCAATCCTGCCCCGCCATTACCGGCGTTACAAACAACTTTTAAGGGCTTCAGCAGATCTGTATTAATGTAGGAAAGCAAATGCTTAATATAGGACTGCTTTACATCAATTTCAGTAAAGCTACCCGCCTGTGCGGCATCGACAAATTGATTTTTTTCTGCCAGCTCCCTGATTTCTTTCAAGCCGGTATCGCTGCTGATGGGTTTGGAATTTTCCCTCACAAATTTCATGCCGTTGTAGTCTTTAGGGTTATGGCTGGCTGTCACCACTATTCCGCCATCCATTTTGAGAAAACTGGTCGCAAAATAAATTTCTTCGGTGCCGCATTGACCTATGCTGCTAACATTGACCCCGGCTTCGGTTAGGCCCTTTACCAAGGCCTGGTAAATCTGTTGACTGCTTAAGCGAATATCGTAGCCGACAACTACATTGGCGGGTTTTAGAAATGCCGCATAGGCCTTACCAATACGGTAGGCTATATCCTCATTGAGTTGATCCGGAATGCGCCCGCGCACATCATAGGCTTTAAAACAGCTTAATTCTTGAGACACCAGTATTCCTCTAGTCGAGAGCCGTATAGACATTATCAAAATAAAAAGTGTTGGCCTCCATAAAGCCATCCACACTGCCACAATCAAAACGCCTACCCTTGAATTTGTAGGCGATCACTCCACCCTGCTTTGCCTGAGTCAACAAGGCATCGGTAATCTGAACTTCGTTATTTCTGCCTGGCGGGGTATGCCTGATAATGTCGAAAATATCCGGCGTTAAAATATAACGACCAATAATGGCCAGATTACTCGGCGCATCTTCGGGCGCAGGTTTTTCGACCATGTCGTTAATCCTGATAAGACCAGGCTCTATTTCATCACCGGCTATCACGCCATATTTGTGCGTTTCATTCTCGGGCACTTCTTCGATCGCAACAATGCTGCACTGGTATTTGTTATACAGTTCTATCATTTGCGCCAAAACGCCCTGTTCGGGTGCATAACAAAGGTCATCTGCCAGTACCACGGCAAAGGCTTGATCGCCAATCAGGGTCTCGCCAGTCAATATAGCGTGACCCAGACCTTTCATTTCAATCTGCCGTGTATAGGAAAAAACAGCTTCATCGATAATCTTGCGAATGCCCGTCAGATGTTTCTCCTTGCTGGTCCCAGCTATCTGATGTTCCAGTTCATAGCTGGTGTCAAAATGATCTGCGATGGCACGCTTACCTCTACCCATAATAATGGCCATATTATCCATGCCTGCTTCCAGGGCTTCTTCAACGCCATATTGAATCAGGGGTTTATTCACAACCGGCAGCATTTCTTTGGGCATGGACTTTGTCGCGGGCAAAAAACGCGTCCCGTAACCCGCAGCCGGAAATAAGCATTTTTTAATTACTGAATCTGACATTATTTTTAGCTTCCTTTTTTAAATAAACCAGCTCTGACCAATCCACTCATTGATCTGTATCAAGGGTCATCTTTCATACCTGAACACTTGTAAAATGATCTTGCCAAGCTTATTCCGGTCTATGAAAGTTCCAATATAATAAGCAGCTTTCATACCAGCATGCGGCCAAAGAGGCGCATTATACCCAGATAAACCATGAAATTATTATCGTTTCTAGTGACTTATCTCTATAATAGCGGCCTTTTGCCAGTTGCTGAGACTTTTGTCTCTGCAAACTCTACAGGACAGTCAACCCAAGATTATGACTATAGAATTCACCCCTAAAAGCAGTTATACCAAGGCTGAGCTTTTGCAATGTGGTCATGGCCGACTATTTGGAACCGGAAATCCCAAACTTCCTATCGACAATATGCTGATGATGGACAGAATTGTCGAAATCTCTGCCGACGGTGGCAGTGATGGCAAGGGTCATATCATTGCCGAACTGGATATTAAACCCGAGCTCTGGTTTTTCGATTGCCACTTTGACGGAGACCCGGTGATGCCGGGGTGTCTGGGACTGGATGCCATGTGGCAATTAGTCGGCTTTTTTCTGGGCTGGCGCGGGAATCATGGTAAAGGACGCGCCCTGGGCTGCGGCGAAGTCAGATTTACCGGCGAAATTTTGCCGCACCATAAAAAAGTTGTTTATGAACTGGATATAAAAAGGCTCATCGAGCGTAAGCTGGTCATGGGTATAGCTGATGGTACAGTTTCAGTAGATGGACAGGTCATCTATACTACCAAGGGTTTAAAAGTTGGCTTATTCAAACCTGATGAGTCATTATCCTGAATAAACTTTGCTAGGGAGTCTCGGTTAATGCGTCGTGTAGTTGTTACTGGTATGGGAATTGTTTCCTGTCTGGGACTAGATAAAGAATCAGTCACTGAATCATTGTTAAACGGACGTAGTGGTATTAAATTTCGCCCGGAATACAAAGAAATGGGCATGCGCAGTCATGTAGCCGGCGCTGTAGAAATAGATTTTGCCGAGTTTATTGATCGCAAAAGCCTGCGCTTTATGGGCTCTGCTGCAGCCTATGGATATATTTCCATGGACCGAGCCATAGCAGACGCGGGTCTGACTGACGATCAGGTTTCCAATGTCCGTACCGGCATCATTATGGGCTCTGGTGGAACTTCCACCCAGGACCAGATTGAAACAGTCGACATATTAAGGGAAAAAGGCCTCAAGAGAGTCGGGCCTTATCGGGTTACCCGCACCATGGGCAGTACCGTCTCAGCCTGTCTGGCAACACCTTTCAAAATCAAGGGTGTGAACTATTCCATTTCATCAGCCTGTTCAACCAGTGCGCATTGCATCGGCAATGCAATGGAACTGATCCAACTGGGTAAACAGGATATGGTTTTTGCCGGTGGCGGTGAATCCGAGCACTGGTCACTGAGTTGTATGTTTGATGCCATGGGTGCTCTTTCAACCAAATATAATGACACTCCGGAGCAGGCATCAAGAGCCTATGATGCCGACCGCGATGGATTCGTCATTGCCGGCGGCGGCGGTACTCTGGTCATTGAAGAGCTGGAACATGCACTTGCCCGAGGTGCAAAAATATACGCTGAACTGACCGGTTATGGTGCGACTTCCGATGGTTATGACATGGTCGCTCCTTCCGGTGAAGGTGCAGTACGCTGTATGCAGATGGCGATGCAGACCAGCAAAAATAAAATTGATTACATTAATGCTCATGGCACCAGTACACCAGTCGGAGATCTGCAGGAAATCAAGGCCGTCAAAGAAGTCTTTGGAGACAATATTCCGGTCATTAATTCCACTAAATCCCTGTCCGGTCATTCACTGGGAGCTGCCGGTGTTCAGGAAGCCATCTATAGCCTGCTGATGATGGAAAATAATTTCATTGCAGCGTCGGCAAATATACAAAATCTGGACCCGGAACTGGGTGATGTGCCCATTGCGCTGGAACGCATGAATGATGTCGAGCTCAATACCGTGATGTCCAATAGCTTCGGTTTCGGCGGCACGAATGCCACGTTGATTTTCGAGCGTTACCAGAATTAAGGCTTTCGTGTGTTGAGCTCTTCAGGCAAAAAATCCGGCTACGAGCTTGCCCGTAAATAACATTAACCCCTAACGTGAGGTGATGCACATGCTTACCACACTGACCAAAACGATTTTTGTATCATGCCTGTTATTTTATCCGCTTATTCTGCAGGCTCAGTTGCTGGATAATGCGACCATAACCACACCTGCACTTAATGTTCCGGGCAGTCTTTTCAATAACGCCAATACAGGCCTTTCAAGCTCGGCGATACAATCAGTATTACCCGCCGATTCCGCCTTTGCCTTAAGCGCCTATATTGAAACGCCGAATACACTGGTTTTACTCTGGGAAATAAAAAACGGCTATTATTTGTATCGAAAAAGTCTGAGTTTTACCGAAACCGGTACTAACAGCCTGCAAAGCCCAATCATTCCCACCGGCATACAAACCGAAGATGAATTCTTTGGCGAGGTTGAGGTCTATTATCAACGTCTTTTGGTACGCATACCCTTTGATCGTGACGAACTGGGTAACAGCCTCGCCCTGGAACTAAGCTATCAGGGTTGCGCTGAGGCAAATTATTGTTATCCCATGCAGACCAAGTCTGTGTCCCTCGAAATACTCCAGTAGCCAGTAGGCTCAAGCATTCAGGTATTCATAGAATCTTTGCCGCAACCAAGCGGCAATATGATGAGTAGACCAGTCACTGGACAGGTCATTTATTAGCTATCTTCCTGAAAATACTCAAAATTTAAAACTTATGACACAAATTTTCGCAAAAACAGCTGACATTTGCTGCTAAAATCGTTAAATTAGCAGCCAATTCTTTGATCAACTATGTAAGCAGTGACACATGGCCTCTATTCTGGTTCTCAACGGTCCAAATCTTAATCTGCTCGGGGAGCGAGAACCTGAAATCTATGGCTCCCAGACTCTGGATGATATTAATGACATTCTGCAGGCACAGGCGACCACTGCCGGTCATGCCATCGCCTTTCTGCAAAGCAATGCGGAACATGAAATAGTCAACCGTATACATCAGGCAAAAAAAGAAGGCATCGCTTTTATCATTTTAAACCCCGGCGCCTTCACTCATACCAGTATCGCCTTACGTGATGCCTTGCTGGGTGTGAAAATTCCCTTTATCGAAGTGCATCTTTCGAACGTCTATGCCAGAGAAGAGTTCCGGCGACATTCATTTTTGTCCGATATTGCGAAAGGCTGCATTGTCGGATTGGGTGGGCAAGGTTACGAGCTAGCCCTTCAGGCTGCGTGTCGACAGCTTGATTAAGGCTCAGGCAAAATAAAATTTTGAAGTAACTCGAGTTATCCGCTAAGCAAGATAGTCAGAACCCAGAGAGTAAAGAGAACAGAGAGAGAAGAGAGAAGGTATGGATATAAGAAAAGTTAAAAAACTGATTGAATTGCTTGAAGCATCAGGCATCAATGAAATAGAAATTAAAGAAGGCGAAGAAGCGGTCAGAATCAGTCGCGGCAATAATAATCAGCCAGCTTATCCCTACCCTTACCCGCCACCAACGGCACCGGCACCGACACCCGCTGTAGCCGGCAACGTGGCTGCCATACCGGTTGACGAAGAAAGCGCCCTGAAAGGAAAGCCCGTTAAATCGCCTATGGTCGGTACTTTTTATCGCTCACCATCACCGAGTTCCCCGCCTTTCATCGAAGTAGGCCAGCAGGTCAAACTTGGTGAAGTTATTTGCATTGTCGAAGCCATGAAAATGATGAATCAGATCGAAGCCACTCATGCCGGTGTGGTAGAAGCTATTCTGGTTGAAGATGGTGAGCCTGTTGAATTTGATCAACCTCTGGTCACCATCGTCTGATCAACAACTACAATCTTCGATAAGGTAAGGTTAATTTCTGCTTATGTTAGAAAAAGTTTTAATAGCTAATCGCGGTGAAATTGCTCTGCGTATACTTCGGGCCTGTAAAGAGCTTGGCGTAAAAACTGTTGCAGTCCATTCCACGGCAGATAAAGATCTCATGCATGTTCGTCTGGCAGATGAATCAGTTTGTATCGGACCACCCAAAACGACCGACAGCTATCTGAATGTTCCCGCCATCATAAGTGCTATGGAACTGACCGGAGCCGATGCCGTTCACCCAGGTTATGGCTTTCTTTCTGAGAATGCAGACTTCGCCGAACAGGTAGAGAAATGTGGTTTCATTTTTATTGGCCCCACAGCAGAAACAATTCGCATGATGGGCGACAAAGTATCGGCCATTGATGTGATGATTAAAGCCGGTGTTCCAACCGTACCTGGTTCAAACGGACCTATCACGGATGACGACGAACGCACCCTGAATATAGCCCGTGAAATTGGTTACCCCATCATGATCAAGGCTGCAGCCGGTGGTGGAGGCCGAGGTATGAGGGTGGTAAACAGTGAGGCTGCCTTATTGAAATCCATTACCGTTACCCAGAATGAAGCAGGCTCATTCTTTGGCAACAGCATGGTGTATCTGGAAAAATTTCTTGGCAATCCTCGCCATGTGGAAATACAGGTTATTGGTGATGGACAGGGTAATGCCATCAGCCTTGGAGATCGTGATTGCTCCATGCAACGCCGCCATCAAAAAGTTGTTGAGGAAGCACCCGCACCTGGTATCAGCGACGTAGAACGTCAGACTATTATGAATTCCTGCATACAGGCCTGCAAAAACTTAAAGTATCGTGGCGCAGGCACACTGGAATTCTTGTATGAAGACGGGGAATTTTATTTTATTGAAATGAATACCCGAGTGCAGGTAGAGCACCCTGTGACCGAACTCATTACCGGCATCGATATAGTGAAGGAGCAGCTACGAGTTGCTTCCGGCATGCCCTTATCACTTACCCAGGATCAGATTCAGTTCAGGGGCCATGCCATTGAGTGTCGTATCAATGCTGAAGACCCGAGTAGCTTTCTGCCCAGCCCAGGAAAAGTAAACATGTTTCATGCACCGGGCGGTAACGGGATTCGTGTAGATTCACATATTTACAGCGGCTACTCAGTGCCTCCGTATTACGATTCCCTGATTGCCAAATTAATCGCCTACGGTGCTGACCGTAATGAAGCTCTGGCAAGAATGAGTAATGCCCTTGAAGAAATGCATATTGATGGAATTAAAACCAACATCCCCCTGCATCAGGACATTATCCGCGATGCCGGTTTCAGAGCAGGCGGAGTCAACATCCATTATCTGGAAGAGAAGCTAAAGCTTTAACTGCCTCGGGAAACACTGTCATGGGCTGGATTCAATTACAGTTGAGTACCACCCCGGCACTCGCCCAGGAACTGGAAAACCTGCTCGAAGCCAAGGGTTCTCTTGCTATTACCCTGCTCGATGCTGAAGACCAGCCCGTCTTTGAACCAGACAGAGGCGAAACGCCTCTCTGGGATAATATTTATCTGACCGCCCTGTTCCCTGATGACCTTAATCCAAGGCAGCTTGTCGATGAACTCACTGAGGCTTTCCTGCCCGACAAATTCCCTCCGGTAGATATCAAGCCTATAGAGAACACAAACTGGGAACGCGCCTGGATGAAAGATTTCAAACCAATTTGTTTTGGCGAGAAACTCTGGATCTGTCCAAGCTGGGCGCAAGCACCTGACCCCGCTGCGGTCAATATTATGTTAGACCCTGGCCTGGCATTCGGAACCGGCACACACCCCACGACTGCCCTGTGCCTAAATTGGCTGGATCGGCAAAATCTGCAAAATAAAACGGTGATCGATTATGGCTGCGGTTCCGGCATACTGGGTATAGCGGCTTTATTACTCGGTGCGCATAAAGTGATCGGTGTGGATAACGATCCACAGGCCCTAAGTGCCAGCAGGGACAATGCCAGGAAAAACCACATTATCGAATCGCGCTTTCCGGTTTTTTTACCTAGAGACTTCGCAGCACAGATCATATTAAAAAAACTTACCCAGGCAGATTATGTTCTGGCTAATATCCTGGCCGGGCCATTAATTAATCTGGCTGCTTACCTTTCGGCTCTGGTAAAACCCGGTGGTGCCTTACTCTTATCCGGCATACTGGAAGAACAGGCCGAATCTGTTTCACAAGCTTACCAGCCCTGGTTTGATCTTAAACCACTCGCATCGAATGACGGCTGGGTTAGAATAAGCGGTCAACGTAAACTTTAGACGAACTTATGTCTGCATTTGTCACACAATGCCCGCATTGCGATACAAGCTTTAATGCCACCCATGCACAAATGAAAATAGCCAATGGCCTAGTGCGCTGCGGCTTTTGTCTGGGCACTTTTTCAGCACTGGAATACAAGGTTTATAAAGAGGACGAAAGCGATCTCTATGCAGAGGACTGGCAACCAGATAATGCTGATTCCAGTGAGCAGGATAATGAAGCAATCAATGCCGAAGCAGTGCAAAACGAAGCCTATAGTGAGCAGGAAGAAGAGTCACAAGAAGCGCTCGAAGAAGAAACAATAGAAGAACCGGAAGCAGAGCCCATACAAGAACCGGAAGTTCCATTCAAAAATGAGCCTGCCCAGAACAATGTAATTCCGCAACTGGATGCAGCCAACGATAGGTACCATAACTATGATCAGGACACGACGCATACTGAATCTGAGGAAGCTGATGAGGAAAGCCTGTTTTCAGGGAGTCTGCCTGAAAGCGATAGTGAAGAAGACTCAGCACTAACGATACAGGAAACCACTCACAACACACAATTTCCCGGTGATGAACAGCAGTCCTGGCAAGATGCCCCACAAGAAAAAGCAGAGCAGCTATCTGAAGAGCCTCAACCTTTGGAAGAAAATCTGCTGGCAGAGACAGAGGAAGATGCAGATACAGCCACAATGGAAAGTGCTTATTCAGAAGGAACAGAAATGGAAGACGATGCTATGGAAGGCGAGACTATTGAAGATAAGGCCAGGCAAGGAGAAGCTTTTGCAACAGATGCAGTCGACAGTGCAACTATATCAGGCGAAGCCACAGAATCAGGCGAAGCCGCAGAATCAGGCGAAGCCGCAGAATCAGGCGAAGCCGCAGAAGATTCAGCAGTTATTCGTAACAAGGGCCGCAATGCCATTAAGGCAGAATTACAAACACTAAAGACACTTTATGATGAACAGACTCTTGACGAAATCGACGACTCTACGGTCGATGCCATCAGTGAAGAACCCATCGTTATCTCCCGCTATCAAAACCGCACAGCACTTGTCACTTTTTCGCTGATTACTGCTAATGTTCTGCTGATACTCACTCTCGCTGCTCAATATGGCTGGGCTAATATTGAATCATTAATGCAGAATCCCCGATTTGCTTATGTCAGTAGTCTTATCTGCAGCTATGCCACTTGCCCTGAAGTAGAAAGATTTAATCTCAGCCAGTTCGCTACTGACGAGCTGATTATTAATTCACATTCCAGCATTGCAGATGCCCTGGAAATTGATTTTATTTTCCGCAACACAGCCAGTTTTGAACAGGCATTTCCCCTGGTCGAATTAAACTTCTCTGACCTGAATCGTCGCCTGATAGCCAATCGGCTTTTCAGACCGCAGGAATATCTTGATCAGGGTCTGCAGCAATTTACCCGCATGCCTGCCAATTCTTCTTTGCAGGTTCATCTGGAAATTGCCGATCCTGGCCCTCAGGCCATTAATTACACATTATTATTGCGAGCCCCTTAAGTAGTTTCAAAGCCAAGCCTGTATCTTCTGTTGAAAAGTTCGCTAGTGCGCCAGTTTGAAATTTTACTGCTTGGTATTCTCAGCCTTAATGACGAGCTCTCCTTTTGACGACACGCCAAAAAACGTACATCCCTGTACAGGCTCGGCT
Source organism: uncultured Gammaproteobacteria bacterium (assembly GCA_963975155.1). Taxonomy (GTDB): domain Bacteria; phylum Pseudomonadota; class Gammaproteobacteria; order Pseudomonadales; family Pseudohongiellaceae; genus UBA5109. The sequence continues at coordinate 316,922 of CAXBFG010000003.1, read as the reverse complement.
GACGACGTCCTGCCGTCAGACGGTCGTCAACTGGATAGCTCATCATCAAGACTGTGCGTTTAAGCTCTTTGAAAACCAAGCAGCAAAGATCGAAGGCTGAGCAAGCCAGAAACGGAGACTTCTATAGCGCCAGAAATTTCAAACTAACGCACTACCAAAAGTTCCCATTCCTTGCAGTTTTACTCTGAACCTGGGCAGCGTGGTGATTGCTATGCAGGTGAGGAGCGTTTAACGAGCGAACTGCATAGCGATGGCCACAGATAACTGAATAAAATATCAAATGCTGCCAACTGTCTGTGCAGTTTTACTCTGAACCTGGGCAGCGTGGTGATCGCTATGCAGGTGAGGAGCGTTTTAGCGAGCGAACTGCATAGCGATTGCTACAAATAACTGAATAAAACGCCAAACAGTGCACAAGTTCCTGTAATGCTGCATTTAAACGCGGCGAGTTTTTTAGTAGAATGCCTAGCCTCGCGTTCATCTCCAAGGCTACTCGCGCAGTGATCAAAATCGGTCCCTACAAGCTAAACTCTCAGGTAGTACTTGCGCCCATGGCAGGAGTAACAGATCGCCCTTTTCGTCTGCTGTGCCGTGAGCACGGTGCTGCCTTAACACCTTCTGAAATGCTGACCAGCAACATCCGACTCTGGAACAGTGAAAAAAACCGTTTAAGACGTGAACATGATGGCGAATCCTCTCCCCGTGTCGTACAGATAGCCGGTTCCGATCCGGCGATGATGGCAGAGGCGGCGCGTCTCAATGTCGAGGAAGGCGCCCAGATTATTGACATCAATATGGGCTGTCCTGCCAAAAAAGTTCTGAAAAAAGCGGCGGGTTCGGCACTCCTGAAAGATGAAACCCTGGTAAGACAAATCCTTACAGCTGTCACGGCTGCTATTGAAGTCCCGGTCACCCTGAAAATCCGTACCGGTTGGGATCAGTCAAACCGGAACGGTGTGAGCATTGCCAGGATTGCAGAAGATGCCGGTATTCAGTCACTTGCCGTGCATGGCCGTACCCGCGAGTGCATGTTTAAAGCCGAAGTTGAATATGACACTATCGCTTTAATTAAAGAAGCCGTAGGAATCCCGGTATTTGCCAATGGTGATATCTCCAGCCCGCAAAAAGCCGCAGCAGTACTTGCCCACACCAGGGCAGATGGCGTAATGATTGGTCGCGCAGCGCAGGGTCGCCCCTGGATATTCCAGGAAATCGCCTACTACCTTAAACATGGACAAGAACTTCCTGAACCAAATTTAAAGACCAAGCTGAACATAATGCAGAGGCATTTACAGAGCCTTTATGCATTTTATGGAGACTTCAAAGGCGTATTAATCGCCCGTAAACATACGTCCTGGTATTGTCAGTCGCTTCCCGAACATCAGGCTTTCAGGGCTCACTTCAATACAATGATTGAACCGGATCAGCAGTTGCAAGCAATACAGCACTATTTTTCAAATTTACAAAAGACCTCTGTCATGCACAAGGCTGCCGCATGAGTAAGGACAGATCACAGACCTTAAAAGAGTGCGTCAACGAAGCGCTGGAGGATTACCTCAGAGAGGTGGACCATGAACATATCAGTGATATTTACAACATGGTGCTGGGCGAAGTTGAAGCTCCCATGCTGGAAGTCGTAATGAAACACGCCCGCAGCAATCAGAGTCGTGCCGCCAGCATGCTGGGACTGAACCGCGGCACTCTGCGCAAAAAGTTAAGACAATACAAATTAATAGATTAAGCCTCAAAGCCACTCACCACAGGAACCTAAATTATCCATGACAGCAACAGCCTGGACTCCAGTACGACGCGCCCTTCTCAGTGTTTCCGATAAATCCGGTATCACAGAATTTGCCAAAGCTCTGACCGAGCAGGGCATAGAATTGCTGTCCACGGGAGGCACCTACAAGTTACTGAATGACCAGGGTATCGCAGTTACGGAAATTGCCGATTACACCGGCTTTCCGGAGATGATGGATGGGCGGGTTAAAACACTGCATCCGAAAGTTCATGGCGGCATCCTTGCCCGACGTGGCACCGATGATGCTGTTATGCAAGAGCACAACATTCCCCCGATAGACCTGGTGGTGGTTAATCTCTACCCCTTTCAGGAAACCATTGCCAGACCGGACTGCGACCTGGCTACCGCCATTGAGAATATTGATATTGGCGGCCCGACCATGCTCAGGGCAGCGGCGAAAAACCACAAGCATGTTGGTGTGATTGTTGATCCCTCTGATTACGAAACTATTCTCAAGGAACTGAGCGAAAACAAACAGCAATTGAGTTATGCAAGCCGTTTTGAGCTGGCCGTAAAAACCTTTGAACATACCGCACAATACGACGGGGCCATTGCAAACTACCTTGGCAAAATAGATGGCGACAGTGAATTTCCCCGCACTTTCAATACACAATTTGTAAAAAAGCAGGACATGCGCTACGGAGAAAATCCTCATCAGCAGGCTGCCTTCTATGTCGAAAAAAACAATACAGCTGCCAGCATTTCCACATCTGTACAGCTTCAGGGCAAGGAGCTCTCATTCAATAATATTGCGGACACTGATGCCGCGCTGGAATGTGTTAAAAGTTTTTCCGAGCCAGCCTGCGTTATTGTCAAACATGCCAACCCCTGTGGCGTCGGCACTGCAAACAGTATTCTGCAAGCCTATGAAAAGGCTTATCAGACAGACCCAACTTCCGCTTTTGGAGGCATCATCGCCTTTAACCGGGAACTGGATGAAGCTACGGCGAAAGCTATTACTGAACGCCAGTTTACCGAAGTTATTATCGCGCCTTCGGTTTCAGCCGCCGCGATTCAGGTTGTCAGCGCCAAACCCAATGTACGTCTGCTTACTTGCGGGGAATGGAGCCAGACGCAAAGTGAAAGCCTCGATTACAAACGCGTTAACGGCGGCCTGCTGGTACAGAATCTGGATACCGGCCTCATCACAGCTGCAGACTTAACTGTCGTCACCAAGCGCAAGCCAAGTCCGGCTGAAATTGAGGACATGCTATTCGCCTGGAAAGTTGTCAAATATGTAAAATCCAATGCCATCGTCTATGTCAAAAACCAGCAGACCATTGGCATAGGAGCCGGCCAGATGAGCCGCGTCTACAGCGCCCGGATTGCCAGTATCAAGGCAGCCGATGAGAACCTTGAAGTCGCCGGCTCCGTAATGGCCTCCGATGCCTTCTTTCCCTTCAGTGATGGTGTTGAAGCCGCAGCCGAAGCAGGAATTACTGCTGTTATTCAGCCCGGCGGTTCCGTCAAGGATCAACTGGTTATCGATGCCGCCGATGCTGCCAATATGGCCATGGCCTTCACCGGCATGCGGCATTTTAGACATTAAGATTTGTTATTCCTGACTTATTTTTAGCAGGTCTCAATAAATTAAAAGTTTGAAGTTTCTGGAAAGTTTTAAGCAGGCGTTATTAGTGTGTGAGGAGTGTAAGCGAGCGAACCACTATTTACTCCTGCCAACAACCCGAAATTCATACAACAGTTTTTAGCTGTATTTATAAATGAAAATTTTGACGATTCTAGAAAAGTCATAGCGGGAGAAAATAGTGAGTGAGGAGCATAAGCGAGCAAACCACTATTTACTCCTGCCAACAAGCTGGAATTCACGCAACGATGTTAAGTTGTGTTTATAAAGTTAAATTTTAACGATTCTAGAAAAGTCATAGCGGGAGGAAATAGTGGGTGAGGAGCGCAGCGAGCGAACTACTATTTACTCCTGCCAGGCAGCTAAAATTCACGCAACGATGTTAAGTTGTGTTTATAAAGTAAAAATTTGAAGTTTCTGGAAAGTTTTAAGCAGGCGTTAATAGTGAGTGAGGAGCGTAAGCGAGCGAACCACTAATCACTCCTGCCAACAAACTGAAATTCATACAACAGTTTTAAGCTGTATTTATAAAGTAAAATTTTGACGATTCTAGAAAAGTCATAGCGGGAGGAAATAGTGGGTGAGGAGCGTAAGCGAGCGAACCACTATTCACTCCTGCCAACAAACTGGAATTCATATACTAAGGTTGTTAATGAATGAACCTGGAAAAGTATTAGCAGGTGGAAATAGTAAGTGAGGAGCGCAGCGAGCGAACCACTATTCACTCCTGCCAGGCAGCTGAAATTCATACAACAGTTTTAAGCTGCATTTATAAAGTAAAATTTTGACGATTCTAGAAAAGTCATAGCGAGAGAAAATAGTGAGTGAGGAGCGCAGCGAGCTAACCACTATTCACTCCTGCCAATATTAAAAAATACAAAGAGTAAGTTTATGAATATCATGATTATCGGCAGCGGCGGCAGAGAACATGCACTAGCCTGGAAGTCCGCACAATCTCCACAGGTAGACACAGTTTATGTGGTGCCTGGCAATGCCGGCACAGCTACCGAAAACAAAGTTAAAAATGTAGCACTGAACCCGATGGACTTTGCTGCTCTAACTGATTTTGCCAAACAGAACGCGATAACACTCACGATCATCGGGCCAGAAGCCCCTCTGGTCGCAGGCATAGTCGATTATTTTACCGAACAGGGACTGCCCTGCTTTGGCCCGACTCAGGGTGCTGCCCAACTGGAAGGATCAAAAGCCTTCAGCAAAGATTTTTTACAACGCCATAATATTCCCACGGCTGCCTATCAAAACTTTACCGATGCACAGCAGGCCATTAGCTATCTGAAAAATCAAAGCATGCCTATAGTCATCAAGGCAGACGGACTGGCTGCCGGCAAGGGAGTCATTATTGCCCAAAGCCTAGAGGAGGCAGTAAAAACTGTTGAAGATATGCTTTCCGGTAACAGCTTCGGCGAAGCCGGTCACCGCGTGGTGATTGAAGAATTTATGCAGGGTGAAGAAGCCAGTTTTATAGCCCTTGTTGATGGTCGTACAGCCCTGCCTTTTGCATCATCCCAGGATCACAAAGCCCGCGACAATGGTGACCTTGGTCCCAATACCGGTGGCATGGGCGCTTACTCCCCGGCTCCGGTAGTCACCCCGGAAATTCATGCCCGTATTATGCAGGAAGTTATTATGCCCACCGTAAAGGGTATGGCCGCAGAAGGTAATACCTATGTAGGCTTTCTCTATGCCGGGCTAATGATAGATGCCGAAGGCCAGCCCAAGGTGGTCGAATTCAATTGCCGTTTCGGCGACCCGGAAGCCCAGCCGGTAATGATGCGTTTGCAAAGTGATTTGATCGAGCTTTGTCAGGCTGCACTAAAGCAGGAACTCGATAAAACAGCGATTGCTTTTGACCCGCGTCCGGCTGTGGGTGTTGTACTGGCCGCGGGTGGTTATCCCGCTGCCTATCGAAAAGGCCTGGAGATTAAAGGACTGGATACTGAACAGAACGCAGACAAGAAAATATTCCATGCCGGCACGACCGAAAAAACCGGTAAAATTGTCACCAATGGTGGCCGGGTACTCTGTGCCACGGCCTTGGGAGACTCCGTCACTGCAGCACAGGCGGCCGCTTACGCACTGGTCGAACAGATTAGCTGGGAAGATGTATACTACCGGACAGATATTGCATACCGGGCTATAGCCAGAGAACAACTGGAAGACAAAAATGCTTAATACACAAAACTCACTTTTGGATGACTTAATCGGCCACTTCGACCAGGCGCTGAAGACCCTGGTACCCGGCTCAGTGACAGCCAGACGGGAAAGTCCTGCGAAAGGTAAAACTGAACAGGAGCTGGAAACTGCCCAGCAGAAACACAGCGCCGGGTTAATGCGTATTAATCACACGGGTGAAGTTTGCGCACAGGCCCTCTATCAGGGACAGGCACTTACCGCCAAATTGCCCGAGCTTAAAGATCAAATGCAGGCTGCGGCGAATGAGGAGATTGATCACTTAAGCTGGTGCGAAGATCGACTTTCTGAACTGAACAGTTCACCGAGTTTTTTAAATCCTCTCTGGTATGCCATGTCTTATGGACTGGGCGCAGCCGCCGGCCTGGCGGGCGACAAATGGAGTCTGGGCTTTGTTGCAGAAACCGAACATCAGGTATGTGAGCATATTAATGAGCACCTGCAAGAACTGCCGGAGCAGGATGCAAAAAGCAAAGCCATACTGGAAAAGATGTTAATCGATGAGGCACAGCACGCCACGATGGCAGAAAGTGCCGGAGCAAGTGAACTGCCCCTGCCGGTTAAAAAAGTCATGACCCTGATGTCGCAAGTCATGAAAAAAACGGCCTACAGACTTTAAGTCAGTACAGCCAAAACTTCAGTTCAGTTCATCATCTTCCCAGAAGCGAGTGCCTTTGATTGTTGCCTGCAAGGCCAGACCGGAGCGGGTCATCTGATAAATCGTAATATTATCTACTGTCACTTCACCCCCGAAAGCCACGCCCTGATCATCGGCCACAGCCGCTGCATCTGCCTGAGCCCCAACGGCAATACCATTCTCCAGAAAGCGCTCGAGCGCATCTGCGGTATGGAAGACCATCACGATACGGAAATCCTTTATCCCCGCACCAATGCCCAGACCTAACTCACCCATTTTCATATAGGTTTCCTGCCCGGAGCGGTTATCCTGCAAAATTCCGTAACCGCCGCCCACACTGGCAAAGATCAGATTGACATTTGCGTTACTGAAAACAGCATAGCCGGCCGCACCAGGAATCTGTGTCCTGACGTCGGGTTTTTCCCGGTAAAGTTCAGTCAGTACATCCGTTTTCATGTCCTGTACGACCTGTCGTCGTTCTTCCACGGTTCCCCGGGTACTGGTACAAGCTGTCAGCACCAGGCACAGCAAGAGACTGATAACATTTATATTGCGTTTCATAATTTCCCCCGATGAAATAAGACTTACTCTAATTGAAACAATGCAAGCTTACTAAAGCCCGGTAAGACTTACTGTAATCTAAAGCGGAATAAGTTCCACACTGTGTGTCAGTACAACCCCCGCATTACTGAGCATGATTGAGGCCGAACAGTATTTCTCTGCCGACAATTCTACCGCTCGAATGACTTTATTTTCATCCAGATTATTACCACTGACCTTAAAGCTTAAATGGATTTTTTCGAACAGCGCCGGCACAGCATCCACACGTTGTCCTTCAACTTCTACAGTACAATCCGTGACATCCTGGCGGGCTTTCTTGAGGATGCTGATAACATCTACCGTCGAGCAGGCTCCCACACTCATCAGCATCAGCTCCAGCGGTCGCATACCCTGGTTACGCCCACCTATGGATTCAGGGCCGTCTATTATGACCCGGTGCCCGCTACCTGATTCGCCTTCCATCCTGGCATCTTCCAGCCAGCTTATTTTTGCTTTCATTTTGTTTTAACCTGAAACCGAACAAGGCTTCTATTATTGCATAGCCCCTTTGCAGAATCTTGAATCAAATTAAGGCGATGTAACAGAAAGGTTAAATACAGCTTAACAATAGATCAGTACAATGTTTTATGGTATACAAGAGCCTTAATAATAATTAGCAGCTGTAAGGGGTTATTTCATGGCATTGATGGCAATCACTCCACATATCAATGATCTGGAAAACTTTTTAAGTCATTCTCATCGGCGTAAGTATCCAAACAAAACGGCGATCATCCATGAGGGTGATAAATCAGAGACCCTGTACTACATCATCAGTGGTTCGGTTTCTGTCATCCTTGAAGACGAAGAAGGCAAGGAAGCCATCATTACCTATCTGAACCCTGGTGATTTTTTTGGTGAAATGGGTTTGTTTGAAATAGGTGAATCTCGTAGCGCCTGCGTTCGAACCCGTACAGAAGCCGAAATTGCAGAAATTTCCTACTCAAATTTTAGTGCCTATACCCGTTCTCATCCTGAAATTCTGTACACTATTGGTGAGCAAATGGCACACCGGCTGCGTAATACCACACAGCGTGTTGCCGACTTGTCTTTCCTCGACGTTACCGGTCGCATAGCCAGCCAGTTACTCGCCCTCAGTAAGGAACCTGACGCCATGACGCATCCTGATGGTATGCAGATTAAAATCACCCGCCAGGAACTGGGCAGGATAGTGAACTGTTCACGGGAAATGGCAGGCCGGGTATTAAAAGACCTGGAAATGCAGGGACTGATTGAAGTCCACGGCAAGACCATAGTGGTCTTCGGCACCCGCTAATACTTATACGCCAGCTTCAAGAAAGTCAGGCCGGGATACTGTTCAACTCAGTAAATATTTTTTTCTAAGTGCCTGGTCTAGCCCTGCGGGCTTTCACTCATTTCCTGACAATACACACCATATTTCTCCGGTAAATCTTCCGGGCAAACACCGCAAAGTTTATTTCCCGGGACAGCATGGTCGATGAATTTGGGATAGGCAAGATTCAGATTTGCCATGATCTCCTTGAATTCTTCAATAGTGGTATCACCACCCAAGCGCGGGTTACGTTCCTTTTCCTGGGCTATAGAGGAAACATGCCGGTGATTATAATCGTGCGCCGGATAAACCAGCGTGTCATCAGGTAGAGCAAACAGCTTTTCCCGCACCGTTTTGTAGAGATCTTCGGCACTGCCATTCTGAAAATCGGTGCGCCCGCAACCATCAATTAGCAAAGCATCACCAGTCAACACCTTGTTGCCAATTTTATAGGCATAATGATCATCGGTATGTCCCGGCGTATAAAGGGGGTCAATTGTCACGCTGCCGATTTTGATAGCCTTGCCTTCTTCAGCTCGTAGATCCGGACAGTCACACTGTGAGGTCACAGGATAAATAATCTGGCTGCCAGTCAGTTCCTTCAGCCGGCGAGCTGATGTGATGTGATCAGCATGAATGTGGGTGTCGATGGAATAGACCAGTTTCAGCCCCAGTGCATCAAGGATATGAAGATCACGTTCGACTGTCGGATAGACGGGATCAATAAGCACTGCCTGGCCGGTTTCCTCGCAGGCGAGCAGATAGGTATAGGTACTGCTCAAATCCTCATAAAGTTGCTTGAATATCATAACTACTCCTTAGTTCATCTAACTGACAGATACCTGCCACATAGACAGTAATAAATAGTGCAGGATATAGCCAATTGTTATTTTGGATATAAGCCATCGGTATTATCTATTAGGGCTGGTAGGGCTGAATGTTGCCGAGCCCCACTGCCAAAAATATAATCGCTGCCACACCTATGTAGGTTCGCATGTGGTTCCACCATTGCCAGCGTTTTTGATACCTAGGCCAAATTTCCTTTGCCGAGGACACATCTGCACTGGCCAGCATGTTGTTTAATGGAACATTGAACAGCATGGTAATTCCGAAAGGTCCAATGATGTAAGCGATAGCACCAATTAGCAGATACCAGGATCCTGTTGCATTGATATTTTGCAGCGTGCTAATGATTATTAATGCGCATAAAACCGGGGTTCCCAGAAAGAACAGCATAAATATCGGATTAATTATCTTTTCATTGATTCTCTGCATAGCAAACATGCCTTTATCAGACGGAAGCTCAGCCAGCGCTCGCATGATAAAATTGGAGAATGCAAAAAGCAGCCCGCTTATTAATCCTGCACCTAAAATGGAAGCAACTATAATGGCCGGAATTAATTCGTTCATGAAATTTTTTCTCCTCCTCGCTTTATTTGCGCATAAGGCAGCAATCAAAGATGCTATTTAGAGCGCCCTGTTTGCCCCCTTGTCCGCTGTAAATTTAAGACGCAGTACTTGCTGGCCGGTAGGCTCATGAAATTTCTCTTGCATCTGCTCAAACCCATAGCGTGAGTAAAATTGACGCCCCAACGCGTTTTCCTTGAATACCTCAAGCTCAAGGTCTCCATGCAATTCCTGTGCTTTATCCATCAAAGCTTTACCCGCACCTAAGCCATGAAACTCAGGCTGTAAAAATATTGCACCTACTTCATTTCCCATCAAGGCAATAAAACCTTCAACCTTTCCATCGATCTCCATGACCCAGGTGTCGGTGTTAGGTATATATACATCTGCTACGTTTATACGCTCCTGAGCGATAAATTCATCGCGCATAAACGGATGAGCTAGCCGGGTCGCTGCTTCCCATGAAGAGAGCACTGCAGCCAAGTCGGCGTTTTCATATTTTCTAATTTGCAAAACTCAATTTCCTCTTGCTGTTAACACTTTTGTTAATACAAAACTGCACGCTAGTGGTCCATGTTATTAAACTCCCTGTTAGATGCTAGCCAAATAAATAAACTCTGTTAAGAACATGATTGCGCTAAATAAAACAGGATACCCGAATACCAGCCAGCAGTATTTGAGAAAATGCTTCCATCTCACTGCTAAGTAAATAGTGGCTGTGAAGATAATATAGGCAAAAAGAGAAATTGCCCAATATGGAGTTAACACGCCCCACTCCGGGAAAGGAGGGACAGGCTCGCCCATTAAAATACCGGCAGTAATAAAGGTCAAAATTCCACTTATAGAAATTAGTGCAGATTGAAGAATCGAGATATTTAAGTCTGCATACTTTTTTAGAACACAGGGAGTAAATGCAAATAAGACTATAAATATTACTGTGACTATGATCATTTCTGAATGCTTTTAGTAGCTAATATTTCATTGCTTGAGCTGTGTGAAAGCCCTTGAAAGTTTACCGAAGTGTAATAATTAAGTCTTTTATAAAAGACTTAATTAGAAGGGTTTTGGAATGATGTGCAGGAGAATGCGTGAAAAATGCACTAAGCAGACTGGATTTCAGAAAAGCAGAACAAGAATCCAGGTCAATGAAAACATCAGCAGGCTCAGCATGACGGCTGAAGAACCCAGATCCTTGGCAATGCCTGAAAGCTCATGATGCTCCTGCCCGACCCTGTCAACAACGGCTTCAATGCCGGAATTTAGTATTTCAATGATCATCACTATAAAACAGGTCCCAACCAGCAAGGCTTTTTCTACACCTCCATCGCCCAGGTAAAGACCCAGTGGAATCAAAACAATACTCGCCATGACTTCCTGCCGAAACGCCGCTTCCATTTTCCAGCATGACTTCAGGCCCTGCATGGAATAACCAAAGGCAGAGATGATGCGTTTAATGCCTGTTTCGCCTGGTTTAACCATAAAAGAATAATTCCTTTAGTTTGAGTCCCGGGTCAGGAGCACGCATAAAGGTTTCTCCAACCAGGAAACCATAGACGCCATGCTGCTTCATTTCGTCCACATCCTGACGCGCCATAATGCCGCTTTCGGTGATGACTGAGGTTCCTTCCGGGATTTCATCGAGTAAATTGAATGTTGTATCCAGCCTGGTACTAAAACTATGCAGATCGCGGTTATTAATACCAATTAGCTCAGGCTCAAGTTTTAGTGCCCGTTCCAACTCTTCCTGATTGTGAACTTCAATCAGATAATCAAGATCATATTCACTAGCACAGGTGGCCAGTTCATAAAGCTGAGCCGCATCCATGGCAGCGACTATCAGCAGGATGCAGTCGGCACCGAGGGCTCGTGATTCTATGATCTGGTAAGGGTCTATAACAAAATCCTTACGAATAACAGGCAGCGAGCACGCCGCTCTGGCTTCCTGTAAATAATCATCATGACCCTGGAAAAAATCAATATCGGTAAGCACAGACAGACAGGTCGCACCATTCTCGGCATAACTCCGGGCTATTTTTTCAGGATAAAAATCTTCCCTTAACAGGCCCTTGCTGGGTGAGGCTTTTTTGATTTCTGCAATAACGGCAGGTCGTTTGCGTTTTATCTGTTGCGCAAGGGCCTGGGAAAAGCCGCGTGGTGCATCCTGTTCTGCGATTGCACTTTCAAGTTCTTTAACTGAACGAAGTAATTGACGCTCGGCAACTTCTTCATGCTTGCGCTGTAAAATCTTTTTTAAAATTGTTGGTTTTACCACTGAATTCTCCACAGACTACCTCACAAACTATCCCTTATGCTTGCTGCCAAATTTTCAGCCGAATACTCAACCAATCATCACATTTTTTTTTACTATTATAAAAACAGCTTACTATCCGCTTCAGGTCTCTCCGCTTGCCAGAAAATTCAGCAGCATGGCATGGCCGTGTTCAGTAAGAATAGACTCGGGGTGAAATTGTACTCCCTGAACCGGGAAATCCTTATGTTTAACGGCCATAATTTCATCCAGTTTGCCATTCTTATCCAGGGTCCAGGCTGTGACTTCCAGACAATCCGGCAAGGTTTCCTGTTCAATCACCAGTGAATGATAACGGGTTGCTTCAAAGGGTGAGACCAGATTGTTAAACACCCCTTCACCATTGTGATGGATGTCAGACAGTTTTCCGTGCATGACTTTTTTTGCCCGCACCGTTCTGCCACCGAAGGCTTCTCCGATACTTTGATGCCCGAGGCAGACCCCCAGAACCGGCACCTTGCCCGTAAAATGGCGGATAGTCTCAACAGAAACACCTGCTTCCTGAGGTGTGCAGGGGCCCGGTGAAATAACAATGTGACTGGGCTTCAGGGCCTCCAGTTGTTCAAGCGTAATTTCATCATTGCGGTGCACAACGATGTCCATGCCCAGTTCACCAAAATACTGCACCAGGTTATAGGTGAAGGAGTCATAGTTATCGATCATAACCAGCATTACTGCATCCCCTCTTCAGCCAGTTTTACCGCCTGAAACAATGCTCTGGCCTTGCTCATGGTCTCTTTCCACTCCAGACGAGGTACCGAATCGGCAACAATGCCTGCGCCTGCTTCTACATAAAGCTTCTTGTCTTTAATGACCGCAGTACGAATCGCAATCGCCATATCCATGTTGCCATTCCAGGACAGATAACCCATCGCGCCGCCATAAACACCACGTTTTACCGGTTCGAATTCGTCAATGATTTCCATGGCCCGGACTTTCGGGGCGCCACTTAAGGTTCCGACCGGCAAGGTTGCCTTCAACACATCGAGGGCGGTTTTATTTTCTGCTATTTCACTTTCTACATTTGAAGCAATATGCATAACGTGCGAATAGCGTTCCACAAACATTTTGCGGGTCACTTTCACTGAACCGGTCAGCGAGACTCTGCCGGCATCATTGCGACTCAAGTCGATCAACATCAAATGTTCGGCGAGTTCTTTTTCGTCAGCCAGTAAATCCTGTTCCAGCTGCAGATCTTCTTCTTCGGTATGGCCGCGACGACGTGTACCCGCCAAAGGCCTGACCGTAATATGTCCATCCTCAACCCGCGCCAGGATTTCCGGCGATGCACTGACAATATGGAAGTCACCAAAATCCATAAATACCATATAGGGTGAAGGGTTCAGTTGACGCAGGGCACGATAGACATTGATCGCTTCACCCTCGAAAGGGATGCTCATGCGTTGTGCCAGAACAACCTGAAACACATCGCCGGCAAAAATATATTCCTTAATTTTTTCAACGGCATCCATATAGGCCTGCTCGCCGAAACTGGACACAAAGCTTGATTCCTCCACTTCCCTGGCTTGCGGAACCGGTCGAAACAAAGCCGGATCGAGCGGTTTATGCAGTTCCTGGGTCAGAAAATCCAGTCGTTCTTCGGCCAGGGCAAAAGCGTCATCCTGGGCGGGGTCGGCATAAACCAAAAGAGAAATTGTGCCGCGCAGATTATCAAACACGATGACTTCTTCGGACACCATTAAGAGAATATCCGGCGTGCCAACATTATCAGGCGGTGTAGTACCGGCAACCTTATGCTCTACATAACGAACCGTATCGTAGCCAAAGTAACCCACCAGTCCACCGTTAAAACGGGGTAAACCTTCAAGCTCTGGAATTTTGTATTGCGCCTGAAAGGCTTCAATATCAACAAAGGGGTCTGTGCTTTGACGTTGTTCGACGACCTGACCCTTTTCTTCAAGACTGAATTCATGGCCGCTGACTTTCAGGATGGTTTTACAGGGCAGACCGATAATGGAATAGCGGCCCCATTTCTCGCCGCCCTGAACCGATTCAAGAAAATAACTATAGCTGCCTTTGGCCAGTTTCAGGTAAACACTCAGTGGTGTTTCCAGATCAGCCAGCACTTCCCGATGCAGGGGAATACGGTTGTAGCCTTGTGCAGCAAGGTCCCTGAACGCTTCGATTTTCATGAGTTTTCAAGTTCCGTCCGCATCCTGCTAATCGTTGCCTGATAATCATCACTACCAAAAATAGCGGAGCCTGCAACAAACATATCGGCACCGGCTTTGGCTATTTCAGCAATATTATCGACACTGACGCCACCATCGACTTCGAGCCTGATATCGCGACCACTTTTCGTGATGAGTTCTCGAACCTGAGTTAACTTGGCGAGAGTCGAAGGGATGAATTTCTGCCCGCCAAAACCCGGATTAACCGACATCAGTAAAATAACATCGAGCTTATCCATCACATGTTCCAGATAGCTCAGGGGTGTAGCCGGATTCAGTACCAGACCGGCTTTACAACCCAATGACTTGATGAGGCTTAGCGATCGATCAACGTGATTGCTTGCCTCCGGGTGGAAAGTAATATAGCTGGCACCTGCCTCAGCGAAATCATTGATCAGATTGTCTACCGGGCTGACCATCAGATGCACATCAACGGGTGCCTTGATGCCGTAATCTATCAGTGCCTTACAGACCATCGGCCCGATAGTCAGATTTGGAACGTAGTGGTTATCCATCACATCGAAATGCACCACATCTGCACCTGCGGCCAGGACAGCATCAACTTCTTCACCGAGGCGGGCAAAGTCTGCGGAAAGTATGGATGGTGCTATTAAGTAATCGCGAGCACTCATAGGCTGATAACGACCGTTTAAATTATGACGCGCATTGTACTAGGTTTAGGGAAAGCTGTCCTGCTAAGGCTATATATACAGAACTGTTGAAATGGAGGATCAAGCCATGGTTCACTCACTTAGGCTCCTCACCCATAGTCTGCCTCATATAAAAGAATAAGCACAAAGAGATCAAAGTTCATGCTGCCTGAAAATTGCTGAAAGACTTATTGGCTGCTTTGTTAAGTGTTCTCAAAACCTTAACGCTGGACAAACACCTAAACCGGGAGATATCTTTTGTGTATCTTATAAACAGGTGAGATCAGCATAAATAGACAAAAAACCTGTTCACCCTATTAGAGCCCCGCACGGGAGAGAAAAATGATAAGAAAAACTCTTTTTGCCCTCACACTTTTAAGCTCGCTAGCTGTTTTCATCATTCCCATTGGCGCCTCTGCTCAAGACCTGCAGTCGCTCATGCCCTTCAAGGTCGGCACCTTCGCAATAGATGATATTCCAACCGTGGGTCTGGTTTTGCGCAATGATGAGCTGATTGTTGATCTTGCAGCCGCTAACCGAGCGCTGCAACTGATGCCGCAATACAGCAATATCAGCATGCCGGAAGATATGCTGGGCCTGATCGCACAATACGAATACGGGCTTAAGTATCGCGTCTATGAAATCGTAAACTGGCTTGTGGAAGAGAATTTGCTCGACGGCAACCCACAACGAAATTTTATTCATCCGGTAGCCAGCGTGGACATCATGGCGCCGATTCAATATCCCAGCAAGCTCATGAATGCGGCGGTAAATTTTTACACCCACGCCTGCGAAGGCTGTAACGATGATGAGCAAGCTGCCATGAACCGTGAACGTCAGGTGAATCGAGGGGTTCCTTATTTATTCCTCAAACCTACGCGTGGCGCCATCATCGGCGATGGTGACGACATCATCATGCCGTATGGGCGCGACCGTATTGAGTGGGAAGTAGAAATGGCTATCGTGTTTGGCCGCACAGGCAAGTATATTTCTGCCAGCCGAGCCTACGACCATGTGTTCGGCTACATGGTCGCAATGGATATCTCTGATCGCGGTGGTCGCCCGGCCGGAGGCTTCAATGGAGGTACCGACTGGTTTGTCAGTAAGGGCCATGACACTTTTGCACCACATGGCCCATGGATTGTGCCAAAAGAATTCTATGGCGACCCCATGGAACGCCTGCATCAGACCCTGGTCATCGATGGTGTAACTGTGCAGGAAGCCAGAGCCGGCGATATGATTCACAATATTCCCGAGCTCATCGAATATGCTTCGTCTCTGATTACCATCTTCCCAGGTGATGTTCTGCAAAGCGGAACATCCGGCGGCACCGGAGCCGGCAGGGTTGAACGGGCGAGTGGTTCCGGTTACCTGGTTGATGGCGAAAGCATCCGCGCAAGCATCGAAGGCATAGGCACGCTGCATCACACCGTCAGAGTTGAGCAGAGCGTGCCGGATGATTTGTCCGGTTCACAATTACCACAGGCCGGACAGTAGGTAGTTTGTGCATCCGGCCTTTTCATACAGGCAATGGTAGCAGCGGTCAATCCTCTTCTACCATTGACTGCCTGATCATCTCCCAGGCCTCGTCAACATCATCTACATAGGCAAAGTAGTCCATATCTTCGGGGCTGGCCATGCCCTGCTCTATCAGGAAATCGAAATCCAGCAGCCGTTTCCAGTATTCACGACCAAAGAGCAGGATGGGTAAGGGCTCAATTTTACCGGTTTGCACCAGGGTCAGCGTTTCAAACAGCTCGTCCATGGTGCCGAAGCCGCCCGGAAAAGCAACTATGGCCCGTGCCCGTAACAGGAAATGCATTTTGCGCATGGCAAAATAATGAAAACGAAAACACAGCTCCGGAGTGATGTAGGGGTTCGGAAACTGCTCATGCGGCAGAACAATGTTCAAACCTACCGATTCGTATCCTGCTTCCTCAGCTCCGCGATTGGCTGCCTCCATGATTCCCGGACCGCCGCCGGTGACGACATACAAATCAGGACATTTATCACACCCTGAATTGCGTGAAATTAATTCAGCCAGCGCTCTCGCCTGCTGATAATAAATATTGTTTTCCTGAGTGCGTGAACTGCCAAAAATTACGACGGTATGTTCTATACCGTGCGCTTTCAGATTGGCTTCAGGTTTATCCAGCTCCAGCAATAGTCGCACCGGGCGCTGTTCATCAGCCAGCATGTAATCAATATCGTCAAAAGCCAGTCGATAAGCCGGTGAATTAATTTGCTTCTCTGCATAGGGTGGTTTCTCACTATGACGCGCATAAAACCTGTCTTCGGCAGCATCCCGGAATAAATGCCCGGGTTGGCGACGTTTACCACGATCAATATCAAGAAACTTCTTTTTCACTATCGGCCTCTGAGTCTGCTAAGCATGCTTTAACTGTAAGTGGTCATGCAGGGCCTGTAAACGTTCCACAGTGCCTATATCAAACCACTCACCCTGATAATGTTCTGCACTGACTTTGCCCTGCCTGATTGCTGCTTCATATAAAGGAGCGAGTGGCATTTTACGGGCCGGCAGTCTGGAAAACAGTTGCGGATGTATTAGCGCAATTCCGCTGTATGTTAGTGCCTTCTTGTTTGCAGTGTCCTTCGCGGAAACCGAATCCTTAAGCAATAAACGGTTACCATCCAATAAATAATCACCCGCAGAATGTTGCGCAGGATTGTTGACCATAACAAGATGCACCAGCTCTTGCATATCAGAATATTTTGTCAGCTGTGAAAAAGGGTAATCGGTCCAGATATCACCGTTCACAATGATGAAGGGTTTCTCGCCGAGCAAGGGCAAGGCCTTGATTATTCCTCCGGCGGTTTCCAATGGCTCAGCTTCGGCTGAATACTGAATGCTGACCCCAAAGCGACTACCATCTCCCAGCTCCGCCTCCAGTTGATCACCAAGCCAGGCATGATTTATCACTATATCTGTTAAACCTGCAGCGGCCAGCTTTTCTATTAAATGCTGTATTAAGGGTTTGCCTCCGGCCGTCAATAAAGGTTTTGGGGTATCCAGAGTCAATGGCAGCATGCGTTCTCCTTTTCCGGCTGCCAGTATCATGACCTTCATCTTGCATCTTCCCTGTTATCCTTCCTGTTATCTTTCCTGTTAACGACTGACAAAATCTTGCTTTCAACATCCTGCATGACATTTTTATCGAGCCAGACAGAAAAATCCTTTAGTTCGTTATATTCCGTCGCTACCCCGTAAAGGTATGCCAAAGTTCTGGGGATATCTGCCAGATACGTAATTTTGTGATCCCTCAGAAACAAACGAGAAAAAATTCCAACTGCTTTCAAATGCCTTTGTGCTCCCATTAAATCAAATTCACGTAAGAAATCGCCGGGATCAACATCGATAGTAATTTTCTGCTGCATCAGTTCCCTGTATTGCAGGGCCCAGGCATTGACCTGATTGCGCGGCCAGGCAATGTAACAATCTTTCAGCAAGGAAACCAGATCATAGGTATAGGGGCCTTTTACCGCGTCCTGAAAATCTATAACGCCAATTAAAGGAGCGGCTTCAGAGTTCGAAGCTGTATTTCCGGAAAAGTCATGGACGACCAGCAGATTGCGGGAATGAAAGTCCCGATGCACACAAAGCTGGAATTGTGACTGTGCAATTTCAATCAGTGCATCGAAACTCCGCTCAAACATTGCCTGCTCTTCGCTTGAAAGATTCAGGTCGAGTATGCCTTCACAAAACCATTGCTGGAACAAATGCATTTCTTTGCGCAGTAATTCTGCAGAAAATACCGGCAGATTTTCTGTTGCCACTCTTTGAATCTTCAGCAACTCAGCGAAACATAGCTGGTAATAAAAAGTAGCATCTGACCCTTCCGGATCAGATAATTTTGATTGTTTAAGTTTTTCCCAAAGAAGAGTATCGCCAAAATCTGTCAAACACATAAATCCCTGTTTATAATCCACCTCATAAACACGCGGAACCTTTACCCCTGCTTTGCTGAAAGCTGTTGCAATACTGACAAAGGGATGGCTATCTTCTTTTTCGGGTGGGGCATCTACCAGAATGTACGATTCATTTTTATTCTGGGCACGAAAATAGCGTCTGAAACTGGCGTCACCCTGCACTAATGAGAATGTAAAATCATCCGCACGTGAAGCCGGTGATAATTTGGGGAACAGGCTCCTAAACCAAATTTGCAGCGCCTGCGCACGATGAGTATTACTGTTTATAACCGAGCTCTCAGTCATGCTTGTTCTGAGCTTCCCTTGTTTAGCCTGTAAAGAGTATTTAAAATCAATTATGCCTATACAACCTGGATTTGAGAAGTGACCTGCCAAGACAAGAGGCCCGTATTCTCACCCAAGAAAGCATTCCCAGGCCTGCCGATAGCGGGACCGCTTGCGGCAATAATCAGCCTGACACTTTCAAGCGCACTGTCAGCACAGGAATTTAACCACAATCCCGTATCCGATGTTGCCGAAGAAGCATGGCACAGCCTGGAGAATCTAAGTCCGGAACAGCAAGCACTGGTCGCAAATGCGTGTTGCGGCATGTACCTTGATTCAGATCAGCCGCCTGCTATCACTGACGGCAGCTTAATTCTGCAAGCGGGTAGCAGTGAACTTGAAGCCAGCAGCGATCAACTGCTTATCCGCGACGGTGTCGATATCCGTTTCGATGATATCTGGATAGAAGCGGATAGTGGCTTATATGATCAACTTCAGTCTGTCATCGAATTAAATGGCAACATCCGTTTACGTCAGCCCGGGCTTCTTATCGGCGCGAATTCGGCAATCATCAATCAGGCACAATCCAGTGCTGCACTACAAAACACTTCCTATGTATTGCAACAGCAGTCTGCTCGTGGCACTGCCGAATCAATAAATTTTGGCAACGCTGATGGTTTGCTGACGATTAATGAAGGTAGTTATACAGTCTGTGAACCCGGCGATAACAGCTGGCTTCTGGTCGGCGAAACAATAGAACTGAATCAACTTAGTGGTCGTGGTGTAGGTCGTAATGTCACTCTGCGAGTAAAAGATATTCCTGTTTTGTATCTGCCATACATCAGTTTTCCTCTCACCGATGAACGCAGTTCGGGTTTTCTGTTTCCCAGTTACGGTTCAACACATGAAGGAGGTTATGAAATTGCCACTCCTTATTATTTCAATCTGGCACCCAACTACGATGCCACATTAACACCACGTCTCATGATGGAAAGAGGACTGCTGCTTGGCCTTGAAGCACGCCATCTTGGTGATGCGAGCGAAAATAATCTGGAGCTTGCTTACCTGCCGGATGATTCGCTCTATGATGAATCCACAGCAAGTCTTCCGGCAAGCACCAGTCCGCCCCAGGCTAAACGCTGGCGGGTAAACTATTCGGCAAACAGTAATTTTTACAAGAACTGGAACGCCTTTGCCGATTACTCGGCCATCAGTGATCTCGACTATTATCAGGACTTTGGCAATACCGGATTACATGACACCAGCAGAAGCTATCTTTATCGCCAGGGGCACATTAATTACCACCAGGACGACTGGGATTTTCAGGCCAGCCTGCAGAGCTATCAGTTAATTGATCAGACTCTTAATAATCTCAACAAACCATACTCCAGTCTGCCGCGTATCAATCTGGACTATACAAATTCCACTGCATCGGGTTGGTTTTATGGGCTGGACAGCGAATATGTATATTTTGACCGCGGTATCGACCAGGCTACACTCAGCCAAGCACAGATTAATAACGGCGCTTTATTGAATGGACAGCGCCTAAGCCTGGAGCCATCCCTGGGCTGGCACTGGGAGACGCCCGGCGCCTTTTTTAAACCTGAACTGAAATATAAATACGCCAGCTACCAATTGGATCAACAGGCACTGGGCAACCCCGATACCCCCGAGCGCAGCATACTGGTCAGCAAAATTGATAGCGGCCTGATTTTTGACAAAGACCTGAAGCTGAAAGGCTCAAGCTATACACAAACACTGGAGCCCAGACTCTTCTATCTGTATAGCGAATACGAAGATCAAAGCAATATCCCCTTATTCGATACCGCCGATCTGACATCCAGCTACAGGCAACTTTTTCGTGAAGATCGCTTTAGCGGCAAGGACAGGGTCGGAGATAGCAATCAGCTCACGCTGGCTTTGAGCAGCCGTCTGCTGGATAGTTCTGGCCGTGAAA
This sequence comes from uncultured Gammaproteobacteria bacterium, assembly GCA_963975155.1. Taxonomy (GTDB): domain Bacteria; phylum Pseudomonadota; class Gammaproteobacteria; order Pseudomonadales; family Pseudohongiellaceae; genus UBA5109. Next base: position 296,071 of record CAXBFG010000003.1, on the reverse strand, counting down.
AGGCACAAATCAGTATCGGCCAGATATTCTATTTTGAGGATAGACGTGTCAATCTTGGCACCTTACCCGCTGCAGCGCAGCAAGCCAGTTCTGCAGTGGCGGGTCAATTCGCCTATCAGATCATGGAAAACTGGCGTCTGACGGCCCAACAGGAATGGGATCAGGATAATAATGAACTGGCGAACGGCAGTTTTCATTTCAGTTATCAATCTGATATAAATCACATCCTGAATTTTGGCTATCGTTACCGTAAAAGTGCCAATATACCCGGTCTGATCAAACAAACTGATATTTCGGCCTTGTGGCCCATGACGGAGAATCTGGGCATTATCGGGCGCTGGAATTATGATCATGCTAATCAGCGTGATCTAGAAACTATCATCGGACTGGAATACAGCAACTGCTGCTGGGACATGCGCCTGATTGCTCGTAAGTGGGTGGATAACAGCGATCTTTCGGGCACTTTTAGCCAGGATAACTCCGGCATTTTTCTGCAGTTTGAACTAAAAGGGCTTGGCAACGTCTTAGGTGGTAGTATTGATTCATTAATTGGAGAAAGCATAACTGGCTTTAAATCTTATGTTGAAAATCAGTAAATTATTATTAAGTCTTGCCTTGATTGGACTTGGCTTCCAGACACAAGCCCAACTAGGCGATAAGGTCGTTGCCGTTGTAGACGATGACGTTATTCTGCAAAGCGAGTTGGACGAACGTATGGCGAATATACGCAGCCAGATTGCTACCGGGGCGATACCCGCCAATATTCCCCCTGCCGAATTACAAAAACAGGTGATCGATCAGCTCATCATGGAAAACCTGCAAATGCAGTTGGCTATTCGCTCTGGTATTCGAATTGATGATAATCGTTTAAACCAGGCCATGACTCAAATTGCCCAGCAAAATGGTTTAAGTTTTGAGGAATTTCGTAATCGCTTGAACCAGGATGGTCAGTATCAGGCTATCCGTGAGCAAGTACGCAAGGAAATGATGCTCTCCAATTTACAAAACGGTTCAATCAACCAGCGCATTACTATTTCACGCCAGGAAGTGGAAAATTATTTACGCTCTCAATCTGCCCAAACCGATATTGCTCCCGAGTATCGCGTACAACACATATTGGTGCCGGTGGAAAATCCAGCTTCGAATGCCCTGCAAAAAGAACTCGCTGACCTTATTTATCAGCAACTCCTGGATGGCGCGGATATAATGGCGCTGTCCAGTTCCAGACAGATTCTTGGTTTGCCGGTAAGTGGTGGTGATCTGGCTGGCTGGCGCAAGGTTGAATCCTTGCCAACACCTTTCAGGCCTGTAGTTCCAGATCTGGACGCCGGTGAAATCAGTCAACCTTTCACCAGTGAGAGTGGCTTTCATATTGTCAAATTAGTCGATAAGCGGGGTGGAGGAGATTTGCAGGTAAATCAAAGCCATATCCGCCACCTTCTGATCCGCCCAAATGAAATTCGTACACCCGAACAAACTGAAGCGCTAATCCATGAACTTTATCAACGCATTCAAAATGGCGAAGATTTTGCTGACCTGGCAAGAGTTTATACCGATGACCCCAGTACAATGGTTTCGGGTGGAGACCTCGACTGGGTTACCGAAGGTCAGCTTCCTCCGCTGTTTGAAAGCACTGTCGCGCAACTGGAAATCAATGAAATCTCCCCACCTTTTCAGGTTGATGAAGGCTGGCATATTGCCCAGGTACTGGAAAGAAGGGTTCAGGATGTTACTGAAGAAAACATGCGATTTCAGGCTGAGCAGATACTTAGAGAGCGTAAGTATGAAAACGAGCTGGAAAACTGGATGAACGAAATCCGTGATACGGCTTACATTGATATAAAAGTTGGAACAAGCAATTAGTCAGGCTTCCTTTATTGCCATCACGCCCGGTGAACCGGCAGGGATTGGCCCTGATATATGCATACAACTTGCACAAGATTACATAGTTGCAAAAAATCCGCTATTTGAAAACAGCACTCCGGTTTTTATCGCTGACCCAGACTTGCTAAGCGAACGCTCAGCCCTGCTGGGCATTAAGATCCCGATCAAGTTATATACAGACTTTAATCCGGAACAAAGAGCTATGTGGGTAGACCCTGTAGCACTAAACCGACCAGTGCAATGCGGGGTGCTTGATAAAGCCAATGCAGCTTATGTTCTTGCCACACTGGACAGAGCACTGAACGCTTGTCTGCATAAAGAATTTCAGGCACTGGTTACCGGCCCGGTACAAAAAAGCATTATCAACGACGCAGGCATTGCCTTTAGTGGTCACACTGAATATCTGGCAGAACATTGCCAGCGCGAAACCGTGGTCATGATGCTGGCCAGTTCTAAACTGAAGGTTGCACTGGTCACCACTCATCTGCCCCTAAGTGAAGTTCCCGCAGCAATTACGCCAGCTTTACTGGAAACAGTCATTCGCATCCTGCATCAGGATCTGCAACAGAAGTTTGCCATCTCGCAGCCCGGCATATTGATCTGCGGCTTAAACCCGCACGCCGGAGAAGGCGGCCATCTGGGCCGTGAAGAAATTGACATCATGGAACCAACTCTGCAAAAACTAAGAAATGAAGGAATGCATTTAATCGGCCCCTTACCAGCAGATACCCTTTTTACAGCCAAATATCTTACTACTGCGGATGCTGTGCTTGCCATGTACCATGACCAGGGCTTGCCGGTTTTAAAAGCTCAGGCTTTTGGCGAAGCCGTTAATATTACACTTGGTTTACCCATCATTCGTACTTCTGTTGATCATGGGACGGCCCTTGATCTGGCCGGCAGTGGTAAAGCCGAAATGAGCAGTCTGCTTGCTGCTTTTTCCATGGCTGTTACGATGGGCGTAAAACAGAGTTAATACCCGTGTCCAATAAGCAATATGCTCATCGCCCCCGTAAACGTTTCGGTCAGAATTTCCTGACCGACCAGTCAATCGTAGAAAAAATTCTAAAAGCACTGGCACCCAATGCAGGTGATACGCTCATTGAAATAGGCCCCGGTCAGGGAGCTCTGACCGAATTGCTGCTTAGCAGCGGCGCTCAAGTTCATGCAATTGAGATAGATCGTGATCTTGCCGCCTACCTGCGCGAACAATTTGGCGGTAAATCCAACTTCAGCCTACATGAAAATGACGTGCTAAAAGTAGACTTCAACAGCTTGTTGTCTCATGCCCGGCCTGCACGCATCATCGGCAATTTGCCCTATAATATTTCCACTCCCTTGATTTTCCATTTACTCAATTATTTACCGGGCATAAGTGATATGTTGTTCATGTTACAACTGGAAGTTGTGGATCGTATGGCGGCCACGCCCAATTCAAAAATCTATGGCCGACTCAGCGTCATGGTGCAATATCTGTGCAAGGTTGAACCTTTATTTAAGGTGCCGGCTACTGCATTTTCTCCTGCACCAAAAGTTGAATCAGCAATAGTAAAGCTGACGCCTCATAAACAGGCACCCTTTGCATCGGTGCCGCCTGAGGAACTTGAAAAATTATTACGGCAGGCTTTTGCACATCGTCGAAAAACTCTGCGCAACAACCTGAACGGCATCATATCCAGTGAAGAATTGACACAATTGTCCATCGATCCCGGCAAGAGGCCTGAAAACCTTTCGCTTGAGGACTATGTTAGAATCTGCAAGTACCTGAACTCACCAATATCTTAACTAAGGCCGTATGCCATGAATCAAAAAACAGCAACAGATTGTGGCATTCTTATCGATGTGCAAACCCGCTACCTGGAAAAGCAATCCGATCTTATTAACAATGCCCATGCCTTCTCTTATACCATCACGATTCAGAATAATCGCAATGAAACAGTGCAGCTTCTGAATCGTCATTGGATAATTACCGATCAGAATAATCGGGTTGAAGAAGTCAAAGGCAAAGGTGTTATTGGTCAACAACCCTATATTAAGCCCGGCGAATCTTTTCAATACTCCAGTGGCACTATTATCAACAGTGATATCGGTGACATGAAAGGCAGTTATATGATGCAGACTGAAGACGGGGAAACCTTTGAGGCAGAAATTCCATTGTTTGTGCTGGCAACACCACATATGCTGCACTAGGATTTTAGTGGTATCTAAACTGGAGCACTAGCAAATGGCAGTTTACGCGGTAGGAGATATTCAGGGATGCTATGAACCATTAATTAATCTCCTCAATAAAATCAATTTCGACCCGGCCAAAGATCGTCTTTGGTCGGTCGGTGATCTGGTCAATCGCGGCCCTGACTCTCTTCTTACTTTACGTTTTTTAAAAGAACTGGGCCCGGCTTTTACAGCCGTGCTGGGCAATCATGATCTGCATTTTATGGCGCTTGCCACAGGCGCTTTTGATGGTGGTAAAAAGAAGACGCTGAAAAAATTATTGGCAGCGCCGGATTGCGCTGAACTCTGCGAATGGTTGCGGACACTGCCAATTTTGCATTATGAAAAACTCGACACTGATAAAGGCCGGGAATCTTTTCTGATGGTGCATGCGGGACTTGCACCCGGCTGGAATCTTAAACAGGCTAAAGCGTATGCCAATGAAATTGAAGATGCCCTGCGCCATGACAGCTATACAACTTTTTTGGAAAAAATGTACGGTGATCAACCCGATATCTGGCATGATGGACTAAGTGGCATGAAACGTTTGCGTGTATTAACCAATTATTTTACGCGCATACGTTTCTGCAATAAGGAAACACAGTTAAATCTGGCCATAAAAACCGGAGCCAGTACAGCCCCTAAAGGTTTCAGACCCTGGTATGAGTACCAGAAACTGAGCAAGGAAATAACCATATTATTCGGTCATTGGGCGACTTTGAACGGCGTCACTGACACCGAAAATGTCTATGCACTGGATACAGGCTGTGTATGGGGGCGCTGTCTCACAGCCTTGCGTCTTGAAGATAAACAAATTTTTTGTACCGATTGTGATTAGGCACTCTTGAAATTGAACTCATGAAAATCTATCTGGTTGGCGGAGCAGTCCGCGATAAATTACTCGGATTACCGGTAAAAGACAGGGACTGGGTCGTTGTTGGCGCAACACCGGAAGACATGCTTGAACTTGGCTATCAGCAAGTCGGTAAAGATTTCCCGGTATTTTTGCATCCGCAGACCAAAGAAGAATACGCGCTGGCCCGAACTGAAAAAAAAACCGGGCTTGGGCACACAGCCTTTAGTATTGATGCAGCACCTACTGTAACACTTGAAGAAGATTTATTACGCAGAGACCTGACCATTAACGCCATGGCAGAAGATAGTGAGGGTCATCTGATAGATCCCTATGGGGGCCAGGAAGATTTAAAAAATAAAATTCTCCGCCATGTCTCACCGGCATTTTCAGAAGACCCCTTACGCGTTCTGCGGGTAGCGCGTTTTTCTGCACGCTTTGCACATTTAGGCTTTGAAGTTGCGCAAGAGACACTGCTGCTAATGCAGCATCTGGTCAATAACAATGAACTAAGTTCACTGACTGCAGAAAGGGTCTGGCAGGAAGTCAGAAGAGCCATTGGCGAAATTACACCCGCTTTTTTCTTTTTAACACTTAGAGAGTGTTATGCCCTGGGCGTGGTGATGCAGGAGATAGAGAGTTTATTTGGTATTTCCCTGGAGAAAGCCCGGCTAAGTTTAATGGCGCTGACGAAAGCATCAGAACTTACACCGGATACGGCTATACGCTTTGCGGCTTTATGTCATGAACTCCCCGTCGTACATGATTTTTCACTAAGTAAAAACTTACGCAAACTGGAATCCTTGTGTGCTCGTTTAAAAATTCCCAATGATCATAAAGAGCTGGCCACCCTGGCCTGCCTGTATTGGGAAAACTATGCTGAGTTAACACTTCATGAGGCGGAACCGATGTTGAGGCTTTTTGAAGATTGCGATGCTTTTCGCCGCACGGAACGCTTCCAGTTTTTCCTGATAGCCTGTAAAGCAATCCGTAAAGCCCGCGATGACAGCGAAGCCAACACAGAATATCGTAACAAAACTTTGCTTGATGCCCTTAATATCTGCCAGGATATTGATAGCACTGTATTGACAGAAGCCGGTTATCAAAATGAAGAATTTGGTATACAACTGCGTTTACTGCGTCTTGAAAAGCTTGAAGGTTTTTTAAAATATGAGTCCTGACCCGGCAGTCAGAAAAGTTGCTCTGGTGACCGGCTCTGCGGCAAGAATTGGAGCATGCATTGCGAGACATCTTCACAGCCAGGGTTTTAATATCGCCCTGCATTACCACAAATCGGCAACAGAAGCCGAAGTACTATGCCGGGAATTAAACCGTTCTCATGAAAATTCCGCTGCTTGCTTCGATGCAAATTTGCTGGATGTAAATGCCCTGGAGTCATTGGTTCAAAAAGTCCTGCTAAACTGGAACAGACTGGATGCGCTGATCAATAATGCTTCCAGCTTCTACCCGACGCCATTGACAGATATTAATGAAGCGCAATGGAGTGATTTAATCGGCACCAACGCCAAGGCTCCAGTCTTTCTTAGTAAGGCCTGTATGCCAGCGCTAAAAAAGAGCAAAGGATCAATAATTAATATCACTGATATTGCGGGCAATTCAGGGCGGGAAAATTTTTTACTGTACACCATGGCAAAAGCAGCATTAACAACTTTAAGCAAATCGCTGGCCAGGGAGCTGGCACCTGAGGTGCGAGTAAATGCTGTTGCTCCTGGCGTGATATTGCCGCCAAACTTTTCTGAGCCACAAGCAAGCATGGAAAATAATGAGCAAAATGTATCATCTACACAAACCCTCACTTGCCTGAATTACGCAGGCAAACCTGAAGATATTGCCTACGCAGTTAACTTCTTGATCCAGAACACCTACATTACCGGACAAACACTGTCTGTCGATGGCGGGAAAAAACTGTTAAGTTAAAATTTAAATATTTAGTGGGTTTGTATTCCGGTAAGAAAAAATGCTTACTTTAACGAGCAAAGCTTCAGCTTTGCTCGCCGATATGCATACGGACAGACTTACAGATAAAGATTTTCATCGCCAGTTTCCCATACCTCATGCTTCTTAAATGCCGCTCTGAACCATAAGGTATCCAGCATAAAATTTAACCATTGTCGTAAAGCAGGATAAGGTGACTCATCAAACCAGAGCATATCAACCATAGCGAATTGTCGGATAAAAGGAAACACGGCGACATCGGCAATACTCATGCTTTGTGAAAATAGAAATTTATTTTTTGCAAGCAAGAGTTCTAGATCAACTAGAAAATTTTCACATTGTTTTCGGTAATATTCTGCAGCTTGTTCCGGGTAACGGTCAGCATACTTATATTTATCAAGCTTCGGTTTAAAGGAAAAGTCATTCAGCTCGATTAACGGTTCAGCTCTGTGCTGATAAATTTTATTTTTTCCCAACCAGTTATCCGGATCATTTTCTTGCAGTGCCCACTTCATAATATCCCAGCTTTCGGTCATTGATACTTTCTCATCAATCACTAAAGCCGGAACAGTAGCCTGGCTTGAAACAGCAAGTACCTCTGCCGGTAATTTTTTTAATGCTACTTCACGCAGAATTATTTTACGCTCGGAATAGTGCAATGCCATATGAGTACGTATGCAATAAGGGCAGCGTCTAAAGCTATAAAGAATCGGGGTGTCCAATTTAGTGTCATCCAGCAGACTTTGCACTTTATTTATACCGTAGCATGTATTGATAAGGGCATTTTTAACAAGTACCTGGAGTTTATCATGCAGAACTGGTTTCATTATATCAGTCAGCTTGGTATACGTTTATATTAATCGGTAGGTATAAACATAGGCCTATGCTATAAAAGAATATAAAAAATAATACTCAAATTAAAAACAAGAATAATTGGGGAAAGTTATTACAGAAAATATGGAAAAATCAGCGAGGTTTCTTTCAGGTGATTTTTTTAAGCTATCTGACAATTTGATAGCCATCATCAATACCGAGGGCTGGTTTGTTGAAATAAACCCTGCCTGTAGCGCTATAGTCGGTTATAGCGAGGCAGAAATAATTGGAAAATCTGTCTACCACTTTGCACACCCGGATGATCTTAGCCATGTGAGCAAGGAGCTAAGTGAAGTTGACCGAAGCGCCTCAAGCAGACAGATCGACTACCGTTGGCACTGTAAAGATGGCTCCTGGACGACAATCAGATGGGATATTCAACTGATCCCTGAAGCAAGCGTATTATTTGTTATTGGACGTGAAGTTGTCGCCAGGAACCCAACCCAAATATCACTCGAGGAAGCCACCAATACACTGGATACCGTGATTGAAAGTATCCCTGCCATGATATTTATGAAGAGCGCCAGTGATCTTAGATTTGTGCGTTTCAATCAAGGTGGTGAACGTTTATTGGGAATCTCACGGGAAGACCTGCTTGGAAAAAATGATTACGATTTATTTACCAAGGAACAGGCCGACTCCTTTACACTGAAAGATCAGGCAGTGCTCAACAGTCATCAAGTATTCGAGATTCCAGAAGAGCCAATTCAAACCAGTAGTGGCGATACAATTTATCTGAGAACCTCCAAGGTAGCTTTACGTGATGCAGATGGAACGCCGACTCATTTGCTGGGAATTTCTATTGATATAACTGACCGTCGTAATGCCGAATTGCAGTTACGTCAGGTGAATGATGAACTATCCAGGTCCAGGGCGGATGCTGAGCAAGCCAATCGGGCAAAATCTGATTTCCTGGCTAAAATGAGTCATGAGATTCGCACCCCAATGAATGGCGTAATTGGTATGACAGATGTGCTGCGTGAATCCAGACTTAACCGCAACCAGATGGACATGGTTGATTTAATTCAGAACTCTGCACTTTCCCTGTTAAGAATCATCGACGATATCTTGGACTTCTCAAAAATAGAAGCAGGACATTTGGATATTGATGCCCAGCCTATTAATTTAATAGAGAATGTAGAAAGTGTCTGTGTCATGTTAAACAATTTGGCGCAGGTTAAAAACGTTTCCTTAACTGTATTTGCTGATCCAGACCTATTCCGCAAAGTTATGGGCGACAGCCTGCGTTTACGACAAATACTTATTAATCTCATCAATAATGCCATTAAATTCAGTAGCCAGAAAAACCAGCCTGGTCGAGTGTCAGTGCGCGCAACTGTTCTGGAGAAGTCAGCCACACAGCTTACCGTAGAATTTTTGATTGAGGACAACGGAATTGGAATGGATAAGGACACACAGGCCAGACTCTTTACTCCTTTCATGCAAAAGGATGCAGCGACCAGCAGTAATTACGGTGGCACAGGACTAGGACTCGTGATTACCCGCAATCTGGTTGATCTAATGGAGGGAGAGATCACAGTACAGAGTGAACTGCATCAAGGCTCAAGCTTTAGAATCAAAATTCCATTTAGTCTGGCGCCTGCGGAACCTGTGGATCAACCGTTAGCTTCTGAACTAGATGGTTTGTCATGCCTGCTTATCGGTGATGATGAAGGCGATACTACTGGCCTTGCCACCTATTTGCACCACGCCGGAGCCAGTGTAGAACGGGTAAATGATATTACTGCAGCTGAAACCCGGATAAAAGCTAACAATAAGCCCAGGGAACGACTATGGATTATCGATACAGAAACCACGATTTCCAGCAAGGTAAGACTCTATACTGAACTGGATCTAATCCAGAATATGACTGACGGCATGCCAATTTTAGTCGTACAACGCGGAGTTCAGTACAAAGCCAAAGACGAGCTGAGTATCATTAGTATAGATGGTAATGCCATGAGTCAGAGCAACTTTATTCGCGTTGTTGCCCAGGTTGCCAGACGACAACCAGCCAAGGCCGAGCCAGCTCTTCCCTCAGATGCTTATTCCTCTGATCTTGATCGAACTGAAAGGTCTGATAACGAGTTTATGTCTCAGGGGCCCGCAGTGCTTATCGCTGAAGACAGTGAAATTAATCAGAAAGTCATATTGCACCAGCTTGAATTACTCGGATATACCGGGCATGTTGCCGATAATGGACGCCAGGCATTGGAGCGCTGGCGGCAGGGAAACTACGCATTGCTGCTAACAGACCTGCAAATGCCTGATATGGATGGCTATGAATTATGTGATGCGATCAGAGCAGAGGAGACTGAGAGTAGCCGTATACCGATTATCCTGCTAACGGCCAATGTACTCGCAAATACTGATGAGCATTATACTAATTCAGATATTGATGGTTACCTGAGCAAGCCAGCAAGGCTGGAAGAACTACAGGCTATTATTGAGACATGGATCAAGCAAAAAAATTAATAATTTCAGAGATATTTTTCCATTTGCAAAGCAAGATCAAAATCCTTATCAGAAATACCACCTGCCTCATGCGTTACTAACTGAACCTTCACAGTCTTGTAAACATTAAACCATTCCGGATGGTGATTAACTTTTTCTGCATAGATTGCGACTTTACTCATAAAACCAAAGGCTTCAATGAAATTACCGAAAATAAAAGTTTTACTTAACTTGTCGTCATCCAGCGTCCAACAAACATCAAGACCCTGATTCAGGTCAGAAAGTCTGATCAATATCTCTTCATTACTTAAGGCTGCAGCATTCATAACACCCCCTTATAACGTGATTCTTTCTGAAATTTTCCGTCCATGCCATTCAAAATCTACCGGCCATAAATTTTGTGTACTTTTATCATAACTTTCCCATAACTTTTTATAAGATTCTTTTAACACAGGGTGCTGTCTTTGTTCGGCAATTTGTGAGAGTGGCCAGAGCACAAAGGCATTCTCGACGATTTCCTGACGCGGTAGCTCTATGCCGGCATAATTGCCACACTTATTACCGTATAGCAGTACATCTATATCCATGGTCCTGCCACTAAAACGTGGCTGATTCCGATCCCGGCCACAATCGTCTTCGATCTTTTTAAGTGTTGAAACCAAAATATCCAGAGACAGGTCCGTATCAAATGCGACGACCATATTTAAAAAATTATCCCCTGCAAAGCCAATTGCTTCACTTTCAAAAACAGCAGACAGACTTAAACCACTGAATTTCAATAACAGCGCGTCCAGGCAGGCGCGAAAATTTGCAAAGGGATTGATATTACTTCCCAGGCTCAGTGCAACCCAGCTCACTATGTTTTGACTCCTCTTTCGATAATGACACCTACGTCTCTGGAGCCTGTAATAGCGCCTGGTTTGCCAAGTGAAAGCCTTAACCAGGGCACATTGAATTCCGTCAACACAATTTCGGCAATTCGTTCAGCCAGCGTTTCAATCAACTGCATTTCGCTTTCTTCTATAAAAGCAATTAAGCGTTTGGAAACTGCTTTGTAGTCGAGAGCTTCACTGATTTCATCAGTGGCCGCCGCTTTTTTGATATCGCTGGCCATCTCCAGATCGACGGTGATCTTTTGTTTGATCTCCTTTTCCCAGTCATAAATTCCAATAACGGTTTTTACTTCGAGACCTCTGATATAAACAATATCCATAACTATCCTTTTAAGTCTGTAACGCTGATAATTCTTCCAGCGGCCATCGGGGTTTGGCTCGTATTGTTAAATCATCATGATGACCTGCCAGCAAACGCTGGCAACCTGCATAGGCAATCATTGCGCCGTTATCTGTACAAAATTGCAGGCGCGGATAATAAATTTCGGCATTTTCCTGCTTCACCATATCAGCAAGGACTTCACGTAATCGTGTATTGGCGCTAACGCCTCCTGCTATTACCAGCGTACGCAAGCCCGTTTGACGCAGCGCACGCTGACATTTAATACGCATGGTATCAACGACTGCCTCCTGGAAGGCATGCGCTATATCTGCCTTGCTTTGTTGATCCAGCAGGCTGGTATCTGTTTCGCCGTTCAGCCTGTCCAGAATAGTATTCAGGGTGAAAGTTTTTAATCCGCTAAAAGAAAAGTCCAGGCCAGGGCGATTAGTCATTGGCCTCGGAAACCTGAAGCGCCCAGCTTCGCCGTCCGCTGCGAGTCTGGCAATATGTGGTCCGCCTGGATAAGGCAGACCAAGCATTTTGGCCACCTTGTCAAAAGCTTCTCCGGCTGCGTCATCCAGCGACTCTCCGATTAAGCGATACTTGCCAATTCCGCTTACTTCTACCAGTTGTGTATGCCCACCGGAAACCAGTAAGGCAATAAAAGGAAACTGCGGGGCCTTATCTTCCAGTAGTGGTGCCAGTAAATGACCTTCCATGTGATGAACCCCTATTGTCGGGATATTCCAGGTCATTCCCAGTGCACGACCAATTGAAGCACCCACCAACAAGGCTCCAGCAAGACCGGGGCCCGCTGTATAGGCCAGTCCATCAATATCCTTAGGCTTACAGGCAGCCTTCTCCATAACTTCCTGGATTAAAGGCAAGGTTTTACGGATATGGTCCCGTGATGCCAATTCAGGTACCACGCCGCCATATTTCTGATGAATATCTATCTGACTGAACAGGACCTCTGCCAATAAACCCTGCTCGCTATCATAAATAGCTATGCCAGTTTCATCACAGGATGATTCAATACCGAGAACCTTCATAATTTATTCGTGAACTCACTCAAATTTAGAAGCATTGCATTATACATTTCCTGAGAAATATGGATAATTGGGCCGCAATGATGATACCGACTATTTTTACATATACTCTAAACATTTTATTTTCTGATAAATTGACCTTCAGACGTAGTCTTCAAAGCTCATTACTGATCACCACCTGTATACTGGCAGCCTGCAGTTCTGTTGAACCGCAGCCTGAAAATACAGTATCTGTAAATACACCTGAACCAATCTCCGAAGCAGGCCCTGTCGCGCAACCCAGAGCTCAAAATAACCCTGGACGAGTCATCGAGGGTCTGGTCAGTTCAGCGGGGACATCCGGCGGTCGTGACATCAACAACAATCCCCTGGAAAGCATTGCGGAAGAAGCATCAGATATCCAGCCTGTTGAACCCACTATTACGATGACGGCTAATCGTGTTGTTGAACTGGAAATCAATGACTACCTGCAAAATCGCAGACCTTTATTGCAACTCTGGATAGAGCGTGGTCGCATCTGGTTCCCCATGATAGAGAGCATTTTTGCCGAAGAAGAAGTCCCTGATGAGCTGAAATACATTGCCCTGGGTGAAAGCGGCCTGAATCCGACTGTCAGCAGCTATGCGGGCGCCGCAGGAATGTGGCAATTCATGCCCGCAACGGCGAGGAGTGAAGGGCTGCAGGTTAATGACTGGATTGATGAAAGAATGGACCCCGAACTCTCCACCCGCGCTGCCGCAAAACATTTAAAGACCCTCTATGAGTCTTACAGTGGCAACTGGCATCTTGCCCTGGCTGGTTATAACTGCAGTTACAGATGTATTACCCGTGCCGTAAACCGGGCAGGCGGTTCAATAGAAGACCCTCCCTCATTCTGGGAAATTTATCCTTTCCTGCCCCAGCAGACCCGTGACTTTATCCCCAAATTCATCGCGGCGGCCCTGATTGTGTCCGACCCTGAACTTTATGGCATTCAGGTCGAAGACCTGGGCCAGGAATATTCCTACGATATTGTACTGGTCGACGGCATGCTGAGTCTGGAGAGTGCCGCAGAACTGGCTGGTACTGATTTAGCCACAATAAGAAACCTTAACCCCTCCATACGCAAAGCAAGTCTGCCTGACAGTGCAAGCGCCTATCCTCTGAAAATTCCTGCTGGCAGCTACCAGCGTTTTGTCAGTGTTTTTGACGCCATGCCCGCAGCTGAAAAAGTTGCTCCAGCTGAATATACGATTCGCTCCGGCGATACGCTGGCGCTTATTGCCCGACGCTTTGAAACCACCATTGCCGAGCTGCAAGCAGTCAACGGAATTCGCAATCATTTGATTTTCCCTGACCAGGTTCTGATGATCCCGGGCAGAGGAATTAGTAACACTATTTCTATAGTTGATAGTGGCCCTGCGCCTCAATCTGTTCACTATGGAGATGCGCTTTATCGACCGATCATGCTCAATGAAGGCTTCCAGCTGGTTGAGCAGGCAGGGTCGACTGAAGAGAGTTTATTAATGGCAGTCAGCTTAAGTGATGACATTGTTGATGAACTGGTAGTACCAACTATTTATCAGGTACGCCCGGGTGACACGCTGGGACAGATTGCCGAACGCTTTGATGTCTCAGTTCGGGATATTCAAAACTGGAACAATATTCGCGGCACGACGATTTTCGCAAACCAGGAATTAACCTTACATACAGCAGCATCAGCACCAAGCCCACAATTTTATCGGGTGCGGCGCGGCGATAATCTGGCAACCATTGCCAACCGCTTCGGTCTGACCGTCGATAATCTGAAGCGCCTAAACGGACTCAATAACGACCTGATATTTCCGGGACAGGATTTACAGCTTAATTAAACCTGCATGTTAGCCATGGCAATTTAATTTCCCGTTTTATCTAACTGAAAAACCACTAATACTTTAGTGTGCTGTCTAAAGAACAGCTATCATTTCCACATTCTATTCCTTACCCAGATAGCCTCTAAATTTCAGAACCTCTGGCCAGGCCAAATAAAATCTTGTCTTAGTACCTTTTTACCAATAGCATTTTTATATCGCTCAAGGCACGTCCTTATTTCCTCCATATTGAATTCATATTTATATGTAGAAATACAGCCGAAGCATTGGTAATTAATAGGTAGCCAAAGAGGGTTCGTCTGTTTATCCTGTGTTGGCTTGCAAAAGACTTACCTACTTTTGCTGGCCGTGAAACTTTCCATCAAACTCGGTAACTTAAAACTGCTTACTGAATGTAATAAAAAGCGATAAAAATAATAAGGAGCATGTATCTAAATGAATACTTTTAAATTAAAAATTATATTTCTTGCCACATTGACCCTGCTGGCAAGTTCAACAACTTTTGCCCAGGTAAGAGGCGCGGCCGCAACTCAAAACATGACTTTTTTCGTCACCAGCGCTGGCTCAGGTCAGGGAGGCAACCTGGGCGGACTGGCAGGTGCCGATGCACGTTGTCAGGCATTAGCCTATGTTGCAGGTGCCGGAGATCTTACCTGGCATGCCTATTTGAGCACACAAGGCCCGAATGCTGTAAATGCTCGTGACCGCATTGGTTCAGGCCCCTGGTATAACGCCAAAGGCACCATGATCGCCAGAAACCTGGATGAATTACACCGGGAAGAAAGCAACCGGTTAAATGTTGTAAACGCACTTGATGAGCATGGCGCTCCGGTACCTTACGTTGGTCTTGATGATGATGGGGTACCTTTACCACTAGAACTGCAGATCACGCCAAATGTTGAACATGATGCACTAACCGGATCAGATGCTAACGGTATGGCCTATCCTGCAGGTGAAGATCGCACTTGTGGTAACTGGACGTCTAATGATGAAGGCAGTGCAATGCTTGGCCATATTGACCGACGCACTCTGGGAGCTGGTCTGTCTCCATGGGCTACTGCTCACCCTTCAGCTGGTTGCAGCCAACAAGCTTTGATTAATACTGGTGGTACAGGGCGCTTCTATTGCTTCGCCATTGATTAATCCTTTACTCCGAGTAAATTATGATTAAGCAAGTAGTCTTGCTGATGACGCTATGTCAGGTTCCTTTTGTATATGCACAGGGAGCTGACATAGTCGGCCATTGGGGGCAGCCGGCACCTGGCGTTTCTTTAGGTGGTGTGGCTGCCTTATTTGGCTTTATTGAAGATGCCATCGAAAGAGCTGATGGCCCCCCTGTTGTTGATTTTCTCGGGCTGCCGATTAATGAAGAAGCACGCTCGCGAGCCCTGGCTTATGACAGCGCCCTGCTCGGTGTGCCCGAACATGTCTGTATGCGACATCCTTCCCAGTATTCCTTTTGGGGTCCTGCCAATCTAGGGATAACAGCACAACTCGATTACAATCTTGATGTCGTTTCATATCAGGTGGCTGGGACCTTCAGACGGGCAGACAGAACAATCTGGATGGATGGCAGGGAACACCCTTCCAGATACGCGCCACATACCTGGGCCGGTTTCACAACCGGACGCTGGGAAAATGGCACCTTGATTACCACCACTACCCATATCAAATGGGGCTGGATAAGGCGCAATGGTGTTCCCAGCAGTGACCAGGCCACGGTGACAACCTACTACCAGCGCAATGGCGATGTACTGACCATAAGCTGGTTTGTGGACGATCCAATTTACCTGACAGATACCTATATGAAATCCGCAGACTTTATCATTGGCACACATTCAGCCAATACGGCGACATTTGGATTAGAGGCCGCTGATACAGGCAACGATGTTTTTGCTCAATGCCTGAACAGAGCCGAAATCGCCAGACCCGAAAAGCATTATGTGCCGCACTATCTGCCAGGAGAAAACCCTTTTATAGGGGAATGGGCTGAAGAAATCGGTGTTCCTGTGGATGCAACTCTGGGTGGTGAAGCGACTGCTTACCCTGAATACAAAGAGCGCCTGATTGAATGATTTCCCGTAATATGCAGTTCTTAAAAAAATCTCCGGCAATTTTATTTAGTTTGCTTTTCCTCATGCAGCAGCCGGTACTGTTTGCACAAACAACTGAAGCTCCTGTTGCTGGTGAACTGGAAATCCTGCATGTGCAGGGCAAGGTCTGGCTGATTGCCGGCGTGGGCGGCAACATCGCCGTACAGGCAGGCGAGCAAGGTGTTGTTGTTGTTGATACAGGCGCGTCCGGCTTTGGCTCTGAAGTCATTGCCGCTATTGCCAAAATTTCTGACCGACCCATCCGTTACATCATTAATACCTCTATTGCTGCACAGCATATTGGTGGTAATGCCGATCTGGCAGTGCTTCCTGGAGGATCCACCAGTGGCGCAGAGCGCGGCGTCAGAATAAATGTCGTGGCCCAGGAAAATGTATTATTCAGGATGAGTGTTGCCAGAGGGCCTGAAGGTGAACAAATTCATCCCCAACTTTCCTGGCCGACTGACGGTTATTATGAGCCGCAACGCGGGCAGATATTTAATGGTGAAGCCATTGATATCATCCACATGCCAAACGCATATAGCGATGGAGATAGCATTGTTTATTTCCGGGGATCCAACGTGCTGGTCAGCGGCGATATTTTTACTACTGAAAGCCTGCCAATAATCGACTATGGCATAGGTGGTTCATTTCAGGGATCGATTACAGCTCTGGATCATATGCTGGATATCACTATTTCGGATGATCTGGCCGAAGGTGGCACCTATATTATTCCGGGACACGGTTATATTTCGGATGAGGCCGATCTGGTGGAATATCGAGACATGACCTATATCGTTCGAGACCGCCTGCATAGGTTAATTGTCGAACAAGGTTTAAGTCTTGAACAAGTCAAAGCGGCTCAGCCCTTACTGGGATGGGAAAAACGCTATGGCCGACCTGAATGGACAGTCGATATGTTTCTTGAAGCAGTCTATCCTGAATTTGAATGAGAAGCGCCGGTAGCGAAATAAAATGAGTTTTCTGAATTTAAATTATCCTGCCAAGTTGCTTGCTTGCAGCTTGGCTTTTCTTTATGCCAGCCTTTGCGCTGGATTGTTTGCTTTACCATCTGCAGTTTTGGCTCAAACGGAAGAAGCGTCAATCTATCAACGTTTCGCGCCTATTGAATTAACTGGCAACTGGGTCTCGGTGATTACTGAAGACTGGCATATGCGTATGATAACTCCTCCGGTGGGTAATTTTGATGGTCTGCCGCTTACTGCCCGGGCTCAGGAAGTCGCCAGTGCTGTTGATCTCGAACAAATCGAACGAGATGGTCAGGCCTGTCAGGCTTACGGCGCAGCCAGAATTCTTAGAGAACCCGGTCGCTTGCGTATTTCCTGGGAAGATGAAGATACTTTGCGTATTGATACCGATGCCGGACAACAAACGCGCTTATTGCACTTTGCCAATGCTCCAGTTCCAGGGGCTCCTAGCCTGCAAGGACATTCCATAGCAGAATGGCAATACTATGGGGGATTCGATCCCATGCGTGTTGTACTAAACCCCGGGCAAGTCGGCAGCTTCAGGCTCAATGGTCGCCGCCCCTTGATGCAGCCAGAAGGTGGCAAGCTCTACGTAGAAACAAATATGCTAAACCCCTCCATGCTGCGCAAAAATGGCGTGCCGCTGAGTGCTGATACAGAGCTGAAGGAATATTTTAATACCTTAAGGGAACCTGACGGTACTGAATGGCTTATCGTCACAACGATCGTTCGTGACCCTCTTAATTTGCTGGTTAATCACATCACCAGCTCTAACTTCCAGCGCGAATCAGATGACTCGAAGTGGAGTCCAAGTCCATGTACTTTACGATAACTGAAATATTTCTGATGAAGTCCCGATCTAAAGAAGCGCTGAAGCCGTTCAGCAAGCACTGAAATCACTCGCCACACAATTTCTGGCATTCTCCAATGCAGCATTAATTTCTTCCGAAGTTAATTGCTGTTCAAGCACCTCGATATAGGCAGCAGCCTGCGCATTCCCCTGTGCTGCCGCCAACGATGCCCACATGTAAGCATTTTGTAAGGAGCTCTCTGCTACACCAAGCCCGTTTACATACATAACGGCCAGGTTTGCCTGGGCGGGTGCAAAGCCCAAAGTGGCAGCAGATCTGAAAAACTTTACAGCTTCTTCGAAATCCTGTGCTGCACCTTGACCGTTTGCATACATATTGCCCAGATTAACCATTGCCTGCGCATCATTTTGCTCTGCAGCCAAGCGGTAATAACGGATAGTCTCCGCAAGATCCTGCTCAACTCCCATGCCATTAGCGTACATCCAGCCCAGATTAACAAAAGCCTGACTGTAATTCTGCTCAGCCGCGCTACGATACAAGTTGATTGCCGCCTCAAAATCCTGATCCACCACCTGACCATTAGTGTACATGACACCCAGATTGGTTTGTGCCTCCGCATTCATTTGATCTGCGGCTAAACGATAATAGCGTTGCGCTTCTGAAAGATTTTGCGGCAGGCCAATTCCCAGATACAGTTTATTTGCCAAAGCGACCTGTGCACGCGCAAAACCCTGCTGTGCTGCTAACTGATATAAACTAGCGGCTATAGTAGCATTCTGGGGAAAGCCTTCCCCGGCATCATATTTCGCACCAAGAATAAATTGCGCTTCGGCACTGCCAAAATCAGCCGCTCTCTCATAAAGCCTTAGGGCCTGTTCAAAGTCAGCACCCACTCCGAAACCGTTTTCAAACAAATAACCCAGCATGAATATGGCTTCTGCATTACTTTGATCGGCTGCTGCGGTAAAAAGTGTTCGAGCCAGATCATAATCCTGCGGAACAACTACGCCTTCTGTATAAATATTTCCCAGAAAAACCTGTGCAGAATCATAGCCTTGCTCCGCTGCTAATTCATAAAGGTCAATCGCCGCTTCGTAATTCTGCTCTACTCCCTGCCCCGTATAATACTGATTCCCGAGATTGACCTGAGCAGGAGCAAAACCCTGATCAACTGCCAGCTGGTAAAGCCGTACGGCTTCTTGCGAATTTTGCTCTACACCTTGCCCGCTTACATAAAGATTACCCAGGGCCACAAGAGCCTGGTCATTTTCCTGTTCTGCGGCCAAAGAAAAGTAGCGGGCTGCTTCGTTATAATCCTGATCGACCCCTTGCCCGGTAAAATGCATATTCCCCAGTTTGACCTGGGCCTGGGCATAACCCTGCTTTGCAGCCAATTCGTAGAGCCTGTATGCCTCATCTGTATCTGGCAATCCCTCCATGCCGGATATGTATCGATCTCCCATTGCAACCTGGGCCTCCGGATTACCTGCATCTGCAGCCAGACTGTATAGCCTGCCGGCTTCACTCAGGCTCTGTTCTACACCCTCTCCTTCTGCATACATATGGCCTAGTCTGAGCTGGGCCTCCGAATTTCCCTGCTCGGCGAGTTCAGAAAATTCCACAAAAGCGGCTTCCACATCACCGGATTCATACACCTGAATCGCAGTCATTAAATCAGCCCCGTAACTGCCTGCGGAAAAGACTATTCCCGCAAGGAAAACAGCAGGGTGAATAAAAACGCCTGCCAGGCTGCGATGCAGAGGCAACATTGAATTAGTTAATTTCATCAACATTACTGATTAATCCTGTTCATACGATTTTTAAATTTATGCTTTTTTACCCCTGGGTGCAATCGGGCTTTGTTTGTTACTGCTCTGTTGGATTTTGCCAGTTCATAATTTTATCGCCAAAAAAAAAGACCAGCACGTGGCTGGTCTTTTTTATATGCGCTTGTTAGAGGCGCTTATTAAAGATACTCGCTGCCAGTATTTTATTCGTCTGCAGGATTGATAGCGAAACCATTCAGCGGGTTCATTGTTCTGCCATTAACTACGGCGTCAAACCACGCTGCTGCAGGTCGGCCATCCTGCAGGGGATTACCACGAATGGTAATTTCCGTGCCAGGTGGTAAATCACCACGTCGAATACCGGCTCTCGTCAGTGAACTTGGTCCTTCGGCCTCAAAGCCCCAGGTTGTTACCGAGCCATCTTCGTTGGTTACATCAACAATCAACCATGAATGCGGGTTAGTATACTGGAACTGTTTTACAACTCCGGTCACTTCAACCAGTTTTGTATAATCAAACATTGCTCCTGAATGATGCGCAAAACTCGGAATACTGATTAGACTCAATAAAGTCAAACTTGCGATTAGTAGCTTTTTCATAATTTCACCTCAAAATATCAAAAAATTTAATGCACCTTGTTCCTAACTGATTAAGTTTCAGAACTGGTCAATTAATTTAAAAAATCAAAATCTCCGAATTGGCTGGTACCGTCATCCAGGATAATAATGTCATTGTTTTGATTCTCTCCACACCACCAGTAGCGAATTCTTAATAGTGTGTCATCATTTTCTAACTCAATCCAGCTCTGGCGAGAATACCAGGGTTCTGCCAGATTCACTGGATCAAAGACCCAAAAATCCGCTTCCAGCAGAATACCGTTAACCTTACGCCAACGCTCGACTACTTCTACCTGATCGGAGTAATCAGGCTGGGTTCCACGCTGATATTGTCCGGCATTCAGATAAGTAGTATGTGTTACCAGAATATCTCCATCCCAAAAACCTATAGTGTCACCATTCCAGGTAGCATAAGCATCTTCGGGTGCAGTATGAGCTCGACCATCGGTATATACGCGGCGAGCATCATTGACCATCTCATTGATCAGCCATGTCTGATTCGGGGTTACGATAAATTCATGCAAAAAGGGCTCACTGGCCCAGCGTGGGTGCCCTGGTGGTCGACAATCTGAAATAGGATCATATTCACCACCGGTGGCCGCAATCTGATCAATTTTCCTTTGTCTCGCAGCTGCTCCGGCAGTCGTCAGCTTTGCAGTGGTTTCAGAGGCAGGAATATCAGGATCAAAAGACAAGCCTCCGCGGGTTCTGGTATAGATACCTGACCAATCGAACTCAGGTCGCTCCATATCCGCCCAGCTTAGTTGATCTCCACCGCCCGCTTGTTGCTCGAGGAACTGGTACATTTCAAAGGCAGTATCGAACTCTTCACCAAATGCTTGCAGTCGCTGTTTATTACTTTGCCACTGCGGACCTGGCTCACCGTATTCCAGCCAGCCTACATACTCTTGTCCAAATACACCAAATGATGCGGACAGCGCCATAGTAAGTGTAGTTGCTTTGATTATCGTTGCTTTCATACTTTTAACCTCAACACATTTACAATTTATTAAACCCGATTCAGGTTACGCAGTATAAATACGTCTGATACAAAACTCTATACATTAAATTCAAAAAGCCTTGTTTGTCTGGACGAAACTAATAAACAGGTTTAACCTTAAACGTTTCAAATAGTGTTTATAAGAATAAATCACAAAATTATGTGAAATGAGACCGGTATTTTGTAGTTGGTAGCATTGCAATATTGAGGTCAATTTCAATGGGGCAACTTACCCAACAAATAGTTTACGAAATTCTCAACTCCGCAAGCACCAAGCTTATTGGCAAATTCGCAATAACTTTTTATCTTTGCTTTTTTTCTTTCAACGGTCTTTCACAAGATAGCATCGACCCCGCAAAACTTATCTTCAAAGTCACTGTACCACTTGCAACTGAACAAGAGCTTAATCCAACCAGTACCAATTCTGATGACATCAATAATTCATTAATTAATTCGGTTTTACTTTACAGAGATGCCATAGAGATTATTCGGCAAAACAATGATCCGTATAATTATGAACTATTGGAATACTATTCCAGCCTTGGGGACGCCTATCAATCTTTAGGCCTGCATGAGGATGCCGTTGACAGCTTTGATAATGCCATACAAATTTCCAGGATTCAGAACGGACTGTTTCACCTGGATCAGATTCCACTTCTGGAAAAAATTATCATGAGTTATATATCGATGGGCGATGAAGAAAATACCACGCTCAGACTTGAGTACATGCATTATCTGCATTTGGAGAACTACACTGCTGCCGAGCCTGAAATGATAAGGGCAACATTAAAATTAGCCGATTGGTATATCGCATCATTTTTCAAGGATAATTTTCAGCATCGCAGTGCTGAGAACGGCATGAAAAACAGTATAGTCCCGCAACAGGCTCGCTTAACTTCAGGACTCTTAGGCAATGGCACAATTGCATCCGGAGGCTTGCCAAATCCCAATGCCACGCAATTTGAATCCATCCTAAACGGATCAATAAGAGGCTTGCACCCAAGCGATGTAGAAGATGCACGGCTGCTTAAAATTGGCAGTATTTATGAAGACTTACAACATGAGATTTACGCAACCGAGCAACCTGAAATTGCAACTATTATTGAAATTGCCAGGCGCATCGCGTCTCTATCCTATATAACCAAGCAGGAAATGGATTACGAAAGAGCCCACTTTAATTACGATGACCGCTATAACAATTCAAGGGAGGCCATCTATCGAAACTCTCAACAACGCATGGATCGTAGCTATGAAAGTGGCAGGGATGCTTTGCAATATGTGATTAATTTACTGCGATCTGCCGAAGTTCGCCCGGGCTTATTAGCAGCCGCTATACTTGAGCTGGCCGACTGGCAACTCGCTTATGGCAAACTTGCTGCCGCAGAAGCAAGTTATCAGGAAGTCTATAGCCTGATGATAAGTTCAGGTGCCACATCAGAAGCCCTTGATGCGGCCTTAAACCGAACAACCCCAACAAAAATTCCCATGCTGGCGACACATTTCTATACAAAAAAGAGCGCCGGTCTTCCCGAGGATACTGCTTTGAATTATCAAGGCTACATCGATGTGAGCTATACCATTGATGACCATGGCAATACCAGTGAAGTAATATTTGAGGAAAGCGAGCAAGAGGAACTCAGGTATTTACAGGGACTTATTGAGAACTCATTGCTTATAACCAAATTCAGACCTATCATTCAAAATGGCGAACTGCTTAGTCATGGCCTGGTACATATGCGATATTATTACGCTTATTAGCTTGCTAAAATTTAATATTGGCGATTTGAAACAGCTGTTTTAAAGTTGTTCTTTTAAACAGCAAGAGACTTGCGGTAATCTGTTCTTCTGCTGCCCTATAGACTTAAAAAACGATGCACACCATAGTGACTGAACGTTCAGGTACAAGCCTGAAATGAATCCGCCATAAAAAATAAAAATAAAAATAAAAAGGGCTCATCCATGAAAAATTCACGCTTTCTTCATCCAATAATACTGCTGCGTAACTTCGTGTTTTTAGTACTGCCTGTTGCAATTTCCCTGCCGGCCTTAGCGCAAAATACAGTATTTGCAAACCTCTTTTTCACACCTGTTCCGCTGGCACAATCAGATCTTATTACCTTAAATTCAGCTGCATTATCCGACAATGATAAACGTTCTGCTGAACAGGCTGTCACCCGATTTAATAACGAAATTAGCGTTATGGAGTCAGAAAACCCTGACAACCCTGAACTTATAACGCAACTCAATTCATTAGGACTGGTTTTGCAGGCCCTGGATCAACATGAAGAAGCCCTCGCGGTTTACGAAAAATCAGCAGCACTGGCGGTAGAGCTGTATGGTGAAAACAGTTTGCAGCAGGCTCCCATGCTGGAACAGGCCATCCTAAGCCACCTTAAATTAAACAACATCTCTAAAATTACTGAAAATGAAGAATTCCTCTATCAACTCAGATCCACTCAGTATGCTCCAGACTCTGCCGAAATGTATTCAGCTATGACCAATCTCGCTAACTGGTATAGCTCTGCCTATTTCAAGGAAGGCTATCTTGCCCAAAACCCGGGTTTTATACCAAGAATTGCTTCAACCCAGAGAGTCAGGCGTCAGACCGGTATTGGAAATGCGACAACGAGTGACGATACCAGTTTCGGAAGTGCTTCTGCTGGTCGCGGTGACTTGCTTACGGCAATTGCTAGTGGCGATGTCAGGGATGTAACTATTAATGATGTAATTGATATCCGCTTAAGAAAGCTCGACGATTTGTACAAAAGGTATCAGGAAAGCTATAGCAGCAACACCACCCTTAGCATGGTTGTAGATGTAGCAAGACGTATTGCACGACTGTCTTATCATGCCGAGCAGGAAATGGATTACGAAAGAGCCGTGCAGAATTTCGATCCAAATTATACTGGCTCGCGAGAAGAAGCAATACGAAACTCGGATCAACGCCGCGATGAAAGTTATGATGTCGGCAAGGCCGCTCTGGTCTATGTGCTTGATCTGGTTCAATCTGCTGAAGGTGTAGGTGCACAACAGGTCACGATAGCTTTACTCGATCTGGCAGATTGGGAGCTGGCTTATGGCAAGGCGGCAGCTGCAAAAGAGCGTTACCAGGAAGCCTATCAAGTTTTAATTGATGAAGGTTACGATAACCCAACTATTGATGCCGCGTTAACTGCAGCAGTTCCCATTCAGATTCCCAGAATAGGGGCCTTCCCGGCAACCCAGCAAACCTCAGGCAGTCTGGGTCTTATACAGAATCCAAATTACACCGGTTATATCGACGTCAGCTTTAGCCTGGATGAACTGGGAAATGCCAGCGCCATTTCAATTCTGGATAGCAGTGATACCAACACCGCTAGAATTCAGGCTATCCTGGAAACCCAACTGCAAATAAGCAAATTTCGCCCCCTTATCAGAGGAGGAGAAACACTCGCTACGGGCCAGGTTGAGCTTCGCTATTATTTTACCCTTTAGCATTTTTCCATGTTCAGCCAGACATGCCTCCATATTCATTTGTCATGTATTAGATAGACGTACAAGAATGAAGCTATTATGCTTTGCTCGTTCAATTAATCTATGCACTAAGCTCAGCTCAGGGATCCAAGATGAAAAACAAATTTTTAACCTTCTTTAGCACGGCACTTATTATTGTTGTTACGGGGTGTTCACAGGAAGCTACTAATCAATCAGCACCCGTTTCAGTAATTGAGTCAGCTCCAATAGATCTGCTTACGGAAAATATTCCGGCAGCCGGCTTTGTTATCAATAATGCCAAAATTATTGATGGAATGGGCGGCACTATTGAGCGTGGCTCTATTGTCGTTCAAGGTGACCGGATTATTTCAGTGAATACCGGCAACTCTACTATTCCAGGCGCGCTTACCATAGATGCCGAAGGCCGGACTTTAATGCCAGGCTTGATAGATGCACATCGTCATATCATTACCGGAGACAACCCGGCGGACTGGCTGGCAAATCAGGCTGTAGAAGATATGCAGGCATTTCTTGAAGCAGGTTTTACTACCCTTTTGTCGGCTGGCGACGCTCCACAGCAAATTCTGGAATTAAGACGCATGACTGCTGAAAATGAAATACAGGGGCCGAGAATCATTGCCGCTTCATTTACCGGACTTTCCGCTGCTGGCGGTCCTGCCGGAGCAGGCGGAGATCCTGCCCGTTTCGATAATGCAAGACCCCCTCTCAGGGCAACCGAAGCAGCTCCGGCCTTGCCAGAAGCTGCTGTGCGTGGACAGATTCAGGCATTATTTGACAATGGTTTTGATGCTGCCAAGAATGTCATCAATATTTCCCCAGGTGGCCCTGAAGAAGCTGCACTCGGTATGATTGTCGAAGAAACCCAACGCCTTGGTATCCGCACAATCACTCATGCCGTCACCGTTATCGACACTATGGCAGCCGTGAGAGCGGGCGTTGATCAACTGGTGCATACGCCGCACATCGGCATGTTAACTCTGGAACAGGCGCAGCAAATAGCAGATTCAGGCATCCCGATGACATCGACTCTGGGTATATTCGTACCTTTTTATGATGAGAATAATGAAGCTATCTTCCGTGATGCCCTGCCCTTTCCCTGGGATACTATTTCCAGTGCTGGTCAAGGTCCGGTTAATGCCCGCCTGTTATGGGAGGCCGGCGTTGTTTATGGCTTCGGCACGGACACCACTTATGCACCAAGCTTAACCCTTAAGCACGAGTTAAAATCACTCTTCCTGGTTTTCTCGGAACAAGATATTCTGAGAATTATGGGGCAGAATGCTGCTATCAATATTGCCATGGAAGATCAGATCGGCACGCTGGAAGCCGGTAAAATTGCAGATATCATACTGCTTGATGGCGACCCGGAAGCGGATATTTTCGATTTGCTTAATGTTGATGTTGTCGTAAAAAATGGCGAATTTGTAGTCGATAAGCGCTAATTCTTGTTGCTCTATGCAGCTCAACGCCAGTTCAATACCCGTAAAGGGAGCATGCAATAATCTTGCTCCCTTTTTTATTTTTTATTGCGGACATGTCATTTCCTGTAGCTAAGGGGCAATTCATTAAACTTTAGCTGTTCTGAAGGCTTATAACTTTTGCAATTAGAGGCATTAGGCTTTAGAATCGCCGCCCTGATTATGAGTACAACTAAACTTCGGAGCATAAATGCCTGTTGTCAGACTAAAAGAAAACGAGCCTTTTGACGTCGCTTTGCGCCGTTTCAAGCGTTCATGCGAAAAAGCCGGTGTTCTCGCTGAAGTACGTCGCCGTGAATTCTATGAAAAGCCAACTTCTGTTCGTAAGCGTAAAGCTGCAGCAGCTGTTAAGCGGCATGCGAAAAAAGTATCACGAGATACTCGCAGAACCAAACGCCTCTACTAGTAGATCTCTTCTTAGCAAATAGAATACCCCCCGACATGACTGAGCAGACTTTAAAAACACGTATCAGTGATGCCATGAAGGATGCCATGCGCGCCAAAAACAAAGCGCGCTTATCTGCAATCCGTCTAATGCTCGCCGAAGTGAAAAAAATCGAAGTCGATGAGCGAATAGAGCTGGAAGACGATCGCGTTCTCAGCATTTTAGATAAAATGATGAAACAGCGTCGCGAATCAATCAGACAATATGAAGCTGGAAAACGTCAGGATCTTGCAGATGTGGAGCAAGCCGAAATAGACGTGATTCTTGAATTCATGCCTTCCGCACTTAGTGAAGATGAGATCACCAGCATTATAGATGAAGCCATCACTGAATGCGGCGCCACATCCATAAAGGAGATGGGAGCAGTAATGAACCTGGTACGCCCCAAAGTCATGGGCAGATCGGATATGGGTATGGTCAGCGGTCTCGTTAAATCCAAACTAGCCTGATAAATACATCACTTTCATTATTTTTTAAGTTATCCTTCCCGGCTCTTTATTCAAAACCAAGCTATGCTGCGTTATGAACGCGACACAACGAGGCAACGGTTGTAATTGCGCCTGGGTCATATGCTGCAGTATGTTTCTGACTTAAAATCTACTGCAAACCAGTAGCAGCGAGGGCAAACACAGCAAGAACTATATATGGCCGGCTTTATACCCCAATCCTTTATTGATGACCTGCTGTCACGCGCAGATATCGTTGATGTTGTAGGCTCACGCGTCACTCTAAAAAAGACCGGCAAAAACTACAGCGGCCTATGTCCCTTCCATCAGGAAAAAACACCATCTTTTTCAGTAGAACCAGATAAACAGTTTTATTATTGCTTTGGCTGTGGCAAGGGAGGAAATGCAATTGGTTTTGTCATGGACTTTGACAATATCGAATATCCTCAGGCGATTGAGACACTGGCCAGCAGTATGGGCCTGGAAGTCCCGCGTGAAGAATCTGCTCAGCTTCAAAAACAGCGCGAGCTTAATCAGGCACTTTATGATGTCCTGCAAAAAGCATCCAACTTTTATCAACAGCAACTTCGCCAGCACCCAAATAAAAATGCAGCAGTTGATTACCTGAAGAATCGGGGCCTCAGCGGTGAAATAGCCCGCGATTTCAAGCTCGGTTTTGCTCCCCCCGGTTGGCAAAATTTACTGGATCAGCTAGGAACTGATTCGGCGGCAAAAGCAGCTTTACTCGATGCCGGCTTAAGCATCGAAAATCCGAATAATAAACATAATCCCGTCTATGATCGCTTTCGTGATCGCATTATGTTTCCGATCCGAGACCAAAGAGGCCGGGTAATTGCTTTTGGAGGCAGGGTCATTGGCGATGACAAACCGAAATACCTGAACTCACCGGAAACCCCGGTATTCCATAAGGGCGAAGAGTTATACGGCTTGTATGAGGCAAAACAGAAAGTACGCAAACTTGAACGCATACTCATCGTTGAAGGTTACATGGACGTGATCGCATTGGCTCAACATGATATCCATTATTGTGTTGCAACACTGGGTACTGCGACATCAACATCACACCTGAAGCGTCTGTACAAACTAGTCCCTGAGGTAGTGTTCTGCTTTGACGGTGACAATGCCGGACGCGAAGCAGCCTGGCGCGCCTTGCAGCAGGTAATACCACTTATGGAAGATGGACGCAGTGCACGCTTTCTGTTTTTACCCGATGGTGAAGATCCCGATAGTCAGGTCAGGAAAATAGGATCTGCATCCTTTATCAAAAGTATTAGTGAGGCCACACAATTAGCAGAATTCTTTTTTGAAAATCTGGGGGCTAGGGTTGATATGAGCGCCCTGGAAGGCAGAGCTAAATTAGGCACCCTGGCAATGCCGCTGATTAAATTATTTCCACAGGGTATGCTACGCCAGTTAATTCTTGACCAACTTGCCAGAACGACTGGTGTGGATTTGGGCACCTTAAGCAAGATGAGCGGTTCTCAACACAACAAGACAGAAGCCCATCCTCATGCGCCGGCAAAGGCCCCGACCAGCACGACAAATTCCCGGCCAAAAAGCAGTCTTACACAATCAGCCCATTCAGCCTGTATGAAAGCTGTAAATCTCATCCTGCTCAAACCTGACATCGTCAGTAAAATTGCAGTAGACGAATCCATACGAATGCTTGAAAGTAATGACATCAGTCTATTATTTGAAGTAATTGATCTTGCCAAACGTAAGCCATCCAGCAGCACTCCTGAATTAATGGGAAGAATCTATGCTACGCCAGCTGGCTCGCAACTGATAAAATTACTGGGGCGTGAGCAAATAACACCGGCTGCCGGTATAGAAAATGAATTTAAAGAAATCATTGATTATTTAGCCGGAATTGCCAAGCGCCTGCAGTCACAAAACTCACTGCTCGAAGAAGCCCGTAAAAAACTGGCAGCAAAAAGGCAATAAACTATGTCATCTACTTGAATTTTGGTGCACAGGCCCTATCTATATGCAGTAATTGCTAGTATCAATTTAGTGGCTTCGCTATAATAGTCGGTTAGATTCTTATCAATGAAAGCCCAATTCCTTTTCACAGGTTATCACTTCATATGAGCGACATCGGAACTCAACAATCCAGCCTTAAGGCATTGATTGCAAAAGGGAAAGAACAAAATTACCTGACCTATGCCCAGGTGAATGACCATCTGCCTGAATCTATTTCAGACCCCGATCAGGTCGAAGACATCATTCAAATGATTGACGACATGGGTATCAAGGTCTATGAAACCGCCCCTGATGCAGACGAATTACTCATGATTGAAAATGAGTCAACCGACGAACTCGCTGCTGCGGAAGCCGCGGCTGCTCTAGCTGCGGTAGAAAATGAAGCAGGCCGAACCACCGACCCCGTCCGCATGTACATGCGTGAAATGGGCACCGTAGAACTCCTGACCCGTGAAGGCGAAATTGTTATCGCCAAACGTATCGAAGAAGGTATACGGGAGTTGATGGCTGCCATGGCATTCTTCCCGGGGACAGTTGAATACATACTTGAAGAATATGCACAGTATGAAAAAGAAGAACGTAAACTTAGCGATCTTCTAACCGGCTATCTGGATACAACAGATGATGAAATTATCGCTCCACCTGTTGTTGATGCTGATAGCCCCAGCACTGATACAGATGCAGAAGATGTTGATGATGATGATGACGACAGCACCACAACTACCGATGATGACGATGATGATGCCAGCACGGGACCAGATCCTGAAGAAGCCAAGATTCGATTTGCCGAACTGAAAAAAGCTTTTGCCTCCAGCCAGCGTGCCTTGAAAAAATATGGGCGACAACATGAAAAAGGCATTGCAGCCTTAAATTCTCTGGGCGAAGTATTTAAATACTTCAAACTGGTACCCAGGCAGTTCGATCCCTTGCTTGAGCATATTCGCGGTATTCTAAATCGAATAATGCGCCATGAAAGAAACATTCAGAAACTGGTTGTACGCACCGGTAAAATGCCACGCTCAGTGTTTATCCGTGAATTCCCTGGTAACGAAGTGAATATGAAATGGATAGAACCCTATCTAAAAGGCAAGCCATATTCCGAATCTCTGGCTAAAGTTAAGGTTGAAGTGGTCCGTGCGCAGCGTAAATTATCAATGGTTGAAAAAGAAACTGGTCTGAGCATTGCTGAGATTAAAGATATCAATCGCCAGATGTCTATCGGTGAGGCTAAATCAAGACGCGCCAAAAAGGATATGGTTGAGGCCAACCTTCGACTGGTGATATCCATTGCCAAAAAATACACTAACCGTGGCCTGCAATTTCTTGACCTCATCCAGGAAGGCAATATTGGCCTGATGAAAGCTGTAGACAAATTTGAATATCGTCGTGGCTATAAATTTTCAACTTATGCCACCTGGTGGATTCGTCAGGCAATTACCCGTTCAATTGCAGATCAGGCCAGAACCATTCGAATACCGGTCCACATGATTGAGACCATTAACAAACTCAACCGAATTTCCCGACAGATGCTGCATGAAAAAGGTCGCGAGCCAACACCGGAAGAACTGGGTGAGCGTATGGATTTATCTGAAGATAAAATTCGTAAAGTTCTGAAAATTGCAAAAGAACCGATTTCCATGGAAACGCCGATTGGTGATGATGAAGATTCACATCTTGGCGATTTTATCGAAGATGCCAATATCGATTCGCCGGTAGATTCTTCTCTTGATGAAGGGCTCAGAGAAGCTACCAAGGATGTACTAGGCAGCCTGACGGCCAGAGAAGCCAAAGTTTTACGTATGCGTTTCGGTATCGATATGAATACTGATCACACTTTGGAAGAGGTCGGTAAGCAGTTTGATGTGACCCGTGAACGTATTCGCCAGATTGAGGCCAAAGCCCTGCGCAAATTAAGACACCCCACACGGTCGGATCACTTGCGCAGTTTCCTGGACGACAACTAGTCAAGACTGGCATGAACACATGGGGCGCACTATAATGCGCCCCTTTCTTTTGCGGAAATTTTCCTGCTGGAAATTTTTCTGCTAAAAGAGCGCTAAACACAAGCATACGGGCCCATAGCTCAGTTGGTCAGAGCAGTCGACTCATAATCGATTGGTCGAAGGTTCAAGTCCTTCTGGGCCCACCAATTCTGAATTAAAACTGACTACATAACTTCAAGAATGGTCAGGATCACTTCTAATTACTGTAGACAAGATACTCCCTGGTAATTCAAAGTATTAAAGAGCTACACCTGGCTCATCCAGCATTCAGCTTCAGTCTAAACCGGCTACGCAACTACTTTGATATTGAACTCCCGGCACTTGGTTCAGGCAAAGAAACTTTTTGACAGATCAGACGAAAACGTTATGCATTCTGTTCGTGAAGCATCATTACTATACGTAATAAAAGAAAATATTTATTTATAGAATCAATAAACCTTTATTCAAGGTATAATTCCCCGCTTTACCAGTTCCAGTTATTAAAATTGACTAAGTTAATTCTCGTTCTGCTAGCTGGCACCTAACTGAACAGGTGGCTGTCCTCAGCGACCCTGCGTAGTGAATCCATGAACCAACTACCATCTCCAGAGCCTATCAAGTTCTCCTTCATCGCATTGATGGCTGTGTTAATGTCATTTGTGGCTCTATCTATCGACGCGATGTTGCCGGCATTGAGTCAGATTGGACAAGATCTCAGTGTTGCCAATCCAAACGATGTCCAACTGATTATTTCAAGCCTATTTGTAGGTTTGGCGCTTGGCATTATTTTCTTTGGGCCTTTTGCTGACTCCTATGGCAGAAAACTGACTATTTATGTAGGGATAGGCATCTTTCTGCTGGGTTGCCTGGCTTCTATTTTTTCAACAAATTTTGAGACCATGTTAGTGGGCCGATTTTTCCAGGGTTTGGGAGCCGCATCCTGTCGTGTCGCCACCATGTGTATGATTCGGGATAAATTTGAAGGTAATGCAATGGCAAGAATCATGTCGTTCATTATGATCATTTTTATTTTAAGCCCAGCACTGGCACCTTCGGTTGGTCAACTGGTCCTGATATTTGCAAACTGGCGCGCAATTTTTATCCTGATGTTTGTCGTAGGCGTCGCAGGGGTTTCCTGGCTGGCATTAGGCCAGGAAGAGACACTGGCACCTGAAAAACGACACCCGTTCAGAATAAAGCCTATTGCCAATGCCTTTCTCGAAACAGTAAAAAATAGGACAGCCCGAGGCTACACTATTGCATCGGGAATCATATTTGGGGCCTTTGTCGGCTATCTGAATTCCGCTCAACAGATTCTGCAGGAACAATATGCACTTGGTGACGCCTTTGCACTGGTATTTGGCTTTCTTGCCTTAGCTATAGGCATTGCTTCCTATGCCAATTCCAGATGGGTATACCGCTTTGGAATGGAAAGAATTTGCCGTAGCTCATTAACTGTAATGGTTGGTGCAACCGTTATCTTTCTGCCCTTCAGCTTGCTCTTTGGAGGTCATCCGCCGCTGATTTTGCTGATAATGTATCTTTTTATCGCATTTTTCTGTTGCGGCTTATTGTTTGGTAACTTCAATACAATGGCAATTCACCCCCTCGGACACATTGCAGGTGCCGCCAGCTCCGTAATCGGCTGCTTGCAGACGCTGCTTTCGGCGAGTCTCGGGGCTTTCGTGGGCTACCTGTACAACGGGACAGTAAATCCTTTGATTATAGGCTTTCTGATATTCAGTTTGTCGTCACTTGTATTGGTATTCCGTCTAACGCCAATACCTCATATCCAGGAAGCCTGAAAGCCTACTAAGTCAGCTTACCAGACTGAATTATATTCTTGTTTTACCTCAATTTTTGCACAATTCCCCATTAACTATTGACAGCTTACAATGATAGTATTTGTGGTAGTAGATTGCCTTTGGAATAAGGCGAAGATAAGAGTAGTATCGCTAGGTCACTAGCTAAACAAAAAAACCAGTTTCAAACGAGTGTTAGAGAAATGCCCGCAGCTGTGAATGTAGTACTGCATCGCCATTTCACCTAGATAAAAAATAACTGCACAAAAGGGGTAAACCATGAAAACTTTTAAAAAAATTAGAACGCAGCTTTCTGCTTCCATGTTGTTAATTGGACTTTCCCAGTCCGGTTTTGCATCTCTGGTGGATATGGCTGAATATCAGGATTGGGAAGGTGTACAGGCTTCCATTTCATCGGAAGACATTAATGCCCTGCAACCAGATGGTATGAGTGCGCTGTTCTGGGCTACCTACTACGATGAAGCTGATGTAGTGAGACTGCTTCTGAATGCAGGCGCTGACGCGAATGCAGAGAACCGTTTTGGAATGACGCCTGTTATTCAGGCTTCCATGAATGGCAATGGTGAGATTGTGTCGATGTTACTCGATGCAGGCGCCAATCCTAATGCCAGAACTTTACAAGGCGATACAGCCCTGATGAATGCTGCCAAGGCGGGTTCAGTAACTGGCGTACAAGCATTGATAGAAGCCGGTGCAGAAATAGATGCCCGTGACTCTTACCTGTTCCAGACCCCTTTAATGTGGGCAGCAGCAGCAAACAATGCCGAGATTGTAAGAATTCTGGGTGAGAATGGTGCGGATCTGAATGCCCGTTCTGCTGAATTGGTATTTGCCGGAATACGCCAGGGCGGTGTAGCTGGAGACTTCCCAAATGGTGGTTTGACTGCCTTACATCATGCATCACGTGAAAATGCTATCGAAACAGTTGAGGTCTTGCTGTCTCTGGGTGCCGATCCAAATATTCCTGATCCGCAGGGGATTTCACCCTTAAGAGTTGCTGCTGCCAATGCCAACCTGGACCTCGCAAAAGTCTTAATTGAGGGTGGTGCA
Source organism: uncultured Gammaproteobacteria bacterium (assembly GCA_963975155.1). GTDB lineage: Bacteria > Pseudomonadota > Gammaproteobacteria > Pseudomonadales > Pseudohongiellaceae > UBA5109. Next base: position 261,705 of record CAXBFG010000003.1, on the reverse strand, counting down.
GATCTTAATGATGGCTCTTTGGTTGATATCATGGAAGTAGAATACAAGGAAATGATCTTCGTAAGATCGGCCAAAAACTACGAAAATAAAACCACTGTACGTGAATTGATGGACCTCATGTTTGAAATGGGCGTTGATGTTGATGCCTATCCGGAAACTGCCATACCTGTTGTAGCCACATCATTTAATAACAACAGTGGCACCTCTGGCCGCACTGCGCTGTATAACGCAACTGAAGGCTTACACAATGACCTGATGGCGATCCTGTTGGAGCATGGTGCAAATCCGAATTCAGTCAGCAAAGGCAATACTCCTCTGTCTGCAGCCCTTTACATCATGAGCGGCAGACGTCCGGATGCTGGTATTTATGATGATGAAGGTCGAAAACTGGAAGAACTGATGCCAACTGTGCAGTTGTTGCTGGACAATGGTGCCGATGTTAATACCCTGGTTGGTATCGACGGAGCTTCTAATGGCACCTTACTGCACCAGGCTGCCTCATACGGCAGTGACGAAGTTGTTGCCTTCCTTATCGAGCAAGGTGTAGATCTGGCTGTGAAAGACGACAGCAACAGAACTGCTCTTGATGTAGCCAGTGGTGTTCCTGCAGTCGGCGCTAAAGCTCCTATGGGTGGCGGTGGTGGTATGGCAAGTGAAACTCCAATCTATGAAGAAACCATGGCCTTACTGACTGAAGCCATGAATGCTGCCGGTATTGCTATTGAAGAATATGTTGCTCCTCCTTCAGAAGAAGATGCCGAGACAACTGAAGCCTAAAGGCATTAATACCTGGACGTCAGTATTGACGTCCAGGTATCGAATGAAACGCAAAAACGAAGAAGTAGGTACACTTTCATGAAAAAACAAATATTATCTGCAATCATCATAACCGGCCTCAGTTTGGGTCTTGGGGCCTGCGGTAATTCTGACGAAAATGCTGCAACTGGGGCTGGCACACTTGCCGCTGTCCAGAATCTCCCGCCAATTGAAGATCAGTGGAATATGATCTATGACTATTGTGTGGATTGCCATAACGAAACTGATTACACAGGCGGACTTTCCCTTGAGTATGTTTCTCCTGACTTCGTTCATGAAGAAGGTGAAATCTGGGAAAAAGCCATTAAAAAGCTGACCACGGGGCAGATGCCGCCACTTGGTGAGCAACAGCCCTCTGAAGAGCAACGCCAGACCTTTATTGCTTCACTGGAATCGATACTGGATCAGGAAGCTCTGGAAAATCCTAACCCAGGTGCTCCAGTTCTGCCTCGCTTGAACCGTACTGAATACCAAAACGCCATTCGTGACGTACTGGGCCTGGAAATCGATGCTTCCACGCTATTGATTGCAGATGATTCAGCTGAAGGTTTTGACAATATGTCTGTTGCTTTACAGGTATCTCCAGCCCTGCTTGAAGGTTTTGTAGCGGCTTCAGGCCGTGTAGCCGGTCTGGCTATTGGCAACACTGATATGCCGCCGGATTTTGCGGTTTATCGTGCTGCTGCTGATTTATCACAGAATAAGCATGTACCTGGTGCTCCAATCGGTACTGTAGGTGGAGTCGCCTTTGATCATTACTTCCCATTGGATGGCACCTATGAATTTAGTCCAGCTCTCTCCAGAACTATTCAGGATGAAGCCCGTGGTATTGAATTCCCAAGCACCCTGCAGATCACCATCGACAGGGAACTGGTTCATTCTGCTGACTTCGGTGGTTATGTAGACACTGAAGAAAGCCCACTTGGAAATACAAGTTTTGAACTGGCCGAACAGATTGATAAACGTTTTCAGTTTACAACCTTCATGACTGCCGGTTCTCACCGTGTTGCGGTCAATTTTGTTCGTAAACCCGATTCCCCAGTAGGTGAAATCTGGAAGCAGTTTGAGCGTACAGCGATTGATACCGACGTACTAAAAGGACCTGCACATCTGGATAAGGTCGAAATACGTGGTCCTTTCGAAGCTACCGGAACAGGTACTACGGCAAGCCGCGAAACAATCTTTATTTGTAACCCTGGTGCGCTTGAAGATGAGCAACTGGCCTGTGCCAATGAAATTCTTTCTAATCTGGCCAGAAAAGCCTATCGACGCCCTGTTACCGAAAACGAAGTGTCTGATTTGCTGGGTTTCTACGAAATGGGCCGGGATATTGGCGGTTTTGAAAAAGGTATTGAAACCGGCATCCGACGCATTATTTCAGGACCGGAATTCCTGTTCCGCGCTGAAGCAACACCGGCTGGTGTAGCTGAAGGTCAGGCCTATCAAATCAGTGATTTGGATCTGGCTTCAAGACTGTCTTTCTTCCTGTGGAGTTCAATTCCGGATGAAGAACTGATCGGTGTTGCAGCCGAAGGCAGACTGAGTAATCCAGATGTGCTGGAAGCGCAAGTTGAACGCATGTTGGCTGATCCTAAAGCCGAAAACCTGACTAGCAACTTTGCATCACAGTGGTTAACACTACGAAATATTCAGGGTATCGTTCCTGATCCGGCTTTATTTCCGGATTATGATGATAACCTGCGCCAGTCATCTGTTCGTGAAACACAAATGCTGTTTCAGAGCATTATTGATGAAGACCGTAACGTAGTAGATCTCATTAATGCGGATTACACCTTCGTCAATGAAAGTCTGGCTAAAGTCTACGGTATGCCAGGAATTCTTGGCGACCGTATGCGCAGAGTTGCAGTCACTGATGAAACCAGACGTGGCGTATTGGGTCACAGCAGTGTCCTGACCCTGACCTCACTGTCTATCAGAACTTCACCGGTTACACGCGGAAAATGGTTCCTGACCAACCTTATTGCCACTCCTCCACCAGAGCCCCCGCCGAATGTCGATACAAATCTGACAGCAACCGAGGGTGTGCCACAATCCTTGCGTCAGCAGATGGAAATGCACAGGGCTGATCCGGTTTGTTCTTCCTGCCATAAGTTGATGGATACCATTGGTTTCGCCATGGAGAACTTTGATGGTGTTGGTCGCTATCGAACGCTGGACGGTACAGTCCCGATCAACGCAGCAGATACCCTATTTGATGGAACTCAAATCAATGGTATTAATGATCTGCGTGATTGGTTACTGGACAATCAGGAAATTTTTGTTAGCGCCATGACTGAAAAATTACTCCAGTTTGCGCTGGCACGACCACTTGATCATGCTGATATGCCTGCAGTAAGGCAGATAGTCCGCAGTTCAGCTGAACAGGATTATCGCTTCTCATCTCTGATATTTGGAATCGTTAACAGCGTGCCCTTCCAGATGAGAATCAATGAAACAACAGGAACCGTTGCTTCAAACTGATTCTGGCATCAGCTAGTAAAATAAAAAGGCAGCCAGATGGCTGCCTTTTTTTTGTTTTAATTTTATCCTTTGGCTGTGAATAATTAGACCCCTCATTGCTGATGGATGAAAGATGAAGATTCTTTCAAGCCTTACAACCTTAATACTACTCTGCAGCGGAAATATTCCCGGGACAAAAGCTGAGAATTGGTGCAGCCATATTTTTCGGATAAGGTCATCGACCTGTCTTTCAGATGTTTAGCCTTGACTGAATACGCTGCAATACTCGCTTTGAACTTATAAATCCCTAATTTTTATACTTCACACTCCATTTATATCATTACCTGTCACCCTACATAGTGTTTTATTCAACATCCTTTAACTGGTTTAGTTCGTTCATATCAAACTGCCAGCTCGTTCAGCTCCCGAAAGCTGATTCAAAGCGGCTAATTATTGGGCCAAGAGTTGTGCGGCACTAAATGCTTAAAATACCAATGCACTATTGGTGTAAGCAAATCTGAATTCAGCACTAAAGCCGCATAAAAAAAGAGGGCCTAAGCCCTCTTTTAATTATTTTAATTATCCTTATTCTTGATATCTTACAATTTCATAATAGTTTAGATCACTCTCTTACCGGGAAGATATTACCATCACCGTTACGCTCATCCGCCGTCATATTTTCATTTCTCCAGTTTCGGACAACTTCCATATATTCAGGCAACATCGTAATCCCACCGCCACGCCCGGCTTCTATAGGCACCCCTAACATTTCTGAGAACTCTACAGCATAAGTGGACTGGCCTGGTAGATTGTGGGGTATTTCACCCGGCTCTCTTACTATTTCTGTCGCAGGACGGCATGGATAAGGGTCCATAGTCGTTTCACGACGTTTGGAAAATCCATTTGATTTGAAAAACACATCATCCAGATACACAGGATCCTGAACCATATAGATGTGTAAAATAGTTTCATCATCACCCTGGGGTATGAAGCGCTCAATCATCGTAGCCTGATCACTCAGGGCCAGACCATTACGACGCATCCACCCGGCTTTCAAATGGGTCGTTGTCACGACCAGAGTATCCCCTTCCCATTCGCCGGTTGAAAAACCCTGCCAGGTATGTGGATACATCTCGTCAGGATGAGGACGACCATCCATCCAGATTTCCCGGCGTTGAGCCTGCCACCTGATATGCGTACCAATTTTCACCAGTTCCAGAGATTTCGGGTCTAGTTCCTGCCAGATATAAAGATTACCAACACCACGAAAACCATAGGTAGAGGGGTGTGGTTTACATTGATGTTCCGGCAGAGTCAGTAAGGATGGTTGCCAGCTATCTGCTCGTAATTGTGCCGCTGCATTCACCGGTAGACCTGCATAATCACCCACAAACGGACCCGGAATACGTTCTTCCTGGTCCTCATGCATAATAGGGTCCCAATGACCGAAAATACCCTGTGCCTGAACGGTAGCTGCAAATGGCAACACTAGAATTGTAGTGAGTATTGCTCGCAATGAACTGTGCATTTATTCCCCTCCTGAATATTATTTTATTGTTATTAATAATGCGCAAAATATACCCTATAGCATGTTGAAATGTATACCTTTAAAAGAACAGGTATACTCTCCGCAAAATGTGCTTTTTTGGAGTCCCGCGATGAAACTTATTATTACTTTATGCCTGCTTTCATTGAGCCTGACAGCCAATGCTCAGATCAGTCAGACCAAAGGGCCCTTCCAGGACAAATTTCGTCAGCTTGATGAAGTGCTTCCCACCGCCAATAGTTATCGAACAGCCTCGGGAGCACCTGGCAGCGAATACTGGCAGCAACAGGCAGATTACTTTATTGAAGCTACTCTGGATGAGGCCAACCAGCGCATCACTGCCTCAGAGCGGATTACCTACACAAATAACTCACCAGACACACTACGCTATCTCTGGCTGCAATTGGATCAGAACCGCTTTCAGAATGAGTCCATTGCCCGCTCCAGCGAAACGGCCGGCACGAGTGACCGCCTAAGTTTCTATACCCTGCGTCGGGAACAGACTTTTGACAATTTTCAGGGAGGATTTCAGATCAGCCGTGTGCAGGAAGTGCGTGGTAATGAGCTAAACACTCAAATCAATGGCACGATGATGCGAGTGGATCTAGAGGAGCCCCTGGCACCGGGAGACTCCGTCAGTTTTGAAATCGACTGGCAGCACAACATCATCAATCAAAGCGTACTGGGTGGCCGTGGTGGTTATGAGTACTTTGAAGAAAGCGATACTTATCAGTTTGCCATTTCACAATGGTATCCGCGCATGGCGCCCTATACCGATTACGATGGCTGGATAAATAAACAGTTTGTCGGCACCGGTGAATTCTCGCTTGAGTTTGGAGACTTTGAAGTCCATCTGACTGTTCCGGCAGATCATATTGTTGCCTCTACCGGCGTGCTGCAAAACCCCAATGCCGTACTGACCGACGAACAACAGGATCGACTTGAACAGGCCGCAGATTCGGAAACCCCGGTATTTATTGTGACTCCGGAAGAAGCCATGGCCAATCAGGAAGAAGGCACAGACGACATGGTAACCTGGATTTTCGAAGCCGAAAATGTCCGGGATTTCGCCTGGGCCAGTTCCCGTAAATATATCTGGGATGCTCTGGGGCATCAGCAGAATGACCGTGATAATCCACTGGTCATGGCGATGTCATACTACCCACCTGAAGCTGAACCATTATGGTCGCAGTATTCAACGCACGCCGTTGCCCACACCATGGATGTTTATTCACGTTTTTCTTTTTCCTACCCCTACCCGGTGGCCATTTCTGTCAATGGCTGGGAATCAGGAGGCATGGAGTATCCCATGATTACCTTTAATGGTTATCGTCCGGTGCTAGATGAAGAAACTGGAGAACGCAGTTATTCCCGTCGCACCAAATACGGGCTGATTTCTGTGGTTATCCATGAAATCGGACACGGTTATTTTCCGATGATCGTCAATTCTGATGAACGCCAGTGGACCTGGATGGATGAAGGCCTTAATACCTTTCTGCAATTTCTCGCGGAACGGGAATGGGAAGATGACTACCCCTCACGGCGTGGCGATCCGGCTAATATTACCGGCTATATGCTTTCAGAAAATCAGGTTCCCATCATGACCAATTCGGAATCCGTTCTGCAATTAGGTAATAATGCCTATGGTAAACCGGCAACTGCCCTCACCATATTACGTGAAACCGTGATGGGACGTGATCTGTTCGATTTTGCCTTTAAGGAATATTCCCAGCGCTGGATGTTTAAACGCCCCACCCCCTCTGACTTTTTCCGCACCATGGAAGATGCATCGGCTGTAGATCTCGACTGGTTCTGGCGCGGCTGGTTTTATACCACCGATCATGTTGATATCGGCCTGAGTGACATTCGGGAATATGGCATTTCAACACAGAACCCGGAAATAGAAATGCCAATTCAGCGCGAGGAAGCGGCAGAAGAACCTCTTTCTCTCACCCAAATCAGGAATGAAAATATGCCTAAGCGGGTCGAGGAATTCCCGGAACTGGAGGATCTCTACAACGAAAATGATGAATTTACGGTTTCCAATGCAGATCGTAATGAATACACCAGTTTTCGGGAAAGTCTGGAGGACTGGGAACTCGAGTTACTCGACCAATCTATTGCCGATGGTCTGCTGATCTACTTTCTGGATTTTGACAATATCGGCGGCCTGGTCATGCCGCTGCCGCTGCGTATTGAATATGCCAATGGTGACAGTGAAGACCTGATGATCCCTGCCGAAGTTTGGCGCAGAAGTCCGGACAAGGTCACCAAAATGCTGCTAAGTACCGAGGCCATCGTTGCTGTAGAACTAGATCCGATCTTGCAGATCGCGGATACAGACCGAAATAACAATCGCATCCCGCAGCAAATTCAACGCTCCCGCCTTGAGCTTTATCGTGACGATAACCCTGACCGTAATTTGATGGCAGACCTGCTGGTAGAACTGGAGGAAGCAGAAACCGGCGAGGATATGGACACTGGTAATGAAGTACCGCTGGAACCCACAGGCGAGTAAATGCGCCTGGCCTCACTCCTTCTTTGTGCCTGCCTGGTGTTGCCGCTTGCAACACCGGTACAGGCGCATCGTGAACAAAGCATACTGACAAGCATCGCCTTTAACCCCCGTACCCATATGCTGGAAGTTATTCACCAACTCTATGCTCATGATGTTGAGCACGCTTTTGGTAATGCAATTCAATCTGAAGGCGGACTCGATAATATCCGGGCTCAGGCTTTGGTCAGCCTTGAACTTGCTAAAAGCTTCAGGCTCTGGAATGCACAGAGAGAGGAGATTTCACTAATTCTGGTTGGCGCAGAACTTGAAGCCGAATTTTTTTATATTTACCAGGAAGCTGAAATAACCGCTATTCCTGATGTCATGCAAATTGAACATGGCATGCTTAGAAACTACTGGGCTGATATGCAAAACTATCTGAATGTTAATTATGAAGGATCTGTCAGCAGCTTGATTTTTTCAGGTAATGATGGAATAAAAAGTATTTCGAAATAGAGTAGGTTTCCAGCTTCTTATTGTAAACGGGAAGTAAAAATGGTCTTACCCAGAAGATTAATGGTTGCGGTCTCATTTATCCAGGGCCTCTGCCTCTTGTTGCTTTATCGCGCCCTGGAAGCTGACCTGTGGCCGGCCCAGGAACCAATCTGGCTCACGACCCTGCTGGCATTTTTAATTGCAGTACCTGCTTTTATACTTTTTACTGTAGAGCGAGAAAATTACAGACGACTGCTTATATGCCTGGGTCCCTATGCCTTACTGCTGGTACTCATTGCTGCCTATACGGGTCTTCAGATGGAACCCGTTGAAATTGTTAATGTTGAAGCCTTACCTGCAGTCTTCACACTCACCATCGGCATAGCCTCTTTCAAAGCCCTGATGTATACACAGGAATACCTGAAGAATAAGTCGATAAGCTATGGCTCTTTGCTTAGTAATTCCTGGCATAATTTTTTGGTCATGGGTTTTTCCCTGTTATTTTTATTACTCTTTCTGGGCATCCTTTTTCTCTGGGGCGCAATATTTGATTTGATAGGCATCGGCCTCTTCAGCTACCTGTTCAGACAGGACTGGTTTCTGATTCCCGCCGGATCAGTCGCCTTTGGCATTGCTGTTATTACCTTTCGCAATCTGGTCAATATTGTCGAAAGTGTTTCGCGTCTGTTAAAAACCCTGCTTAAGTTCCTGTTGCCCATCCTGGCAGTCATAAGTGTTCTGTTTCTGGCCTTCCTACCTTTTACTGGTCTGGAAACCCTGTGGGATACAGACTATGGTTCCGGCCTCCTGCTCTGGTTACAGGCCTTGATCCTGTTTGCGGTCAATGCAGTCTATCAGACCGAAAAGGATGAGCTGCCCTACCCGCTGGATATGCATCGCTTTATCTATGTAGCCATTGCTCTGTTACCCATTTATAGCATCCTGATTTTTTACGGCATGAGCTTACGTATCGCACAATACGGGCTTACCGTGCCGCGCTGCTGGGCGCTGATCATTGCCGGACTCATGGCGCTGTTTGCCATTGGCTACTTAATATCCATTATAAAGAAAAGGGATACCTGGCTACATGGCCTGGCCTGGGTCAATATTCGCATGGGCCTGTTCGTCATGATACTGATGGTTCTGGTCAATACACCCCTTCTGAATTTACAGGGAATCTCAGCACAAAGTCAGTTAAACAGGCATTTATCCGGCAACATCAGCTTCGCAGAACTGGATCTCAATTACTTGCGCTGGTCCCTGGGAAGACAAGGCTATCTGGCACTGGAAGAACTAAAAACCCTGTATCAGGAAAGTGATCCGGAGCTGGTGGCAAACATCGACTTTGTACTGGAAAGTAATCGTTTCACACCACTACCTCAATCTGTAGCAGAAATTGAAAACAGGCTTGTTACCTGGCCTGACTCCCGCGAGCTTCCGGAAGTCATATTGGTCTCTATGCAAAGTGGTCGTCGCTGGGAAAGGCTGTACGCTCTCTTTGTTGACCTCAATAATGATGGTACAGAAGAAATTCTTACTTTCTTCAAGCAAGACGGCTTCGAGCAAATGATTAACGGGAATATATGGGTATCTGAGCCGGTGGGCTGGCAGGCCTATCCATATTCAAGATCAGGTGTATTAAGCACTGAAATATTGGATGAATTGCTGATCCAGGGGGCTATCTCGCAACAAGCCAACCAATGGAATGATCTGATTCTGGGAGGAGCCATTATCAGAATCAATCTGAATGAAAATGCCTTATTACCCTTATAGATGCTGATCTAACGGTAATTCACGATCCCAAAAGCCTGCTTACACACTTTTTTAACAATTCATTTGATCCTAAAATTCAATATTTACTGTAAAATCAGTAGGATTCGTAACAATTAGTGCAATGCAGAGTCTTTATAAAACAATGAAGCGTGCCTTTTCACAACTCGCCAGTCTCTTGATCCTAGTGTTCAGCTTTGCTGCACAGGCACAAGTCGTTATTGGCGAACATGTTGATGCAGAACTGGTCGCCGAAATGACGGGCGTAGCTCCGGGTCAGGATACCTGGGTGGCCTTGCGGCTGGACCATATGGAGAACTGGCATACCTATTGGAAAAATCCCGGCGATGCTGGTCGGGCTACAGAAATTAACTGGAATCTGCCAGCAGGTGTAACAGCCAGCGACATTATCTGGCCTACGCCTGAACGTTTTGAATTGCCTGCCGATCTTATCGACTTCGGTTATGAAGACGAAATTTTTTTATTGACTCAACTAAGCGTTCCCGCCAACTATCAGGGGGACAGCCTGACTGTCAGTGCAAATGTCCAATGGCTTGAGTGTGAAGACATCTGCATTCCGGGCGGAGCGCTTGTCAATCTGTCCATACCTGTTTTGGCGACAGAACAAATAACACAGAATCAAAACTGGGCCGAAGGTTTCGCCCTTACCCGTGCATCATTACCCACCAGTGGAGTCTCCTTTAGCAGCACCTTTTCAATCGCTGACGGTTCTTTAAATTTACTTATTCAGGCCACTGAACCAGTTTTTGAAAATTCCCGCGACATCATGTTTATCCCAGGTGAACACAGGGTATTTAATTATCTTGCCGCTCAGGAAATTACCTATCAGGTATCCAGCCTGCAAATGTCCCAGCAGCATCATCCACGACTTCGCGAAGCACCGGAACAAATCACCGGTCTGTTATTGGTTACCGATAACTTGGGCCAACAAATTGCTTATGAAATAACCGCAGAGCCCGACGGTATCAATGCCTCAGACCTGAGCCTCCTGGCTGCCAGAGCAACTGACACCCTGACTAGTCCCGGTTCTGATATGAGTCTTGTGCTGGTCTTTGCCTTCGCCTTACTGGGAGGCATGATCCTGAATCTCATGCCTTGCGTCTTTCCAGTACTTTCCTTAAAGGTGCTTAGCCTGGCATCCAGTAGTAAATCCTCGCAACAGGAGAAGCGTTTACATGGTCTGACTTATACAGCCGGCGTCATTGTGGCCTTCTTGCTGCTGGCATCGGTATTACTGGCTCTGCAAGCCGGTGGTGCAATGATTGGCTGGGGTTTCCACCTGCAATCCCCTTGGTTTATCAGCGCCCTGATATTCCTGTTTTTCGTGATGGGCCTGTCAATGTCAGGCCTTGTTGAGTTTGGCACCAGTATCATGGGAGTTGGTACTGAACTACAGGATAAAGAAGGATATTCCGGCTCGTTTTTTACCGGCATACTTGCCAGTGTCGTAGCCAGCCCCTGTACGGCACCCTTTATGGGCGCAGCACTCGGCTTTGCCTTTACTCAGCCACCTTTGATTGCCCTCGCGGTTTTTTTCTCTTTGGGTCTGGGTATGGCCCTGCCTTTCCTGCTGATTTCATTTAATCCCACGCTATCCAGCCTCTTGCCTCATCCTGGCAAATGGATGCTGACTTTTAAACAGTTTTTGGCTTTTCCCCTCTATGCCACTGCAGTCTGGCTTTTGTGGGTGCTCGGCAATCAGACTGGCACTGATGGCATGGCTCTGGTCATTGCGTGCTGTGTCCTCCTGGCACTGGCTTCGTGGCTCTATCAACGCCGTCGCTCAATTGCTTCTGTTTTCTGGCGTTATGCCAATGCCCTTATTATCCTGCTATGCCTGGTGATCACACTTGGCGTATTGAGCTCACCCTTACTTGAGACCCGGTCCTTTACACAAACAGTCTCTGAAGATGCGGTCTATGAAAACTATAGTGCTGCCCGTCTGGCGGAATTACGGAATCAGGGCAGGCCTGTGTTTGTAAACATGACAGCCAGCTGGTGTATAACCTGTCTGGTTAATGAGCGGGTGGTGCTGAGTTCTGGAGAATTTGTATCAGCGCTCGAAGCAAATAATGTAACTTATCTAAAAGGCGACTGGACCAATAACGATCCGGAAATTACCGCCGTATTAAGAAGCTATGAAACCAGTGGCGTCCCTCTGTATCTTATGTACCCAGCAGACCCAGGCAAACCCGCAGAAGTTTTACCTCAGATACTGACCACTAATATAATGCTTGCTGCATTAGAAAGAATTTAATTGTTAGCCTATAAACACAGGGAAGTGTTTTGATTCAAACGTCAAAATACAAACATATTGTTTTGGTCGGTGGCGGGCATACGCATGCACTGCTGCTTAAACAGTGGATTAAAAATCCCTTACCCGGGACCCGGCTTAGCCTGATTTCACCTCAAAACCTGACGCCTTATTCCGGCATGCTACCAGGCCTTATTGCTGGGCACTATACTTACGAAGATATTCATATTGATCTGCCTGCTTTATGCGCCGCTGCTAATGTAGAATTTCTTCAGGCCAGTGTTTTTGGAATAAATCCTGATTCCAAAACACTGCAAATCCATCAGGACCAGGAACTACACTACGACCTGCTTTCCCTCGATATCGGCTCAACACCGGATCACAGTGTGCCCGGGGTGCATGAGTATGCCATTCCTGTAAAACCTATAGCCACTTTTTATCAGCACTGGTTAAAAGTTCAACAAAAAATCACTGCCGCTCAAAACAAACAAAAACTGGTGCTGATAGGGGGCGGAGCCGGCGGTGTTGAAGTCATGCTCGCCATGGCATGGGCATTGGAAAATAACCCTCAAAGCAGAAACAAAACAGAATACAGTCTCGCCTTTGGCACTGCAGATTTATTACCTGCTTATCCGAAAAAAACTGTCACTTTGGTTAAGCAGCTTTGCCGTGTGAGAGAAATCAAAATTTATCCGAATTTCTCCGTCAAACTCGTTGCAGAGCCAGCACTGATTTCCCACTCATCCGAGACACTGACTTACGATCATTTATTCTGGTGCACCCAGGCCAGTGCAGCCGATTGGCTGGCAAAATCGGGACTGGCCTGTAATCAGGATGGTTTTGTCAGGGTCAATCAGTTTCTGCAATCAATCAGTCATGATGATATTTTTGCTGCCGGCGATATTGCCCATATGGATTTAGACCCGCGCCCCAAAGCTGGAGTCTATGCCGTCAGACAAGCGCCGTATTTATATGAAAATATAAGAAATCACCTGCTAAATGAAAAGCTGACGGCTTATAAACCGCAGGATAATTTCCTGAGTTTATTGTCCTTAGGTAATAAAGTTGCCTGCGCTTACAAAAAACCTTTCCCGGTTTTTTCGGGCGCCTGGGTTTGGCGATGGAAGAATCACATTGACCAGACATTCATGGATCAGTTTCGTCATCTGTAAATTGAAAATTCCAGCTTCTTGCTGAATTCAGGTTTCAGACTTTATGGGTAAAGCACCATTTTTTAAGAAGAGTATCTACTATTCATTGCAAATGGTTAACCTAAATTTCTCCAGTCAGCTGGATGCATAAATGAAATTTTTCTATCCCTTTGCTTACTGGGTACTTTTCTGAATTTTTCTATTTTACTTTTCCTGCCTGTTTTTTTCTGGGATCATGGCAGGCTTTCCAATAGTTTGAGACTAATTCATGCAGATCGCTACGAACACCGCCGTACAGTTCCATTACTCTTTGAAAAATGAACAGGGGGAGGAACTCGACAACTCTCACCAGTCAGGGCAGCCCATGACCTATCTGCATGGTCATGGCACACTACTCAAGGGCCTGGAGGACGCATTGACAGGCAAAACCAGGGGCGACACTTTAAGTATCACCCTGCCGCCTGAAGCTGCATTTGGTGAACGGAAAGCCGATAGCCAGGCACGTGTGCCGGTAAAACATTTACATGGAGCAAAGAAATGGCAACCGGGGATGGTTGCTGTTGTACAAACCGATCAGGGGCAAAAGCAGGTAAGCATTATTAAAGTTGGCCACACCATGGCGACTGTAGACACTAATCATCCGATGGCAGGTTTAACGCTGACCTTTGATGTGGAAGTGGTAGACGTGCGTGAAGCGACTGCTGAAGAACTTGCCCATGGCCATGTGCATGGGCCCGGCGGCCATCACCATTAAAATCTGAGGCTGGTTAAAAAACTTTCACGATCTCAGCGTTGCAGACGAATATGCGCCAGAATTTCTTCAGCGCGCTGTAAAATTTCATCATGTGCCGGGCTTAACACTTCACTGGCAATTATAAGGGCCTCACTATCACGTTCTGAACCATATTTGAATTTATGGTCGTGCCCGATGGATACGGTCTTGGCATTGCGTCCGCCTTTGGGGTTAATTGCATCAATGGGACGACCATGAGAACCCTTGATGTGCTCATAGCCCAAAGGATCACTGAAATATTCAAGATCCCGGTTATGTGTTGAAATCATGACACGCAAACTGCGGGCAGAACATTTTTCCAGAAATGACCAGGCCAGAGCCAATTGATAATCAGAACTGGTTCCATTAAACAATTCATCGAAAAGTCCAAGACTGTTAATAGTGGCGTTATCAAGAAAATCCTTGATGTTTTCCAACTGCGCTTTAAAAGTACTACGCTGATGGGTAAGGTCATCCTCCACGTTGAAATTATGATATATCTGATCCGGTACAGTCAGCTCTGCCGTTTCGGCGGCTACTGTTCTGCCCATCAGGGCCCCCTGCAATATGAGACCCAATGCTTTCAGGGATGTGGATTTACCCGCCATATTAGGCGAAGGCAACACCACTACGGTGACTTCTTCGCCACTATCCGGGTCAACTTCTCCTAATGAAAAATCCCCGAAATTCTCACTGACACTGTTCGAAAAATGCGCTATCAGATGCTCCCTGAGCACACTGCCTTTATCCTTTGTTTCACTGTAATCATCAAGCGCAGCCTCTAACTCTTGCAGTGATTTGGATTCTGCCCAGCGTAGCTTATTAGATCGGCCACGACGAAAATCATTTTCACGATGAGGCAGTTCAGTGATTAACTGATGATCTTGAAGATGTTTCATTAATGCATCCGTGCCACCTAGCTCTTTATACATCGCTGCAGAAATATCAATACCCGGTATACCGCCCTGTCCTTCACGTAACAGATAGGCATGATGAAATTTATGAAAGGAAAACCTTAAGCCTTTACCATCTGCGGAGAGAACTTTGGGGAAAGAACCGTAATAAGGCGCATCAATATTACGCACACTCTCTGCATATTCGACGAGCTGAGCGACAACCAGGGCCTCCTGAGCATATTTTTGCAAGCCACAGCTTTGTATATATTCTGCTGCTGCATTACCTGGCAAGTGACAATGACTTTTAATTTCTGTGATTTCTATACCGATAGTTTTAGCCACTTGCGGATCAAGCCTGACCACCATACCCAGATCATCTAAAGTAAGACCAGAAGTTTTTATCGTATCTGAACCGTCGGGCTCCATCGCCAGATTTTGTACAATTTCATCAAGTATCTGAATATTATTGGCGACATTTTCTATATCACGTAATCCGTTCCACTTTTTTAGTTTCTCACCATGTTCAGCAATAATAAGTTCCATCGCCTTCAGCATTTTCAAAAAGTACGCATATTTATCATGAGCTATTCGAATATTATCGGCAGCCTTTTCACTATCACTGGGTTTGGAAAATGCAAAATGATCGCCTCTTGCTGTATATTTAAAATCCGCATCCGCAATATCTGTACTGATCAAGCCCTGAATCATGGTGATTAATTCAGCATCCTGAAAAGGCCGATACTCGATTGCTTTAGTAAATATTTTCCCTGTTTCGCCTTTAAATATATTAGGCAAAACGTTGTCTCCGGTACTGCTTCCACTCAGACGATTACCTTCAATATTATAAATATCAAAGAAAGCCCGTGTGGTTTTTAACGCCTCTTCACTAATGCCAATCAATGTGCAGTATCTGCCCATAATTCCATCAGCGTGATTTTTCAGGCGAGCACTTATTTCAGTATCAATAAATTTCATGAATCTTACTTTTAGGTGTGGATTAATTTTCGAATTCGAGGAGAGGTTCGTAGCGTCTGTCTGTTAATAGTCGCATAAAAGCTATCAATGCATCTATTCTTTTTTCATCAAGTGCAGGCGCAGATTCCAGTTCGGTAAGCGATATATTCTCTGCAACTTCTGGCTCTCCCCAGCTCTCACCTGTCTCAGGATTAATCTGTGATGCGCTGCTTCTGGCATTAAACTTATTATAAAAGAGCATCACGGTTTTTAAGTCCTGAAATACGCCATTATGCATATATGGCCCGGAAATTGCGATGTTCCTTAATGTGGGCACTTTAAATTTGCCTGCCTGCTGAGGATCATTTACCAGCGGATTCTCAAGCAATCCCAAATCTCTATGTCCACTTGCAAGCCCATTCGCTGCACGCAATGCCTTATTTATTGGCACGGCAATATTATGATAGGTGTAGTTAGTGAACGTTTCTCTTTCAGATCCGGGCAAGAGATTTAGCTGATGACATTGATTGCAATTGGTGAATTGCTCAGAAAAATAAAGTGTCATTCCCAATTCTTCTTCTCTGCTTAATTCATATTCACCACGCAAATAACGATCATATTTAGAGTCAAAAGGCGAAAAGAATTCAGTCTGTTCAAAAGCGGCAATACTTTCCGTCAAAGCCTCATAAGCAAGTTCATGGTCTATAAAAATATCATCACCAAATAATTCCCTGAAGGCAGTTACGTAGACCGGATTTTCCAGCAAGCGATCGACAACAGCCGCTTTATCCGGGAATGCCATTTCTATCGGATTTAGCAAGGGTGCTCCTGCCTGTGACTGCAGGTCACTTTCACGACCATCCAGAAACATGCCACCCACATATTCACCCTCTGCGTTAAGCTGAAAATCCGGAGTCAGTGCTGTATAACTTAAGGTGGGAGCATTCCTGTCACCCAGAGAAACCAGATCCCCTCCCAGCGACGCTGCGGCATCAACACCACTATCACGCCAATCAATAAATGCTCGTGCCGGATCATGACATGTCGCACAACTTTGTGTCCGGTCCCGGGAAAGGTTCACATCAAAAAATAGTGCAGTGCCAAGATCAACCAGTTTAGTCTGTCTGAGCTCGCCCTCATCACTCGCAGCCATAGTCAAACTGACTAGAGTTATTATGGACAGGACAATAGCGGTACTGACTCTTAGCACTTAGCTCACCACCAGATGATTGTCCCAGAACAAGCCAGTGCTGAAATCATCACGCATCGGAATATCGACAATGGCACCCTGTAATAAATCGTAATATCGAATCTGCCCGGTACCCGCGCTATATAAAAATCCGTTCTCAAAGGCGCAGACTCCGCAAGCATCTCTTGCACGGACCTGATTTATAAACTCTGCATTTTCTGCATCCCAAAAAGTCAGCATATTGGCACGGGGACAAGAAGCAACCAGAAAACGCCCACTCTGATCATAGCGAATGGAGCCTACATATTGTTCCATACGGGATTGCACCTGCTCGGGTGCCAGCATAGTCTGGATAGCTTCCCCGCGCCGGTGGATGGCCAATAGAGGAACGCGTAAAAATGGCTCACCTTCAAACTGCATGGCCAGTGCAACCTGTCCATCTATGTTTATATCTATGTGCCGGATACTGGCCTGATGAAATTCAGGAGGCAAACTTTGTTGTTCGAGTAATTCACCGCTCTGCCTGTCGATATAAGCCAGAGAAGGTTGCATTGAGTCAATATTAAGCATCTCGCGTTCCGAACCCGGATGCGTACGTATACCGCCATTGGCTATCACCAGTGTTTCCTGATCGGGTAGTAACAGTAGTTCATGCGGTCCGACACCATAGCTGAAAAATTCGTCAATTCGATCAAAGCTGATGTCAGTTGCTGTTCGCTTAACTTGCCAGACCCCTATGCGCCCATTATCACCCGACATATCTTCATAGGCATTTTCAGTCGTATAGAAATAGCTGCCATCAGATGAAAAAACACCATGCCCATAAAAATGCCTGTTTTCCGGAGCCTGAAGTGTTTGCAAGATATCGCCACTGGCTACATTCCCTACCACCAATGTGGTTCCAGGGCGACGCGCTACTGCAACAAAAATATCAGCCTCCCTGGATAAGACTACTGCGTGAGCGCGCTCACTCAAGAGCCTGCTATATAGTAGGGTCAGTTGCTCATTGTTGATTGTGAAGGCCTCAAGCCAATGTTTATTATCCCGATCTGTAGCTGCACTCAGAAAAATTGGCTGTCTGCCATTTTGCCCAAGGGAGAAGGCAGGATTTACGGCCAGTAGTACGGCAACACTTAAAAATGAACGTCTTTGCAGACTGATGGATGACATACTAGTCTCCATCCAGGCTGTTAAAGCCCAAATAAAGGTCTGTATTTTTTAATGCAAGCTCCAGGGCTTCATGAAGCGTATCCATCTGTGTATGAACAGACTGCAACTGCACATACTGCTCTTCATCGGACAGTGCCACTGTCATTGAATCCGGCATATCAGCAAGGCTGGCTGTTAATTCTGCAAAAGCATTCATTACGGCTACTGCATCTGCTTCATGGAATGCAGCTGAATAGGCTGCAAATAATGGTTCAAGTGCCAGAAGGTTAACTTTTATGTTGGCCAGCGAACGCTCCGAGCGCCAGGATTCTGCTTCGCGATTTCTGGCAGCAGCAAAAGAATCACCCAGAGCAGGAGCCAGTTTCAAGTCACGAATTTTGGCAATCGCTTCCTGCAGAGCCTTTAAAAAATCTATGCTTAAATCTTCTGCATTTTCATAAAAACCACTGGCCACCGGTTCCAGGACTATTGCCCGGTACTCTTCTACCCAGCGCTGCAAAACACCGGCACTTATCTCATTAATATTGCGGGCAATGGTTACACTCAATAAACACAGGTAGGAATCATTTCTGAAATTATTCATCGGCTCGTCATCAAACAGCATGCGCTCGAGAGCGGGCAAGCCCTGCACACCAACACTCTGTCTGGCAAACATATCAGTTGTCAGAACCGACTCATCCTGCGAGGCAATCAGGGTAGTTAATTGCCGCGCACTGGTACCTCGCTCATCCGGCCAATATTGCAGGCGGAAATTCCAGTTGAAATAGGTAATCGGCCCAAACTGTATATGCTGAATTGCCTGCCAGCCTGACATAGTCTGATGAAAGGCCGCTTGTAAGGTATTCAGATTCTCTGCACTGATATCCGAACAAAAATTTTCAGTCGCACTCACTAATTCCAGAGAACTCGTTTGCAGATTCTGATAGGCAGGAATAACCAGCTCGTCTGTAACCAGCAAATTGATAGCCGTCCATTCTTCATCCCGGGTAAGCAGATTCTGGCCATAGCTCAGCGGTACGCTTGATAGCGCAAGGATAAGAATGCCTGTTTTTAATAAAAATTTATTCATCGTTGTCATTATAAGCCCTGCAAGAAACTGATTAAATCTTCGCGTTGTGTTTGTGTTAAGGCTACAAATGCCCGCTTTGAAGACTCCGCTTCGCCGGCATGCCATAAAATGGCCTCTGTCAGACTTCTGGCACGCCCATCATGCAGATAAAATTGTTCTGCCTGCAGACTGTAAGCGCCCAGACCCCATAGAGGCGGAGTACGCCATTCTCTCATCATGTCAGGGTCCAGAGTATCTGCCAGACTTTCACCCATATCATGCAACAACAGATCAGAATACGGATTGATATTGCCTTCGCTGTAAGCCGTCTGATGGCATGCCAGACAACCAATTTGCTGAAAAATTAATTGCCCGGCAATATTGGCATTTTGCCTTGTATTTTCTCCTGGAGTTACGGGTATATTGCTCACAAAATTGAGCAGACTGCTAAAAGCAGGCCTGCCAATCTCCATATAATCATCCTGTCTGGAAGCTCCGTTTGGCAGAATCAGGCACTCAGCCTGCTGGCTTGTGCAGTCACCCATGGGGTTAGGCTCTAACTCTGAGCTAATACCCATATCCAGACTCAGGGCTAATGCAACTTGCTCTTCAAGGCTTCCTACATCCGCCTTCCAGCCAAATCGTCCGACACCCGCACGGCCTGAAATACCATCCCGGTTGCTGTCATCGGGGTCAGCCCTGGCAAGAATTTCTTCCAAAGGAATAGATGCCAGTAAACCGAGCCCCTGTAATGACGGAGGGAGACGCGGAGAAAAGGGCAAAAGCTCCATAATTTGTTCGCTAAACTGATAAACCGGATGATGTAGTATGATTTCATCTGAATCGACCAGCACTTCCATACTGGTGTTATAAGCGACGTCAATTTGAGGTTCCGCCGCTATGCCCCGGACGGCCCTGTGTTGTAATTGTTTACCAAGGGCATCATCTGCAATACGAAAAATTAATCCTGAGTCCGGACTCCCCTTACCGGCTTCCGGATGACACTGTGCGCAAGACCTGGCGTTGTAAAGTGGGCCCAGTCCATCGCTGGCTCTTGTTGAGGACGGCGCACTGACCCAGACTTTTTCAAACAGTGCCTGCCCGCTTAAATACTCCAGACCAGCCTCAGAAAGCGGAAAAGGGTTTTGCTGGGCACTGCCAATACTACTTAGCAGCAGGCACGAGCAATACAGATATATCCTTAATTTCATAAGCACTTGTCAGCAAAAGATATTGCCCGTGTTGAATTAGAGTGGTGCGGCAACATGAAATCGATAAAGAATCAGCAGATCCAGAAAAATTACGCTGCCCTCAGAGACCCGAACAGCTCAGGTTTATAATGCACCCAGACTGTCTGAACCTTCTATGCTCACATTCTGAAGATTTAATGCACGAATAATTCTCTCGATGGTGCGGGTTTCTTCCATAAGGGCATCCACAATCGTAGTGATAATCTCTTCACCGCTTGTATTATTGCTCGCTATCAGCACATCAAAAGTATTGCCCTGTTCGGCTTCTGCCAACAGGGAAAGCATAGCCAGATCAGTACTTTCCAGTCTTGCCAACATTTCAGCCCCTAATGCAGGAGCTTCCTGTCTGATAAGTTCTGCAATCGAAGGACCGCTGATCACCGTGCCATTAATCCGCTCATAGGTTCCCAGATACACATTGCTGATTGCCAGGGCATCGTAATAGTGTGAATTATGAGTATTGTCTGAAAAGCAATCCTGCTCCTCTTCCGGGTCATTGAGCAGTAGTGCCAGGCGAATTCTTTCCCCGGCCAGTTCACCGTAGGCCAGACTACCCATACCCGTCAAGATAGTTGCCAGACCACCTTCTGGCCCCTTGCCTGTTAAATTCTCATAGGCTGCACCACCCGGCTGCCAGTTGTACACCATCTCTTCCAGATCGGATACCAGCAGACTGCTTACCGCTTTCAGGTAATCTCTGCGACGGTCACAATTTCCATTCGTACAGGCCTGCAAGGAATAATCTGTTGCAGGCCTGTTACCTGCTCCAGGTTCAGTTCCATTCAGATCCTGCCCCCATAAGAGAAATTCAATGGCGTGGTAACCCGTAGCTACATTGGACTCAACGCCGTCGATCTGATGCAGGGTCTCAGCAAGTAATTGCGGCGTTATTTGAGCTGCATCTACACTGATACCGCCAATATCAATTAGTTTATTGGCAATAATATTGGCTGTATAAAAATAATTGTTATCCGATTCGTTACCGTAAGATTGCGCAGTGTAATCAATAAGGCCTTCGTCAAGCGGCCATGAATTTACTCTCGGCTCCCATTCATCGACTACTTCATTACCGAAACGAAATGCTTCAGTCTGCACATAGGGCACACGTGCCGCCAGCCAGGCATTTTTGGCGTAAGTCAGGGTGGTTTGATTTGGCTCCAGGAGGAATGCATCAATGGCACTCTCAAGAACCCGCGCAGAGATCAGGGAATCTTCATAGGATGCCTGGGCAATCTCTATGTAGGTATCGACAATAGCCCTCCGGGATATTGTTTGGCTATCCTGCCGGCTGATAGAGCAGCCAGCCAGACTGACTATGCCAACTATGCATGCCAGTGCACTAATTTGCTTAAACATGGAATTCTCTGGTGTGACTAGACAGTATAGATGATAATCGTTCTCATTAAGATGTCAACACACTTAGGCATATTAGCGCTTTTTAATCATGATCCAGATCATGTCTGATGACATTACCTTCAACCATGAAGATGACATCTTCAGCAATATTGGTGCTTAAGTCACCGATACGCTCGAGATAGCGGGAAGTCGAAAGCAAATTGATGGCTCTTTCTGCGGTAGTGCCATCAGCAACAATGGTTTCAGTTACTTTTTTATACATGCGGCGGTTTATATCATCCACGGCGTCATCCGCCAAAATGACCTTATGAGCCAGCTCCACATTCATTTTCACCAGGGCATCCAGGGTATCCCGAACCATCTTCTGGACCCGTCCCGGTAACTCATCAATAAATTCCAGCAAGTCCGGCAGTGGATCCTGTTCTGATAAAAAAAGTGCTCTCTGTGCAATATTGGTGGCAAAGTCGCCCATTCTTTCCAGATCATTATTGACCTTAAGAATAACCACAATAAAACGCAAATCGATGGCTACCGGCTGATGCAGTGCAAGAATTTTCAGACAGTCCTCTTCAATCTGAACTTCTTTTTCATCGATAATATATTCTTTTTCAATGACGGACTGGGCCAGAACGGCATCACGGTTTTTAAGTGCACGAATGGAATTATTAATGGCTTCTTCAACCAGTCCGCCGATAAGCAGTATTTCTTTCTTAAGATTTTCTAGATCACGTTGGAAGTGCAAAGACATAAAATTCTCAATTGATTTTAAAGTTAACCGAAGCGACCAGTGACATACTCTTCAGTACGTTTGACAGCTGGTTTGGTAAATACTTGCTTGGTATCACCAAACTCTATCAAATGTCCCATTTCCATAAATGCTGTGAAATCAGAAATCCGGGACGCCTGCTGCATATTATGTGTCACTATAACAATGGTGTAGCGAGATTTCAGTTCAAATAATAAATCTTCGATATGCGCAGTCGATATAGGATCAAGCGCAGAGCAAGGTTCATCCATCAATAATATTTCAGGATCCATAGCCAGAGCCCGCGCTATACATAAACGCTGCTGTTGTCCCCCCGATAAATTCAAAGCCGAATCATGCAGGCGATCTTTAACCTCTTCCCATAGTGCTGCCTGTTTCAATGAGCGTTCAACCAGCTCATCCATTGAACCTTCAAAACCATTAATTTCCGGCGCCCAGGCGATGTTTTTGTAGATCGACTTGGGAAAGGGATTCGGCTTCTGGAAGACCATACCAATTCGGCGCCTCACTTCTACGGGATCAATCCCGACACCATATAGATCTTCTGCAGAAAACAGGATTTTTCCATCTATAGTCACACCGTCTATAAAATCATTCATCCGATTCAGCGAACGTAATAAGGTGCTTTTACCGCAACCTGAAGGCCCGATAATGGAAGTGATTTTATTGCGGGCGATAAGGCAGGATACTTTTTTTACTGCCGGGTTACCTGAATAAGAAATGCTGACATCCTGAATATCAAGGGCGACATCCGTTATTGTCACCGGCACAAATTTCTTTGCCGATGCACTTTTTGTTGTTGCAGTCTGTGCGGCTGCTAATTCAGACATCACTTCAATCTCCGTTCAGTTTTATTTCGAATATAAATTGCTGTCGCATTCATTAGCAGTAACACACCCAGTAAAACAATGATGCCCGCTGCCGCCAGATCATGGAACTCCTGTTGCGGACGCGATATCCAGTTATAGATCTGAATTGGCATCGCCGTGAAAGAATCCATAGGCCCTTCCGGCAAGAAGGCAACAAAGGTCAGGGCACCAATCATGATCAGGGGGGCGGTCTCTCCAATGGCTCGGGATAAAGACAGGATGACCCCGGTCATTATGCCGGGGAAAGAAGCTGGCAACACATGGGCCCAGGCTGTTTGCCAGCGTGTGGCTCCTAAAGAGAATGCAGCATAGCGAATACTCATTGGCACCGTTTTAATTGCTTCACGGCTGGCTATGATAATCACCGGCAATATCAGCAGGCTCATGGTCAGTGCCCCGGAAAGCAGGGATCTTTCCAAAGCAAAAAAGCGTACAAATATCGCCAAACCCAAAATTCCATAGACAATTGAGGGAACGCCGGCCAGATTCGATATATTGACTTCAATAAATTTATTAAGCTTGCCCGGCTTGGCAAACTCTTCCAGATACAGTGCAGAAGAAACACCAACCGGAATTGAAATAAGGGCAATCAGGCCGATTAACCATAAGGTCCCTACCAAAGCCGATTTTATACCTGCCCTTTCAGGGAAACGTGACGGAAAACTACTGATAAACTGCCAATCCAGCCAGGCTAATCCATCATATGAAACCTGAAATAATAAAACTGCCAGCAGTAACACACTTGACCAGGTCACTACAGCACAACTACGGGAAAAGAAACGTGATTTTCTTTGTCGTTTTAGCAGGTTTAGTTTGTCTTTGTCAGAAATTAACGACATTAATCGTAAACCTCTCGATATCTGTTGAGTATCACCTGTGAAATGATATTAATAATCAGGGTTATCGCGAAAAGCAGGGCGCCAACGGCAAATAAAGTCTGATAAGCAATGCCTCCGGTAGGCGTATCGCCCAGGCTGACCTGAACGATATAGGCTGTCATGGTCTGAACACTTTCAAACATACTTAAGGTGAGATTAGGTGTCTGACCAGCCGCAATGGTTACTGCCATGGTCTCGCCAATCGCACGAGAAATTGCCAACAAGAACGATGCCATAACACCGGACAGGCCTGCAGGAACAACTACCTTTGTTGTGACTTCATAAGAAGTTGCTCCAAGGGCATAAGCCCCTTGACGTAAACTGTCAGGAACGGCACGCAAAGCATTGTCACTCAGGGTTGCTATCATCGGCAGGATCATAATGCCAACCACTATGGCGGCGCTAAGTGCATTAAAAACCTGAATCTCCGGAAAAATACTACGCAGGATTGGCGTAACAAAGGTTAATGCGAAATAGCCATAAACAACAGTCGGGATACCAGCCAATAACTCGAGTGCAGGTTTAATATAGGCACGCATTCTGGGTGAAGCGTATTCACTGAGGTAAATAGCACAGGCCAGACCCAGCGGTATGGCTACAATTGCCGCACCAATGGTAATCTGGAGCGTTCCCCACAGTAGGGGTAATACCCCGAATGAGCTGGGCTGGAGTATCGGCACCCAACTGGTTCCAAAGAAAAACTCTAGCGGGCTGACAGTTTCAAAAAAGACATAGGATTCTTTGAGAAGCAAGCCGATAATGGCTGCAGTAGTGATTACAGAGACTGCCGCACAGACGCCCAGCCAGCTTACAATACATGACTCCCCAAAGCGCCTACCGGATTTTTTTTTAGTTTGGTTGGCTGCTTCGGCCATACTATTACTTCCTGATAATCTGAAGATAAGTAATTTTTGGCGCGATTCTAACACGATTGCCAAAAATCAGAATATAAACATAGCTTTATAAAGATGTCATAAAGCTATGCTTAATTTTCCTGTTATTTATGACCATCAAAAAGTTGTAAAAGCATCCTTCGAGAGCTGATATTCAGCCGCTGGCATTGCTACATAACCTACTTCTGCCGCCAGGGCTGGCGCCTGCTCGAGGTAAAACTCCACAAAGGCCCTTACCTCGGGTCGTGCAGCACTGGGTTTACTCACATAAATGAAAATTGGACGTGATAAGGGGCTATAAGCGCCATTATTAATGGTAGTGTCTGAAGGGCTGACAGGGCCAGTACCTCCATCAATCGGCACCAGCTTCAGTACATCTTCATTAGCTATATAATAAGCATAGCCAAAAAAGCCAAGTGAACTAAGATCACCACTAATGCCCTGCACCAGCACATTATCATCTTCGCTTGCCGTATAGTCAGGACGAGATGATCCTGAATCGCCATTGATGACTTCGGTGAAATAATCAAAAGTGCCTGAATCTGTACCAGGACCATAGAGTCGCATTGGCTGATCAGGCCATTCGGGCCTTACATCATTCCAGGAGTCGACAGTGCTGCCTGGTTGCCAAATCATTTTCAACTCTGCAATGGTCAAGTAGTCGACCCAGGTATTGTCTTTGTTTACAACTACAGACAAGCCATCAAAAGCTACCGGGATTTCAAGATAATCAATGCCATTAGCCTGAGCGGCCTCACTTTCAGAGTCCTTGATAAGCCTGGATGCATCACTGATATCAATTTCACCTGCGGAAAACTTCTGAAATCCACCGCCTGTGCCTGAAACGCCGACTGTAACCCTGACACCCGGCTGGATTGCCAGAAATTCCTCGGCAACCGCTTCACTCACAGGGAACACCGTACTTGAGCCATCAATGCTGACAACACCGGATAGGCGATTAGGATCATCCGAGGACTGATCCCCACCTGAACAAGCACTTAATCCCAGCATCAGCCCGGAAATCACCAGCATGTTTTTTAATTTGAAAGGTTGTGCAAGCATGTTCATACATCACTCCTAGCAATGAATAGTAAATTTGCCTAATTCAAGTCTGACGGCATTCTTCCAAAGGTATGTTAAGTCTATATAAAGAGAATTCGCAGTGTTAAGAAACGTTTTGTCTGCATCATTTTTCACCATCACTCTTTTAAAATTGAACATCCCACTGTAAGCGCAGACGATTATCAGTATCTTCAATAAGTAATAATCTGTCGTCTATACTTAAACGTGAGAAATCTAAAGTCACTTTACTATCATGGCCATTGAAGAACCAGTTTGCACCAAGCGTAAACTCTCTGCGTTCATTTTCTAAAACCCTGTTAGTCGCATTAGGTTCATCAACAAAAGCGTAGCGGACGGCTAATTCAAGTGGAGCAGGTACTGCAGGAAACTGATTATGGAAGAAGTTTCCGGCCTGGATGTAACCTCCAGTCAGTTCATGTGTACTACCATCAGAATTATCAGTAATTTCTTTGCGATGAAATTCTTGCTGGGCAGAGAAGCCCTGATATTTGAAGGCAAATTCCTGTACGACTTGTTTAATCTCAAATTGGCCCGGGGCCGCAGTCGCTGGACTGGCGAAGCCATCAAGATTACCACATCCGGATGAAGACCAACGGGTACAACTACCAGTATTCGTGAAACCTGCAAAGGCCAAACTGCCTGTGGGTTTCTCGGTATATTCAACGTCAGTTTGTCGCCAGGCAAGATCCCGACCCATGAAATTCCACTGCAATCGGGCCATATACATCAAATCATTGTCAGTATTATTTACACCACGGCCTTCGCCGTTAAATACACCCGCATAATATCTCATATCAGCAGGGGTCTCACGGAACAAATGTCCTCGTAACTGCACACCCAGCTGCCTGTCCATTGTAAATACTCTATTGGCGATAGATCGCTCAACAAACTGTTGTCGTCCAGATGAATCAACACGTTCGCGGTTAAGATCGACCTTCCACTGACCGAGACGAATGCCTCCCCAGTCCCATTTCGCGATATCAATACGCCAGTCGATCACTCTCGCACTTGATGAAGAACTACTGTCATCTACATCTCTGGATGGCTGTAAATCAACCTCAAAATAGTACTGTAACCAAGGTTGAAGACCATGGCCTCCGATTTTCATACGCAGGCGACGGGCTTCAAAGTTAGATTGATCGCCTGCATTGAATGCAGAAATCTGTCTCGGATCTGATCTATATGGAGTGGTATAGCGCAATTGAGCCCGCCACTGGAGATTTGTCTGCCATTTACCATCACGTGTCTCCAGGCGGAAGCCACTGCTTCCACGGCTTGCCATCACAGGGAACTCTTCTTCAATTTGTTCTGCGACTTCAGCGGCCACGGCTTGCTGTATGACAGATTCAGTAGCAGGCTGACTTAAAATATCAGTACTGGAAATTGTTTCCTGTTCAATTAAACTGTCATATTGCGCTTGGGTAATCGCTCTGTTTTGCAGCAAAATATCGAGCAATTCTTTATCTGCTGCATTTGCACTATGCGCAATAATAACGGTTTGAGCTAAGACTGCTGCTATTACTAATCGCTTTAAGTTTCTCAGTGCAATTTTTCGCTTCATTGATGGCTGCTCCATATCTCTGGATGTATTCAGTTATTTAACCCGCGCATTTTTCCAGTTCACTATTAAGATTGGATTAAGATGAGATTAAGATATTTAGATCAGGTAAAGAATGCGTTAAAAAGCACGACTTTGAAGGCTTTATCTTAATAGGAAATTAACTATTACGTGGACTTCGACAGCATTTTGGCCACTGTTTCACATCTTTATTAAGATCAGGCTTGAAAGGGAATAGCTAGCTAATGACACTAATATTACTATTAGCATTGATATGAGTATTGATATGAGTATTGATATGAGTATTGATATTAGAAGAGGATCTTCAGAAGCAGGAATCCAGGCTCAGCAGTTCAGGTCGGCAGATATGTACACTCCAGGCAGTGCTCAGACCGCACAGCTTCAAACTATCGGTATATTCTTGGCCAAAGGCATACGATAGCTAAAGGTTGAACCTTTGCCTTGCTGACTCTTCAACTGAATATGCCCGGAGTGCTTTTCTGCAATATTTTTCACAATGGATAAACCCAGGCCTGTTCCACCCAGGCTTCTTGACCTTGCTTTATCCACGCGATAAAAACGCTCAAAAATTCGTTGTTGATACTGTGGGCTTATCCCGATTCCAGTGTCACAGACTTCAAGCAGCATACCCTTATCATCAACACTTAGATTAACCGTAATCACGCCATTTTCAGGGGTATACTTAATGGCGTTATCTATCAGATTATCAATTAGCTGACTCAGGTTTTGCCTGTCTCCATCAACATAAATATTCTCATTTGAAATATTTACCTTTAGTTGCTGGTTCTTTTGTTCAATGGCAACTTTTGCTGATTTCACTGAATTATTCAGTAAATAATTCATATTAATAACTGAAAACTCTTTTGATTTAAGGTCAACCTCCAGTCGAGATAGTGCCATCAAATCACCAACTAACTGAGAGAGACGGATACTTTGAGAGTGAATCCGGTTCATAAAATGCAGAATAGTCGCCTGATCAATGTCTTTATCATCTATAACACTTTCTGAAAGCCCCCTAATGGCAGTAATAGGCGTTTTCAATTCATGTGATGCATTGGCGACAAAATCAGTTCTTATTCTTTCCAGACTTTTAAGTTCACTAATATCATGCAGCACGATAACCGCGCCAATAGGTTGTCCCGTATCATCACTTAAAGATGCAGCATAGATATCAACAACCGAGACTTCATTATTATCCGGATTTGAAGCAGGCAAGGTAATTTGTGTATTAACAACAGAACGGGTTTTGATCGCCTCATCAAGCGCCAGGATTATTTCATTATTTCTGACCTCTTCCCATACGGCTCTTCCCTTACCTTCCTGCGCATTAACTCCCAATAAACTGGATGCTGCCTGATTGATATGAAGAATCTTTTGATTTTGATCAACATCGATTACGCCTTCCACCATGCCAGCAAATATAGCGGCCAGCCGATTACGATCTGCCGTGATATCTGAAATATTTGCGGCTGAATTTCTGGCTAACTGATTAATAACTTCAGCAATTTTTCTGAGTCCCAATGCATTCTGCTCTGGCACCCTGCCTTTGAAGTTACCTTGTGAAATATCCGCAGCTATAAGCGCCAGCCTTTCTACCGAACCAGCCTGCAGTGATGCAGCAAATGCAATTAACAATAGACCCAAGAGACTGAAGATAAATACCAGTTTCAGAATTTGATTCTTGCCAGCTGATATTTCACTATTCAGGCTGTCTATAAAATACGCGGATCTGACGACCCCCAATAACACACCGTCATTGTATATAGGTAAGGCATAATAAATCAGGTCTTCCCCTATCGACTGACTGAATCTGGAAATCTGTCCACTGCCGTTCTTTAGGGCATTCTGTATTTCGGGTCTCAGAAGATGGTTTGACATTTGACTCACATCGTCATGCGAATCAAAAACAACAAGACCTTGCGGATCAATAACAGTAAATCTTTTAGCTGTGATTTGAGAAAACCGGCTTACCAGCGAAGCCATATTGGAGGTATCTGGATTTGGATCATTTAAAAAATAGGTGCGTGAGCTCTCTACAAGAAGTTCAGCCTGAGCTCTTAGCTCATTTTCCACACGGGATTCAATTTGTCTTTTAACATTCTGTGTCAGGGCTACACTCAGGACCACAATACTGGTAATAAATATAACTGCATATACCAGAAATATTCGAAAAAAGAATGAAGGATTAATGCGCATGAATTATTCTTTAAATCGGTATCCAACACCTCGTATCGTTTCAATTACCGGAGGTTGGACAGCCATTTTTTTTCGAATTCCGCGTATATGAACGTCAATGTTTCTGTCCACAACAATGGAGGTATCACCAAGTGCTTTGTTTAGCAGTTGTTCACGAGAAAAAACCCGCCCCAGATTACTGGCTAGATAATGGAGAATCCTGAACTCTGTCGCGGTAAGTTTTATTTCTTCACTATTCACCATTACTTTGTGTTTCCCTGTATCAATAGTGATATTCCCATGCTCAATTCTTTCGACTTCTGGGCTTACTTCCTGAAGCATGCCGCGTCGAAGTACTGCTTTGACTCTAGCCACCAATTCTCTCGGACTGAATGGCTTGGAGATATAATCGTCAGCTCCTACCCCAAGGCCAAGTACAACGTCGCTCTCTTCACCTTTAGCGGTAACCATAATAACTAAAGTATGAAGCAACTCATTATCATTTTTTATGCTTGAACAGATTTTAATACCATCTGTACCTGGCAACATGAGATCAAGAAGCACCATGTCCGGCTTTTCTTTTCTCACTAAAGCTAGTCCGGTATCGCCATCAAGTGCTGAGTTAACTACAAATCCTTCTCTTTTAAGGTTGTAACTTAATACCTCCAGAATATCTGGCTCATCTTCAATTATGACAATTTTTTTTCTGTTCACCGTTATTAACTCTCAAGTCCTTAACAATAATTTCCAATCATAGGAGGCTAGCAAGAGTTTGTTAAGCTTATGTAAAGAACAATACTAATGAACATCAACGAAGCCGCGCAACCAGTCTATTTCAGATACATTTTTGTCAGTCCGGTATTTGCGTATCGAATATCCGAATTGAGGAACTTCGAGAATTATATATTCAATTTTATCTTTTGGTATTTTAAACAATTGACAATCACTGCTCGCTCTTAGCTTACCAATTAGTGCTTCTGAAAAGGGACAATATCCCAATTCAGAACCGATTTCTAAATTATCTTCATCATTAAAAACGGCATCTCCCTGGGCAAGCAAATACCAATAGGATTCGTTAATAGATAAGATCATGCCGGCCTGAACCAGCTCCAATTCTGCCAGATGAGCAATACGTTCCAGCACCGTTGAGGTTAAACCTCTAAATTGCGGCAATGCCCAAATTCTTTGCCTTAATTCCCAACGCTTCAATAACTTATCTTTATGCCCTTCATCCCGTATAAAAGCATTAAAGGTTTCTTCAGAAAATACGCAAACGGAAACAGGCGAACTGGCAACAACACTGGCATTACGTTTTCTGGAACCGGTCACAATTGCCATTTCACCAATCACTTCCCCCGCCTGTAATGAGGCAACTGTTTCTAATCCCGCTGCGTTTGAGACCACGACTTCACAGTAACCGGTTAAGATTAAAAATACGGATCCCCGTGACTGTGCTTCCTGGACAATAATGACATCTCCTTTGTTGTATCGCCTGACTTCTTCTTCAGAAAGAATACTTCTGGCCCAACGATTAGTTAAAGGCTCTCCCAGCCAGAGTGAGAGATAATGATTCATTAGCGATGAATAAATACTGCTGTCACCATCCAAAACCGTGTATCGCTTTCCCGAACTAGCCATTGAAAAAGTCGTGTTAAATTTATTTGATAAATGCTCAACATGAACAAATACTACGCGATCGGAGTCAGATTTTAGAGCGTCTTCCGGATTACCATGAATAGCACCCGCACCACCATCTGCTACCAAAAGATCAAAGCGTGAAGTATAGATATTCTGCAGTTTCTTATAAGTCTGTTTACTGACAATGCCTTCTTTGGCCATATCTTTAATTGTACCCATACCATGATTATCCCCAATCACGCAGATACTTCTTGTTCGACCTTTATAGTTTGTTGAAAATGTTGCGCCAATAGTTGGAATACTATGGACCGTTGTGTGCGTTAAAATTTCCAGACCGTAATAATTGATACTGATATTCGGTTTGACTTCAATGAAATCAAAAAAACTTTTAATTACG
Source organism: uncultured Gammaproteobacteria bacterium (assembly GCA_963975155.1). GTDB lineage: Bacteria > Pseudomonadota > Gammaproteobacteria > Pseudomonadales > Pseudohongiellaceae > UBA5109. The sequence goes on along the minus strand of CAXBFG010000003.1, from coordinate 229,782 downwards.
TCGATGCTCCAGTTCAGATGACAACTCAATTTATCCATCGCCATCTCATATATTTCTCTAGTGCTTATTATTTCCACTTTCCTTGGCATAAGTATCAAAGGAAACAAGGCACAATGATCATCATGAAGATGCGTCAGGAAAACTGCAGAAATCTGATTTTTTGAAATGCCTCGCGCAAACAGATGTTTATCCAGATAAGGCAGGGAATCAATCAAGATGTAATCACCGTTGTAGCACAAGGCCAGTCCTGTGCATGGTTCATTCGCAGTAAACCCGGAAGCGCTGCCCAGTATCTCAAGTCCTAGCCTGACCAAATCCCGGGGCACGAAATCATGCTGCATTTCATAGGGAGGATTAATTTCCCTGTCATCGACCAAGCTGATCTGCATTGAATCTTCATTAGCGACGACCAGTTCGTAAGTATCATTAGCCAGATGGGTAATCGTACTGTGAGGCATTTTGGCAATACGATCCTTAAAAGGAATAATATTAAAAAAACTGCTGACTTCACGTACCTTTCCCTGCTCATTTTTCAGCGCCAGATATTCAGCAGCAGCCAGCCACTCATGCTTCAATTCAACTGCTGTGCCCCAGGTTTCCAGCTCTTCTTTAATGGGTCCCAGCAATGTCAGTCGCAATAATCTTAAAGCCCGGGATATATCATCGGCCTCACCTACAAGATTGAGACATTTCTTCTCTTTCAAACCTCGCGAAACGAACAGAAAAAAATACAGTGGGAATTCCAGATTATTGAGCAAGGACCCGTCTTTCTCTTGGGAATCAGAAAGCACGAGGGTATCAAAGTGGGTTATTTTATTTAGCAGCAAGCCCTTAAGCACTTCCGGCGGCTGCCCGAACAAGATGCATTCCTGTTTGCCAAGTACAACTCTGGAACCATCAGCCGGTTTGATCAGCTTTAAAGCCATTACTTTCCCATAAGGCCCATTGCAAATGGGCGCATCATTCAACACTAAGATAGCGAAATGATATCATGCAAAACACAAGCCTTACTTTCTTTTTAAGGGGCTAAGTCCATCATTTTCTATTAGCGGCTGATCTTTTGTTGCCGATTTTCTGCGTTTGCCTATATTCTTTTTATTTCGAAGTCTTTGTTTTGCCTTTGGCGGCGCTTTTGATTTGGATTTTTTATTAGTCAGACTTTTTTTCTTGTTACTCTTTTCAATCTTCCCTTTAAATTTTGCCTCTAAGCCTTTTATCACGAAGGCTTCGAACTGAATATTCAAATATCTGGCGATACTTTGACTTAGATTCCAGTCATTTGCAGAAACCAGTGAAATTGCAGTACCCGTTTCACCGGCACGACCCGTGCGCCCCGCACGATGCAAATAATCATCTCCGGAACGGGCCATATCAAAATTGATGACCAGATCAATTTCTTTAACATCCAGACCTCGCGCTGCCAGATCCGTTGCTACAAGAATAACTACTCGTCCCTGACGGAATTGTTTCATCACCAGCTGCCTTTCCTCCTGACTCAATTCCCCATGTAAACAGTCAGCTTTGAATTTTTTATACTTCAGGTAAGACGACAGTTTTGCTGCCTGGGCTCTGGTATTGGTAAATATTAAAACTCTTACATAATCATCAGCTTCCAGAATTTTAGCCAGAAGCTGACTTTTATGCTCCTGAGTATCCGCGAGTAGTAAGCGATGTTTAATCAAGCCTCCCTGCTGTCTATACTTGCCATCATCTATGTGGGCAGGATCATTTAAAATCGCAGCAGCAACTTTTTCTATTCCTGTATGCTGCAGAGTCGCTGATAACAGAAAAGTTTGCTTTTCATTATTACAGGCCTGACAAATTTCCAAGACATCTTCTCTGAAACCCATGTCCAGCATACGGTCTGCTTCATCCAGAATTAAAAATTCCAAATCTCCGAGCTTTATTGAACCTTTCTGAAGATGCTCAAGGATTCGCCCTGGAGTAGCAATTATGATCTCAGGGTTTTTTCTGATGCGTGCTCTTTGCTCTTTAAATGGAAGCCCTCCGATCAGACTGAGACATTTAATCAGGGAAAAAGCACACAAAGCTTTGCAATCCGATTCAATTTGCTCTGCGAGCTCTCTGGTAGGGGCGAGTATCAGGCAGCGTGTCGCTGTATCAGGAGCAGGTTTATTTATAATACTTTGTAATGCAGGCAACAAATAGGCAATTGTTTTACCGCTGCCTGTTTCTGCTGATGCCAGAATATCCCTGCCGGTAAGCGCAAGAGGTAGCATTTCGGCTTGTATCGGGGTACAGGTTTTAAGCTCAAGTTTATCCAAGGCTTTCAGCAAACGCTCATGTAAACTGAATGAAGTAAATTTCGGATTCTGCTCTTTCAAATGCTCACCTTCTTTCAATGCGGCCCCTTAATATCCACGCAAAATTTTATTCACATCAACAGCGTAACAAAACTCAATTGTTATTAAGTAAGCCTGGTAATTATTACGTTTAAAATTTCGAGTGTAGATGTTTGATAGTTTATGTATATCTATTCAAACCACATCATCAATCGTACTGATTAACTTTTGCTCTGATTTCCTAAACGATTACTTATCTACGGTAGTATATGAATTAGTGAAATGTATAATGGCCTCACCCGCAAGCAGATGTTGGCCCAGACCATAGTACATGTTATCAGCTCTGACCCAAGCTAAGCATTTTATTTCTAGAGGTTATTAATGGATATTCTTGGCGAATACGGCACCATCCTTCTGATTCTGGCAATTCTCTTCGGTTTTTTTATGGCATGGGGCATTGGTGCCAACGATGTAGCCAATGCTATGGGCACTTCAGTTGGTTCCGGAGCTCTCACTATCAGACAAGCCATACTTGTCGCGGCCATCTTTGAATTTTCAGGCGCCTTCCTGGCAGGAGGCCAGGTGACCTCCACTATCCGCAGAGGAATCGTTGATCCTGCCCTATTGTCTGGAACCCCTGAATTACTGGTTTATGGCATGCTGGCCGCCCTGCTGGCTGCAGGGGTCTGGTTGCTGATTGCTTCCTCCAAGGGCTGGCCGGTTTCAACAACCCATTCAATAGTAGGCGCCATTGTTGGCTTTGCGGCCGTGGGTATTGGTGTAAATTCAGTCTCCTGGTTTAAGGTTGGCACCATAGTGATGAGCTGGATTAGCTCTCCTGTATTGGCAGGAGCACTGGCCTTTATTATCTATCGCTCAGTGCATATCCTGATACTTGATACCGAAAGACCACTTGTTAATGCCAAACGTTATATTCCTATTTATATGTTTCTGGTTGGCTTTATGATTTCAATGGTGACTTTTCTAAAGGGTTTAACCCATGTTGGTCTTAACACCAGCTTTATGGAGTCAGTAGCAGCATCTGCGGCAATCGGCGTGACTGTGATGGTTATCGGCAACTACATGCAACGCAAAATGGAACTGCATCTGGATGCGGAACATGAATTACACCTGAATAAGGTGGAAAAAGTGTTTGCTACTTTAATGATATTTACTGCTTGCAGCATGGCTTTTGCACATGGCTCCAATGATGTGGCTAATGCTATCGGTCCACTAGCTGCAATCAACGCCATTGTTCGTTCCGGTGAAGTATCTCAGACCTCAGCCATGCCGGTCTGGATACTCTTCCTAGGTGGTATAGGTATCGTCTTCGGACTGATGATGTACGGTCACAAGGTGATGGCCACCATTGGTAAAAAAATTACTCATTTAACCCCGACTCTGGGTTTTTCTGCAGAGCTGTCAGCGGCAAGCACAGTGGTTATAGCTTCAGCGACAGGTATCCCTATTTCAACCACCCATACACTGGTAGGCGCAGTACTCGGTGTGGGTCTTGCACGTGCAGGTAGTGCTGCAATTGATCTGCTGGTAATTAGGAGAATATTACTTTCCTGGCTGGTAACCCTGCCTGCCGGCGCAATCCTTGCCATTATATTCTTTTATATTTTGAAATTTATTTTTGGCGGCGGCTAGAGTTTTCAAAAACTGTTAAAAGTTTATACCTAGGCGTCCCCAACCGACTCCACTTTAGTTGATTGATGGAAAACCATCTGCCACAGGCCTTCCGGATTCTGCTTCCATAGGGAACTATGCATAGCTCCCAGGGAGGCAGATGTTCTGGGAGCAAGCATCTTGGCCCAGTATGTAGATAGTGCCAGGTGCTCGCTTAAACACATCACTTTGAAATCCCTGATATCCCAACGAGCATGCGGCGATTTCCTGACCAGCCACATACAAATTTCCTGGCGGGAACGAATGACGCCATCTGCTGCAATTTCCCATAGTTCCGGCCCGAGCAATTTTTCTACTTCATCTGAGAATTCATCATGCAGCAGGCTGCATTCCTGTTCAAAAAGCAGTGCTTTTAATTCCTGTTTATTCAGAGCCATTAATATATCTGTCTGTCTTCATACTCGGGGTTTGTGCACTTCAATTATCTGTCTGACGAGGGCGAATATTCTCGTTTAAGGCTCTATAGTCTCAAGCATCCTGTCACCCAGGCCCATTGCCTGGCGTGCTAAAGTATTCTTTAGTGGAGGTAGCAGGTCTATGCTCAGCAGACCGAATTTCCTGAACCACATTACTGCCTGTTTATTGCTTGAAAAAAATCGGGTCAAGTAATGACTGAAGTCGATGGTTTTTTGCTGATCCATTTCTGTTTCCTGTAAATATTCCTGTAAACGGGAATATTTCCCCGGACTTTGACCCCCTGTAATTGATTGGGCAATATTTGATGCCAGCCGCATGAGATCCCTGAATGCCAGATTGAAACCCTGGCCGGCTACAGGGTGTAAAGTATGTGCAACATTGCCCAACAATACGAGATTGTGACGAATTTGCTCTTCAGCTGTCTGCAAACTGAGGGGAAAAGCTGCACGCTCACCGACTTTTGTAAAACTACCCAGTCGCTGACCAAACTCGGCTTGTAAGCCCGCCAAAAAATCTGCATCACTTAAATTCATGACATTTTGATAATCATGGGCATTTTGTGTCCAGATCAGTGCTGCACGATGACATTCATCAAAGTCAGGTAATGGCAGCAAAGCCAGTGGCCCCTTTGGCGTGAATCGTTCATAGGCAATATTGCCATGTGATTTACTGAAAGCTACATTAGCTATCACGGCAACTTGCTCATAAACATGTTGCGTTCGATGAATGCCAAGCTTTTCACACAAACCCGAACGCCCCCCTTCTGCCATGACAAGCAAGTCAGTTTCCACAGTAAATTGCTCATCTTGTTGCTGACATTCGAGAATGGCCGAGCCATTATGGTGAGTAATGCCACTCACTCGTGCGGGACTGAGAGTTTCTATTTGTGTCGCTTCTATTTCCCCTTTTCCCTTCGTCCCTGCCGCAAGCAGACGTTTATTTAAAACCAAACCGATGGCCTGGTTTTCCAGCACATAGCCAAGTGCATCAACACCAGTATCCCTGGTCGTTATATTGGCTTTACCGAATCGGCCCTGATCCGAAACATGGATTTCCCTGATTGGCTCTGCACTGGATTTTAGCTCGTCCCACAGACCCAAACTTTGCAGGTAATGAACCGTACCAAATGACAGCACTGTGGAGCGCACATCAAAACCGGGCTGTAAGGCCCGTTCATATTTTATGGGTAAGGATTCAAGCAACAGGATTTTACTTGCAGATTTTACTAATAGTTTTTGCAGCGCACAGGCCAGGCTCGAGCCGACCATGCCACCACCAATGATGACAACATCGTATTGCTTATGCTGAGGTCTGGCCATCTTAAGCCGCCATAAAGGATTCTATTTCATCAACCGTTTTTGGCAGACCCCGGGTAAGAACTTCGTTGCCTTTCTTGCTTACTGCAACATCATCTTCAATGCGGATGCCAATACCACGCCATTTTTTATCAACTTTTTTGTTGTTGGGAGAAATATAAATACCGGGCTCCACTGTCATCACCATACCAGGTTCCAGGATTCGCCAGTCACCTTCAATTTTATAGTCTCCAACATCGTGTACATCCATGCCCAGCCAGTGTCCTGCCCGGTGCATATAAAATTCACGATAAGCACCTTCCTCTATTAACTTTTTCAGTTTGCCTTTGAGTAAACCAATTTCAAGCAGGCCACTGGTAATGACTTCTACTGTCCGATTATGAGCTTGATCCCAATGCGCGCCCGGTTTAATTGTTTTGATTGCCTCAAGTTGCGCATCCAGTACTATTTCATAAATGGCCTTTTGCTCCGGACTGAACTTCCCGTTAACCGGGAAAGTACGGGTAATGTCAGACGCGTAATATTCATACTCACAACCCGCATCTATCAGGACCAGATCGCCGTTTTTCAGAACCTGATTGTTTTCTGTGTAATGCAAAATACAGGCATTTTCACCACCGGCAACTATAGAAGTATAAGCCGGAGCAGCACAGCCGGATCGCGCAAATTCATACAGATATTCTGCTTCCAGTTCATACTCATGCATACCTGGCTTACAGGCAGTCATGGCGCGCTTGTGGGCTGCCACGGCAATCTGCCCGGACTTTTTCATCAACTCCAACTCAACTTTGGATTTAATCAGACGCATTTCATGCAACAGATGATCAAGTACCAGAAACTCTCCCGGGGGGTGAGCACCACTGCGCACCTTACTTCTGATTACCCTGACCCATTCCATTAACTGATGATCAAAGGCTTCATCTTTTCCCATCGGAGAATAGACACGCTCCCGCCCTTCAATCATGCCAGGTAATATATCGTCGATATCTGTTATTGGAAAACTGTCATCCACACCGAGTGTTTCTATGGCCGCCTCGGGTCCCAGCAACTTGCCGTTCCACAATTCTTTTAACTCATTTTTTTCCTGACAGAACAACAGACATTCGCCATTCTCCCGGCCGGGTATCAGTACCAGTACTGCTCCGGTTTCGGCAAAACCTGTCAAATAATAAAAATCACTACTCTGCCGGTATGCGTAATCCGCATCACCGTTACGTAAAGTCGCTTTGGCCGAAGACAAGATGGCTATACTGTTCGGCTCCATCTGTGCCATCAAATCCTTGCGACGTTTTATAAATTCACTTTTATTAATACTCATATTTTTACTTTAATGCAGCCTGTTTTTATCTGGCGTTTGAGTTTCTCTATTTGAAGTATTTAAACTGTGCTGTATAAATACTGTACACGCGGCCATGCGCACATACTCGGTGACTTCCATAAAATCATGCTCCTCATGCTCAGACTGTTCATGCTGCCTGTCATCAACATTGGCAATCGCAGTAAAATCTTTTAACACTTCACGGGTTTCCTCAAGCAAAGAACTATCACCCTTGGCATAGGCCCCGCCAAAACCCGAAATAAATCCTTCGCACCAATTACCGAGGGCATGCAGACGTATGGACAATTCCTCATCTTCATCCGGCAAGAGCAACTGGAATGAAAAATCTTCGGCACTCAATTGTTCATGAATATTTGCCTGCAGGCGCAGGATCAAATCAGTTATCAATTTATTGGGCTTGCTTTCCTGACCCAGTAAACGCCAGCTCAAAGCGGCATCTCCGGGTTGGGCACCTGCACATAACTGGCCGCAAATAATACCGTGTAATTCAGAGGCGGTATTAAAAATATTATTGCTGGCCAACAAAGTGGCTATCTTATCAAAGTCAGGGGTCACGCTAGTTCTACTTAATCTCGTAAAGAACTTAATAATACCTCCTCAATAAAAAATATTCGCGCTTAAGATGAAGTATTATTACCAACAGACTGATAATTCTGATTTTTTTAGAAAAAAGTGTGTTGACGCTATGCACAGCGCGATTTATAGTTACCGGCTAGTATTTTGAGAGCATGAATACAATGAGTGATACTAATTTCAGCGGCTTAGAAGAAAAAGTTGATGAACTGATTCAACTATGTGCTGATATGAAGGCTGAGAACCAGAACTTGCGTGGCCAGGCCAATAACTGGGAAACAGAGCGTAAACTCTTATTGGATAAAAACCAGTTAGCACGGGTACGTCTGGAAAAAATCTTACGACGTTTAAAAACTCTGGAACAAGGCGAATAGTCGATGTCTGACAAAAACAGTATCAGTATCAAAATTCTCGGCAGGGACTATCAGATTGCCTGTGGCCCGGACGAAGAAAATGACTTGCGACAAGCCGCCACCTACCTTAATAAGCAGATGGAACAAATCAAAAAACACGGTCCCACACTGGGTTTTGAGAAAATAGCTGTAATGACTGCGCTTAATATCAGCCACGAATTAATTCAGAATTCACAACAAGCCAATAATTCCGAGCAGGGCGCCCAGCAGTTTTTAGCCCACCTTGAGAAAAAATTAGAGTCCGCCCTGCAAACTTCCCGTCAATTTGAAATTTAGTTCCTTTATCACTTCCACCTGTTGTCTATTGGTCTATAATAGGTAACTGCTCCCTGGAATATTAGCTAACCACTTTTGTGCCTGAGCCGATAACTATACCCCGGAGACTTGCCTAATGGCATTGTTGTGCATGTCCGCTAGACGGAAAGCCTGATATGCCGGACGAGTCACCACCTGAACTTCAGGGTTCAGGACACCATTGGTAGCGGTATTCTGGAGAGTTTTTATATTATTTGCTGATCATGAACTCCCTTGATTTAACATCATCTTCTAAAAAAAAGCTTAAAAGAGATAGTGAGCACTCACAAATACGTAAAAACATACGCACGCTGAGAAACTCTTTCAGTTCTGAGGAGCAGGCTATCGCAGCAGAAGCCTTAGTATCACGCATCCTTATTGACCCCGATTTCCAAAACGCTGAAAAACTGGCTTTTTATCAGGCCTTTGATGGCGAAATCAATCCATCTCTGGCCCTGCAGACCGCACTAAAGCTGGGAAAACGTTGTTTTTTACCCTTAATCAACAAAACTGATTCCAGTATGCTATTTGTTGAATTCAATTCCCAGAGCTCGCTGAAACAAAACCATTACGGGATTCTGGAACCTGAGTTATATCCAGACAGGACTCTTGCTTCTGAGTATCTGGATACTATTTTTATGCCCCTGGTTGCTTTTGATGACAAAGGAACCCGCTTAGGTATGGGCTTGGGCTATTACGATAGAAATTTGGCCTTCTTGCGGGGAAATGCCGCTAAAAGTAGGCAAAAATCGCCTAAATTGATCGGATTGGCCTATGAATGTCAGAGAGTAGATGAACTGGAACGTGCCGAATGGGACATTCCCCTGGATAAAATTATCACTGATCAGACTACTTATTTAATAAACTCTTGATCGGCTAAATTTCTGTCATTAAAAGAATAAGGCGCTCTGAGCTACACCACTAATCAGTATGCCTGCACCAAAAATAAACATCAGTACTGCGAGAAAATCAGGCTTCTTACTCATTAATTACCCCTATAAATCTTAAAGTTAGAAGTTAAACTTAATAATTATTTTAAGTTATATCCCACAACGTGCTGAACTATATATAGTTTTTTTATACTGCACAACACTTATCTTATAGTTTTAGTGTGCTACTCCCATTATTTACAAACACGCGTGCTTATCCATACGCAGTTCTCGCCAGCACGTGACAACTCCGTTAGACTCTCAAAACACCAGATAACAGCCTAAGAACAGAACCGAGCCCAACTTATGACCCAGGATGAATTAAAAAAGGCAGTAGCAATAGCCGCTTTCGAGCGTATTCAGCCATATTTAAATGAAGACAGCGTGATCGGTGTTGGCACAGGCTCAACAGCTAATTTATTTATTGACTGCCTGGCTCAGGTCAAACACAAGGTGGCAGCAACTGTGGCCAGTTCTGAAGCAACCAGCCAACGGCTCAAGGAGCACGGCATACCAGTCTTTGAACTTAACAGCGTTGATGAAGTGACTGTTTATATTGACGGAGCCGATGAGGCAAATGACTATTTACAACTCATCAAAGGCGGAGGCGCAGCTCTTACACGTGAAAAAATTATAGCCGCAGTTGCCAAAGAATTTATTTGCATCGCAGATGAAAGTAAATACGTAAAGGTATTGGGCACATTTCCACTGCCTGTTGAAGTAATCCCTATGGCGCGCAGTCATGTTGGCAGACAGATCGTGAAACTGGGTGGTGATCCGGTCTACAGGGAGGGGGTGCTTACAGATAACGGCAATATCATTATCGATATCTACAATATGTCGATTACCGAACCCCGTAAACTGGAAAGCGATCTGAACCAGATTGTCGGCGTCGTCAGCAATGGTTTATTTGCTCAGCGCCCGGCAGATATATTATTGCTAAGTAGGGAAAGTGGCGTGGAGGAACTCTATGCCCCAAAATAAGCACATGCCGGGCAATCAATTTGCCTTAATATAATTTGCTTTTAGTACCTTATTCAAAGTTCTCAGTATCAATCTCAGCCATCGACGCCGCATGATACCGTTCACCATGCACTGTATTCTGATTAATAAGTGCATCCAACTCTTCAACTATGACTTTATCCAGTTGCACATCACCAGCAGCGAAATTCTCCTCCAGATGAGCTGCGGATGTTGAACCCGGAATAGGAATGACATGTTTACCGCGAGTCAGCAGCCAGGCCAGCGCCAATTGTGAACGGGTACAACCCTGCCGCTCGGCAAGTTCAGCAAATTTGCCCAACAAACTTAGATTGTGTTGGTAGGCTTCACCCTGAAAACGCGGCATACCACGACGTATATCGCCTTCTGCCATAAGTTCTGGTGCCGGAGGTGAATCTGTCAGGAAGCCTCGGGCGACCGGCGAAAAGGCCACGTAGGCAATGCCAAGTTTTTCGCACAAAGCCAAAGATGCAATTTCCGGATTTCTTGACCACAAGGAATATTCATTTTGCAGCGCTGCGACCGGGTGAATCGCGTGCGCCTTCTGTACTGTCTCAGCTGAAACTTCAGATAAACCTATAAGGCCAATTTTACCTTCAGTGACCAGTTCAGACAGAGCGCCAACACTGTCCTCTATTGGCACTTTTTTATCCATGCGGTGTAAATAATACAAATCGATATGCTCAGTCTTTAAGCGTCGCAGGCTGTCTTCACAGGTTTTTTTAATGACTTCAGGACGACCATTTATTTCGCGCTTTCCTTCACTGTTTTTAAACAGGCCGCACTTACTGGCTAAAAAATATTCATTGCGTCGATCCTGGAGCGCATCGCCAAGCAATTCTTCATTTGCTCCGAAACCATAAAGGGCCGCTGTATCCAGCAGGGTATAGCCTGTATCCAGCGCCTTATGCAGAATTTTATGGGCGGCTTTTTTTTCCTGAGCCGGGCCATAAGCATGTGATAGCGACATACAGCCAAAACCAATGGCTGTAACTTCAGTGGAACCAATAACGCGTTGTTGCACAGTAATTTCCTGTCTTTTTAAGATTATTAGAGTGAGCTGGTAATTGTACAAAAAAAAAGCCCGATAATCTTTCGATCAAGCGGGCTTTATTTTATAAGCTGAGTATTCTATCTGTCTGCAGGAGGCGATATTCGTAATAACATGCCATTGGGATCATGCCCCCATGAATAGTTCACACCTTCAGGCAGCTCCGCAGACATCGATCCCAGGCCAACGATACCGCCGAATTCATTAATTTTTTCCAGAGCCATCGGAAAATTATCTACTGATATCAGTAGTAGAGCCTCACCTGGATCCTCCACTCCTCCATTGGCCTTTCTCCGCTCAGGCCCGGTAAATTCCTGAAAATTCAAGGTAAATTCAGTATTGGGGAAAGTACCCCGTGCCATACGCATGGTCAGCAACTCATCATTATCAAAGAGTGAAGTCACGTATTCAGGTGTTGATCCAGCAGCACCCGGCGCAGCCATTTGCAAACCAAAAGCCTGATTATAAAACTCAACAGTCTCATCAAGATTTTCTACTGTTAGAAACCACGCCACATTGCTGATGCCTGCCTGCATTCGTGAAGACTCTGTTTCTACCAGCTCAACAGTATAGCCATCGGCATCACGGATCATGGCATATTTATTAACGCCGCCTCTTACAATATAGTCCCCGTCTTCGGTTAATATTTCCAGGCCAAGCTCACGCGCACCATCCAGCATCCTGGTAATGTCTGGAACAGAAACTGCAATCATAAAAGCACCTGGATCATAGATACTGAGCTGTTGGGACCTAGTAGGAATATTTGACCATTCAACCAGCTCAAAGCTGGTGGCAATGGCTGGAGCTCCTACTATCATTACGCGCATCCTGCCTTCTCCGTTACCGGCCATTTGATTGGGCATTGGCTCACCTAAGGGACGCGTCAGCTCAAAACCCAGCACGCCATTATAAAAAGCCAAGGCGGCATCCAGATCTTCTACCATCAGGTGAGGAATACTAACTGATTGTGCATGCGGACCATCGTGAGCTAACAGGCTCGCTGGGTAGATTGCCAGGCTGAGGGCTATGGCCAGAGCAAAATTTAAATAGGACTGCGACTTCATTATTGTCTCCTGATACCTGAATACCTTTCAGCCATAAATCATTGTCTGGCAAATGGATGAAGGCGTGGAAATTTAAAACCACGTTATGTGCTCGCTTAAACCAAGCACATAACGCAGCAGTAATTTATCTTGTGATGCCGCCATTCGGGCTGCCAATCCCTCTGGGGAATGCCACATCCCAGTGCTCCTGAATCAAGCCATCATCGACCCGGACCATGTCGAAACGATAATATACATTTTGCCCGCCTGAATCGGCATCATCCTCAAAACGCTGGTCAAACTTCAGATAGAAGTTGCCCTGAATCAATTCAAGCGTTGGTGGCGTAATCCACTCTCCCGTTAATGGACGTGAGTCACGACCTCCGAAAAAGCCCATGAAACCTTCCAGGCCTCCTGGAACATTCATATTATGCTGCATATAGCCTGGAGCAAAATATTCCCGGGCTAGTTCTGCCTGACCAAATTGCAGTATGTCCCTGAATTCAATCTGACCGATTCGAAGTGTTTCCTGCTCTTGTGCACTAAGGTTTCTTGAATCGTTATAGACCCCGCCACCCATGCCTTTGGCTCCGAAATCTGCATCTACAACTTTATGAGCGCCATCCCAATGTTCTACGATCTTGCCATTATCTAACCTGAACAGGTCAATGGTGTTGTATTTATAGATATGTGCTGGCTCCATCGGGTCAATAATAAAACTTGCCCACATAAAAAAAACATATTCATTTTTGGCAATCTGAACTTCAGGTGTGGTCTGGCCTCGGTTTTGTATCAAGCCGGGATTCGTTCTTAATGTTGCAATAAAGGCATCCCGTCCGGCACCTACATTAGGGTTTCTGGAAATGAAACTGGCCGGTATGTAATTGGTGGCGATATCCAGATTGCCGCCATTAACGATATCACGCCAGAAGTCATGCACAAATTCCAGGTTGGCACGCTCCTGGGCGTTCATGGCCATAGACGGACTTTGCTGGGGGATCGGATATTGCGCTAACGCGGTAATGCTGAATACTGAAAATACAAAAAGCAGGATGATTCTTTTCATTATTATGCTCCTGAGGGGTTTATTATGATTCCGGAAAAAGCATACTACATCATTGCCAGCTTTTAACAGCCAGGAATTATCTGTGCATTTTTTTTCCTTATTTACACAGGACTGCACGCACTACTATTTACTGATGCAAACGCTTTCCTGTATTAGCTTTTTACCTTTGCTGAAAACTCCCCGGCAGCATATTTTCCGGACATTTCTTCAAGGTTATATATCTTGCCGATCTTGGCAATCTGGCCGGCTGTTCCGAAGGCCTCCAATCGCGCCTTAACAACATCCTTCATTGCAACTATTGTCGGCGTCAGAAATTTACGAGGATCAAATTCTGCTTTATTTTCGGCCAGGAACTTCCTCACTGCCCCGGTTGAAGCCAGACGCAAATCAGTATCAATATTTACTTTTCGTACACCGTTGCGAATGCCTTCCTGGATTTCTTCTACAGGCACACCATAGGTTTCAGGAATTTCACCACCAAATTCGTTGATGATAGCCAGCCATTCCTGTGGCACAGAAGATGAACCATGCATCACCAAATGCGTGTTGGGAATACGCTGATGGATTTCCTTGATGCGTTCAATCGCCAGAATATCACCAGTAGGCGGACGACTGAACTTATAGGCTCCGTGGCTGGTTCCTACAGCAATAGCTAAAGCATCAACCTGAGTTGCTGCCACAAATTGGGCGGCTTCTTCAGGATCAGTCAGCAACTGTTCCATGGATAACTTACCTTCCGCGCCATGACCATCCTCTTCGCCGGCCATTCCGGACTCCAGAGAACCCAGGCAACCCAGTTCACCTTCCACAGATACTCCACAGGCGTGCGCCATTTTTACCGTCAGGGCCGTGACTTCGACGTTATAGTCGTAATCCATAGGTGTTTTACCATCCTCGCCCAGCGAACCATCCATCATGACCGATGAAAAACCCAATTGTATGGAGCGCTGACAAACGGCCGGAGATACACCGTGATCCTGATGCATCACAATCGGCACATGAGGAAATTCTTCAATCGCAGCCTGAATCAGATGCTTCAAAAAATTCGAACCTGCATATTTTCGGGCTCCCGCTGATGCCTGCAAAATCACCGGGCTATTCATTTCATCGGCGCCCATCATAATGGCGCGCACCTGTTCCAGATTATTGACATTAAACGCCGGCACGCCGTAGTCGTGTTCGGCAGCATGATCAAGTAATTGTCGTAAACTGATTAGAGCCATGTCTGTATTTCCTTTTAGTTTGTTCCTGTATTTTTAACTGTGCATTATGAAAGTTTTAGCTTGCAAATTTGAGATTAATTAGCGCTTCGTTCTTCAAGGATGGCAACTGCCGGCAGAACCTTCCCTTCGACAAATTCTAAAAATGCCCCGCCACCCGTCGATATATAGGAGACCTTATCCCTGATTTGGTATAGCTCAATTGCCGTAATGGTTTCGCCGCCGCCGGCAATAGAAAATCCGCTATTGGCTGCAATGGCTTCGGCAACAGCCTTTGTTCCAGCAGCAAAAGCATCAAACTCAAAAACACCGAGCGGTCCGTTCCAGAGTATGGTTTGCATAGCAGCAATGGTACTCACAAAATCGCTGATCGTTTGCGGACCAACATCCAGAATCATATCATCCTCGGCAATATCGGCAATTGCCTTGATTTCTGCACTGGCTGAAGCTGAGAATTCTTTGGCCACCGCCACATCCCTGGGCAGGGGGATATTGGTCAAATTCATAATTTCCCTGGCTTGATCTAGCATATTCTCCTCGTAAAGAGATTTTCCAACCCTGAAACCTGCTGCTGCAAGAAAAGTATTTGCGATCCCTCCTCCAACGATCAGGTGATCAACTTTTTTGGCCAATGCCTCCAGCACCATTAATTTACTGGAGACTTTGGCGCCACCGACGATTGCCAGCATTGGTCTGGCTGGTTCTGCCATGGCCTTGTGCAATGCTTTTAATTCAGCTGCCAGCAACAAACCGGCGCAGGCCTGTGCAGCATATTTTGCCACACCACAGGTGCTGGCCTGCGCACGATGCGCCGTGCCAAAAGCATCCATTACAAACACATCACAAAGACTGGCGTAATATTGTGACAATTCATCACTATTGGCTTTTTCACCAATATTGCAGCGCACATTTTCCAGCAATACACAGCTCCCCGCTGTTAATTTCGCTGCATCCTGTGCCGAAAAATCCTGGGCCATCAAAGCTACTGGCAAATTCAGTAATTCTGATAAACGCTGGGCAACGGGTTGCAGAGATGCTTCCCCTTGTTGTGAAATCGACAAGCCTTCAGTCGGACGACCAAGGTGCGACATCAACATGACAGCAGCGCCCTTTTCAAGCGCATATTTGATCGTCGGTATGGCCGCTCGTATGCGGGCATCATTGATAATTTTGCCTGCTTTAAGTGGTACATTTAAATCTTCACGGATAAGGATGCGTTTTCCGTTTAATTCAGTTTGTTCTATAGATCTTACTGACATTGTCGCTCCACCATGCAGCTTATAATGCTGCGCAGTCATTTCAGTTCTGGCTGTCGAGCCCCGCAATTAATTCCGCAAGGTCAAGCATGCGATTGGCGTAAGCCCACTCATTATCAAACCACACCAGAATTTTTATCAGATGTTTGCCACTGACCTTGGTCTGTCCCAGATCAACAATTGCTGAACGGGGGTCATGATTGAAATCACATGATGCCAGAGGTTCATCGGTATATCCCAGCACTTCGGGCAGATAGGAATCGGCAGCCTCCCTGATTATCTGATTCACGGATTGCATCGTGCAGGCTTTTTTTACCAGCAGAGTTAAATCTATTGCGGAAACATTTACGGTAGGCACCCTGATTGCCTGAGCTTCAAATTTCCCGGCCATGTTGGGCAGTATGCGTTCAATTCCTTTGGCGAGTGCTGTTTCAACAGGAATAATCGACTGGAATGCGCTGCGAGTCAGCCGAAGGTTGCTGTGATGATAGGCATCTATCAAAGGCTGATCATTCATGGCCGAATGTATGGTAGTAATTACACCATTCTCAATACCCAGAGCATCATCCAGACTTTTTATAACCGGCACAGAACTGTATGTGGTGCACGATGCGCCGGAAATAATTGTGTGTGCCTTTTTTAAAGTCTGGTGATTGACGCCGTAGACAATGGTGGCATCCACATCCGCAGTGGCAGGCTGTGAAAACAGCACCCGTCGAGCGCCATTTTTCAGATGAATTTCAGCATCGGCACGGGTCGCATAAACGCCTGTGCATTCCAGCACCAGATCGATGCCATGCCAGTTTAGTTCATTGATATCCTCTATCTGGGTAACTGCAAGCACATCATTGTTAATCAACAAATGATCATCGGCTTTTTTTATCTCGCCACGAAACCGTCCATGCGTGCTGTCATATTGTATCAGGTGGGCAAGCATCGGCAGGTCCGCCAGCTCATTAAGTGTGACTATCTGCAAATTTTCTGATGAAGAACGTTCGTAATAAGCCCGAAGCACATTGCGGCCAATGCGCCCCAATCCATTAATTGCAATTTTCACAGATTTTCAATCGCTCGCAGTATATTTTCCGCCGTGAACCCAAAATGCTCCATGACCACTGGACCCGGAGCTGATTCCCCAAAGCTGTGCATGCCTATTACAGCACCATCCAGACCAACATATTTATACCAGTAATCCTGATGTGCAGCTTCCACCGCCAGACGCTTGCGTACAGCTGATGGTAATACTGACTGTTTGTAGTCTTCATCCTGGGCATCGAAAACATCGGTTGATGGCATGCTAACCAGTCGCACTCGAATACCTTTCACCTGGGCATCCTGCACGGCAGCCAGGCTGATCGACACTTCAGATCCCGTAGCAATTACAATGATTTCAGCTTCACCATCACAATCGGCAAGTATATAAGCCCCACGTGAAATACTTTCTATCTGTTGCTGGGTTCGAACATGATGCTGCAGGCCCTGTCGCGACAATACCAATGCGCTGGGTCCATCTTTTTTAAGAATTGACGCCTTCCAGGCCACGGCTGTTTCCACCGTATCGGCCGGACGCCAAACCGACATGTTCGGTGTGGTACGTAAGTTACTGAGCTGTTCCACCGCCTGATGCGTCGGCCCGTCTTCTCCCTGCCCTATGGAATCATGCGTAAAAACCATAATGCTTTGCTGTTTCATCAGCGCAGCCATACGAACTGCATTCCTGGCGTATTCCATGAAAATAAGGAAAGTCCCGCCATATGGAATAAAGCCGCCATGCAAGGCAATACCGTTATTTATGGCGAACATGCCAAACTCACGCACGCCATAATAAATGTAATTGCCATCAGCATGTTGGGAGACGGCTCTGCTGCCCGACCAATTGGTGAGATTGGAACCAGTCAGATCAGCCGATCCACCAATCAGTTCTGGCAAAATTTCACCAAAGGCAGCGATAGCATTTTGTGAGGCCTTGCGAGAGGCAACACTCTCCCCCTTCTTGGCGCAGTCTTGAATGAAGGCATCGGCCTGTTCGGTGAAATCACCTCTTAACTGACCGCTGACCCTGCGCATAAATTCCATGGCGAGTTCCGGATATTCCTGTTCGTATTGCATAAACAGTGACTGCCAGTTCGCCTCTGCCTGCCTGCCCGTATCCTGTGCATTCCAGGTTTCATAAATATTATCTGGTATTACAAAGGGGGGGTGCGTCCAGCCCAGGGCTTCCCGGGTAATCTTTATTTCATCTTCGCCAAGCGGTGAGCCATGTGAACTCTCTTTGCCCTGCTTGTTGGGTGAGCCCTTTCCGATAACGGTTTTACAGATAATCAGGCTTGGCTGTTGTGTATTCTGCTGGGCGCGTTGAATAGCCTCTGCTATTTCCTGCGGATTATGGCCATCAACATTTAATGTTTGCCACTTATAAGACTGAAAGCGCAAAGCGGTGTCATCAGCAAACCACTCCTGAACATCACCATCAATCGAGATACCGTTGTCATCATAAAACACGATCAGTTTACCCAAATTTAAGGTGCCAGCCAGGGAACACACTTCATGGGATATGCCTTCCATCAGGCAGCCATCCCCGGCGAATACATAGGTAAAATGATCCACGATATTCATGCTGTCGCGATTAAACTGTGCCGCCAGAGTGCGTTCCGCAATAGCCATTCCAACACCATTAGCCAAACCCTGCCCCAGGGGCCCCGTTGTCGTTTCTATACCTGGGGTGTAGCCGTATTCGGGATGTCCTGGCGTACGGGAATGCAGTTGCCGGAAGTTTTCAAGTTCTTCAATCGGCAAATCATAGCCGCTTAGATGCAGCAGTGAATAAAGCAGCATGGAACCATGGCCATTGGACATGATAAAACGGTCACGATTTATCCAGCGTGGATTGCCAGGGTTATGTTTCAGAAAGTCGTGCCAGAGAACTTCGGCTATATCGGCCATGCCCATCGGAGCACCCGGGTGACCGCTGTTGGCCTTTTGTACGGCATCCATACTCAATGCCCTGATTGCATTGGCGCACTCTGATCTTGATGCTTTACGTGAAGCTTGCTGTTCGATACCGTGACTACTGCCGGTATTTTCCCCCATGAGTACTCCTGATTTTTGTCTGCTGTTTTGAGCTGTTGCAGGCCGCTGTCCAGCCCGAATTTCGAGACCCGCTATTCTCTCTCAGCCGAGTAAAATATGCCAGATATTATGCCTGTGCAGCGCTTTCCCGGAACCAATCCAGTCAGTTTAAAATTGCGTATAAAGGGTTAAAATGGTACCTTTCGCAGCCTTAAAACATTGCCATATCTACCATAAGTAAAATTCACTGAAGGAACTTCCATGACAGAAGCAACTCTCTTTACTTCGGAATCGGTTTCCGAAGGTCATCCCGATAAAATTTCCGATCAAATTTCCGACGCCATCCTCGATGCCATTATTGCTCAGGATCCCAATGCGCGCGTTGCGGTTGAGACGCTTGTCAAAACCGGACTCGCTCTGGTTGCCGGCGAAGTCAAAATGCACAAGGATGTCAGCATTGATGTCGAAAAAATTGTCCGCGGTGTCATCAAAAAAATCGGCTATGACGATTCATCCATGGGCTTTGATTACCGCTCTTGTGCAGTGCTGAATGCCATCGGCGAACAATCTTCAGATATCAACCAGGGTGTTGATCGTGGCGACCCCAAAGAACAGGGCGCTGGCGACCAGGGCCTGATGTTTGGATACGCCTGCCGCGAAACTGAAGTTTTAATGCCCGCCCCGATAACCTATTCCCATTTACTGGTGAAACGTCAGGCTGAGGTACGCAAAAATGGCAAGCTGCCCTTTTTAAGACCGGATGCTAAAAGTCAGATTACCTTCCGCTATGTAGATGGCATGCCGAAATCCATAGATGCCGTTGTGCTTTCAACCCAGCATGATGAAGATGTCACTGACCGTGAATTACATGAAGCCGTTATGGAAGAAATTATCAAACCGGTGCTGCCTGCAGAATGGCTTGATGCCGAGACCAAATACCATATCAATCCAACGGGCCGATTTGTTATTGGTGGTCCACATGGTGATTGCGGCCTGACCGGACGAAAAATTATTGTCGATACCTATGGCGGTATGGCTCGCCATGGTGGCGGCGCTTTTTCCGGCAAAGACCCATCCAAGGTCGACCGTTCGGCTGCCTATCTGGCGCGTTATATTGCTAAAAATATCGTCGCCGCGGGCATTGCTGATAAATGCGAGATACAGCTTTCCTACGCCATCGGTGTGGCAGATCCTACCTCTGTATTGATCGATACTTTTGGTACTGGTCAGATTGATGACTTTGCTATCACCAGACTGGTCCGGGAGAATTTTGAGCTGCGCCCGGGTGGCCTCACAGCTATGCTGAATCTGCTGCGCCCGATCTATCAGGAAACGGCAGCCTATGGCCACTTTGGACGCGAAGAATTCAGCTGGGAACAAACTGATAAAGCCGCGACCTTAAAAGCCGCTGCGGGCCTGTAATCCAGGCCCCGGATCAGACTTTATGCTGAGTAGAAACTCAGTGAATACTTAAAGGATACCTATTTTATGAACAAAGCAAATATCCAGACCATCAGCACGGAAGACTTTAAAGTTGCCGACATCAGTCTGGCTGATTATGGCCGTCGGGAAATCACTCTGGCCGAAGCAGAAATGCCGGCACTGATGACGCTAAGAGCAAAATATGCCAAGGAACAACCACTGGCTGGAGCCAAAATCATTGGTTGTATCCATATGACCATACAAACAGCTGTGCTGATTGAAACCCTGCAGGTGCTGGGCGCCGAAGTACGCTGGTCTTCCTGTAATATTTTTTCAACGCAGGATCATGCTGCTGCAGCCATGGCTGCAGCGGGTGTGGCAGTCTATGCCTGGAAAGGCCAGAGTGAAGAAGAAGCCGAATGGTGCATTGAGCAAACCATCCTGAAAGACGGCAAGCCCTGGGACGCCAATATGCTGCTGGATGATGGTGGCGATCTGACGGCCATGGCCCATAACAAATACCCTCAGATGCTGGATAATGTTCATGGCATAACGGAAGAAACCACTACCGGCGTTCACAGACTTTATGAAATGCTGGCCAAAGGAACCCTGAAAGTACCAGCCATCAACGTCAACGATTCTGTTACCAAATCCAAAAATGACAATAAATACGGCTGTCGTCACAGCCTGAACGATGGTATTAAACGCGGTACTGATATGCTGCTGGCTGGTAAAAAGGCACTGGTCATAGGCTACGGCGATGTGGGCAAAGGTTCCGCACAAAGCTTACGCCAGGAAGGCATGATCGTAAAAATTACTGAAATTGACCCGATCTGCGCCATGCAGGCCTGTATGGATGGTTATGAAGTTGTGTCTCCCTATAAGAACGGTATAAATACCGGCCAGCCAGACTGTATAGACAAGCAGCTCATGCAAACAACTGACCTGGTGGTTACCACTACTGGCAATTTCGATGTATGCGATGCCAATATGCTGGTCAATCTGAAAACCGGATCTGTAGTCTGTAATATCGGCCACTTCGACAGCGAAATTAATACCGCCTATATGCGCAAAAACTGGAAATTTGAAGAGGTCAAACCACAGGTACATCGCGTTATTCGTGGCACCGACAAAGATGGCAATGAGGATTATCTGCTGCTGCTTTCTGAAGGTCGTTTAATTAATCTTGGCAATGCTACCGGTCACCCTTCGCGTATCATGGATGGCTCCTTTGCCAATCAGGTTCTGGCGCAAATGTTTTTATGGGAAAGAAAATATGCAGATCAGGATGAAGCCACTAAAAAAGCCGCTCTGAAAGTTGAAGTACTACCCAAGCATCTGGATGAAGAAGTTGCAGCCTGCATGGTCAGGGGCTTTGGTGGTGTTATTACTCGTATGACTGCTGAACAATCTGAATACCTCGGCATACCAGTTGAAGGCCCGTACAAACCGGACAGTTATAAATATTAAGTGTGTCGTTAATCAGGTACAGCCAGGCTTATGGTTTGGTTGTACCCTTCCGGCAGGAAAAAGTAGTCTGGTTTAAGGGCAGCTTCGAAGTGGCACTTTATTACATTTTTCCACTGCCACCAGAAAAATTATGATTTTCGTCATATTAATCTTATTACTTGCGGCTCTGATCCTCGGCCCTCAGCAATGGGCCCGCTATATTCTCAATAAGCACAGTAAACCCCGCCCGGATATGCAAGGAACCGGCGGACAATTCGTAAAACACCTCAGAAAAAAATTTAAACTGGATTATCTGCAAGTCGAGGCGACCAGCAATGGCGATCATTACGACCCGACATCACGAACCGTTCGCTTGAGCGAAGCCAACCTGAACGGGCAATCACTCACCGCTGTTGCTGTTGCTGCCCATGAATTTGGACACGCCTTACAGCACTCACTTAATTACAAACCCCTGATAGCACGAACCCGCATGGTGGGCTTTGCACAAAAGGCCGAAAAACTTGGCGGCATTGCGCTGATAGCCATACCTTTACTTAGCATGACTCCGGGCGGTGTACGTCTGGTTCCATTATTAATAGTATTCCTGATCATTACTGTCGGCATCTCTTGTATCGTGCATCTGGTCACTCTACCGGTGGAATTTGATGCCAGCTTTGGCCGTGCACTGCCCATCCTGAAGCAGGGGAAGTACGTTGATAATAGCGATATGAGTTCAATACGGCATATACTACTGGCCTGCGCTTTTACTTATCTGGCCAGCTCTCTGGCCGGTCTGTTAAACTTCTGGCGCTGGTTCCGATTCCTGGGCAGATAAACCCGGGGAAAAACCTGGAAAGCTTAAATAGCTGAAGAAGGAGATAAAACTGATGAAACTGATACTAAGCGGTCTGGCCCTGTTAACTCTATGCAGCTGTACCTGGGTCGACCTGAGCGAGCAAGGCAGCAATGTCAGGGTCGTCCTGCAAAATCAGCTTGGACCAAGTTGCACGCGCACGGGAACTACCCATGTTGAAGTGCTGGACAGAGTTATTTTGGAACGTGCTGCCAGTAATGTCATGCTGGAATTGCAGGCACTGGCAAGAAATCAGGCTGCAGAGCGTGGTGATGATACAATTGTTGCCATTTCGCCGGTTGTTGATGGCGAGCAGGATTTCGCACTTTACCGCTGTATTCCTGAATAGAAAGGCCTGAACAACAAAGCTGAATGCAGTTCTGCTGTTTAGTCCGGAAATTGTTTTTCCTGCCTGCTGGCCGGTATTAAATCTTCCAGCCGCACAATGCTGAATTCAGCACTCTGGGAAGCTTTTTGCAGAATTTTTTCACCAACTTTGAGCCGCTCAGCGTTAATGCCCATGACATGAGGGTGCCATATAAACAGCAGAAAGCCATTATTTTCAGAAGTTCGATCGAGCATATCCAGCCACATACCCTCAACCGCTTCAGTGGATTTATCCTGTGACAGCCATTGCCTGGCATCTATGGTCGCCTCAAGATGAGGAACATGCCAAAGCGTATTCGTTAAAGCCTGTATTTCTCCACCATCCTCGCCTTTATCATTCAGGCTGGAATCAATTTCATAGCCCAGATCAGAAATTATTTTTATCGTATTCTCAGTGCGTTTACCGCCCGGCGCCCTGAAGGCTCTAGGTCTGATGCCTGCAGCTTTTTCCAGAGCTTCGGTGGACCTGCCTGCCAGTTCTGTTTCCTGATCAATGGATAATTCTGACCATGGCTCATGCTGCCAGCCATGCATGCCAATACTGTGACCACGCCTTACTATATCCTCCACTATCTCAGGATGCGCTTCTCCGTTCCAGCCCTCCAGAAAATGAGTGACTTTTACATCAAAGGATTCAAACATTTCCAGCAGGGCAGGAAAGCCCTGTTCAAGTGCAGGTCTTTGTCCAGGCGCTCTGGGCTTATCGATAATGCCTCTGCCTAAATCGGCTGCATCGGAAAGGTTGTCCATGGTAAAACAAATTTTAGCTGTCATTTTTTGAACTCTTGATTACAACACTTAAGTAAAAACTTCGCTGGTAGAGAGTAGTTGGCACAGAGAACGCAAACGCACTTCCATGTGCGCTCGGCCTCGCCGTCCATGGCTCGGACGTCTCCGTTGCCAATCTCACTCTCTACCAGTACACATTTCTATTGCAAGGCAATAATCAAAATGGCTTCCCATTATGTGCCTAGCTAAAACGAGGTAAAGGAGGTATTTGAAGAAGGAGCTTACAAACACTAAGTGACTGATTCAAAGCCCACCTTTAACGAAGTATTAGCCAGCGCAAAAGCTAAGCAGGGCTGTAACCAAGCATAGACTTATATTCCAGGAATTCGCCGAAAGACTCATCGCCAAATTCGCGGCCATTACCAGAATGTTTATATCCTCCAAAGGGAACACTTATGTCCAGCCCGGCATTGTTGATACTTATGTAGCCTGCCCGAATTTTGGCTGCGATAGCCCGGGCGTGTTCGATATCCTTGCTATGCACATAACCCCCAAGACCATATTCGGTGTCATTGGCTATCTCAATAGCTTCCTCTTCAGTATCATAGCCAATGATGCTGAGTACCGGACCAAAGATTTCTTCCCGTGCAATTTCCATGTTATTGGAAACATTGCTGAAAACAGTAGGTTTAACAAAGTAGCCCTGTTCCAGACCTTGCGGTTTGCCTTCACCGCCAGTGACCAGAGTGGCACCTTCTTCAACACCACTCTTTATAAGGCGCTGAACTTTTTCCCAGGCTGGCGCAGATATAACCGGTCCCATCCTGCTATCCTGTTTAGGGTCGCCTGGCGTCCAGCTCTCTGCAACATTTTTGGCAATTGCGCAAACCTCGGCCATCAGTTTATTCGGAACCAGCATCCGGGTCGGCGCGCGACAGGATTGCCCGGAATTCATCATCACGCCATTAATTCCACCAGTGACGGCAGCTTCAAGGTCTGCATCTTCCAGAATAATATTTGGACTTTTACCGCCCAGCTCCTGGTGCACACGCTTAACAGTTGGCGCTGCTGCTTGTGCAACTGCAATACCTGCACGTGTGGAACCGGTTATGGAAACCATATCAACTAAAGGGTGTTCTGCCAGAGCCTGCCCTACTTCTGGCCCCTCTCCCTGAACCAGATTAAACACGCCTGCCGGTACTCCTGCCGCGTGCAGAATATCCGCGAAAATTTTACCGGAATAAGGGGCTATTTCTGATGGTTTCAGCACTACCGTGCAACCCACCGCGAGAGCCGGCCCTACCTTGGCGCATATTTGATGAATTGGCCAGTTCCACGGCGTAATAAAACCACAAACACCAATGGGCTCACGACTGATATGACTGCCACCGCGATCTGTCTCAAACTCAAAACGTTCAAGGACGTTTTTGGTGGTCTGGAAATGTTTTACCCCTACTGCCGCCTGAGTACCTTCTGCAAGCCAGGTCGGCGCACCCATTTCTTCTGTGATCGCCGCTCCCAGTTCGGGAACCTTTTTTTCAAATTCTTCAATAATACGAGCTAATACTTGCAAACGTTCTTCTTTGCTTGTCTGTGACCAGCTCTTGAAAGCTTTTGCAGCAGCTTTAACGGCCTTGTCCACATCGGCTTTACTACCTGCATTAATATGCCCGGTGACTTTTTCTGTGGCCGGGTCGATAACATCCAGAAGCTTCGGAGTAACCGGATCAACCCACTCTCCATTGATATAGAACTGTAAATAATCTCGCATATTGTTTTCCTGATCAGAGTCTTTTGTGGTCTTTTAACGCGGTTGCTGAGTATAACGCAGCTGGGATCACAGTTTGAGCTTTTTTACTTCGGATGAAGCGCCGCTTCTATAAATGGACTTAATTTCTTGCCCAAGCCTGCTAAACCGACCCGGTTATAGCATTTTTTAAAATCAGGCTTTCAATACCGGAAGAAACCGGGTGTAAAGATGTAAAAAGAGTATAATCCCCGCCCTTGTTCATTATCACCCTGAAAAACTTCATACACTTATGCTGCTGTTTCGACTAACCGATGTCCATCTTGCTTATGGGACACATGTTCTGCTAGATAAAGTTTCCCTCTCCATACACAGTGGAGAACGAATCGGTTTGCTCGGCCGTAATGGTGCCGGTAAATCCACCTTCCTGAAATTGCTTGGTCATCAAGTCAAACCTGATGCCGGAGAACTCTGGCAACAGGCCAATATCAAGGTGGCATATCTTAATCAGGAACTACCCAACGCCGACAGCAAGAGCGTCTATGATTATTTGCTGGATGGTTTGGCAGAAGCAGGAGATCTTATTCGCCGCTATCACCAGCTATTACAATCTGAACCTGACCAGCAAAATCTCTTGAAACTTGCCGACGTACAAAAACAGATCGATATTTCAAACGCATGGAATCTGGAACAGAGAGTGGAAAATTCACTGAGCAAATTAGGTATTAAAGGTGAAACAGTAATGAGCTCCCTCTCCGGGGGATGGTTGCGTCGAGTCTCTCTGGCAAAAACCTTTATCAATGAGCCGGATGTCCTCCTGCTTGATGAGCCAACCAATCATCTGGATATCCCGACCATCGAGTACCTGGAAAAGCAACTTGCACAATTTTCAGGTGCTATCCTGCTGATTACCCATGACCGTGCTTTCCTGCAGAAAATCGCCACCAAAATCATGATTCTGGATCGCGGTGAAATCAATGCCTGGGAATGTGATTACCAGCGTTTTTTAGTCTTCAGGGAACAGCAATTGGCAGCTGAAGAAAAAGCCCAGTCTGAATTTGATAAAAAACTGGCCCAGGAAGAAGTATGGATTCGCCAGGGCATCAAGGCCCGGCGAACACGCAATGAAGGCAGGGTCAGGGCATTAAAGGCTTTACGCGAAGAATACAGCCAACGCAAAAAAGCCCAGGGCAAGGCTAAAATGGCGCTGAATGAGGCTGAGAGTTCGGGCAAACTTGTTATTGAAGCTGAAAACATCCAACACAGTTTTGCTGATAACAAAATCATCAACTCGTTTTCAACACGCATTATACGCGGCGATAAAATCGGTTTTATTGGCGCTAATGGTGCAGGTAAAACGACTCTTTTAAAAATATTATTAGGCGAATTAAAACCACTTGCCGGCACAGTAAAAACCGGCAGTAAACTGGTGGTGGCTTATTTTGATCAACTGCGTAAACAGCTCAGGCCCGATCAAAATGTTTACGACACGGTATCTGAAGGCAGTGATTATATTGAAATAAATGGAAAAGCCCGGCATGTGATTTCCTATTTGCAGGACTTCCTGTTTACGCCGGACAGAGCCCGCCAAAAAGTGCGCTCCTTATCCGGGGGTGAACAAAACCGTTTGATTCTGGCTTGCCTGTTCAGCAAGCCGGCAAATGTTTTGGTACTGGATGAGCCAACCAATGATCTGGACATGGAAACTCTGGAATTACTTGAAGAACTGCTTATCGCATTTGAAGGTACCGTTTTACTGGTCAGTCACGATCGTGAATTTATTGAGAATGTTGTTACCAGTTGTATCGCCTTCGAAGGCCACGGTGAAGTAGCGCAATATGTTGGTGGTTATCAGGACTGGATAAGACAGGGCGGCTCGTTTACAGCTGAAAGTGATGAAACTAAAAATGCAAATGAAAAAATCAAAAATGCAGCACAGAAAGTAAAACCGCAAATAAAAAATAATCTGAGCTATAAATTAAAACGCGAACTGGATCTGTTACCAGGTTTGATAGAGAAAGCCGAACGGAAAATTCAGATTCTTGAACAACAAATCAGCCAACCTGATTTTTATGACAACAGCCGTGAACAAGTCGATAAAGTGCTGGCGCAGTTAAGTCAGGCTCAGGAAACGCTGGAAGGCCATTTTGATCGCTGGGCGGAAATAGAACAACAGCAATAACAGCTATTGCTTCAGTTTGAATTTTTTCTGCTTATTCTCAGTCATGATGCTGAGCTATCCTTTCGTCGACACGCCAAACTACGTACGTCCCTGTACAGGCTCGGCTGACGACATCCCTGTCGTCAGACGGTCGCCGTCAGGATAGCTCAGCAACATGCCTGTGCATTTAACATCAATAAAAATACAAAATCGCAACGTAAGCTGCCGATCCTGTCGTGTGAACCTATTGAGATGCTTTTTTCCTGATTATGTTTCCGATTAAGCGCGAGGACTGTCTGAGACGCGAAGCGTCGAGTTCCGCAGCGCCGGAAAAATGAGAAGGAAAGATCGAAGGGTGAGCAAGATAGAAGCGACAGCTTCTATGGCGCAAGAAAGTTCACATTAAACCACTACTCAATTACTAACTTAATGGCTTAATCGACGATAAAGGGGTACAATTCGCGCCCTTTTCAGCTTACTCACCCGAATTCGCGCAAATATATTTGCCTCTTTTTCATTTAAGGTTTATCAATGACAGACCCCTCACCCATAACATTTGACCAGCTAATTTTCGAACCAGCCTTACTAAAAGTTCTTAATGAACTGGGCTATGAACGACCCACCCCTATTCAGGCAGAGACCATTCCCTTGATACTGGAAGGTCGGGATGTGTTGGGAGAGGCGCAAACCGGAACTGGCAAAACTGCAGCATTCGCCTTGCCGCTATTATCCAAATTAAAGCTAAATCAAAAAGAACCTCAAATACTGGTGCTCGCACCTACGCGCGAACTGGCCATTCAGGTTTCAGAAGCCTTCCAGAGATATGCTACGCATATTAAGGGTTTTCATGTACTGCCGGTCTATGGTGGCCAGGATTATGCCGGGCAGATCAGGGCACTGAGACGTGGCGTCCATGTCGTGGTTGGTACTCCAGGACGAGTCATGGATCATATGCGCCGTGGCACTCTGGTGCTGAATAAGCTTTCAACACTGGTACTGGATGAAGCCGACGAAATGCTCAGAATGGGTTTTATTGACGATGTTGAATGGATACTCGAACAGTGCCCGGCGACACGCCAGACCACCCTATTCTCTGCCACCATGCCGAAACAAATCCGTAACATTGCAGAAAAACACCTGAACAATCCGCAGCAAATCACCATAAAAGTTAAAACCAGTACGGCTGAAACCATTCGTCAACGTTACTGGCCTGTTAGTGGTCTGCATAAACTTGATGCCCTGACGCGTATTCTTGAAGCTGAAACCTTTGATGGCGTGATTGTTTTTGTGCGCACCAGGACTGCCACTGTTGAACTGGCAGAAAAACTATCTGCACGAGGCTACGCCGCAACTGCTCTGAATGGTGATATTCCGCAAAATCAGCGTGAACGTACTGTTCAGCAACTTAAGCAAGGTAAACTGGATATTCTGGTAGCAACTGATGTCGCCGCCAGGGGGCTCGATGTCGAGCGCGTCAGTCATGTCATCAATTACGATATTCCTTATGATACAGAAGCCTATGTGCACCGCATTGGCCGAACCGGCAGGGCGGGACGCCTGGGTGATGCCATTTTATTTGTCGCACCACGTGAGAGAAGAATGTTGCAGGCCATAGAAAAAGCAACTCGTAGCAAAATAGAATTAATGGAGTTACCTTCAACTGATCTCATTAACAACAAACGCATTGCCAATTTCAAACAAAGCATCAGTGACACGCTTGCCGCCGGCGACCTGAAACTTTACCAGGAGATACTTGAACAATTCCAGTTTGAACATAATGTTTCCGCTCTGGATATTGCTGCAGCACTGGCCAAGCTATTAGGCGGTGACAAACCCCTGTTGCTGAA
The DNA here is from genome assembly GCA_963975155.1 of uncultured Gammaproteobacteria bacterium. GTDB lineage: Bacteria > Pseudomonadota > Gammaproteobacteria > Pseudomonadales > Pseudohongiellaceae > UBA5109. The sequence goes on along the minus strand of CAXBFG010000003.1, from coordinate 200,204 downwards.
AAAAGAAGCTCCTCAAAAACCGCAAAAAGAATTTTCCAAAAGCGAAAAGCCTCGTTCCAAAACACGCACATCAAATGAGCGTTTTTTAAATTCAGTCGAGGAAGGAATGGAGCGATATCGTCTTGAAGTCGGACATAATCATAATGTGAAACCCGGGAATATTGTAGGTGCAATTGCCAATGAAGCTGACATTGAAAGCAAACATATTGGACGTATAAATATTTTTGATGACTACAGTGTTGTTGATCTACCGGCCGGGATGCCAAAAGAAATTTTTCAACACCTGAAAGACACGTATGTAGCCGGACGAAAAATTCAGTTATCACTTTACAAGTCGGGTCAGGATACCAACCAGAACACAGACCTAAAACCCAAACAAAAATCCGACACTCGACCAAAAAGAAAACCCAGACGCGCAAAAATCAACAAAGACCTTTGAGATTTGAATTCCTGTGCTGCCTGAAATTCTGACGGGAACTTCAGGTAGCCACTCCGAAGGCTATCAATTGCAGGCAAATCCAGGCGAAAGTACCTGCGATTGCATCATCAATCATGATCCCCAGACCGCCATGTACATGCTTATCAAAAACATTGATGGGGAACGGTTTCAGAATATCAAAGAGTCTGAACAGAAGAAAACCAACAACAATCCATAGCCAGCCGCTGGGAGCAACCAGCATGGTAATCCAGTAACCCACAAATTCATCCCAGACTATTCCGCCATGATCATGAACACCCAGTAATCTGGAACTGCGTCCACACAAATAAATTCCTGCAGCAAAAGTAACCAGCAGCATTGACAGATAAGCTGTCAGCGGTAATTGCGCCAGGAATAAATAGAGTATGACTGCCACGACAGTACCAGCACTACCAGGAGCCTTGGGTGATAAGCCACTCCCAAAACCAAAGGCCAGAACATGAACGGGATGTTTAAACACTTTTGAGGCAAGCTGTTTATCGATCATAGGTATATTACATTTGTATTGTGCATGTTAATCCAGTCGTTTGTTAAAACGCATGATTGCTACAAACAGGGTAAGCAGTGCAAACGCGATCAGCGCCAGCATATCCTTACCCAGCATATTAATATCTGAGCCACGTAACATAATATTCCTGATGATGCGGTTAAAATGCGTCAGCGGTAGAACTTCTGCAATAGACTGGGCTATATCCGGCATACCATCAAAAGGAAACATAAAACCTGATAACAAAATAGAAGGCAGGAAAAAGAAAAATGTCATCTGCATGGCCTGAAACTGACTTTGTGCTGAAGTTGAAATCAGCAGACCCAGGGCAAGATTGGCAGCGATAAAAGTCATCGCTGCCAGATAAACGTCAAACAGGCTGCCCTGTATGGGGACACTGAACAGGTACCAGCCCAACATGAGAATGATACTTACCTGAATAAAACCGATAACCACATAAGGCAGGATTTTACCCAGCATCAGTTCCAGAGGTTTAATCGGCGTATTAATCAGAAATTCCATGTTTCCGCGTTCCTTTTCTCTCACGATGGCAACTGCCGTAAAAAGTACCATCGTCATGGTTAATATGACCCCTATCAGACCCGGCACAATATTGACGGCTGAGCGTCGTTCCGGATTGTAAAAATTTCTAAGTTCCAGCCTACTCTGACTCTGCATGCGCCCATTACTGTCAAAACCTACCGGAATGGATGCCAATTGTCGTCCGACACCGAATATGATCGAGTCAGTACCATCGACCAGAATCTGGGCAGCAGCCCTGTCTCCGCCAATTATTCGCCGATCAAAATCTGAAGGAATGTATAAGCCTATTGCAATTACTCCATCATCCATTAATGCCCTTAATTCACTGATCGTTGCCAGTTGATACTGAAAATCCACCACCTGGGATGCTTCCATATCACTGACCATCTGTCGTGACAGTGAAGTACCGGCTTCATCCACAAATGCTGCACTCAGATGCCGTACATCCGTATTAATGGCGAAACCAAACAGAATTAGCTGGATCAGGGGCATACCGACAATCATGCCAAATGTCAGTTTGTCTCTGCGGAGTTGAGTAAACTCCTTGTGAAAAATTGCGAACAGACGCAGGAAGGATTTCATGCTGAAGCTTCCTGTCTGTGTTCTTCAGTAACGGCTACAAAAACATCTTCCAGATTCGGAGTAATCGAATTAACGCTGGCCTCTATACCGCTTTTTATTAATGTTGACTTAACTTTTCCTAAAGAGTCAGTTACGGATTTTGGCACCATGACCCGCAAATGCAGTCCTAACTGGGTAACACTAAAGACCTCGTTTAAGGCTAAAAGGGCAACCCGTGCTGCATTAACCTGACTGGAAATGACTTCGTAGACTGTCATATCGATATTTTCACCCAATTCCAGTGGTGTGCCATCTGCGACAATAACACCTTCATCCAGAATCGCCAGACGATGGCAACGTTCAGCTTCATCCATATAATGGGTTGAAACCAGTATCGTAGTTCCCTGCTCGGCAAGTTCAAACAATGTGGACCAGAAATCCCGCCGGTTCTGAGGATCAACCGCGCTGGTCGGTTCATCCAGAAACAACAGGCTTGGTTTATGAAGAATGGCGGCTGCCAGTGCCAGCCGCTGACGCTGTCCACCACTCAAGGTCCCGGCGCGCTGTTTAGCCCTGTCAACGAGTTCAAACTCAGTGAGTAATTCGAGGATACGTTGCTTCCTCTGCTTTCCCGGAATCGCAAAAACCTCTCCGACAAAACCCAGGTTTTCCTGCACAGTTAAGTCATCATAAAGAGAAAATTTCTGTGTCATGTAACCAATTTGCTGTTTAAGTGCTTCGGCCTGTTTGGGTATAGATAAGCCAAGTACTTCTATTGTTCCTGCTGAAGGGGTAAGCAAACCGCATAACATCCGGATGGTGGTCGATTTCCCGGAACCATTAGGCCCAAGAAAGCCATAGATTGAGCCTGACGGAATTTGCAGATCAATATTGTTTACTGCAAGCAATGAACCAAAACTGCGACTGAGGCCTTGCGCCGTGATTGCATAATTGTCTTGGTGAGGTTTCAAAGTAAAGCCGGTTAAAAAACAACTTCTACCGGCACGCCGTCAGGCAGCCTTTCCCTCTGCGTCTCCAGAATGATCTCAGCCAAATAACTGAGTCGACCTCGGTCGCTTTCTGTCAGGGAAAAATAAGGAGTGAAAGAAGCTTCGTTGGCAATTCGTCGTACAGTGCCGGTTAAGGGAGTGTCGATACCATCGACATAAACAGTTGCTTGTGTGCCGGGTCTCACATTAACGCGCAAGGCTTCGGGAACGTACACTCTTGCAAAAGGCTGTTCCCCAAAAAGCAGAACGGCAACAACACTGCCAGGAGCGGGGCGTTCTCCTATTTCAAATGGTAATGAGTCCACGATTGCGTTTGCCGGTGCAATACTGCTCAGACGCCTCTTATCAATTAAAATTGCATCAAGCCTGGCCCTTGCACCTGCTATTTGCTGGCGGCTTTGTTCTATGCTTTCAAGACGGGTCCCCGCCTCCAGCTCTCTCAGTCTGGCACTGGCCTGATTGATAGCAGCCTGAGATGCATCACGCTGCGAGCGCGCCATATCAATTCTTTCCTGAGTGGCTACATTGGGACCCAGTCGCATCAGCCTGTTCAGTTCCAGCTCATTAATATCAAACTGAACCTGTGCCGCCTGTAAATTAGCACTGGCAGCTTCTATTACTTCAACACGCGGCCCTGCAATCTGCTCAGCCAGCAGAGCTTCCAGTGCTGCAATTGCCGCTCTGGCTTCAGCTTCCCTGGCCAGAACGCGGGCATCATCCTGAACCAGCAGCACCTCTCCTGAACTTACGGTCTGCCCTTCTGTGACCAGAATGGCGGTGATTGGTTCTGAACTTTCAGCGACTACTTCTATACGGTCTGATTCAAGTAAACCTACCGTTACAGGAACAGGTTCCTCACAGGCAACGAGAGAAATTCCGGCGATTAAGAGAATAAGTTTTTTCATAAGTTGAGGTCTAGAGTGCTGCTTCATCGCAGTATTTCCGATCAGGCTGTGCTTGCTAAAGACAGGTGAAGCTTAACAGCATAGCAAGTATCGGAACAGTATCACTCAAAAATGCTGATAGCCTTTCGTAGTGACTTCAATTTCCCGGCCATCTCTATCCAGACATTTAACCCTGTTGCCGGTGACCACTGTACCAATTAAACTCAATGGTACATGTATCTGTTCGGCTCTTTGCTGCAGAAGCGCTTGTTTCGAGGCAGGGACTGTCAGCAGTAACTCATAATCATCCCCGGCACTTAAGGCCAGGTTCAGGCCCTTGTTCTTATCGCCCATGGCACTCATGAAGTTTTTTACCGCCTGTGCTACAGGAACACTTGCGGCATCCACCTCAATTCCAACACCACTGAGTTCAGCGATATGCCCCAGATCCGCCAGCAAACCATCAGAAATATCGATTGCTGCAGAGGCCAGCCCGGCAGACACTTGTCCTAAGCTCATTCTTGGTACAGGCTGATAGTAGGCCGCATGTAAAGCCTTACGATCAGTTTTGTCCAAAGACATGCCATTGTTCAGCAGACTCACTGCCAGACCTGCCGCACCCAATTCACCGCTAACAAAAACCAGGTCTCCCACACTCGCACCGCTGCGTGTCAGCGCCTGGCCTCTATCCACCAGGCCATGTACCTGAATGGTAATGCTGAGCGGGCCTTTACTGATATCTCCGCCAATCAAGGGACATTGGTATCCCTGCACCATATGCTTCAGACCCTGACTGAATGCTTCAAGCCAACTCGCTTCCGTACTCGGCAAGCTTAGTGAAAGAGTAAAGGCTAAAGGTTCTGCTCCCATGGCAGCGAGATCACTTAAATTTACAGCCAGGGCCCGCTGTGCAATCAAAGCCGGATCAGCCTTGGAAGGGAAATGTACTTCAGCCACCAGTGTATCCATGGATACAGCAAGAAGTTTACCCGCAGGAAGGTCAATCAGGGCACAATCGTCTCCAATTCCAAGTGGGAGACTTGCTGCCTGCTCAGGAGTGGGTATAAGTCCCGGCTTATTTAAATAATCCCTGATAAGATTAAATTCTGAAACAGCCAAGTTCCCGGCTCCCGGTATTAAATGAAGGTATCAGCTGACTGATCCTGGTGAACGGCCTTGAATCGCGCCCGATTTATAGCTAACTGATACTGGTTCTGCCTGTCTCAACTGCGCGTAATTGCCTGGCCAGTTTATCCAGTATTCCATTAATATATTTATGACTTTCGGTTGCCCCATATTTTTTTGCCAGATCAACATATTCGTTAATAACGACTTTATATGGGACATCGATTCGTTCTTTAAACTCAAAACTGCCAAGACGCAAAAGTGCCAGCTCAATTGGATCTATCTGGGACAATTTTCTATCCAGTAAAGATGCAAAATCCTGATCAATTTTTTCTGAATTATTGATAATGTAAGTCAGGGCCTGATGAAAAAATTCCCAGTCAATCTTTGCCTGATTATCTGTTCGAAACTGCGCTTCAATATCACTGGCAAGACCTTCTGCAAGCTGCCATTGATACAGCGCCTGCACAAGAAGATTTCTGGCTTTTTTGCGATGCGCTGTTTTGGGTTTTTCGTCGGACATGCAGCAGGGGCCCTTAGAGCTTACGTGACAAGCTGACCATTTCCAGCGCAGTCATGGCGGCATCTGCCCCCTTGTTGCCAGCTTTGGTACCCGCCCGCTCAATCGCTTGCTCAATGGTATCAACAGTTAGTACGCCAAAGGCAACCGGAATATCAAATTCCAGACTTACCTGATTGAGACCGCGACTACACTCGGTACATACAAAATCAAAGTGCGGTGTACTGCCTCGAATAACGGCACCCAACGCAATAATGGCATCGTACTGTTCAGATTGAGCTGCTTTCTGTGCAGCCAGTGGCAATTCAAAGGCACCTGGCACCTTTATCAGGGTAATAGCGCTTTCGGGTACGCCATGACGAACCAGGCAATCAATAGCTCCTGCTTCCAGGCTATCCACGATAAAGCTGTTAAAGCGACTGAGCACTATCGCATAGTTTGCACTTGCGCCTGTGAATTCACCTTCAATTTTAGTTACTTTACTCATGATTTTTTCCGACAGCCTGTTTTGAATCTCTATTTTCCCGCTTAGCTTAGTCTTCGCGAGTGATATATTCCACCACTTCCAGGTCAAAACCTGAGATGGCGTATCTGGTTGGATAGCTCATTAAACGCATTTTTCCCACGCCCAGATCACGTAATATCTGAGAGCCTGTTCCTACATTCAGGTACATCCCCTGTGATGTTGCAACCGGAACCTTAGCCTCTGCCATCTCACTATATTTGGCAAGCTCTTCAACAAGATCAGAATTCTTACCTTCTCCGGCCAGAATAACTACCACGCCCGTGCCTTCTTCGTTTATTTTTCGCATGGCCTGATGCAAGGACCAGCTTGGTCGTTTGGAATTTTCGGCACCCAGCAGATCACGGATTGTATTGGTAACCAGCACACGCGCTAAGACGGGTTCATCTTTTTTAATCTCGCCCTTAACCAAAGCCATATGTGTAGGTTTGCCTTCCTTGATGGTGTCGCGATAACAGTAAATCTCAAATTCACCATGTTCTGTTAGCAAAGGATAATGCTGAATGCGCTCTACAGTTTGTTCATTTGCGATTCGGTAGTGAACCAGATCCATTATGGTGCCGATTTTTAAACCATGTTGCTTGGCAAATATTTCCAGGTCGGGTCTTCTGGCCATAGAGCCATCCGCATTCATGACTTCACAAATGGCTGCCGCTGGTGTCAGTCCTGCCATTCTGGCCAAATCGCAGCCTGCCTCGGTATGTCCCGCTCGCCGCAATACGCCACCTTCCTTGGCCATCACAGGGAAAATATGCCCAGGCTGAATAATATCCTTCGGCTTTGCATCTGGAGCTACAGCGGCCTGGATTGTCCGTGCTCTGTCTGCCGCTGATATACCTGTCGTGACACCATCGGCGGCTTCAATAGAAATCGTAAAATTACATCCAAAAGGGGTTTGATTTATATTACTGACCATCAAAGGCAGCTGTAATTGCTGGCAACGCTCAGCAGTGAGGGTAAGACAGATCAGCCCGCGCGCATGTGTCGCCATAAAGTTAATATCTGCTGCACCTACTTTATCTGCTGCAATAACAATATCACCTTCATTCTCTCTATCTTCGTCATCCATCAGGATGACCATTTTTCCTTGACGGATATCTTCGATGAGCTCTTTAGTCGTATTAAGTTGCATTATTTTATAAAACCGCTGGTACGTAAAAGTTCAAGGCTTAAACCTTCCTTATTAATACTATCCATAGCATTCAAATCGCCCGGTTTATTTTTTTGTAACAGGCGTTCCAGGTAGCGACTGATTAAATCAACTTCCAGATTCACTTTCCTTCCCACTTGGTAAGACTGAATCGTCGTTTCCAATGCAGTGTGTGGAATAATATTGACCGAGAAATGCACGCCGTCGACGTCATTAACTGTAAGGCTGATTCCGTCGATACAAACCGAGCCTTTACGGGCCACATAATGGGCGAGCTCATCCGGTGCTGTAAAAGTTAACAAGAGGCTGCCATCATCTTTTAATCTGGATTTCAGGGTTGCCAGACCATCAACATGTCCACTGACAATATGACCACCCATTCTACTCTCGGGCTTCAGGGCAAGTTCGAGATTGACCAGAGCGCCTGCTCGTAACTCAGCCAGGTTAGTACATTGCATTGTTTCATTGGAAACATCAGCACTGAATGTATCTCCTTCCAATTCTGTCACAGTAAGACAGACGCCACTTACAGCAATACTGTCTCCAAGCACAATGTCACTGTAATCCAGCGAACCTGAGGCAATCACCAGGCGATAATCGCCCTCTGCTTTTTGCAGTGACTTGACTGTTCCGGTTGCTTCAATAATGCCTGTAAACATCTTCGACGCAAAGCTCCTACTGCTTTTCCAAAACGCGGGCTCGCATTCTACAATCTTTCCCCAGCAATAACACATCCATGAATTCCAGTGCTATATGGTCTTGCAGCTTATTGATGCCTGGAATCTCAAACATAGGTAAAGCTCTGTGACCCAATAATTTGGGCGCGACATATATCAATAATTCATCCACCAGACCTGCCGCAATAAAAGCACCTGCCAGCGTTGAGCCAGCTTCAATTAAAACTTCATTGACTTCTTTTTCCTGCACCAAGAATTTAAGCAAGGCTGCCAAATCCACTTTACCGTTATTATCCGGCAGATATACTTGCTCGACATTTGCCTTGCAGTTTATGTCCGACTGAAATGATTGTTCAACAGCCGATGCCAGGATAAGCGTGCCCGCCGTCTGTAAAGTTTTTGCAGATGCAGGTAACTGTAATTGTGAATCACAAATGACACGCAAAGGCTGTACGACTGTCTGGTCATCCAGCCGCACATTGAGTGACGGGTCATCAATTTTTAGCGTATCAATTCCACTGATAATAGCGCTGCTTCTTGCTCTCCAAAGTTGCGCATCCTGTCTGGCTTCTGTACCGGTTATCCATTTACTTTCACCACTGGCCATCGCTGTGCGGCCATCCAGGCTCATGGCCATTTTGCATCTGACATACGGCAGGCCGCTTGTCATCCTTTTTATAAATCCAGGGTTTAGCGCAGCGCACTCTTCGGCAAGCACAGGACCAATAATTTCCACACCTGCTGCTTTTAATTTACTGAGCCCCTTGCCAGCCACTTTCGGGTTGGGATCGATCATGCCGTAAACAACTTTGCGAATGCCTGCAGCGATAATGGCATCACAACAAGGTGCCGTTTTCCCATGATGGGAGCAAGGTTCGAGAGTGACATACAGGCAGGCACCGCTCGCTGCAGAACCTGCCTTTTCCAGCGCGTGAACTTCGGCATGGACTTCACCGGCAAACTGGTGCCAGCCCTCTGCCAGGACCAATCCGTCTTTAACAATAACACAGCCGACTCTTGGGTTGGGTTTACTGCTAAACTCTCCCTTTAGTGCAAGCTCTATGCAACGCTGCATATATGTCAGATCGGTAGCAAGATTCATTTTTACTTTTTTATTAAATTAACCGGCTTAACTCAAGAGCTGAGTTAAGACGAGTCAAAAGTGAAATTTCCTGATGAATATTACATCAAGAAACATATGGCCGAATTAAATTTTTCATTATGGTGATTATATTGAGCTGATCCTGGCTGGTTGGAACAAGAGAGAAAACACAGTGTTTGTAGTCAATCTTTTGAAGTCTGGGCAATCTTATCAATAGCTGCACGAAATTCATTTAAATCCTTGAAGCTTCTGTAGACAGAAGCAAAACGCACATAAGCGACTTCATCCAGTTTTCGCAACTCCTGCATTACTTTTTCTCCCACCAGATCGCTGGAAACTTCACGCTCACCGGATGCCCGCAGAGCATGGTTAATTCGTGTAAGTGATTCTTCAACCAGGTCCATGCTGACCGGGCGTTTTTCCAGTGCTTTTAATATTCCCTTGCGCAATTTTTCTTCATTAAAAGGTTCCCGATCACCGTTTTGTTTAATGACTCGCGGCATTAATAATTCAGCACCTTCAAAAGTCGTGAAGCGTTCGTTACAGGTCAGGCATTCGCGACGACGGCGTACTTGATTCCCTTCTGCAACCAGACGGGAATCAATGACTTTGGTATCAGTAGCATGACAAAACGGGCAATGCATCTGCTAAACCTTCCAATTGTCTTTTATGAATAAACGGGAAAATTCCCACACAGCTCAAGTACTTTTGCTTTAACTGAATTGATTGTTTCTTCATTACTGACATCATCCAGAATATCGCAAATCCAGCCTGACATTGCAGTGACTTCCTTTTCAGTAAAGCCCCGGCGTGTTACAGCAGGAGAACCCAACCTCAGACCGCTGGTTACAAATGGAGATCGAGGATCATTGGGTACAGCATTTTTATTGACTGTGATATTAGCCCTGCCAAGGGTTTCTTCCGCATCCTTACCGGTAACTTCCCGACCCACCAGGCTCAGCAGAAACAGATGATCATCAGTACCCCCTGAAACCACTTCGTAACCACGGGCCTTGAAGACCTCGACCATGGCCCGGGCATTTTTCACAACTTGTTGCTGATAGGTTTTGAATTCATCAGACATCGCTTCCTTAAAACAGACCGCTTTGCCCGCAATAACGTGCATCAAAGGGCCGCCCTGACTTTCCGGGAAAACAGCAAAGTTCAATCGCTTATTGAGCTCTTCATCATTGCCCGGAGTCAATATCAGGCCGCCGCGAGGCCCGCCTAATGTCTTATGGGTTGTGGTAGTGGTTACATGCGCAATGTTTACCGGACTCGGATAGACTCCAGCAGCCACCAAACCAGCGACGTGGGCCATATCAACCATCAGATACGCGCCTATTTTGTCAGCAATATCTCTCATCCGCTGCCAATCAACCACTCTGGAATAGGCGGAGAAGCCGGCAATAATCAATTTGGGTTTATGCTGCAAGGACAGGCTTTCAACTTCTTCATAATCAATTTCTCCAGTCTCACTTTTCAGACCGTACTGGACTGCTTTGTAAATACGTCCCGAAGATGACACAGATGCACCGTGTGTCAGATGCCCTCCATGCGCCAGACTCATGCCCAGTATGGTGTCGCCGGGCTGAAGCAGTGCCAGATAAACGGCTGTATTAGCCTGAGAACCAGAGTGAGGCTGTACATTGGCATAGCCCGCACCAAATAACTGTTTGGCTCTTTCAATCGCCAGATTTTCAACGATATCCACGTACTCGCAACCGCCGTAATAACGCTTGCCAGGATAACCTTCCGCATATTTATTGGTTAAAACTGAGCCCTGAGCTTCCAGCACTCTGGGGCTGGCATAATTTTCGGAGGCAATCAGCTCCAGATGGTCTTGTTGACGCTGGGATTCATTCGCTATTGCAGCCGCCAGCTCATCATCAAAACCGGCGATAGTCATGTCTTTAGTTAACATTTTTCTCCTCAGGATTTTCGCGAGTGCAACCAGAGTAAAGTGGCCTCTGGTAAAAAAAGCGCTATTCTACCTTACTTTCGTGCTCGGTAAGAATAGAATAGTCACTTGAGTATTGGCTTAGTTGACGTTTTGACCTTGTTGCCGGAGGGCAGTCGTAGTGCGTTCGCTCTTATGCTCCTCACTGACGACATTACTCCGGCATAAAATAGATGAAATCACTTAAAACCTGACCATTACATTCTTTTTAATAGTTTTCCAATAAGTAGGTTGTAATTCTATGGCGCAGTTTGTTTATACCATGAACAGGGTTGGCAAAGTTGTCCCACCCAAACGCGAAATTCTCAAGGATATTTCATTATCTTTCTTTCCCGGCGCCAAAATTGGCGTGCTCGGCTTGAACGGGTCCGGAAAATCGACATTACTCCGTATTATGGCCGGTGTTGATACAGATTTTCATGGTGAAGCAAGACCCCAGCCTGAGCTAAAGGTAGGCTATCTGCCACAGGAACCGGAACTGGATAACGCCAAGGATGTGCGCGGCAACGTCGAAGATGGCGTGCGTCCCATCAAGCAGCTGCTTGACGAATTCAACACCATCAGTGACAAATTTGCCGAGCCCATGTCGGATGATGCAATGAACACTTTGCTGGAAAGGCAGGGCGAACTACAGACTCAAATCGATGCCTGTGAGGGATGGGAGCTCGAGCGCACCCTGGAAATAGCCGCTGACGCCTTGCGCTTACCTCCATGGGACTCGGATGTCAGCAAGCTATCAGGTGGTGAAAAACGACGCGTTGCCCTGTGCCGACTGCTCCTATCCAAGCCGGATATGCTCTTGCTGGATGAACCAACCAACCACCTGGATGCGGGCTCTGTGTCCTGGCTGGAAAAATTTTTGCAGGACTATCCTGGCACTGTCGTTGCCATAACGCATGATCGCTATTTCCTGGATCAGGCTGCGGGCTGGATTCTGGAGCTGGATCGTGGTCATGGCATTCCTTATGAAGGGAATTACAGCAATTGGCTGGAAGCCAAGGAAAAGCGCCTCGAGACCGAAGACAAGCAACAGGCTTCCATTGCCAAAACCATCAAAAATGAACTGGAATGGGTTAGGTCGAACCCGAAGGGGCGCCAGGCCAAGAGCAAGGCCCGTCTGGCGCGCTTTGAAGAGTTATCGTCAAAAGAGTTTCAGACTCGCAATGAAACACTCGAGTTATATATACCACCTGGTCCTCGATTGGGAGAACTGGTTATTGAAATCGACAAGATCAGTAAAGGCTTTAATGATAAAAATCTGATTGAAGAACTTAGTCTGAAAATTCCACGCGGCAGTATTGTAGGCATCATCGGCGGAAACGGTGCCGGTAAAACAACTTTTTTGAAAATGCTCATGGGTCAGGAAAAACCTGACTCCGGCTCTATTCGTATAGGCGAAACGGTAGAGCTGGCTTATGTAGACCAGAGTCGCGATGCACTGAACGGGGATAACACTGTATGGCAGGAAATATCCGAGGGTCTTGATACCCTGCAAATCGGTAACTATGAAATTGCATCGCGAGCTTATGTGGGGCGTTTTAATTTCAAGGGTAGTGATCAGCAAAAATTTGTTAAACACTTATCAGGCGGTGAACGTAATCGCCTGCACTTGGCAAAACTGTTAAAACGTGGCGCCAATGTGCTTCTGCTCGATGAACCAACCAATGATCTTGATATCGAAACCCTGCGGGCACTCGATGAAGGCTTGCTTACTTTCCCTGGTACAGTGATTGTGGTTTCACACGACCGCTGGTTCCTGGATCGTATTGCCACTCATATACTGGCCTTCGAAGGAAACAGTGAAGTGATCTTTCATGAAGGCAACTATTCAGAGTACGAAGAGGATTATAAAAAGCGTAAAGGCGACGGAGAACCAACCCGCATCAAATACAAAAAGCTTGCCTGACAAACATCAGTGAAGCCCGGGTTCAGAATGCCATGTAGTGCGCCTTTTGAAATTTTCAGCATATGTTCAGTCTTGATAACGAGCTACCCTGTCGTCAGATGGTCGCCGACTGAATAGCGTCTCATTAAGACTGTGCATTAAACATTCTTTAAAAGTCGACAATGCTCGGAAAGCCGGCCTTCCTGCCATGTGAACCCATTGAGATGTCTTTTTCCTGACTATTTTTCCGATCAAGCGCGAGGACTGTCTGAGGAGCATAGCGACGAGTTCCGCAGCGCCGGAAAAATGGGAAGGAAAGATCGAAGGGTGAACATGACAGAAGCGGCGGCTTTTAGATCACACAAGAAATTTTCAAATGCCACACTACCTAAGTGGAAGATATCAACCTTCCTGAATTTTCAGATGAGTTTTTAATTCCTTCAAGCGAGACAGGTTCTCATTTGCGCTTAAGCAAACCGTGCTGGTTTCCGGCAGCGGTGTCGCTACAGAAACCTTAAGCTCTTCACCATGCAGAACACGCTGCATCAATTGTGAATAGTGGTAGTCAAACAACGGGAAAATCTGTGCTTCAGTCTGGTTGGCTAATTCGAACCAGCCAGTAGCCCTGCCGGCTAGATACACAGCCAGATGGCTCCATTGCTGGGCAGATTTTGGCGAAGCTTTGCGACAGGCTTCAAGATAGGCATCGTGTATTGAGGGTAAGCCGAACAAGCTCAAACCGTTTTTACAGGTATCTGCAACATTAGCTATGGTTGGCAAATAAGGCTGGCTTAGTACCAGTTGACGTGTTGCTTTCAGGATCAGTTCAGGTGAAAAAACCGCAAGAGTATTCAGCCAGTATTTTTTGGCAAGATTTAAGGCTCCTTCATCCGGAAATGCCTTGTGATACTGATTATGATAAGCCAGCTCAAATTCGGCAAACATTTGATTTATGGCATCCACATGATCTCTGGATGACTTGCTTTGAGGGCCTGCTTTTGAATCCTTTTTTTCACTAAGCCTGGCAGTCTTCTTTAAAAGATCCGGAACTGCGAGTTGATCAATTTTTTTCATAAACCTGTTACTTTTTTAACTCAGGATCTGCCAACTTCCTGAAACTAGGAATCCGTCCCACGCAGTCCAAATTCCTGTTGCTCTATGATCCCTTCTTCAGGATCTTCCGTTTTTATTCTTGAGTAACTGATGACTTTATTTCGTCCGGCATTTTTACTTTCGTACAGTGACTCGTCTGCCCTTTCCATGAGTTCATCAGCAACTCTCACTTCATCAGGATAGGTGGCAACACCTATGCTGACAGTCGTAGTAATTCTTTGTCCATCAACATCGAAAGAAGTATTTTCAATAGCGCTTCGTAAGCGCTCGGCTGTTTCCATTGCCTTGTTCACAGGCAATTGCGGCAGCAAGGCAACAAATTCATCACCGCCATAGCGACAAATGATATCCGAGGTACGTAAACATTCCCGGATGGTACTGGCCAGAGTAAGAATTAATTTGTCGCCCGCTTTGTGCCCATAGGTATCGTTGACCTTCTTCAGGTTATCCGCATCAATCATCATGACCGATAGCGGTTGAGAATACTGAACTGCTACTTCAGTCGCTTTATGCAGCATCGGGCTGAATGAGCGTTTGTTTAACAGCCCCGTCATCTCGTCTGTTTCTGATAAAGCCTTGAACACTTCTTTGCCGTAATTTACATCTGATGCAAGCATCGTGGTGATATAGGCAACCAGCATAAAAGGTAAAAAGAAAATCAGGAATTCTGTATATTCAACCAGGGAATACTCCAGACCGCTACGGGCTGCCAGAAGTATATAAACTGCAGAAATCAAGGCTATTTCGGAAATTGTAATCGCCTTACCCAGCGTTATGGAACTGGAAATAATCACCAGCAAATACAGGTTAAGCAAAGGGCTGTCGACACTGCCGGTATTCCATACAACAAGTGTAATGAAAAGTATCATCACCCAGGTTTCAATTGCCAGCTTCCACCTAAACTGAGGCAGATTAAAATTCACGTAATGAAAGCCCAGTATAAAAGCACCAAAAAGTTCCATGCAGATAAGCAAGGCGTCCGGGCTGGCAATCTGGGCGTCCGGGGACATGTAGTAAAGCAGGACCAGCAACAAGAGCAGCCATTCAATTTCAGCAATACTTCGTGAGAATCCTTTTAGTTCTATCTGTTCAACATCGAACTCTTCCAGAACTCGAGTATTTTTCTTCTTCACTGATAACTCCCGGTGGTACTACTTAATCCAAGGCGTAATAGCGGTTTTGTTACAATTTTTAGCTAAATGTTTCAGGAACAATGTCTTAGCTACTATGTATGGCTCAGCTCCTATAATGGTATTCTGCCATCTTCAGCTGCAAGCTTAGCATAGCAGGCCCGGATCACAATATTGTTGCAGCAAATAACATTACTGAAATTTAATGTGCAAATATTAAGGAATCTGGGCTTTAATACAGCTTGCTGCTCTGATTTTATATTGAGCGTGAGTATAGTTGTGAGTATAAAGTAAAAACTGCCGAAAAATTATGGGTTTAAGGATTAAATACAAATTGCTTCTGGCAATTCTTTCCGCACACATCATTGTCTATATTTCAATGTACAGTATTGGCCGCGCGCAATTTAACAACGGCTTTATAGACTATATCAGTCGTATTGAAGAGCAGCAGGTACCAACTTTGGTAGATGGACTCGAAGCCTGGTATGCAAGTAGAAACGGTTGGGATTTGTTACGCGGCAATCCCAGTCTATGGAATATCATTATCAGGGACAGTGTCGCACGCTCACAGGAATCCGGCGAAATTCTGGAAATCAGACAAGTAACCAACATACGTCTGATCGATTCTGCTATTGAGGATCGCAATATCCTGACCAATAATCCCAGTGCGATTGATGCTTTCCGTCGCCCTCCGCCCTTGCTGGCTGATGATGACTGGTATTTTTCTTCTGAATACAGCCCAGCCCGACCTCATCTCTTGCTACTGGACTCCAATCAGGAAATTATTTTTGGAGATAAGGAAGCTCTACCGCTGGCTAACCTTAACCCGATCAGGTTTGAAGGTGATACTGTTGGCTATCTGGCCGTAACCAGTCGCCAGGAATTATCGGAGCGTGCCGATCAGCTTTTTGTCGAGAATCAGGCCAATACCTTCTTTCTCTTTGGTGTGGTGCTGCTTGTCATCTCAACCCTGATAGCCTTTCCGGTATCCAGCTACCTGGTCCGACCTATCCGGGATCTGGTAAAAGGTACCCGTGCCCTGACCGCAGGAGATTACAGTCCCCGTCTGAAAATTCGCAGCTCGGATGAACTCAGCCAGCTATCGACTGATTTTAATACCCTTGCAAATACACTCGATCAAAACCAGACTGCCAGGCGGCAGTGGATTGCGGATATTTCGCATGAGTTGAGAACGCCACTGACCATCCTGCGCGGCGAGCTTGAAGCTGCTCAGGATGGCATTCGCCCGCTTAATCCCGAAAATCTCGATTCATGGCACCAGGAAGTCTTACACCTGAATACCCTGGTGAATGATTTACATGAGCTGTCCATGTCCGATCTTGGAGCTCTGGTTTATAAAAAAACCAATTTGGATATTGGCGCCCTCCTGAACCAGTCCATAGAGCTTCACCAGAATCTGATCGAAAAGCACCATCTAAAAGTCAGCAGTAAAATCGCCGCATTGAAAAGCAAAAAGAAAATCATGCTGTTTGGAGACCCCAATCGTCTGAAGCAACTATTTTCCAATCTGCTGCAAAACACCTGCCGCTACACTGAGGATGGAGGTCAACTCAAGATTCAGATCAAGGAATATCCTGACAAGGTTGTTATCAACTGGATCGACTCAGAACCCGGAGTTAGTGATGATGATCTGCAGAATCTGTTCACCCGACTTTACAGGGTTGAGTCGTCACGTAATCGGCAAAGTGGTGGATCAGGCCTGGGACTGGCCATTTGCAAGAATATAGTTGAAGCACATGAAGGTACTATAGCGGCTCAGCACTCCGAACTGGGCGGACTTAAACTCACTATCGAAATACCACACCGGCAAAATTCAAAAGCCTGATAACATTTGCCCCAAACCCCCGGAGCACTTAAACTGCCTGATATAAACTACAACGTGGATTTTTTACTATGCAGCATGTCTTAATCGTTGAAGATGAAGTAAAACTGGCTGGCCTTCTGAAAGATTACCTCGATCGCAACGGTTTCAAAAGCACATTGATCCACAATGGCGATGAAGTACTACCCTGGCTTGAACATAACCACCCTGATCTGGTGTTACTGGATTTAATGTTACCGGGTAAGGATGGCATGGATATCTGCAAGGAAATCCGTCGTAATTCACAACTACCGGTTATTATGGTTACTGCCAAAGTCGAAGAAATTGACCGCCTGCTCGGTCTTGAGCTAGGTGCCGACGATTACATCTGCAAACCCTACAGCCCGCGAGAAGTGGTGGCACGTGTCAAGGCTGTGCTGCGCCGCAGCGAGAGCTCCGAAAAACTGGAAGAAAAAGGTCTGAAGCTGGATATGGATACCTATAAAGCCAGTATCGAAGGCAATGACCTGGACCTGACTGCCGTTGAGTTCCAGTTGCTGAAAGTGTTGTCCGATCACCCAGGGCGGATTTTCTCCCGTTCGGTACTGGTCGATAAAATCTATTCAGACGGGCGCGTCGTCAGTGACCGAACCATCGACAGTCACATTAAAAAATTACGTAAAAAAATTGCTGTTCAACTGCCCGATACAGAACTCATACATTCACTTTATGCCGTGGGTTATAAATTTGAGTGGAATTAATATGCGCTCCTTAAGCTTGCTTACTAAGAGTTTACTTAAAAAAATATCTACGCTGTTGCTAATACTGGCTATGCTGGGACAGACTGTAGTTGCTCAGGAGCAACAGGCTTTCTCTGATTGGTTGGCTGAATTACGCATCGAAGCACTCGCCGCCGGTATCAGCCCTTTGACCTTAGACATGGCTATGTCCGTTATTCAGGAACCCATCCCCAGGGTTATTGAACTGGACCAAAGCCAACCGGAGTTTGTGCAGACTTTTTCTAACTACATGAATAATCGGATCAGTGAAGGCCGTATAGCAAGAGGTCAGGCGCTGCTACAGGAACACAGCGAATTGTTTGCACGAATATTTCGTGAATATGGCGTGCCACCACAATATCTGGTCTCATTCTGGGCGCTGGAGAGTAACTTTGGCGACTATACCGGTGGCTTTTCAGTACTAAACGCACTCGCAACTCTGGCCTACGATCCACGTCGCAGTGGATTCTTTCGTAATGAATTACTCACTGCCCTGAAAATCATCGACGCGGGACATATCAGTGTAGAAGATATGTCCGGTTCCTGGGCCGGGGCGATGGGGCAATGCCAGTTTATGCCATCCACCTTCGAACGTTATGCCGTCGATGGCGACAATGATGGCCGCATTGATATCTGGAACAGCCTGCCGGATATTTTTGCATCTGCCGCTAATTTTCTTTCCCGCTCCGGCTGGCAAACTGATGAACGCTGGGGACGCGAAATTGTGCTGCCGGAAAATTTTGATTTCACACAATCTGGTACCGGCATACGCAAAACCGTAAGTGAATGGAATGCCATGGGTATCAAACGAGCCGATGGCTCTGCTTTGGGCAATGCTTCCCTGGAAGCTTCTGTTGTTCTTCCCTCTGGGGCCAAGGGTCCTGCCTTCCTGACCTATAACAACTTCCGTACAACCATGGTATGGAACCGTTCAACTTTTTACGCCATTTCCGTTGGTCATCTGGCAGATCGCTTTGCCGGTGGCGGCCCAATTCAGCACTGGCCGGAAACTGATGAACGTGCACTTAGTCGCAGTGAAGTCATTGAGTTGCAGGAAATCCTCAATACCCTTGGCATTGATGTTGGTACAGCAGACGGGATTATGGGTTCCAGAACCCGCGCAGCGATCAGGACATTTCAGGAAGAAAGCGGATTACCGACAGATGGCTATGCTTCTTATGATCTGTTAGCGATGATGCGGGTAATGGCTATTAGTGAATAAGCCATTTATGAAGAAGCCTACTGCGCTTGCTTACTCTTTGTTAAAAAATACTTCAGCCTAGTCATTTACGAGCTCTGTAAACTCCTGTCCTGTATGATAAGTTTGCCTCGATTAAGCTTCACTCGTAGCGACTTTTATAGATTTTGATTCGACACTGGCTCACTGGATCAAATTACTCTGACCCCTTTGATTTTAACGAAGAATAGTCGAGCGCAGCAGGCCGGCGAACTCTACCGCGCTAGAAATTGATTAACCATTGTTACAAGCTCCGAAGCGGTGCGCGGGTTCGCCACCATCTCCCCATTAAAATACAAGGTCGGCGTCGTACGAACTCCGGCTCTGGTTCCACCTCGCTGATCGGCGAGAATTTTTTCCCTGACTTCAGGCAAAGCGGCATCGGCTCGTAATTGCTCAACATCCATCCCCAGTTCTTCTGCGTAATTATCAAAGCTCGGTGTTGCATCCTGCATAACACTCCAGCTGGCCTGATCACTGTAGAGATAGTTATACATTTCCCAGAACATATCCTGCCGGCCAGCAGCCTCTGCATAACGTGCCGCTTCAAAGGAATGCGGATAGGTATCCAGAGGATAATGCCTGAAAACCACACGAGCCCTGTTGCTGATTCTTGGCCAGGCACTGGCCAGCAAAGTGGCTTCAGCGGCACAGGAAGGGCACTGAAAGTCGCCGTACATGGTGATGGTTAAAGGAGCATTGGCCGAACCCTGTACATGATCGGTACTTGAGACTTCATCCGGCGGATAAACCGGAGCGCCTCCGAACAGCCCCTGATAGAAGACATACAGAACCACTGGAATCAGGACAATAATGAAGGCTCTCAGCAAATTTTGCTGGAGCTGAGTGCGGCGTTGAGCCTGTTGCTTTTTCGCTTCTCGTTTAAGTTTTTTTTCTGCGCTTTTTGACATGGATACTTTTCCCTAATGCCACATAATTTGATGTCGGGATGAGACAATGCCAAATTAATTATGGTATAGCAATATTTCCTTGTAGATTGCTATAATGCGCACCCTAATTTCCCCGCTTCTTCTCTGACTTCCTACGAGGCTGACAGACTGGTTACCAAACCGCATCTGATTAGGCAGTACTGATTGAGTGGCACTAATCGAGAGTTTGCTGAGAGAGTAAATATGGCTGTAGAAACTGAGCAGCATCAGAATATTGTTGTACGTTTCGCCGGAGACTCCGGTGACGGTATGCAGTTGACGGGTACCAGTTTCACTCTGGCAACTGCTTTACACGGCAACAATTTGTCTACTTTCCCGGATTTTCCGGCAGAAATACGCGCGCCTGTGGGAGCTACTTTCGGGGTGTCGGCTTTCCAGATTTATTTCGGTTCTGAAGACGTTACTACAGCCGGTGATGCAGTTGAAGTGCTGGTTGCCATGAACCCGGCAGCTTTGATTACCAATTTGAAACTGCTGGTGCCTGGCGGACTGGTTATTGTCGACACCGGTGCCTTTAACGACAAGAACCTGAGCAAAGCCAAATATAAGAGCAACCCCCTTGAAGATGGCTCTCTGGATGCTTACCGTGTTCTGCCTATCGATATACATTCCCAGGTTATAGCAGCCGTCGAACCCTTTGGCCTGAGTCATAAAATGGCTCTGCGCTGCAAAAACATGTGGACACTGGGGCTGGTGTTCTGGCTGTTTGATCGTGACAAACAAAGCACCATCGATAACCTGAAAGCCAAGTTCGCCAGTAATCCGGATATTGCCAATGCCAACGTTGCCGCTCTGAATGCCGGGCATGCCTTTGGTGAAACTGCCGAATTACCCAGTGGCATAGAAGTATATAAAGTGCCTAAGGCTCATCAGACACCCGGCAGCTATCGAAATATGAACGGTTCGACTGCGCTGGCCTGGGGCCTGCTGGCAGGTGGGCAATTAGCCAATCTGGGTATTTTATTTGCCTCTTACCCGATAACTCCGGCTTCCACCCTGCTGCATACGCTTGCGGCACGTAAGGATTTTGATGTCATTACTTTTCAGGCCGAAGATGAAATCGCTGCTGTCTGCGCTGCTATTGGTGCATCTTTTTCTGGCTCGCTGGGCGTTACTTCCAGCGCCGGACCCGGTATTGCCCTGAAGATGGAGGCAATATCTCTGGCCGTATCAGCAGAGTTACCATTGGTCGTGGTCAATACACAGCGTGGTGGCCCATCAACCGGCTTACCGACCAAAACCGAACAGTCAGATCTCTTACAGGCTGTTTATGGCCGCCATGGCGACACATCAATTCCAGTCATAGCTTCCAGTCATCCGGGCGACTGCTTTGATGTCGCTATCGAAGCTGTACGACTGGCAACCAAGTATATGACTCCGGTAATGCTCTTATCAGATGGTTATATTGCCAATGCTTCAGAGCCATGGCTGATTCCTGATTTTGAGGACTACGAGCCCTTCCCGGCGCATTTTCATAAAGAAACCAAGGACTTTTCTCCATCTTTGCGTGACCCGGAAACATTGGCGCGAGTCTGGGCTAAACCGGGTACAGCCGGTTTAGAGCATCGTATTGGCGGCATTGAGAAAAGCTACGACACCGGTGATATCTCTTACGATCCTGACAATCATCAAAAGATGACCAATACCCGTAAAGCCAAGATCGATAATATTGCCAGGGATATCCCGCTTCAGGATGTGCATATGGGCAATAAGAGCGGCAAACTGGCCGTGGTAGGCTGGGGTTCAACTTACGGTGCCATTCACCAGGCCGTTAAGCGCTGCCTGCGTGAAGGGCTGGATGTCGCCCACATACATATTCGTCATATGTGGCCCCTGCCAGCAAATCTTCACGAGCTTTTAACAGGCTACGAGAAGATACTGGTTCCGGAAATGAACACCGGACAACTGGTAAAAATGTTACGCTCGGAATACCTGCTCGATACCAAGTCACTGAACAAAGTATCGGGTCAGCCATTCAAGATCAGTGAAATAGTGGATGCGATTAAATCCGAGCTCAAATGAGAACGGTTTAACTCGGAGAATATTATGAATCAAGCAGTCGACAAGCTTACTATTAAAGACTACACCTCGGATCAGGAAGTACGCTGGTGCCCTGGATGTGGCGACTATGCCATTCTGAAAACCATTCAGAAACTGATGCCGGAACTTGATCGCCCGAAAGAAAACCAGGTGTTTATATCCGGAATTGGCTGCTCATCGCGTTTTCCGTATTACATGGAGACTTTTGGTTTTCATACCATTCATGGTCGTGCCCCCGCAATAGCCACCGGCGTGAAGCTGGCAAATCCGGAACTGGATGTATGGGTCATCACCGGTGATGGTGATGCTCTGAGTATTGGCGGCAACCACACGATACATGCTTTGCGTCGCAACGTGGACCTGACCATGCTGTTATTCAACAACGAAATTTACGGCCTGACCAAAGGTCAATATTCGCCAACATCGAAAGTCGGCACCCGCTCTCCTTCCACACCACAAGGTTCTATCGACCTGCCTTTGTCTCCCTGTGCTGTCGCATTAGGGTCAGGTGCCCCATTTATAGCCCGTTCGATAGATACAGAAATGAAACATTTGAGCGCGGTTATTACCAAGGCACACGCTCATGAAGGCGCATCCTTTGTTGAGATTCTGCAGAACTGCCCGATTTATAATGACGGTATTTTTGATTCTGTCAAAGATAAGAAAATTGCTGCCGATTTCAAGGTGGAAATTGAACACGGCCAGCCATTGATTTTTGGCAAGGAAAATAACAAAGGAATTCGTCTGAACAGACAGAGCCTGGCACTGGAAGTTGTCACCATTGGTGAAGACTGCCAGCTGGAAGATGTGCTTGTGCACGATGAAACCAACAAGGTACTGGCGCAATTAATTGGTGAAATGAGCGGACCGGACTTTCCTGTCGCCGTCGGGGTTATTTATCACAAGCCCAAACCAAACTATGTGGATGACCTGCTTATTCAGCGTGAGCAATTACGTCAGGGCAAGGAGCGCGGCAACATTAATACTTTATTGCACAGTGGTCATACCTGGGAAGTAGCCTGAATCAAGCCAGTGCAATAAAAAGCACTTTGAACAAGGCATCTGTTTATTCCGGCCCTTCTTGGGTGGTAATTCCCAGGATATAGGTTCCCGTCTCTCCGCTGGTATAACTGGTCACCAATACTTCGTAAGTTCCTGCCATGCTTAAGTCCTGCGTCAGCAGTGAACGACTCGTATCGCCCTGGTAGTCATCGTTCTCAAATTGAGTTCCATCCGGGGCATTGATGATCAGAAAGGTGTCGAAATCACCGGAACGCAGATCAAAAATGACAGTCTGATTAGTAGCACCTTCAAAATAATAGCTATCCACAAATTCTCCGCCATCCTCTAAAACTTCATCACTGAATTCAAGCACTCCTCTCTCTATGTTGCCGCCGTCATCGAGAATATCACCGAAAAAGATGATGTCATTCGCTGCATACAAGCTCTGGCAATCTGAGGCGTCATGCAATGCATCCTCGTCCATAAGACTGCTAGCCATACCGGTGCCACTAAAACGCGGATCATCACATTCCCCGTCATTAGCCCAGTCACTTAAATCATCACCAAAATCGATGTCACCCTGTATCTGTATGTCTGACTCGGCCGCCAGAGTCACCATTCCCTGATAAAGCAAATTTCTGCAATCACTTGCATCATGCATGATATCGTCGCTATCTGCACTGAAGGCTACTCCTTCCCCTGCAAAACGCGGATCATCACATTCGCCATCAAGTGGCCAGTCACCAAGGTCATCGCCAAATTCAAATGCCAGTAAGGACATCCTTGCCGATTCGGAACTGAGGAATATTCTTCCTTCGTTAAATAAAGCGCTGCAGTCAGTCGCATCATTCGCAACTTCATTGGCGCTAATATTTCCCATTCCCTCACCACGAAATCTGGTATCACTGCATTGCCCATTGTTGGCAAAGGCATTACTGTCATCGCCGAACTCAACAACATTATTTGTAGTGCTGTTAAATGCAATATAGAAAATCAGGAATGCCAGTGCCACGAGCAGAGCAATTGAAATATGCTGATAAACTTGTGCCTGATTCGAATCACTCATGATTTTTCCCTGTTAACTTAATGGTTTCTATTGCTATCAATTTATATTTGCCTTTTATCCTTCGGTCACTTGTCAGCCACTCAGGTCACAGGTGAATCTGATTCCGGCTATCTCAATACTGTCACCCTGATTCACTACTGTTCTGGAGAACGGCCTTAACTTATTACCATTGAGCGCAGTTCCATGTGTTGAATTCAGATCTTCAACCAGCACTGACCGGCCTTCTTTACGGAAACGCAAATGCCGGCGCGAAACACGTGGATCATCAAGCACCACATGATTTAAGGAAGCCGAGCGGCCTATGACCAGACCTTCTTTTGACTCAAGTTGCGAATCATTCAGAACAATCGAGGAATTTGTCCCCGCGCCTGTCAGACGCCCGGCAATACTACCGCCTCTGTTCACGGCTATCTGTTGCGGGCTTATTGCCGGCGCAGCTTCATTGCCTGCACTTGGCGCAACATTGGCACGCTTAAATTCCGGAGCTGTTGTGCTGTAATCGGGACGTAAACGACTCAGGCCAAATAATGCCAATAGCACAAAGGCAATGCCAAGGCCGATATAAAGCGCATTGTTATTTTCGAACTCTGTTTGCGGACTGGTGGTAGTCGGTGCAGGAGCCGGACTATCCGGCAGCGGAGCAGGCGCTGGCAGACTGCTTTCCGGTGCTGGTAATTGCTGTGGTTGTGGACTCTGTTGCGGAATAGGTGTCGGCGTTATAACCGGAGGTGGGCGTGGTGCTTCACGTTGCCAGGACCCTGGAATACCTACAGCATCCATGGCTTCATGCACAGCTATCCAGTTGTCCGAATACTTGCCAAACAGTATCTCGGCAGCCAAAGCAAATGCATTTCTGCCTGCTTCGAAATCTGCAAAAGGGGTTAATAATTGTGCGCCTGCCAGCGCGAATATTTTACTGGAATCGGCAATCCCAATACCCTGCACATCCGGACCAGTGCCTAAACGTGGATGTCTTCCACCCTCAACCAGAATATAAAAAGCCTGATTAATAATCGATGAGTTTGAATGTACCCCACCCTGATCATTTTCCAGCGGAACATCATAGAATTGATCATAATGATCTGGATTGTCATCAATACTGTTTGGGTTTCTCATGTCCCGTAAGGGGCCTATGGGACTATCGATAATCCACAAATTTGCATAGCTTGGAATAGACGTCGGATTTTGTCCGAGTGAGCCCCCGGCCTCACGCCAGGCCTTGAAGGAAACACCAATAGCATCTGCTATTCCTTCATCCAGTGCCCCGGACTCAAACTCATAAACCAGTTCGCTGCCATTGGAATTAATCCCGTGAGCCAGTTCATGAGCAATGATTTCAATATAGGGCAAGGCATAATCAGGAATATACAGTTCATTGAACTGGCTGCTCCAGGTTGCATTGAAGTTATCGCCAACGCACTCGTTATAGTAGGACGGTCCAAAACGAACTCCAGAGATGGCTTTAAGGCGCATGCCATTCCCATCAACACTATCCATATCCAGTATAGTTTCCATAAACTGATAGGCATCTCCAAGCAGGTTGTAAAGTACATCGACATGTTCTGCCCCCTCAGATGCTTCGCCTTCACTACGGTGATATTCCTCTTCTTCCACCATCAGCTCGATTGGCCATGCATCATCCTGACTTAAGGGGAAAGTCACACCTGCTGCCCGGCAGGCTTTAATCATGTCACCCACTTCACGTGTCAAGGCGCTGTATTCCAAGGGATAACGAGCAAGCACTTCACCACTGACCGCATCAATATAAAGCTTTTCCGGGACCGGACTGTTGCCATCCAGGCTTTGGCCATTTACCTGCCAGCTCAAACGCAATTCACCATCATCAACAAAATAGACTGGCGTCTCAGAAATAAATGAAGTTTCAGTAAAAGCAGATACAGCAAGCGCCTGTTCTGAACTCAGGACTGCTGTAGTCGGCGCATCACCGGTAAAACCCTGATGCTGGCCCAGCAAGCCTATTTGATTTCCCTGCGCATCAAGAATTAATCTGGATTCATAGCCAACTATCGTTATGCCTTGATGTGTTTGTTGCAATGCCCGGATATTAAAGTTGTTAACCGTTGTACTTTGCTCCGACAGGTTTAATTCATCATCAGGTCCGAGGTTCAATTGCCCTTTTAATTCATCATTAAGCCATGTGATGATGGCCTCTTCGCTGTCCAGGCTTCTGGTATTTTCCCCAAAGCCATCAACAAAAACACCTCTGACCTGAGCCGCAGATTCTTCAGCTGAAAACAGTAAACCAGCTACAAAAAATAATGTTAAGACTGCACTAAATTTATTTAACATCAGGCTTCCCCAATATTTGTAGGTAAGCGCAGCAGGATGGCTCCATCCTGTGCATCCAGGAATACACGTTCTTCAAGACCATTAATCAGCAGCACCTGAAACCAGGCCAGATGATAGCTACCTTCAATATCGATAATCATGAGTCGGGCGGCCTCGGTAATACGCGGGCCGATGCTCATGCTTAAACTGGTATTGGCTATTGCAAGGGCTTCCTGAAAAGTCAGCCCGGGCTGAACATCAATGTCTATTTCATTCCCTGTCGAGCCGCTGATATTAAAAACACTGCCGCCGTCTTCTACAGCGACAACTTCAGCACCGAAGACCGGAATACCCTGATGTGTTTGCTGCATGCGGATAATGCGATTCCCATTTGCTTCAGCTTCGGTACTAATGGATAGCGCATCATCAGGACCAAGACGGTCATTCAACAGCAGCATATCGGTAATCGCTTCTATTAATTCTTCATTCGTAGAAACATTTATATCGGTTTGCAGTTCAACTGAATCCAGTACCCTGTCTACACGAACAGCTCCCTCACTGTTGGTGTTAGCGGTACTTTCCTGTGCCGCCGGCGGGGCATCACTACCTTCTCCTCCTGCTTCTCCATTCTCTTCAACGTTGACCTCCCCATCAGCTAGTGGACCTTGGGACTGGCTACTATCCTCTTGTGCCTGTGATCCATCTGATGCCTCCCTTACAGAGGAGCCGAAAAGGAATACCAGCAATACGATAATAACAATAATAATTCCCCCAACAATTACCGAGGAATTCACACCTGAAGCTTTCACTACAACCGGGGTATTTGAAGCAGTAGCCTGGCTGGCGGCTTGCTTATCTGCAGCTGACCTTGAATAAGGCTCCTGCCTGCCTGGATTGGTTATCGGATCTTCAACCTCTTTAGGCGGAGCACCTGCTTGTCCTGAATTTTTATCCTGATCGGAATTTGTCATGAGTGAATCCTGATTACTTGGGCTTAGTTCAATGAATATTACTGTTGTATTGTCATGCTTGGGACGCTCTTTTAATTTTTTTAGCAAACTGATTTCTATCTGCGTTTCCCGCTCTTCCGGTTTACATTTAAAAAGCGCCAAAACTTCTTCGTTACTGAATATTTCCCAAAAGCCATCACTGCTTACAGTGAAACAATTGCCTTGATCTGCTTCCCAATGGGTAATTTCGGGATCGGGCGGGTCTTCACCGCCTATGTTTGAAATCACGGTTCCCTGATCCGGATCATCGGCAAGCTCGGCTTCGGTGATTTTTCCCTGCAGAACTTTTAACTGAGCAAGCGAATGATCGAATGACTGTTGAATTTTTTGAGAGCCTGAATATTGGGTGATGCGGCTGTCGCCGGCATGAATAGAAACAATCTGAACCTGTTCTTCTGCCTGATAAATATACAAGGCTGCCAGTGTGGAGCGCGGATTCAACTGATTCCGGGCACCAACCTCATTAACTGCGATCTGACATTCTGTTACCAGTTTATGTAAAAAGGCTTCTGCACTATCCCCGTTTACCGAATCTACATTATTGCCTGTCGGGAATTGTGCCTGCCAAAGAGAATGGGCAGTTTCAATGATAGTTTGAGCTGCGAGGGAACCGCCTTTATGACCTCCCATACCATCTGCCACCAGACAAAGCAGACTGCTCTGGTCGGGACTGTACATCACGCTGTAACGATCCTGGTTTTCTTCGCGATTACCGGTATGTGTAAAAGAAGTGATACTACACTTAATACTGGAAGCCATAAGCTGCTTCTTTTATAAAAATCAAGAAATCCACCTTAGCGTTTTTCACTTTCCACTACAATAGCTTCACAACCATAATACCCAGGTTTTATATTTTTTTAGACTATAGTTGTCCCTCTCCGGTTTTATTCTATAAAATGATTTCCTTACGCAATTTAAAGAGCAGTACGCATGTCATTTAAAACGTATACAGTTGGCAGAAGTTCCGATGCCGATATTCAGGTAAACGGCCAAAGCGTTTCCAGACTCCACCTTGAACTGACTGTTGCCGATGGCGGCAAGTATTATCTTATCGACGCGAACTCCAGCGCCGGCACACTTATTCAAAAATCAGGTTCCTGGGAAACTATTAAACAGGGCTTTGTTACCGAAAATGACTTGTTGATGTTAGGCAAGGAAAGCATTCAGGTACGACTGTTATTGGATCAGATACAGCATTAATCAGAATAGAATTGGCAGCGACTCTGGATTCCGATACTATTTTTCGGGTTTAAAGGCAGCTCTAACTTGAGGATCAAAGAACAGCTATGAATAATCTGGAACGACAGGAAACCAATTATCGCGTTATCGTGGCCTTGGTTGCAGTTATGGTTGGAGCTGTTTTCATAGGCGTCATGTCACTTATTTTTGCGCCCAGTGAAGAGGTAGTCGGGAAACTGGTGTTCGCTGATATCCTGTTTGACCGTTCCACAGATGTCTTTCCTTATCCGCTTACCATCCAGAATGTTATGTGGATACTGTTTATGATCGGTTTCGGTGAATTATGGGTCAGGTTTGACAGAGGCCGGAAAGAGCTGGAGCAGTTACACAGAGGTCTGTTGCCTGAAGATGACAGCACCATGTTGCGTGCCAAGGAGTTAATACCTGTATTCAGCTCAGTGGTGGACAATAGTAAGACCCGCTACTTTTTTTTACCGCGTTTGATTCACAGAATCATTCTGCAATTCCAGAACAGCAAATCCATAGATCAGTCCAATAACCTGATGAATTCAAGTCTTGAATTAATGCAGCATGAAATAGATTTGAAGTACAACATGGTGCGCTATTTAGTATGGTTAATTCCAACCATTGGTTTCATTGGGACAGTCATCGGTATTGCACTTTCCTTGTCCGAGGCTTCCAACATGCCTGATCTGGGACAGAGTGATGCGATCAGGGTATGGATGGGCGTGCTGACCACCAAGCTGGGTGTTGCATTCAACACTACTCTGTTGGCACTGGTTATGTCAGCCATTCTGGTCTTCTTTATGCATCTGGCGCAGGGCCGTGAGGAATCTGCTTTGAATAATACCGGCCAATATTGCATGGACAATTTAATCAACCGACTTTATGAAGAAAAATAACCAGTCAGTACCCCCGGAGGTTTACCATGGCAGTTAAAAGAGGACCAGACGGTGTTCCCATAGATGTGCCATCCGTTCTGCATGAAAAATCCAGACAGTCATCGCCAGCCAGTGATGCGCCTACTTCATTGTTTGATAATACGGGTGATTCAGGGCGCGGCAATGACAAAGCTACCGAGTTAAACCCCAAACAATCGACGAGCTTATTTTCCGATGAACCGCCGACCGTCCGCGCGGATCAAAGCGGGCAGCCGATGCAAAACCAGGCTGCTGCAATAGATGAACCGGCGACTGTCATAGCCGGTGGTCGGCGTCCGGCAGCTGTAGCAGAGAAGGAAACTGGCGCAGTGCAAGAGATCGACGCCATGGCGGACCCGGTTGTTGGCTGGTTGGTTATTGTTGATGGTCCGGGTAAAGGCAATTACCTTAAACTGGGCAATGGTCAGAACAGTATTGGCCGCAATCAGTCCGAACGTATCAGTCTGGATTTTGGAGATGAGCAAATCTCACGATCCAGGCATGCCATGTTAACCTTTGATCCCCGTGGCCTCGCTTTCTACATCCAGCAGGGCTCCGGTACCAACCTGGCCTATCTCGATAACAACCCTGTGCTGGCCCCGACAAAACTCAGTGCAGGTAGCCGTATTACGCTTGGAGAAACCACCCTGATGTTCGTCCCGCTATGCAGCGAAGATTTCAGCTGGGATGAGGAATAACGGCAAGGCATGACGGCAGAAGAAGCAGGTAGTAGTGAAGTATTAGATGCAGAATCTGCCTGGGGTCAGATTATTGGTACACGCAAGACCCAGCAGGATGATGCCGCTATTGTGAATTGGCCGAATGGCTTTTCACTGTCAATGCTGGCCGATGGTATGGGTGGTCATGCCGGAGGAGCTGAAGCCAGTCAACTGGTGGTCAATACTTTTCGCCAACATTTTATTGATTCTACAGAAAACAATATAAGACAACGCTTTCTGTCTTCCTTGTCTGCAGCCAATCTGGCCGTGTTTGATTACACTCAGCAACATCCGGAACTTGAAGGTATGGGTGCTACTTTTCTCGCCGTCGTCTTTGATGGCGCCTCCATTCAGTGGATCAGTGTCGGAGACAGCCCCTTGTGGTTGTTCCGAAATGACGAGATCACCCGCTTAAATGAAAACCATTCCATGTCAACTGTACTGGCCAAACAGGTAGCTGAAGGGCTGATCAGTGCAGAAGAAGCCGCTACTTCACCGGAACGCAGCCAATTACTGGAAGCCGTTCTTGGCAAGGACATCAAATTACTGGATGCGCCTGAAGAAAGCTTCCCGGTTCAGGAAGGCGACATCATTATATTAGCCAGCGATGGCGTAGAAACCTGCTCACTTGATGAACTGCAGGTCCTGTTGTCGACATCCACTGAAAACCCGGATTGCAATGCCGAAGCGCTGATTGAAGCCATACTCTCCAGAGTGGATGCTCATCAGCGTGCATCACAGGATAACTCCACGCTTAATATTATTCGTATAGTCGGTGTTCAGGACAGCGTTAACACAGTTCCAGCAGGCAAAGAAAAATGAACACTTAAAGCGTGCGGACCAGGAAGCAATGACAATTATTGTCAATTACTAAAGCGCAGACAAGAATACCACCACGTTGGAAGGAACTTATTAATATGAAACCCGGTAAGCTGAACACACTGGCTAAAGCCACAGTATTAGTAACAGGCAGCTTGCTTGCTTCGCTGGCGCCTGCCCAGGACCCCGCTTTAAGCCCAAACTTCGGCATAAATGATCTGGAATCCGGATTTCTTCCGGATCCGCAATTACTAGAACTGGCTGCTGGCGGGGAAATCTATGCGGGTGACGTGGATTTCAGCTGTTCCGGTTATGTTTCAGAAGCACCGGATTACCGAGTGAACTATGCCGCAGATGGGCAAGGACTCGGAATTTATACCAATGCGGACATCGACACTACTCTGCTGATCAATACTCCCAACGGGGAATGGGTCTGTAATGATGATCATTACGACCTGGAAAATCTGAATGCAGGCTACTATTTTGAAAACCCGCAAGCCGGCGAATACAACATCTGGGTAGGCGTTTACGAAGAATCCGATGCTTTTGCCAACGCCATCCTTGCCATCACCGAATATCCTGAGAATAGCTGGGAAACCAATCTTACACCTACATTTTCCCAGGATACTTTCAGTTTAAGGGTACTCAATAATGGCAATGAGATTCAATCAGGTCTGGCAACCCAGGTAGCGGAAAATCTGGTCATTACTAATGCGGCTCTGGTCAGTCAGGGAGATCAATGGATTGTAGATAACCCCCGTAGTGGAGCAGCACTGCTTGCCAGTGTCAGAGCAATTGATATGAACGCCGGTCTTGCCTTACTCGATGTCAACGGTATTGATGGGACACCTGTAACCCTTGCCGCTGATTTCCCGGATATCGGCAGATATATCTCGCTGGCTTTGCTGGATACAAACCGGCTCGGCGTTTTGCAAAGCTTCATGGATACAACAGGCGAGGAAACTCAGGTCAGGCATACTGCTCTTGCTCTCGACGGTGAATTTGGTGCTGCGCTACTGAATAACTGCAACGAAGTTATCGGCATAAGTCAGCATTCCAGCCCAGTACTTTCCAACCGCTTAAGACCCGATCAGAATTTTGGTGTCAGCACCAATCTGACAAGCCTGGTCAATTTTTTAGATGACAACAATGTCGCTTTTAATGAATCCTTTGAATACTGTTTATCAGAAGCTGAACAGTTAAGTCTGGCGCAGGAAAAAATTCAGGAACAGGAAGACAATCTCAGAATTTTGCTGGAGGATCAGGAAATTCTGGAAGAAGAACGCTTGCAACTGCAGCAGCAGGCAGAAGCCTTGCTGGAAGCACAGGAAGCATTAGCTGCTGAAAACCAGCTCAGACTTGACGAGCTGGCCACCAGAGAAGCTGAACTCGCTGCCAGCCTGGAAGCCATCGAACAAGCTGAGGCAGAAGCACAGGAACAACTGACCCGACAGGAAGAGCTGGAGGAACAAGCACGACAACAGGCAGAAGCTTTAGCTGAGGCTGCGGCTCAACAAGAGCTTGATGAGCGCAACAGGCTGTATCAATGGGGTGGTTTTGGAGTAGTTATAACAGCCCTCTTTGCTTTCGTGCTAATACAGGTCTCGCGCCGTAAAAAAGCCCAGCAGGAAGCTGAAGAGGATATTAAAGAAGCCAAACAGCAAAGCGAAATTGTTAAAGCCGAACTGCAAAAAGCTTCAGCTGAATTCCCCGATATAGTACTAATCAGTCTTAATGCCGAGGGCTCGGAAATCCGATTGAAAATTAATGGCACAGCCCTGATCCGATCAGAACAGGGGCAGATCATCGGCCGCTCAGCTCAAGATGCCGATTATGTGCTGAATATGGATACCGTTTCCCGCAGACACTTGCGTTTAATGCTCAAAGATAAGACTCTATTTGTCGAAGACCTGAACAGTGCCAATGGCTCTGCCATTAATGATCAGGTCCTGACTCCTGGTAAGGCTTATGAATTAAAACCGGGTGATACACTGAAAATTGGCCTGCAGACATACAGCGTGAATTTACTGGAGAAACAGGCGTGAAAATTCGTTCCCGGGAAATCAATATTTTCAGCATGTCTGCGCTGGATCTGTTTGCTTCTGCACTGGGCGCCTTCATGATTCTGACTGTTGCTGCCTTACCCTTCTTTCCGAATACCGGCGATTCTCCTGAACTGGTTGCCGAAGTTGCCGAGACGCTTGCCCAGACACAAGAGCAACTTGAACAGGCACAGGCAGAGCTGGCGCAATCACAAAGTGAGCTGTCGGAGGCTCAGCAGGAAGCCAGCAGCTTATCCAGTGAATTGGCGAGAATATCTATTCCCGAACTGGATATCGTTATTTGCCTTGATGTTTCAGGCAGCATGGGTGATTACATTGCACAGATGAAACAGCAAATAGCGGATCTGGTAACTGTGCTTGATCGCCTGTCTCCTTCGGTAGGCATAGGTTTCGTAGCCTTTGGTGATCGCTTTTGGGATGTGCCTCTTAGCTTCCAGCAGATCTATCCATCCACCAATCTCAATCAGATTGAAACATTTATTAACAGTCTTGACAGCAATATGGGACTGGGAGCTGGCGTCAATGACGACACGCCCGAAGCGCTTTCAGCGGCACTGAATCAGGCTGTTGTTATGAACTGGCGTCCCGAGAGCCAGAGACGCTATATTATCATTATTACCGATGCACCAGCCTATCCCGAATTACTCAACAGTACTTTCCAGGCTGCCCAGGATTTCAGTGCGGTCACGACGCCGGAACAATATGTGTCAACCGTTATGGTGGGCAGTGATCAGGCCGAAGAGTATCTGCAACGTCTTGCTCAAAGTGGCCAGGGCGAATTTATTGACAGCACCAGCGGACAATCCATGCTTGCTAGTATTATTATGGCAATCGTGTCGACTATATAAATAAGTATTAGTGAACAGGATTAATACAACTAAGGCATCCATGACAAATAAAGAGGCTGTATTAAATGGATTCTGAACATCGATTAGCCCTGCCCAAGGGTACGGTAATCAATCAATATAAAATTGACAGTGTGCTGGGCTATGGCGGTTTCGGAATTGTCTACAAGGCCGAACATATTCGCCTCGGTAACTGGCTGGCCATCAAGGAATATTTGCCGCAGGAACTGGCCACTCGTGAATCGGGCACTGTTCACCCTCTGGGAACACGCGAACAGGTCGACTTTCAAACAGGACTGCAAAGGTTTCTGGCAGAAGCCAAGCAACTGGTGCAATTTGAAAAAAGCCCCAATATCGTCAACTGTCAGGATTTTATCGAAGCCAACGGCACTGCTTATCTGGTCATGAGTTTTGAAGATGGCCTGCCCCTGTCGGATTTGATTCGTGGCCGTGAGAAAAACAATCAGACTTTCTCTGAAGATGAGATACTTCGAATCCTTATTCCGCTCTTGCGTGGACTGGCACTGGTTCATAAGCAGCAAGTCCTGCACCGGGATATAAAGCCCGGTAATATTTTCATCCGTCGCAGTGATGAACAACCCGTGCTGATTGACTTTGGAGCTGCCAAGCAAAATTTCACCGAACACAGCAAATCCATGGCTCCCTACAGTCCGGGCTATGCCGCAATTGAACAGGTGGAAACCGATGGCAATCTCGGCCCCTGGACTGATATATATGCTATTGGCGGCATCATGTGGCGCATCATTGCCAGACAAAATCCTCCACAGGTAGAGAACCGCATGAGTGCGGTCACCCGCAATCGCCCTGATCCGATGACTTCGGCCCTGGAACTGGGTAAAGGCAAGTATTCTGAAAACCTGCTCATGGCTGTTGATAAGTGCCTTGCCCTTAATGAGGAAGATCGTTTCCAGACTACCGAAGAATTAATCGCCTGCCTGCAAGGTGAAGCGATAGACAGCGTTACATCCTCCGCTCCGCCAAAAGCCGTTTCCAATTCGGCTGCAAATGCTTCTAAACCAGGAACAAGTTCTGCCGGCACTGAGAAATCACCTGTCCTCAGATATGCCATCTTTGGTGTTTTAGCAATACTGCTTATCGTTGGTGGCAGCTATGGCTTCACGGCGTATCAGGAAAATGCCGAATTGCGCCGTCTGGCTGAACTCGAAAGACAGCAGGCAGCACAAGAGGCAGCCGATGCTACTGCTGCCCTTGACGCTGCAACATTAGCTGAACAGGAGCGTCTGAGATTACAGGCAGAGGCTGATCAACTGGAACGGGACAGACTGCTAAATGAGGAGCGGGAGCGACTCGATCAGGCTATTGCCAGACTTGGCTCAATGGTCAGTATTCCCAGCGGGGAAGCCTCAATGGGAGACCTGATTGGTAATGGCGAAGCCGATGAAACTCCTGTACATAGCATCTATATCGACAGTTTTGAACTAATGCAGCATGAAATCACTTTTGCCCAATGGGATGCCTGTGCTCAAGCAGGTGTATGCGCACGTCTGACTGAAGATCGGGGAACCGGATTTTTGGAATTACGGCCAGTTGTCAATGTTAGCTGGAACCAGATACAAACCTATATCGACTGGCTAAACCAGGAAACCGGCGATACTTACAGATTACCAACCGAGGCCGAATGGGAATATGCAGCTCGTGCCGGAAGCGACAGTCAATACCACTGGGGAAACACCCATCAATGCTCTCTGGCTGACTTGGATAATTGTGGTGATGCTGGTTCGAGTGAGGTGATGAGTTTTCCGGCCAATGACTGGGGACTGTTTGATATGCATGGCAATGCCTGGGAATGGGTACAGGATTGTGCCAGAAATAATTATAACGGCGCTCCCGACGATGGCTCAGAGTGGGCTGGAAGTACGGGTTGCAGCAGAATATTACGTGGCGGCGGCTGGGACAGCAGTGCTTTACAAGGACGGGTTTCATTTCGCAACTGGATGCCAGCTAATCAATCAAGCGCCAGCAGTGGCTTTAGACTTGCCCGATAATTTCAATTGAGTATCCGATTATGACGCCAAGTAAATGTAAATTCCTGATACTGATAAGCGCCCTGTTAGCCGGCTCTGGAGCCTATTCTCAGGATTTCTCTCTGAACCCGATTTATGGTTCGGTCAGCCTGAGTGGTGGTTTTACGCCCGATCCGCATGTCATTGCCCTTGCTGCAGGCGGCAACCTGCTAGCCAGTAACGCAAAATCTGATTGCAGTGGTTATGTAAGCGACAACCCCAGTTTCAGTCTTACCCATGAGCCCGGCAGTCTTGGACTTGGCATTTATATCAACGCTGAATTTGATACGACCATACTGATCAATACTCCTTCAGGTGATTGGGTATGTAATGATGATAATGACAATCTGGATAATCTGAATTCCGGTTATTATTTTGCCTCGCCTGAATCCGGCCGCTACGACATCTGGGTCGGCTCTTATTCTGAAAGCGATGTCAATCGCAGTGCGATACTTGCCATCTCCGAGTATGAACAAAGCAGTTGGGAAACGGATTTATCGGCTAGTGTCAACACTCCTGAACTTAGTCTCTCGGGTGGCTTTACACCAGATCCCTATACACTAAACGTCAGTGCAGGAGGGCCAAATCAGGCTGCAAATCTTGATAGTGCTTGTAGTGGTTATGTCAGTCCGAGCCCGAGCTATCGTCTGAATTTTTCACCAGGCAGTTTAGGGCTTGGTATTTATACCATCGCAGAGTTTGATACGACGATTGCCATACAGGCTCCTGACGGAAGATGGTATTGCAATGATGATAATGACAATCTGGACAATCTTAATTCCGGCTATTACTTCAGCAGCCCATCGGCAGGCAACTACAATATTTATGTCGGCTCATACTCTGAGGACTTTGTTGGCAATTCGGCAAGCCTGGCTATTTCTGAATATTCAGAAAGCAGCTGGAACCCGAATAGTGAACCTGTTATACCGGAAGTTCCAGAAGTGCCCGATGGTGTTATACAGACTGGCAGTAAATTGCTGTAGCTTTAGTCCGAACTCTCAGTCTTATGTAATTTATCGATAATAGCCGCTGTGATACCGCTGCTATCCAGTCCACAATCCGCAAGCATCTGTTCGGCCTTGCCCTGATCCAGAAAACGATCAGGCAGGCCCAGATTCAATACATTTGTTGTAATGCCTGCTGCATGCAAAAATTCATTGACCGCCGAACCGGCCCCGCCCTTGATCACATTTTCTTCTACTGTAACCAGTAAGTGATGTGATGCAGCCAGTTCTCTGAGCAGATCTTCATCCAAGGGTTTCACAAAACGCATATCCACCAGCGTTGCATTTAGTTCCTGCGCACTGACCTCAGCAGCTTTCAATAGGGTTCCAAAAACCAGAATTGCCGTTTTTTCGCCCTGTCTTTTGAGCACAGCTTTGCCAATATCCAGTTTCTGTAATTCCGCATGTAATTGACAACCGCTGGCCTTACCGCGTGGATATCTCACCGCAGCAGGTCCCGGAAAATGGAAGCCGGTAAAAAGCATATGCCTGCTTTCATTTTCATCACTGGGCGTCATAACCAGCAGGTTTGGGATGCAACGCAAATAACTCAAATCAAAACTCCCTGCGTGTGTTGGTCCATCTTCACCAACCAATCCAGCCCGGTCTATGGCAAATAAAATATCCAGATTTTGCAATGCGACATCGTGAATCAACTGATCATAGGCACGCTGTAAAAATGTTGAGTAGATCGCCACCACAGGTTTTAAACCATCACAGGCCATTCCTGCAGCAAAAGTAACTGCATGCTGCTCGGCTATAGCGACATCAAAAAACTGCCCAGGGAACTGCTTTTCAAATTCCCTCATCCCTGAACCCTCTCCCATAGCCGGGGTAATCGCCATCAGTTTTGATTCAACAGGGGCCATTTCACAGAGCCAGTTACCAAAAACTTTCGAATAGGTGGGTGCGGTATTTTCTTCCTGATTAATCTCTTCTGCAGGAGCCATTTTATTCAGCGCATGCATGCCATAGGGGTCTTTTTCTGCCGGCAGATACCCCTTGCCCTTTTGGGTAACCACATGCAAGAGCAAAGGCCCTTTGAGTTTTTTAATGTTTTCGAGTATATCGATCAGACCTTCGACATCATGACCATCTATCAAGCCAAAATAATTGAAACCAAGTTCTTCGAAAATAGTGGCTGGTGAAACCATCCCTTTCATGTATTCTTCAGCGCGATGAGCTGCCTTCCAGGCCTGCGGCACTTTTGATAAAACTTTTTTGGAACCGGAACGCAAAAAGTTATAAGGCTTACTGGCCCACATTCGGGCGAAATAACTGGAAAGACCACCTACGTTTTTGGAAATGGACATGTTGTTATCATTAAGAATGACAAGAATGTCGTTATCCAGTTCGCCGGCATGATTGAGTGCTTCAAAGGCCATTCCGGCTGTCATCGCACCATCACCAATTACGGCAATGACTTTTCGCTGACTGGCATTTTTTTGAGCCGCTACCACCATGCCTAAAGCAGCAGAAATAGATGTACTGGAATGACCAACACCAAAAGTATCGTACTCACTTTCCTGGCGGCTGTTGAAAGCTGCAAGACCATCTTTCTGGCGTATGCTAAACATACGTTCGCGACGCCCAGTCAGTATTTTATGTGGATAGCTTTGATGCCCGACATCCCAGACCAATCTATCCTCAGGGGTATTAAATACGTAATGCAGGGCTATTGTTAATTCCACAACTCCCAGTCCGGCACCAAAATGTCCGCCGGTTTTTCCAACTGCATATAGCAGGAAAGCCCTTAACTCCGTAGCCAGCTCTTCCAGTTGATCCGGTTTCAGCTCACGTAAATCGGCAGGCACATCAATGCCATCCAAGAGGGGCGTTAGCGGACGTTGTTGTGGGATTTCTTCAAACATAGATTACATTCTGTTTAACAATTACCTGGTAAAAAACTTTTATTAAAATTTTCTTTGCACAACATAAAGTGCAATATCACGCAGTCTTTGTGCGCTACTGCCAAAATCATCCAGAGCTGCAATTGCTTCATCACAAAGCCCCAGCGCTTTATTTCTGGCCCCATCAAGGCCCAGCAGGACCGGATACGTAATTTTCCCAAGTTGCTGATCCTTGCCTTGTTGTTTGCCAAGCGTTTCAGTATCACTTTCAACATCCAGAATATCATCATGTACCTGGAAGGCATGACCAATCAACCTGGCGTATCTTGCTAACTGTTCAAGTTGCTGCTGGCTAACGCGACCAGAACTCAAGGCTCCCAACTGAACACTGGCAGAAATCAGGGCCCCGGTTTTCAGTGAGTGTAAGGTCGCAAGAGTTACCTCGTTAACTCCCTCAACACTGGACTGGAGATCCATACTTTGGCCGGCAACCATTCCGGTTGCGCCGATTGATTTACTCAGTAAGCCCAGCATGTGCAATCGTACTTTATCAGCTACAGCCAATTCCGCTGAACTAGCCAGCAATTCAAAGGCAAAGCTCTGTAATGCATCCCCCGCCAGAATCGCGGTGGCTTCATCGAATTTAATATGACAAGTCGCTACACCCCTTCTTAAGGCGTCGTCATCCATAGCGGGCAGATCATCATGAATTAACGAATAGGTATGGATCAGCTCTACAACACAGGCCGCAATATCAGCATGAGAAGAATCGACATCCAGCGCTTCGACACTGGCATAAGCTAACACCGGGCGCAAACGCTTCCCGCCATTCATCACAGCATAAGTCATTGCAGCCTGCAGCACGGGGGAGCTGTTTTGTGAGCTTAAATAAGCGGCAAGTAAGTTCTCTACCCGGCTTTTTCGCTCTGTCAGATATTGCTGGATTTGCATGGAATGTTTAGGTGTACTGCCTTAATGCTTTTAACGACTCGCCGACTAATCTTCATCAACATCCAGATCAAAAGGTTCTGATTCCGGCAGTTCATTTTCCTGTGTCAGAATTTGAATGCGCTGTTCCGCTTTTTCCAGGGCAAGCTGACACTCCCTGGTTAATTTTATGCCGTCTTCAAAAGCCTTCAGCGACTCCTCAAGACTTAATTCGCCCTCTTCCAGCGCCTCAACCAGCTCTTCCAACTGCTCGATAGCCGTTTCAAAATTAAACCTGCTCTTTTTTGTCGTCATCGTCTGCTGTGATATCTGAAAAATGAGTGATATGGAAAGCGAACCCTAGCGGAGAGGGCACTACAGGTCAATCTTTCCTTTAATCCAAACCGTTAATGCCAATAAAAGTAATAAGCTTCCTGTGCGGGAAAAATTCATTGAATTTCCACAATTTTACACATCTTTCATGTCAGAATGTTAAACGTAAACTCAGGCTGA
The DNA here is from genome assembly GCA_963975155.1 of uncultured Gammaproteobacteria bacterium. Lineage (GTDB taxonomy): Bacteria > Pseudomonadota > Gammaproteobacteria > Pseudomonadales > Pseudohongiellaceae > UBA5109. The sequence goes on along the minus strand of CAXBFG010000003.1, from coordinate 159,956 downwards.
GCCAGGTCGGAAGACCCCGATAATGGTGACTTTCAGTACAAAGTGCTGTTACACTTAGGCTCTTGATGCCCTCAAGGCCTTAGGTACAGGAAACACAAAACCTGTTTTATAAGCAACTGACTCATGTCAGACAAATTTAATCAACATTCGTAGTATGGGGAAAATTTTATGAAACGTATAATTCTGATTGGTGCAGCTATCTTAAGCACACTTATTTCCTTTAACACCATGGCTCAACGCAATATGTCACCTGAAGAAATGGCAGCTATGGCAACTTCAAACCGACAGGCTGTATTCAAATTACTCGGTTTCAGCATGGGACCATTACAAGGTATGGCTCGTGGCGCTGATTTTGATCAGGCTACTGCAGTGCTGGCGCTGGAACGCATCCAGATGCTGGCCCCTATGATCCCTGAGCTTTTTGCCGCTAACGACACAACAACTTTTGACGTTGAAACCCGCGCACTGGACAGCATCTGGGGCGACATGAGTGGTTTTACCAGCGCTGCCAATGATCTCGCCATGGGAGCAACCGAGGCTCTGGCAACAATTAATTCACAGGGCGCAGATGGTGTTCGTGCTGCTGTACAATTGGTAGGCCCAAAATGTGGTGCTTGTCATGATGCATTCCGAGCAGAATAAGTTTTTCTCTTGCTAATAAAAAAGGCAGCTCAGGCTGCCTTTTTTTTTGCGTCTTTTTATCGTTTTATCTTATCGCCTTATCGTTTCCTTTTTACCCACCAGGTTCAAGATCAGCTTACTGTAAATTTAGAGTTTTAAGCATTTCAGTTTGATGTACCCAGTGATAGTGCATCATCCTGAATTTTCTTATGTACTCTACGCCAGTCAGTTCAGGGTAGTGCGTCAGTTTGAAATTTTATGCGGTGTCAATGCCGCCGCTTCTGTCATGTTCACCCTTCGATCTTTCCTTCCCATTTTTCCGGCGCTGCGGAACTCGTCGCTATGCTCCTCAGACAGTCCTCGCGCTTGATCGGAAAAATACTCAGGAAAAAAGCATCTCAATGGGTTCACATGGCAGTAAGGGCGGCTTTCCGAGCATTGTCGACTTTTAAAGGATGTTTAATGCACAGTCTTGATAACGAGCTATCAGGTCGGCGACCGTCTGACGACAGGCCGAAATATGCTCCTGCAATTTCGACATTCCCGCCATCCCTGGCGGTCAGATGTCGTCAGCCGAGCCTGTATATGGGTGAGGCAAGCGTTTACAAAGCACAGCTTTGTGCGCCGACGAACGACGCCCATCTATGATGGGTGGCTGGACCGTACGTTTTTTGGCGTGTCGACGAAAAGATAGCTCGTTATCAAGACTGAAAATTAATAGTAAAATTTCAAACTGACGCACTACCCTGAACTGACTGGCGCAATGAACAATTTGTACTAAATTCGAACTGTTCCATTAAGAGGGTTTTTATTCTACCCGGAATAAAAATGCCGCCAGGGCTTCACGGTCTTCCTGAGTAAGCTTGCTGGTATGATCAATCACATCCATCATTTCGCCGCCAACCTGTTCAAAGTTAGCTGTGAAACCATCTTCCAGGAAATAAACAAAGTCCTCATAACTATAAGCTGACAAGCCTTCGGAAGTTAATGCAGCAGAAGCTACTCCTTCCTGACCGCCAAACTCATTGCTCAGGTCAGAAATACCCAGTGCATTTCTTGGTGTATGACATTCACCACAATGACTGAGATGCCTGGCCAGATGCGCCCCACGCTGGACCTGTGGATCATCACCGATAGCCGGTAGATCGCCCTCGAGCATATCGGCCATAATATTCCAGCCACTCATCATCCAGCTAAATTGCCAGGCTGGCAGTTCGTGATCTGGTGCCTGACTATTAACAGGCGGTAAGGTCACCATATAGGCAGCAATATCCAGTACTTCTTCATCACTCAGGCCCTGGTAGGAACGGTACGGAAATGCCGGCCAGTAAAAATTGCCGCCCGGACTGCGTCCATGTTTGATAGCCAACACGAAATCCCTGCCGGACCAGCCACCTATACCGGTTTCTTCATCAGGAGTTATGTTGGGTGTAATAAAGTGTCCACCGAAGGGCGATTCAATTTCATAACCACCAATGGGCCCCGCAGCACCATCCACCTGATGACAGGCTCCGCAGCCAGCTGCGTTATAGAGATATTCACCACGTGCTATCGCTTCTACAGATGTAGGAATTTCGGGATTCCCCACTCTGGGCAAGCCGAAGGCCCAATACAGGCCGGCAACAACGATAACCAATACAAGAAGCAGAGATACAAATTTATTATTCATTTATTTAGCCTTATTTCCTCTCACCAAAAACTGCGAACAATTCTAGCATTTAAATATGCATTAATTTTGATTATTACTTTGTGACTTCTGCTTCTGTTTCAGGCTCAGTTTGCCCACCTTGCGCTTCTGAATTATTGCACTCACTTCAGAACCCAGATGCTCTTCACCTCTTGCAGCCGCCAGCTCGATCTGTTTCTGACGTTCTTTAAAAGCAGATTTTCGTTCTTCAGTCACTCGATGATAACAACGTGGGCAACTTGCCCCCTTTTCATAGAATTCACTTTCTTTATCGGCTTCCGTTATTGGCAGACGACAAGCATGGCATTGATCATAATCCCCTTTTTCCAGGGCATGATTGACGGAAACCCGATTATCAAAAACAAAACATTCACCTTGCCACAAAGATTCCTGCTGAGGTATTTTTTCCAGATAGTTTAGAATGCCGCCCTGCAGATGATAAACCTCATCGAAGCCGACTTCTTTCAGATACGCGGTAGATTTTTCACAGCGGATACCACCTGTGCAAAACATGGCAATTTTTTTGTGTTTCGCCGGATCAAGATGATCTTTTACATATGCTGGAAATTCGCGAAAACTGGTGGTATTTGGATTAAGGGCATTTTTAAAGGTGCCAATTTCAACCTCGTAATCATTGCGGGTATCGATCAACAAAACTTCCGGATCAGCAAGCAGGGCATTCCATTCCTGAGGTGGAATATGTGTGCCGACTTTGCGCTTCGGATCAATTCCTTCCACCCCCATAGTGACAATTTCCTTTTTAAGCTTAACCTTACTGCGATAAAAGGGGTAAGTATCATCATAGGATTCTTTATGATCCAGCGCCTGCAGGCGAGGGTCAGACTTAAGCCAGTCAAGCACCTCGTCTACTCCCTCACGAGTTCCTGCTATAGTGCCATTAATGCCTTCACTGGCCAGCAACAAGGTGCCTTTCACGTTATTTTTGAGCATCCTATCCAGCAAGGGTTGCTGAAGCAGCTGGTAATCGTTAAGCCTGACAAAATGGTACAGGGCGCAAACCACAATTCGTGAATCGGTCATATCGTTAAGTCCATGCGAATCGGATCGTAAATCCGGAGCAAAAAAGATCGGGCAGGATTATAGCAAAGTAAGCACAGAGAAATCGTTAATTGCCTGCATTAAACATTCTGACAGACCAGGATCGAACTCAGAAAAAATTACTCAGATTCATATCTACGCTACTGTCTGCACCATTCCAGGGAACAACTGAGAGTAAAGGGGCTGCAATCAAGGCTTTTAAGGTATCCAGATTTTCCTGGTAAGCAGACATTTGTGGATCAAGCTGATTAGCTATCCAGCCGTGTAAAATAACCCCATCTTGCTGTAAGGCTCGTACTGTCAGCAAAGCATGATTAAGACAACCCAGCCGCATCCCGACCACCAGGATAACCGGGATATTCAGCTTACGGACGATATCCGCTACGAACTCCTTGTCATTCAGGGGTACCAGCCAGCCCCCTGCTCCTTCAATAAGGGTCAGATCAGCCTGTTTATCCATGACAAAACGGCAATGATCAGCCAGCTCCTGAGCAAGCACACTTATCCCTGCCTGCCTGGCTGCAATATGAGGTGCTATGGCCTGCTCCAGACAAAGCGGATTTATTTCCTGATAACTTAATGACAGGCTGCAGCTTTCCTGTAACAGCAAGGCATCATCGTTACGTATTCCTTCGGGCGTTATTATCCCTCCCGCAGCAAGGGGTTTCACGGCAGCCGTTGAGAGTCCTCTTGCATTTGCTGCCTGCAACAAGGCACAGCTCACATAAGTTTTGCCTGCATCTGTGTCCGTTCCTGTGATAAAAAAAGTGCGTGCCTGCATGATTGATTCCTAGCCCTGCGCACTCAGGTAAAACACTTGATATGTCACCGGTATGCCAGCCCCCTGTCTTGCTTCCTTTTCGAATGCCGCTTTTAGTTTAGCTATTTTCTCACGCCCACTCAGCCCTTTCCCACGCCCTTGATTCATGTTGCGTGCACCAATGGATTTTAACTCCCGCCCCAATTCTTCGAAGTTCTGATAATAAACAAGCAGCTTATCCTTCTGACTGATTAAATATCTGAAATCATTTTTATTTATGTTGCTTTGCAAGTGCCGTTCAGAATGAAACTGATTTACATGCACAAAGCTATCCACTTCCAGCCAGGCCCGCTTTAATTCCTGCAATGTTTGTGGTCCAAAAGTCGCAATAAATATTTTACCGACTGGTTTTAATACCCGCTTTAGTTCAGAAAAAAGTTCTGTGTAATTCTGACACCACTGAATTGCAAGACTGGAAAAAATCAAATCAAAACTGCCCGGGTTAAATGGCAGTGCTTCAGCATCCGCACAGACAAATTTTTCATTGCAAGCATCTTCAAGATGCAGCTCTCTGGCATGCCTTAACATGGCTTCGGCAATATCCAGGCTGATAATTTCAGCAGAGGGAAAAAGGTTCTGTAAAGCTTTTGTGCTATATCCTGTACCGCTGCCCAGATCCAGTATGCGTTTAATTTTATTTCGCTTATTTGTAGAACTGTCACTTAATTCCTGCTCGGCAAGTTTTGCCAACAATTTATTGGCAATGCTTCTTTGCAGTGATGCGTGTGCATCATAAGTTCCGGCTGCTGCTGCGAAAGATCGGGCAATACGGTTTTTTTCCAGTTTATAATCGGCCAGTGACATCATTTTTACAGATCTGTCTGGCTTCTATGCACTTGTATTTTTTCCAGAACCGACAAGAGAAAATCCACTTGTTGTTCCGTATGCGCCGCACTAAAAGTAATACGCAATCTGGCTGTACCCTTTGCTACTGTCGGCGGACGGATAGCGGAAACAAATATGCCTTCCGCCTCCAGCAACTTGCTTACCTCAAGACTTTTTTTCGCTGTACCGAGAATCAAACCCTGTATCGGCGTATATGAATCCGTTAGAGAAAAACCAAGCTGCAAGCAATGTTTTCTGAATCTTGTAACCAGCATGTGCAAATGATCTCTACGCCAGTGCTCATTTTCTATAATGCGCAGACTGACTCTGCTCGCTTCTGCCAGTGCGGGTGCCAGAGCGGTAGTGTAAATATAGGGTCTGCAAGTTTGAATAAGACTTTCAATTAGCTCATCACTACCCGTAACGAATGCACCCTGTGTCCCGAAAGCCTTGCCCAGCGTGCCGATCAAAACAGGCAAATTATTTTCATTTATCTGCTGACCTTGTTCCTGATAATGTTCTACCAGTCCTTTGCCATGCTTACCCAGCACGCCGAAACCGTGCGCATCATCGAGTATTATTTGCGCATGATACTTTTGCGCGAGATTTACCATTGCTGGCAGTGGTGCACAATCACCATCCATACTGAAGACCCCGTCGGAAACGATAAAGGTGTTCTGTCTTGCTCCTTGAGCCGTTAATAGTTCGGAGAGTTTAGCGGTATCCAGATGCGGGTAACGTTTGAATTTCGCTCCGGAAAACAAAGCGCCATCGAGCAGTGAAGCATGGTTTAATTTATCTTCGTAGACACTATCCGTTTTTTTTAATAATGCCGTCAGGGTACCTACGTTTGCCATGTAACCCGATGAGAACAGCAGCGCTCTGCTACGTCCGGTAAATGCTGCCAGTTCTTCTTCCAGTGCATGATGAGGATAACTGTGACCAGTGACCAGATGTGAAGCGCCACTACCAACACCAAAGCGATCTGCAGCAAGCTTGAAAGCCGCTACCAGGTCAGGATGATTTGCCAGCCCCAGATAATCATTGCTGCAAAAATTAAGCAGCTTTTTTCCGTCTACAACAATCTCTGTAGCCTGCGGCGATGATAGGATTTTTCTGTATCGGTATAAATCCTGTGATTGTCTGTCTGCCAGACTTTCCTGTAGCTGTTGAGAAAAGCTTTTCACTGATTCATTGCATCGTAATAAGGCTGCTCTGCTTCAAATACATGTTCAACTGGCATGGCTTGCTGATGTTTTTCTTCGGGACGAATACCCAATTTTGCAAATAAAGCCATATCTTCGTTTTCGAGTGGATTCGAAGTCGTCAGTAATTTTTCACCATAGAAAATGGAATTGGCTCCGGCAAAAAAGCATAGCGCCTGCATTTGCTCATTCATGGCTTCACGGCCGGCCGATAACCGCACATGGGCATAAGGCATTAAAATTCTGGCCACCGCAATCATGCGCACAAAATCGAAGGGTTCAATATCATCTGCATCTGCAAGCGGCGTACCTTTTATTTTCACCAGATTGTTGATGGGTACTGAATCAGGGTGCTGCGGTAAATTAGCCAGTTCCCTTAAAAAGGCAATTCGATCTTTGGCCTGTTCACCCATGCCGACAATACCACCGCTACAAACCTTGATGCCGGCATCCCTGACATGAGCCAGGGTATCCAGGCGATCATCAAAGCTGCGGGTACTGATAATTTTTTCGTAATACTCTCTTGAGGTATCAATATTGTGATTGTAATAATCAAGTCCGGCTTCAGCCAGGGCCTGAGTCTGCTCTTCACTTAAGGCTCCTAATGTCATGCAGGTTTCCAGACCCAGTTCCCTGACACCCTTTACCATGGCCAGAACATGCGGAAAGTCTTTTTTGGATGGATGCTTCCAGGCTGCCCCCATGCAAAAACGTGAAGCCCCGTTCAACTTTGCCTTGGCAGCTTCACTGAGTACTTTTTCCACTTCCATGAGCTTCTCTTTTTCCAACTCGGTATTGTAGTGGCCACTCTGGGAGCAATACTGGCAATCTTCCGGGCAGGCCCCGGTCTTAATGGATAGCAGAGTACTGATCTGCACTTCATTAGGGTCAAAATTCTGGCGGTGCACAGACTGGGCTCTAAACAGTAACTCGTTAAAGGGTAAATCAAACAGCGTCTGGATTTCTTTGCTGCTCCAGTCATGACGAATGTTGCTCATAGAGGTCACCTGCTTATTGGCTAATAAATATCAGGCTATCTGTAGCCTGATGATGGCTTTTCGATTCCCTAAAAAATGGAAATATACAGCCCTGGCACTATATTGAATCGAAGATGGGATTCTACATGTCAACCAGTCTTATTTCAAAAGTTAACCATTGGTTAAAAAATATCCAATATAGCCTGCTGCCGGGCACGTGCATCCTGTGTAATAAAAGCAGCAAGCGGAATTATGATCTTTGTCTGCCTTGCACAGAATCGCTTCCCAGAATATCGGACCCTTGTGAGTCCTGCGGCTTGCCACTTCCCTCTAACACTTTCGACGGTCATCTGTGTGGACACTGTATTGTGCACTCACCCCCCTTTAAACATATCGTTTCTGCATTTGAATATGCTGAACCTGTAGATAGATTACTCGGTGCCTTTAAATATCATGGCAAACTCGCCTATGGCAGGGTCTTGGCACATCAGCTCTTGCTGAGTATCGAGGATTTTTATACCGACAGAAAAACGCCGGAGCTTTTGATTCCCATGCCCTTGCATGACAAACGACTGCGGCAACGTGGCTTTAATCAGGCCATTGAAATCGGCACTTACTTAAGTCACCGTCTGAACCTGCCGTTGGCTCGCCAACTTTGTATACGACATCGTAATACGCCTCGGCAGGAAGGACTGAATGTCAAAGCCCGTCAGCAGAATCTTCGGCAGGCTTTCAGTATTACTAAAAGTCAGGCTGACCTAGCTGCTAGCGTCGCCATTATTGATGACGTCGTCACTACAACAGCAAGCACGCGAGAGCTTGCTATGTTATTAAAACGAAACAAGGTAGAGGAAGTTCATATCTGGTGTCTGGCGCGTGCCTGCCGGAAGCTACCTAACTTTTGATTTTTATCAATGTTAAAAAGCGTATTGGTATGCTGTAATGTTCGGTACATTGCAGTACTGTAACCGGAATATCAATGCATGATGTAACACTCATCAATACACTTCTGAAACCCGCCATTGTATTCAGGAGTATTGCCAGGGAAAGCACAAAAACATCGGGGGTTCTGCAACTAATTGCACCCTTCATCCTACTCATACCACCTATATTTGTCTGGATAGGTTCAGGCATTTTTGGTTGGCGAATGGGAACGAATGAACCCATATTTTTGGATACTTCAGCCCGCTTCATCATCAGCTTTTGTTATTTCCTGGTACTGAGCACGGGTTATTTCAGCACGGTTTTTATCGCGAACTGGATGGGTAACACATACGGTGCCAGTAAGCGGCTAGGAACATATTTTAATTTATTCACTGTTGTTTATTTGCCACTTTTAGTAGCCAGCATCGCGCATTTATACCCCAATGCCTTCTTTAACTTACTGGTGCTCTTGCCAACTTTAATCTGGTGTATGAACCTGCTGTACAGAGGACTCCCCAGTGCTCTGGAAATTTCACCCCAGCGAGGCATGCTAATGGCATCAGCCCTGGTTGCCTGGCTTCTGGTCGGAGCAGTCACTATCCTTGGTTTATCAGTTGCCCTCTGGACGATTGGTCTGGGTCCAGCCATTGCCGTTTAAAATGAGTTCCAATAAATGAATCAAGCTGTACAAGAAATTTATCATGACAGGGTCGTCACAAGACTTATCCAGTTTTCTGTAATTTGGGTGCTGCTTGCGATGTTTGCAGGCGTCTACCTCGCAGCCGAATTCGTCTGGCCTGAATTGGATTTTGGTCAATTCTGGTTATCCTTTGGTCGTATTCGTCCCTTGCATACTAATGGCGTCATTTTCGGCTTTGGTGTCAGTGCGCTGATGGGAACCGCTTTTTATAGCGTACAACGCACTTCCCATGTGCCCCTGTTTATGCCCAGACTTGCCTGGTTTTGTTGTTATGCCTGGCAGTTAACAGTGCTGCTTGGGGGCTTATCACTTTTGGCAGGCTGGACTTCCACAAAAGAATATGCCGAACTGGAATGGCCCTTTGATATTGCCATCACCATAATCTGGCTTTGTTTTGGCATTGTTTTCTTCGGCACCATCGCCAAGCGGCGCATACGCCCGATCTATATTTCCAACTGGTTTTTTGGTGGCTTGATCATTGTCATCGCCATGCTGCATATCGTTAATAATCTGGCAATTCCGGTCAGCATCGGGAAATCCTATTCCTTATATGCTGGTGCCCAGGACGCAGTCGTACAATGGTGGTACGGACATAATGCCGTGGGCTTCTTGCTGACAGGTGGCTTCCTGGGGATGATGTATTACTTTCTACCGAAGCTATCGGGCCAGCCGATCTGGAGTTACCGGCTATCTGTAATTTCATTCTGGGCCTTCACATACAGCTATATTTGGGCCGGACCACACCATCTGCATTACAACTCCATACCTGAGTGGGTACAGACCCTGGGTATGGTGATGAGCCTGGTTCTGCTGGCACCTTCATGGGCGACCATGATCAATGGCATTATGACCGTTAGTAAGGCCTCGGACAAATTACGTACTGATCCTGCACTGAAATTTATGGTCTTGTCATTGGCCTTCTATGGACTGGCTACTTTTGAAGGCCCAATGATGGCCATTCGCAGTGTCAACGTAGTGAGCCATTTTACCGACTGGACAATCGGTCATGTTCATTCCGGAGCACTTGGCTGGAACGCAATGATCACTTACGGTACTTTCTATTTTCTGGTGCCAAAACTGGCCGGACGGGAACTTTATAGCACCAGGCTAGCGAATCTGCATTTCTGGTTGGCTTTGGCTGGCACCATGCTTTACATACTTTCCATGTGGGCAGCCGGTGTTTCACAGGGCTTGCTCTGGTTAAGCATTGATGAATTCGGTCAGCTCAGTTTCAGTTTTCGTGAAATCATGGCCGCCATGTCATCCTATTACGGCCTTAGATTAATTGCCGGACTCATTTTCTTCACTGGCACAATTGTCATGAGCTGGAATCTCTTCATGACGATGCGCGGCCAGCAAACAGCAAAAGTTACTCCACCGCCGGTGCCGGAAAAATACCGCATGAAACCGAAAGCCGATCCCTCGGCTGATCATATCGGCACGGAGATACCCGCATGAACGGAATTAAGTTACATCACATACTGGAAGAAAATATTGGCCTGCTTATCTTTGGCATTCTTTTTGTGTCATCCATCGGCGGTCTGGTTCAGATACTTCCCAGCCTGAATGACGAGACCTTAAGTACTCCTACAGTCAACACCCGCGTCTATGATGCAGTAGAACTAACCGGTCGCGATATTTATATTCGGGAAGGCTGTCATGTCTGTCATTCTCAACAAGTACGTCCTCTGGTTGCCGAAGTTGAACGTTACGGGCCTTACTCACGTTCCGGAGAATTTGTCTATGATCGTCCTTTTCTCTGGGGATCAAAACGCACTGGACCAGATCTGCACAGGGTAGGAGGTAAATACACCAACATATGGCATGAAGTACATTTGTTAAATCCACGCGCCGTAATACCTGAATCCATTATGCCCGCCTATCCCTGGTTGGCCGAAAGAGAAGCCTATGAAGCAGGCAACATTCAGAAAAAAATGCAGGCTCTGCAAAAACTGGGGCATCCTTATACTGAAGAAGACATAAGCAACGCTCCAGCTGCACTTGAAGGTCTGCGTGAAATAGATGCACTGATCCGCTATTTGCAAATGCTGGGAAGCAGTTATGACGAGAGTATGGAAGACATGAATATGGAGGGCATGTGATGACGGTATTTCTTTTTGTTGGCGATATGCTGGTCATGTTATTCATGGTGGGACTGGTCCTGTGGGTAACCACCAAGGAAAGCAGGCAAGTTAGTCAGGACAATGCCCGTATCCCACTGGAGGATGATTAGTCATGGCCGATATGCCAAGCGATTTCTGGAGCGGCTGGATTATAGTACTGAGCAGCGTAGGATTTTTAGGCCTGGCCTGGTTTGTATTGAGTTTTTATTTCATGGATCCTGGTCCTGACTTTGAGGACGAAGGTCCAGTCTGGGACTCATCACTTCGGGAAGGCAACAGCTCTCCACCTATCTGGTGGTTCTGGCTGATACTCTCCATGATGGTGATCAGTGTTATTTATCTGATGTTGTATCCCGGCCTGGGTTCATTCAAAGGCGCGTTCCAATGGTCACAGGGAGGTCAGTTTGCTGAGCATACAGCCAGATATGATGAGGAATTTGCGGAACTTGAATCAAACATCCTGGCTCTGTCTTACACTGAACTTTCGGCTGATGTCAGTGCTATGGATACTGCTGCTTCTATATTCACGGAACATTGCTCAGCATGCCACGGCTCAGAAGCATCCGGGCAGGCCAATCTGTTTCCCGATTTAACAGATTCAGACTGGCAGTGGGGGGCAAGTCCTGTTGAGATTGAACAAACAATTCGTAACGGCCGTCTGGCAGTAATGATCAGTTGGCAGGCTGTGCTGAATGATCAAGGGGTAAATAATGTCGCAGAATATGTGTTGAGCATGGCTGATGGCATCAATGCCAACCATCCCGGAAAAATGCAGTACGATACTTTTTGTTTCGCCTGTCATGGCTCATCAGGAGAGGGTAACCCTGCTCTTGGGGCACCACGTTTGAACGATAATATCTGGTTATATGGCGGCGACATTGAAACCATTAAAGCCTCCATAGCTGTTGGACGCAACGGACAGATGCCTGCCTTCGGTGAAATCCTGGACGAGGTACAAATTAAATTACTGACTGCCTGGTTAAGTCGTTAGCTGACAAGTCAATATTTTGCCGTTTAGTTCCAGCGACTCTCAGGCATAAAACTGAGTTTGCCTGGGCCAATTATCATAACGACGACTGCGCTCATCAAATAAAATGCTTGTAATTCAAGCCTCCAGCCTCCTGTTCCTGACAATACAAATAAATCGCCTGTATGGACTAATAACACAGCTACCACCATGGTGCCGGCAATAGTGAGAGCTGCTATACGCGTATAGGCACCCGCAATCAGAAACAAGGGAGCAAGTACCTCACCAAGGTAAACCAGATAAGCCAGAAAGCCAGGTAAGGAATTGTCTTCCAATAAACCTGCTATAAAATCTACTCCGCCGGTAATTTTTGCCCAACCGTGAAACAACATCAAAAACCCTAAGGTCAAACGCAAAATAAGTTTTCCGGCATCAGTCGACATTAGTTTTCCCCTTACTCATATTAATGTGTTGTGCATAAATAATGACTAAACTGTTTTAGACTATATTAGGCATGAGGTCAAAGATTTTAAAGGCCAGGTAGAATGGCTCCAAAGCTGATTGAGATTCGCCCCTGGTATTGTTGTTATAAAAATCAAATAATCACTCAATTGAAAATCCCAACCCTGACAATGTATAAAAATAAATAATTTTCAGACTTGAGCAAATATGAAACTTGAATGCCATTGTAAGAATATAACGCTAACACTACTGCAAGTACCAAAAGAATTAGCTAGCTGCAACTGTTCAATATGCCGCAGGTATAATTCACTGTGGGGATATTATCAACCCGAGCAGGTTGATATCAGCATCGGCGAAAAAGGTGCCAGCGCTTATTTATGGAATGATAAATGTATTGAATTTATACATTGCAAGCATTGCGGATGTGTAACGCACTACAGATCTCTACCGGACGATCCTTCACCTATAATAGCGATTAACTTCCGTATGGCTCAGCTTAATGAGGTTTCTGATATACCCATAAGAAGTCTCAATGGTGCGGTTATATAAGACAGGCAAAATATACGAGCAAATAAATGCATAAAAAAATACTGATTTTTGGAAATTCCGGTTCTGGAAAATCTACTTTGGCCCGCGCCCTTGCAAAAACTGAAAATCTGGCCCATCTGGATTTAGATAACTATGCCTGGCTGGACACCATGCCGCCACAGAGAGCAGCTCTGAAAGATTCTTTTGCAAAGGTGCAAGAGTTTTTGGATAAGAATCAAGCCTGGGTGATAGAAGGTTGTTACACTGATTTGCTTGAGCTGCTCAGCAGCAAGGCTAATGAAATAATTTTTTTGAATTTACCCATAGAGAGCTGCATAGAAAATGCTAAAAACAGACCCTGGGAAGCACATAAATATGCATCCAAACAGAAACAGGATGAAAATTTATCCATGTTGCTCGACTGGATCGCACAATATAGTCAACGGGATGATGTTTTTTCACATGCCGCGCATTTATCTTTTTATGCTGCTTTTTCCGGTAAAAAAACAATGCTGACCCGCAACACCGAAATAAACTGTTAAATCCCATTCCCTACCTTTGCCCGTCAGAACCAGAGGTACTTCTCGTAATGAATCTAAAGCCCTGAGTATTAAACAGCATTTGCTTTACTTCCACGCCCAACCACTTCTATGAATGCTGAGGCATAGCAACTACAATGCTGAGGATGCTAATTTATCCAGCTTGATAAATGAACTCGCAAAACCCGCAACTTATTTGGTTTGTTAATGACAACTTTATTGAATTTTTTAAATCGTTACTGGAAACAATGTTCTGTCTTCCTTTTACTTATTATTGGCCTTTTATCACTTTTGCCACTACCCGAACTGCCGGCGGCACCGGGAAGTGATAAAACGCATCACCTGATCGCCTATGCTGTTTTAGTCATCCCTGTTGCTATACGAAAACCAAAATTCTGGTGGCTTATAGTCGTATTCTATCTTGCCTTCAGCGGCGTTATCGAACTTGTACAACCTTATGTAAATCGCTATGGGGAATGGCTTGATATGTTGGCTAACAGCATTGGCATAATCTGCGGTTTACTCATTTCAGAGTTGTTAATTTCTCTTTTTCCGGCTAAATTAAAGCGAATTGAGTAACTATAAGAATAATAATGATGAAAGCCATACACCCACTTCCTCTCATTTTCACAGTCTGTTTGCTTAGTGCCTGTTCAAATGAAAACACTGATACAAGTCTTACAATGCAGCCTTCAACTGCAATCCCGGCAGCTACCCTGGAGGCAGATAATATGGATACTTTGGCAGCAAACCCCTTTCTTGTTGAAAGCCCACTGCCACTGCAGTACCCGCAGTTTGACCTGATTGAACTGGAGCACTATCTGCCTGCTTTTGAACAAGGCATGGCTGAACAGATAGCCGAAATTGAAGCTATCGCCGGACAGAGTGATGCTCCGACATTTGCCAATACCATCATTCCCTTGGAACTCTCTGGGCGCCTGCTGAACAGAGTTGCTACGGTATTTTTTTCAATGACCTCTGCACATACCAATGACGGCTTAAACGAGATTGAAGTCGAGATTGCGCCGCGACTTTCTGAGCACAATGATCGGATATTCCTGAATGAACAATTATTTGATCGTATTAATAGTCTTTATCAACAGAGTGATTCCTTGGGGCTTGATCCGGAATCTTTGCGTCTGGTAGAAGAAAGCTACAAAGCCTTTATACGAGCCGGTGCTGAGCTCAACGAAGATGCAAAACAAAGTCTGCGAAATATCAACACTGAACTTGCCGAACTTTCAACCAGCTTCGGACAAAATGTTCTCAATGAGGTGAACGCAGTAGCCGTTGTCGTTGATGACGCTGCTGAACTGGCAGGTCTGAGTAGCGCTGAAATCCAGACCGCTGCAGATGAGGCCATGAACCGTGATTTACCAGGAAAATATGTTATTCCTCTCCTGAACACAAGTGGTCAACCATCACTGACAAAACTGGAAAATCGCGCTTTACGGCAACGTATTTATGAGACTTCACTATCAAGAGGCCATCGGGGTGGTGAGTATGACAACCGGGAAATACTGAGCAGAACAATTCAGTTAAGGACGGAAAAAGCGCAATTATTAGGCTTCTCTACCTATGCTGATTACAGCCTGCAAAATCAAACAGCTCAAACTGTAGAGGCGGTTAATCAGCGACTGGCAGAGTTAGTGCCGCCAGCTGTCGCTAATGCCCGTCGAGAAGCCAGCGATCTTCAGGCCATGATCGATGCCGAGGGTGGTGATTTTGAACTGGCGGCCTGGGACTGGGCCTACTATGCCGAAAAAGTCAGACAACAACGTTACCAGTTTGATGAAAATCAATTGCGCCCCTATTTTGAAGTTAATAACGTCATGTTCAGGGGCGTGTTTTATGCTGCTGAACAAATATACGGGATCAGTTTTGAGGAACGTTTCGATTTACCTGTTTATCAGGACGATGTACGGGTATTCGAAGTCAGGGACCAGAATGGTTCCACATTGGCCATATTCATCATGGATTTATATGCTCGCTCCAGTAAAAGTGGTGGTGCCTGGATGAATGCCTATGTCAGCCAATCACAGATACTGGGACAGAAGCCAGTCATTGCCAATCATCTGAATATTCCTGAACCTCCAGCCGGGGAACCGACTTTAATGACTTTTGATGAAGTCACCACAATGTTTCATGAATTTGGTCACGCTCTGCATGGCATGTTTTCCAATGTGAATTATCCTTCTTTTGCTGGTACTAATGTGCCCCGCGATTTCGTGGAATTTCCATCGCAGGTAAATGAAATGTGGGCTTCCTGGCCTGAAGTACTCGCAAACTATGCAGTGCACTATGAAAGTGGAGAGCCCCTGCCTGCCGAATTGTTGAATCGTGTTCTCGAAGCCCAGAAATTTAATCAAGGTTTTGCCACCACCGAATATCTTGCAGCTTCAGTTACTGATATGGCTTTACATCAATTACAGCCCGATGAAATCCCTGCTGCTGACCAACTCATGCAATTTGAAGAAAATGCCTTAACTGCAGCTGGTATCAATTTACCCGCTGTACCACCACGCTATCGTCTAACTTATTTCTCTCATATTATGGGGGGCTATTCTGCCGGTTATTATTCTTATATCTGGAGTGAAGTACTTGATGCGGATACAGTGGATTGGTTCGATGAAAATGGCGGAATGCTAAGAGAAAACGGGCAACATTTCCGGGACACTCTGCTTTCACGTGGCGGCAGCATTGAGGCCATGCAACTGTATGAAGACTTCCGTGGCCGACCGGCGGATGTTGCCCCTTTACTCGAGAGAAGAGGCCTGAATTAACAAAAAAAAAGGGCTCAATGAGCCCTTTTTTAAAGTAAATCTACTTAATCATTTGCAGCTTGATAGATTTGTACTTGAGCATTAAATGCCGCAGCTACAGCTTCCTGAGCATCGACATTAGCATTGATTAATGCAGTCCATTGATTAGCCAAATCCTGGCCTATATTGCCGTCCCGACGTGACATAACGTTTTCAACACATGTAATAAAGTCATTTGAAGCGGCCATATAGCTTTGAACCGCATCCTGAGCATCCAAAAGCATATCAATATTGTTACCTGCATTACTGGAAATACTGGGTACAGCCGGATTTTCACAGTTAGCACCAGCTATCGGACGATCCTGAGCCAGAGCAAGTGAAGAAGTCATGGCTAAAAGTGTCGCTGCAAAGCCAATATTCCTGATAATTGATGTCATACTTTCCTCCAGTGAGTGATTATTCTTTTTTTATATTCTGTTCTTATTAGCGTCAGGCTACCCAATCTTCTGGCATTAGTCCAAAACTCCCATCTATTGTATACATTAAAAGAACTTTAAAGGAAGCTCTGGGCGCATTCTCTTGTCGATTCGATTAAAATTCCAGAGATGATTGATCTGGATAGCGATAAAAAGCATATTTGGCACCCTTATACTTCCATGGAAAACCCATTACCGGTTTATCCTGTGGTTGCTGCCGAGGGCGTCAGATTGCAACTGGAAGATGGTTCCCGCCTAATTGATGGTATGGCATCCTGGTGGTGCATGATACATGGATATAATCATCCCATACTTAATCACGCCATTAACGAACAGCTAAAACGTATGGCGCACGTAATGTTCGGTGGTCTCACCCATCAACCCGCCATTGATTTAGCCAAACTTCTTATCAAGATCACACCCGCATCACTGCAGAAAGTTTTCTTCGCAGATTCAGGTTCTGTGGCGGTGGAAGTGGCGATTAAAATGGCCTACCAATATTGGCTAAGTCTCGGCCAGCACCAGAAAATTAAATTACTCAGCCTACGGGGAGCTTATCATGGCGACACGTTTGCAGCCATGTCAGTGTGTGACCCTGTCACCGGTATGCATGAAAAATTTAACGGCATACTTGCTGAAAATTATTTTGCTGAAAAACCCGCATCTCGCTTCGGTGAACCCTGCAAAAAAGAAGATACCAGTCATATAAAGGGTATTTTGCAGAATCATCATCACGAAATCGCCGCCCTGATACTTGAACCCATTGTTCAAGCTGCCGGGGGAATGTGGTTTTATTCAGCTGAATACCTGGCACAAATCCGAGCGCTTTGTGATGAATACAAGGTATTGTTGATCGCTGATGAAATAGCCACGGGCTTTGGTCGGACAGGTAAACTTTTTGCCTGTGAACAGGCCGGTATTGAGCCCGATATTATGTGTGTTGGCAAAGCCTTAACCGGCGGTTATATGAGTCTGGCAGCCACATTATGTAATGAAGAAGTAAGCAGGGGCATTTCCCTGGATGAAGGCGTATTCATGCACGGACCAACCTTTATGGGTAACCCACTGGCATGTGCCGTGGCCAGCGCAAGTATCCGGCTACTTCTGGATAGTCCATGGCAGGAAAATATTGCAGCAATTGAACAGCAGTTATCCCAGGAACTAATGGCATGTAAAAATTATTCATCGGTCAATGATGTGAGAGTCTTAGGGGCAATTGCGGTAGTCGAAATGAAACAAGCAGTTGATCTGGCACAGGCACAGCAATTCTTTGTAAGCAACGGCGTCTGGATTCGCCCATTCGGCAGGCTGGTTTACATAATGCCTCCCTACATAATTAAGCCTGATGAGCTTTCACAACTGACTCAGGCGATCACTAAATTTGCAGGTTTATAGAAATTTTTGTGAACCACATCCCGGAAATTCCGCTGCAGAATATTAGAATTGCAAGCGTATACGTTTTAATGGTCTCCCCAAAAGCGAGCAGCAAACACTGGCTTGCCGTTACAAGCCAGTTAAAAGTGCAGTATCAGGATATATCAGTAGTCATCACAGCAGCATTGGAGAATTAGGTCTTATTATTTTCGTACTCAACAATTGCATGTGGTAGTCATTTTCAACTCCGCTCCCTAGCGGAGTTTTTTTTGGCAAATTTTTTCAACCGTGTAAACTCTTCCTGATCAAGTATTTCCTGCAAGGGTTCAAGAACAAAACTTCTGAACAGTAATTCAGGATGTGGCAATACCAACTTTTCTGTGCTGCATACTTCATCTCTGTAAATAAGCAAATCAAGATCGATTATTCTAGCCTCATTTTTTACACCGCTCCGGGTTCTGCCGATACTGCTTTCTATTTGTTGTAAATGCTGCAAAAAATCCAGCGCCGTTTCATGTTGTCTGGGTAATAAGGCAAGTACTGCATTAATAAAATCCGGCGAACCTGGGGGACAATCAAGAGGCTTGCTTGTTAGCAAAGTCGAAATCTGAACGGGTTCATCACTAAGCTTTTTTAAATATTCTATAGCTTTTAACACATTATCTTTCGGCGATCCGATTTGCGAACTCAAGTTTGAGCCCAGCCCGATAAAAGCATAATTATGATATGAAGATAGCAACATAAAAGTGTTTCTCGATTCAAAGGCTCCTCAGACCTTAGCAAGTCAACAGAGTCACAGTAAAAAATCAGTTACCGAACAGGCTTAGCTTACAGCAGGTGACAGGATTAAATACATCAGTTATTCCAGCAAGACACAGGAAATTTTCAGATAATATGTATAGTGAGCAATTCCCCACAAGTTGCAAGGGAGCCTGGAGGGAAAAATTAAACTTTAGTGATATTGCGCTGATAGCTCGTGGACGGCATCAATAAAAACTTTGGCATGTTCAGGATTTACATGCTGATGGATGCCGTGACCGAGATTGAAGACATGACCATTGCCGGACCCGTACTGTTGTAAAATCATGGCAACTTCTGCCCGGATTTTTTCCGGGCCAGCATAAAGAACAGAAGGATCCATATTCCCCTGCAAGGAAACCTTATCGCCTATTCTTGCTCTGGCATCGGCTATATTTATGGTCCAGTCCAGTCCTACGCAATCGGCACCGCACTTGGCAATTTGTTCAAGCCAGAGTCCACCATTTTTGGTAAACACAATGACTGGCACGCGACGACCTTCATTCTCACTAATCAGGCCGCGTATGATTTTTTCCATATAGGCCAGTGAAAATTCCTGATAGGTATGAGGGCTTAAAGCTCCGCCCCAGGTATCGAAAATCTGTACGGCTTGCGCACCAGCCTGAATTTGTGCATTCAGATAATCAATCACTGATAGTGAAACTTTTTCCAGCAGCTGATGCATTAATTCAGGAGAATTCATCATCAGGCTTTTTATTCTCGCAAAGTCTTTACTGCTACCGCCTTCTACCATATACGTTGCCACTGTCCATGGGCTACCTGAAAAACCAATAAGCGGGACATCACCATTCAGTTCCTTACGAATCAGCCTGACGGCATCCATGACATAGGATAAATCTTTTTCAGCATTGATAATCGGCAATGCTTCTATGTCCTCTTCTGTACGTACCGGTTTATGAAATTTCGGGCCTTCACCAGTTTCAAAGTGCAAACCCAGGCCCATGGCATCCGGAATAGTCAGGATATCTGAAAACAGAATTGCTGCATCCAGTTCAAAACGTCTCAGGGGTTGCAGTGTGACTTCGCAGGCCAGTTCGGGATTCTGGCAAAGATTCATGAAGTTCCCGGCCTTGGCACGTAATTCACGGTATTCAGGCAGATAACGCCCTGCCTGACGCATCATCCATACCGGAGTAACATCTACATCCTGACGTAACAAGGCTCTTAAAAAACGATCATTTTTTAAAATAGTCATCATCAGACTTCAAGGAAATCCAGAATGCCTTCGGCAGCCTGACGACCTTCATAAACAGCTGTTACAACCAAATCCGCACCACGCACCATATCTCCACCTGCAAAAACCCGCGGATTGGAAGTCTGGAAACTACATTCGGCTTTTTCAGGAGCCAGCACACGACCCCGATCATCCAACTTGATGCCAGCTTCGGCAAACCACGGCGCAGGACTTGGCTGAAATCCAAAGGCTATTAACACAGCATCGGCCGGCAATATTTCTTCACTGCCCGGAACAGTTTCTGCACGCCGTCGACCTAATTCATCCGCGTCCCCCATCCGTGTGGTGACAAATTTTACCCCGGTGACATGACCATTATCGCCCACGATTTCAACCGGCTGGCGATTGAAAATAAATTCCACTCCTTCCTCACGTGCATTTTCAACCTCACGGCGGGAACCCGGCATATTTTCCTCATCACGACGATAGACACAGCTTACCGATTGCGCTTCCTGGCGAATGGATGTGCGATTGCAATCCATGGCAGTATCACCGCCTCCCAGAACAATTACCCGCTTATCTTTTACAGAGGTATAAGTAGCCCCTTTGACATCATATTTGCCTTGGTGAGCAGTATTGCCAATCAGAAATGGCAATGCTTCATGTACACCCTGTAAATCTTCTCCGGGGAAACCGCCTTTCATGGCTGTATAGGTTCCCATACCGAGAAAAACGGCATCATAGGTATTAAAAAGTTCTTCAAAGCTGATATCAGTTCCTACTTCAGTATTCATCCTGAATTCAATGCCCATACCCTCAAAAATTTCCCGTCGTTGAGTCATTACCTGTTTTTCCATCTTGAACATCGGTATGCCAAAGGTCAGCAGGCCGCCGATTTCCGGATAACGATCAAAAACAACTGCCTGCACGCCAGCCCTGACCAACACATCGGCACAGGCAAGTCCTGCAGGACCTGCTCCGATAATGGCAACTTTCTTATCAGTTGCCACAACCTTACTCATATCCGGGCGCCAACCCATGGCAAAGGCAGTATCAACAATATATTTTTCAACATTTCCAATAGTGACAGCACCAAAGCCGTCATTGAGGGTGCAGGCTCCTTCACAGAGTCTGTCCTGTGGACAAATACGTCCACAAACTTCAGGCAAACTATTGGTTTGATGGCAAAGCTCCGCAGCTTCCAGGATATTTCCTTCGCTAACCAGCTTAAGCCAGTTCGGGATATAGTTATGAACCGGGCATTTCCATTCACAGTAGGGATTGCCGCATTCCAGGCAGCGCTCTGACTGTTCCGCTGCATGTGGCTGATCAAACTGCTCATATATTTCAATAAATTCAGTTTTACGAACTTCAATCGTCTTCTTTTCAGGATCAACCCGTCCTGAATTCAGAAAGCGAAAAATATCTTTTTCTTTTATAACTGGTTCTGTCATAACGCGTTTGTATCCAGCTTAATGTGGCGCCACGCTGGAATTTTCCAGCAGGTTTTTCATATTGGCTTCTTTGGGTGTTACCAGCCAGAATTTACGTAAATAATCGACATAGTGGTCCAGAATTTCCTGGCCCCAGGCGCTCGAGGTTTCAGCAACATATTCGGCAATCACACTGCGTAAATGATTACGGTATTCTTCCATGCCTTCCTGGCGTATCCGATGCACTTCAACTAATTCATGGTTGTACTTATCCACAAAAGTTTTATCAAGATCGAGTACATAAGCAAAGCCACCCGTCATACCCGCTCCAAAATTATGCCCGGTGCTACCTAACACGGTTACCAAACCACCGGTCATATATTCACAGCAGTGATCACCGACTCCTTCTACTACTGAATAAGCGCCCGAATTTCTGACTCCGAAACGTTCGCCAGCTCGGCCAGATACAAATAACTTCCCACCGGTTGCTCCATACAAACAGGTATTACCAATGATGGATGTATCCTGGGTTTTAAAGCTTGAACCTGGCGGTGGAACAATAATCAACTTGCCTCCGGCCATGCCTTTGCCGACATAGTCATTGGCATCACCAACCAGAGTCATATTCAGTCCACCAGCATTCCAGACGCCAAAGCTTTGCCCTACACAACCCGTTAAGCGGATATTGATTGGCGCATCACTCATGCCGTGATTTCCATAACGTTTAGCAATTTCACCTGAAAGTCGGGCGCCAATGGAACGATTAAAATTTTGTACGACATAGTTAAAAATTCCGCCACTTTTATTTTCAATAGCGGGCAACATATCCTTTACCATTTGTTCGGCAAGCAAGCCTTTATCGAGCGGATCATTGCTGGAAGTCTTACAGTACTGATCTTTTTCTGCCGGTATAAAATCGTTATACAGCAAGCGCGACAAATCTATATTGGCCTGTTTTTCAGTTTGTGGTTCCAATAACTCAAATAAATCTGTACGCCCGATCAAATCAACCAGACGAGTTACCCCAAGTCGCGCCAGCCACTGCCTTGTATCTTGCGCCACAAATTTAAAATAATTCATCACCATTTCTGCTTCACCGATGAAGTGTTTCTGCCTTAATGTTTCGTCTTGTGTAGCAACACCAGTCGCGCAGTTATTCAAGTGGCATATGCGAAGATACTTACACCCTAATGCCACCATTGGGATAGTCCCGAAACCGAAGCTTTCCGCGCCAAGAATGGCGGCTTTGACGACATCAAGGCCGGTTTTTAATCCACCGTCTGTCTGTAGACGAATCCGTCCTCTTAAATCATTAGCACGTAAGGCCTGTTGTACTTCGCTTAGGCCAAGCTCCCATGGCGAACCCGCATAGCGAATTGATGTGAGCGGACTAGCACCTGTACCGCCGTCATGACCCGAGATAGTAATAAAATCTGCATAGGCTTTGGCAACTCCAGCTGCTATCGTACCAACACCCGGGCCTGCCACCAGTTTTACCGAAACCATGGCCGTGGGATTAACCTGCTTTAAATCAAAGATCAGCTGAGCCAGATCTTCAATAGAATATATATCATGATGGGGCGGCGGAGAAATAAGCGTGACACCTGGTACTGAATATCTTAATCGGGCAATAAGCTCATCTACTTTTCGTCCTGGTAACTGTCCACCTTCTCCGGGCTTGGCTCCCTGCGCAATTTTAATTTGTAAAACTTCGGCATTCACCAGATAGTGCGGAGTGACTCCGAAACGGCCAGAAGCAACCTGCTTTATCTTGGACATTTTATCCGTGTTATAACGGGCCGGATCTTCACCGCCTTCACCTGAATTTGAGCGCCCACCCAGTCGGTTCATGGCCTGTGCAAGTGCCTCATGCGCCTCGGGAGATAATGCACCAAGAGACATGCCCGCTGAATCGAAGCGCATCAGGATTGCTTCAAGACTTTCCACCTGCTCAATATCGATTGACTCTACATCCTCACGTAAGGCCAGCATATCCCGCAAGGCTGATAGCGGACGGTTATCCACAATCTGGGCAAACTTTCTATATAGCTCAAAATCACCGGATTTAACGGCTTCCTGAATGGTTTTTACCACATCAGGATTAATCATGTGATATTCACCGCCATGAATATATTTAAGGAGGCCACCTGGTCTTAATTCTTTGCGTGGTGACCAGGCATCTTTAGCCAGAGCTTCCTGATCATGTTGTAAGTGTTCAAAAGTGGCACCCTGGATACGACTCACACTATCAGGAAAACACAGGTGCACAACATCATCAGCCAGCCCGACTATGTCAAATAACTGCGCGCCCCGGTACGAACTTACGGTACAGATCCCCATTTTTGAAAGTATTTTCAGCAAGCCTTTATTTATACCCTTACGATAATTTTTGTGAGCTGCCAAAGGTTCCATTTTGAGAACATCATGATCAATCATGTGATCCAGAATGTCGTAGCTCATGTAGGGATAGACAGCCGTTGCACCGAAACCAATCAAACAGGCAATTTGATGAGCATCACGTGCACTCGCTGTCTCAACAATCAGGTTACTTTCGCAACGCAGGCCTTTCTCATTCAGATTCTGATGAATAGCCGCCGTCGCCAGCAGTGCATTTATCATAAGCTGGCCTTTTGCAGGCAGGCGTTCGGAAATAAACAACAATACTTTGCCAGCTCGAACGGCATTTTCAGTTTCTACAACGACAGCTTTGATTGCCTGCTCCATACCAAGCGCCGGATCATAGGCAAGACTGATATGAAAAGATTCATAATCCGGCTTTTTCAGATGCAGGAGATTATAGAATTTAACCGGTGATAATAAGGGTGATGTAAGTATTACCCGGTTTGCATGTTCAGGGCTCTCTTCAAAAACGTTCAGCTCACGCCCCATACGCGTTTCGAGTGACATAACAATACTTTCCCGCAAGGAATCGATGGGCGGGTTTGTTACCTGGGCAAACTGCTGCCGGAAATAGTCATAGATAGGTCTGATTTGCCTGGACAATACAGCGATTGGCGTATCATCACCCATGGATCCGGTTCCTTCCGCCGATCTCTCTGCCAAGGGACGCATAACCTGATCCATTTCCTCAAAAGTAACCTGAAACATTTTCATATGCTTCTCACACTCATCAGGATGCAGGGGTTTGAGCGCAGGTATATGTTCCGCCAATGTTGACTCTACATAAAAAGATTTTTCTTTTATCCATTTTGCGTAGGGTTGCCTGACTTTCAGATAATCTGACACATCATCAGTATGCAGAATTTTGCCTTCCTGAGTATCAACAACCAGAATCTGCCCGGGGCCGACACGACCTTTGGCAATGACGTCTTCGGGTCTGTAATCATTGACCCCGATTTCAGAAGCCGCAGTAATATAACCATTCTTGGTCATTACCCAACGTGAAGGTCTTAAGCCATTACTATCCAGCACGCATGCAGCAAAGCGACCGTCCGTCAGTACTACTCCGGCGGGGCCATCCCAGGGCTCCATATGGAAAGAATTAAAGGTATAAAAACCCCTCAGGGCTTCATCAAGGTCTTCCATATTTTGCCAGCTTGGAGGCATGATCAGTCGAATAGCCTGATACAGATCCATGCCGCTGGTAACCAGCAATTCCAGCATATTATCCATGGAAGAAGAATCGGAACCGGTAGAATTGACCAGCGGTGCAATTTCTTCAATATTGGGAATCGCAGCTGATCTGAATTTTGAAATACGTGCTTTTGCCCAGTTACGGTTGCCTCGAATTGTGTTGATTTCACCGTTATGAGCCAGCATACGAAAGGGCTGAGCCAGAGGCCATTTAGGCAGTGTATTGGTCGAAAAACGTTGATGATAGGTACACATCGCCACTTCGAGACGAGGGTCCTGCAGATCCAGATAAAAATTGGGCAAGTCGACAGGCATCATCAGGCCTTTATACGACAGCACGCTGGCCGATAAGGAACAGATATAAAAATCCTCATCATCCATAAGCTGATTTTCAGCCTTCCTTCTTGCTACAAAAAGCTTCACAGCCAACTGCTCTTTGTTCATACCCTCGGCATTTACAAATACCTGAGCTATGTCCGGCATACATTCGAGTGCCATAGAGCCACACACAGAAGCGTTATAGGGCACGTCGCGCCAACCCAGAACACTCAGGCCCTGTGCCGCAATTTCCTGGTTTAGGATATCGCGAGCCTTACTGGCTTTATTGTTATCACGACTAAAGAAAACCATGCCAATGCCATAATTTTCACTTAAATCTGAATTAAATTGTTCTTTCGCTATGGCTCGTAAAAAAACATCGGGTTTTTGCATTAACAGGCCACAGCCATCTCCCGTGACCCCATCAGCAGCAATCCCGCCTCGATGCGTCATACAGGTCAGTGATTTGATAGCTGTCTGTAACAGATCGTGACTGGTCTGCCCTTCAATATGGGCCACCAGACCGAAGCCACAGTTATCTCTGAACTCACTGGGGTGATATAACCCGGTTCTCATAGTCAATTTCTCTACCAGTTAATGATATTAGGTAAAAAGGGCAGTTTGGCCCTGTCGTATTCTGGAGGGAAAACAGCCTCTTTTTTCAAGCGAAAGAGCGCGACATTTTACACAAGGAGCCGGTTTTCGGCAATCTAGAATTGCCCAGAGCAGCGCAGCCGCTAGAATATTGTATAAATAGCTGCCGATACAGCCTGAATAGTTGCCGTTATAAAAACTCACTGGGAATCAGGCATACAGAGGCCAGGTTTGTAAGTGAGGAGCCTGGGCGAGCGAACTACAAACCGCTGCCGATACAGCCTGAATACTTAATGCTTTCTATGTATCTACACCCAGCTGAATTCCAGCCTTCAGTGTCTGTTCAAGCAGCTTTGAATCCACATCTGAGCTAATAAAAGCCTTACCAATTGATTCCAGTAATATAAAGCGCATTGAGCCCTGTATATTTTTTTTATCTCTGCTCATCAGTGATAGATAGTCCTGATAGCTAATCTCTTCAGGGGGCAGATGAGGCAACCCTGCTGCATCTATCAAGGCTTTTATTTCTGCAACTTCGGCGGCCGTCAACTTACCAAGCCGCCATGACAAATCAGCGGCCATTAGCATGCCGACAGCAACAGCCTCTCCATGCAGCCAGTTCCCATAGCCCATAGCCGCTTCAATTGCATGCCCGAAAGTATGACCCAAATTCAGAGTTGCTCTTATACCGGCTTCTTTTTCATCCGCCATTACAATGTCAGCTTTATCCTCACAACTGGTTTTAATTGCCTGCGTCAGGCAGGCGGCATCCCGTGCTCTTAATTGCGTGATATTTTCCTGAAGCCAATGAAAAAATGGCCGATTATTAATCAATCCATATTTGATCACTTCAGCCAGGCCGGCAGATAATTCTCTGTCGGGTAGAGTTTTCAGGGTGCTGGTATCGACCAAAACGCATTGTGGCTGATAGAACGCTCCCACCATGTTTTTACCCAAGGGCCTGTTCACGCCGGTTTTACCGCCTACAGAGGAGTCTACCTGTGCTAACAAGGTGGTCGGTATCTGTATGAAATTTATGCCCCTCAGGAAAGTGGCTGCAGCGAAGCCAGTCATATCACCTACCACCCCTCCGCCTAAAGCAATCAGAGTTGCATTACGCTCAAACCGGTTAAGCAGTAAGGAATCATAGATCTGACTGACATTATCAAGCGTTTTTTCAGACTCACCGTCCGGCAAAATAAATTCACTGATTTCGAAACCTGAGAGGGTGGCTTTCAGCCTATCCAGATACAGTGGAGCTACAACGTTATTGCTGACTATACATACCTGTTTACCCCGAATATATGGAGCAAGCAGTTCACGTTTCGTCAAAAGCTCTGTGCCAATATAAATCGGGTATGACCTGTCTCCGAGATTTACAGTAACTGTAGTTGTTTGTGCCTGATCAGCCATATATTTCAACCATTTCAAGCATAGTTATCGGAGCTGCCCAGAATGTATCTGGCTATTTCCATACTGACAGTTTTGGCGCTTCTTCGGTTGGTCATCACCATGTGATCGGCGATTTCACGATAGAGTGGTTCACGCTCGTCCATCAATGAGCGTAATTTTGCTTCCGGGTCATCGACATTTTGTAGTAACGGACGTTTTTGATCTTTGCGGGTACGTTCCAGTTGCTGGTTTATTGTTGTCATTAAATAAATAACCGTGCCTCGACTATGTAACAAACGGCGACTTTGCTCTGAAAGAACAGCCCCGCCTCCGGTAGCAAGAACGATTTTATTTTTAGCACTTAATTCTTCAATAACTTTTTCTTCACGCTTACGGAAACCTTCTTCCCCCTCCATATCGAATATCCAGGCGATATCAGCACCCGTACGATTTTCGATTTCCTGGTCGGAATCAATAAAATCGAGCTTGAGCTCTTCAGCAAGTAACTTACCTATCGTTGTTTTGCCTGCACCCATGGGCCCGATCAGAAAAATGTTATCAACAGAATTCTTCATCAAGCACTTTGCTCAAGCTGAAAAAACAAAATAATTTGTACCTAGATATCGTTGATGATTGAAGGTGTGATGAAAATCAGCAACTCGGTTTTGGTTTCCGAGTTTTCAGTCCGCCTAAACAGACCGCCTATATAGGGTAAGTCCCCCAGAACCATTGTTTTTGAAACAGTCGTAACCGCTTCTTCACGGAACACGCCTCCCAGAACTACCGTATCGCCATCATCAACCAATACTCGGGTCGTGACGTTATTGGTAGAAATTGCCGGTACTCCTCCCCCGCCGGGTACTACAGAATCCTGGTGAATATCCAATAGCATAATGATTCTTCCATCCGGAGTAATCTGCGGCGTCACTTCCAAAGAAAGCACGGCTGAGACGAATTCTGTTGTTGAGCCTCCAGCGGTTCCACCGGCCTGTGCCTGATATGGAATTTGTAAGCCCGATTCGATTCTAGCTGTTTGTTGATCCTGGGTAGTGATAGATGGCTGGGCAACAACTTCACCGTTTCCACTATCTTCAAGGGCTGCCAATTCCAACTGCAACAATCCATTATCGCCGGCGTAGCCAATTGCAAAAGAGGAATTGGATGTCGTCGGACCCAGGTCAACAACCAACTGGCTATCCGAAAAACTGTTTCCAAAACCACCCAGACCACCGCTCAGTATAAACTCATCTCCAAATCCCGGAAAAGTCTGGACGCCTCCCCACCGTATACCCAAAGCGTCCCCAAAGCTGGTTTCCGCATTTACAATTCTGGCCTTGATCAGGACCTGGCGTACAGGTACATCCAATCTTTCCAGCATTGAGCGTATTTCTGCCAGGACTATTGGAGCATCCTGAATAATCAGGGTGTTGGTGCGATTATCCACCGTAGCACTGCCGCGGTCAGATAAAATCCCGCCGTTGGCCCCGCCTTGAATCAGGGTCAACATCTCACTGGCAACTGCATAGTTAACCGGAATGTAAGCAGTCTGCATGGGGACCAAAGCTTCAACTTCCTGATTGGCTTCCAGCTCCTCACGTTCAGTCTGAGCAATATCAGCTGCAGGGGCGATATATAAAACAGATCCTTCCTGACGTTGACCAAGCCCTCTAGATCGAAGCACAAGTGCCAAGGCCTGATCCCAGGGCACGTCCACCAGACGCATGGTTACATTACCGGTCACAGCATCGCTCACTACCAGACTGAAATCCTGAAATTCTGCAAAAATCTGCAGGACTTGCCTGATTGGAATATCCTGGAAATTCAGGGACATCCTTTCACCTACAAAGTCTGACCCACCAGGCATGTTGCCCACTGCAGCAGCAAGCACCGGACTCACATCAATGATCAATTCTTCGTCACTTTGATAAGCAATATAGTCGAAGTCTCCAGCGACATCAGCAACCACCATAACCGAGCCATTTTCTTCATATACATCAATAAAACGTACCGGTGTGGCAAAGTCAGTAACATCCAAACGAGCCTGCTGGGCCTGATCAATACCTGCATTTCTGAATTCCAGACTCAGTGAAGAACCAGATCTGTTGATATCACCAGCCAATGACCTGTTGGCCATCTCGATAATTATCTGTCCGCCTCCATCATTACCGCGACGAAAGTTAACATCGGTAATGTCGGGGACACTTTGTGCAACATTATTCGCCCCACGAACTGTCGTTGTGGCTGCCATGACAGAACTATTACTCACTGCTTCAGCACTACCCAATACAACAAAAAGACTATTGCCTGCTACTCTGGTTGTATAAGGCTCAAGGTTACTAAGATTAACCACCATCCTGGTTCTGTTCTGATCCTCCAGTATCATGACACTATCAGCCACTTCCAGATCCAAGGGGAACCGTCTTTCAGTAAGCTGATTGCTGACATTATTAAAGTCCATTGATAATCGCGCAGGGTTAGCAATTTCAAAAATAGCAGGGGTAGGGGGATCATTGTCAAAAGTCAGCTCGATTTCCAACTGATCTCCCGGCAAGGTGACAAAATTAATTGCTTCCAGTCTGGTTTGCTGCGCAGAAACGCCAGTAGCAAAGCCTAGACCGCCCAGGAAAACTATTGCACTGAACAGATTGCGGATGAATGATTGACCTGAGCTAGTAATCATAGTGAAACTCCTGACAAGCCGGGCAGACTTCCGCAGATTTGCACCTGTCCATAAACCCATTAGCTGTCTGTAATTGTTTGCATGCATTTAAGAGCTACTCTTTGGTTATTCTTTTTGTGTATTCGGTTTTAAAATCTTCATATATCAATTGTTGTTATAAATACGTCACTCACCTGCACTTACGGTTTGCGGTCGTTCAATCCAGCCTCCGGCACCACTGGGAACAATTTCAATTAAATCTATTTGCGATTCAGAAATGGAAACTACTCTTCCGTGATTACGTCCCATATAGCTCCCTTCCATAACATAGTGAAGATTATTATTTTCGTCCTGGATTAATCCCCAAATTGTATTCTCTCGGGAAATGACACCTCGAAGATTAAGCGTTCCAATGGCAAACGCTTCCAATGGTTCACGCACTCTATTGAGATTTGGCTGAATATCATTCGATTGCTGGCTGAGTGTTGCCAGTGACACATCCAGAGGTATCTCAAAAGGACCCCGCAAATTGGCCGCACTGTAAGTAAATGCCTCATAGGAAATCATTTCTGGTGGCGGCGCGATCTGGCCAGGTGGACGATTTACGATCCGGCTCGCATAATTCTGTATTTCAATTAATGCCTCATTATTCCCTGTACAACCGGCAACAGTGAAGACAAGCAAAATGAGTATGGTAAATCTGGATAAGTTACTCATCATCTGACCTAAAGCGATATGTTCTGGCAATTATCTGCATCGATAAGTCACTGCGATTTTCACCAGCATTTATTCTAAAATCATGCAGAGTCACAATTCGAGGCAAACTTGCTACTGCACTGACGAATGCACCGAAATCATGATAAGCACCATTGACCTGAATATTAATTGGTAATTCAATATAAAATTCCTGCGCCTGCTCTGGTTGCAGCTGAATTGAATCAAACACAATTCCACTACCCAAGCCGGTTTCTGAAATATCTTCAAGCAAACCTGGCACTTCTGTTTCACCCGGCAATTGCGCCAACAAAGAACCGAAATCTTCTTCCATATCTAACAATTGCTGACGATAGGCTTCAAGGTTGGCGGCTAATACCGCTTTGGATTCAAGATCATTTCTTAACCCTGTTTCTGCCCCTTGTACAGTGACCAGCCTGGCCTGCAAATCTTTTACATGAAACCAGTAACCTGCACCTAAACAGGCAACAAACAAAACGATACCCAAAACGAACTTAACAACATTCGGCCATACGCCAATTGTTTCGATGTCGCCGAGATCATTCCAGTCGAAATTTTTCAGTTCATTTACTGAACCGGCAATTTTCGTTTTAAGGACTTCAAATGCTTTCATATACTTTTACCCAAGTATCCCAAACCTATTGGCCAGCTTCCTGCTCGGGAGCTGTTACTGCTACTTGTAATTGAAAAAGATAAGACTCGGTCACCCCACCAGTACCACCCTGTGCTCTGATTTGCTGGAGACTCGCGTTGGCAAACCATTCGGAAGCTTCAAGTGCCCGCATTAAATCAGACACCTTATTATTTGTTTCTGATACGCCATTTATCTGAATATTATCTCCTGTTCTGTTTACCGTATTGTAATAAACTCCCGCAGGAAGCGTTTTGACCAATTCATCAAATAATCTAACTATAATTGGGCGCGTGCCCTGTAAATCCTGAATAACAGACATACGTTCTATTAATGCTGTTCTTTGAGCCTGCAGATTTCTGATTTCCGCTATTTCTCTATCCAGAGCTGCTATTTGTTCTGTCAGGTAATCATTGACCCGTTGCTGACCATTTATTTCAATAGTGAAATATCGATCCACTAAAAATAATATGCCGCCTGCTACAAGGGCTATTAAAAAAAGTGACATCAGGAATTCGCGTTTTCTTTCTTCACGAAGAATCTCACGCCAGGGCAGTAAATTGATGCTTGTCATTCCATAAACCCTCTTGCCGCCAATCCACAAGCCATGAGCAATGATGGAGCTTCACTTCTGAGCAAGGTTTTATTCACTTTAGCGCCAAAACTCATTTTAGCAAAGGGGTTGGCAACGACTGTTTTACACGAAAGCGTCTCCTCAACCTGAGAGGCAAGACCATCGGTTGCAGCAGTTCCTCCGGCCAGAACAATCAGGTCAACATCATTATATTGACTGGAGGAAAAGAAAAATTGTAAGGCTCGACTAATTTGTTCAGTTATTTCCTCACGGAATGGATGCAAAATATCTTCTTCAAAACCTTCTGGCAGACTTCCTTCCTTGATGGCAGTCTCTGCTTCACCTGCCTGTAAACCATAGCGCATCTGAACTTCGCTATTTAACTGGGCACCGCCAAAGATTTGTTCTCTAGTATAAATTGAAACACCATCATTAAGGATGTACAGCGTCGTCATAGTCGCTCCAATATCAATAATGGCAACTAATTTGGATTTCGGCAGATTCATTTGTGCTTCCAGGAGCCGATATGCACGCTCCATGGCATAGGCTTCAATATCCACTACTCTGGCGGTAAAGCCCCCGACCTCAAGAGCAGCGACACGCAGATCAACGTTTTCTTTTTTACATGCGGCAAGCAGAACCTGAACCATCTCATCGTTTTTTGTGGATGGCCCCTGACGAGAAAAATCGATAGCAACTTCATCAAGCGGATACGGAATGTACTGATCGGCCTCCACAGCAATCTGATTCTCCATTTCCGTATCAGTAAGGGAGGCATTCATTTCAATAGTTTTAGTAATAACAGCCGATCCGGCTACAGCTACAGCAGCCTCTTTGGTTTTTGTTTTGATCACACCCGCTATCTTGATCATCACATCACCCACCGCTTCCAGATCATTGATGTTCTTTTCAACTACAGCATTCTGGGGGACCGGGCGATTGACATAATTTTCAACTTTATATTTGGAACCAGACTTGCTGAGTTCCAATAGTTTGATAGAACTGGAGCTGATATCCACACCAAGCAGAGCTGTATTTTTTTTACTAAAAATACTCACCTAAACAAACTCCTAAGACATATTTTGCCAATTTACGCTGGCTTTGATTTGTCACTTCATCTCAGTCTGATACACAGCATTTTTTGGAAAGCACACTCCCACAACTGGAATGTAGATTCCTACAAAGCAGCACGTTACTTAATTTAAGTATTAATTTCAAGTAATTAAGTCTATTTTCAACAAATTACTTTAAATTGATAACTGCTTCACACTCGCCTGTATCGCAATAATAATTAATTCCAGATATTATCAATTCATATTTTTTCCAATATTAGTCTAAAGTATCTAAATATAAAGTCAGATTTATTGGTGAAAAACGTTTAAAATCAGTACTATCGGCTTAGATGAAGGGAAATTCTGGCTGTAGTGGATTTCTTTTATTGACAAGCCACTCAACTCTTAGCAAACACTATTAAAGGTAATGCGACAGTACCGTGAATATCGCGCGTAAAGGCTTAAAAATCTTCCTCTGGTGCTGCTTGTTTGGTGGTCTGGGGCTGGTAATGATAACAACCAGTGCTTACTTGTATTTATCCCCGAAATTACCTCCTGCTGAAGATTATCGTAATGTCAGGCTGGTAAACCCTTTACGCATTTATACCTCAGATAACAAACTGATTGCGGAATTTGGCGAAGTCCGGCGCGACCCTATTAAATATGAGGAAATTCCCCCACTGCTTATAGACGCTCTGATTGCCAGCGAAGACACTCGTTTTTATGAACATAATGGTGTGGATTTAAGAGCCCTGGCCAGATCGGTCCTGGGGATACTGAGCGGTAATCCCAGTGGTGGTGGTAGCACCCTTACCATGCAGCTGGCAAAGAACATTTCATTTGAGGGCGAAAGTCCATACTCCAGAAAGTTCAAGGAGATACTGCTGGCCTTAAAAATCGAGCGCGAACTCAACAAGGAAGAAATTCTGGAGCTATATCTTAACCGTATCTTTTTTGGGATATCGGCTTACGGGATATCGGCAGCCTCCAGTCAGTTCTATAACAAAGTACCTGCTGAACTAACCGTCGCTGAAATGGCCATGCTGGTGGCTTTATTGCCAGCACCCAACACAATTAATCCGCTTCGCTCCGAAACCAGAGCTAAAACCTATAGAAGCAGGGTGCTGCGGCGCATGCTGGACCTGAATATGATCAATCAGACACAGTTTGCTGATGCCGATAATGCTCCCCTTACGGCTCAACGTTATGGTGTCGAAATTCAGGTCAGGGCTCCGTATATCGCAGAAATGGTCCGTCTTGAGATGGAAGCTCGTTACGGAAATTTAGCATTGACTGATGGTTTTGAAGTCTACACGACGGTGAACAGTGAAACTCAGGCTTTAGCTATCCAGGCCTTGACTGATGGCCTGGAAAACTACGACAGAAACCATGGCTACCGCGGTCCGGAAAATCACATGAATCCCAGCAGCACTCCTGATGATGTGGATATGTGGCTGGCTATTCTGGGCAGAACCAGCACTATAGGGGATCAACATCCGGCATTTGTACAGGCAGTCAATGAAAGATCGATAGTAGCTTTACTGAAAACCGGCGAAAGCGTCACTCTTGAATGGGACGGAATACGCTGGGCCAAACGCTTTATCAACAACAGCACCTGGACTTCCAGTCCTCGTACTGCGCGAGAAGTCGTTGAAATTGGCGATTTGATTCGAGTTAGCCAGAATAATGAAGGACGCTGGATGCTGAGCCAGGTTCCCTCTGCCAATGGTGCACTGGTTTCAATTAACCCTAACAACGGGGCAATAATGGCTTTGACCGGGGGTTATGATTTTTACCAAAGTAATTTCAATCGTGTAACCCAGGCCAGACGGCAACCTGGATCAAACTTTAAACCATTTCTATATGCCGCAGCTCTGGAAAATGGGTATACAGCAGCCAGCCTGATTAATGATGCCCCGCTGGACCGTAGTGATTACCGGCCAGAGAATTTTGGCGGAGAATTCCTTGGTCCAATCACCTTAAAGTATGCGCTTACTAACTCTAAAAACCTTGTATCTATAAGACTTTATGATGCTTTAGGGAGTGATATTGTACTACCCTATGTGGCAAGGTTCGGCTTTAATGAAAATGAATTCCCACGAAATGATCTTACTGTCGCTATCGGTTCACATGCAGTCACACCAATGGAAGTTGCTACTGGTTATGCGGTTTTTGCTAATGGCGGTTACAAGGTAGAACCTTATCTGATTGAACGGATTAATAATTTTAATGATGGCCTTGTATACCAGGCAGAACCACAAAGAGTTTGTAATGCCTGCGGTATGAGTTTTGATCCAGGCGACCGCCAGACCGCTTCTTTATATCCTGCACCTCGGGTTATCGATGAAGATGTAGCCTATATCATGAACACCATTCTACGTTCTGTGGTCACCAGTGGTAGCGGCCGCCGCATCAACCGTGAAATAGGACGCCCTGATCTGGCTGGCAAAACCGGGACTACCAATGATAATTTCGATCTCTGGTTTTCAGGTTTTAATGCCGACATTGTTACAACAGTTTATGTCGGTTTTGATAATCCGCAAACACTGGGTCGGGATGAGCAGGCTGCTACCGTTGCAGTGCCTATCTGGATCGACTTCATGGAAGATGCTTTAAAAGATATGCCTGTGAATTCAATGGCTCAGCCAGATGGTATTGTTACCGTCAGGATAAATCCGCAAACGGGTTTGAGAGCTCAGGCAAATGAGGAAGGGGCTATTTTCGAAGTATTCCGGGAAGAGTTCCAGCCACTTGGGGCTGATGCTGCGGGTTCTATAAATAACCCGCAGGATCAAAGTACCACTGATCTGATCTTCTAATTCACGCCAAATTGCTTTGGCGCAAGACAATAAAACCGAAAAGAAAAAGAAAAATAGAAAACTGTGTTAAATTTTTCGGTTACTGAAACGTTTCTTATAACGATCAACACGGCCACCGGTATCAACAATTTTCTGTTTACCCGTATAAAAAGGATGGCATTGTGAACATACATCTATACGCAGTTCGCCGCCCAGTGTAGAGCGTGTATTAATGACATTGCCGCAACCGCAGGTTACAACTGTCTCTTCATATTTGGGATGAATTTCTGCTTTCATGCTAAACCTCAAACTGAACATCGCCACCTGCCAAAGACACAGGCACCATATTCCTTATTAAAAAAGAGCGCGAATTCTAGCAGAGTCGCTGCAATTAGCAAGAACTGCTGCAAAACCATTTAAATTCGCTTGTAGATTCGTTTACTAAGCTGCTTGATTCCGCAATCGGCTAATTGTTCATTTAAACAGATCATGACCGGGATATTGCGGCTCTGTTTACAATAACCATTCTTGACGAAAGCTTTGCCGCAATAATCACCAGCCTTGCTCGGTTATTTCAGGTAAGAGCGATGATTTTCTACAACCTCAGTAAAAATCAGCTGGAACAGTTTTAACACGAATTTCGGATTAAGCGATTTTTCAATCGAGAGTTTTTGTAAATCAATCAGTTTTTGCTTTTCACGTTCTTCATCAAGTGAATCCAGGCCTTTACTGGCCTTTAGTCTGCCAACTTCTGCCGTTACCTGAAAACGCTTTTCCAGCAGTGACAATATTTCTTCATCCAGCTTATCTATCTGCCCACGTAAGCTTAGTAATTCATCAGGCACGGAGTTCATTTGCATGGTAATCTTCCAACCGTTAGCAGCTTAAAAGTTAAAATAGTACACGTGAGTATAAACCAAGGTAGTACATCGCTCCATTCCCCACAGGCCCCTTTGGTTTTAAAAGTCGTAGTTAATACGCCTTTAAGACAAAGCTTCGATTATCTGGCCCCGGAGGAATTTTCCGGGCAAATTAAAGCCGGCATGCGGGTAAGGGTGCCCTTCGGCAAACGCGAGTTAATTGGTTTAATCAGCGATATCGTCGATAAAAGTGATTTCCCTCAAACGGAATTAAAAAGCGTTCTGGAAATCCTCGATGAACAACCCGTTATAGATTCGGCAATGCTGAAATTATTTAGCTGGGCTGCCTCCTACTATCACTACCCCTTAGGTCAGATAGTTCATAATGTCTTACCGACCCGTGTGAGACAGGGTAAAGCACTCACTATTAAGAATGCTAAAAAAGCAGATCAACACATCAAAGTAAACGATCCTGCTCCCGCTCTGGCGCTCAATGCTGAACAGAAACAGGTTATGGGGTCTATTCTCGAGCAGGGCAAGGGCTTTCACTGTTTCTTGCTGGAAGGGGTCACCGGCAGCGGTAAGACAGAAATTTATCTGCAGTTAATCGCCGAAAAAATTCAGGCCGGACTGCAGGTTTTAGTGCTGGTACCGGAAATCAGTCTGACTCCGCAAATTATTCAGCGCTTCCAGGAGCGCTTTTCCGATCACATTGTAGCGATCCATTCAGGCCTGACCGACAAGCAACGATTCAGTGCATGGCTTGATGCCAGAAGTGGCGAAGCGGATATAGTTATCGGCACCCGCTCAGCCATTTTCACGCCACTTTCGCGACCAGGCTTGATTATTATCGACGAAGAACATGACGGCTCCTATAAGCAACAAGATGGCTTTCGATATTCCGCTCGTGATCTGGCCATTTACCGAGCCCAACTGTTTGATATCCCAATTATTCTGGGCTCTGCAACACCCAGCCTGGAAAGTTTACAAAATGCCCTGAACTCTCGTTACACGCTTGTCTCACTTGAGCAGCGTGCTGCAAAAGCCAGTAAACCAAGCTACAAGTGTATTGATCTGAAAGGCAAAGCTTTAAGCGAGGGCTTTTCCGAAGAACTACTCGAAGCCATCAGCGCCCATTTAAAGCGCAACAAGCAAGTATTAATTTTTTTGAATCGCAGAGGTTATGCTCCGCTTCTGCAATGTCATGACTGCGGTTGGACGGCTACTTGTCCGCGTTGTGATACAAGTTATACCTTGCATCGAAGCAGCCCGGAGCTACGCTGTCATCGCTGCGAATCTCAACGCCAACTAATATCCAGATGCCCAGGTTGTCAAAGCACCGCTCTGTTCCCGATAGGTCTGGGCACAGAACGTACCGAACACAAACTGGAACAATACTTCCCCACGACCCCGATACATCGGATAGATCGTGATACGACCCGTAACCGTGATCGTCTGCAAAATACAATTACTGAAATCAATAAAGGTCAGGCTGCTATTCTGGTCGGGACCCAAATGCTTGCCAAGGGACATCATTTCCCAAGCGTAACTCTGGTCGCCATACTGGATGCAGATGCAGGTTTATTCAGTTCTGATTTCCGTGGCCAGGAATTCATGGGTCAACTATTGACCCAGGTTGCTGGGCGAGCCGGACGAGGTCAGCATGCCGGTGAAGTACTAATTCAAACCCATAACAGCACACACCCGGTATTAACGTCACTTATAAACAATGGTTACAAAACTTTTTCCAGAATTTTATTGGAACAAAGAGCCCTGGCAGATTTACCACCATTTTCCTATCAGGCACTTATCCGTGCCGAGGCCAGTCAGGCGCAACTTCCGCTTGGCTTTTTGCAGGAAGCAAAAAAATCTGCACAACACCTGCTCAATGCTAATAGTTTTACACTTGGTCCACTACCGGCTCCAATGGAAAAAAGAGCGGGTCGCTTCCGCTTCCAGTTGTTATTACAATCAAAAAACAGATCTGAATTACACACTCTTCTCAATCTCTTGATCCCTATTTACGAAGCCTTGCCACTCAGCCGAAAAGTACGCTGGTCAATCGATGTTGATCCACTGGATTTCAGTTAACCCGGCTTATTTAAATAAAACTCAACAAACATCTGTAACTACTCACTACCAAAGCAAGGCTAAAAGCGGGATAATATTGGTCCTGATAATAAAAGCTGTGTAACCGAATGGCGCA
Source organism: uncultured Gammaproteobacteria bacterium (assembly GCA_963975155.1). Classification (GTDB taxonomy): domain Bacteria; phylum Pseudomonadota; class Gammaproteobacteria; order Pseudomonadales; family Pseudohongiellaceae; genus UBA5109. The sequence continues at coordinate 121,068 of CAXBFG010000003.1, read as the reverse complement.
TGATTTTGCAAAACAACGTTCTTCCGACAGTCAGTCCAGGAAGAAACGTTCAGCGAACAATTCTGCTACCAAAGTCTCTCAGACAAACGGACATTGGCCATGGTTTTTTTCCGGCTTGCTGTCAGGATTATTTGTAGCGTTTATCGGTTTTTTTTGGCTTTATCGTTCAGGCCCACTCCAAAATCTTAACAATAGCGTATTAGCTCAGGATGCCGTCACCGAAGCTGATGCCGAAGCAGGTGCCGGCTTCACCTTTTATGACCGTCTTAGTGAAGCAGAGGTTCTGGTTGACGTAGTTGCCGTTGAGCTCCAGCCTCAGGTTGAAGTAAACCCCAGTATTTATCGTGTTCAGGCAGCATCTTTCAACACCATGAATGACGCAGAGAGGCTTAAGGCCGAGATAATTCTAATGGGGCTGAATGCTGCTATCTATCAGGCCGAAGTGCTTGGTCAGACCGTATACCGGGTTCAGGCAGGCCCTTTCGTTGGTAATACGAGTGCAGAGGATGCCATCGATCTGCTTGCCAGAAACAGTATTAATGGAGCTATAAAAATAGAAGTACGCTGATAGGCGGTTTTACCCTGCAACACCTTGAAATCCGCACACAAAACACCACATAGTAAAGTTCATAATCCCAGATAAAAGAGTAAGGTATGGAGCAATACCGCGGCACGACGATCGTTTCAGTGCGTCGAAGCAATAAAGTTGTTATTGGAGGTGACGGACAAGTCAGCCAGGGTAATACTGTCATGAAGGGAAATGCCAGAAAAGTCAGGCGTTTGTACAAGGACCAGGTAATCGCCGGGTTCGCCGGTGGTACTGCAGATGCATTCACATTATTTGAACGCTTCGAAGAACAGCTGGAAAAGCACTCAGGAAAATTAACCCGTGCAGCAGTTGAGCTGGCCAAACTTTGGCGTACTGAACGTGCTTTACGTCGTCTCGAAGCATTGTTAGTTGTTGCTGATAAAGAAGCTTCTCTGATTATTACCGGGAATGGTGATGTTATTGAACCCGAAAACTCCTTAATGGCAATCGGCTCTGGTGGCGCATATGCGCAGGCTGCGGCAACTGCCTTGTTAGAAAATACTGAGCTTGATGCCCGTGCCATAGTCGAAAAAAGCCTGCATATTGCCGCTGAAATATGCGTATTTACTAACCGCAATCTCACCATCGAAACACTGGAATTTTAAAGACGTATACAGGAAGCCTGCATGGCAGATTTAAGCCCTAAAGAAATTGCCTTACAACTGGATAAACATATCGTTGGTCAGCATGCTGCAAAACGAGCCGTAGCTATTGCTTTACGTAATCGCTGGCGCAGAATGAAACTCCCTGAAGGCTTGCGCAATGAAGTCACACCAAAAAATATTTTAATGATAGGTCCGACCGGCGTTGGCAAAACTGAAATTGCCAGACGCCTGGCACGATTGGCCGGCTCCCCTTTTATAAAAGTCGAAGCAACAAAATTTACAGAAGTAGGCTATGTGGGCCGGGATGTCGAATCAATAATTCGCGATCTTGTTGATGTTGCCTACAAAATGTTACGTGAACAACAAATTGAGAGTGTCAGCATGCAGGCTGCCAATGCTGCAGAAGACAAAGTACTCGACATCCTCCTGCCTGGCCCAGGTTCGCAACGCAATTCAGAACCACTAAGTGTTACCGAAGCGGATAACAGTACTCGTCAAATTTTCCGGAAAAAATTACGTGAAGGCGATCTGGATGATAAAGAAATCGAAGTGAAAGTTAGCGACATGATTTCCGGTGTGGAAATTTTGGCACCACCAGGTATGGAAGATATGACCAATCAGCTGAGTACAATGTTTTCCAACATAGGGTCGCAGCGTAAAAAAACACGTCGTGTTACGGTCAAGTCCGCTCTGAAACTACTTAAAGACGAAGAAGCAGCCAAACTCATTAATGAAGAGGATTTGAAAACTCAGGCAGTTACAAATACGGAGCAAACTGGCATCGTATTCATCGATGAAATTGACAAGGTCGCTACGAAAAATGAAACAAGTACTGGGGGCGTCAGCCGTGAAGGTGTACAACGAGACTTATTGCCTTTAATTGAAGGCTCAACAGTTACGACCAAATATGGTCCGATAAAAACTGATCATATTCTGTTTATCGCCTCAGGCGCATTTCACCTTTCAAAGCCTTCTGATCTTATTCCTGAATTACAGGGCCGTTTACCCATACGAGTCGAGCTTGAAGCTTTGACTGTTGAAGATTTCAACCGAATATTAACTGAACCTGATGCTTCACTCAGTAAACAATACCAGGCTTTACTGGCCACAGAAAATTTGAATCTGCAGTTTACAGAAGACGGCATTCAGAAAATTTCTGAAATCGCCTGGGCTGTGAATGAGAGAACTGAAAATATTGGCGCCCGACGTTTGCATACTGTGCTGGAAAAATTGCTGGAAGATATTTCATTTCGAGCAGATGAGCTGGTTGCAAGTGGCAAGGATACTTTTCTTATAGATGCCGCATTTGTAGATTTTACTTTAAGTGAGCTGTCAGAAGATGAAGACCTGAGTCGCTTCATCTTATAAGAACCCGATAATGCTCCCTGTAAATATCAAGCTGCATAAAAAATCCGGGATTCTTGAACTCCAGTATACGGACGGCAGCTATGAGCTGGCAGCAGAGTTTCTGCGCGTACATTCCCCTTCCGCTGAGGTTAGAGGGCATGGTCCTGGTCAGGAAGTCCTGCAACATGGTAAAAAATCCGTTCTTATTACAAAACTGGACAGCGTGGGGAATTATGCAATACGCCCGCACTTTGATGATTCGCATAATACCGGAATTTTCACCTGGGAATATCTGCGTGAACTATGCCTGAGCAAGCAGGAACTGTGGTCCGAATATCTGAATAAACTGAAAGCCGCTGGTCAGACCCGCGAGTCACTTCCGACAGGCACCCAGGCTGTCAAAATTTTTCCGCTAAAATCTGATTGATTTCAATTAAACGCTTCTGATCATCATGAGTTACAATAATAACCATGAACGATGACAACAAGCAAAAGACTACCCATTTCGGCTACAAGGAAGTTCCTGTTGAAGAAAAAGCGGAACATGTGGCCAATGTTTTCCATTCTGTAGCTCGTAACTACGACATTATGAATGACCTGATGTCACTGGGCTCACATCGTCTGGTAAAACGGTTCACCGTTCAACTGACAGCATTACGGCCTGGTCAATATGTTTTGGATCTTGCCGGCGGTACAGGAGATTTTTCCTTGCAATTCTCTCCTATAGTCGGGGCTGAAGGTCAGGTTGTGCTTGCCGATATCAATGAATCCATGCTGAGAGTTGGAAGAGATAGAATTATAGATCAAGGCAGTATGGAAAATATTTCATACAGTCTTGCCGATGCAGAAAAGCTCCCTTTTACCGACAACAGTTTTGATTGCGTCTGTATTGCCTACGGGCTCAGAAATGTCACCAATAAGGACGCGGCTTTGCAATCCATGTATAAAGTCATCAAACCAGGTGGAAGACTGGTAGTGCTGGAGTTTTCAAAACCACGCAGCCAGCTCATTGGTAAAGCTTACGATATTTATTCAAAACTCTGGCCCATTGCCGGCAAACTGGTCAGTGGTGATAGTGAAAGTTATCAGTACCTGGTGGAATCCATTCGCATGCATCCTGACCAGGAAACACTTAAAACCATGATTCTTGAAGCAGGCTTTCAACGCTGTGAATACCACGATGTAATGGATGGTATTTGTGCGATACATATAGGCTATAAAGATGCCGCTTAATTTAGTTTTAAGTGCAGCTCTTGCCAGCGCAGAAAGCGTTGTAAACAAGGCTCTTGAACTGGACCCGTTAAGTAAAAAAAAACTCCTGAAACTGAGTGGGAAAAATATTGCTATAACCTGCACATCGCCCTCTTTATCCTTGATGATCACGATTACTGAACAAGGCTTTGCACTCTCCCCGGTACAAACCCTTGAGTCCGATGCAGAAGTATCAGGCACTGCTGCCACTCTTTTACAGTTACTGATGGCAAAGGATAAAACAAAAACCATTCGCACAAATGCAGTACAGATCAAAGGTGATGCCAGCAGCATTCAGGATCTGCAGGTTTTACTGAATGAGCTGAATATTGACTGGGATTACCAGTTAAGTAAATTCATTGGGGATATTCCAACTCAAAGCCTGAGTAACGGACTAAAATATTTAAAAGAATTTTTGCATAACAGCTCTGAAAGTTTAAAAACTGATATAGATGAATATATCCATGAAGAAATAAATCTGTTCCCAAGTGCGGATGAGCTTGAACTTTTTTATCAACGTATAGACACTCTACGATTACGCCTGGATCGAAGTCAGGCACGTATCAGTAAATTGTCAGTGCCTTTAGGCCAACAATGAGCCCACAATAAAAAAAGGAGTCAATCATGGGATTTGCACCTTCTGCAATGCAACTGAACAGTACAGCCTTTGGCAACAATGGCAGTATCCCGACTAAACATACAGGTGTAGGTGAAGATATTTCACCAGGTATTGGCTGGACCAATGCTCCTGCTGGCACCAAAGCTTACGCCATTATCTGTCATGATCCGGATGCGCCTTTGGTTACCCCGGCAGGAAATTACGGATTTGTGCATTGGGTTCTCTATAATATTCCTGCCAGTACCACCAAACTTGAGGAAGGTTGTTCCGACTATACACAGGGTATTAATGACGCCGGCAACTCAGGCTACAACGGCCCTATGCCTCCGGAAGGTCACGGCCTGCACCACTATTACTTCTGGATTCTGGCACTGGGCAAAGAGACGAATCTGCAAGCTGGTTTAAGCCTCTGGCAGCTACTGGCCGCCATCGAGCCTGACATACTGGGTATGAACCGTCTTATTGGCACATATCAGCGTTAATACATCAGTAAGCAGCTGAAATTAAACCAACACACCAAGTAATGCTGCAATGATACCTGCGGCTTATGCTTGTCCCGGTATTTTCAATGCCTTTCTCAAGTGCCAATTAACACCCCATACAATTTCAGCTATCAGACTATTACCAGATAAAATCATCTCCGAAAATATGCTATCTTTGCCGCCCCCACTCATCTTAAGAGATTTTTCGTGAAGAAGTATTTACGATTGATAAAAATCTTGCGAATTGCTGCCAAGTATCGCTTGCAGGAATTACTGGAAGATTTTGAGTTCAAGGCACCTGCAATCCTGTTGCTTATGATTCCTTTCAGGACGAACCAGGAGCTGGCAACTCTTAATCGTGGGACTCGCTTGCGACTCGCTTTGGAAGAACTGGGGCCTATTTTTATAAAATTCGGCCAGTTGCTATCGACCCGTCGTGACATGTTGCCTCTGGATATCGCCGATGAGCTTGCTAAATTGCAGGATCAGGTTGCTCCTTTCGATGGTAAGCAAGCGCAGGAGATCATTGAGCATGCGCTTGGTGACAAAGTGGAAAAATTTTTCACTGATTTTTCCAGCACCCCACTGGCTTCGGCTTCGATTGCCCAGGTACATACGGCCAGATTATTAAGTGGTGAAGAAATAGTCATCAAAGTTATACGTCCCGATATTGAATATATCATTACCCAGGATCTTGCGCTCCTGCACTTTCTCGCCTCCTTCATTGAAAATTATACAAAAGATGGAAAACGTCTACGGACAAAAGAAATTATCCGCGACTATGATTTCGTCATCCATGATGAATTAAATTTACAGGCCGAAGGTGCCAATGCCACTCAACTGGCGAACAATTTCAAACACAATCCTGTGCTCTATGTTCCTAAAATATACTGGGACTACACGCGTAAAAATGTTCTGGTAATGGAGCGCATTCACGGCATTCCAATCAGCCATATTGAAGAACTGAAAAATGCTGATATCAATCTGAAAACACTTGCTGAAACGGGTGTGGAGATATTTTTTACGCAGGTTTTTGAGCACAGTTTTTTTCATGCCGACATGCACCCCGGCAATATTTTTGTCTCCCGAGATCATCGTGAAAAACCTCAGTATATCGCACTTGACTGCGCAATTTTTGGCAGCCTTAGTGAAGATGACCAACAATATCTGGCCAGAAATTTACTGGCTATATTTAAGCGCGATTACCGAAAAGTGGCCGAACTCCATGTAGAGTGTGGCTGGGTCCCGGCCGACACTCCCGTGCACGCATTTGAAGCAACCATGCGAAGTGTATGCGAACCAATTTTTGAAAAACCCTTAAGTGAAATTTCTTTTGGCGCCATTCTGTTGCAGTTATTCAGAACCGCCGGCCGCTTCAATATGGAACTACAGCCGTCCCTGGTTCTGCTACAAAAAACCATGATCAACATCGAGGGTTTGGGCAAGGAACTTTGCCCGCAACTGGATCTTTGGCAAACCGCCTTACCCTTTCTTGAAAACTGGCAAAAGAAGCGCCTTTCACCCTGGCATAATCTGAAAAAGATCCAGGAAAAAGCACCCGAATGGCTGGAGCAGCTTCCACAATTACCGGAGTTACTGTTCGACCTGCTGTCCGATGGTCGCGCTGCCCGTCGCCAGGCGCAACGTAAATTGCAGGAACAGGCTATAGCGCGTCAGCTGGCTTCCCGTAAGCTGGCAGCCAAGCGCCTGCGATTTGGACTGGCTGCCTTGCTCCTTGCAGCCATAATGGGCTTTACAGGCCTTGGTGAATGGATGGAATCCCTGCCTCTGGCACTGTGGTTGCTGACTTTTGTGGGTTTTGGCCTGGTGTATTTTCGTCGCTAAGTCCTTGAATCTCACACTCTTAACCCCAAATAGAGTATTCTAGGCCACTTTATTTGGCCCTATCAGGCCCTCTTAAACTTGGGAGCTGCACATGGCAGAAAGCTGGGTAGATCAGCTAAAGTGGAATTCGGATGGGCTGCTGCCAGCTATTGCCCAGGACCTTGAATCAGGTCGAATTCTGATGCAGGCCTGGATAAACATGGAGGCCCTTACCTGTGCCATAGAGGAGGGGCGTGCAATTTACTGGTCCCGCTCCAGAAATAAGCTCTGGCGCAAAGGTGAAGAATCCGGGCATGTACAAAAGCTGCATGGTGTTTACCTGGACTGTGATGGTGACTGTCTGATTTACCAGGTTGAACAAGTTGGGGGAATTGCCTGCCACACCGGTCGTATATCCTGTTTTTACCGAAAACTTGAAGGCGATGAATGGCAGGAACAGGATCCGGTAATTAAAGCACCGGAAGACATTTATAATAATTGATAGCTAAAACTCAGGGCCGCGATATGGCTGACACATTACAAAAGCTTGCTGACATTATCGAGCAACGCAAGGGTTCAGACCCTTCAAGCTCGTATGTTGCCAAATTACAAAGCAGCGGACTTAACAAAATCCTGGAAAAGGTAGGCGAAGAGGCTATTGAAACGATACTCGCTGCCCGTGATGCCGAACAGGAAGAAAACCTATCCAAAGTGGTCTATGAAACTGCCGACCTCTGGTTCCATTCGCTGGTTATGTTGGCGCATTTAAATCTTGGACCGCAGGACGTACTTGAAGAACTGGAGAGACGTTTCGGCATTTCAGGCCTTGAAGAAAAAGCATCGCGAAAGACCAGCTAGAAGGCTACAATGCACACATAAACATGCAAAAAATATCAATCATTACTTACGCTTAGCGGGAGAATAATATGGGATTCGGCGGAATTGGAATTTGGCAACTGATAATTGTTCTGGTCATTATTTTACTGGTGTTCGGCACCAAGAAACTCAAAAATCTTGGATCTGATTTGGGCGGAGCCATCAAGGGTTTTAAATCAGCGATGGATGAGGAACCCAAAGACAAGAATACAACTCAGGCTCAGATCAGCGAAGAGGATGAAGGTGATACCTTTGATGTAAAAGCTGAAAAAGTTGAAGAAAATAACAAGTCATAATTTTTATAAGGCTTCTTCATGACTGGCGTAGGCTTTTTTGAAATTTTAGTGATTGGCGTGGTTGGCCTGTTAATTCTCGGGCCAGATAAACTGCCTGGCGCCATACGAACAATGGCCCTTTGGATTGGTCGTTTCCGTCGCAGTTTCGATAATATTAAACGAGATATTGAAAAAGAAGTCGGCGCCGATGATATTCGCCGGCAGTTACGTAATGAAGCCATTATGGAAAAATTCAATGAAAGCAAAAAACATTTTACCGACACTATAGAATCAGCCAAAAAAAGCACTGATGGACTGAAACAAAATCTTGATCTGAAGCAACAAATATTAAATAGTGGTAAAACTGAATCTGCTGAAAAAGCTATCGACTCAAGTAGCGAAGAAAAAACAATTACTGATAACCCTGATAATAAAACTGACTAAACAATAAATCAGTAAGATAGCTTATGGCTCACGAAACAGACCCTAAAGAACAACCGCTTATTTCGCATTTGATCGAATTGCGTGATCGTATCATGCGCTGCCTGTTGGTCGTGTTAGCAATTTTTCTGTGCCTGTTCCCATTTTCAAATGAAATTTACACTTTCGTGGCGTCGCCTTTAATAGATGTTCTGCCGGAAGGTGCGGAAATGATTGCCACTCAGGTCACTTCACCATTTTTTGCACCCTTTAAACTGACTTTTTTTACTGCTGTTTTTATAGCCGTCCCATTTTTATTGCATCAACTCTGGGCCTTTATCGCTCCTGGACTCTACAAAAACGAAATAAAAATTGCTTTTCCTATTCTGGTTTCAAGTGTCTTGCTTTTTTATCTGGGAATCGCATTCTCCTATTATGTGGTACTAGGCTTTATCTTCAGCTTCTTCACCTCGGTAGGGCCTGAAGACGTCGCTATCATGACGGATATTACCGAATACCTGAATTTCGTCCTGCTTATGTTTTTTGCTTTTGGCCTTACTTTTGAAATCCCTATTGCAACAGTATTGTTAATTATTTCCGGAGCGACTACACCAAAGAAACTGACTGAAAAAAGACCCTATGTTGTTATCGGTTGCTTCGTTGCAGGCATGTTGCTTACTCCGGCCGACCCCTTTTCACAGTCAATGCTGGCTATTCCCATGTGGATGTTATTTGAAGCCGGGGTGATTGCCGGCAGAATATTCTACACCACTGATGAAGAAGAACCTGCAAGCGAAGAAAGTGATGCAGAAGGGAAAACCGACAAAGAAGAAAATGTTGCCCCTAAAGACAGCTAGCTTTAATCCCGACCCTAACTCTTAAGCAGAAAGGTTGCCGGCCCATCATTGACCAGGCTCACCTGCATATCCGCAGCAAACTCACCACATGCCACATCAGGGTGCCGGCTTTCAGCCTGCCCAACAAAATAATGATAGAGAGTTTCTGCTTCTTGCGGATTCTTTGCCGCTGAAAAACTTGGTCGCAAACCGCTGGAGGTGTCTGCTGCTAGAGTGAATTGAGAAACGATCAACAGACCACCTTCGATATCGCAGACACTAAGATTCATTTTATCTTCATGGTCGGAAAAAACACGATACGCCAGAATCTTCTTTAACAGTAGATCAGCGTTTTCCCTGGTATCGTCTTTCTCAATACCAAGAAAAACCAGGAGACCTTTGCCTATCCTCCCAATGCTTTTGTTATCTACTTCAACAAAAGCCGAACTGACTCTTTGTATTAAAGCTAGCATAGTGAAATAGTTGATACTCAGCCGTAATTTATACTATCCCCGATCAGAACCACGAGACATACGCTTGCGCTCATTTTCTGTCAGATACATTTTACGCAGCCGGATACTCAAAGGAGTGATTTCAACAAGCTCATCACCTTCAATAAACTCCATGGCCTGTTCAAGACTATGGCGGATCGGAGTTGTTAAAATTAAATTTTCATCAGTTCCCGCTGCGCGAATATTGGTCAGCTGCTTTGCTTTCGTTGGATTAACAGCCAGATCATTTTCACGACTATGCAAACCGACAATCATGCCTTCATACACTTCAACAGCCGGATCGACAAATAATCGTCCTCTCTCCTGCAATGTAAAGAGAGCATAGGCTAATGTTTTTCCTTTAACCATCGAGACCAGTACACCACGGTTGCGCTTGGCAATATCGCCTTCCTTAAATGGACCATAATGATCAAAGATGTGTGTCATAATTCCGGTGCCGGAAGTCATACCTAAAAACATGGTTCTGAACCCAATCAGGCCGCGGGTAGGAATAATAAAAGTGATTCTCATACGGCCCTTGTTATCAGAAACCATATCCTGCATTTCTGCTTTCCGTTTGCCGAGTTCTTCAATCACAGCGCCCTGATGTTCTTCATCAACATCCAGAACCAGCACTTCATAGGGCTCATGTTTAACGCCGTCAATTTCCTTGACGACAACCTGGGGTCTTGAAACGGCTAATTCAAAACCTTCCCGTCGCATTGTTTCAATTAGGACTGAGAGATGTAACTCCCCGCGACCCGATACAATAAATTTATCGGCCGTCGCTCCTTTTTCAACTCTTAGGGCTACGTTATGAATCAGTTCCTGTTCAAGGCGTTCGGCAATATTTCGACTGGTTACATATTTTCCTTCCAAACCCGCGAAGGGGGAATCATTTACCTGAAAGGTCATTGTTACAGTTGGTTCATCTACGGTAAGCGGGGGTAAGGCCTCTACATTATCGGGATCACAAATGGTATCGGATATATTCAGATTCTCGATGCCGGTAATACAAATGATATCGCCGGCTGCAGCCGATTCAACATCAATGCGCTCCAGTCCCATGTAACTTTTAACCTGCCCTATTTTCGCTTTGCGTTTCTTGCCTTCAATATCGATCAGCACAACCTGCATGCCATTTCTCACTTCACCACGAGTGACCCTGCCAACACCAATAACACCTACATAAGAAGAATAATCCAGTGCTGAAATCTGCATTTGCAAAGTGCCATTTAACTCAACCTCGGGTGGCGGAACTTTGTCCACAATCAGCTGGAATAAGGGTGTCATGTCAGCCTCGAGATTATTTGCATCATTACCAGCAACTCCGTTAAGAGCCGAGGCGTAGATAACCGGGAAATCCAGTTGTTCATCAGTAGCACCCAGACGATCAAAGAGGTCAAAGACTTCATTCAAGACCCAGTCCGGTCGCGCCCCTTCCCGATCCACCTTGTTTATGACAACAATCGGTTTTAAACCTCTGGCAAAGGCTTTTTGAGTAACAAAACGGGTTTGTGGCATTGGACCATCAACAGCGTCTACGAGCAGTAAAACACTGTCGACCATGGATAATACGCGTTCAACTTCGCCACCAAAATCGGCATGACCCGGCGTATCCACAATATTAATACGGTAATCTTTCCAACTAACTGCTGTGTTTTTGGCAAGGATAGTGATGCCGCGCTCTTTTTCCTGGTCATTGGAATCCATCACACGCTCAACGGCTTTACCACGTGTTTCCAGTGTTCCTGACTGACCCAGCAATTTATCCACAAGGGTGGTTTTGCCATGGTCAACATGGGCAATGATGGCAATATTACGAATTTTCTCGATCACAATAATTTCCTGACTGGAGTGGCTGCAAAAATGTGGCGCATTATAGCGGATTGCTTTACCGAAAGCAGAAAAACATTATCTATTGCGGTAGTTCAGGCAGAAGGCCATGCAGACCACTAAATACAGGTCAACAGGGGCTCTGAAATTCAGCCCGGTCTGTAGACAGCAATATTTTGATATCCGGAATCAAGCAAATACGAGGCATGGAGGCGGCTCATCATCCCCTTGTCGCAATAGAGCAGGTATCTGATTGCAGTATCCATCTGGCCGCTTTTAAAAGCACTATTCAATTTAAAGAAGGGAATCAGCTGGATTTCAGTATCAGCCAGTTTAAGTGGTGCACGTTCTTCTTCATTTGGATGACGGATATCTATTACTACCGCGTGTTCAGGAACAGTATTTAATTCTAGTAATTTGGCTGACTCTGATGCTTTATCGAAGGCAAGCTGGTCAATGGACGAAACTTTTGCAGCGCTGATGGCCGCATCCAGTACTGAGAAATCAAAGCGCCCTTCTTCTCGTTGAATACGGTGCAGGCGCGCCCTGGTGGTAGGCTTGATGGAAATTACACCACAATATTCAGGAATTACTGCGGAGAATTCTTCCGTACCAATTTTCCTGGCCAGGTCAATGATGTCCTGCTTTTCGCTCATAATAAGCGGGCGTAATACCAGTTTTTTACTAACCTCATCTATGACCGCCAGATTAGGCAGAGTCTGGCTGGAAACCTGTGCAACTGCCTCTCCGGTTACCAGCGCTTCCAGATAATGGTCTTCGGCAATCTGGCTGGCAGCTCTTAACATCATGCGTTTAAGTACTACGCCCATCTGGGAGTTATCTATTTTGCTGATTATTTCTCCGACAACAGCCTCGAAGGGTACTGAGATAAATTTAACATGATGTGTTGATCCGTAACGCAACCATAAATACAGAGCCACTTCCTTGACTGCAACCTCATGCTCCAGACCACCTAGATTAAAAAAGCAAAAATGGGTCTTTAAGCCCCTTCTGATGGCAAGGTAACTGGAAACCGCCGAATCAAAGCCGCCTGAAATCAGTGATAACACACCGTCCTGAGTACCCAGCGGATAGCCTCCAAGACCATCCTTCAGTTGATCAACGATAAAAACGTCCTGTTCCCGTATTTCCAGTCTCACGGTGATGTCAGGATTTTTAAGCTTGACCCCTGAGGCTTCAGTTTGTTGAATCAGGCCCGCCCCGATAAATTTTTCAACATCCACTGAAGTAAAAGCATGCTTCCCCGCCCGCTTACAACGAACTGCAAATGTCTTTGCCTGCAAACGCCGGGAGTACAATTCCAACACCGGTGGCAAGATATTCTCCAGCTTATCGAGCAAAAAATGACGGCATTCAGCAATAGAACAAATTCCTGGCGTATCTGCCAACACCACATCGACCCGGGTCTTTTGTTCGCCTGACTCAAAAGGGCTGTTCACTTCCAGATAAGCCCATTTGGAATCCACACTGATTTGATCATCGATCTTGCGCAGCAGGATTCTCAGGTTTCTACAAAGTTGCTTTACGAAACGAGCCCTGACCGGGCGGCTTTTAATCGAGATTTCTGGAGAATATTTCAGCAGGTATTTCATTAATTACTACTAAGAAGGCTCTGCGCCAGCTGTTTAAAAAATTAGGCGTCATGATAACAATGGCTGGCAGTAAAGACACTAAAGGCTTATTTTCACAGGGCAGATTAATTAAAGATAAATGCACTACTTTGGGGCGTTTATAGCAATTTACTGCTATCATCTCAACTTGCTTTGTTAATAAAACATTGATTTATGGTCTACACATCATTTTTGCCCCAGGCTGGTTCAATATTTGCATATGCCATATTGCCTCAAACCTGCATTGAATCTCTCAGGTACTACCATTGACCAAATTGAAAAGAAACAAACGCGTGAATACAGAAAGTTTCAACACCAGCTTGCTGGATCACCTCACTTCAGCAGTACTTGTACTGGATAGTGACTTTTGCCTGTTTCACCTGAACCCAGCTGCTGAAGATCTTTTTAAAACCAGCGATAAGCGTTCCCATAATGCCTATATCGGTGATCTGCTGTATCGCCCTGAAGCCACACTGAAAGCACTTCGCAATGTACAAAAAGGAGGCAATACATACATCGCCCGCAAAACCCAACTAGTACTGGCAAACAAAAGCAAACTCCTGGTCGATTACTCGGTATCGGCAATAAATGATCTTGAGCAGGACTTTCTGCTTATAGAGATACAGGAGCTCGACCGCTCCTACAACATAAGCCGGGGAGAAACTCTTATTTCCAATCATGAGACCACCCTCGAGCTGGTTAGAAACCTTGGCCATGAAATTAAAAATCCTTTGGGCGGAATTCGTGGTGCAGCGCAGCTCCTTGCACTGGAACTTCCCAACGATGATTTGCAGGATTATACCAATGTCATCATTAGTGAAACTGACCGCCTGGTTAATTTGGTTGACCGCCTTACGGGTACCTATAAAAAGCCCGTACTGGCAAAACATAATATCCATGAAGTTGTTGAACGGGTAAGTTCGTTAATTGAGGCAGAATCCCAGGGCGGCATCCACTTTGTGCGTGATTATGACCCTAGCATTCCAGAGTTCACAGGAGACGTTGAACAATTAATTCAGGCGGTTTTAAATATTGTTCGAAATGCTATGCAGGCGCTACAGGAATCAAATCACGAGTCTCCGCAGATTATTTTAAAAACTCGCGCACTCAGTCATGCCACGATCGGGCCAGTCATGCATAAACTAATTGCCAGAATTGAAATCATTGATAATGGCCCGGGCATTCCCCCGGAAATAATGGAATCAATTTTTTATCCTCTTATCACTGGCAGAGCCAAAGGTACCGGACTGGGGCTATCGATAGCCCAGACTATTCTTAAACAACATAATGGCTTAATTGAATGTGAAAGCCAGGAAGGACAAACAAGATTTATTTTGTCTATTCCTCTATCCGATGAAGGTAAACAACTATGAGTGACAAAGGTTTAGTCTGGATTGTTGATGATGATCGATCGATCCGTTGGGTTTTGGAAAAGTCTCTGGAAAAAGCCGGATTCAGTTTTGAGAGTTTTGAATCAGGCGACACGCTACTTGAAAAACTGGCCAACAAACAACCCGATGCCATAATCAGCGATATTCGCATGCCAGGAACTGATGGGCTGGAAGTCCTGACTCAGGTAGGTGATGACTACCCACAAATACCCGTTATTATAATGACTGCGCATTCCGATTTAAGCAGCGCAGTTAAGTCCTATGAGCGAGGAGCATTTGAATATTTACCCAAGCCATTTGATGTAAGCGATGCCGTGGCCGTTGCTGAACGTGCGGTTAAACATTCCAGAGAGCATAAAGGTAATGCAAATATTGCACCTGAAATTAAGGCTAAAGAAATAATTGGTGAAGCTCCGGCCATGCAGGAAGTTTTTCGTTCCATTGGCCGACTGGCTCATTCAAATATTACGGTGCTGATTAAAGGCGAGTCCGGAACCGGAAAAGAGCTGGTTGCTCAAGCACTACACAGACATAGCCCAAGATCTGATAAATCCTATATCCCTTTAAACGTTGCGGCAATCCCCAAAGATTTAATTGAGTCCGAATTATTCGGACATGAAAAGGGTGCTTTTACCGGTGCCACACAACAACGCATCGGACGTTTCGAACAAGCAGATGGGGGAACATTATTCCTGGATGAAATTGGCGATATGCCAATGGAAACGCAAACCCGTCTTTTGCGTGTGCTATCAGATGGAGAATTTTTTCGCGTCGGCGGCTTAAGCCCGATCAAAGCCAATGTGAGAATTATTGCAGCAACCCACCAAAATTTACAGGAACGTGTACGCGAGCATTTGTTCCGCGAGGATCTTTACCACCGACTCAATGTCATACCAATACATTTGCCCAAACTAGCAGAACGCAGAGAAGATATTCCGGCATTAATGGAACATTTTTTACAAAAAGCGGCCCAACAGATGAACGTGGCCACCAAAGTCATCAGGCCTGATACGATAAAGTATTTAACTGGTTTGAGCTGGCCAGGCAACGTCAGGCAATTAGAAAATTTTTGCAGCTGGATAACTGTTATGGCTCCAGGCCGGGAAGTTTTCATTAACGATTTGCCCGAAGAATTTCTAAAGCCTGATAGCCAGGGAGCTGTTTCGGGAAACTGGGCACAAACTTTAAAAAACTGGGCCGATCAGGAACTCAATCTGGGGCATACCGGCATTCTGCAACAAGCCACCCCTATTTTTGAAAAATGCATGATCGAAGTTGCACTCAAACACAGTGGCGGCAGAAAGCGGGATGCATCGGAATTATTGGGCTGGGGAAGAAATACATTGACGCGAAAAATAAAAGAACTCGGCCTGAACTCGGTTAATGAAGATGAAGAAGATTAGTTGCATGCTCTCTACCCAGCTTTATGTTTAACATCGTATTGTTTGAGCCTGAAATTCCTCCAAATACGGGAAACATTATCAGGCTTGCCAGCAATACCGGTTGTCAGTTGCACCTGATTGAACCACTAGGTTTCTCATTAGACGAAAAACAACTGCGCCGCGCCGGACTCGATTATCACGAATTCAGTACTTTACTGACTTATTCTTCCTGGCAGGATTTTTTAGCAAAAAAAGAATCAGGAAATATTTTTGCATTCAGTACGAAAAGCACTAAAAATTACACGGATGCTGTATTTGCCAGTGGAGACTATCTTTTGTTTGGTCCGGAAACCAGAGGGCTACCTGAAGAAATCAGGATGAGCAAATCGATTCAGGAATTACTGCTTATCCCGATGCAGAAAAACAGCAGAAGCCTGAATCTTTCCAACACAGTAGCTATTGCAGTTTATGAAGCCTGGCGTCAATCTGGTTTTGAAGCTGCAGCTTCATCTTAGCAAGCTGTAGCGAGTCCCGGGACCCGCTCGCAGTTACAGGAATCAGCTTTTCTTTTCAGCTTCTTGAGTGGCTTTTTGTTGTAAGGCCTGCTCATAAGCAGAATCAAAATTTACCGGAGCCAACATCAGTGTGGGAAAACTGCCTTTACTGGCGAGATTGTCGATGCTCTCTCTGGCATAAGGATATAATATGTTCGGACAGGTAGTATGCAATACACGTGCTAAGTCGTCTTTCTCAATCCCTTCAATATCGAAAATACCGGCCTGCTGTACTTCAGCAATGTATAACACATTATCTTCGGCATTTTTAACTTCGGCAGTCAAAGTCAGAATTACTTCGTAAAACGATGCATCAAAATTGGAAGTTTTGGTATTCATATTAAAACTTACAGATGGCTTGTAGGGTGCACGAAATATTCCAGGAGCGCCAGGAGCCTCGAAAGAAGAATCTTTCACATAAATTCTCTGGATAAGAAATTTTACCGCCGGAGCATTTTCCTGGTTTGCAGCCTGCTCTGTTGCTTGATCTTTTTTATCTGCCATGTTCAAAGCCTTCCTATAATGTAATTTTTCTAAGATATTCGTTTGCTGTTATCGTCTTTGTATTACTATGAATAAGAATTACGAAGCTCTTGAAAACTGCCTTCCTAACGCTTATAAAAAACTTCCACAACCCTTACACACTTTTACACACTTTTACACTACCAAGGGCAATCCCTGTGCCTGCCATTCATTTATACCACCAGTCATCCTGAAGACCTGAGGATAAGCTCTGGCTTCCAGTTTTTTGACTGCATCACCGGATTGTCCGCCCATCTGACAAACCACAATTAAAGGCCTGGCTTTGTATTTATCCAATTCTGTTATGCGCTCATCAAGTTTACCAAGAGGGATATTAACCGCATTTACGATGTGCCCTTTATCAAAAACTTTCTTGTCTCTGACATCCAGTACTACACCGTCTTCACGATTAATCAGACGTGTTGCTTCATGTGTCCCGACTGTTCTACCAGCTTTCTTTTTCAAATAAGCAATCAGCGCAAAAAATAAAACTAACCATAGCCCAGCTAACAGCCAATGATTAATAAAGAATTCTAATAAACGCTCCATAGCCTACTCAAAACTGCACTTTCAAAGAGGCAGGCAGTATAAAGAACTAAACGGTCAGAGTAAAACCACTTAAGCCTGTTTTTAGCTGTATCCTTGTTTATCTAATCTCTCTGAAAGCCTATAATTTGCTTTTCCATTTAATGCAGTTTTTACCCTATGAATCAAGCAACAACTCCCCATCTTTTATTAATACTTGATGGCTGGGGTCATCGAGATGAAAGCGACTCCAATGCAATCAGCCTGGCCAACACACCAGTGTGGGACGCTTTACTGGCAAACTACCCTCATACTCTTATCCATACCTCCGGTCTGAAAGTCGGTTTACCGGAAGGTCAAATGGGTAACTCTGAAGTCGGCCATATGAACCTGGGTGCCGGTCGGGTTGTCTACCAGAATCTGACCCGTATAAACAAGGCTATTAATGAAGGTGACTTCTTTAGCAATACTGCACTTGTTGATGCATGCACTAAAGCTAAAGCTGGCAATGCCGGGCTGCATATTATTGGCCTGTTATCACCGGGAGGCATTCATAGCCATGAAGATCAAATCGAAGCAATGATTGATCTGGCCTTACAGCAAGGCTGTGAAAAAATATATCTGCATGCTTTGCTGGATGGCAGAGACACAGCTCCCCGCAGTGCTGCAGCCTCATTGGCAAAATTTTCCGCCAAACTGGAGAACTCAGGCAAAGGTCAAATCGCCAGTATAATTGGTCGCTTTTATGCCATGGACCGTGACAATCGCTGGGATCGGGTAGAGCAGGCTTACCGGGTAATAGTTCAGGGTGACACTGAATATCACTACGAAGATGCAGTAACTGCCCTGCAAGCTGCCTACAAACGGGGAGAAGATGATGAATTCGTGAAGCCAAGCTGCATACATGCCGCAGACAAAGAGGCTGTCAGCCTGACAAATGGTGACGCCCTGGTATTCATGAATTTTCGTGCTGACCGTGCCCGTGAACTGACCAGAGCTCTCACGGATCCTGATTTCTCCGGCTTTGCCCGCAAACAGGTCGTTAATCTTAGTGCTGTTACTACGCTCACCCAATATGCCGATGACATCATTGCCAACTGCGCCTTTCCCCCCATACCACTGAACAACAGTCTGGGTGAATATCTGGCTCAGCTGGGAATGTCACAATTAAGAATTGCCGAGACTGAAAAGTATGCTCATGTCACCTTTTTCTTCAGTGGTGGCCGGGAACAGGAGTTTGCCGGTGAAACCCGCATCCTTGTGCCTTCTCCCAATGTAACTACCTATGATCTGAAACCAGAAATGAGCGCCTATGAAGTATGTGAAAAGCTGGTAAATGCGATTAAAAACCGTGAATATGACGCTATTATCTGCAATTTTGCAAATGGAGACATGGTTGGCCATACCGGCAATCTGAACGCTGCCATACAAGCCGTTGAAGTACTCGATGAATGCCTGGGTATGATCACCGCTGCCATACTGGAAACAGATGGCGACTGCCTGATTACGGCAGATCATGGCAATGTAGAAAAAATGCAGGATGAAGTCACGGGCCAAAGCCTCACTTCACATACCGATGGACCGGTACCTCTCGTATACGTTGGCAAGCAAGATATCAGACTCCTGCCAGATGGCGCATTATCAGATATTGCACCCAGCCTGCTTAAGTTGATGCATCTGGAGCCCCCTGTCGAGATGAGCGGACACTCCTTAATAGAATTTACATGAAAGGCTTTAACAAGAAATACTTTTTATTTCTTTATGTGAGCACTTACTTACTAAATGCACCTTATACTACAGCCCAGACTAATCCCTCACCGGCAGAGTTGGAAGCCCTTGCCCGTACAATAGCCAATGTTCAGGAGCAGATTGAGACTACTCGACTGCAACGAGGTTCTGTCGAACTGGATCTGGAAAACAATGAAAAAGCCATTCAGGATGCATCCCAGGCAATTGTCTTACTACAAAGCCAGATAAGCGAAGAGCAATTACGGCTTCAGGGACTGGAACAGCAGGGCGCGGAGCTGGAAAGCAGCAGGCAATCACAGGAAGTCCTTATTGGCCAGTATCTGCGGGCCGCTTACCAAAACGGCCGACAGGAATATCTAAAGTTACTGCTCAACCAGGAAAATATTGCCAGCTCTGCCAGAATGCTGCGCTATTATCAGTATTTCAATAATGCCCGTAGTGAAAAAATACAGGAATTTAAGAGCTTATTAGCGAATATCGAAACAATTAGCAGCGAAATTCAGGAAGCTACGGCAGAGCTGTTAATTCGACGCGACAGCTTGCTGGCTGAACAAAACACTCTCGAACAAAGACAGACAGAACGTCTGGCTCTCTTGCAGGAGCTGGATAATACACTTGCAGCAAGGGGCACCGAGCTTTCCCGACTGGAAGTGCAGTATGAAGAAATGACCCTGCTGATTGAAGAGCTTTCTCGGGCCATAGTAGACCTCCCTCTAGGTTCACAGGGACAGGATTTTTCATCTCTCAAAGGAGCTCTACCCTGGCCTCTTGAAGGACCCATGCTGAATGCTTATGGGGTCAGTTATGAACTGGGGGATCTGAACTGGGAAGGTATTACAATCGCCGGCAGAGCCGGAGCCGAAATTAAAGCCATTCATCATGGGCGTGTCATTTATTCTGACTGGTTTTCCAACTCAGGGCTGCTCTTGATAATCGACCATGGTGATGGTTATATGAGTCTCTACGCCCACAATCAATTGCTATATAAAGAGGTAGGCGAGTGGGTTACCAGTGGAGAAATTATCGCGGCAGTTGGAAATACAGGCGGTCGTGATGAAAACGGAGTATATT
The DNA here is from genome assembly GCA_963975155.1 of uncultured Gammaproteobacteria bacterium. Lineage (GTDB taxonomy): Bacteria > Pseudomonadota > Gammaproteobacteria > Pseudomonadales > Pseudohongiellaceae > UBA5109. The sequence continues at coordinate 100,792 of CAXBFG010000003.1, read as the reverse complement.
TCGAAATTCGCTATAACGGCAAAGCGCAAGACCCAATAAACTGGTTAGTAAGACGCTAAAAATTTGGTAACGCCTATGAACACTTTCCGACTTGCATTCGTCACTAAAATTACAACGACCTTATATCTGTGTTGTCTTTTGCTTGTGCCAGCTATGGCACAAACTGAACAGGCCACAGGCAGCACTGAAAATCTGCCCCTGCCCCTTGATGAAGTTCGTATTTTTACTGAGGTGCTGAATCGTATCCGCAATGCCTATGTTGAACCTATTGATGACAAGACGCTGCTGGAAAATGCCATCAAGGGCATGCTCGCCGGGATAGACCCACACTCAAGTTATCTGGCAAATGATGATTATGATAATTTGCAGGAAATGACCACCGGGGAATTTGGTGGTCTTGGCGTCCAAGTCGGGGTTAATAACGGCTTCATCACTATTATAAGTCCCGTTGATGGATCCCCGGCAGATCGGGCTGGCATCAAAGCTGGTGACGTCATAATTAAAATTGATGATACCCCGGCCACTGATATTAGCCTGGAAGAAACTACTGACTTAATGCGCGGAGCACCAGGCACCGATATCGTGCTGACCATATTGCGTGAAGGAGAAGCAGAAGCATTCCAGGTAACGGTTACCCGTGAGGTCATCACAGCCAACAGTGTCCGCTCTCGCTTTCTGGAACCTGGCTTTGGGTATATACGTATCTCCCAGTTTGTCACTGGTACTGGCAGGGAAATTAATACCGCCCTGGAAAATTTCCATCTCAGTGATACAGAATTGCAGGGAGTCATTCTGGATTTACGCAATAACCCGGGTGGCGTACTGCAGGCTGCAGTGGACGTTGTCGATGCCTTTATTTCAGAAGGGCTTATTGTCTATACAGAAGGTCGGGAAGAAAGTTCTTATACTCGCTTCGAAGCAACACCTGCCAATCCAAGTCGGGGAGTCGCACTGATTGTTTTAATTAATGAAGGCTCAGCATCGGCATCCGAGGTTGTAGCAGGAGCCCTTCAGGATCAGGGTCGTGCAGTAATAATGGGCACTCAGAGTTTTGGAAAAGGTTCAGTGCAAACCGTCTTGCCCCTGACCAATGATCGTGCGATCAAATTAACTACTGCTCTGTATTACACACCTAATGGTCGATCCATACAGGCCAGGGGCATTACTCCCAATATCATTGTCAGGCAGGGCCGGGTAACCGCACTTCCTGCCAACCTGAGTACCTATCGTGAGCAGGATCTGGACGGACATCTGGTTAACGAAGATTTACTGGGCACAATTCCGGAAGTACTCGATTTGACCGGGGAGCAGATTATCGTTGGCGATTATCAGCTTAATGAAGCCCTCAATATTCTCAAAGGTCTGAGCTTGCTGCGTGCCCAACCTTATTAATTAGAATAAACACCAAGCGCCTTTATTAACTTCAACGAAGCATCACTGAGCGCTACAAATTATTAAAGCGTAATGAGCGAAACTAAGACGAGGCAAAGTTAATATTTAATGAAGGCGCTTACATAAACAGTAAGCAACTGAATGAAATATTAACTTTAACGAAGTATTAGTGAGCGCAATAGCTTTAAGAGCGCAACAGCTTTAACGGACGCAGATACCTTGAGCCGCCATATACCTTTTCGCTTCCGGAATACTGTACTCCCCAAAATGGAAAATGCTGGCCGCCAATACGGCATCGACCTTTCCTTCCACGATACCATCCACCAGATGTTGCAGATTACCGACACCGCCGGAGGCAATAACCGGAACTGTAACGGCTTCACTTATTGCCCTGTTCAGAGCCAGGTCAAAACCGTTTTTGGTTCCGTCACGATCCATGCTGGTCAGTAATATTTCGCCGGCGCCGTAAGACACCATACGCTTAGCCCATTGCACTGCATCCAGGCCGGTTTCTTTTCTGCCGCCATGGGTAAAAATTTCCCAGCGTAACGGCTCACCTTCCAGTGAGACCTGCTTGGCATCAATGGCAACCACTATACATTGTGAACCAAACTTTTCTGCCGCTTGCTTTACAAACTCCGGATTAATTACCGCGCTGGTATTAATGGCGACTTTATCGGCACCAGCATTCAGCATCAGCCGAATATCTTCCAGTGTCCGTATTCCTCCTCCAACTGTTAGCGGAATAAATACCTGACTGGCGATTGCTTCTACGGTATGAATTGTTGTCTCGCGGTTATCGCTGCTGGCCGTAATATCCAGAAAGGTAATTTCATCCGCACCCTGATCGCAGTAGCGCTTAGATACTTCGACCGGATCACCGGCATCCCGGATATCCAGAAATTTAACGCCTTTCACGACTCTGCCGTTTTCACAATCAAGACAGGGAATAATTCGTTTCGCCAGACTCATGATTCAGCACTCACTGTTCACCATCCCAAGTTAAAAAGTTCTTTAGTAACTGCAAACCACAGTCCTGACTTTTTTCCGGGTGGAATTGCACTGCAAAGATATTTTTTGCTGCTATTGCGGAACAAAAGGTAAAGGGGTAATCCGTTTCACCTGCTATCGTTGCCGAGTCATTTTTAGAAGTATCAGGTTTCACATAATAGCTGTGCACAAAATAGAAACGGCTCTTATCTTCAATATCCTTCCACATGGGGTGAATCTGTGTTTGCTTAACTTGATTCCAGCCCATATGCGGGACTTTTAACTTTTCACCATTCTCATCAGTTTTATCGTCCTTGAAACGCTGCACTTTGCCGGGAAAAAAACCCATACAATCCACGCCATTATTTTCTTCAGAAAATTCCATCATGGCCTGCATACCAACACAGATACCCAGGATTGGTTTTTGCTGTTTGGCTTCTCGCAGGAGTTCATCAATTCGCAAGCGTTTAATTTCTGACATGCAGTCTCGCATAGCCCCTACACCCGGAAAGATCAAACGATCTGCCTGACGAATTTTGTCTGCATCCGCGGTAATCGCTAATGAAATATTTTCCCCGACATGCTCGAGAGCCTTCCCTACTGAATGGAGATTCCCCATACCGTAATCTATGACTACAATTTTATTCTTCAACTTTTTTATTCAACTTTTTTTTCAACTTCTGCAGAAAATTCAATAACGGGATCTCGTATAGAAACTTTGCCAATAAGCGTTAGGAGCAAAGCTGAAACGAGGCAAAAGCATTAGTGAGTGCAATAGTTAAGATCAGAGACTTCCCTTCGTTGAAGGGATGGTACCCTGCATACGCGGATCAGCTTCCATAGCCATTCGCACTGCCCGACCAAAAGCCTTGAAGACAGTTTCAATCTGATGGTGAGCATTGTTACCTTTGATATTATCGATGTGCAGCGTTACCTTGGCATGATTCACAAAGCCCTGAAAAAACTCATAAAACAAATCGACATCAAAATCTCCTACTGTACCGCGCACAAAAGGGATCTGATACTCAAGACCGGGACGGCCAGAAAAATCAATAACCACTCTGGATAATGCTTCATCCAGAGGCACATAGGCATGTCCATAGCGCCGGATACCGGTTTTATTGAGTGCTTTATCAAAGGCCTGTCCGAGTGTTATACCTAAATCTTCAACGGTGTGATGAGCATCAATTTCAAGGTCTCCCTTGGCAACAATTTCCATATCGACCAGGCCATGACGTGCAACCTGTTCCAGCATATGCTCCAGGAATGGCAGGCCTGACTGTATTTTAAACTTACCACTGCCATCCAGGTTGACACTAACTGTAATCCGGGTTTCATTGGTATTACGTTCTACCGTTGCCGTTCTTGGCTCAGCCATACTAGCCTCTATGGTTTTGATCAGTTTGACGGAAAAGGCTGATTATACTGCCAATAGGCTTTTTATTGTGAAAAAAAGGCCAACAAACATTACACTTGCTCCCGATGTCTACTTCTACAAAAGCTCGGCAAAATCCCTTTAGTGAAGCAGTTTTAAACTGGTTCCAGGTGCATGGCCGCAAAAATTTACCCTGGCAGCAAAATCCAAACCCCTACCGGGTCTGGATATCAGAAATTATGCTGCAGCAAACTCAGGTTTCGACGGTTATTCCTTACTATGAAAAGTTTATGCTAAGTTTTCCTGATATCAAGCAACTGGCGCTGGCAGAAAGCGACAAGGTACTGCACCATTGGACTGGTCTGGGTTATTACGCCAGAGCCAGAAATTTACATAAAACAGCCCGACTCATTCATCATGAACACAACGGGGTATTTCCCTCCAGCTTCGAAGGATTAATCGAGTTGCCGGGGATTGGTCGATCTACTGCAGGTGCAATTATCGCTTTAGCGGGTAATAAACGTGCCGCTATTCTCGATGGCAATGTTAAACGGGTGCTGTGCCGCTATCACTGTATCGAAGGCTGGCCCCAACAAGGCCAGACTCTTGAGAAACTATGGGCGCTTGCTGAGCAACTCACTCCGCCTAATGACTGTCGGGATTACACCCAGGCAATGATGGATCTTGGTGCCACACTTTGTACCCGTACAAAACCACAATGTAGTGCCTGCCCCTTGCAACTCACTTGTCAGGCTTACCTGAGCAATCGAATGGCAGAATTCCCGAACAAAAAGACAAAAAAACTGATACCACAAAAATCAACACAAATGATCATTCTTCACTCTCCTGACGGACAAAAAGTATTGCTGGAGAAAAGGCCCCCTCAGGGTATCTGGGGCGGCTTATGGAGCTTCCCGGAAATTCAGGAAAGCGACACCATTGATCACTTTTTAAGCAGTCACGGCTTTAGCGCCAGAGCCAAGCCTGTTCAGTGTGATGAAATTCGACACACCTTCAGTCACTTCAGACTCATTATCAAGCCTCAATTGCTTAGCCTGAGCAAGATGCCTGCTGCTATTATGGAGAAGCCTGACTGGCACTGGTATGATCTGGATAAGCCTTCGGAGCTCGGACTGGCAGCTCCGGTAAATACTTTATTAAAGAAACTGGGAAACAAATAATGAGCAGAACGGTTTTCTGTCGGAAATATCAAAAAGACATGCCGGCCTTACCGGTGCCTCCCTACCCTGGAGAAAAAGGGCAGGACATTTATAACAATATCTCCAAACAGGCCTGGGAAGAATGGATGCAACTGCAGACGCGCCTGATCAATGAAAAAGGGCTCAGCATGATAAAAGCCGAAGATCGGCAATACTTGACTGAAGAAATGGAAAAATTCTTTGCGAATGAAGAACATGACGAAGCTGAAGGCTACGTACCAGAGGACTAAAACGCAGACCTAATCCAATCTTGACTAAGAGGCCCCTCAACAGGTTTAATACGCGCCTTGTGTTGCAAGCCCAGGTAGCTCAGTCGGTAGAGCAGAGGATTGAAAATCCTCGTGTCGGTGGTTCGATTCCGCCCCTGGGCACCATTAGACAATCTCAGAAACTCCAAAATCCTCCTTAACTCCTTATTTTTATTAAATATATCCTATTTTTATAGTCTGAAAGCGTCCGAGAGAATCCGGGGGTATCCAGATATTGTAGGGGCATCTTTGGGGGTATATACTGTTTCTCAAAACCAGATACCCCCAAATTTTAAGTTATGTCTCTTACAGATATTCAATGCAGGGAAGCCTCCCTCAAAAAGAAAGACTACAAGCTAGGTGATGGCCGAGGTTTATACCTGCTAGTCACCAAGACAGGTAGTAAATACTGGCGTTTGAAATTTCGTTTTGCTCAGAAAGAAAAGGTTTTGGCTCTCGGCGTTTACCCGGATGTCTCTCTAAAGAAAGCCCGGGATAAAACCTATTTAGCCAAGCAGCAATTGGAAGAAGGTATTGATCCAACAGCGACCAGGAAAGCCCAAAAAATGTCGTTACTAGAAAAAGCTGCTAACAGCTTTGAAGTTGTCGCTTGGGAATGGTATGAAAAAGAACAAAATGCTTGGTCTCCTGCTCACATCAAGAAGCAAAAATACTTACTAGAAAGAAATCTAATCCCATACTTAGGGAAATATCCCATTACAGATATCACGCCTTTAATTTTGCTTGATTGCTTAAGACGGGCTGAATCCAGAGGGGCATTGGAAACTGCCAGACGTTTAAAGCAAGTATCCGGACAAATTTTCCGTTATGCCGTTGCAACTGGCAGAGCCGAGCGTGATCCATCTGCTGACTTGAGAGGCGCTTTAAAAACACCTCAAGTTAGGCACTTCTCTGCAATTACTGAACCCAAGAAACTGGGCGAACTCCTAAGAGCAATAGAAGGCTTTGAAGGTACGCCAACAGTTGCTATAGCACTAAGACTAGCACCCCTACTTTTTGTCCGCCCTGGTGAATTACGTAAAATGGAATGGACTGAAATTGACTTTAAAACTAATGAGTGGAATATTCCAGCAGAAAAAATGAAGATGAATCAATCTCATTTAGTACCATTAAGCGAACAGGTTGTAGCTTTGCTAAAAGAAATAGAACCATTAACAGGCCATTGGCAATATGTTTTCCCAAGTGAACGAAGCAGAAGAAAGCCTATGAGTGACAATACACTCAATGCAGCCTTACGCCGTTTGGGCTATTCTAAAGATGAGGTAACTACTCATGGATTCAGAGCTACTGCCAGAACCTTACTAGATGAAGTTTTAGAATTTGAGCCTCACCTCATAGAACATCAACTTGCTCATGAAGTAAAAGACTCCTTAGGTAGGGCATATAACCGGACTAAACATCTTAAAAAAAGAATGAATATGATGCAGGTATGGTCTGACTATCTAGATACTTTAAAAGATATTTGAAAATAGACTGAGGTTGGCTTTCGTTAATAAGCAGACTATAAGATTGCCATCCAATAAAGCTACTTACTAGAAGTAGGCTACAAAGACTTATACGAACTCCTGACCAACTGGTTCGAAGCCTGTTATTCTATTCCTAAATAATTATTCTAAATCAACCAGTTAAGTTCAAGCAGTGTCCCATTGTTATAGACTCCCCCATTTCATAACCTATTGATTTTATTAGGACACATTCATCTCTATGGGACAACTTTGTTAAGGGCTGCTTTCGGCCAAAAGCGGTCATTAAGGATTTATAATATTACGGAATATGACCATGAGTTTATTAATCTGTAGCGAAACAATAGAAACGCCCACTGCCTCCAGTCATAATTAAATCTTGTTGACTGCATCCAATAGATGGGTGAGCTACATTCCATGGAGATAACCCTGGCTCCAATGAAAGACGATCACCATGACCCAACATTGCGCTACCTTCATCAGAAGAAGTCCAGTTATTACAGGTTCGATCCTCTCCAACAGGAAAAGCTGTACCATCAGGTTGAGAGCCTGTCAGAATATCATGTTCGACAATTGTCTGAAATTCACGAGGGCGGGGGTTCCCATCAGCGCCCAGACTAACAGAAGGAACTGCATTTCCATGTTCATCAAGACCTACTTCCACACTAATTTTATTTCGGTTTTCATCATGTAACTCATTTAAATTTCTAGCAACGATGACACCATTAGTGTTATACCAAGGCCCAGCACCGATTCGATCTCTTGCATTTACAGCATTTTGCCCTTGAGTGCTTAAATATGCTCGCCAAGTTTTATCACCAGCACCTGCAACTGCAGCTAAGGCTTGACAATGAGCATCGGCACCTACTAAACCACCTAAATTTGCTCCTAACCCTAACCCTGTACTAGTGATAAAAAAGCTCATTTCTTGAGCTACTACATTACTGGTTCCAAATAAACAGGTTAAAGTAGCCACTATTACTAATCGTATTTTATTCATTCCTAATTCTCCAAAATTGCACTTACACAATTCATTAATTTTCAATTACTCGGTTTAGACATCTCTCTTTTTGATTAATCAAAGTCACCTTCCCATACGAAGTCACCATCGATAACTTCAAGGCTCTGCATACGCAGACGATGATCTTCAGAATTACGTCCAGGCTGACCGGAAATACGTACCTGGTCACCAGGCTTCAGGCTTGAACGGTCAACAGATCCAGCCAAAGCACTTGCGCCACCCCATTCAACAGCCCAGCGCTGGTTTTCACCTGTTTCCTCATCAGTAACCATTACATGGACAAATGAATGTGGATTACGGAATAAGAACTGCACCATAGTGCCTTCGATAGTCGCTGTCTCATCCATCACATAAGTTGCTGGAAATGAGTGATGAGCATTACTTACACCAACTGCAAACATAATAAACCCTAAAGCCAGAACAAATTTGCAATGGAACTTAAGTTTACTTTTTATCATTTTCAATCTCCTTAGTAGAAAATATACTTGCTGTTCAAAAGACTTTTTAAATTTGCCTTGTTTATTAATAACAACACTTTCTTATTTCTTAAATTTAATAATTTATTGACGTTCATTCTCGTGCATAACAAAACATTCTTGAGGATTCCATTTTGAATCATCTTCTTCTTTCATGAAGTGCATAGTGGTCACCCATGGCTCCACAAGATAGACAGGGTCTTCAACGATAATAGTATCTACAAACCAGCTATTACCATTTGGTGTTTCAAAAACATCAAAGTACTCAGTAACTTTAGTTTGATCGCTGTGTGGAATACCATTTTTACGCAAGTAACCTGACACAAGGTTAGTTGTTACTGCTTCTAATGACAGAGTGTTTATACCAACTGCTTCGGTTTGCCCAAGGCGCAAGCCATTAAATATTGCAGGAGCGGGAGCGTCTTCCCATTTTGCCAAGGTATACCCTTGTCTTGATGCAGCACCCATTGGAACTGCTTTATCAAAATTAAACACGCGCGTTTGCATACCAGCATCAAATTCCATTTTTAGAGTCAGGTCGTCTTCCCAATCAATTTTTATGCGGCCTGGTCTATGCATAATGGATGGTGCTCCGTAGGCAATACATTCATTGCCAATATTTGCTTCGGGGTACCAGGCCATCGCCACTTCCCTGGCCGCTTCATTTTCCGGGATGTTGGCAAAGTCACCAATTAAAGGCGTTGTCATACGCCAGCGCCAATCTTCTGAAACAATAGAGACCCAGGTGCCTGTCAAATCTATAGGTGCACCTTCTCTACCCGGTATGGTTCCAACTTCTCTTTCTTGTATTGACGAAATAGAAAATTGGGCATTTGCTAAAGCCGAAGTAAGGCCAAAAATCAGAATAGATATATAAATTGCTTTGGTAAATTTCATGTTTTACTCCATTTCTTCTATAAGGCTTTGATAGATAGAGGTAATGAACTCTTCAGTTGACGGTCCGCCTCTTGAACTACCATATTCAGTGTCATAATCCAAAGCAGGTTCACTATTAATGATTTGATTTAAACTCAAACCTTGGGCTATCTGGCTTTGAATTCGGTCTCTGACGATGACCAACATATTGCGATATTCAACAACATCAATTTCATCACCAATACGGCCATGTCCTGGAACTACATATGTACCACCTTCAGCATTAGGACCTGGAATCATAAGTTGTATCGTAAAATTCAGTGCATCAATAAAACCATTAACACTGCCGCCATTTTCAATATCAATATCAGGATATTGCCCCTGAACGAGAAGGTCTCCTAAACTGATAACATCCGAAATTCTAAAGAAAACAATACTGTCACCATCTGTATGTGCATTTGGCATATGGTAAATAGCTATGCCTTCATCATTCATATAAATATCAAATGATGGGGTGAAATAAGTCGTCGTTAGTGTCAGGCTTTCGACATCATTTTCAGAAAGGTAGAAGCGATTAAGTACATTTTCATGAGCGAGTAGCGACACACCTCTCGTATTACCAGCCAGGACCACACCCTGGTCTTCACCTACGCTGTCAAAAGAGTTAGTACCAGTGCCACCAAATCGGTTGAAGTCACCAAATCCTCCAAAACCTTGGTTCTCTATTAATTCATTCCCAGCTACGTGAATTGGATCAAGAGCTGTAGTAATTACTTGGCGAATAGGGGACATTGATTTCTCACGAATAAGCGACACCATCTCCCTGACATATTCTGGCGCTGGCGTGTCTACAAAAACTATTGCTTCATCGCCAATTTGGACAGTGACATTTACATCAGCACCTGCCAGCACATAGATTTGTCCTTTTACATGAAACAAACTAAGTGTTTGATCCATTTCGGCTGCATTCAAAGATGAAAATATAAAAACAAAAAATAAAGATATTCTCTGCAGGCTAGATTTGAAAAATATAAACATAAATTTACTCCACAAGTTGAAATTATTACTTTGAATAATTTGACTTACATACACTCTTCGACACAAAACTCAGCATCGCCAACAGGAGTTTCCATGATCTCCATGTACTCGGGGTACATTGTTTCGATTCCTCCACGAACTCCTGAATAAGGAAGTCGGTAACGTTCAGCAAATTCCAATAACCAAGGGTTCTGACCAGGTAAGAAATGTGGAACAGTTTGGCCTAAAGCATTCACAGGTATTTCTTGTAAGGGCACGCATGCGCTAGCAGGACCCTGTCTTGCAGAAGCATCTCTTACCCAGGATTGGCTTCTCACCATAGGTTCAGTGAAAAATGCTGGGTCGTCTATAACGGTGACAACCGTTAAATAATCACCGTGCATAACCCAATGTTCAGTAGCTGTTCTTTCACTACTGGCAGCTATTCCATTGCGGCGTAAATAACTCTCTTTAAAATCAGTTGTATAAATGTTGAGCATATTGCCATCGAAATTTCCGGTGGAGAATCCTTGGAAAGTATGAGGAGCTATATCAGATGGACGTTCAGGGTTATTGAGCCAAATCGTTCTTTCCATAGCCATGAAACCAATACGAGTTTTAAATGCAATAGGTATTTGAGTATTCGGGTCAACTACCCTCTCGATTCTCAAATCTGCCGCGCCTCGCATAGAATAATCGCCGCCATGCTGCCTACAAATATATTCACTGACTACGGAAATACGATTCGGATTGTAGCTATCACCACGTAATCTTGCGGCGTCGTTAATAGGCATACCCGAATAATCGGCTAAATGAGGCCCAGGAATTCTCTCGGGTAAATCTTCATGGTATAGCGGTCGCCAGTCGCCGGAAAAATCAACTTCTTGAGCAAATAAGCTAGGACTGAACAATAAAATGGCAATTAAGCCATGTATTGTGATTAAGGAAGTTTTGCGAGAATTCATACATCTTACCTCTGATTTTATAGTTACAAGATTAATTGAACGTCGTCTTTAAACGCTTTTGTATATCTTGAGGCTCTTAATAATTATTTATACGATCGTACAAATATAATTTTAGACGTACGTCCAAATAAATGTCAATATTTATTTTTAGTTGTTGATTATAAAAGATTTATTTTCATTAATAATAATGGTACAATCGTATAATATATTAATATTTGGAGCATCAGTTGGTAAAAACTAAGCAAAAAAAAGCTCAAAACGAGAGCAATGTTACGGAAACTGCATTTTTAGATGCTGCTGAAATTATTTTTAGTGAGAATGGGTATGCTGGCGCTTCCATGCGCGCTATAGCCAAAAAAGCTAATGCTAATTTAGGTACTCTTCATTATTATTTTGGTACTAAAGAGGCGCTGATAAAAAAGACTCTTGAGCGTAGATTAAAGCCAACCTTTCAAATATGTTTACAAGAACTTGAAGCCTGCTGGCCAGAATCTAACAAAGAAAGCCCAGATATTACTCAGGTTCTCAATGCTTATATAAAACCAATTGTTGATTTGAGCAATGACGTTAATCCAGAATTCGACAATTTGATGTTAAGAACACTTAACGACCCATCAGATCAGATAAAGAATATTTTTGAACCGATTAAAGATGAAATTGTATTTCTGTTCATAAGATTACTAAAGAAGTGCAACAAGGATCTTTCTATAGAGGAATTTTATTGGCGCTTGGTTAGTGTATTAGGCAGCACGGAATACATGTTCACAAAGCGTTCATATTTAACACGTTTATCTTATGGCGAATTCTTACCCGATGATTCTGACCAAGGCATAGAAGAAGTAATCTACAATTTGTCCATTATGTTCATGGCTCCTTCTATAAGAGACAAACCAAACCTCGTTAAATGATGATAACAATGTAAAGACACGATTCTAATTTTTTAAAAACCTGAAAATAATTTGTCTAGTCTGACTGGAGGAGAAATGTCAAAAAACAGCTCAAAAGATTTAAATCTAGAGCCTGCTGCCGGTAATGGCTTGTTACACCGTAGAGTTTTTTTGAGCCGTAGTGCCGCCATGGTGGGAGGGCTAGGATTACTTTCTGCACAAGCAAGCAAAGCTGACACTTTGGAGGTCCCCCCTTGGATGCTAGAACCTGGCGCTCATATGAGTGGATACGGGCAACGCTCTGAGTATGAACAAGGCACTCAACGTATCATTGGAAGCCCACCTGGGTTAATAGGCAATGGTGTTTCCTTTACTCCACTGGAGAAGCTGCATGGCACAATCACCCCAAATAGCCTTCATTTTGAAAGACACCATAGTGGTGTACCTAATATCAATCCTGATGAACACAGGCTGCTTATCCATGGATTAGTTTCGCGCCCTCTAGTATTTACTATTGATGACCTAATGCGTTATCCAACAGTTACTAAAACCCAATTTCTTGAATGCTCAGGAAATAGTAGAGGCAATCTAGTGGAGCCTACTCCACAACAGGCGCCCTTGGGAGTCTTGCATGGCTTGGTGTCATGTAGCGAATGGACTGGTGTACCTTTATCTGTACTTATGGAAGAAGCCGGCGTTAACCCAGAAGGACGCTGGGTTTTGGCAGAAGGAGCTGATGCTGCTGCGATGAGCCGTAGTATTCCATTAGAAAAAATAATGGATGACGCGATTATAGCGCTTTATCAAAATGGTGAACGATTGCGACCTGGAAATGGGTACCCTATGCGACTTTTCTTGCCAGGTTGGGAAGGAAACATGTCGGTGAAATGGTTACGTAGACTGAAAGTTAATACAGGTCCAACCATGACACGTGACGAAACCTCTCATTACACAGATGTTCTTGCCAATGGCCGGTCACGAATATTTACTTTCCCTATGGGAGTCAAATCAATTATTACCAGCCCTTCTGTGGGTTTAAACCTGAATTCTGGCCCCGGTGTTTATGAAATTATTGGTCTAGCTTGGTCTGGTGCTGGCAGAATAACACGCGTTGAGGTATCTGCCGACAATGGCAATACTTGGGCTGAAGCTGCCATATCAGGCCCAGCTCTTGATAAATCTCTAACACGATTCCGTATGGCCTGGAATTGGAATGGAGGATCTGCGATTTTGAAAAGCCGAGCATTTGATGAAACCGGTGCAGAGCAACCATTACGTGAAGAGTTGATTAGTGAATATGGTCAACCTCGCAACTATCATAACAATGCAATTCAGGCTTGGAGTATTGAAGCTGCAAATGGAGAAGTGACTAATGTATACGCTTAAAAGATTGCTAGTTGTTCTGGCTATGTGCTGTTTTATGAATACTTTGCTAGCTCAAGAAAATCCAGAACTTGGTACAACCATAAGCGAGGAAGATCTAGCACCTTGGGATATTAGTATTCAGCCAAATGGAAGCGGTCTCCCTCCTGGTTCAGGTTCAGTGTCTGATGGCGAAGTGATCTATCAACAAAAATGCATTGCCTGTCACGGCGTTGAAGGTACTGAAGGACCATACGATGTGTTAGTCAGCAACCAACTACAACAAGTAAGAGCTATTGGTAGTTACTGGCCTTACGCTAGTACTGTTTTTGATTATATCCGCCGTGCAATGCCTTTTAACCTGCCTCAAAGTTTAACAGACGACGAAGTGTACGCTGTTACCGCTTACCTTCTCTATAGGAACGGCATTATTAGTGAAGACAGCATAATGACTGCCAATTCGCTTGCGAATGTTGAAATGCCTAATGAAAGTGGTTTTGACCTAGCTTACCCAACTGAGAAAAGCATGGAAGAGATGAGCGAATAAGCCCATCACATGTAAACTCTTTTTATGTTTGATACATCCAGTAATGTAGCTTACTAGAAATTTATTCAATGTTCGCTATTGGCCGAAAGCGGACGTTACCATTTCAATTAAATTGGTTTATTTCGTTTTATTTAATTCAAATTAACAGAACTCTTCAATACCCTATTATTCCCGAATTAAAAATAGTTTGTTAAACAATTTGTTCAACCAATTGTTAATCAGCCTATTTATCTAACTACTCGATCTCCAAATCCCTTATAAAGGTATTTACGTTTTATTATTGACTTAATTCCGATTAAATGTCTATAATTCGATATATCCAATATTGATAACTTTGTTTATATTATGAATCAAAACGTTTTATTACCATTAGAAGCCAAAAAGGCCAGACATACCTTGATGCTATCTCAGCGCATGGTGGCTAAAGCTGTTGATTTGAATCGTAGTAGTTATGCTCTATTTGAAGTGGGTAGATATCTATTAACTGAAAAAGAACAGTTATCACTTAAAAAGCATTTCGAATCGTTAGGTTATGCCTTTCCAGAAAAACCTGAAAAGAAGAAAACGCCTCTCCCTCAGTTCCGTACTATTAACGGGGTTGCTGTTCCTAATCGCATCAAAACTGAAAAGGCCAATAAAACGCTTAAACAAATAGCCCAAAATGATGCCTTTATTAAATCAAAAGCCAAGGAACTGGCTGTTCAACATTGGTTTACTGAAGAACCCAAACCTGAAATGGCTAACAAGATCATTGAATTGATGGCCTTTAACTATTGTCACCTTAGATGGCTAAGAGGTTTAGATGATTTACTTGGTAATGAGTACGCCGGAGACATAAAACCCGAAAACACCACAAATGGCGCACTGGTTAACCAGCGCCTTTATCGTTAGTTGGAGATAAGAAAAGATGAAAGCACAAAAGAAACACATTGCAGAACGTATTCAAAAAGCCCGAAAGGAGCTTGGTCTTACCCAAGCTGAGCTCGCTAAAAAGGCCGTTATCGGACGCAGCTCTCTGGTGCATTATGAAAATGCAGGGGCTGTTCCAGGAGGCTTAGAGCTGATTAAGCTCTCAAAAGTGCTTAAGGTCTCCCCTAACTATTTACTAAGCGGTTCAGAGACTTTTCTGGATTCTGGCAAACCTGAGCACATCCTGGCCACAGATAACCAGGATTTGATGATTGCCCGTATGTCTCTTTGTTTCATCGCCCTTGATAAACCGATAAGAGAAAAAATGTCAGAGCTCTTAGTCAGCATGGTGAAACAAAAACTTGAGGCAGCTGAATTTGATGTGTTTATGGCGCTTATGGATGAAATAGGAAATGCCATGAAAGGTAACGCTGCAGAAATGGAAAAACTATATGAAGAAATGTTCTCTGAAGCCGACTTTCCGGAAACCATTAAAAAGGTTAAGAAGCTAGAACAGGCACAGGAGAAGAGGGCTAAGTGAATCCACAATATAGAATTAAAACCTTATCTCCCAAATTAATTATGGAGGAACTATGATTACTAAAATATTAAGACTTAGAGATGTAATAAATTTAACAGGGCTATCACGCTCAACAATTTACGCTGAGATTGCTAAAGGAAACTTCCCAAGGCAAATTAGCCTTACAGGCAAGCGTAGAGTCGGTTGGCACGAAAGTTCGATTATTAAGTGGATTAAGTCTAGGCCATATGTTTAAAAACAACGGGGGTATATTTGGGGGTATCTCAAAATTTAATATATTAATTATCTTTATAAATCAATATTTTAAATAATATTCACGGTAGAGCCCCTGGCACCATCACCCTCTCAGCCTCTTGCTACATCTACATAAATTCGCCTGTATAAGCTGATTAATCTGCCTCTTTATTTCTGTTATCGGGCAGCACTTTATTCTTAGGGTCTTCAAGGCCACCGAATGCATTAAATAATGATTTGAAGAAAGTACTTAGTCCAAGCGTCATCAGCACGAACTCCTGATCAAACTTTTGCGCGGCACTTTCTTCCTGAAAGCTTTCCGATTCTTCCTTTATATCTTCAAATCGCAGGCGCTTGATACTTAAGTCTTCCACAATGCTACAGCTCAGGTGGCTATTCCATTGCACACCCAGCTGTTTAACGCGTTTGCCTGCATCCAGATGTGCCTGTATCTCATCACTAAGCAGATCCTGTCCTTTACAGCGAATAACATTACTGCCATCCAAGGGATTGAAGAGCTCGCAATCATCATGAATGTCGAAATTATCTGTGCCTTTTTGTTCTTTTAACCAGCGCGTCATGACATCACCTGGTGCACGCTTACTGTCTGGTAAGGCTACCGGGAAAGAACCCAGCGTATCTCTTAGTAAATTCAGAAACTCTTCGGCCTTTGGCGCACTGGCTGAATCAACAACCAGTAGTTTGTCTGAACGGCTGATATAGGCGTAAATACGAGTCGAACGTGTAAAAGCTCTGGGCAGCAATGATCCGTAGACCTGATCCTGAATCTCTCGCTTTTCTTTACGGTAGACTTTTCGCGCCTGTCTCAGTTCCAGTTCGGCTACTTTTTCTTCAGTTGCTTCTCGTACTACGGAAGCGGGTAATAATCGATCCTGCTTTTGTGCACACAACATAATGTAATCGCCAACGACGTGTGTGAGCATTGGTGCAGGCGAATCCTCTGCAGCTTCATCATTATCCAGGGCAGGCGCAGCACTGCCCAGGGGGCTTACCCAGCCAATTCGTGATTTCTCATAATTAGCACAGGGGATAAATGCTGAATCAGCAAGCTGTGATTCAAGATCTTCCAAAGGCAAATCAAAGGGTTGGGTTAGGCAAAATATACGGAGATTCTTGAACCACATAGAACTTGGGACCTGAGCTTAGTTAAGGCAAACAGCGGGGGCTGATTATGCAGCAAAAGCCATTGAATTAAAAACCTGTTATCGTTTTGGCCGTGAACCTGAAGAGAAACCAACAGGGTAAAGAAAATGGCATTGGAGCCTGGTAAGCAACTATTGCGATTTTTATAACACTGTTAATTGATTTTATTTCATTCATAAAGGAAGTCTCAGGAATGATAAACAGTCTTATCAGTCTGAGCCCTACCTTGTTACAATAAGCAATTAAAAAATACGGTTGTAGAAAGTAGTTCAGCCATCCTTTTAAAGATATGCCTTCAATTATTTCCATAGCTTAAATCACCTGTTTTTTCTCTCAGGCCAAATACTTTATTTATGACAGAACCAGAAAATTCCAACAACACACGACAATATGGAATCGGTATCGACTTTGGTACCAGCAACAGCGCCGCTGCAGTGTTTGATGGCAAGCAGATCACCATGGTCATGCTTGAGCAAAACAGCTCCATAATGCCCTCTGCGACCTATATCAGTCGCGATTTTGTTGCGCAAACCGGGCAGGATGCCATTGACACTTATATCAGCCAGAATCAGGGCCGGAAAGTAGAACTGAGTGTTGAAATCCTGGGCGAAGCCCGGACCAGTACCGGTCAGATGGACCCTTCCACCCGACTACCTGCAGAAGCAGAAACCAGTCTTGTCTATGGCCAGGCCTTTAATGATGGCAGCCTGCCGGGAAGGTTATTTCGCGGTACCAAGCGTTTACTGGGAACAAAAAGCAGTGATCGCATCATGGTATTTAATCGCCCCTTCAGGCTGGTTGCTCTTATAACACCAATATTACTGAAAATAGAAAAATGCATAAAACAGACTCTTGCTGACATCACCTCGATGCAAACAGTGAATATCGATACCAGTCATGCCTGTTTAGGACATCCGGTAAACTTTGAAGGTCGCGAGAATGATCATAATCAACTTGCTCTGGAGCGCCTCAGTGAGTCCTACCAGCATGCGGGCATAAGCACACAAAGCTTCTATCCGGAGCCTACCGCAGCGACATTGAGTTATTTCCATGCCAATCCACAGCATAAAAGTGAAGTAGTGCTTACCGTGGACTTCGGAGGCGGTACTTTGGATTTATGTATCCTGAAACGTCATGGAGTCTCATTCGAGGTAGTTGCAATTCATGGTGTAGCTTTGGGTGGTGATCATATTGATCAATGCCTGTTTAGAAAAGTGCTATTCCCATTGCTGGGCAAAGGCGAGAGATGGCGCAGGGAGGTCGAAGGTAAATTAATCGATACCTTTTTTCCTTTTGAGGATTATGAGGAATTACTCATCAACTGGACTGTCAGTTATATGTTAAATCAGAATAAATATACTACCCCTGTGATCGATCTGATAAAACAAGCTGGTGAAGGGGCTATAAAGTTTCAAAGACTGTATGAGCTGATAACACAAAATTATTGTTACCAGGTCTTTCAGGCCATCAAGGATTGCAAGGCTGAATTGTCAGAAAAGGAATCGGCCGTGTTAAATATTCCTGAAATCGACGTGGAATTTAGTATCGACCGCGCAGCCTTTGAAGTCATGATCAAAGACCAGCTTGTTCAGTTTAAACAGGCCGTCCAGGATATTTTGTTAAGTGCCAATATGCAGCCTGGCGAAATAAATCTGGTGTTGAGAACCGGAGGCTCATCTCTGATTCCGGCAGTGAAAAATATACTTGAAAATCAATTTCCAGATAAAGTGGTGGAACATGACCCCTTTACGAGTGTTGCAGCAGGCCTGGCGATCGCTGACTATTATTCCTACGGCCAGCCCTTGGGCAATAATAGTTAAAACATTGAACCTCGCACCTAATGATATTTGGCTTGAAAGTAACTTCAATTCAGCATTAAAAAACAGACTGCATTGATCGCATAACAATTATTGCTTTGGCATTGGCCAGCTTGCTTTTCTTTGTTTCAAAAGCCACTTTATTTCAGGGCATAACATCGACATACACGGTATCAACCGGGCCCATGCCTTTTATTTCCACCACAGCGGCCTCACCACGTGAACCATCATAATGAACTGCTCCGGCCGGATGAAACATGTGTCCTCCGGCACTAACTGCAGTAGTTTTACTCATATCATGGCTGGCATCTGTACCCGCATACCAGGTTCCTTCTATTACAGTAACGCTACGGTCCATGGTATGAAAATGCGGTTCACTCGTTACACCCGCCGGAAATCTGGCCCGATAAACATAAAAGCCTTCTTCTGCCGGATCACCTAAAATAATTTTTCGCTGCACTGACTGGCTGTTTTCTTCCCATTCAATTTCACCAGGTTGCGTGATTACAAAGCCTGGCTCCATTTCTGCGGCAGTGCTGTTGAGCACCGTTATAATTAATAGACCAAGTACTGATAATAAAAAACGTAGCTTCACCATAGGTGCTCCTTTTACAGGTTTATTATTGTTTACTACCCAGGGGCTGACGAGGGGGATTCACATGGAGTTTAGAGTACCAGATTATTTGGGGTCAAGGTCAGCATGGGGTAGTCGGGATGAATCATAAAACGCAAGAGCGTTATTGCGCCTGATCCATTCACGCGAATTTCATTTGTGTATGCGCCTCCCGGGCTGCTGCAATTCTGTACCCAGACTGTCGTGCTGCCTTCAAGGCTTGATGCAAATTCTTCGCATTCATGAAAGGCTATTCTTTCGCCTTCGATTAAATATTCCAAACCAGCATCTGATTCTACAATTCTGACTCTAAGTTCGTCTGGCAATATGCCTTCGATCCTGGTGACCTGCCATCCGTCAAAAGACACGATAACACCGTCATTATTCATAAAATTTGTCAGGCTTTCATTCGGAGGAAAAACCGGAATTACCCTGTAATCCTGGCCCGACCAGATCCCGGTCCAGGCAAGTTCCTCAAAGGATATAAATTCCGACTCTCTGTTCCAGATGGTACTTATCAGATCGAGCTGTGTTGAACTAAAGCTACAGCCTTGCAGACAGCACACTGCAATAATTAATCCCAGCACTTTTAGCTTTTTCATGCGCCTCATGCTCCGGGTACCATTCTCAGCCTGTAATTGTCCAGGGCATCATAACGACTCGAGCGTAAGTCGAACCACAAGGATGTTCCGAAACCCTCAAGGCGTTGCCCTCCATCCCTCTGAACTGAGCGAATCGAATTCGAATAGGAGGCCTTGGTATTGCCTGGTAAAATCTGATCCAGCGGAATTTTAAAATAGAGACCTTTATCAAAACTGCCTTCTCCAAAATCTTCAGAAGACACATTGGTAAATGTCGCAAATGCTCCTACCATCCAGCCATTATCAAAGGTTCTGCGTATCTCAATGGTTGCGCCCCGATCCTTTGCCAGATAACGGCCGACATGAATAGCGGCATCATAGTTATACCAGGGTGTTGCCCAGTAGGCGCTTAAATGACCCGTCACCACCGAATAATCCAGTAATTCGAAGTCCTTATCATAATCCCGCTGCTTCACCCAATTTACGTTAAAACCAAAAGCCAGACGAGAACTGAAGGGGCTGTAAAGAAACTCTGATCCTACGCCGGCATACATCTCCTCAAGGATACCTGTATAGCTACGATAATAAACATCACGTCCCAGATTGCCTTTTCTTTGTAAAAACAGGCTATCAATGCCAGTGTCTCCCTCTTTTAAATATCGTGCAATTTCGGTTCTGACATGCGGCAAGACCGAATTGGCAGGGCGCGTGATATCGTCAAAATCGTTGTGTATATCCAGAAAATAAGTTCCGTATAAACCAAAATAGTTACCCAAGTCTGCTGCAGCCGTGAGTTTCAGCATCGTCTGATAGCGCGCCGGTCTGTCGGGATCAAAGAGTGAGACCCGCATCGCCACATCTGCACCAAAAGCAACGTTGGGAATCCGGTATCTGGTTCTGCTTGAAGTTTCGGATAATGGCGCACCAGGAATAATGCTGATCAGATCTTCCTTATCCAGCCAGGTTCTTGGCTGATCACCAAATTGGCGCTGATAGCGAATGGCATTACCGCGCACGCCATCTTCATTAAGGATAACTTCGATTATTTGAATCTGAGGAGGCAAATGAATTTCGGCCAGAGTCAGAAAGCGATTAATGGCATCTGCCATCAGGTTGAACTGTTGATTGGATAATTCAAATCTGACTAGTTTCCCATCATCGGATACATATGCTGATCTGAGCAGCATCCCGGCCCCCTCAACATCTACCAACAGACGCCCATACCAGGTATTGAATTCTGCCCCTAAAGCAGTCTGTTGGGCCAGGTTGGAACTGACAGGTACCACAAGGTTTTGTGTTCTGCGTGGTGCCGCTGCCTTGGTATTAGCGGAAGCAGATATATAAAAACCGGTCTGATTTCCCTGTTGCCGGTTTATACCAAGAACCAGACCTGTAACCGGTTCCCATTCCACGCCATAACTGATTGGGTCAGCATCAGGAATGGTGCCAAAATTACGCTCTCTCTGGTATGAGTCCGAGTTGTATTCAACCAGAAAGCGCGTGTTCCAGTCTTCGAAGTCATAGGTAAGACCACCGAAAAGACCAATATCAGGCCCACTGAAAAAATTTTTATATGAGGGTTTACCTCCCAGGCCAATTTCAGCATCCCGGGTAGAGAACCTGTCTGAAATATTGGTTAGTGGATTACTGAATACAGACCTCTCGGCCAAGCGCCCCCAACCTGCCCCCATGGTGAAATCAAAAGCTCCGATGGATTTTGATGCAACGAGGTACTCACTTCCCCAGGCACCGGTGCCAAGAAAATCCCTGATACCAAGGGCTACCTGCGGGAACAGTCTTCTTTCTTCAATCAGCCTAAGCTTGACTTCGTAGCTTCTGTCATAAAGGCCATCGCCTGAGCCGGCCACTTTATCGGGATTAAAAATGGTGTAGCGAAAGGTAGACTCAAACCAGGGAGTAACTTGGTAATTTAATGAATAGATATCTGCAACAGTCTGACGGCTCATGGCAAACTTGAATTCACCATCCTCCATCATCCTGGCGCTTGGAATATCGATAAGACCGGTAGTTCCAAAATCCGCAGCAATCGCTCCAGCCGAGAACAATACAATCAATGCAGAAACGGAAGAAGAGAGTAGTCTAATCTTGGAGTTCATTTTTGAGTTTTACCATTTAAGGTCAATAGTAAACAAGCCTTTCCTGCAGACAAAAAAAAGGCGGCAAAGCCGCCTTTTTCATGTTTTTTGCTACTAAAAATAGATTAGTTAGTAGTTGTAGTTGTGCTGCTGCTGCCGCCAGCAGTAGAAGTTGCAGTAGTAGCAGTAGATTGAGTAATTGGTAATGTGTTTCTGGAATCATCATTTGCATTGTCAATGCTATAGGCAGCAAGACCAACGACAATGATACCACCGACAACTGCCACTGGTGTAGCAACGCCAGCAATAGTGCCAGCCTGTGCGTTAGCATTAACAGCCGGGAACACAGCCATTGAAACTGACATGATTGCAATAATTAATTTTTTACTAAGAATCCTCACGATTTCTCTCCTTCAACTATAGATTAATACAGTAATTATTTAGTTAAAAAGCGTTAATCCGCTTCCAAGCATCACCTGTAGAGGGATGTTGGCAAGTTTTTCAGGAAATGTCTATATCTAATTTGAAAAAATGACGCTTTCTTCATGTTTTTGCACAATAAAAGCATTTTTGCTTTCAGCAGCTTTAAGTAGACAGTTCTCATAATCTGAGCCCGCATTTTAATGCATTGAATGCCGATAAGGCAATTGCAAACTTTACGGAGTCACCGTATGTTGGCGCAATGATGAAACAGCCGTCAGCAACTCGAACTTTAGCCAGAGAAAGCAGGCAGATAACCTACACAGGGTTTCTGTTACTCATTGTTTTTACAATGTTTTTCCAATATATCTGGCCTTTCAGCAAAGCTTTACAATGGGGTCTGCAGTCTGGCCTTATTTGGCTATGGGTTTTAAGTCGTGTACATCAACAACTGGAACTGAATCGCGCCTCAGTGCAGCAAGCAGTTTATGATCACTTGGGTTGGGCGAATCGCCTCACTATTCTTAGAGGCTTCTTAATTGCTCTTTGCGGCGGGTTCATCTTTCAAAGCAATTTGAGCAAAATTATCCTTATATTACCTGCACTTAGTTATTTTTTTGCTGCGATTATCGATCGAATTGATGGCTATATAGCTCGCAAAAGTCGCCAGGAAAGCCTGTTAGGCACAAAGCTTGACATCGAATATGACGCCTTGGGATTGCTGATTGCTCCAATCCTGGCGGTCTGGATAGGTCAAATTCACTGGACTTACCTGTCAGTCAGTCTGGCATATTACCTTTTCCAATGGGGGCTCTATTGGAGAAAACGTCAGGAGCTGCCTGTATTTCAACTACCTGTGAATATGTCACGCAGGGCCATCGCCGGTTTTCAAATGGGGTTCCTGGCCGTTGTGTTATGGCCAATTTTGGCACCTCCAGCAACTATCGTCGCCGGGGCCGCCTTCATGCTCCCCTTACTGATCGGTTTTTTAATAGACTGGCTGACCGTTAGCGGCCGACTTAATCTGGATTCGGACAAGTCCAAAGCTTTTTTTGCTCAGACACATATATTGATACACAATATTTTATTACCGGCTTTAAGAATCATGATCCTGGCCTTGTTATTGTTGACACTGGGTTCGAACGCTGTCTTTAGCAGCCTGGTTAATGGAATCGAGTTTGGCAACCTAATCCAGATTGTAATCCTGCTGTTTCCAGCCCTGATGATTCTATTTGGCTTGAACGGCCGTCTTTTTGCTGTAATTCTTAGTTGTCTTTTAGCGTGGTTTTATCTTAGCTACCCAATGCAAATACATGATGCGCTGTTACTTGCTGCAGTAATTTGGATCATGCAACTGGGAACCGGAAAATATAGTTTGTGGCTTTGGGACGATAAGTGGGTCAATCGATATGACGGCGCCTGATGTCTAAAAATAAAATTGTAATAGGACTCGCCTGGCTTCTCGCACTGCTACTGACAGCTTTCCTGATTCGCAATATTTCGTTCATGGCAATTCTGGAAAGTATTGCTAAGTTGAGCCTTGCTCAGTGCCTGCTCTGGCTTACAGTAAATCTGATTATTATTGGTATCTTTGTCCAACGCTGGTCCTGCCTGGCAAAGGGGATTAGGCAAAATATCGGGTTTTTAAATTTATTTATGTTACGGCAGGCTGGACAAAGCATTAGCTTTATCACTCCGGGGCCGCAGTTCGGCGGGGAACCCCTGCAGGTTTATCTGTTATGGAAAAAGTTTTTCATTGCCCCGGCCAAGGCTGTATTACTGGTAGCTACCGACCGATTCTTTGAGCTATGGATTAACTTTGCAGTCTTGCTTTTAGGCGTGTTTTTTTTACTGTTTTCCGAGTCTGAATTACTCAACTTATTCACAATAGCCTGGATTTTAGCAAGCCTTATATTCCTGCTGAGTATTCTGGCATGGGTGTTTATAAAACAAGGAGACAAAATCGAGCGCATGGTCGATAGTCTGGCTGAGAAATGGCTGCATAGCTCCCGGCTTGCAAAGATGACTGTTCACTGGGAAGTATTTAATAACTCATTGCGTCTCTTGTTAAGCGATACAAAAACCTTGATTTCAGCCTTGTGTTTTTCGATAAGCGGTTGGCTGCTGACCTTTGTAGAACTTTATCTTGTCCTGAGTTTTTTTGACATCACACTGAGTATCAATAATTTTATTTTCCTGATGGTTGTGATGAGGCTGGCGTTTTTACTGCCACTACCTGGAGGGATTGGTACACTGGAAGCCGCTGTAATTTGGAGTTTTAGCTCCATGGACTTATCGATCTCTGTTGCGGCCGCAGTGCTGGCACTGATAAGGTTTCGAGACATTCTGGTTCTTGCGGCAGGCTTATACTGCCTAAGAGTGCTTCAAACCAAAACAGTCCCGGTTGCTTATTTCCAGCATTAACTGGCCCTTGGCATTTTGCTCTGAACGCTGCGCAAGCCAGACATCCAGTCCAGGCAGACCATCTAATGCCTTATGGATCGTTTCAAGAATATTTTCAATAAATTGTCGGTCATCAATGCCAAGCAGCCAGTTTGACTCCCCGTCCACAACAGACTTACAACCATAGTTTTCCAGACACTTGCTGAGTCCTAAACCGGTTAAGCTTGGCTGCCAGGTCAGGGTCGGGAAACGCTTGTCCATATCCGCATGATAAAGCCGGCTGATCTCATCATCCTGTTGATGCCGGGGCTCAAATTTTGTCTCTCCGGAAAAATTCAGGCTGAAAAAATAAGCTCCCTGTGGCTGCAACTTTTTTAAAATGTCCGGCATGATGATTGGAACCGGCAACAAATCAACTACGGCATGACTCAGCAAGAGATCGAAACTGTTATCCTTGAACAAGCCGGTGATATTTTCAGCACTATCTACAAGCCATTCAATGGTTAAATTTAATTCATCACCGACTATTAACCAGATTTCTGGAGCAAGTATTTTGAAACTTAGCTCATGACTTTCTGACCAATCCCGCAAGCGAAGTTTTGCAGCGTCCTTAAACGACGCCTCTGGTTCAAGGGCAATATAATGACATTTACCCAGTATTGATGAATCCAGCAGTCGCTCTATCATCGTGCCAATACCAGCACCGATCTCAAGTACACGTAGATTCCCAGTCTCACTTTCCCGAGATTTTACCCAGCCGGAAAACGCTTCCCAAACTTCCTTGTTCAGACTCCTGTCGTCGATAACTTTTTTTACATCAAGATAATTAATGTAATCAAATAATTCATCAATCACTGAGGTGCTCCCTGGAATCAACCAGCTGCAGTAAAAATTGCCTTATATTGTTAATACTGTCTTCCCAGCGAGGGTGCTGCAAATAACTTTGCCTTGCATTTTCTGAAAATTCAGCAAGTAATTTTGCATCCTGCTTTAGCACTTTAATATGCTTGGCTAAAGCATGACTATCCTCAGCAGGAACTAAATAGCCGTTGTTATTATTTTCTACTAACTCCTTGGCACCTCCTTCATAAGTTGCAATGACCGGCAAAGCAAACTGCATTGCTTCCAGATATACAATTCCATAAGCCTCATTAACTGAAGGCAGGACAAATAAGTCATGCTCCTGATAAAGTTGAGCCAATGCCGTACCACGTATGGGGCCGTAAAATTTTATTTCGTTTTCCAGTTGACTGTTTTTAATATATTTCAATTGCGCAGCCACATAAGCCCGATCAATATCCGTTCGCCCAACTACAGAAAGCGTAATGTCCTCATCGTTTAGTAAATACAAAGCTTCCAGCACGACATGCAAGCCTTTTTGCTTGCTGATATTAGCGACAAAAAGAATTTTTAGCGCCTTGCTATCAACAACTTTATTTTGTGACCTGACCCTGCCGAAGTTGTCGCCACAGGGCACTGCAACTATATTGGCCGGCAATCCGGTATCAAGTAACTCCCTGGCTTGTAGTTTCGTGTGTTCACTATTGAAAATCATTGCATCAACGGATTTCAAATACAGCCTCTCAATACTTTTGTACAGGACTCTTTTAAAAGCCGGCGCAGGAATGGAAGAGTGAAGCAGGTGAACAAGAGAAACTATCGGGCAGTTTAGCAACTGTTTGAGTTTGTGATTAATCCTGAAAACAGAAGGGTGAATTAACTCATCCTGAATCAACACATCCAGTTCAAGATCATTTAATTCCACCGGGATAGTATTTGTAGTTAGTGCTTTTATATATGAACTTTTCTTTAAGCTGAAAAGAAAGACTTCATCATGTTGCAGGCGACAATATTCAAGCAGCTTTCGGTCATACAGGTATCCACCACTGAGCGTATCAATGTCGCCATATAGCATTAAGCCTATGCGCATAAAGACCTACTTTATAGTGCTCAAACTGTCTTTATAAGCCGCCCAACAAGTGGCATTTTCCCATAACTTAATTTCCAGAATTCCATCTCCTAAGGGTTTTATCCGTTCGATTATTTTCTGCCAGATTATGCGGCTGAAATGTTCCAGGCTGGGATTTAACCCTGCAAATTCAGGCAATTCATTTAGCATTTTGTCCTGAAAATAAACCACTATATTTGCAAGTGCTGCTTCTATATCAACAATATCTACAAGATATCCATGCTGATCAAGTTTATCGTGCTCAATTTTCAACTCAATAATGTAGTGATGAGAATGCGGTTGATTTTCATCTCCCCAATCTCCTCCGATTAAGTAGTGCTGAGCAATAAAGTCTTTTTGTACCGCAATGCTATACATTATAAATCCTCATAAGTAAAAACAACCTGAAGTGCAGAGTCCGGCTCTGTTACCAGCAACTGATAGGCCTCAGGGGCCTGGTTTAAATGAAAGCGATGTGTGATCAGCTTTTCCGGCAGTAGCGAGATTATTGACTGCAGGGCTTTTTGTAATCGCTTCTCTTTATCCCATTCCGCCAAATGCTCAGGATGAATCGTGCTGACCTGACTGCTGATTATTTTCAGGCGATTTCGATGAAATTTCCCACCCAGATTTAACGCAGCAGATTTATTCCCATACCAGCTGCCTACTATAATTCTACCGGCAAACCCGCAGATATCGATTGCAAGATTCAAGGCCTCCGGATTCCCACTCAATTCCAGTACCAGGCCGAACCCTTCATCCGGCATTACACCCTTCAGGTCCTGAGCATCGGGGTTAATACCAGTAGCCGCCTGGGATTGCTCTGCAACCTTTCGGCGGTATGCAAGTTTATCCAGAGCAAAGACTTTCTTTGTTGAATATTCGCTTAACAAGCTATTCACCAGTTGTCCGACGACACCTAAACCTATTATCGCTACACTCTCGTTTGTTTGCGGTGCTGCGTCTATCAAAAGGTTTACAGCCGTTTCCATATTGGCCAGAAAAATTCCTGCTTCTGCTGAAATTTCATCCGGTAAAAATATTACTTGTGCTGCTTTACAGATAAAGTGAGATGCATGCGGTTGAAACGCAAAAATCAATTTCCCTGATATTGCCGGGTCTACCATGCTGCCAACCGCTTCAATGGTTCCAACGCTGGCATAGCCGTATGCAAGGGGATATGTACTGTCCAGGTCTTTTAAAGCTTCTATGTTTGCATCCAGTGAGATATCGCTGGGCAATTGTCCTCGATACACCAATAATTCAGTTCCAGCACTGATGCCTGAACACTGCGTCCGTACCAGAATTTCATCTTCAGCAAGGTCTCTGAGTTCCTGGTCACGTACTTCAACTTTGCCAGGTGCTTCAAACCATAATTGTCTGGCTATCATTACCTTGTTGCTCCGTAATGCAAATCGCCCCAAACAATTAAATCATCTCCCATTTTTTCGATATTAAGCGGGGAGACATTCGGTGCTAACCGGAAATCCTCAATACCCAGGTCTCCAACAGCCTGGTAACCACCTAGTATTTTTGGTGCTACTGTTATGATTATTGCATCCGCCAGTCCCGCTTTCAGGAATTCAGTTATGACTTTCGCTCCGCCTTCAACCATCAGACTATCAATGCCTTTTGCACGCAACAATTGCATGGCTGGTCTTAAGGGAACAAAATTTTCTTCAACATCAGGATTAGGTATTTTTATTATTAACGGTTCGTTGCCGTCAGATTCTCCAAAAGAACCATCCTGAGCCAGAGTCAGTATCCAGCATTTTTTATCCGGGTGATGATGTAGTTTTGAATACGCAGGCATACGCAAGCGACTATCAAGAACTATAGGCTGTGGATTATTCCCAGGACATTCTCTGACCGTTAATTGAGGATCATCTGCTATGACCGTCTCTATGCCAACCAGAATACCATCATGCAAGCTACGTAAGTGGTGGGTTAAAAATCTGGCGGCCTTACCGCTTATAGCGACAGTTTTTCCCCTGGTAATACTGATACTGCCATCCCAGGACTGGGCATATGCAAGTGTAGTAAAAGGTCTATTATTTTCCAGGAATGATTTCTTACGATTAGCCAGCCAGCGCTCAATCTGTTGGTTGAGGCTCATGTCGTTTATTTTCCGGGCGAGAGTCAGGTGCATTATTTAACGATAAAATATGATTCATTCGTTTGGCCTTGGTCATAAGGTATTGTGCATTTTCGGGGTGCACTGTTCCTTCAACTCCCACCCTCTCATTTACAATAATACCTTCAGCCTCAAGAGCTTCTATTTTTGTCGGATTATTCGTTAATAAGCGAATTGATTTCACACCAAGCTCATTCAAAATCAGGGCAGCCAATGAATACTCTCTTTCATCTGCCTGATGACCCAGAAGTATATTTGCATCAACCGTATCGTGCCCGGCATCCTGTAAATTGTAAGCTTCGATTTTTTTTGACAGACCAATTCCACGTCCTTCCTGGCGCATGTAGACAATCACTCCACGACCTTCTTTGGCAATTTTTTGCATAGCAAAGTCGAGCTGCTCTCCACAATCACATCTTAGTGAGCCCAATACATCGCCAGTAAAACATTCTGAATGGACTCGCGTCAGAACATTTTCTGCATTTTCTATATCGCCAAAAACCAGGGCAAGATGTGCTTTGTTGTCTTCAGAGTTCGTGTAATAACACAGCTGAAAGTCGCCGTATTTTGTAGGAATACGGGCACAGGATATTCGGGTTACGTGTTTACTAGTCATGTTGAGTAATGGTACGTTTTTATGCCTTGACGGTAAAGAGAAGTATTGCCCTTGTTAAAAAAACTATAGACCCTGCCAGTCAAAACTTTTATCGCCGATGGCAAAGAAATATGGATTAAGAATATTTTCTTTCAGGTTATACCGATATAAATTAAACGCAGCATCGGTCAATGTTCCACCGGCCGCCTCCAGTATAGCCTGTGCCGCCGCTGTATCCCATTCGGAAGTTAGTGCAAGACGCGGATAAATATCCGCTTTACCTTCTGCAACAAGACAAATCTTCAAAGAACTGCCCATACTTAATAATTCAATTTCACCAAACTTGCTTTTAACCTTATCTAGCCATGCATCCAATTCTGTGCCGCGATGACTGCGACTGGCCACAATTTTTGCACATTCCTCAAGCGAAGTATGTTTAACATTTATAGCCTTGCTTACTCCGTCTGTTTCTTTAAATGCACCTAGTTCCGAAGAGCCTGCATAAAGAATATTTTTAACCGGCACATAGACCACCCCCAACACCGGTACATGATTATCAATTAGTGCAATATTGACGGTAAATTCACCATTGCCTTTTATAAATTCCTTAGTGCCATCCAAAGGGTCGACTAACCAATATTTAGACCACTGCCGACGCTCATCCCAGTCAATATCAACGGACTCTTCCGAAAGAATTGGAATATCTGCTTGCAGTTCCTTTAAAGCCTTAGTAATAATTTTATTAGCTGCCAGATCGGCTTCCGTTAATGGTGAATGATCATCTTTATAGACGTATTTAATGCTCCCTTCCCGATTATAGACTTCAAGAATCGCATTCCCGGCTTCACGGCTGATGCTTTTTACAGAATTTAATAATTCGGCATGTGTCATTTTAACTGTCAGCTGGTCTCTATATAATGAAATCAATCGCCAATTATAACCAAGTCTGTTTAATTAAGCCTGAGCTATATGATTAACTGGGATAAAATTGATGCTGTCTTGCTGGATATGGATGGCACCCTGCTGGATTTATCCTTTGATAATTTTTTCTGGCGAGAGCACCTTCCAGTCATATATTCCCGTCAGGGCAATATTCCACTTCAACAGGCCCGGGATGCGCTTGAAGAGCTTTCTGAATCGCTAATCGGGACTCTGGAATGGTATTGTGTAGACCACTGGTCCAGGGTTTTACAGATTGATATTGAAGCCATTAAGCATGATATCAGGGAGCATATACGCTATCGCCCACATTCTCTTAGTTTTTTAAAGTTTCTGCGCATGAAAAATAAACGCAGCATTCTGGTAACTAACGCACATCCAAAAGCGCTTGAATTAAAGAAAGCCAATTTAGACTTACATAGCTACCTCGATAAAATGATTAGCTCTCATGAATTCGGACTTGCTAAAGAAAATGCCGGGTTCTGGCACCAACTGCAAGAACGTGAAGCACTTAATTTATCACGCTGCCTATTTATCGATGATAGCAAAGCCGTGCTTGAGTGTGCCCGTGATGAGGGTGTCGGACAGCTACTGCAAATACTTCACCCTGACACCACCAGAGCTCCCAATCTACATGGCGAGTTTTTGGCTATTCACGACTTTGATGAGCTTATGTCGCTATGAAGAAAAACAAGATAGCCGGGGGAAAACCTGAGGACACTACGATCAGGGTTCGACTGGATAAGTGGTTATGGGCAGCACGCTTCTTTAAGACCCGCAGTTTGGCCAAACAAGCCATTGAAAACGGCAAAGTTCATTGTAATGGAGCCCGCTGTAAAAGCAGCCGCGAAATAGAACCCGGCGCCATACTTGAAATTCGTCAGGGATGGGATGAAAAAACACTTATCGTCAAAGGCCTTTCCGATAAACGGCAGGGCGCTCCTGTCGCCGAAACCCTCTATGAAGAAACAGCCGAAAGCATCTCGAACCGTGAATTAAAAGCGGTCCAGCGTAAAGCCCTGGCGGCCTCAAACCCACACAGCAGCGGGCGACCTAGCAAGCAAGACCGGCGAATGATCCAGCGATTCAAGCAAAACCAGGGGGAATAGTAAGCAGAACCCGGCTTTATGGGCTCTCTCGCAATTCGGAAAACCGGGCTTAATCTATCAGTTCCTGAGTTTGATCAGCAAACTCTGATCTAAAGTTCATGTCTGACCAGTACAGGCCACAACATAAGTTGGTATTTATTATGACCTGTTATTTAATCCTGTGGCATAATGCCGTGCTTTTAGAGATGAGCCGGAAAACATCAAGGTGAGTGATCAATTAAAACACCTGCTGGGTGCTTTAGAACAAATGTCGGAAATTCAATGCCTTAATGGCATTTCTCATGGCATTGAAAAGGAAAGTTTACGGGTTGATGAGCCCGGTCATCTAGCTATGAGTCCTCACCCTAAAGGACTTGGCTCGCCACTGACACATGACTTTATTACTACCGACTTCTCTGAAGCTTTAATCGAATTCATTACCCCCGTCTTTACTGATCCTTCTCTCAGTCTTGAATATCTGAAAGATATACATAGTTTTCTTTACAGCCAATTGGAAAATAATGAAATTCTCTGGACCTCCAGCATGCCCTGTATCATTGAGGAGGATGAGCAAATTCCGCTGGCTCAATATGGTTCCTCCAACATCGGTAAACTGAAAACTTTATATCGGAGCGGTTTAGGTCACCGCTATACACGAGCCATGCAAACTATTGCAGGTATCCACTACAACTTTTCCCTGTCTGATGATTTCTGGCGCCTTTATCAGGAACTCAAGCATTCAAAGCAAGATCTTCAGGATTTCAAGACTGAACAGTATTTCCATCTTATTCGAAATTTCCGTCGATACTCCTGGTTACTTATAAATCTATTCGGAGCTTCACCAGCAGTATGTAAAAGTTTTCTCAGAAATAAACAGGGGCATAACTTAGAAGCATTTGATGAATACACTTACTATATGCCATATGGCACATCACTCCGAATGGGCGATCTGGGGTATACCAGTGCTGCTCAATCAGGCTTGTTTATCAGTTACAACTCTTTGAATGAGTATGTTGAAGGGATGCAGAAAGCGATAAACACACCCTATCCTCCTTATGCCGAGTTTGATAAATCAGCAGCTGGACCTCAACAGATAAACAGTAATATTCTGCAAATTGAAAATGAATTCTATAGCACCATTCGTCCAAAACGTGTCAGTAAAAATGGCAAGCGTCCTATCCATAGTTTAAAAGAGGAGGGAGTCGAATATATTGAAGTCCGCTGCCTCGATTTGAACCCCTTCCTGCCGCTTGGTATTGATGAAACGCAAATTAATTTTCTGAATACTTTTTTATTATTCTGTCTGTTTAGAAAAAGCCCGACTACTTCCAAAGAGGAAAATCTGGAGATTCAGAAAAATTTTAGCGCAGTGGTCTCAGAAGGAAGAAATCCTGAGCTTAATCTGACCCAGGAAAATCAAGAAATATCGCTATATAAATGGGCAAATGAAATCTTGCAGGAAAGTAAGGATGTCGCCCGTCTACTCGATAAAAATTGTAATCGCAAGATCCACAGTGCTGCGGTCGATGCGCAAATTGCAAAAGTTAAAAATAGTGAATTAACTCCTTCTGCCCAGGTATTGGCAGCAATGCGAGAGAAGTCTATTCCCTATTTTCCATTCGCCATGGCAGAATCGAAAAAAGCCGCTGCCTATTTTCAAACTCCGCTGGCTGCTGAGAAATTAGCCCAATTTAAAGCAATTACCGACAAATCCAATCGTGACCGCGAAAAGCTGGAACAAGACGATAAGTTGAGTTTCGAAGAGTTTCTTAGACAGGCGAATATTAGCTAGCAATTTCATTTATGTTCAGGCTGGTTTAGAATCCGGCTCTGTTAATCAAACATAGTAAAAAGTGATATGAACATACAAACCAATAAATTCCTTAGTATTCGGCTCATCTACTTATACATCTTCCTGATTTGCGTTTCACTTTTGGGTATCGCTTTATATATGGAAAATGTAATGGGCCTGGAACCTTGTCCCTTATGTATGACGCAGCGCTTGTTTTTTGGCATGGCCGGCATAGTGGCCTTACTGGCATTCATTCACAATCCGGCAAAACTGGGCAGAACAATTTATGGTTTTGTTTGTGCTGCTTTTTCCTTTGGTGGTGGCGGCTTTGCGATTCGTCAAATTTATTTGCAACATTTACCGGAGGATCAGGTTCCGGCATGCGGACCCAGCCTTGGTTATATGATTGAAGTCTTTCCTTTGTCTGAAGTACTTACTGCCATGTTATCGGGTGACGGAAATTGTGCCGAAGTTGTCTGGCAGGACCCCGTGTTAGGCATGAGTATCCCTGAATGGAGTCTGGTTGGTTTTATCTCCCTCGGTTGCCTGTGCCTATTTCAGGCTCTACGTAAAGCTTATTAAGTTCGCTGAAATGTGCCTTTCCCGGCCCGGCTTTCTAGCAACAGGCTGATGATGCATTGCCCCCGTTGTGAACGCCTCCTTTTGTTTCAGCCGCTGATCTGAGTGTTCCTGCAGCTTTGCAGAACTTTTGCCCCTCTGGAAAATCAACTGCACTTATCCCTATAAAACTGTCCTGCATTGGGCCTTCCATTAAAAAGCGGAACGTTCGGTCGCTGACTGCAATTCGCTCGCCGCGCGGAAAAATATTATCCAGGTCATCACGCACTTCTGCGAAAGGTCCTTTATAAATAACTGCTTGTCCTTTATCTATCAAAGGTGTTTTTTCAGGTTTTACTGCCGTTATGGTAACCGAACGAAACTCAATATCTTCCAGCGTTTGCCAAGGCTCCGCATCCCACTTGTCATAAGCAACTGCTATAAAACCGGCTTCCAGAAAGGCTTCCAGGAAAGCTTTTTCCTGAAATGCTCCCGAGATACAACCACTCCACAAATGGGGATCATCCTGTAAATGCTGCGGAACAATTGTGTCGCTGACAATATCTGAAATGGCCACACGCCCTCCGGGTTTTAGCACACGAAAAATCTCACTCAACATCTGTTTACGATGCTGTTCTGCAACCAGGTTAAGCACGCAATTGGACACAACCAGATCTACACTATCATTTGCTACCAGGGGCGCTTCAGCTTTCTGTTTTTCTATCCATGCTTTTAATGTGGTTTCGTCAACATCTGCACCAGACTCAAAATCCTGCAAAGCCTGTAAATCCAGGGCCAGATCCTGGATATAACCTTTACGAAAATCTACCCGCGTTCCGCCAAGTTTTTCAGACATTTCAACTTGATACTTTCTGGCTAAACCTAGCATTTCATCAGTCATATCAATGCCGATTACTGAGCCCTTTTCACCCACAAGTTGAGCAGCCATATAACAAATTTTTCCGCCGCCACTACCGAGATCAAGTACGCAATCTCCTTCCTGAACATAGCGTGAGGGATCTCCACAACCATAATCCTTATCGATAATTTCTTGTGGAAGAATTTTTAATAATTCAACATCATAATCAACAGGACAACAAAGACTCGGCTCCACTTCCTTGGCACCACCGGCATAGCGTTCTGATACTTTTGCTTCTACACTTAGATTGCTTGCATTACTCACATTTATTCTCCTGAATTTATTTTCTTCTCCAACGATGAAATTTTTCCAACATAGGATAGAGCCATGTTGGCGCATGCGCTTTACGCCATTCACTGGCAACATATTTATTACTCTCATTCAAAGTTGGGTAAATATGTATGGTAGCCATAATCTTTTTCAAGCCCAAACCATGCTTCATGGCCAGGATATATTCTGCAATCAATTCTGAAGCATGGTATGCAACAATAGTTACACCGAGTATTTTATCCTGACCGGGGGGTGTTAATACTTTAATAAAGCCATGATTCTCCCCATCAGTGATTGCGCGGTCAAGGTCGCCAATATTATATTTACTGACTTCATAAGCAACTCCGCTGACTCTCGCTTCTTTTTCGTTTAGCCCGACTCGCGCAACTTCAGGGTCAGTGAAAGTAGCCCATGGTACCAATGAATAATCGACCTTAAATTTTTTAAAGCCTGCAAAAAGACTGTTAACCGAAGCATACCAGGCCTGATGTGCTGCCATATGTGTAAATTGATATGGGCCGACAACATCACCGCAGGCCATTATGTTCGGGAAGTTTGTCTGTAAATAATTATTTACTTTCAGCCCTCCCTCTTCTGTTGTCTCAAGTCCCAGAGTCTCAAGACCGAAACCCCTGATATTTGCTTTCCTGCCAAGTGCTAACAGTACGACATCAAATGGGATAACTGACTCTGCACCATTGTTAAGAACTACTGCCTGAAACTCCCCTGCATGCGCTTCAAAACGCAACAATTCGCTTGCGCCAAAAAATTCAATATCTTCCTGACGAAATTTATCCAGCATGAAAGCCGATACCTCTTCATCCTCTCTGGCTAATGGCTGGCTCCCTTTATCTATCTGGGTGACCTTGGAGCCCAATCTCGAAAAAGCCTGTGCCAATTCACATCCAATTGGTCCACCCCCAACCACCAGCAGGCGTTCAGGTAACTTATCAAGATTCCAGATCGTGTCAGATGTTACAAATTTTACATGTTCAAGACCTGCTATAGCCGGAACATTAGGACTGGCACCGGTAGCCAGAACAATATTTCTTGTGGTAATTACCTTCCCATCCACTTCGACAGTAAATGGTGAGGTTATTTTGGCCTCACCCTGAATACATTCCACACCCAGTTTCGTGTATCTCTCAATAGAATCATGCGGTGCGATTTTATTTATAACATTTCTAATGCGCTGCATGACTAGCGGGAAATCAACTTCAGAAGGACCTGTTTTTATCCCAAATTCCATGGATCTGGAAAGCAGGTGACTGACTCCGGCGCTACGAATCAACGCCTTGCTGGGGACACAACCGGTATTCAGGCAATCGCCTCCCATTTTGCTTTTTTCAATTAATATCACTTTGGCTTTTGTGAAGGCCGCAATATAGGCAGTCACCAGACCAGCAGAGCCCGCACCAATAACCACAAGATTGGCATCAAATTTTCGGGGAATGGAATAGGCCTTATAGATTTTTCTTTTCTTTAGAATCGCCACAACACCTTTAGCCAACCATGGGAACAGAGCCAGAATAATCAGAACTCTTAATAAACCTATACTAAACACTGCCGGAATACTTTCAGCCATCCCTAACTGGGCTCCCAGTTCAACATACAGTGCAGTGCCAACTAACATGCCCAGTTGACTGACCCAGTAAAAATTACGCAAACTGATTGGCGTTAATGCCATCAGTACATTGACCAGGAAGAAGGGAAATACCGGTATCAGGCGCAAGGTAAATAAATAGAAAATACCATCTTTCTGCATCCCTTCATTAATCGGTTTAAGTCTGTGACCAAATTTGCTTTGCACCCAATCTCGCAGAACTGTTCGTGCCATTAAAAATGCAAGACTGGCGCCAATGGTGCTGGCAAATGAAACCAGCAACAGGGCCCACCAAAACCCGAAAAGCGCACCGCCAGCAAGAGTGATCAGGCTGGCGGCTGGTAAAGAAAAAGCTGTTACTAAAATATATAAGAGAAAATAGAGAAGAGTACTTAGCAGAAAATTTTCCTGCGTATAGTCCAAAAGCAGATCACGGCGCTCCTGGAAGAATGACAATTGCAGATAATTACCCAAATCAAAAACGAAAAAAATGCCTAACACCACTAGAAAGAGAAGGAGTAGCGTCACTTGTTTTTTATTCATTTTTACCCTGATATGCCATAATTGTCTCAGACCGA
The DNA here is from genome assembly GCA_963975155.1 of uncultured Gammaproteobacteria bacterium. GTDB lineage: Bacteria > Pseudomonadota > Gammaproteobacteria > Pseudomonadales > Pseudohongiellaceae > UBA5109. Next base: position 63,730 of record CAXBFG010000003.1, on the reverse strand, counting down.
ATTACCTAGAGTACTTTCCATAGAGGATGTTACTAAGATATTCTGTTTAATGCCTCTTTGATTATGTTGCGGAGTTCAAATTGAGTAAGGGTAGTTATAATCGTAAATTCCCGATAACGCGTATGCGTCGCATGCGTAAAGATGACTTTAGCCGTCGGCTGATGCGCGAAACAAAGCTCACAACCGATGATTTAATCTACCCGATTTTTATCATTGAAGGTAAAGGTGAACGTCAGGCTATACCCAGTATGCCTGATATTGAAAGACTCAGCCTGGATGAACTGGCAAAGGAAACCCTGATCCTGAAGAAATTAGGCATACCGGCAATTGCCTTATTCCCGGTGCCTGACCCTGCCAGCAAAACTGAAAATGGCCAGGAAGCTTTTAATGCTAATGGTCTGGTACAGCGCGCCATCAGCACTATTAAAAACACCTGCCCGGAAATGGGAATAATTACTGATGTAGCACTCGATCCTTATACTACCCATGGTCAGGACGGCATTATCGATAAGTTCGGCTATGTATTAAATGAGGCGACTGTTGAAACCTTGGTTAAACAGGCTCTATCTCATGCTGCAGCCGGCGCTGACATCGTGGCTCCTTCAGACATGATGGATGGACGCATTGGCGCAATTAGACATGAACTTGAATCGAATTCTTATATTCATACACGAATCCTTGCCTATTCAGCAAAATATGCCTCGGCCTATTATGGGCCCTTCAGGGATGCGGTTGGATCATCCACCAATTTGGGAGCCAGCAGTAAGGAAAGCTACCAGATGGACCCTGCCAATAGCGATGAAGCTCTGCATGAAGTTGCTATGGACCTTGATGAAGGGGCTGATATGGTCATGATCAAACCTGGGCTTCCCTATCTGGACATCGTCAGACGCGTTAAAGATGAGTTTGGAGTGCCTACTTTTGTTTATCAGGTGAGTGGCGAATATGCCATGCACATGGCGGCATTTCAGAAGGGCTGGCTGGACCCTGATAAAGTCATGCTTGAGTCACTCATGTCTATCAAACGAGCCGGTGCCGATGGCATCCTGAGTTATTTTGCGAAAAAGGCTGCAGAAAAACTTGAATAAGCTTAAATTAAGCTCCATATTTACATGCTGAACAAAAGCCTTCAGCTAATGTAAATATCAAATAATTCGTAAGGAACCTATCATGAGCGACAATATAAGCCACATCTCCGATGACAGTTTTGAAGCCGATGTACTCAGTGCAAACGGCCCGGTATTGGTAGATTTTTGGGCAGAGTGGTGTGGCCCCTGCAAGATGATTGCACCGGTTTTGGAAGATCTGGCTGATGAATATGCCGGCAAACTGAAAATTTGCAAACTGGATGTTGATCAAAACAAAGCTATCGCTGAAAAATACAATGTGAAAGGTATACCCACTTTGATAATTTTCAATAATGGCGACGCAGCCGGAAAAAAAGTAGGCGCATTATCCAAAGCTCAATTATCGGCATTTATTGACAGCACCATTTAAAGAGCTGAAATTTCCGTTTTTTTTATAAAAGGCTTTACACAGGTATAGGCGGGTGATAGATTACCCGCCAGCTTGTCTTTTCAGGTGCCATTCTAGGGCACCAAATAAACCAAAATAATTACTTAAATCTGACAACGGCCAATTGCGGCAAGCTACTAATTTATTTTAAATTTTATTTTAAATTTTATTTTTCATTTAACTTTCAACGACTTTCATTTTAACTAAATAATACCCACCCTTCTTTTCCTCCAAAAGACCTATTGCACTATGAATCTATCTGAACTAAAAACCAAACCTATATCTGAATTAATACAAATTGCCCAGGAAATGGGCCTGGATAACGTTAGCCGAACTCGCAAACAAGACGTTATCTTTCAATTATTGAAACGTCACGCAAAAAACGGTGAAGATATATATGGCGATGGCGTACTGGAAATTCTGCAGGATGGCTTTGGTTTCTTACGCTCCTCAGATGCTTCATATCTGGCGGGTCCTGATGACATTTATGTTTCACCCAGCCAGATTCGGCGCTTTAGCTTAAGAACCGGTGATACCGTAGCCGGCAAGATTCGCCCACCGAAGGACGGTGAACGCTATTTTGCCTTACTCAAGGTTAATGAAATAAATTTCGACAAACCAGAAAACGCCCGCAATAAAATCCTCTTTGAAAACCTGACACCTCTCTTCCCTGACCAACGACTTATTCTTGAAGTAGGCAATGGCAGCTCTGAAGATTTAAGTTCACGGGTAATAGATTTGGTAGCCCCCATTGGTAAAGGTCAGCGTGGCTTAATCGTTTCACCTCCAAAAGCAGGTAAAACATTAATTCTGCAAAATATTGCTCAGGCAATTACGCGAAATTCTCCGGAATGTCATTTGATTGTATTGTTGATTGATGAGCGCCCTGAAGAAGTAACAGAGATGAAGCGATCTGTACGCGGAGAAGTGGTTGCCAGTACTTTTGATGAACCTCCTGCACGTCACGTTCAGGTGGCTGAAATGGTTATCGAAAAAGCCAAACGACTGGTTGAACATAAAGAAGATGTGGTTATCTTGCTCGATTCCATGACCCGACTGGCTCGCGCCTACAACACAATTATTCCCTCATCTGGCAAAGTATTAACCGGCGGTGTCGATGCACATGCTTTGGAAAGGCCCAAGCGTTTCTTTGGAGCGGCACGAAATATTGAAGAAGGTGGAAGCCTGACCATTATTTCAACCTGTTTGATCGAAACCGGCTCGAAAATGGATGAAGTAATTTACGAGGAATTTAAGGGTACAGGTAACATGGAATTGCATCTGGACCGAAAAATGGCTGAAAAACGCGTATATCCTGCCATTAATGTGCGCCGCTCAGGTACGCGTCGTGAAGACCTGCTTACGACAGAAGAAGAACTACAACGCATGTGGATATTGCGTAAACTGCTAAGCTCCATGGAAGATGTTCCGGCTACTGAATTTATTCTGGATAAGTTAAAAGAAACCAAAACCAACGACGAATTTTTCCAGTCAATGAAACGCAAATAGTTTTAGTGTAGCCATGTTCAAGGACTTACGAGATTTTATTGAATTACTTGAGCAACAAGGTGAATTAAAACGCATCCAGACAGCTGTCGACCCCTATCTCGAAATCACTGAAATTTCCGACCGGACCCTGCGCCGCGAAGGTCCCGCGCTTTTATTTGAAAACCCCATAGGTTCAGATATACCTGTGTTGGCGAATCTGTTTGGCACAACTAAACGGGTGGCATTGGCCATGGGTCAAAAAGATGTTAACGCGCTGCGTGATGTCGGTAAGCTTCTGGCATTTCTGAAAGAACCGGAGCCTCCCAAGGGTTGGAAGGACTTACTGGAAAAAGCACCCCTTTTTAAACAGGCTTTAAACCTGGCACCCAAAGTCATTAAAAAACCGCCCTGTCAGGAAGTGGTTATTGATGAAGCCGATATTGATCTGAATATGCTGCCCATCCAAACCTGCTGGCCCGATGATGTGGCGCCGCTGATCACATGGCCTCTTGTTATTACCAAAGGCCCCAACAAGGAGCGCCAGAATCTCGGTATATACCGTATGCAACTCATCGGCAAAAACCGCTTAATTATGCGCTGGCTATCACACCGAGGTGGCGCACTTGATTTCAAGGAATGGCAGGAAGCACATCCCGGTGAAGGTTTCCCGGTCAGTATCGCCATAGGCGCCGATCCCGCGACAATTTTAGGTACAGTCACACCGGTACCGGATAGCTTATCTGAATATGCTTTTGCCGGCTTGTTACGAGGCAGTAAAACTGAAGTTGCACAAAGCCTTAGCAATGAGTTACAGGTTCCTGCATCTGCCGAATTTGTACTCGAAGGAGTGATTGAGTCAGATGACGTGGCTGCCGAAGGGCCTTATGGGGACCACACTGGTTATTACAATGAAGTAGAGCACTTCCCTGTATTTACCGTGAAAAAAATCACCCATCGTAAGAATCCGATTTATCACAGCACCTATACCGGCAGGCCTCCGGATGAACCAGCCATACTTGGCCTGGCACTAAATGAAGTCTTCGTGCCCATTATCCAGAAGCAGTACCCGGAAATTACTGATTTCTATTTGCCGCCTGAAGGTTGTTCCTATCGTCTGGCCGTCATCAGCATCAAGAAACAATATCCGGGGCATGCCAAACGTGTGATGATGGGTTTATGGTCATTTCTTCGGCAGTTCATGTATACCAAATTCGTGATTGTGGTTGATGACGATATTAATATCCGTGACTGGAAAGACGTTATCTGGGCCATGACGACACGTATGGACCCGGCCAGAGACACCGTTGTAATTGAGAATACACCAATAGATTACCTGGATTTCGCCTCGCCCGTTTCCGGGCTGGGTTCAAAAATTGGTTTCGATGCCACCACTAAAATCGGTGGAGAAACCAGCCGTGAATGGGGTCGTCCCATCACCATGAGCCAGGATGTAAAAGACCGCGTTGATAGCATCTGGCAAGAGCTCGGAATTTTCGACTAAAAAACTGGCATTCCCCTAAAACTCTACTAGATTAAAAGTATCAGCCTTAACAGGATGATATTTTTTACTTAATTCTTACGACAAGGAGAGCGTCATGAGGGAGTTAACAGTACAGGAAGTAGAAGCAGTTGGTGGTGGCTATGGGCCTGATCTTAGATATGATATGGGCATGAGGCAGTTATGGAGAAGTTTTGGTGGTAGAGGCATCAGTTTTGCTTCACAAGCTTTTCAATTCGGAAGATTTAGTGGCGGCAACCTTTCTCTAGCTTTTACAGCAGGTTATGCCATTGGGACATTTGGGTATAACTCTTATGTTAAGTGGAAATACTAGTAATATCTAAATCAATAATTCTTCCTAGGATAAGCTTCGAAACCGAAGCTTATCCCCAGCTTTAAATAAAAGAATAAATTATTATAGGGCGGATCATTATGAGTAGTATTTACATCCATATTGAGAATTGGAAAATAAAATCTCTTCAGGTATTCTCAACAATTGGAATTATTAGCTGTACGACAACATTGGTAATAACCGTCGGAAGAAATAATGTTGAAATTATTTTGCTATTATTTTCCATTATCCTAGGCTTAATCCCTTATGCCTTAAACCCCAAAGATCATCTAAGAACCTTACTAGCACCGATGAAAAAAATTGAAGAAAATATTGATACATATTACGGCTCTATAAAAAAATCTGATCATCTACTAAGAGATATAAGCCTGTGCTTTTTCTTTCTTTGGCTAATCGCTATCTTAGTCTACTAATTTTATGGGTAATATTTTAACTAAATGGAGAATTTTGGCTCTACAAATCTTCGCGGCACTACTTATATTTATTTTTTCCTTTTTGCTTTTAGAGCTAAGCTCCACACTTCCACATAATCGAATATTCCTCTATTGCGGAATACTTTTGTATTGCCTTCCAGTTGTGCTTCTGCCGAAGGAGCATGCTGAATTAATATTATTCAAATTTGAAAAATATCCAGAGAGTACAAATATAAACAAAAGCTCATTAAATCGACCTAACCATTTACTACATTACGCCGGGAATTTCTTTTTTCTACTTTGGATCATTAATATGTTAGTTTATTAAGCTAATTATATTTCTTACCGAATAGAAATAGCATTATGCACAAACAATTTATCCTTGGTTATGTCCTTACAGGAGCTCTTCTGCTCTGGTCGCTTGTATCATCAAACTTTGAATTTCTGTTTTATGGCATTACCACACTGATACTGGTTGCCTTGCTGCATACAGGACAAAGGCATTTTAATTTTGGCAACAAAGTACTTTGGGGCTTTAACCTCTGGCTCATCCTCCACATACTTGGCGGTTTATTGCCGGTAGCAGATGGCGTTCTGTATTCATTGGTACTGGTTGATTTAGTTCCTGAACCTTATTCCATTCTTAAATATGATCAGTTAGTCCACACCTATTGTTACTTCATTGCGGCATTGTTGATGTGGCAAGTTGTGAGCTCTCTCAATAAGCAGAATCCGCAGGCTTCATTTGTAACCATGTCTGTTATTACCGTTCTGGCGGCAACCGGTATTGGGGGAATTAACGAAATTATTGAATTTATGGCTACTGTATTTATTCCCGACACGAATGTCGGCGGATATGAAAACACGGCGATCGATATCCTGTCCAATTTCCTCGGTGCCTACCTGGCTGTATTCTTCTTCAGGCCAAATACTGATAGGTCCCTGGCCTAGTGAACGGCTCCGATTATTATACGGCTTCTGCTGTAAGAGAGCTGGATCGACTGGCCATTGAAAAGCATCAAATCCCGGGTTTTGAACTGATGATGCGGGCGGGTACCGCAGCCTATAAGGCACTTATGCATAAATGGCCCACAACCCGTGAATTGGCCATATTCTGTGGTACCGGGAATAACGGAGGAGATGGTTTTATAGTCGCCGCTCTTGCGCTTTCGAATGGTCTGCAGGTTGAGATTTATGTAGCGGGGAAATTAAGCAGCATCACGGGCGATGCCCGCAAAGCCCTGGATTATGCAGAGAGTCGGCAAGCCAGCATCACAAGCCTTGCGGGTTCTTTCAAGGGCTTTGCTGAATTCAAAGCCCGGGCAAAAAATATGGTGCTCATTGACGCTCTTCTGGGAACCGGATTAAAAGGTCATGTGCGTGAGCCTTTTAAAGAAATTATTCATTTGATAAATACCAGCAATTTGCCAGTTTTGGCAATCGATATACCCTCCGGACTTTGCAGTGATACCGGAGAAATCCTGGGTAGTGCTATCAAGGCTGATTTAACCGTGACCTTTATCGGCAGAAAAATAGGACTGGTCATCGCTCATGGGCCAGAACAGACCGGAGAACTTATTTTTAATAGCCTGGATGTCCCGCCAGAAATATATGCCCAGGTAAAGCCCGCTCCTTTCAAGTCTTAAGCCTATCCAGGCATAAACTTAAAACTTATAGATTTAGATCAAGTACTAATGCTGCATTCTGTTCTATAAATTTCAACCCAGACTTTATAAAGGTGAGGAATTTATGAACAAATTAAAGCTAATGTGTCTGATGCTTTGCGCTATACCTGGTATTGGCCTGGCCCAAAACTATATTTTATGGAATGGTGGAGTCGGCGCAGACGAACGTGAATTGGCTCCAAGTGAGGGAACCAGACTGGTATTTTTCGTAGAATCCGGATCCTTTCTAGCCGGAGTGGAGGTCACCGTTAAGGATATGCAGGGAAATGAGCTGGTCAATACCCTTAGTAATGGACCCTGGCTGATCCTGGATTTACCTGAAGGCAAATATCAGGTAAATGCTCAAATCAATGAGAATAATGCTCAGGGCGGCTTAATAAATGTTGATAATAGCAATCAGGAATTTGCTTATAAATTTAGCGAGGAAAACTGATCCAGACTGACATGCTTTAAATACCGTCAGTCTGGAAATACAGTCATTCCCGGATTGGCAATTAGTGTTATTTAATCGGGATAGTTCGGGTTGCGGGAGCTACATCTCCCTTCGGGACCTTCAGTGATAAGACTCCTTTATCGAACTCTGCCTTTATTTGTGCTTCGTCGACGTTTTTTCCCAGATTAAAACTCCTGGAATACTTCCCATAACGACGCTCCTGTCGTAGATACTTTCCATCTTCCTTAGCTTCTTTGCTTTCTTCATACTCTGCTTCAATGGTCAGAATATTATCCTCTATGGATATCTGAATATCGTCCTTATTTATTCCCGGGAAATCCGCCTTAATAATATAGCAGTCTCCTTTTTCTTTAATATCTACGGCCAGTTTCGAATTATTGAAATCCGACTCAGGCAATAACTTGAATGCCGGAAAAGTATCATCAAATAAACTATCCAATCTCGCCAAAGGGTGTTTAGGTATTAAATGCATGGTCGCCTCCACTAGAATATCAGGTATAAATTAACTACTTAAAATATATGGGGCTGGGAAAACAGCTTTCAATAAAATAAGGCCGCTGATAAATATTGTTTCTGAAACTATTGATCTGGATCAAACCGGCATAACAGTCGATATTCAAATTAAAAATTCGCGAGCTAAGAAGCCAAAGGTAAAAAGTAAAGAGAGAACGAGGAAGCGAGCCAGAGCTAGAGTGTGTAAATATGAGGTAATTTTTGTTGTTAAGAATTAATTGGCATCGGCAAATCCGGCAGCTTTTTCTCCATGAGCTCCATAGCCTGCCGATAGCAGCCCAGACTCCGCTCATGCTCTCCCAGATGTTCAAGTAATCTGCCTAACTCTGCATTAATTTCAGCACTAAGCCGTGTGCTGTTTGAGAAACGTAAAGCTGATTCAAAGTATTCCCGTGCCTTCCCCCATAATTTATTTCTCAGGCTTAAGCGGCCAAGTGTCAGCATCAGGTTTACGTTTTTCGGCCGGCCTTTAATCCAGCTTTCTAATAGTAATAGTTGAGCTGCTGCATCCTGATTGTCTATATACCCAAGCAGCTCGACTAATCTGTCACTCCATTGATGCTTTAAAAATTTTGTTAGTAAAACTACGGCTTCCGGACCATTGCCAACGGTGAGTAAAGACCTTAAATAAGCCTCCATAACCAGTTCTCGTTTTTGCAATACCTTGCTGAAACTGTTCCAGATAGTTTTTAGCTCCGAATACTCCAGCAAACTTTCAGTTGCCCTGTGCAAACGATGAACTGCCAGTTGTTCTTTAAGTATTAATAACTCTTCATTTCTTAAAGCCTTATATTTTTCCAGTTCAGGCAGCAGCTCCTGCAGCTTAGCCCAGTCTTTCAGGTTGAGATAAGTATCTTTTAAAAGTAGCAACACGGTTGGACTGTCTGGCTGCTCTTTTTGAATGGCCAGCAATAGAGCCAGGCTCTGTTCAGTTTTCCCGGCCTTTAATTCGAGTTGAGCCTGAAATATCCTGATACCGGCATTCTGAACCAGTGAAGAGCTTTTCGCTTGCGACAAACAGTAAGTACAGGCTAACTGATCATTACGCTGGAAGGCAGCATATGCCGCAGCCAGGTAATTAATACTGGGCACCTGTACCCTGTCTGCCGATTCCACAAATAATTTATAGGCTTCCTGCCAGTGGCCCAGAAATAATTTTTGCCACCCAAGCTCGGTCAGGTGACGAGCGTTGTTTCTGAACAGTAGTCGATACCAGGTATCTTTTCTAAATAAAACAAAGGGTTTTGCTATGCCGACCAGTTTGAAGACCCCGAGTAAAACTACAAAAATAATGATCAGGCTGATCACTACAGTTGCCAGGGTTGCTTCCAGTGAACAGTTTCTGAATGTGATCAGCACATATCCTGGATCCTCAGTTAATATAACTGAAAGATATGCTCCGGCAGCCAGGGCCAGTAGTACAAAGATAAATGCTTTAACCACGTTTATTGATCCCTGATATATCTTGTATCATCTTTTTAAATCCCTGCATCCGTATCTGAATTTATATTGCCCAGCAGGGTTTCCAGTTCTCCCAAACTGTCACTTAGGCGTGGCAGGTTCAGTGCAATAGAGGCTGACTGTAAATCCCTCAAATCTCTTAGAATAGTAGTTTTAAGTTGATCCTGTTCAGGGATATTTTGTTGTGCCAGCATAAGTACATTACTGATACTGTCCTGATAAATACCTGGTCTGCGCTGTAATAATGCAAGCTTTGCCTGTTCAAGTTGCAGCTGCATATTTTGTCGTAAAAATGTTAACTGCTCATCATCTAATGGCATTTGTTCTGGCGCATCCAGCCTGCGTACCGTGAAATATTTACTTAACTGATTTCCGATTCGGGCTATAAAACCCTGTTCTTCACTTCCGGCTTCCCTTTCCTCAAATGCCATACTTGGCTCCCTGACATTACGAAGACTTACCATAGCCAACTGTTGTTCAGTTTCACTCAAGCGCATAAAAAGGCTCTGGATATCCACGCCTTGCTGACGACCCAGTATCTGTATATCTGCAGCCAGCATATTTCTTATCCTGACAACAGCAGGGTCATCAATTTGGTTTAATATACTCCTGCAACTTTGATATAGACTTAAGGCTACTGCCACATCCTGATTAAGCTGCAAATATTGCTGCCCAAGCCTGAGCAAAGAAACAGCTTCGACCAACTGCCAAACTCCGCTGTTTTGTCCCGAGCTTACGCCTAAACGCAGGCTCACAAGTTCATCGTTTAAATTATCAATTCTGGAGTTTTGCTGATTTAGCAATAATCCATTACTCGCATTTCTGTCATTAATATCCACAATGTTCTGATCAATAACCTGTAAGCGTCTGTTTATATCTTCAGTCAGTTGTACTAACTGCGTTTCAGAGGAAAATATTGTTTGCAGCGTAATTTGCTGTAGCCATGTGAAGTACGCAAGTCCTGTCAGGGCAGCAACAATAACTGACATCAGCGTAATGCGAAGTATTGAATATTTTTTCTTAGCTGCCGGCTTTTCAGCATGTACTTTTTCAGAGACTATTGCTTCAGAATCGTTAACATCCGGATCGGTAGTTTCTGGAGTTTTTTCGATCATTTTAATTATTAAACCCACTGGCGACTGATTCATCATCTGCCGCTGTTAACAAACTTATCGTTTTAAACCCAACTTTCTTAACGATACTTTCCAACCTTGGCGAAGACACAAACACCGGTATACTTTTGAAATCCGGATAAATATCTTCGAATACTATCGTAAAATTATGTATGGCTTCAGCGCTGGAGAAAATAATGCCATCGGGTTTTTTATTTGTCAGACATTCTTTCAGGTAGGCCTCTTTATAATCGGGCAGGGATCTTTTATATAACTCAACATAGCTGACATCTACTCCCTTTGCCCTTAATGTATTTGCTAACAGTTCCCGGCCACCTTTGCCGCGAAAAATAATTGCCGTTTTTTTCTTTTTACTTTTGTTCTGAATAATTTTTCTCATTTCAGGCAAAATCAACAAGGCCTCTGTACTCATGGCTTTTTCAGGGTAGGCAACTTTCAACCCAAAACTTTCAAGCACTTTGGCTGTGGTCGGTCCAGGAGCAAAATATGCGATTTTATCCGGCAATTTTGAAAAATAAGTCTCAATCAGCTCCATGCCGATTTGCGCTGCATTCGTGCTGACGAAAAAAGCCATATCAAACTGATCAAGTTTTTTTATTTTTGCTTCAAGTTTTTTATCGGACGGAATTCTTTCGATTCTCATCATTGGCAGATGAAAAACTTTGGCGCCTTTTTCCTGCAGCAACTTACTCAGATTTTCGGCCTGTCCCTGCGGACGCGTAAGCCAGAGTATGATATTTTTTAAATCAGTAGTCATAACGATACGATTTTATCCAGTAAACGCTGTGCGCCTTGTTCAAGTAAGCGTTCTGCGACTTCCAGTCCCAGCTCTTCAGCATTCTCAGCCTTGCCTGATAATTCACTTTTTAAAATTTGTTTACCTTGCACTTCTCCTACAATGCCTCGCAGGCTTAGTGTATCTCCCTGCAATTGGGCCAGACAGGCAATCGGCACCTGACAACCACCATTTAATCTGGCGTTCATAGCTCGTTCAGCCCTGACACATATTGCGCTTTGTTTATGATTTAAGACACTTAAGAGTTTCAGAATTTCCAGGTCATCCATTCGACACTCAATCCCCACGGCTCCCTGTCCCCCTGCGGGCAGACAAAGAGAAGGTTCCAGATATTCACGGATTCTTTCCTCCATCCCGAGTCGAATTAGTCCGGCTGCAGCCAGAATTATTGCATCATATTCACCTGCATCGAGTTTCTTAAGTCGTGTATTTACGTTGCCGCGTAAATCCTTGATCCGGATATCTGGTCTGGCTGCCTTGAGCTGACACTGACGGCGCAGGCTCGAGCTCCCAACCAGAGCATTCTCGGGTAAGGCATAAAAATCCGCATAAGTGTTTGAAACAAATGCATCTCTATAATCTTCTCGTTCACAGATAACGGCCAGACCCAAACCTTCCGGAAACTCCATAGGCACATCTTTCATGGAATGTACGGCTATGTCTGCTTTACCTTCCAGCATGGCAAGCTCAAGTTCTTTAATAAAGAGACCCTTACCACCAATTTTTGCTAAAGGAGCGTCCAGGATATTATCCCCACGGGTCGTCATAGGTAAAAGCTCCGCTTTTAGCCCAGGATGCAGACGTTCCAGATTAGCTTTTACATATTCTGCTTGCCAGAGTGCGAGAGGGCTTTGACGGGTAGCTATGCGTATTACTTTTTCGCTCATTGATTTACTGACATATGACTTAAAATTTTCAGAAAAGCGTAACAACCAGCATTACTGCATTGCCACCCCATAAATCCATCCCTGGAACATGATAAAGGCATTCTTGCAGATAAGAATCATTTAAACACTTACCACCAAGATATATAGAACATTCCGGCATTTTACCGCTTCTGCAAGTTGAAACCAGCTTCTATATCGCTCAATACTCTGATATTGCTATAATTCGCGCCCACTAGCACCAATGATTACTCTTTTTAAAAATGAAAAACGATAAAAACAACACCAGTAAATTATGGGGCGGAAGATTTTCTGAGCCTACGGATGCCTTTGTAGAAAGGTTTACTGCCTCTGTCGATTTCGACAAACGACTTTACAAGGCAGATATTGCCGGATCAATTGCTCATGCCACCATGCTGGAGCAAGCAGGCATACTGGATACTCAGGAAAAAACACAAATTGTTTCCGGGCTGCAGGAAATTCAAAAGGAAATTGAGGACGGGGCCTTTGTCTGGTCTGTTAAACTCGAAGATGTACACATGAATATCGAGTCTGCATTAACGGCAAAAATTGGCGCCAGCGGCAAAAAATTACATACCGGCCGCTCAAGGAATGATCAGGTCGCGACTGATATCAGACTTTACGTGCGTGAGGAGATTGATCTGATCAGTCAACTCATGAGAGCGCTACAGGAAGGCATAATCAATTTGGCCGAACAGGAAGCAGAAACGATTATGCCCGGATTTACACATTTACAAACCGCTCAGCCGATAACTTTCGGCCATCATTTAATGGCCTGGTTTGAGATGTTACAACGTGATTACCAGCGCCTGCAGGATTGCAGAAAGCGAGTAAATATTTCTCCTCTCGGATCCGCTGCACTGGCAGGTACGACTTATCCGATTAACAGAGAACTTACGGCCTCCTTGCTGGGCTTCGATAAAGCGTCTGAAAATTCGCTCGATTCAGTCAGTGACCGGGATTTTGCAATTGAACTCAGTGCTGCTGCCAGCATTATCATGATGCACCTGTCACGTTTTTCTGAAGAGCTGGTATTGTGGACATCCTCGCAATTCAATTTCATCGAACTGCCGGACCGATTCTGTACCGGGTCATCCATCATGCCACAGAAAAAAAATCCCGATGTGCCGGAATTAATCCGAGGCAAGAGTGGCCGTGTATTCGGGCATCTGGTTTCTTTATTAACCTTGATGAAATCCCAGCCACTGGCTTACAACAAGGATAACCAGGAAGATAAAGAGCCCCTGTTTGATACCCTGGATACGCTAAGAGACAGTCTCAAAGCCTATGCCGATATGGTGCCTGCCATAAAATCTAAAAAGGATGTCATGAGAAATGCAGCCCAGCAAGGCTTTGCTACCGCCACGGATCTTGCTGACTACCTGGTAAAGAAAGGCATTCCCTTTCGTGATGCACATGAGGTTGTGGGTAAAGCGGTTGCCTATTGTGTTGAAAATTCGGTCGGCTTGAGTGACCTCAGCCTCGACACCCTGAAACAGTTTTCAGGATTGATTGAAAAGGACGTCAGTAAGGCGCTCACCCTGGAAGGTTCAGTGAGTGCCAGAGATCATCTGGGCGGCACTGCGCCGGCACAAGTGAGAGCGGCGATTGCCAGAGCCCGTGATCTGATTGCTTAAACCCTATTTCTCCAATTTACGCTAGACGCTGCCTGACAGGACGTTTATTCTAGTTCCATACAAAAGTGAGCTGAGCAAATAATCTCCGGAGGTCTTATGGGTATTTCAAGCATCATTATTCTGGTTATTCTGGTCATAATCATTTTTATGGTTATTGGTATTTATAACAAACTGGTAACCCTGAAAAACCGTTTTGAAAATGCCTTTTCACAGATAGAAGTGCAGTTAAAACGACGTTATGACCTGATACCGAATCTAGTTGAAACTGCCAAGGCCTACATAAGTCACGAACGTGAAACACTTGAAGCAGTTATTCAGGCTCGAAATCAGGCTTTAAATGGCTTGCAGGCTGCATCTGCTGCACCTGGTAATCCGGCGGCCATGCTGGACCTGAGTCAGGCCGAAGGTTTGCTTACCGGTGCCCTCGGTAAATTAAATGTTGTCGTCGAGGCCTATCCTGATTTGAAAGCCAATCAGAACATGATGCAATTGTCAGAAGAACTTACCAGCACTGAAAACAAAGTGGCGTTTTCCCGTCAGGCCTTCAATGATGCTGTAACTCTGTATAACACCTATAAACAGACCTTTCCGCCAGTATTACTGGCAGCCATGTTCGGACATGCAGAAAATGCCAGTCTGCTGGAGTATGAAGACCGGGAAGCCATGCAGGAAGCGCCCAAAGTTTCCTTTTAAGTCTGCGCTGTTTATCTTGATCTCAGTCCGGTTGCGGAGCTTGCTGTGAATTTTTTTGCTCATCAGGATCGTGCCAGAAGTACTACCAAAAAGCTCATACTGCTTTTTATTTGCGCGGTTATCAGCCTGATAGTTATTACCTCAGTTTTAATCGTCAGCCTTATCAGTTTCTCAGAGAATACATCCGGCGAAGTTGCCTTCGATGCAGATTTAATCACATCCGATATATTTATTTTTGTCAGCCTGGGTGTAATTGCCGTGGTTACTTTTGGTGCATTATTCAGGCTTGCACAGTTAAAGGGTGGCGGAAAAGTTGTCGCCGAGGCCATGGGTGGTCGCCTGTTAAATACCGGAACCCGAGATGCAGATGAACGCAAAATACTCAATGTCGTAGAAGAAATAGCCATTGCTTCAGGCACACCGGTTCCTCCTGTTTATTTAATGGAAGATTCTGCAATAAATGCTTTTGCCGCAGGCTATAAGCCACAGGATGCCGTAATCGGCATCACCAGGGGATGTATCCACCAGCTGGATCGTGATGAACTGCAAGGTGTTATAGCCCATGAGTTCAGCCATATATTCAACGGGGACATGCGCTTGAATATCCGTCTTATTGGCCTTCTCTATGGCATTCTGGTAATCGGTTTGATCGGGTATTACATACTGCGCGGCAGTGTTTATCGAAACCGCTCTAACCGCAAAGGTGGAGGCATAGCCATACTCGGCATTGGCCTGATAATTGTGGGTTATGGCGGCACATTCTTTGGCAATATCATTAAAGCTGCCGTCAGCCGACAACGTGAGTTTCTTGCCGATGCTTCTGCTGTACAGTTTACCCGTAATCCGCAGGGTATCGCCGGCGCCTTAAAGAAAATTGCTGGCTACAAGGAAGGCTCCCTTATAAAGAGTGCCGATGCATCAGAAATCAGCCATATGCTCTTCAGTCAGGGCTTAAAGTCAGGCTTTACCGGGCTTTTCGCAACCCATCCGCCCTTAAGCGAACGCATCTCAAGAATCGATCCTTACTGGAATGGAGAATTAAACCAAGGCAGCACTCAGAAACCGTCCAGGCCTGGCCCTGCTCAAACTGCCTCCTTCTCCGGAGAGTCCACACAGCCTGAAGAATTAACACAAAAGTCTGCTGTCGATTCCATTGGGGAACCAGGTATCGAACATCTTGCCCTGGCTGTCAATCAATTGAATTCCTTACCTGCAGAGCTTATTGAAAGTGCGCATAGCTCTTTTGGTGCCAGTATGCTGATGTATTGTTTATTGATGGAACTATCCAATCCTGAGACAGAAAAAAAGCAGCTGGGTATCTTGAAGGAAGCTTTAAGCGAACAACAGCTTGCCAGTTTATTAAACTTACGCTCCCAAACCAGCTGGTTAAGCAGAGAAATGTACCTGACCATGACTGATCTCTGTATACCTGCCTTAAAACAACTTTCGCCCGTCCAGTACAGATCCTTTATGAGTCATCTCAGTCAGCTCATTGTTGCTGATGAATCTATCTCTGTATTCGAATGGTGCATTTTTAAAATTTTACGTTATAACCTGGATATAAATACCCGTACTTACCGAAGCTTAGTGGACATAATGTCGGCTGCCTGGGCTTGTGAAGCTTTGTTATCTGTTCTGGCGATGATTGGTAATGATGATGAGGATGCTGCAGAAACGTCTTTCAATAATGCACAGAGCCTGCTTACAACTCGTAAAGCTCTTCGCTTTAGAGCAGATTACAAAAACAATACCGAGGTACTGGAAAAATCCACGGATCTCCTGAAATCATTAAAACCATTACAAAAGCCTATGTTGCTCAAAGCCATGGCAGCCTGTATCAGTGCCGATGGCATTATCACTGCCGAGGAAGCCGAGTTACTCAGGGCTGTTGCTTCCTTGCTGGACTGCCCTGTTCCCCCCCTCTTAAATCAGCAAAAATTTATTTAAGGCAGTATAATCCTCCCCAGTTAAATAACGCTGCAAGCCTTGTTTATGAAAAAAAGAATTCTACTGTTATTAGCACTAAGCAGCCTCTGTGCCTGTGGCCAAAAAGGTCCTCTGGTACCAGCAGAGTCTGCCGTGTTTGCTGTGCCAATTTATTCCCAGAGCTCCTTCTAATGAGTAACTTTCATTACCTGAATCATCAGCTTCATGCTGAAGCAGTGCCTTTATCCCAAATTGCAGAACAATTTGGAACGCCTTGCTTTGTCTATTCCCGAGCCGCACTGGAGCAAGCTTTTCTGGCTTACCAGAACGCCCTAATCGATCAACCCGCGTTAATATGCTATGCAGTAAAAGCCAATTCAAATCTGGCCGTGCTAAATGTACTGGCGAGACTTGGCGCCGGATTCGATATTGTTTCTGAAGGAGAACTGGAACGCGTACTCGCGGCCGGTGGCTCAGCAGACAAAATCATATTTTCCGGTGTTGGAAAGGACCAGCATGCGATGCGGCGGGCACTTGAAGCAGGAATTCATTGCTTCAATGTGGAATCGGAAGCTGAACTGGAGAAACTCAATGAAATTGCCCTGGAGCTGAAGCTGTTGGCAAATGTCTCCATGCGCGTTAATCCGGATGTGGATGCCCAAACGCACCCCTATATTTCAACCGGACTAAAAGAAAATAAATTCGGTATCAGTATTGAACGTGCCCCTGCGATATATCAGCATGCCCAGTCACTGCAAGGTATTAATATTGTCGGTGTGGATTGCCATATCGGATCACAATTAACCTCGATGGCACCTTTTACTGCCGCCCTGGAAAGAATACTGAAGCTGGTTACACAGCTTTCTGGCCTGGGGATTAACTTGCAGCACCTGGATCTGGGTGGCGGTCTGGGTGTACGTTATCAGAATGAGTCTCCTCCTGAACCCGCTGAATATATCGCTGCAATTAAACCCTTGCTACAAAGCACTGGACTTAAACTGATCCTCGAACCCGGTCGTTCAATATGCGCCAATGCCGGTGTGCTGCTCACACGGGTTGAATACCTGAAAAGCAACGCCGATAAAAACTTTGCGATTGTTGATGCGGCCATGAATGATTTGATCCGCCCCGCCCTGTATCAATCCTGGATGGATATTATTCCGCTTCAACAAAATACTCAGGGCAGCAAGGCTATTTATGATGTCGTCGGACCAGTTTGTGAATCCAGTGACTTTCTTGGTAAAGACCGTGAATTGACACTGGCAGCCAATGATTTGTTAGCGGTTTGCTCGGCGGGAGCTTATGGCTTTGTGATGAGTTCAAACTATAATACCCGCAATCGGGCTGCCGAAGTGATGGTAGATGGCGATTCAGTCCACCTGGTCCGTCGCAGAGAAACTATCCAGGATCAGCTGGCACCAGAAAGCCTGTTACCCTGATATAAACCATTAGTTAACAGAGGATAAAGCAGTGTCTTTGCGCTTTACCAAAATGCATGGTCTGGGCAATGACTTCATGCTGCTGGACAGAATCCAGCAGGATCTTGCTGTGCCTGTTGATCGCATCAAAGAACTGTCTGATCGGCGAACTGGCATTGGTTTTGATCAGCTGCTGGTTATCGAACCTTCCACCATTCCTGGCAGTGATTTTAACTATCGAATTTATAATGCTGACGGCTCTGAAGTTGAACATTGTGGTAACGGTGCACGCTGTGTAACACGCTATTTAATTGACCAGGGGCTAAGCGCCAACAAGCTTATATCGCTGAGTATGCCAACCGGCAATATTATTCATTGTGAAGCCCTTTCGGATGGACAGGTAAGTGTCGACATGGGCGCACCTATAACCAGGCCTGCCGAGATCCCTTTTCTCGCTGACAAGGAAGCCCTCACCTACCAACTCCTTTTACCAGGTGAGCACAATATTGAAATATCTGCACTATCCATGGGAAATCCTCATGCTGTCTACCAGGTAGATAATGTTGATACTGCGCCAGTTGCAACATTCGGCCCTCTGATTGAACAACATGAACGCTTTCCTGACCGGGTAAATGCCGGCTTTATGCAAATTGTGAGGCCTGATCTGATTCGCTTACGGGTCTTTGAGCGTGGCGCTGGTGAAACTCTGGCTTGCGGTACCGGAGCATGTGCCGCCGTGGTGGCTGGAATTCGCAGGTCATTATTAGCTGAAACCGTGACAGTCGAGCTTAAAGGTGGCAAACTCTCTATAAGCTGGAAAGGCACAAATTCATCCGTTTTTATGACTGGCCCTGCAAACACTGTGTACCAAGGACAAGTAGATTTATGAAGCAAGAATCCCAGAATGCACTCGCCAAAACTGACGAAATGATCCTGGATGATGAAAGTGTTGCGACTTATCTGTTGGAACACCCTGACTTTTTCACTAACCGCGAAGATTTATTATTAAAACTTCGTATCCCCCATAAAAGCGGCTCCGCAGTTTCCTTGCTTGAGCGACAGGTCAGCTTGCTAAGACGTAAAAGCGATGAAAATCAGAATAAAATCCATGACTTCATAGAAAATGCCAAAGAAAACGATGCCCTTTTTGAAAAAACCCGCACTATTATCCTGAACATCATTAATACGCGCAGCCTGGACGAACTATCCGGGCTAATTGATGAGAAATTAAAAAATGAATTTGATGCCAGCGCCAGCCGAATTTTTTTTGCTACGGACGAAGCTTTGGATGAGCAGGAATCAAAACTGTTTTTGCTCCCCCTGGATCATGCTCGCAAGGTTCTGGGCGTACTTTTCCAACGTAAGAGAGCTTATTGCGGGAATCTGGATCCCGAACAAGCACAATTGTTTTTCCCAGACATGCCTAAAATAAACTCCGCAGCTATCATTCCAATTCACTTTCATGAGGAAAAAGAATTAAAAGATAAGTTGCCTGGCATTCCCTTGCTGGTGATTGCCAGCAGTAAAGCCAAACATTTCAATTCCAGCCTGGACACCTTGTTTCTCGACTTCATTGGCGAAATCTTGTCGGCCCAAATTAAGGGTTTGTTACTCAGGTAATTTACCCTGGAAAGTCAGCTGGAACCGGACTATTCCAATCCGTTTTTCCGGATTGAGCAGATTTCATCCAGAAATAAGCGATAGACAATATCCCCAGCAAAAGACCCAGCACAACACCCGCATCGACAATACCGCGCCAGGGTTGAGGCAACATACTCACCAGTAAAACCAGAACAATAATCGCGCTTGTTAGCGAAAATGATATCAGTTTTCTTTTTCGTGTTGCGTGGATATACCCCATACAAAATATGGGTGCGAACAGCATATGCCATATTCTGTAACTTTCACTCTGATCCAGAAAAAACCTGGCTCTTTCTACAACCCGTGGTGAGAAATTAAGATGAAAGCCTTTATAGCCCTCTGCATAAGCCATGTATAGTGCGAAAGCAACAAGGACAATCCATTGCAGGATGCTCAAGGGGTAACTCAGCATTTCAACAATCCGAAACGATAGCCTGAATACGGCTGACAATAAAATTGCCAGTACTCCACCTATACCCCAGTAGTAACCAATCGCCTTCAATTAACTGCTTCTCCACAACCCCGAATTTAATCGCTGGGATTGTAGCAAATTCAAGCTTTGAAGCGCAGGTTTAAACAGGACATATGGAGTTTCTTTGCATAAATACTCCCGAATGCTCTTTTGAGCATTTTTCTACTTCCTTGCACTTCTTGCACTTCTTGCACTTCATTACACTTTTTGCACTTCTTATAATTTCTCTAGCCCATCATCTGTGTTTTTATTGTCGACTCTGCCAGCTCCTGATAAGCATCAAAGACGATGACTTCTAAGGACAAAACAGAACCCCGGCTAATTTTCTTGCTCACAACATCCGCAGAATAAATGTTTTATTCTAGATTCAGTTTCAACTATGAAGATGACAGATCAGCAAGCGTACTGTAAAAGCTTGTCAGTAAGTGGAGCTCTTCGTCTGAATCAGTATGAAAGCTTTCATTAGCTAACAAGACGCAAAGTTTTTGTAAGTACTGAGCTTTATTTTCACCTTCATTAAGACGATAAAATGGCTCCAGCAATAAC
Source organism: uncultured Gammaproteobacteria bacterium (assembly GCA_963975155.1). Lineage (GTDB taxonomy): Bacteria > Pseudomonadota > Gammaproteobacteria > Pseudomonadales > Pseudohongiellaceae > UBA5109. The sequence goes on along the minus strand of CAXBFG010000003.1, from coordinate 43,184 downwards.
AATTGCAGGCTATATTTTTTCAGCTTCTGTAAGGCCTTGGCCTGCTTCACCGTCTGCCCTGAAGCCCGGGCACGATAGAACTCTTCCAGCGTTTGATCCAAGGAGATCAATATATTCTGACAATAAGAAGTTAGCGACTTTCTTCCTTCCTGTAGCGGATTCAAGCTGCTATTTCTCCTGGCCTGCGGCTTGCTTCAATTAATTCATTCCTGCCAAAAGGCTTAACCAGAACCGAGTTTGCACCAGCCGCGATTGCTCTGGCTGCTAACAGTTTGTCGGCCTGTTCCAGCACCAAAATTATCAAGATATGCCGATAAGTGGGCTGAGCTTTTATCAGGGCACAAAATTGATATCCGGAAAGGCCATTCAGGCTTGCATCGATAAAAGCAGCAATAGGCTTATGTTGAGATAACTGGCAAAGCCCCATAAATGGATCATCGCTGGTCAGCAACTCAAAGGCCGTGTTTTCCATTAACTTTTTGACGGTTTCCAGGACGAGCGGATTATCATCTATAAACAATATGCTGTTTAGGCACCTGCCAGGAGCCTGTTCTGCTCTGTCAGGTTTTGCCTCAGTCAATCCCTCAGGTGTGAAACCTAAACTCTTCCTGCTGCTATCCACTCTGATATCCCCTCTGCTATCCTTGTTGCTTGCCTTGCTCCTGCTAATGTCCATCTTAATCCGCTTTGCTATCCACTTTGCTATCCACTTTGCTATCTACTTTGCTATCTACTTTGCTATCTACTTTGCTATCTACTTTGCTATCTACCTTTGTTACCAGGCTGCTCTATCTATTTATATAGCAGGCTTTACTGTCTGCCGCCAAGGTATTGATAGTGATCCCCTTTTAAATTTTTCTGTTTGTGTCCAGTCTTGAAAAGACGACCATGCCAGGATAGACAAGGCAAACAAAATTCCAAATTGAACCACTAGCAAAATAATCAGACAGGGACACTTTCGAGTGACAGTAGTATTATCCGTAGGGACCAGCTGTTTGCTATACTCCTTGCATTCTCAATACCGGAACTTAATATGACTGTTCAGCTTGCCGTAGTAATGGACCCGATCCAGAAAATCCAGGTAAAAAAGGATTCCACTCTTGCCATGCTATTGGCTGCTCAGGATCGTGGCTGGAGCCTGTCCTACATAGAACAGCCTGATCTCTATCTTGATAATGGCATAGCAATGACCGAGGTACGCAGCCTCGAAGTACGCAACAACCTGCAAGACTGGTTTAGTCTTGGTGAATCCGAGCGTAAGGCTCTAGCCGAGTTTGATGTCATCCTGATGCGCAAGGACCCTCCCTTCGATAATGAATATATTTACACCACTTATATACTCGAAGCAGCAGAAAATCAGGGCGTATTAGTTGTAAACAAGCCAAGAAGCCTTCGTGACTGTAATGAAAAAGTTTTTGCCACCCAGTTTCCGCAATGCTGTCCGCCGGTTTTGGTCACTTGCAGTGCAAAGCTGCTTAGAGAATTTCATAAGAAGCATGAAGACGTTATTTTTAAACCCCTGGACGGCATGGGCGGGACTTCTATTTTCAGGATTAAGCCTGGCGATCCAAATCTTAGCGTCATCATGGAAACCCTCACGGGTCATGGCCAACATCAGATCATGGCGCAGAAATTTATTCCGGAAATTGTCGCAGGAGACAAACGTATCCTGATGATTGATGGTAAACCGGTTGAATATGCCCTGGCACGAATTCCGGCAGTAATGGAAACCCGTGGCAACCTTGCTGCCGGAGGCACGGCTAAAGGTATCCCCCTGACAGACCGGGATCGCTGGATTTGTGAACAGGTCGGCCCCGCCTTAAAAGATAAAGGTCTGATCTTTGTCGGCCTGGATGTCATTGGTGATTATCTGACCGAAATCAATGTCACCAGTCCCACCTGTATTCGGGAATTGGATGCTGCATTTGATCTGAACATTGGCAGTGATTTAATGGAGTGTATTGCCGCCAAGCTGGAGAAATGATTGTCTGTTACTGCCAACATAGACCTGAGAGAAATAGGCCCGTCAGGATTTGATCCTAAAGAGCTTGCCAATCAGTCTCTGGCAAATGAGCGCTTTGGTTTTACTCTGTTTATGTCTCTGTGTGTGCATGCCGTTTTAATTCTTGGGGTTGGTTTTACTTTTTACGAACAGATCAATACTTCTCTGAGTCTGGATGTCACTCTGGCCCAGTACGAAAGTAATGAGGCACCAGAGGAAGCCGATTTCCTGGCACAGGCCAATCAGGAAGGTAGTGGCTCACTGGATGAGCTGGCACTTCCCAGCACCCCGTTTGAATCCCGTTTTAACGCCGATGAAATTCAGGAAGTTGCTGCCATAGAAGCTATGGCGACACAGAGCAGCCCGGAACAGGAGATCATTACCACAAGTGACTCGGACAGAATTCTGAACAGCGCAGAAGAAAGTCTAGAAAACGCTCAAAACCAGGACTTTCAGGGCACTTCACAAAACTCACTGGAACAAACTTTGGCCAGTCTGCAGGCCCAGTTGGATATTCATCGCGAAGCCTATGCTCAGCGCCCAAGGAAATACACAATTTCATCTGCTTCGACTCGACTGGCCAGAGATGCCGAATATCTGGATGCCTGGCGCCGCAAGATTGAGGCAATAGGTAATTTTAATTATCCGCAACAAGCCAGTTCTAGCGGAATCTACGGACAGTTGCGCCTCATGGTTGCCTTGTTTCCGGATGGCCGGGTCAGTGAGGTTAAGATTTTAAGCTCTTCGGGCCATGCAATTCTGGATGATGCAGCTATTCGTATCGTGCAGCTGGCTGCGCCCTTTGATGCCTTCCCGCCGAGCATGCGCGAAGAAGTCGATATTCTGGAAATTGTACGCACCTGGCAATTTCATCAAAGCAACACCTTTACCAGTAATTAACAGTCAAGGATCATGAATCTTCAAGCCACATCAACATCATCCGGCCTCATTGGCCAATTTCTGATTGCCATGCCGCAACTGGAGGATTCTTTTTTTGAAAAGTCGGTGATTTATATATGGCAACATTCTGAGGAAGGGGCCATAGGAATCGCGGTTAATCTGCCTTTGCCCATCACCCTCTCCGAACTTTTTGAACAGCTCGGTATTGAAGACGAACGTCAGCCTGACGCTTCACAGGTGGTGTTAAGCGGCGGCCCAGTTGAGCCAAACCGAGGTTTTATTCTGCATGATGGAAGCGATAAATCCGAGCCCTGGCAATCAACCCTGAATCTGGAAAACAATCTTTATATCACTACCTCAAGAGACATTCTGGAAGCAATTGCAAGAAATCAGGGCCCGCAAAATTTTCTTGTTGTACTGGGCTGCTCTGGCTGGGGCCCGGGCCAACTGGAACAGGAAATTACCGACAATGCCTGGTTTACCTGTCCCGCTTCAAAGGAACTTATTTTCTCCACGGAATATAGCAATAAACCCAAACAGGCCGCTGCATCTCTCGGCTTTGATATTTCACAGTTAAGTGCTGACACGGGATCCTGCTAGGCTGATGCCATCACCCCTGACCGCCATGGCCTTCGATTACGGCACCAAGAAAATTGGCGTCGCTGTCGGACAAAGTATCACCCAAACTGCTTCCCCTTTGGCTGTAGTAAACGCCCACGACGGCATACCGGATTGGGAAATCATGGAAAAACTGGTACAGGAATGGAAACCCGACGCCTTTATTATAGGCATGCCCTTTAATATGGATGGCAGTGAAAACGACATGACCCTGAAAGCACAAAAATTCCTGCAACGTTTAAACGGACGTTTTAATATTCCCTGCTACAGTATGGATGAAAGGCTCAGTAGCCGGGAAGCAAAAGACATCCGTAAAACCATGGCAGAGGCACATGGTAAGCGCTATAAGGCCAGAGAAGTAGTCGATTCACTGGCCGCACAGCTGATTCTGGAAAACTGGTTCGCTACTTCCTACGAACGATAATCACAATAGCAAGTCTGATCAGGTAATACTGTCAGCAGACTTGGCTTTTGAGCGTGCTTCATTGCGATCGACAAGACCTTTTGCAACCAGGCCTTTAAGACACTGATCAAGCGTCTGCATGCCTACACCGGCCCCGGTCTGGATGGCTGAATACATCTGGGCAATTTTATCTTCCCGGATCAAATTCCGTATCGCTGATGTGCCGATCATAATTTCGTGAGCGGCCACACGGCCACCACCCACTTTTTTCAACAGGGTCTGTGAAATAACCGCTTGCAATGACTCGGACAGCATTGATCTGACCATATCTTTTTCGGCCGCCGGGAACACGTCGACTACCCTGTCGATGGTCTTGGCTGCAGAAGTGGTATGCAAAGTACCGAAGACCAAATGGCCGGTTTCTGCCGCGGTCAGGGCCAGGCGAATGGTTTCCAGGTCTCGTAATTCACCCACCAGAATAATATCAGGGTCTTCACGCAGGGCAGAACGCAAGGCTTCATTAAAACCATGAGTATCCCTGTGGACCTCACGCTGATTTACCAGTGATTTCTTGCTTTCATGAACAAATTCTATGGGGTCCTCAATAGTCAGTATGTGCTCATAACGGGTATCGTTGATGTAATCCACCATGGCTGCAAGCGTGGTACTTTTACCCGAACCGGTTGGACCAGTCACGGCTACAAGTCCGCGCGGATTTTGTGAAATTTTCTTGAATATTTCTCCCATCCCCAGCTGCTCCATGTTGAGAACTTTGGAAGGAATGGTACGAAAAACGGCTGCCGCTCCACGATTCTGCACGAAGGCGTTTACCCTGAATCGAGCCAGACCAGGTATTTCAAATGAAAAATCCGACTCAAGAAACTCTTCATAATCCTTACGTTGTTTATCGTTCATAATGTCGTAGATAAGACCATGTACTTCCTTATGATCCATTGCTTCCACGTTAATTCGACGGATATCACCATCAACCCGGATCAAGGGGGGCATACCTGCAGTTACGTGCAGATCCGAAGCTCCCTGCTGCACACTGAAATTAAGTAGTTCTTGAATATTCATTGTAGGCTTAACCCCCTATAATCGGCGTTATCAGTAAAATTACATACCAGCGAAACGTGACTGCCAGCATACCAGAAAAAATCCGTGAAGTTCGTCATCAGATTTCACACTTTGAAAAAATTTATCAGCGCCCGCAAGGCTCTGTAATGCTGCTGGCGGTCAGTAAAACCCATCCGCTTGAAAGCATCTTGCAAGCGCTTGAGTGTGGCCAACAGTCATTCGGAGAAAATTACCTGCAGGAAGCGCTGGAGAAAATTCAGGCGTTAGCCCTTTATAATCTGGACTGGCATTTTATCGGCCCTATTCAATCCAATAAAACCAAAGCCATTGCAGAAAACTTTTCCTGGGTACACAGCATAGATCGCAGCAAGATTGCCATTCGATTAAATGAGCAAAGGCCTGCCACCTTGCCACCACTAAAAGTGCTGCTGCAGGTTAACCTGGATGATGAAAAATCCAAAGCAGGCATTAAGCTCCAGGAAATTCCCAAGCTCGCCAAAGAAGTTCATCGCTTAACCAACATTGAACTGGCGGGCTTGATGACCATACCGGCCCCGGGGAAAAGTTTTGCAGAGCAACGCGCCAGCTTTCATAAACTTGCCAGAGCCAGGGATGAGCTTCTGGCCGGGGGCATAAGCACCTGCCGACATCTCTCCATGGGTATGAGCGGCGACAAGGAAGCAGCGATTGCTGAGGGCTCGACAATTGTGCGTATTGGTACAGATATATTTGGTGCCAGAAATTAATTCCAGGTCTATTTTTTGCTTATGCCTGAAACAGCAAGCGGTTTTACCTTGCATGAAAATACAAGCTGAGACGCACAGTCCGAATGCATACAGGGATGCGGCGAAGCATATACATGCACCTTCTTGTCACCAGATTAAGGTACAATGCGCGCATGCTCAAACATGATAAGACAATTGCCTTCATAGGCGCCGGCAATATGGCAACAGCCTTGATCAAAGGCTTACTGGCTCAGGCTTATCCCTGCCAGCTTATCTGGGCTGCCGATCCCAATAATGAACAATTGCAGTCCCTGAAGAATGACACCGGTATTAATATCTCCGGTGATAACGAGCTTGTCATAGGCCATGCCGATATTCTTGTACTGGCAGTTAAACCACAGATGATTCAGGAAGTACTATTGCCATTACAAAGCGCACTGGCAAAAAAACCGCTTTTGTTGATTTCAATCGCCGCTGGAATATCAATCCAAAGCCTTGAAGCTTTAAGTTCAGCGCGACAGCCTGTTATCCGTTGTATGCCAAATACGCCCGCATTAGTTCAGGCCGGAGCTTCTGCATTATTTGCCAATACGCAGGCTAGTGAAGAGCAAAAGCAGTCGGCTGAATCTATCCTGGCAGCAGTTGGCACAGTTTGCTGGCTACAACAGGAAAGTGACATGGATGTGGTGACCGCCCTGTCAGGTTCCGGCCCAGCCTATTTCTTTCTGTTTACTGAGGCGCTTCGGCAGGCCGCCATCACGCTGGGACTGGATGCTGATATCGCTAATCAACTGGCTCTGCAAACAGCATTTGGCTCAGCCAAACTGGCACTTAACAGTGAGGATGACATCGCTGAGTTACGTCGCAAAGTCACTTCACCAGGTGGCACTACCGCTGCTGCATTGGCGCAACTTGAAAAAGATGATTTCAACTCTATCATTGCAAGAGCGCTGAAACAGGCAAAAACCAGGTCCGAAGAACTGGCATTATCAAGTGCCAGTACATTATTAACTGACAACAAAGAATGAGTAACACATGAGTAATTCTCTTAGTCAGGTTCTGCTATTAATTATCAACACGCTCGGTGGCTTATATATTTTCACTGTGCTGGTACGATTTTTATTGCAAGCCGCACGTGCCGATTTTTACAACCCGATCTCACAATCCATTGTGAAAATTACCGCACCACTATTAAATCCACTTCGAAAGTTCATTCCGGGATATAAAGGTATTGATTTTGCGTCCCTGGTTCTGGCATTACTGCTGAACACTATTGCCACCAGTCTGTTGCTGCTGATAGCCGGCGGATTTGGAATAGTTGCTTTAGGCACCATCCTTGCCTGGTCTTTTATAGGCTTGCTGGCATTTATCCTGAAAATTTATAAGTATGGCCTGCTGATTTCCATCATAGCCAGCTGGATTGCCCCGTACAATGGCAACCCTGCTTTGCTGCTTATACAACAGATACTAGACCCCATTATGAAAAGGGTACATAAAGTCATCCCACCGATGGGTGGTCTGGATTTTTCACCTATTTTTGTTTTCCTTGCTATCCAGGTTGTTGAAACCCTGCTGATTCAGGGTATCGCCCAAAGTTTACGTTTATTCCCGGATTTCGTCATTGGTATTTAATGAAAATGGCTAAGGCTATCCCAGCAGATTCTGTCGGCATTGTTGAGCCGCAACTGATTCATTTCGATGAAGCTTTAACGCTGCGCAGTGGAAAAGTTATCCCATCCTATGACTTGATGATAGAAAGCTATGGTGAATTAAATGCCGAGAAATCCAATGCGATTTTAATTTGTCACGCCCTGAGCGGAGATCATCATGCCGCTGGATATCATAGTCCTGATGATGAAAAACCCGGCTGGTGGGATAGCTGTATTGGACCTGGCAAAGCCTTTGATACCAACAAGTTCTTTATTGTCAGTCTTAATAATCTGGGCGGTTGTGCAGGCAGTACCGGGCCTGTATCCATTAACCCGGCGACTAACAAACCCTTTGGTCCGGATTTTCCAATTGTTACGGTAAGGGACTGGGTAAACAGCCAGGCTCGCTTGGCTGATTATCTCGGCATCGAACAGTGGGCCGCAGTAATCGGCGGCAGTCTGGGTGGCATGCAGGTGCTGCGCTGGGCGATTTCCTATCCGGAACGTCTGCGCCATGCAGTGGTGATCGCTGCCGCACCTAAATTATCTGCACAAAATATAGCCTTCAATGAAGTGGCCCGGCAATCCATTACATCAGACCCCGACTTTCATCAGGGCCATTATTACGAGCATGGGACCTACCCGAAAAAAGGTTTAACCCTGGCACGTATGATTGGTCATATCACTTACCTGTCGGAAAGCGCAATGCGCGATAAGTTTGGTAAGAACTCATTAACAGGCGGAAATTTTGGACGTGATTTAAGAACTGGCACTCTCAACTTCGGCTTCGATGTGGATTTCCAGGTAGAAAGTTATCTGCAGTACAAAGGCGAAACTTTCTCCAGTAATTTTGATGCCAACACTTATTTACTGATTACCAAGACCTTAGATTATTTCGATCCGGCAGTTGATTATGCCGGCGATTTTAGTAAAGCCTTTGAAAAGGGGTCCTGTAAATTCCTGGTTATATCTTTCAGTTCAGACTGGCGTTTTCCACCAGAAAGATCCCGGGAGATTGTAAACTCCCTGCTAAAAGCAAAACGCCAGGTTTCTTATCTGGAAATACAATCGGACGGCGGCCATGATGCTTTTCTGTTATCTGAACCACGCTATATAGAAGCTCTGTCAGCCTATTTATCTGTGGTCGCCGAGGAATGTAATGCTTCCCCCGGTGGACGTGAAGGTAAAAACGATGCGCGCTGATTTACAAATTATTCAGGACTGGATTGAACCCCACAGCAGTGTGCTTGACCTTGGTTGTGGTGATGGTTCATTTCTCGCCTCACTAAAAAGAGAAAAGCAAATTTTTGATTGCGGCCTGGATCTCGATACCAGAAACATACAAAAATGTCTTGAGGCTGGTGTTAATGTTATTGAGCAGAATCTGGATAAGGGCCTCGATAACTTTTCTGATAAGAGTTTCGATACCGTATTACTGGCTCAGACATTACAAGCAGTTCAAAAACCTGACGTACTGGTAGAAGAAATGTTGCGAATTGGCAAAAATTGCATCATCACTTTCCCGAACTTTGCCTACTGGCGCTACCGCTTTTATCTCCTGCACAAAGGCCGTATGCCCGTATCCGAAAATATTCCCTACGAATGGTATAACACGCCGAACATTCACTTCTGTACCATCCGGGATTTTGATGCGCTCTGCCACGAACGAAACATTAAAATTCTGAACCGCACCGTGGTCGATGAAAAGTATCAACATTCTAGTCTGATAAATTTTAATCAGAATTTTTTTGGTATAAATGCTATCTACCACATAACCCGGTAAGAGCAGCAGAGCTGAGCTGCCTGCCATTTATTTTCCATACCCGAGAGTCTTATATTTACAATCATGAACATTTTATTTAAAAAAATCGGCCTCTTAAGCATAGTCACCTGTTGTCTTCTAATATCAGCAGTCCATGCAGAAGAAGCAGAACTCGCCGGTGCGTACACCGTACATTATATTGCCGTGAACAGCTCATTTATCAGCCCGGAAATTGCTGCACAGTATGGCATAGTCCGCTCTCCACGAAGTGCATTTCTGAATATTTCAGTTATAAAAAATACAGGTGGAACCGGTACACCTGTCAGAGCCACCGTCACTGGAGAAAAAGGCAATTTACTGGGGCAAAATTCCACGATTGATTTTATAGAGATTCGTGAAGGAACGGCGGTTTATTATCTGGGACAGTTTGAGTTTTCCAATGCCGAAAATTTACGTTTTTCTCTTGAAATTCAACCGGAAAACAGCGGGCCTGTTTATCCGATAAGCTATACCACCCAGATGTACATTAATTAAACCACTGATCAAAATTATGACTAGAGTAGTGCTGGCCAGTAACAATCAGGGAAAACTCAAGGAGCTACAGCAAACTCTGGCTCCTCTGAAACTGGAATTAATATCACAATCTGAATTTGCATTTCCGGAAGCTATCGAAGACGGTCTGAGTTTCGTAGAAAATGCCATCATCAAGGCACGTCATGCGGCCAAACTGACCGGCCTGCCTGCTCTGGCTGATGATTCAGGTTTGGAGATTGATGTCCTCCAGGGCGAGCCTGGTATTTACTCCGCCCGTTATGCAGGAACGGATCTGGACAGGGCAGCTAATGATGCCGCAAATAACCGTCTGGTATTGGATAAACTCAGCACTGTCCCGCAGTCTCAACGCAGAGCGCGCTTTCATTGTGTGATTGCCCTGATGCGTTTTGCTGATGATCCGATGCCTCTCATCTGCCAGGGCAGCTGGGAAGGCAGTATTTTATTCGAAGAAAGGGGAGCAAACGGATTCGGCTATGACTCCATTTTTTATGTTCCCGAACACGACTGTGCCTCCGCTGAACTGACACCGCAGGTAAAAAATTCCCTAAGTCACCGCGCGCAGGCCATTCAGGAATTGTTATCACGCTGGCCATTATGACTGGCTCAATATCTGAAGCTGTGAATGACAGTATCAGCGACTTGAGTCTAGCGCCTCTGAGTTTATATATTCATATCCCATGGTGTTTAAAAAAATGCCCTTATTGCGATTTTAATTCACATGAATTTGATCGTGTCCTTCCAGAGCAGGACTATGTCGATAGTCTGCTAGAGGATTTGATTCTCGACCTTCCTTATGTACAGGGTCGCAGCCTACAAAGTATCTTTATTGGCGGCGGGACGCCGAGTCTTTTTTCGCCGGCAGCACTGCACAAATTGCTTGAAACTATTCAGAGCCTGATCCCTTTTGCTGGCGATATCGAAATTACTCTGGAAGCCAATCCCGGCACTTTTGAACAGGAAAAGTTTTCCGATTTCCGACAGACCGGGATCAACCGGTTATCCATCGGCATACAAAGCTTTCAGCAGAACTTTTTAGAAAAACTTGGACGCGTTCATGATGCCAGGGAAGCTCTGGCTGCGCCTGACATCGCACGTAAAGCCGGCTTCAACAATTTTAACCTGGATTTGATGTTTGCCCTGCCCGGGCAAAATATTGAACAGGCTTTGGATGATCTGCAACAGGCTGTTGACTGTCAGGCTGCGCATATTTCCTGGTATCAGTTAACCATCGAACCCAATACTGTTTTTTATCGCCGGCCTCCGCGACTGCCACTTGCCAATCTGATCGACAGGATGCAGGACGGCGGTATAGCCTTGCTTGAATCATCGGGCTATTCCCGTTACGAAATTTCAGCCTTCAGTCAGCCAGGACAACAGGCACGGCACAATTTAAATTACTGGCAATTTGGTGATTATCTGGGCATTGGTGCCGGAGCGCATGGCAAGATCAGTTTGCCACAAGAAAATCGTATAGTCCGAACCAGAAAACTGAAGCAGCCCAAGGCCTATCTCGCGGCAAATGGCGAAAGTGGCTTTACTGTACAAAGCGATAATATTCCGGCTCAGGACCTGACGCTTGAATTTATGATGAACGCTTTACGCTTAACAGGAGGAGTTTCACGTGAACTTTTTCAAGCCAGAACCGGCCTGAGCTTGAAAAGTATTGATGCTATATTGATATCACTCCAGGAGCAGAATTTATTACGCACTGACACCCTGGCAACCACGCCAAAAGGCCTAAACCTGCTAAATAATGTGCTGCACGCTTTCATGATCTAGATGCACAAGGTAAGATTGCGCTTCAAGCAGCGTAAACTACTAAAACAGTGATTGCATAGATATATGTCAAATGTTGCATCATACGACGATACCTGCAGCCATGGCTTTGTTCAGGCTTCATGTTCAAATTGTAATTTGAGAGGGCTTTGCCTGCCTCTGGCAATGGACGTCAAGGATATTGACCGCCTGAACACTATTATTCAGCGTGCCCGTCCAATGCAAGCGGGAGATCATCTTTACCGTACCGGAGATAAATTCAGCTCTATCTATGCTGTGCGTTCAGGCTCTATTAAAACCTATCTGATTGATGATAGTGGAATTGAGCAAATTACCGGCTTCTTTCTGCCTGGCGAAGTGCTGGGATTCGATGGAATCGATACTTCCAACCATGGCTGTAATGTAGTTGCACTCGAAACATCCACTGTATGCGAAATTCCGTTTAAACGTCTTGAAGAACTTTCCCTGCAAATACCGACTTTGCAGCGCCATTTTTTCCAATTAATGAGCAGAGAGATTGAATCAAACCATCAAATGTTGCTGACCTTAAGCAAGAAAAATGCAGAAGGTCGCGTTGCGACGCTTCTATTAAGTCTTTCACATCGATTCAGCCGACGTAAATTATCCCCAAATGCCATGCGTCTGCCCATGTCACGAATGGATATTGGCAATTTCCTCGGTCTAACCATAGAAACAGTCAGCCGTACTTTCAGCCGGCTGCAAAAAGAAGATCTTATCGATGTGGATGGTCGTGAAATATTAATAAAAGATCACGAACGCCTGAACGAAATTTGTCATAAGACCCGTTAATCTTCGGGTAATACTTTTCCTGGGCATAACAAGCGGCGACAGTTTGTAAGTGAGGAGCGCAGGTGAGCGAACTACAAACGGCTTGACGCAAAAGATAGGTTATTTCCAAGCTATTACCTGAACGAATAAATACCTACAATGGCCCTATGATTCGTGCATTATTCCTATTTTTTTCGGCATTCTCTGCCTGCTGTTGTCTGGCTGCGGATAAACCCCAGCGCATCGTCAGCCTCAGTCTTTGTAGTGATGAGCTGGTCGTGTTACTCGCCGACCCCGACAAGATAGCTTCATTAAGTTATTTGGCCGCCGATTCCCGCTATTCGTTTTTCAGTGAGGAGCTTGGTGATATTTATCTGAATCATGCTCAGGCTGAAGAGCTTATTCCGCTCCAGCCAGATCTGGTGTTAAACAGTCAGTTCAGCGCTACCAGTGCCGTTAACCTGCTGGAGGGATTCGGTTATCCAACCAAGACTCTGGGTTTCCCCGCTACACTGCAACAGGCTTTCCAGCAAATACAGGAAGTGGCTGCCCTACTTGGTGAAGTTGAACGTGGAGAAGCTTTAATACGGCAAATGCAGAGTCGTATTAATGCGGTTCGGGAATCATTAAGCGGGCTGGAAAATCTCAGCGCTGTTTTTTATGCCAATAATGGTTTCAGTTTTGGCAGCAATACCTTGCGAGATGATTTTCTGACAAGTCTGGGCTTACGCAATCTGGCCGCTGAGCAAGGCCTCTCTGGTTCCGGCAAGCTTGCACTGGAAAGATTGATCAGTGGCAACCCTGATTACTTACTGGTTGACCAAAGTGGGCGTCATGATGCAAAACTTATCCAGCCCCTGTTGCAACATCCGGTGCTGAAAAGCTATTTCCCGGCAGAGCGTATTATTGTTTTGCCCGATACCCTATTTCAATGTGCAGGGCCTTCGATGATCGATGCCTATGAGATCATACTCCGATCAATCGAGATGAACCGGTGAAGCGCGCTAATAAATTAAAACTCTATTTCAGCCTTTTACTGATCAGCGTACCGGTGCTTTTTTGCTGGAATCTGCTTAGTGGCTCTGCTGACATTTCTATCATTAACGCCGTTGCTGACTTGTTCTCAGGAAATGAGAGCACCGATGCGCTGATCTTTTTTGAGATTCGCCTGCCCAGAGCGATGCTTGCCGTATGTATCGGCATTTCACTGGCACTTTCCGGTGCAGCCTTACAGGGCTTGTTGATCAACCCGCTCGCCAGTCCGGATTTACTGGGTGTTTCGCAGTCCGGTGTTTTTGCTGCAGTAGTGGTGCTTTACTACGGGCTGGCATCCGTCAGCTGGCTTGTTGTCCCACTGGCCGCAATGTCAGGCGCCTTAATCGCCGTGGCAATTATTTTTTCACTGGCTGGCAGGTATCAGGGAGCGCTAACCATTATTCTTATCGGGATTGCGATAAATGCCATGACCACCGCCATGACTTCACTTGCTTTAAATTTTGCGCCCAATCCTTTTGCATTGCAGGAAATATATTTCTGGATGCTCGGCTCACTCAGTAATCGCAGCAGCAATGAATTATTTTTTGCCTTTCCTTTTATGCTGCTGGGCTGGATGATGATTTTATCCCGTAGACATTTTCTGGATGCCATGAGTCTCGGCGAGGATACGGCAAAGTCACTGGGCTTTAATCTGCTGACACAAAAATGGCTGCTGATAAGTGGTGTGGCATTCTGCACAGGCGCTTCCGTTGCTGTGAGTGGCAATATCAGTTTTATCGGCCTGATGGTGCCGCATTTATTACGCCCGCTGGTTAATCATGAGCCTGGACGTTTATTAGCTTATAGTGCTGTCGGCGGTGCCGCCCTGCTGTTGCTTGCTGATTCACTTGTACAGAATATACCTGGCACTCAGGAACTTCAGGTTGGTGTTATAACTGCAGCTTTGGGTGGTCCCTTCTTTTTGTTTCTTATTTTCAAGAACCGGCACCTACTGCGATGACTGACATTATTAAAGCCACAAGCCTGGACTGGGAAATTGACGGAGTTACAATTCTAAAGAATATTTCTCTTAGCTTGGGTGCCGGAGAAGTGCTGGGTATTATCGGCCCTAATGGTGCAGGAAAATCATCATTACTAAAAATTCTTGCCCGAATTAACGAGCCTGTGTCAGGCGAATTATTTATTAATGATCAGACTTACCATAGTATCGAAGCACGTAGCTTCGCCCAGCAACTTGCCTATCTGGAACAGGATGCGCCGGTCAACTGGCCTCTCCTGGTTGAAAAAGTTGTCCAGCTTGGACGCAGCCCCTACCAAAGCTCCTATGCAAAGTTAGGCAAAGACGATGAACTGGCTATTAACAAAGCCATTCAGGCAACAGGTATAGAACATTTACGGGAGCGAGTCATTTCCACACTTTCACACGGCGAAAAAATGCTGGTTGCCCTCAGCAGAATTCTGTCCTCTGAACCCAAAGTCATACTCGCAGACGAACCGATAGCAGCTCTTGACCCCTATCATCAGTTATTAATCATGGAGCTCTTACAGAAACAAACCCGCCCCAGTCAACAGCAAAACCCCTCACGAGCGGTAATCGTCATCCTGCATGATCTAAGTCTGGCGGCAAAATTCTGCGACCGTTTGTTATTAATGCACAAAGGCGAAATTGTCAGTTCCGGGAATCCGGAATCTGTACTCAGCGAACAAAATCTGCGCGAGTTTTATAAAATCAACTGTTATAGTGACTTTCAACAGGCCGTCATACAGCCGCTCAGCAGAATTTAAGTAAACTAAAACACAATCAAAATTTAAGAGGAAAGCATCGTGCCTATCTGGAAAGCTCCGGCCACACTCTCAGAGCTGAATCAAAAAATTGCCAACTCCATGGCAGGCATTCTGGGAATTACTTTTATTGAAATCGGTGATGATTATTTAAAAGCCAGCATGCCCTTAAGCGACAAGACGCGTCAGAACATGGGCATCATTCATGGCGGTGCCAATGTTGTGCTGGCCGAAACCGTTGCCAATATTGCTGCCGTATTATGCTGCGACTCTGACAAAACCGTTGTCGGGCTGGAGATAAGCGCCAATCACCTTCGACCGGGTCTTGGCACGGTTACGGCAATGACCAGACCCTTGCATATCGGACGAACTACAATGGTTTGGGAAATTAAAATTTATAATGCTGAAAATAAATTAACCTGTGTTTCGCGCTTTACCGGCGCCGTTATTCCACTCTAGATATAACTTAACTCACTCATGAATACACCACATTTTCAGGGTACATCCGGTTTTCTCGGTCTTTTTAATCAGCTATTAAGTCTGTCTACCGTGAGTTCGGCAGACCCCATACTGGATCAATCCAACATGCCGGTGATTCACCTGCTCGCAGAAGTATTTGAGCAACTCGGCTTTGACTGTGAATTGATTCCGGTTGCGGAATCTCCGCAAAAAGCCAATCTGATTGCGACTCTTGGCAGCGGACCTGGTGGTCTGGTTTTATCCGGGCACACGGACACCGTACCTTTTGACGAAAAACTCTGGAAATTAAATCCCCTGGCCGTCACTGAAAAAGATGGGCGCCTGTACGGTCTTGGTTCTTCTGATATGAAAGGGTTTTTTGCGGTAGTGTATGCCGCCCTTGAATCTTTACTAAAAGGAAGCCCAGCCTTTAAACAACCCCTGATTATTTTGGCTACCGCCGATGAAGAAAGCTCCATGGATGGCGCCAGAGTGCTTGCCAAAATGGGCAAACCAAAAGCCCGCTACGCGGTTATTGGTGAACCAACCGGCTTAGTACCCATCAATATGCATAAAGGGGTGATGATGGAGACCATACGCATACAAGGTCAAAGCGGTCACTCATCCAACCCTGCACTGGGCAGGAATGCGCTTGAAGCCATGCACGAAGTAATTGGGGAACTGCTGCGTTTTCGTCAGCAACTACAGGCTGATTATCGAAACCCGCACTTCGCTATTGATGTTCCTACCATGAATCTTGGTGCCATTCATGGCGGCGATAATCCAAACCGGATTTGTGGCCACTGCAGACTGGAATTCGACGTGCGTCTTTTACCGGGCATGTCGAATGATGCTATCAGAGAAAAAATTCGCGATTTAATAAAGCCGGTTGCTGCTAAACATCAGACTGAAATAAAGCTCACAACCTTATTCCCCGGCCTGGAACCCTTTGAGAATACCGACAGCGAGCTGGTACGAATCGCCGAAAAACTAACCGGCCATTCTGCCATGAGCGCCGCCTTCGGCACCGAAGCTCCCTTCCTGCAGGAACTGGGTATGGACACCATTGTGATGGGCCCCGGCTCTATCGATCTGGCCCATCAGCCAAATGAATATATGGCACTGGATCAGGTGCAGCCTGCGATTACTATTATTCAGGATCTGGTCAAGCGTTTATGCCTGAGCTGAGTTAATTCAACAGTTCCTCCTTTAAATTTATTAATATACTTTAGGTCTGGCAATCAACGGGGTCGCAGCAATTTTCTGCTTTCTATCCAAAGCGGATATTAGCTTAGGATGAGTACCCCTTACTTGATAGCTATACAGACCTACCAAACAGGATCTGAGTGATCTCAATGGTTTTCGGCAGGTGTGACCAAGGTGATGGTTGAGCCAGCGTTCAATGCAGAGCTTGGTTTGGTGTCAACCAGGTGATCATCATCAGCTGCCGCATAGATTGTTTGCTCCAGAAAAGCACGTAACTCACCGCGCTCCAGTAGCATTGGAAGGATATGGTGCGTAGGCTTTTCATTTTCAAAATTTACGACAAGCAAAGCAACATCACTTAACAGGCTTGCCATAATCTCTGCATACTTTTGATCTCGCTCCTCGCCTTCACAATAGCTCAATAAAACACGGTCACACGACCCTTTGCGACCTGCAGACCAGACTGCAAATATTCTCTTGAGAACTCTAATGGGGTGATTCTTTACTTTACTGAAACGTCCATTCACTCCCACCGAGACCTGGGCATTTAATAAATAACCCGTCACTAAGGCTGGATAAGCTCCAGCACTACTACCTAAGGTGCGAATAGTTTGATAATCACCAATGAACTCCAATCCACCGAGCGATCTACTTAGCTGACTTATACCTTTGCCAAGAAATGGAACGCCAGAATCATAATTCACACTTAAAGTCTCAGAGACGATCAACAGATCAAATCGAGAGGCATCCGTATGTTGCAACAGCACTGCATGGGGCATAGAAACAATATGCTGCCCTCTTTCCGCAAAGCATATTATCAGTGATTTATCAGAACGGGGCCCTAATCCGGTGAAGTACCGTAAGGTTGGACGAAGCCTTGTTAGAACAAAAGGTTCAGGGAGCTGCTTTCCGCTTAACAGCATCTTGCCCTTTATATTGTTGAGCCAGTCAGAAGTAACCTGAGAGTATTTTGGAATAAGCGAAGGTACCAGCTGTCCTCTACTATGCCACTCATTCAGGAGCTCGACTTCCATAGGTGTTAATCGGTGTTCAAGCGTTTTCAAGGTTTGAAGTAATTGCGATGCGGTTTTACACAGTCGAAAAAATCGCCAGAAAAATCGAATTGTATAAGGGGCGGTATTTTCATGTGAGGGATAGGGGGCAATTTCGGATACTGGGGCGCTGCCAGCTTCATCTTTTTCTTCACTCTCTACGTGTGACAGTACCAGAGAGATTAATCGTTTAACGGTACCACAGCGATAAAATTCAACTGGGGTGATAACAATCTCGTAATGCACTTCCAGACTGACCAGAAGATCCATACGATCCAGCGAGTCTAAAGCAAGTTTTTCGATGGGCAAATCTGCCGCATCTCTTTGAAATTCAGCAATTTTTGAACGTCTGAAGGCTTTTTTAATTTTTGGTTCCAGCGCTTTGAAAATAGTGTCTTTGATATCACCAGTTTTTTCATAAACCTCCTTCGCATTCTGCCGGGAGACTTTTCCAGAATCATTTCTTGGGATTTCCTCAACAAGAATAAATTGGCGAGGACTCCGTACTCCTATCCGCGCTTCGGTAAATTTTTTTAGCGAAGCTATATTGGGTGTTTCACTTTTAGAAAAAACCACCAATGCTACTGGAATTTTTCCGTGCACCGAAGATTCCTTAGCTATGACAGCTGCATCAGCAACACCCGGGCATTGACAAATTACAGACTCAATCTCTTGTGGGTAAATATTCATGCTATTAAAAACAAACATGTCGTCTGATCGACCACACAAATAGATACGTTGCTGCTCGTCTAGATAGCCTATATCGCCAGTATAAAACCAACCATCTTCAAGCCGTGCAGCAGTTAGCTCTTGCCTCTCAAAATAACCTCGAAACATACCGTCACATTTAATCGCTATTTCACCATGTTCACCGACCTGCAATGTCTCTCGCTCTGGTGTCACAACACGCACATGAATTCCTGGTAGTGGCTGGCCAACACTTTCCCCTGCTTCTGTATCGTCGGGAGCTGTGAAGGCAATGGCTCCCGTTTCAGTGGTGCCATAACCCGCCTGTAAGTTATTCGTTATATTGCTGCGAAGTTGCTGCCTGAACGGTAAGGGGGCATGTGAACCCCCGAGTTTAAGGCGAACACCTTCCAGAGCGTCCATATCGGGAGCTGCCAGCAATTCCTGTGCCTGGAAAATGGATAGATGCAGAACGTTTACCCCCAAGGATTGGCACTGCGTAACTAGAAATTCCATCCCTTCACGAGGAAACACATTAGTTGCACCAACAGCTAAACAATATAAACGATGACGTTTGGCAAAGTTATGTTCAATCGAGGCCAAGCAGGCAAAACGTTCCTCATTTGAACCGACATGACGATGCGCCTGCATCACTATATCGCTGTCATGATGAATGACTAATTTTGACGTGCCAGTTGTGCCTGAAGTAGAAAATAATAGTTGAGCTTCAGAAGCTCGATTCTCTAGGGGGATATCACCTGAATTACAGTTCACTGTCGCTGGATTTACGACAACAGACTCACCAAGGATATGCGTAGCGCGGCACTGATCAGCAATGGCATTTCTTACATGATCAGTTTCATAAGTGGGGATTGTGCAAGATGTGGCACCAAGATAAACACTAGCAAGACACAAAACCAAATGGCCAATATTGTCTGCACACTCAATCCCTACCGATGAGCTGGAGTCAACACCCTCTTTACTGAGAATTTCTGCCTGTAATTGAACAAGCCATGCCAGCTGCAGGTATGACAGGGTAATGGTCGGAGTAATAACTGCGTCTTGATGGGGTGCTGTCTGAGCATAGTGCCTGAGGCGCTCAATTAATGAAACCGATGTTGGCATGTAGACGTTTACACCTTACTTATCATTTTGTAACTTTAAAGAGTACATGCAAAGGCTCGTTCAACAGAGGAGCAAAGAAATCCTTATCCATTTCTATCAGTTCAGCTGTAACAGTCAGCTCTTCAATTTCTGGCATTGTAGAAAAGCCGGATTTTTTAAGGGCCTGAAAATAATCCGTAAACGTTTTATGTACGCACTGCACATGCAAAGGCTCGCCATTACGTTTCCATATTTCACCCTCAAACTGCTGGTTTACATCGGCAAAATAGTTCTTATCCGATGATGAAAAGTAAAAAGGCGGACTATTACCTGAACGAACAAAAGGAAAGAAAGGGTGTGGAACACTGAAAATAAAATCACCATTTTCAGACAAAGCGTCATATACCATTGAGAAAACTTTTTGCATCTCCCCTACGCTTAAATAATTAAACAGGAATACGGCAACACAAAGATCGAAGTGTCTATCAGGTTTAAACTCCACAACATTGCAAGCTTGAAATTCTATACCGTACCGGTCTTTCGCCTCTTGCTGTTTGGCAGCCTCAATCATTTGCGAGGATAAATCCAGTCCAAGGTATTCACCAGCGCCACGCCGCTTCAACTCTCGTGCGACGTAACCCTCTCCACAACCAATATCCAATACAGATTTATTATCCAGGTCGCCGCAAGCTTCGAAGACCTTTGGACGTGCAGTAAAGTCTGACAGGGAGCTGGGTTCAAGGCGCAACCATTTTCCGGCGTTACTATCGTAAACTTTTTCAGTGTCAAACAAGGGATAATTCCTCAGTACTGGTAGCGGTTAAGTTCTTACAATTAAGCGCGCGATTAAGCATCGCATCCCAAAAGGCTGTCCGCATTTCGATGGCGTTTCTAACGCCGTATTCAATCTGTTCGCAAGCCTCTGAGTTATTCGCGAGTTCTTTGACAATTAAAAGAATTTGCGCCGCATGATGGTCGTCACAATCACTGTGTAAATCAAAAAACACACGCTGCGATTTTGTCAGATGGCTATGCGTCTTGAGAGCGTCTAGAATTTGCCGGTAAATACTAGAGACAATAAGTTCGGTACCAATACCAATCGCACCTACACCGACGTATTCGTTAACTTCGCACAATTCTAAAAACTGCTGACTCCAATTCAGAGCTGCGTGACATTCTAAGTTATTTTTTTTGAATGTATCATTAATGCCCAGTGCTTGCTGAAAACGCTGATATAAAACTGTATGGGGCTGCCCTTTTATACTCGCCAGAACATCTGAGGGGAGTTCAATATCGTGCGGATTTCCCTGCTCCTCAGCAAGATTTTCCTGAAGAATCCTCCTGTGCTCTTCACAACTAAGGCGCTCTATCACCGCAGACAAATATTTAACAAACCCACTACTGTATACGCCGTACTGATAAGCAAAGTCTTTAAGCGCCCAATCGAAGTCTGGTAAATCACCATGGCTCAAAGCACGTAAATAGGGGTGATGTACCGCACTGGACCCCAAGGCTTCAGTTCTCATACGCTCGACAAAAGAAATTTCCAGTTTGTTTTTATTCATTACACAATGTCTGCTTCAGATTTATCATTGTTATTCTTATATCACCTGCCGCAGGTGAATTGTTCACTTTCATCCGGCACGTACCAGACAGTTAGTCAGAGTCTTTGACTAAATGACCCATGTCTTAATAGTAAAGAATCGACATCAAAATTGGTACTAGGAAGAGTAAACCGTGTTATCCGGCAGATTTTATCAATTGGTATGAGGAAAATGAATCAAAGGGGTCAGAGTAACTTGATAATAGAATTACACTAAATCTTTTAAGCGAACATTTTTTGAATTGGCATGCTTGTAAAGGTTCAAACTTCCAATCAACTGGTTCGAAGCCTGTTATTCTATTCTTAAATAATTATTCTAAATTAATAAGTTAGACTCACGAACTGTCCCATTGTTATAAACTACCTTTTTTCATAGCCTATTAATTTTATTGACCCAGTATCTTCCCTATGGGACAACTTGTTAACGTCTCCTTTCTATCAAAAGCAGACCTTGGATGGATTTTATTTTTAACGTTGTTAATATGTCTGCTATCGACCCAAAGCGAACGTTACCAATACTACCCCGAAAAAACAGGATCTTTATAAAGTAGGCATAATTATGCTAGAGGACAAAGGACTTCCCATTGCCGCTATTGTTATGACAATAGTGCTTTTCATAATCAATCATGTGATGTCAGGCGCCCCAGTAGTTAAGCCGGAAACAGCACCCGCTAATCAATTTTCTGCAGAGCGTGCCTATAACGTGCTCAGTACTCTGTTGGAAGAAGAGATTCCTCATCCGACCGGTTCGGAGCAGAACAAGATAATCAAGCTCCGTCTTCAGGCGGAGCTGGATGTCCTCGGGATAGAACACATTGAGCAGGCTACTTGGTCCTGTGGTTTGATTATGATTACGCTACCCAATTGTGCGTATGTTGAAAATATAATTGGCATCATTCCTGGTCGGTCAAATGGCTATGCTATCGCACTAATGGCGCATTATGACTCTGTGCCCATGTCAGCCGGAATTGGAGACGACGGGGCTGGGGTAGCAGCTATCCTCGAAACGGCCCGTGCCTTAATCCTAGATGAGCAATTCGAACATCCTATTTATTTATTACTAACCGATGGTGAAGAATTGGGGTTATTGGGGGCCGAGGCCTTCTTTCGTCAACACCCGCTGGCAGAGAATGTATCGCTGGTTCTGAATATAGAAGGCAGTGGCTCTACCGGACCTAGCATGATACTGAGAACCAGTGGCGCCAATCAATTGCTTATCAGAACAATTGCCGAGGAAACCTCGGCCCCCTACGGGTTCTCATTTATCAACGAGATTTTCAAACGCATGCCTAATGACACTGATTTCAGCGTCCCACAAAGCATGGGAGTTCCTGGTGTAGATTTTGCGTTTGCTGGCGAGCGAAACCATTACCACACTCCTAATGACAACTTGAGCAACATTGACCTCCGTACGATTCAGCATCATGGAGAGAATATTCTGCCATTGGTGAGGAGCCTGGCAAACTCGGATTTCAGTGATCTCGGCGGGCAAGTAATCTTTGGTGAAGTGTACAATGTATGGATACAGTGGGAATCTGGGATGAGTGTGTATCTCATCCTTATTTCAGCGCTATTGTTGGCGCTTGCCATTTATAAATTAAAGCCTTCATACAAAGGCATAGCGCTAAGCTGGTTAACTTCGCTTTTGCTCATTGTCTCAGTGTCAGTGTTTGCCTATGGAGCATTCTTTCTTATTGAAAAAATAGTAGGAACTCCAATTTCCTGGCCAGCCCATGATTTGTCATATCGCTTAACCTTGTTGTTTGCGTCCTTGAGTGGAGGTTTACTGGTGTGCAGTATTAGTAATCGATATCTGCAACGCACGGATATGCTGATCGGTGTATGGAGTTTGTGGCTTTTCATGTCGATAGGCCTGGTAATCTATTTTCCCGATGCTGCAAATGTTTTATTGCTACCCACATTGTTAGCGAGTCTTTTACTTGCGATTGCGGGCTTTATTTTGGAGCATCGTAGGCCGTGGTTGTATCTGTTGACGATAGTAGTATGCATCCCGATGACCATAGGTTTTGTATTCTTCTTGGAACAGACTCAGGGCTACAGACTCATCGTGGCAACCTTTCCATTTATTGCGCTCTTCTTTGTGGCAATCATGCCTTTGCTAAAGGGGTTAAACCTAAAGTGGGGGTTGCTGGCATCACTGTTGTTCATGTTTGTATCAGTTGCAAGTACAAAATTTCTACCTCTGCATTCTGAATACCGTCCGCAGTTTGTGAATATAACTTACTATGAAAATCTGGATCAGGACAGTAGTTATTACCAATTGCAAAGCCCTAATCCCATTACTGGAGAGTTGGCTACAGCAATGAATTTCTCGGATCAGCCAAGGGGGTTGCTCGCATATTCCAGCGACACCATGAAGAATTGGGCTGAAGCGATCTCATCTGGCTGGTTGGCACCACAGCTGGCAGTTATTAACGAGCAACAAGAAGGTATAGGAAGAAGTGTGGCCATCCGTCTTGATAGCCTCCGTGAGGCGGATTCTTTCCGATTATTGATCCCCGAAAGCGCAGAACTCATCGATTTTGAACTGAGCGGTCGACGTTATAATGCTCAAGTTGCAACGCAGGGTGCCAACGCTGGGTACTATGTTCTCAATATAATTAGAGTTTACGACAGTGATCTAGAGTTGCGTTTATTTTTTGCAAATTCAGATAGAGTCGATGCCGTTCTTATGGATATATCCACACAACTGCCTGACAGTGCTGAGGTCCTTACGCGTCTTCGTAGAGGGCTAACTTCGTCACAAAGTCGAGGGGAAAGTCGAGGGGATCAGTCATACTTGATTTCAGAAGTTTCGTTTTGAATTATTGGTAAACGAAATCACTTTCGTACTCGCGCCTAATTTAGGTTTTCATACGGCAATAAAATGTTGTCATTTAGCTAGTCTTATGACTGTTGAGAGTCCGTTTCTGACCGAAAGCAGACTTTAGCATAAGTATCGATAAGTCCATTTATCGAAAATTTAGTTTTCGAATACTCAATATAAAATTATAAAATTTGGTAACACCTTCAATACACCCAGGGCCTTGCCTGCTTGATAGCCAGCACGCCGTCATAGGTAATCTTGAATTCAATTTCCATGGCGAACTGCTCACCGGCTTCGACACCATAAAGTTCACGAAAACCGTTATGAATACGATTCAGATAATCTCTTAAGCCCTGCTTGTCTTCAGCGTTAAGTAAAACGACATCAGTACGATTGGAACGATTGATCAGCCGATCTTTGACAGGCAAAGCTGAATTCAACAATACTTCTTCAGGAATGGATGCGTCCTCTGGATTAGTAACGAGGTCTTCACCGATCTGAACATTTACATAATAAGTACGACCAGGATTCACGCCCGGTACTTCATAAACAATGTCATCGCTGACCGCCACACCATTGGCCGCTTCATCATCATAATTCGGATGCACCAGTATGCCCATCGCCGCTGAGTAATGATCAATCTTATAGAATTCCCGTTCCTCAAAAGCCCGGAAATTCCACAGTGAGGCAAAAACCTGTTTGACCGATTTGGCTATATGACCTTCGTCCGGCCTGTGGGTAAAGGAGTCATACAAACCGGCGCCACTGAAACCAGGCAGGTCTTCGTTATTGGTGCTGGAGCGCAAACGAATTGGCATGTCTGATGGAAAGCTTCCCTGCATGGCTGCCAGAGCATCGAGCATCCAGTCCGGCATCTCTCCTTCTTCAATGCCATCGCGAAGAATTCCCAGTACACGTTCACGCAAGCCTGCATCTTTTTCGAAATTATTCAGGTCCATCATGCGCTCAACGTCAGCATAAAAGTTATTGAATTTCATAAACTCATCGTAAAAATAAAATGGCACCGCGAAGCCATCCGGAATTGCCTGTGCAGGAAAGCCCATGCCTTGTAGCGTAGCAACATTGGCAGCCTTGACACCGACACTGCTGGAATCTGCAAAGCCCACCTGCACAAGTGGACGAATAGTTCTTACGCTGAGATCGCGCGGTGGGGTCTGTGGTACAGCGGGACGCAGTCCAGCAAAATGATTTTCCACTTCGGCTCTTGATGCTTCACGGATTTCATAACCGTCTGCCGCTACACGATAGTAAACATAGCGGCCAATCAGATCTCTGATTGAATCCAGTTCATTGGCATTACGAATATAGGCATTGGGAATGTTGTCCTGCACGGCTCGTAGATTGACATGGGAAAGTGGCGTCTGTCGAAAACCGGTAATGATGCCGGCAACATGAGGCATCTCATTGGGCAGAGTTTCATACAATACGACATCACGTGCACCCGGACGCTCATCAAGCTGCATAAGACGCAGAGTGCCGAAACCCTCGGCTTCATTCAGTGGCAGGTAAGCGATATCTGAAAACTCATCACCATCCATAAATACCGACAAATTGGCCGCTGCAAACTCACTGCGCTGACTTTCATAGAGACTGACAGCGGCAGGCATAGGGTGATAAGCCAGCTTGCCTTCCAGAATTGGCGCATTGCGCACCAGTTCATCATGTGCCACCTGCAGTAATTCATAGTCATAGCGATCAAAGGGCTCAAATTCATAGGTATAAAGACCGGCTTCACCATTTGGCGCTTGCAGCAGTGGCCTGTAAACCAGTACCCCGCGCATTAACTTGCCATCGTTATCTCCCATGCCGGCTCTGGAGTTCATGCCGTAGTTACGCATAAAACTGGTATGGTTCCGGTGTCGCACTGTATTCATAAAATAGGTTTGTGGACTATTGGTGTCGGCTCCGGTGATCACAAACTTTATATATTCCAGGCTAATCAAACCGGTATCGATCGAAACATCTTCGCCCTGATAGGACAGTTCCTGAAAGGTCGTCCGATCAGGAATCTTAGCCTTGCCGTCACGCGGATCCATAGTTTCTGGCGCCGGATAAATATTGTTACCCGATGCGCTAGAGCGCCCCCCAAAACCGCCCCGAAAACGCCCGCCGCCAAAGCCGCTTTCCGGCATCACCAGTTCCTGATTGATCAGTGAGCCACTGTTATCCTTATCCAGAGCCAGCATACGCATGAAAGACCCTGCAATTTCTTCAGCCGAGAGCATCCAGTCACCATTCTGATCGAGGGTACCCAGCAGGATATCTTCAGTAGCTTCGTCCAGATTACCGGTTCTACCCAAACCCAGTTCATTACTGTCGAGCATGCCATCATTATTGCTGTCGAAGGCTGCCAGTTGAGCCGGCATCTGCAATAACTCTTCTGTGCTAAGCTCTATGTCACGCTGGGTGTTGAGGTTATTGACGGCTCTGTTAATGGCCGGAGAACTCTGGGCCAGCAATACAGGGCTCTGTAAGGGCAGAACCAGCAAGAAAAGCAACAAATAGAAAGTTCTCATACGAGGCAAACTCTGAAGGTTAATTTTTTATCACCGTTAGCTATTCAACGCATCGTTGACAGGATTCTATTAAGCCTGCTGGCAAAGCGCAAAGATCAGGCGAGTTATTTTATAAATGCTTATATTGGCCTAAGTATTAGAAATATTGGAGAATTTTGCCCTTTTTCCGGTAGAATAGCCGCCCTTTTCCAGTTTAACGTGTGATGAGCAGATAAGTTGACGACAGACGCCAAACAGTACGTATCATGGTTCAGACAGTCCTCTCCCTATATCAATGCCTATAGGGGGAAGGTCTTCGTCATTCTTTTGCCCGGCGAAGCCGTAGCCCACGAAAATTTTCACAATATTGCGCATGATATAACCCTCTTAAACAGCCTCGGCGTTAAGCTGGTGCTGGTCCATGGTGCGCGCCCGCAGATAGATGCCGCGCTGGATGCTGCCGGTCTGAAAGTGGATTTACGTGAAGAACCCAGAGGTAAAATACACAGGCAATTACGCGTCACGAATATAGAGAGTCTGGCCCATATCAAGCAGGTGGTGGGGCAACTGCGTATCGATATTGAAGCCATGTTTTCCATGGGGCTGATCAACTCGCCCATGCATGGAGCCGATATTAATATCTGCAGCGGCAATTTTGTTATCGCCAAACCTTACGGCGTCCAGAACGGTATTGATTACGCCCATACCGGTGAAATACGTAAAGTCGACAGTAGCGCCATTCAATCCCAGCTGGCTGCCAATAATATTGTGCTGCTTTCCAATCTGGGTTACTCCGCGACCGGTGAAGTCTTTAACCTCACTGCAGAAGAAGTTGCCGCTGAAACCGCTATTGCACTGAATGCCGATAAGCTACTTATTTATAGTGCTGAAGCCGGCATTCTGGATAAGGAAGGTGTGCCCATCAGTAAGCTCAGCGCCGAACAGGCACAGAAACTGATCGCGGAAAAAATCAAACTGGGTGGCCTCGGCGAAGCCTTAAAAAATCTTGAGCTTAGTGTGCGGGCCTGTCGCGCCACGGTCAAACGCTCGCAGGTTATTTCCTATGTTGAGGACGGCGCCCTGTTAACCGAGTTATTTACACGCGATGGCGTCGGCACCCTGATCACCAAAGAACTTTATGAACAGATACGCCCCGCTACTATTAAAGATATCGGCGGCATTATGGATCTGATCATGCCACTGGAGCAGGAAGGCATCCTGGTGCATCGTTCACGTGAAAAACTGGAAAGTGAAATCAGTCACTTTTCTGTTATTGAACGTGAAGGCATGATCATCGCCTGTGCTGCACTGTTTGTGCATGCCGATAATTCCGCCGAACTGGCATGTGTAGCAACCCATGGCGAATACCGAAACAATAAATACGGCCAGGCAATTTTTGAACATATCGAACAAAGTGCTCAGGCACAGGGTGTGAAAAAATTGTTTGTGCTGACAACCAAGTCGCCACACTGGTTTCTGGAAAAAGGCTTTGTTGAAGGCTCAGTAGACTCTTTGCCGCTGGAGAAAAAGGGTTTATACAATTATCAACGAAACTCGAAAATTCTAGAAAAAATTTTATAGAACATTCGCTCGTTCTTCGGGATGACATCAAGAGGAAGCAGCGATGAGTAAGGAGACGTCCGAGCCATGGATGGCGAGGCCGAGTGCACATGGAGGTGCGTTTACGTTCTCCGCACCATCACTGCTTCCTCTTATAAAGTAGAGAGGATTTCCAATGCCAAAATATAGATCACACACCTCCACCCAGGGCCGCAACATGGCAGGCGCGCGTGCATTATGGCGCGCCACCGGTATGAAAGATGGCGATTTCAGCAAGCCCATTATTGCCATTGCCAACTCCTTTACCCAATTTGTGCCCGGGCATGTTCATCTTAAGGATATGGGCCAACTGGTTGCCAGGGAAATAGAAAAAGTCGGTGGCGTTGCCAAGGAATTCAATACCATTGCTGTCGATGACGGCATAGCCATGGGACATGACGGCATGCTTTACAGTCTGCCTTCCAGGGATATTATCGCTGATTCCATCGAATACATGGTTAATGCACATTGTGCAGACGCCATGGTCTGTATCTCCAACTGCGATAAAATCACCCCGGGCATGTTGATGGCAGCCCTGCGCCTGAATATTCCTGTGGTTTTTGTTTCCGGCGGCCCAATGGAAGCCGGCAAGACCAAACTGGCCGGCGATGTCATCAAGCTGGATCTGATTGATGCCATGGTTGCTGCGGTTGATGATAATGTCAGTGATGAAACCGCGCTGGAATATGAACGTTCAGCCTGCCCGACCTGCGGTTCCTGCTCCGGTATGTTTACGGCTAATTCCATGAACTGTCTGACTGAAGCTCTTGGCTTGTCTTTACCGGGCAATGGTTCAACCCTGGCCACACACGCTGATCGTGAAGGCCTGTTTCTGGAAGCAGGTCGCCTGGTCGTTGACCTGGCCAAACGCTATTACGAGAACGATGACGAATCTGTTTTACCGCGCGCTATCGCCAACTTTCAGGCTTTCGAAAATGCCATGTGCCTGGACATCGCCATGGGTGGTTCTACCAATACCATCCTGCATTTACTGGCTGCAGCCCAGGAAGCCGAGCTGGATTTTACCCTGGATGATATTGACCGTCTGTCACGCAAAGTTCCACAGCTTTGCAAAGTTGCCCCATCCACACCGCTTTATCATATGGAAGATGTGCACAGGGCGGGTGGCATCATGAGCATCCTGGGCTCCCTGGATCGTGCCGGTTTAATAAATACTGATCTGCCGATGGTACATAGTCCCAGCCTGAAAGCTGCTTTACAGAAGTGGGATATAAAAAATAATCCTTCCGCAGAGATTCAACAATTTTTCCGCGCTGGTCCAGCCGGTATTCCCACGCAAACGGCCTTCAGCCAATCTACCCGTTGGGATAGCCTCGATGATGACAGGGAAAAGGGCTGTATCCGCGATATAGATTTTGCCTACAGTAAAGAAGGTGGCCTGGCCGTTCTGTACGGCAACATTGCACGTAATGGCTGTATCGTTAAAACCGCCGGTGTCGATGAAAGTATTCTGACGTTTTCCGGCCCTGTACGTCTTTTTGAAAGTCAGGACTCAGCCGTGAAAGCAATTCTTGATGACAAAATAGTTGCCGGCGATGTGGTCGTTATTATTTATGAAGGACCCAAAGGCGGACCGGGTATGCAGGAAATGTTGTACCCGACTTCCTATCTGAAATCCAAGGGCCTGGGTAAGGTATGCGCCTTGTTAACCGATGGGCGTTTTTCCGGAGGAACCTCCGGACTATCCATTGGTCACGCTTCACCGGAAGCTGCAGAGGGTGGTGAAATTGCGCTGGTCAGGGAAGGCGACACAATCGATATCGATATACCGAATCGTAAAATTAATCTGGCCATTACTGATGCTGAACTTGAGCAACGTCGCACCGATATGATTGCCTTAGGTAAAGCTGCATGGAAGCCCACAGAAGTTAGGCCACGCAAAGTCAGTTCGGCATTAAGAGCCTATGCTGCCTTGACCACAAGTGCCGACAAGGGTGCTGTGCGTAATGTCGATCAGCTGGATGAAAAATAATCATCGGCTTTTATCGGACCGATTACCGGAGTCAGTCGTAGTTCGCTAGCTATATGCTCCTCAGCTACGACATGGCTCTGCACAGTTATGACAGGTTCAGCTTCCTATTCAATTTAGTAAAAGAACTGCGAGTTAAAAATGGACTGGAAAATATTTCTGACCGTACTAGCTACCGTTTTTGTCGCCGAGTTGGGTGATAAAACCCAACTGGCAACCATGCTCTTTGCCAGCGACAAGGATGTCAGTAAATACACCGTGTTCTTTGCAGCATCTGCTGCGCTGATTCTGGCTTCAGCACTCGGTGTACTGGCCGGCAGTTTCCTCTCCGCCTATATCAACGAAAAATATCTGCACTATATCGCCGGGGTTGGCTTTATTGTTATCGGTGCTTTTACGCTGTACCGCGCATAACAGCCTGCAAAAGCAGGCATATTTGATATGGCGCACTTGGTACGATTCGAACGTGCGACCTTGGTTACCGTACCAATTTAGCCTAAATTAGCCCTCTTTAGGTTATATTAGTGCTGCATTGATACGTTTTCTATTAGAGTGAATTTCGAACATAACTGCACATCAGCTTAAAATCGACCAGTTAAACCTATTCCATAAAACTCTTGATTATTTGATACTGATCGAAAAGTAACAACAGGTGAAAAAATAGGCCCTGGTAATCTAATTACTGAAGCGCCTTCTTTGATTAAAGTGTAACCGAAACTGACAGCCATCCGTGAAAAGAAATAATATTCAAATGAAATTCCAAAATGATTTGGCTCACTTGAGCCAATTCCATCATTTTCAAATTTAGAAAATAAAAATTTAGCAGATAAGTTCCTACCAAAGTAAGCCGTCACATCACCTCCATAGGACTTGGAATCAAAAGAAGATACCCCTGGACTGATAGGAACACTACCTGAAACATCAATTGTAGATGTCGTTTCAGTATCTTGATAATTTAGCCCAAAAGCAAAATATTGCCCAGCAATATCTAGCAAATGCCTAGCTGAAATCTTATAAGTTTCAATTTCGCTCTTTTGATCGATTACACCTGTTGTCGGAGGACCGCAGACAAAAAAAGCCCCGCCGGGTTGCCACCCACAAGGAAGGTTTAATTCATAGGGGTCGGTATCAACTTCTCTATCGGTAAATCCTAAGGAAATAGTCGTGAATTCTGATATATATTTACCAAAATTTATATCGAGACCTTGAGTATCCGCATCTATCCCTCTTTGGGAATTACCATCTCTATAGCTCCCGTTGATGAACCAACCAGTTGTAGGATGCTTATATTCACCTGAGATCGTGAAATCTTTAGTTTGATCACCAATATAAACACTTCCAAATACGCCTACCGTACGGAATACTGTTTCAGTATCCTGTAGTGAATAACTTAAACCTAAGCTACTGATACGCGTCCCAAATTCCATTTCAGCCAGAGGGAGGCTGGAGTTTTCCACATCAGAAAAAAAGTACTTATAAGAAGCAGCATTTCCAATTCTTTTGCCCGATATATAATTTTCTGTAGTTTTAGCATAGTTATATTTAAGTTCATGCTGAAAAGACTGAGCAAACAACAGCGGAGAAAAGATTGATAGCAGAACGGCAATAATAGAATTGAAAACATTCCGTTGCATATGAACTCCATTAATTAATTTAAAATCTTACGAAGTAATTTATCTTAATGGCTTTTGAAATGAAAGATATTTTAATATTAGATATTCATGCGTTATATCTTGCTCTTATAAGATCCTTTAAGAATCCTGCCTGAGGATCAAATATATTGAATTCTTGAAGAGGATGATCATTTATAGAATCTCTAAATGCTTTAAGTATAGAAATTAAGACGTCAGTCACCAAAAGGAATTCTAAAAATTTATCCAGTATTTCCCTTTTTGCTATTGGCATTGATAATGACTCATGATCCAACCATGCCATATTCGTATCCTGCTAGAAAATTGGTCAACCCACATCCCTAATTCTTAATTAGGTATTCAGAAATGAATTCTTTCGGCCATAAAGATACAAAGACGATGGGTGACACCATTGAAGAGGAGACCCAAGCCCAAGCAAAAAAAAAGAGTAGAAACTCTACTCTGAGCTTTAATATTTAACTTGAGGATAAACTAAGGCATGTAAGCATTGCGTCAGAGCAGATACTCAATCTACTCTGACGCATGATAACGAGGGGTTTAATTACTCGAAGTCACCATTCCAGACAAAGTCTCCATCCACAACTTCCAGACTCTGCATACGTAGGCGGTGATCTTCGGGGTTTCGTCCAGGCTGACCACTGATGCGCACCTTATCGCCAGGTTTCAGGCTGGAGCGATCCACCGAGCCGGCCAGTGCACTGGCACCTCCCCACTCAACCGCATAACGTTGATTTTCACCCGTTTCTTCATCGGTCACCATCACATGCACAAAAGAGTGCGGGTTACGGAACAGGAACTGAACCATGACCCCTTCGATCGTTTCCGTGTCATCCATAACATAGGTGGCGGGAAATGAATGGTGTGCAAGGGCCGCCCCAGAGGCAAATGCACCAATGCCCAGTGACAGCATAATGGCTGTCGTTAAATTTCGTTTGCTGTATTTCATAACCAAGCTCCTTTATCACGTTTACTTAGCCTATTATCAAGCTTGGATACTTAACAAAGCCTTAACTAATAAAGGAAATAAAGTGCATTCCTGGCTCGCTTTAATCTTTACTATTCTTTTTATTCTTTGATTTTTTCTCCAGAAATCGAAATCCTGTCGTCACCCAGACCAAGGCAGTAAGAAGAACCAGAAAATATAAAACTCTTATTGTTCTCTCATCATTTATAAACTGTTGGATGTCATAAAATATATTCATTGTTACTGTTGCTCAATCATGTTTTAACAAGGCAATAGCCTATTAGATCCATTCCCAGTCCGGTGACTTCTCCTGTCGGTTTAAAGCCGCACTTCTCCAGTACCTTTGCAGATGCAAGATTTTCTGCATGCACTGCGGCTACAATTTTTTCTGCCATACCTTCCTTAAAGGCTTTCTTACATAGAATGTCAGTGGATTCAGTTGCATATCCCTTATTCCAGTGCTCTGGTAAAAAAGCATAGCCAAGCTCAACTTGAATCTCTACTTCAGCATCTTTTGGGGCTGAACCTCGGTACCAATACCAGGCATCTTTTGTTCCATTATTTCCTTTAA
The DNA here is from genome assembly GCA_963975155.1 of uncultured Gammaproteobacteria bacterium. Taxonomy (GTDB): domain Bacteria; phylum Pseudomonadota; class Gammaproteobacteria; order Pseudomonadales; family Pseudohongiellaceae; genus UBA5109. The sequence goes on along the minus strand of CAXBFG010000003.1, from coordinate 9,920 downwards.
CTATTTCTACAATTCTGAGGCCGTTTCTGCCAACGAATTCTCCAGACTCTTTCAGGTAGGCCTTGATATGACCTGTTCCCTCGTTCTCATACGAGTTTAATTGATTCATAAGCCAAGCTTCTGAGTTTTCTAATGGCAGCGGCAGCACCACATTTGGATCGGCATAGACCCCGGGGACGTTATGAAATCGATGAACAAACTCTAAATCATCTGCTGTGAAATGTTTGAAGATTAATCTATTGGATTCGAGTGGAAGAATTTTATAAGGAAAAGAAATCCTTGGCGGCTTGTCCATGTACCCCTCTTTTAATGCTTTATTCAGGTAAACCCTGACTTTTAAGTACCGCAATAACTATCAATCATTCGCAACATAATGCCATGTTTTACCTTTAACCAGTGGTGTAAATCCAACATGCTCCAGTATTGGCCTGCTCGTTTTTCTGGCTTCAGTAGTGATATATTTTAATCCAATGGACTTTGCTGCTTTTAATCTGGCATTTAATAAAGCCTTATAATATCCCTTCTCCCTGTATTCAGGTATCACGCAGCCACCGAAAAGCAAACCAAACTGCGAATTAACAGGAACTTCCAAGCGAGCTGCTGCAACGGGAGAATTACGACTATAGCCAACATAATATTTAAAATTGGGATATTGAATAAGTTTTAGATGACTTTCCAGATCCAGAGGGTTTGCATGACCAAATGATTTTTTGCTTACAGCCAAAAAGTCCTGCAATCCATTTTTATCACTTATTTCTCTTATATCTTCTTCAACGCCGGCTATCGTATATCCTTGCACCTGCAAAACCATTAAAGTAAGAGAATCAATATATTTGAATCCTTCTCGTTCAAGATTAATTTCTAAATTTTCAGGCTTATCGTGATCAAAAACACGCCACATTATTTGACCACCATCACTTTTTAAAACTTCGATTTGATGATGAAATTGCTCTAAAGAATAGTCGTCTGGGATATTCCAGTAACTTATAAAGTTAAATGAACCTGGCCCTACCAGTTTCACGAGATTATTTTCTTTAACGACTTTTAATATTTCCGGATATATTGGCTTGGCTCGGACTTCCTTATCATATGTTTCCAGTAAATTATCCATAAATGTATTTGTTAGCCGGTTTTAAATCACACTCTTTCCAGCACAATAAAACTGTAATCATAAGGGTTTGGATCTACGGCATGGAAGTCTTCTCTGCCGGTTTCCTGCCATTCATTTCGATCGAAGTCGGGAAAATAGGCGTCGCCCTGCACCTCGGCGTGCACCTCGGTAAGATAAAGCCGGTGAGCCTTGCTTAGGGCCTGTTGATATAATTCAGCACCACCAATAAGCATCGCTTCTTCACTGCCATCAATCAGGGCAATATTTTCACTTAGCTGTATTGCTTCATCCAGACTATGAACAACTTTAACTCCGTCAGCAGTGTAATCCTGATTTCGGGTCACCACTATATTGGTTCGTCCCGGCAAGGGCTTACCAATAGATTCATAAGTCTTGCGACCCATAATGATCGCCTTGCCCATCGTCACACGTTTAAAATATTTCAAATCTTCGCTGAGATGCCAGGGCAGATTATTGTTGATACCGATTACGCGGTTTTGCGCCATGGCAACAATAAGGGAAAGTTTTATCGCTGCTTCCATTACACCGCAACCGGCGCCTTGATATGCGGATGACTCTGATAGTTTACGATTTCAAAATCTTCAAACTTGTATTCGTAAAGTGAATCCGGCTTTCTTACTATTTTTAGTTGTGGCAACGGAAATGTTTTGCGTGACAACTGCTCCTTTACCTGATCAAGGTGATTCGAGTAAATATGCACATCGCCGCCACTCCAGACAAAATCGCCAACAGCCAGATCACATTGCTGAGCCATCATATGTGTTAATAAAGCATAGGAAGCAATATTAAAGGGCACACCTAAAAAGGTATCTGCGGAACGCTGATAAAGCTGACAGGATAACTTTCCATCTGCGACATAAAACTGGAACAGCGAATGGCAGGGCGGCAAGGCCATTTCATCGACAAAAGTCGGGTTGTAGGCAACGACCATATGACGACGTGAATCAGGTTTGGTTTTTATACTGTTAAGCACATTGCTGATCTGATCGACAGTTGTGCCATCTTTACCCGGCCAGGCCCGCCATTGTTTGCCATAGACAGGACCCAGCTCACCATCTTCATCGGCCCAGTCATCCCAGATACTAACACCGTTTTCTTGTAAATATTTTATATTGGTATCGCCATTTAGAAACCATAACAGTTCATAAATAATTGAGCGCAGATGTAATTTTTTTGTGGTCACCAGGGGGAAACCCTCAGCCAGATTAAATCGCATTTGATGACCGAAAACGGAAAGTGTACCGGTACCGGTACGATCTGTTTTTGTTGCGCCTTCATCCAGTACACGTTGCAACATATCGAGATATTGTTTCATCTGTTTACCTTTTACTGACTCTTACTGTCTTTAGCTGAACTTTTTACTGTCTTGCCGGTTTTTATAAGCTTGCTGGTTTTTACAGTTTTCTGTGTGGCCCTTTTTGAGGGCTCTGATCGCCTGGCTTTGACAGGCTTGAGCGGACCTGGTTTTTCAAAGGTATTATTGCTGTATGCCATAAAAATAACTACGCCACCGACAACAATCATCGGCGCGGAAAGTAACTGCCCCATGGTTAACCAGTCAAAGGCGACGAAGCTGATGTCCGCATCCGGCTCCCGGAAAAATTCAACGAAAAACCGAAACATGCCGTAACACAGGCAAAACATACCACTGACGGCAAATGCCGGGCGCGGCTTTCTGGAAAAATACCAGAGTATACAAAACAGCGTTAATCCCTCTAATCCAGCCTGATAGAGCTGTGAAGGATGTCGTACCAGGCCTAGTGGATCAGTTGGAAATATCATCCCCCAGGGTACATCTGTTGCCCGTCCGTAGAGTTCCGCACCAATAAAATTACCCAGGCGGCCGGCAGCAAGGCCAATCGGCACCAGGGGTGCCCCAAAATCGAGAACCTTGAATACCGACTTTTGTGAATGCCGGCTAAATAAATAAACCACCAGAATGACGCCGAGAAATCCGCCATGAAAGGACATGCCGCCCTGCCAGACATAAAACAGGGAAAGCGGATCACTGAGCAGGGAGGCAAAATTGTAGAACAACATGTAACCAACCCGGCCACCAATAACAACACCCATGGCACCATAAAAAATAAGGTCAGCTACCTGATCATTGTTCCAGCCGGAACCCTTAACTGCTGCACGTTTTTTTGCTAACAACCAGGCAGCCGCGAAGCCAATGAGATACATAATCCCATACCAGTGGACCTGGAGGGGACCTAGTGAAATTGCGACAGGATCAATGTTGGGATATTGCAGCATACAGCGCCGCAGTATAACGCTTTTTAGTCAGGAAAGGAGGACAAACTAGCCTCTTGAGGAACGCAATAATCGTTCAACGCCAGCATTGTATAGTTCCATATCGATCATGGATTTTACTTCTTCACTGTCTTCTGCCTGCAAGGCTCTGGCCAGTAATAATTCAGCCTGTGCAAAGGTAATATTACGAATTACGGATTTAACTCTGGGTAAGGCAGTAATATTCATCGACAGAACCTTGAAGCCCATTGCCATTAGTAATATCGCAGCACCCGGATCACCGGCCATCTCACCGCAGACGCTGTAACGTAAATTCACTCTTTCAGCATTTTTGGCCAGATCGTTCAGGGCATGCAACACAGGCGGATGAAAAATTGAAAATAAATTTGCTACCCTGGGGTTATTCCGGTCTACCGCCAGCAGATATTGAATAAGGTCATTGGTTCCTACTGAAATAAAATTTACGCGCTTGGCCAGGGCATTCATCTGATAGGTGATAGCGGGCACCTCAACCATTACGCCGATATCCGGCTTTTTGATCGTCAGCCCTTCCTCAAGCAATTCAGCATAACCGCGGTCAATCAGGTGCATGGCGTAATCAACCTGGCGCATATTGCTGACCATCGGCAGCATGATATGCAGGTTATCGAGCCCCTGACTGGCCTTCATCATGGCACGCACCTGCGATATAAAAATTTCCGGGTGATCCATGCTGACACGGATACCGCGCCAGCCCAGAAAGGGGTTGTCTTCCTTGATGGTAAAATACGGCAGGGCCTTGTCTCCGCCGATATCCAGAGTACGCATGGTCACCGGCCGGGGATAAAAAGCCTCCAGCTGGGGCCGGTATATATCCGTTTGTTCCCGCTCGGTGGGAAAGCGGTCTTTCAACAGAAAGGGAACTTCAGTTCTGAACAAGCCAATGCCCTCTGCGCCGCGTTCTTTGGCAGTAAAGGCATCCGTAATCATGCCGGTATTAACCCAAAGCCCGACGGTATAATGATCCAGAGTCTCTGCAGGCAAATCCTTGATGGCTTCCAGTTCTTCTGTTAACTGCACCTGCTCATTGACGATTTCCTGGAAACGGGTACGCAATTCATCAGAAGGGTTGCCATAGACCTTGCCGTTATAGCCATCAATAATGATTTCCTTGCCATCAAATTCTGAAAATGGAATATCGATGGCGCCCATCACCGCTGGAATACCCATACCTCTTGCCAGAATCGCCACGTGTGAATGTCCGGAACCCTTCGCAGAAATAATACCAACCAGATTTTCCTTGGGGACCTCAGCCAGCATCGCTGCAGAAAGCTCTTCGCAGATCAGAATGCAGCGCGCAGGATAAACCTGGGTTTCCTGTTGTTTGTCCTGTAAGTAAAACAGTACTCTGCTACACAAATCCTTTATATCGGTTGCCCGTTCACGTAAATAATCATCATCGATCATCTCCATGCCATTCACATGCTCTAAGGCAACTCTGGCCAGCGCTCCCTGTGCCCATTGACCTTCCTTGATTTTGGCAACCACTTCCTGACCCAGAGCCTGATCACTCAACATATGCAGATAAGCATCAAAAAGTTCGCGCTCTTCCGGCCTGAGCTGACCCTTGATCTTCATTTTTAATTCGCTGATATCGATACGAACGGCATTCAGGCAATCGTTAAAAAAAACAATTTCAGCTTTAATATCCTTACAAGGCCGGTTGGGAATCGCATTCAGATCAGCAGGAGGAAATACCGTGACAGCTTCGGCAATGGCAACACCGGGTGCGCCAGGTACTCCGTCAAAGCAGATATCGACGGTCTTGATTCCTGAAGGGCTGAAACCGGTAATGGCTCCTCTGGCTTCTGCATTGGCTATCACACCTGCCAATTGCGCTGACAGGGTGATCAGGAAAGCTTCCTCTTCAGAATCGAAGATTCTTTTTTCATGTTGCTGAACGACCAGTACACCAAGTACATGCTGATGATGAATAATCGGTACACCCAGAAAAGATTCGAATTGCTCTTCTCTGGTTTCCGGCAGGTAGACATAGTTCGGGTGGGAGCTGGCGTTATCCAGATTGACCGGTTCAGCCCTGCGCGCGACCAGACCAACCAGTCCTTCTTCTGCTCCCAGGCTTACCTTTCCGACGGCAAGCTCGTCCAGTCCGATAGAGGCCATCAGCACATAACGTTCGAGATTTTTATCGAGCAGGTAAACCGAGCAAACCTTGGTATTCAGAGCGCGCTGAACCCGTCTGGTGATGATAGCCAGACTGGCGTTGAGGTCTTTGGCTCCATTCACTTCCTGAATGATGCTGCGCAAGGTCTCTAACATAAGTTGATCTGCTTAGGATGCAGAGCTAAATGTCTGCGAATTTTTGATGCTTGACTGATTCAAAGCCCGGTTCATCGGCTTGCTAAATTCTTCCAGCGCAATACGATAAACATCTCGTTTAAACGAAATTACCTGATCAAGCGGATGCCAGTAACTGACCCAGCACCAATGATCAAACTCCGGCTTTTCCGTATGGTCAAAACAAATCTTACTGGTATCAGTCAGAAGTTTAAGCAAAAACCACTTTTGCTTTTGACCGATACAAACAGGGTGGGTATTTTGGCGAATATACTGTTGAGGCAAGCGATAGGGTAACCACTTGTTGGATGTTGCCACTATCTCTACATCTTCCGGCTCGAGGCCTACTTCTTCGTACAGCTCTCTTAAAGCGGCCTGTTCAGGCTCCTCATGCTTCTGGATGCCACCCTGAGGGAATTGCCAGGCATCCTGCCCTGCACGCTTGGCCCAAAGTAATTTGCCTTCATCATTGAAAATAATGATGCCGACATTAGGTCTGAATCCATCTGCGTCTACCACGATATTCTGTTTCCGTTATCAATTTTTTTATAGTGCCTGGTATTCTTGCTTCCATTTATGGTCTGCTTGAATACTCAGGCATTCTCACAAGACTCCATATATTCTTCGGCATTGAGCAAGTCTTCCAGTTCTGCTTCATCGTTCAATTTAATTTTAAACAACCAGCCGTTTTCATAGGGGCTGCTGTTAACCAACTCAGGACTATCGTCGAGCTTTTCGTTCACTGCCACTATCTCACCGCTGACCGGCGAATAGATGTCAGATGCTGTTTTTACAGACTCAATCACACTGACTTCATCTTTTGCACTGACTTCAGCCCCATGCTCTGGTAGCTCAACAAAGACGACATCACCTAGTTCTGACTGGGCAAAATCGGTAATACCTATTGTAGCAATACCGTCATCATCCATTTTTAACCATTCATGGCTGGCGACGTAATATAAATCATCCGGGGTCTCACTCACTGCTCTTTTCCTCTTATTGCCATGGCTCTTATCAATCAAACTTTCTTTCAGCTTCACAACAACAGTAAGGCCTCAGGAAGTCCAGTAAATGACTTCATCATAAGTAAGAGGCGGTCATCCTGCAAGGATTTAAATAGCTAAGAGAGGGCTCGTGGCAGAGCAGGCCGGGAGTTTCTGATCAGCAGGATTACCGGGATCAGGCCCAGTAAAATCAAGGTGACCGAAGGTAGTGCAGCTCGCTCCCATTGTCCCTCGGCGGTCATCTGATAAATTCTCACAGCCAGGGTATCCCAGCCAAAAGGACGCATGATCAGAGTCGCCGGCATTTCTTTCATGACATCGACAAACACAATGATCAAAGCCGTAATCAAGCCTGGCTTCAACAAGGGGACATATATCTGATGTAACAGGCGCCCTGGTGTGGCACCCAGACTTTTAGCTGCTTCTATAACTTTGGGATTGATTCTTTCAAAGCCTGCTTCTACCGGAGCAAAAGCTACGGCCATGAAGCGTGTACTGTATGCCAGCACCAGGGCAAATAAACTGCCCACCAGGATGGGTCTCGGATTGTCGGCAAAGATACTTTGCACGACACTCATGACTGAATTATCGATATAGGTAAAGGTCAGAATGATGCCTACTGCCAGCACGGAGCCGGGGAGCGCATAGCCCAGGGTAGAAACCTGTATCGCCAGACTTTGCCAGCGTTTTTCCACAGCACCGGCAGGCAGGCGCTTAACATAGGCCAGAAGCAAGGCAAATATGGTCGTGGTCACGGCGGCTATCAAACCCAGTCCCAGTGTATTCAACAGAAAGCCATAGTAGCGCCGGTCGAGTTCCTGGGCCGCAATCTCAAAACACCATATCAGTAGCTGGCATAGTGGCAAGATAAAGGCCAGCAATAAAACCAGAGAACAAAACAAGGTTGAAGCAAGCGCCTGCCAGCCTTTTAGTTTATAGAGCTGCATGGCCTGACTATTATGCTGTGTGTAGCGCGCTTTGTTACGACCCCTTTTTTCCATGACCAGCAGCACCGCCACAAATAATAGTAATAAAGAAGCCAGTTGAGCAGCGACAGCCAGATTAAACAGACCATACCAGGCACTGTAGATTGCCGTAGTAAAAGTATCGTAATTAAAGATTGAGACAGCACCGAAATCTGCCAGTGTCTCCATCAAGGCCAGTGCCAGGCCCGCAACAATGGCCGGTCTGGCAATTGGCACAGCAAGTTTATAAAAGGCTTGCCAGTAATTTTGTCCGAGGATTCTTCCGGCATCCATCATGGTGCGGCCCTGAGTCACAAAAGCACTGCGGGCAAGCATGTAAACATAGGGATAGAGCACCAGGCTGAGCACCAGTATGACGGCTCCAGACCCTTGCATATCAGGAAAATAAACATCCCTTCCAAACCAGCCACGAAACGCCGTTTGCACCGGGCCGGCATAATTCATCGTACCCAGAAACACAAAAGCCATTACGTAAGCAGGAATTGCCAGGGGCAACATCAGCGCCCATTCAAATATTTTACGTCCGGGAAAGTCACAGACCGAGGTCAGCCAGGCCAGACTGACGCCTAAAAGTGCCACGCCAAAACCTACGCCAATCAGCAGGATAAGGGTATTCAGCAATAAACGACCAAGTTTGGTATCAAAGAGATGCTGCCAGATTTCCTGCTCACCAAAGCCCACCGTAGCCCACTGCGTAAAAATCACCAGGATGGGTATCACAACCACTGCGGCAATGACATAGGAAAGCGTTTTCCAGGGCCAGTGACTAAAGCTGCGTGGCCGGGAAACATCTGCAAGTACAATTTGGGACATCAAGGTTCCGGGTTTAGCGATAGTCTGCCCGGTCCATCAGCATGACAGCTTTAGCCTGCAGGCGTCCGGCAGCTTCAACATTAATCCTGTCCTGCAGAAAATCTCCCCATGCAGCAACCAATGCTGTTGATTCTATGTCGGGGTTTGCCGGGAATTCGAGATTTAATTCTGAAAACATATGCTGAGGTTCTTCAGTCGAGAGCCACTCCAGCAAGAGTCGTGCTCCTTGCGGATTTTTTGCATAGCGTGTTACACCAGCACCGGAAATATTCACGTGCGTACCGTTGGTATTCTGATTGGCCCAGAATAAGGCAACCGGATAATCCGGATTTTCTGCCAGCATGCGTCCCAGATAATAGGTATTCACCAGACCGACATCACATTGTCCTGCTGCGATTGCCTCTATCACCAGATTGTCACTGCTAAATACCGGCGCAGCCAGATTGTCCACCCAGGACTCAACAATATTCTGGGTTGCTTCCTCGCCAAGTCTCTCAATCATGGTAGCAACCAGCGACATGTTATAAACCTTCTTGGATGTACGCAGGCACAAGCGTCCATGCCACTTCGGGTCTGCCAGTGCTTCATAAGTGGATAGTTCATCAGGATTAACACGTTCTTTTGAATAAACGATTGTTCGCGCCCTTACCGAGAGACCAAACCACTGGTTCTGTGGATCTCGCAAATGCTCAGGAATATTATTTTCCAGTACAGGGGAATCCACTGATGCCAGTAAACCCTTGTTTGCAGCCGACCATAGATTACCCGCATCAACGGTATATAAAACATCGGCGAAGGTTGCTGAACCTTCTGCCTGCAGGCGCGCCAGCAAGGGCCCCTCTTCTCCGGTCTGGTATTGCACTTCTATACCGGTTTCAGCGGTAAATCGATCGAATAAGGGCTTGATAAGATATTCCTGCCGGGAGGAATAGACAATGACCGGCTCAGTAATATCTGCTGCCATCCCAAGCGCTGCCGGCTGGCTTGGAACACTGCCGGGTTGAGTGCTGGCAACTGGCTCACTTTCTTCTGCGCAGGCGCTAAGCAGCAGGCAAGCAAGCGAAATGATTAAGCCACGTAATAGCATATAGGGTCTCCAAAGTGGAGCTAGATGATAATAATTCTCATTTATAATTGCAAGCAACTTTATACCTGGGTAGTGCGTCAGTTTGAAATTTTATGCCGCGTCAATGCCGCCGCTTCTGTCATGTTCACCCTTCGATCTTTCCTTCCCATTTTTCCGGCGCTGCGGAACTCGTCGCTATGCTCCTCAGACAGTCCTCGCGCTTAATCGGAAAAACACTCAGGAAAACTACATCTCAATGGGTTCACATGGCAGTAAGGGCGGCTTTCCGCGCATTGTCGACTTTTAAGGGATGTTTAATGCACAGCCTA
>CAXBFG010000002.1:0-482438 GCA_963975155.1 uncultured Gammaproteobacteria bacterium | reverse complement strand
CGACAGGACGTCGTCAGCCGAGCCTGTACAGGGATGTACGCATTTTGGCGTGTCGTCACAAGGATAGTTCGCCATCAAGGCTGAGAATAAGTAATAAAATTTCAAACTGACGCACTCCCCAGGCACCTGTCATACAGAAGCATCCAGGCCGAATTTAGCAACCGTACAGCCAACAGCGAAAATAGGCAGTTCAGCCGTATAGAACTGCAATTCGCCCGGTCCGCCGGCCGCAGCTGCGGCGGCAATGTAGGTGCGGATTTCAAAGCCGCCCTGACCCGCTTCCAGATAGGTTTCCTCGTCCTTATAACTGAGCAAGGCGTCTTTATCGTTACGCATCAGACGATCAAGAAATTCCATGTCCCAGGCTTCATTTATCTTGCCCGAATCAGGAGTGGCCGGCCAGTGTGAAATGCCGCCGGTGCCCACCAGGGCAATTTTTTCCGGCACCTTGTCACAGGCACGTCGCAGGGCTCTACCAAATTCCCAGGCGCGATGCAGGGGTGTCAGTGGCGGCCCCTGACAATTGATATTGACGGGGATAATCGGCAGGTCATAGTTCGGTGTTAAAAAATGCAGGGGGACCATAATGCCATGGTCAAACTTCCATTCTTCCGCATAGGCCGTATCCACCGTCTGCATGACTTCCTTGGTCAGGCGAGTACCTAAATCCGGCGCCCCGGGCACGCTGGTTTTTTCGATTTTAAGCCAGGCGGGGTCTTCTATTGGCCCGAAGTAATGATGGCCGATACCAATGCAAAATGCCGGCATGTTGTTCATAAAGAAATTGGCAAAATGTTCAGCAGCAATCACGATCAGAGCTTCGGCCCCGGAAGCTTCTATTTCCTGACGCTGCTTATTCAGGGCGGCATAAAACTCATCCCGCTTAGCGGTATTTTTCACCAGGTCGGCTCGCCCTGTAATGCCAGGGGCATGGCTCAGTACGCCAGCATAAACCAAACTCATTGTTGTTTTCCTTGTGTCACTTTTTCAGCCGCAGCATTTTTATCCAGTATTTTGTCTTCTGGTGCAAAACTTTCGCCGCCGCCAACCATGGCGTAAACGCCAGCCCGGACTGGGCCATATTTTTCGATTCCCTCGCGCATCATCGCCAGATAATCAAACCACTCTATGCCCAGCAGAGCGGCATAATGCATGAGGATTTGTCCGTTCACACCAAGCACATACAGCAGGCCAATATCGCCTTCGCGCAGAGCATTGCTTTCCTCAGGACTTAGCTCAAACTGTTCAATAAGACCTTCGAGATCACTGAAATATTTTTTCTTAATCGTGTCATCACGATTCAATTCATACAGAAATTTTTGTAGCTGATATAAGCTCATTGTTTTACCTGAATTTCGGGTGCCATATTTTCTTTTTCTGTGGTCGACTGTGTTCTAAAAAAGCGCCTATAAAACCCGATTATAGTAAATCATTTAAACCCTGCTGCCATCCCCCTTATTTAAGGATGTCTTTATCAATAAAGCCACACTGGGATGCTTTTATCAGGATTGAAGAACTGTTCTCACATATTCAGCTCGCAATGGTATGCGTCTTATAGGTTTGCCGGTTGCATCGAGGAACGCTCCGGCAATTGCAGAGGCTGCAAGTGCATTGGCACTCTCGGAGCCCTGGCCATAAATTGTTGCACCTGCATAAGGAGCAAGTACCACTTTCAGCTCTGGAACTTCAGCCATTGTGAGGATGGGATATGACATCCAGTTAGTGCTGGTAATACTCCCCCGATCAAAGATCACTTCTTCGTGGAGTGCCTGCGAGATACCCATTAGACAACCTGCCTGAGCTTGTCTGCGTAGTTGAACGGGATTCACCACTATGCCCGGATCACAAACCAGCGTAAATCGCTCAACTTTCACCGCACCAGTTTGCGGGTTAACTGCGATATGAGTGGCACCGGCCCAATAACCATTCTCACGCAACATTATAGATACTCCCCTGCCGCGAAGTATTTCATCAGCCTGGCTGCTGACGACTGGAGCGGAAGGAGAAGGACGGGTTTCCCAGTCTGACTCTTCACGGAGCCTTTCCAGTAAAACCTTAAATCGATCATCGACATGATCCATACGGAACTGTAAAGCATCCTTACCAGCCAGTGCTGCCGCTTCATTCATGGCTGTTTCACGAGGAAAATTCTGTTGAAACTGAATTGGTGTACGCATGGAATGATCACGCAAGCCAACGTCAATTGGCGATTCGCGCTGCCCGACCTGGAACATGCCGCGCCCGGTTTCAGAAACATTCTCAACGCCCGCGTAGACCCATGTGTCTGCAATACCCAGTGCCGTATTGTGAATAAAAGGATTAGTGGGGGCAGGGGCAGGAATTGTTGGCAAACCGGCAAGGATTGCGCCTATCGGACGATCATCCTGCATTGGCGGACCGGAATGCACAGCCTGATAGGAATTTATTTTGCCGTCGTCATCAAGACCAATACGTATATCAGCGATCATTGCAGAAGATTGTGTTGACCATTTCATATCATCATCACGCATCCATTGCACACGTACAGGAACTCCCAGTTCACGCGCAAGTAAAACCGCCTCATCTTCAGAGCCTGCATTACCGCCGTTTGATCGCCCAAAATGCCCCGGTCCAGGATAAGTACGAATAACCACTTTATCCTCATCCTCTTCCAACATCATTGCAATCAGCATACGAAGGTACTGGGGGTTCTGACTGTGAGTATGAACGGTTACCAGGCCATCGCTGATATCAGCCAGAGATACGGTTGGTCCAATGGGTGCATGCTTGTGATAAGGGAAAAAGTAACTCCCTTCATGTGTTTTGCTGTTCTGAGTGTCAACATCACCTTTATTGGCGAAGCCAGACACAGCAGAGATTTCAGTCCAATCGACTCTTTCCCTTAAGTAATTTTCCAGCGCTGCCGATTCCGGCAGTCCCTCCCATTCACTCCATTGTGTGTCTGCGGCAACACTACGCGCGGCAGATACTGCTTGCCATTCATCCGACGAAACGACAGCGACCAAATTGCCAATGACGACTAGCTGAGTGTCAGGAAATTGCGATCGGTTAAGCTCCCCAGGCTCAATGAGTGTGGAGCCTAGTGTCGCCGGGTGGATCACCCGGGCATGCAGCATGCCTGGTAATTTCACATCGCCAACCCAGATTGTTTCGCCAGAAACTTTCGGACGAATGATCGGGTTCATCACAGCCTGGCCTATAACTGTATAATCGCGAGGATCTTTGAGTGGTGGCTCACCAGTAACTACCAGTCCGGAAAAGTCCGTTGCCTGGCCGCTAACCGGAATTTCCAAAGCAAGTTCATGCGCAGAAACGATATCACCATAGCTTGCCCGCACGGAGCCGCCCGAGATCATTCCATTGTCAATACTCAGTTGGGTTCGTGACACGCCTAGTGCTTCCGCCGCCACCTCCAATATTGCTTCACGCGTATAGGCGGCAGCCTTACGAAGATTCAGGACATTGGTGCGTAACAGGCCAAAGGTTCCTCCTCCGTCGGGAGTTCGGTCTGTATCTCCAGAAATAACCGTGGTAATAGCTTCAAGTGGCATATACAGCTCTTCAGCCACGATTTGACGATAAGCCGTGTATATGGTGCTTTGTCCAAAATCACATTTACCTGTTCTGATGACGACAGAATTATCAGCATGAATTTCTATCCAGCTGCTCGGCAGAGTGGGATCCAGAGAATTCATCATGTTTTGCTGCGCGCCTGCAAATTTCGGCACTAACGTAACCCCTGCTACAAAGCTTCCGGTAGCTCCGAGAAAGGTACGCCGGCTCAGACGAGCGCCATAGATATCGTACTCTTGTGAATTGTTTGACTGCTTTGAATCGAGGCTGGTTTTATTTTTACTCATTACTCTTCTCCATTGCCGGCTGCGGCCATTAATTCTGAAGCGCGATGAATGCCATCTTTTATCGCCATATAGGAACCACAACGACACAAATGCGGAGAAGGGCCTGAAGTCGTCATGGCAGCACTGATATCCTCATCGGATGGAGTCGGGTTACTCTCCAGCAATTCAGTTGCCTTGATCATCATCCCGAACTGGCAAATTCCACATTGAGGAACCTGCTCATCTACCCAGGCTTGTTGGACAGGGTGTAATTTGTCAGGGTTTGCCGGGATACCTTGCTGTTCAGCCCAGCGCGCTGGCAATCCTTCAACGGTCGTAATTTCTTTGCCTTCCAGCGTGGCAATTGGCGTGATACAGGATCGAATCTCTTCACCATCAACCAATACCGAACAAGCTCCACACTGGGCAAGGCCACAGCCGAATTTAGGCGTCATCACATTCAACTCACCACGTAAAACGTAAAGCAGTGGCGTACCTGGAGAAGCACTTACTTCACGCTCTTCTCCATTGATTGATAAAATTGTCATTGCTAACCTCCATTAAAATACTTTAGTTGGAATTAACCCGTTAACTCCAGCGCATAACTTAGAACAACAAAACAGTTAACTTCTTAAATGCCTTGCTTGCTGCTTTGATGCGTTATTGCTAATCAATGTGCCCGGCTACTCAGTGCCCAATTGCAATTGACTCAAGGCAAAACGGTGTCGTGTCAGAATGTAATTTCTGATCGCCTCAGCATCATCATTATTTAGTTCAGATCCGAAACCCACCATCCCGCGATCAGCAAAGGCGCCCTCTAACACGACAGCGGCCCAGGCTTCAGGGCTTGCAGGTAAACTGCTATAACGTAAATCAGGAATCACGCCACTACCGATGGCACCAGCTCCATGACAGGCTCCGCAATACCGGTCATAAACAAGAAAACCCTGCTCCGCCAGTTCTTCATCAATTTCCAGAGCTGATAAATCCGGCAGTTCAGCCGGTATAAAGTTATCTGCTGGTAAGCTGGATTCTCCACCCAGTTTATACGTGAGTATTCTGCCCACATTCCTTATGGGGCCTGAACTTAACGATAAGGGCCCGGTAATAATAGGGAAGATACCACCCCAACCAGCCATCACAGTTACATACTGTTCGCCATCAACCTCATAAGTGACCGGAGGTGCGACTATGCCGGTCTGACTTGGTGTTTCCCAAAGCTCTTCGCCAGTTGAGGCATCGTAGGCTTTAAAGAAGCCAGCTGCCGTACCCTGAAAAACCAGCCCGCCGGCTGTTGATAACACCCCTCCATTCCATGGGCCTGGAAACTGCACGCGCCAGCGTTCCTGTTGAGCAACCGGATCCCAGGCGGCAAGATGTCCTCGCGTTGCTTCCTGAACAGCAGCAATCACGGCGGGGTCATCGGGTAAACGAGCCACGCCCGTATCAACGCCCAAATTAGCTGCCAGGGACTTCACTTCAAAGTCATCATCTGCACTGTAGGGAAATGACATTTCCTGTGCAGGTAAATACACCAGACCGGTCTCAGGGTTGTAGGACATGGGATGCCAGTTATGCCCACCTAAAAATCCAGGTGATTGTAAAGCCACTTCCCCGGTTTCCCAGTATTTTGCCTCCGGTCTGATATTTGGCCTGCCGGTTTCCGGATCGATACCATCCGCCCAAGTCACAGGAACAATGTTTTCTGCAGAAATAAACTCTCCTGTTTCCCGATCCAGCACATAGAAAAAGCCATTTTTTGGTGCCTGCATAATGACTTTTCGTAACTCTCCTTCTATTACAAGATCAGCCAGGATCATGTGTTGAGTCGCCGTATAATCCCAGCCTTCCCCAGGCGTGGTTTGATAATGCCAGACATACTCGCCACTGCTTGCATCCAGTGCAACTATTGATGAAAGAAAAAGATTATCACCCTCGCCGTCACTCCTGACATTTGGATTCCAGGGAGATCCATTGCCAACGCCAATATAAAGCAGACCCAGATCAGGGTCATAAGCTATTGAATCCCAGGCTGTGCCACCACCACCAAGTGCCCACCAATCACCGCTCCATGTCTCTGCCGCCATAGCCATAGCTTCTGATTCAAAACCATCGGCAGGATTGCCGGGAACCGTATAAAAACGCCAGCGCTGCTCTCCGCTTGCAATATCATAGGCTGTCACATACCCCCGCACACCGAACTCTGCTCCGCCGTTACCAATAAACACCAAACCTTCTGCCACGCGCGGCGCTCCCGTAATGGTATAAGGCTGAGATAAATCGACGGTAAGGACAGACCAAAGCTCAGCTCCTGATGCTGCATCAAGCGCAATCAGTCTGCCATCCAGAGTTCCAACCATAACCGTCCCATCCCACCAGGCCACGCCGCGGTTAACAGCATCACAACAGCCATCCACGGCATGGGAGCGGTCCACCTCGGGATCAAAACGCCAGATTTCTTTACCGCTTGCCGCATCCAGCGCATAAACGACACTCCATGCTGCCGTCGTATACATCACTCCATCAACCACAATGGGAGAAGCTTCCTGGCCGCGGGTGTCAGGTAAATCAATGTACCAGGCAAGAGACAAATCATTAACGGTGTCACGATTAATGCTATCAAGCGGACTGAAACGTTGCTCCGACCAGGTTCTGCCATGAGCCAGCCAGTCCCCCGGATGCTCCTCGGCCTCTGCAATTAAAGGGGACAGTTCCTGAATATTTCCTGCTTCAGAAACAAAGCCCGCCTCGGTATCGGAAACATCCAAAGCGTCTTCACTACAGGCAGATAAAATCAGAATGGTTATTCCGGCAATTACCCATAAGGAACATTTTTGAATGGTTATTTTTTTGAGGTACATAATTCAGCTCCTCTGAATCCGTAATTTCTATAATTGTGTTTTACCAGCCAAAGCATTTAATAACCTTGAGGAAAATAAAATGCTTATTTAATTGTTTAACAACAACGCCAATAAATTTAATTTTGTATTTGTTCCCGTAATATATTGAGTGATTTCATGACTTGCTTTCTTTTTGAGGCTGGCAGATCAGCAAAAGTAGAAGCACAGTTTTTTTCATATTTAGACCATTCAGCTTTTACCCTTCGCATACCGGCTTTGGTAATCGAAATATTGATAACCCTTCGATCTTTCGAATCCGGGCTACGAACAATCAGGCCTTCTGCCTCCAGACCATCCACTAATCCAGTCACATTTGTGGCGGAAGTCCCAAGATGTTTATTTAAGCCCCTCATCGGAGAACTTCCTATATCTCTTAAATACATAAGAATCTGCATACGAGGCAGGGATAATCCATCTTTAGGAATTTTTGAAGCAGCCCATTGCTTGCAAAGAGTAACTATTGACAATAACTCACGTGCAAACTCCAGCGTTTCATTGTCTATTTTTTCAGTTGTCATACATTGCCATTTAGTGAACCTATTGACTATTATTATATATACTATTAAGGTATATGCCTAATTATAATAACAAATAAATAGTAAGCAAATTTCCAGCACTCGCAATCGTGCAAAATAATACACATAGCTTGATCGGACCTTTGCTTTCTTTAATTTATTTATAAAGTAAATACTTTTAGTTCAGCTTTGAGAATATTCCCTATGCAAACAGTAAAATTAAATAATGAAGTTACCATGCCTATCGTTGGATATGGCGTTTATCAAATTGCAGATGCCCAGGAGTGTGCCCGCTGCGTCACTGATGCAATTGAGTCTGGTTATCGCCTAATCGATACTGCCGCCTCTTATATGAATGAAACAGCAGTAGGGCAAGGAATCATTGACAGTGGTGTTGCCCGCGAGGAACTGTTTGTAACCACAAAACTATGGGTACAAGACACTGGCTATGAAAATACCCAAAAGGCAATTGACAACTCCCTACGTCGCCTGCAACTGGACTACCTGGATCTGTATCTGATCCATCAACCATATGGTGACGTACATGGTTCCTGGAGAGCAATGCAGGATGCCTACAGAAGCGGAAAGCTACGTGCCATTGGCGTCAGTAATTTTCAGGCAGATCGGCTAATGGATATTGTCCAGTTCAACGAAATTAAGCCTGCCATTAATCAAATTGAAATTAACCCCTTTCATCAACAAAATGAAAACCTTACTTTAATGAATGAACTTGGCATTCAGCCAGAAGCCTGGGCTCCGTTTGCAGAAGGCCGAAACAATTTATTCGGAAACACATTACTCCAATCCATTGCCGACAAACACGGAAAAACTATTGGGCAAGTTGTCTTGCGTTGGATAGTCCAGCAAGGAATTGTGGCTCTTGCCAAGACCGTGCGTAAGGAGCGAATGATTGAAAACCAGGATATTTTCAATTTCAAACTCGATAACGATGACCTACAAAAAATCACTACTATGGAGACTAGTAATAGCTGCTTTTTTTCCCACCGCGATCCTGCAATGGTCAAAGCGCTCAGTGAATATAAGGTCGATATTTAATCGATAGGGGTAACATTAATTAAGCATTTTTACTGACTGTATCCATTAGTACCTGAGCACAATAATAATAATTAAAGGAGTTACGGATATGCCGGTTAGCAGAAAGCCGTTAAAAATAGAGAGAAGTTATAACTTTCCACAGTTGATGCTTTTAGTCACTGTGTTCGAGCTGATGTTTTTCGCACAGGGAGCTCTCTCGGCGGAAATGAGTTTATCAATCCCTGCTGCAGTTTTGACAGAGATAAATGTTCCCGGCACCTCAATAATGTCAGCAACTGGCGCAGATCTCGCTTCAGCAGACTACACCGAACGAGAATTCTACGCCCAGGGTCAGGCTCGGCGCCATGATGGCGCAGAAGCATTAAATCTGGAAACAGCAACAGTCATTGATGGTGGTTGGGATTTCCTCACCAGAGTTGTGGTAAGAACACCACAGCCAAGTAAATTTAATGGCACGCTTATCGTTGAGTGGACAAATGTCACTGTCGGTGTCGGGCTTGAGTTCGCGACTGCTGAAGTTTATGAATACCTCTTGCGTGAAGGATATGCAATTGCAATTGTGTCAGCGCAACGAGTAGGTGTTGAACGATCCAAAGCCTGGAGCCCTGAGCGCTACGGTAATCTTTCAGTTGATGTGAATGTCTGTGGCGATGATGGGGCTTCGTTGTGCCAAGGCGACCCACTCTCATATGACATATTCTCACAGATAACACAGGCTCTTAAGGAAAACGCAGGTAATGGCAATGCGCCCCTGCCCGGACTGAATGTCGAAGAAGTTATTGCCATCGGACAATCACAATCAGCTATGCGCCTAAATGCATACTACAACACCATTCAACCGCTTTATCACGTCATGGATGGCTTCGTGTACTGGGATCTTTCTAATCAACTCAGGGATGATCAAGCTGTCCCGGCTATTAGCGTTGACTCCGAAGCTCTCGCGGACGGCTTTCCGGGATGGTCAACCTCAGAGTATACGCGTGCCTGGGATCTTGCCGGAGCAACACATGGGTCACTGTACGCTTCACAATATATCGACAACATTACGGTTTGGGATCAATCTATCATCGGTCCGAACGGAGAACCAATCTCGTTTACTCAATGGATTGAGCCATCATGTTTATCTGATTTGCCACCACCTTTCACTACTGTAGATGTAGGGCTTGTTGTAAGTGCCGCGATTGACTCTGTGAGAAACTGGATCAGAACCGGTGAGCCTGCCGCTCCCTCACGAAGATTTGAACGAGACCCTGCAACAGGAATGGTGCTTCGTGACGCAGACGGCAAAGTTTTAGGCGGAGTGCGGATTGCCCAGTACGATGTACCCATCGCAGAACAAGGCGCCAACAATGGCACAGCTTTCCCTTGCTCGGTATCGGGTTATCATCGCTACTATACGAACGAAGAGCTCAGAAATATCTATGGTCACCACTCCAACTACGTCGCGCAAGTCAGAGAGATTATGCTGCAGGCTGTGAAAGATGGTTATGTGCTCCGGCATGATGCCATCGCGGCGATTCATGAAGCTGAGGCTTCTAGCGTAGCAAAGTAATTCGCTCAATTCGGTGCTAACCTGGAGCTCTGGTCAGATGGTGCCTATGAAAATGAATTCGTTAAAGAAGATGGTGTCTGGAAATTCAGTAACCTGAAATTCTGGCCTACTTATTACACGCCTTTTCATTACCCAAACCCTGTGACGGGAGAAGAAGTCGACGTCACTACTTTAAATGAAAGAACTGTTGCAGAAATAACCTGGCCAGAATGTTAAACCCATGGTAATTCTGAGTATTGATAAGTTAACTGCCTGATCTAAAGATCAACGAAGTATTATCGATTAATTCCTCATGCAGACAAACTTTGATTTACCTGTCATTTGAGTTTATTGCTGTAATCTTGTGTACTATGGTAAAAAACAGATCCAACTTCTTTAGGAGTATTCGATGCAAAATTTCAGTATGACAATAGGTGGAAAACAGATCCCAACCAAGGAAAGCTTTGAGATTTTCAATCCGGCAACTGGTGAGCTGGTGGCCAATTGCCCAAATGCCACTATGGCTGATCTTGATAATGCTGTAGCAGCTGCCAAAGCGGCATTTCCGGCCTGGTCGGCACTGCCTGATGCCGAGCGACAAGCGACTTGCGCGGCCCTGGCCGGGAAACTCGGTGAAGCCGCTGAAAGCATTGCGCAGACCTTGACAATGGAACAGGGCAAGCCATTGGGCGGAACAGGTTCGCGCTTCGAACTGGGGGCAGCACAAGCCTGGGCTGGCTATACAGCTGGCCTTTCCTTACCCGTTAAGGTCCTGCAGGACAATGAAGAAGCCCACATCGAATTACACCGTAAACCGATTGGCGTGGTCGGCTCCATTACACCCTGGAACTGGCCCGTAATGATTGCCATCTGGCATATCCTGCCGGCTCTGCGTGCCGGAAATACGGTTGTTATCAAGCCTTCGCCCTACACGCCATTATCCACATTGCAGGCCGTAGAAGTGATGAATCAGGCCTTGCCACCCGGGGTGCTGAATATCGTTACTTCAGACGACAAACTGGCCAATATCGGTGCCGCTATGTCTTCACATCCTGATATCCGCAAAATTGTTTTCACCGGCTCCTGCGGCACTGGTGAAAAAATCATGCAAAACGCAGCAGTTACCATGAAACGGCTGACCCTGGAAATGGGCGGCAACGACGCCGGGATTGTCCTACCGGACTGTGACCCGAAAGCTATTGCAGAAGGCCTGTTCTGGGGAGCCTTCATTAATACTGGGCAAACCTGTGCAGCCATGAAACGACTTTATGTGCATGACAGCATCCATGATGCGGTCTGTGATGCTTTGGTTGAATACGCCCGTAATATCCCGATGGGCAATGGCCTGGATGAAGCCAATTTACTTGGCCCTATCAACAATCAGATGCAGTTCGACAAGGTTGCGCGACTGGTCAAAGACGGCGCCAAACACGGGGAGGTCCTGTTGGGCGGAGCCCCCGGTGAAGGACTGTTCTTCCCGATCACATTGATCTCGGGGCTGTCCAATGATGCAGCACTGGTGGCTGAAGAACAGTTTGGTCCTGCCTTGCCTATCCTGCGCTACACAGACCTGGACGAAGCCATTGCTGCTGCCAATGATTCTGACAATGGTCTTGGCGGTTCGGTCTGGTCAAATGATATTGAAAAAGCCAAGCAGATCGCCCTGCGCATGGAATGCGGCTCGGTATGGATTAACAAGCATGGGGCGATTCAGCCTAACGCGCCTTTTGGTGGCGTAAAACGTTCTTCCCTGGGCGTTGAATTTGGTGAAGAAGGTTTATTTGAAAATACCGATATCCAGGTGGTCTTCAGTTAGGCCGTAACAGGAATATAAAAAGAAACATCAAAGACTCCGGGGCGGCGACAAGACATTGCAGCTGATCCCGGTTGCCTTTTAGCCTTTTTGAATTAAACAATCAGGAAAACCGATTTCGCATTCACAATGCTATAAAAAGAGGCAGACTTATGCTCCAACATGAAAAAATAAACTATGTTGAATTCCCTTCCTGTAATCTGCCCGAAACCAAACGCTTTTTTACAGAAGCTTTCGCTTGGACCTTTGAGGATTATGGGCCGGAATATGCTGCCTTTTCCGGCGCAGGTCTTGATGGTGGTTTTTTTAAATCTGAGAAGGCTGCGACAACACAAAACGGTTCTGCCTTAATTATTTTATTTAGTCAGGATCTGGAAGCCACGCAGCAAAAGATTGAAAAAGCCGGCGGTAAAATTGTGCAGGCAATTTATTCATTTCCCGGTGGCCGGCGCTTTCATTTTACAGAACCGGCAGGCAACGAATTTGCCGTTTGGTCGAAACCCTTAATGGATAAACCTTAGATGCAAAAGCCACCTATACCTTCCAATGAAGCAGCCCGGATTGAAACGCTGCATGCTCTCAACATTCTTGATACTCAACCTGATGAGCGCTTTGATCGTCTGGCCCGCATGGCAAAACGCTTGTTTGATGTACCTATCGCTCTGGTCAGCCTGGTTGATACAAACCGTCAATGGTTTAAGTCCAAAATAGGGCTTGATGCCAGTGAGACGCCTCGTGATATTTCTTTTTGCGGTCATGCCATTTTAGGTGACAATATTTTTATCATTCCCGATACGCTTGATGATAAACGCTTTGCCGATAATCCTCTGGTCACCAGTCCTCCTAATATTCGATTTTATGCAGGTTGCCCTCTAAAGACTCCTGACGGTATGAAAGTTGGAACCTTGTGCATCATAGATAAGGTTGCCAGACACTTTAGCAGTGATGATCTGCTGGCACTCACAGATCTGGCCAACATGGTAGAGCGGGAGCTTGCTGCTCTGCTTCTGGCGGTTGTTGATGAACTTACCAACATTTCCAATCGCCGCGGTTTTATCACACAAGCTGCACATGTTTTAAAATTTTCCGAGCGAAACAAACAGTCAGCAACCCTGATCTTTATGGACCTGAATAAATTTAAAAAACTCAATGATACTTTTGGGCACGAAGCTGGTGATCAGGCCTTGGTAGCTTTCGCCAATCTGATGAAGAACACCTTTAGAGATTCAGACATTTATGCCCGCTTGGGCGGCGATGAATTCGTTGTACTGTTACCCGACACTTCGGAGAAAGCCGCAGAAGAATTTGTTACAAGGTTCAATCGAGCACTCGAGCCTTATAATGATGCGCACAAACTGGATTTTACTTTATCCTTTTCTCATGGCATTGTCCTCTTCGATCCGCAGACGCATGCTACGATTGAAGACCTGATGTCTGAAGGAGATAAATTAATGTACCTTCACAAAAAAAGGGCTAAATAATTATTACCAGCCGGAACGGATAATCTGAAAGTTTTCAGCCATTTTTACCGGATCGTGAGGCACTTTGAAGAAGCCATGAAAATGGCCATTAGGATTTATCAGCGCAATTTCACCACTGTGATTTACCAAATAATTTTCGCCAACACCCGGCGTATAAACAAAGGCAATATTTAATTGGGAAGCGAAATTAAAAATATCGATATACTCGCCCGTTAGGCCAATAAAATCCTCATTAAAGAAGCCCACATATTCGCGTAACTTATCGGTCGTATCTCTTTGCGGATCGACGCTTACCATGATGACCTGGGTATCTTCTGCATAGTCACCTTCCTGTTCAAGAATTCCGGTGAACTGCTTAAGGGTCGCCATGGTTAGGGGACAAACATCCGGACAATAAGTGTAACCAAAAAAGATCAGGCTCCATTTGTTCTTTAATAACTCAGAATTTACAGGATTATTATTCTGGTCGATTAAAGAGAAATCACTAAAGCGTCTCGGCACTTCGTAAACAAAGAGGCCATTTTCAGACATCTGCTCATTTGTAATCGGCGCAGGAGACATTATGCGATTAAAGGTTAAACCCAGCACCAGGGCCATAAAGGCCACGCAGGAGATAATGGTTTTAGAAACGCCTTTGTTCATTTTATTCTCATATTAAATATAGTGATCAATCAGCAAGGCAATAAACAGCGCGATTAAATAAAAAATTGAATAGCGAAAGGTCTTCATGGCAGAAGTCGCCTTAGAGCCCACCATCAATTCAATCGAGCGATACAAAAAACCGGCCCCCAGAACTATCGCAGCCACCAGGTACAGCAGCCCGCTCATGCCGGTTAAATACGGCAACAGCGTTACGATCAACATAATGATGGTATATAAAAGGGAATGCAGTTTGGTTAAGGCATCACCATGAGTCACTGGCAACATGGGGATATCGGTTTTGGCATAATCTTTTTTTCGATGAATCGCCAAGGGCCAGAAGTGTGGCGGTGTCCAGGCAAAAATTATCAGCACCAGCAATAAGCCCCCGGGATCTACCGTCCCGGTTACGGCGGTCCAGCCCAGCAAGGGAGGCATTGCACCGGATAACCCGCCGATGACGATATTTTGCGGGGTCGCTCTTTTCAGGTAACCGGTATAAATAATGGCATAACCCACAAAAGAAGCCAGCGTCAGCCAGGCACAAAGCGGATTAACCAGCACGATCAATATTGCCATCCCCAGCAGACAGATGGACAGGGCGAACACCAGCGCCTGTAAGGGTGTCACCTTGCCCTGTGGAATTGGTCTCTTAAGCGTTCTTTGCATGATGGTATCGATGCGGTAATCAATTAAATGGTTAATAACCGCTCCGGCACTGGCAACCAGTGCAATACCGACATTGCCCCAGATCAGAGTGGAAACCGGCACCATGCCCGGCACTGCCAGAAACATGCCCACCATCGAAGTCAGGACCATCATCATGACGACTCTTGGCTTGCACATCTCATAGTAGGAGCGCCAACTGGCCTTTTTGAGACTTTTATTGATAGTAGTTTCGCTCATGATCAGAACATCGCTGTCGTGCTTTTATGAAGACGGTAGTTCAAGCTTACCATGCTGAGCAAGAGGAATGCCCCACAGGCATTGTGAGAAACCGCCACCCACAAAGGCAGGGACCAGATCACATTGCTGATGCCAAGACTCACCTGGACGATCAGCAGGAACAGAATCACGTGTGTAAGGCCCTTCAGTGGTGTGTTGCCATTATTTCTGTAGAGCTGCAGTATCAGAAACAGCATAAAAAAAGTAACGACTAGTGCACCTACCCTGTGCATGAAATGAATTGCGACACGCGCTTCCCCGTCCAGCTGTCCGCCCAGGTAATTCGGCCCGATATGCTGGAAAATATTAAAGCCACTGGCCATATCCATTTCCGGGACCATTTGATTCTGGCAGGTAGGGAAATCCGGGCAGGCCAGCGCAGCATAATTAGAGCTTAGCCAACCACCCAGCGCAATCTGCATAATGAGCAATAACATGGCAATCATCGCCAGGGGTTTCAGGGCAGTCCAATAGCGGATGGGCATTGAAGGCTGTGGCCAGGGCCTGTTGTTGAGCCGCATGCTCAGGAGCCAGAGCAGACTCAGGGTGGTAAAACCGCCCAGCAAATGTGCAGTCACAACCTGAGGCCAAAGATTAAGCGTGACCGTCCACATACCAAACAGCCCCTGTATGATAACCAGAGCCAACAAAAAAATGGGCAATTTGAAGGGCTGATCGGAGCGATGCCGATGGCGCCAGTTAAAAATATTGATCAGGATAATGAGAAAACCCAGGGTGCTGGCAAAATACCGGTGTACCATTTCAGGCCAGGCTTTTTCAGCCTCAAAGGGAGCATGGGGGTATAACTCTGTGGCCTGTATGATTTCATCCGGTGTTTCCGGCATCCACATAAAACCATAACAGCCAGGCCAGTCCGGGCAGCCCAGACCAGCATCAGACAAGCGTGTAAATGCCCCGAGCACAACGACACAAACGGCCAACAGTACAGCTGCCAGTGTCAGATAATAGGTTGGTTTATGAATCTTCATCCCTGCTAGCCCAGACTGGAGCGTGCCAGTAGTTTTTCAATGTCTTCCAGAATTTCTTCCGGAGTATTTTCCGGAGTGAAATATAGCATGACATTGCCAAGCGGGTCGGCCAAAAATATATAATGTTCTGTAGTCGGATCAACACCGGCCGGCAGTATTGTCGCCAGATTGTTCAGCAGCTCCGCTCGCCGACTGTACACAACAGTCATGCCGGTAAAAGCTTCGTCAAACATAATGCGCGTACGCTCATCAAACTCCCGCTCTGCTCCGGCATTTAAATAATACCTCGCAATACGTGCTTCATCTGCGCCCAGTAAGCGGTGCAGTTGGCGTAAATAAAACAACCGATCACCGCAGGCATCATCGCAACTGTTAGTCCCCAAAAAAATTAATGTCCATGGCCGTGGCACATAATCATCTGCGTCAATACCTGCCACCAGTGTTTCAAAAGACTCAAACACCATCCTGTCATCGCTATCGAGCATGGCAAACTCAGTAATATCCATGACCGGAGAAATTAACTCGCCATTATTGGTCGTGCCGATTTTTTCATTTTGAAAAAAATTAAAAGTAAAGGTCGCCATGCCCAGAGGCAGCGCAACCATCACCAACATAAGGGTGAGTTTAAGTTTGTCTTTGCGCAAGTCGTTTACTCTCCGTCTTGTTCAGTCTTTATTTCCGTCTTGGTGCTAACGAAAACATACAAAAATAATAATACTGCTGACATCGTAAACCATTGAACGGCATATCCGCGGTGCTTTTCCGGACTGGTCGAAATTACCGGCCAGTTTCTGACAAATACTCCCGGCTGAAAGGGAGCAAGCCTCACAGTATAAGGAAAGGTATCTGTGCTGCTGTTGAGAGAGGCAAACATGCTTTCTAAATTCAGACTCTGGATGATGCGCGGCCAACCGGTAGTGTTTTCTTCTACTCCCAACATAAACTGTTCACCCAGTGGCACATAGACTGCACCCTGTAATTCTACTTCGCCATCAACTTTGGCAATCTGCGGCAGCACATCCCGATAAGCTGTCTGGGGTATCCAGCCGCGGTTAACAATCAGCAGCTGCCCATCATCTGTATTAAACGGACTCAGGACTTCAAAGCCGACCTGCCCTGCATTAATTTTATTATCCAGTAAAAAACTGTGTTCATTATCATAAGAACCTTTGAATTTAACCGGCATGTATTGCAGATCATCGTCATAATTTATTGACGACAAATCTTCAGTCGCGGCGCTCTGTCTGCTTTCATAAAGCGCCTGCAAGGCCAGTTTTTCCTGCTCCCGATCTAATTGCCAGAAGCCCAGGGAAATTAAAACAGGCATCAAAAACAGCGTAAATAAACTTAGTTTCCAGTCAAAACGATAGTTTTGTAAACGTGTCAGCATAAATGCTCAGGTATTTTCCGCTAAACTACTCTGCTAGTATTATGACTTTAATTTGCAAGGCAATACTGTGTTAAAAGTCATTATTGTATTACTTTTGCTGGCGATTATCGCAAGCCTGTTCAGTGGGGCTGTTTTCTTTTTTAAGGATCAGGGAAATGAACGTAAGCGCCTGATGTATGCCTTAGGCGTGCGCGTAACGCTGGCTGTACTATTGATGATCTGCATCGTTTATGGCGTGGCTTCAGGCCAACTTACACCCAGTGCCCCCTGGTACAGCCCTTAAACCTAAACTATCACCAGCGAAACTTTAATTTGCTGAAAGTGAATCAATCTCTGAAATACTTCCAAGTTTTCATTTATAAGCATTTTCGAAACTGCTGTTTCCTCACTGCATGAAGGATTAGCTCTTTTGCTGGTAGCCGAGGCAGGAAAGCACGCAGGGAAGGCGCGTATACGAAATACGTAACTGACTGAGTACTTTCCTAACGAAGGCTGTCAGTAAAAGCGCAATCCTAAAGCAGATAGACGAAGAAGAAGAGACAAACCCAGACCACATCCACAAAATGCCAATACCAGCTTGCTGCTTCAAAGCCAAAATGGTCTTCTGGTTTAAAGTGCCCTTTAATTGCACGCGCCAGCATAACAGCCAGCATGAATGCTCCCAAAGTCACATGAAACCCGTGAAAGCCTGTCAGCAGGAAGAAAGTCGAACCATAAATTCCTGAATTCAGCGTAAGCCCCAATTCCTCATAGGCTTCAATATATTCTTCGGCCTGCAGGAATAAAAACACAACACCAAGTGCTACTGTCAGTGCTAACCAGCCAATCAGTTGCTTGCGGTTATTATTTTTCAATCCGACATGTGCAATGTGACAGGTAACACTGGAGGTCAACAGGATGATTGTGTTCCACAACGGCAAATATGTCAGCGCTTCACCCCAGCCTCTCCAGGCCATTGACTCATGCGGCGCCTCAAACAAGGCTGCGTTTGGATTGGCGATTACGGGCCAGGTTCCTTCAAAGTTTGGCCACAGAATCGACGCAACACCTTTGGCTCCTTCACCACCCAGCCATGGCACTGCCAGATTGCGAACATAAAACAGGGCACCGAAAAAAGCAGCAAAGAACATGACTTCAGAAAATATAAACCAGTACATGCCGAGCACATAGGAACGCTTTAATTGCGCACTCGGTAAACCCTGATGGTTCTCACGAATACTGGTGCTAAACCAGTTAAACAGCACAGTCCCTAAAATGGCAAAGCCCAGTAAGGCAATAAAGGTAGAGCCGCCTGTGGCGTCTTCGGCCTTAATGTCATTAAGAATATTACCCATCCCGAACACAAACAGGAATAAGCCCAGAGAAGCAAAAATCGGAAATTTTGATTGATCTGGAACGTAGTATGTTTCATAAGTACTGTTGGTATTTTCAGTTGCCATTACAGCTGTCCACCTTTTCAAATAACTAATTCAAATAACTGGTCTTAAACTTTAAAAATCTGTTTCAATTTCTGAACGCCTTACTTTCTTCAAATTGTTGCTACAGGCTCGCTGCCTGTTGAAAATTCGCCGTCACATCGTAAAGCGTGTAAGACAGCGTCAGCTTTGTCACTTCTTCAGGAATGTCCTGATCAATAAAAAACATCAGGGGCATATCGATACTTTCTCCTGCTGCCAGCGTTTGCTGACTAAAACAAAAACATTCGGTTTTATGCAGGTAATCTGCTGCTTTAAACGGCGAAACACTTGGTACTGCCTGTCCAACCATGGCACTGGTGGCAGGGTTGCGGGCATAAAACATAACCTCGGTTAATTCGCCGGGATGCACCTGTACCTGACTGACCATGGGTTCAAACTGCCAGGACATATTGGCGTTATTCATGGCCCTGAACTGCACGGTGACGAGTCGTTCTTCGTTGACGACAACATCAACTGCCTCATAGGCATAACGCCCGCCGGTCTTGCCGTTTAAGCCGGTAATTTCGCAAAACACATCATACAAAGGCACCAGTGCAAAGCCGAATCCAAACATGCCCACAGCGCCAAGCAGCAACCTCAGAGCCAAGCGCTTATTTCGCGGCCCCTGTGTTGCTTGCTTGTTTTGTGCTTCGCTCATTCGTGATGCTCTAGTGAGTGCTTTCAGGAATTGCAGGCGGTGTTGTAAAGGTATGATAAGGAGCCGGAGATGGCAGCGTCCACTCCAGTCCATGTGAACCTTCCCATACTTCCGAAGTGGCTTTCTTTCCGCCTCTTACACATTTAATCACAATAAATACAAACAGCAGTTGCGAAAACCCAAACAGGAATCCGCCAACACTTGAAACCATATTGAAATCGGCAAACTGCAGCGCGTAATCGGGAATTCGTCGTGGCATACCTGCCAGACCCAGGAAATGCTGCGGGAAAAACAATACATTTATACCCACAAAGGACAGCCAGAAATGCAGTTTCCCCAGAGTTTCGTCATACATATTACCTGTCCATTTTGGTAACCAGTAATATGCAGCTGCCATTATCGAGAACACGGCGCCCGGCACCAGAACATAATGGAAATGAGCAACTACGAAATAGGTATCGTGATACTGGAAATCGGCGGGCGCTATCGCCAGCATCAGGCCGGTAAATCCACCCATGGTAAAGAGCACAACAAAGGCAATCGCAAACAACATGGGGGTCTCAAAACTGATAGAACCCCGGAACATGGTGCTGATCCAGTTGAAGACTTTCACTCCGGTCGGAACGGCGATGAGCATGGTCGCATACATGAAGAACAACTCACCTGCCAAGGGCATTCCGGTGGTGAACATGTGATGAGCCCAAACAATGAAGGATAAAAAGGCTATTGAAGACGTGGCGTAGACCATCGAATCATAACCAAACAAGCGTTTACGGGAGAAAGTTGGAATGATTTCAGACACAACCCCGAAGGCCGGAAGAATCATAATGTAAACTTCCGGATGGCCAAAAAACCAGAACACATGTTGAAACAACACCGGGTCTCCGCCGCCTGCGGCATTAAAAAATGAGGTCCCAAAATGCACATCGAACAACATCATGGTCACTACACCGGCAAGTACAGGCATAACTGCAAGTAATAAATACGCTGTAATCAACCAGGTCCATACAAATAACGGCATTTTCATATATGTCATGCCTGGTGCACGCAGGTTCTGAATGGTCGCAATAATATTAATAGAACCCATAATTGAAGAGGCCCCCATAATATGAATGGCGAAAATAAAGAAGGTCACCGTACTCGGGGCATAGGTTGTTGAAAGCGGGGCATAGAAAGTCCAGCCAAAGTTTGGTGCTCCTGCCTCCATTAATAAGGTGGATGCCAGCATCGTAAAGGCGAAAGGCAGGATCCAGAAGCTCCAGTTGTTCATGCGAGGCAGGGCCATATCCGGAGCCCCGATCATCATTGGAATCATCCAGTTAGCAAGGCCAACGAAAGCCGGCATGACCGCACCAAAGACCATTATCAGTCCGTGCATGGTGGTCATCTGATTAAAGAAATTCGGCTCTATGAACTGTAAGCCCGGCTGGAATAACTCAAGGCGTATGATCAGTGCAAAACTGCCGCCCAGCATGAACATGGCAAGGCTGAACCAGAGATACAAAGACCCGATATCTTTATGGTTGGTGGTATACAACCAGCGGGTTATGCCTTTGGCTGGCCCATGATGATGATCGCCGTGATGGGTATCATGCCCCTCTATAACGCCTACATTACTCATATACGATTCCTCTTGTCTCTTTACTTCTCAGCGGCCCAGTTACTCAGCCTGAGCTTGCAGAATTTCTACCGGAGTGATGAAGTCTCCAACACTGTTGCCCAAGGCATTTCTTTCGTACGTTACAACTGCAGCAATATCCACAGGACTTAACTGAGCGCCAAAAGCTGCCATGGCAGTACCAGCTACTCCATTAATAACTACATTTACATGGTCTTCAATTGGCCCGGTGGCTATCGCGCTACCCGTTAGAGCAGGGAAAGCGGGAGGTAAGCCCTGCCCGTTTTGCTGATGACAGGCCATACAGAAAGTGCGATAGACTGTTTCTCCCTGCGCGACCAGCTGTTCCAGACTCCAGTCCTGATTGGCCAGTTCTGCGACAGCGGCAGCCTGAGCCTGTCTTTCGCTATACCAGGCTTCAAATTCTGCCTTTTCAACCACTTCCACGACTACCGGCATAAAGCCATGATCCTGACCGCAGAGTTCGGTACATTGACCCCGGAAGGTACCAGTTTCATTCGCTATCACCCAGGATTCATTGATAAAACCCGGAACGGCATCTTTTTTAACGGCAAAATCAGGCACCCACCAGGAATGAATCACATCTGCTGCTGTCAGCAAAAAGCGCACCTTGGTGTCTACAGGAATCACCAGTGGCTGATCGACTTCGAGCAGGTAGTTCTCGCTTTTTTCATCGAGACCGGCAATCTGGTCATCGGTAGTAGCAAGGTTGCTGAAAAATGACACTTCTTCACCTTCGTCATCCAGGTAGCTGTACTGCCAGCGCCACTGGTAGCCTGTAATCATGACATCGAGTTCGGATTCGGATGCGTCGTAAATTTCTCTGAGCACGCCGGTAGACGGAATAGCCATGGCGACCAGAATCAGGATGGGAATAATCGTCCAGACAATTTCAATGGTGGTATTTTCATGAAAAGAAGCCGACTTGGCGCCTTTGGACTTTCGGTATTTGATCAGGGAGTAGATAAGCACGCCATATACAACGACACCTATAAGAGCACAGATAATTGTGATCAGCATGTGCAGGTCGTAGGTTGCCCGGCTGATATCAGTGATACCAATCGGCATATTCAATTCCCAGGCGGCGCTTGCCTGAGTGCTCATTACTAGCAAGGCTGTACTTAGCAAGCCCAACAACATTTTAATCTTTGGCTGCATTCGCCATTTCTCCACGTTATCGTTAATACGGTTTTTATCCTGCCTTCGAGGCCGGCCTGACGCCCTATGCAATACTATTCCTGATGATGGAGCTCATGGCAAAAATGGTTCACGAGCATAAGATGCATGCGACAAATCGCCGCGCATTATATCAATATCTCTCACAGAAAGGCTATGAACTGTAAGCTCATAATGCCTGATTTAGATCAAAATTTGTGATATTCATTTTTTTTCCGGGATTTGACTGTTGCTGCCTGTAATCATGGCATAATTAGACACCTGTTTAACTCCCTGGACTCAGCATGACAGTACGCACATATCTTGAATTTACTCCTGCCCTTGCACAAGGTGTTTTTATTGATAGCAGTGCCATTGTTATTGGCCGGGTTAAAATAGGCAAGGATTCTTCCGTCTGGCCTTTAACGACCATTCGAGGTGACGTCCAGGCTATCGTCATCGGCGAACGCAGTAATGTTCAGGATGGCTCTGTGCTGCATGTCACCTCACCGGAGTCCTACGGCCCGGACGGGTTTGCGCTGACAATCGGCAATGATGTGACTATCGGCCACCGGGCTGTTTTGCATGGCTGTACCATTCATGACCGTGTATTAATCGGCATGGGGGCTATTATTATGGATGGCGCAGTTATTGAATCAAACGTGGTGCTTGGCGGAGGCAGTGTGGTCTCACCTGGCAAGGTACTGGAAAGCGGGGGGCTATATGTTGGCACCCCAGCCAGACGAATTCGTGATCTGCGCCAGGAAGAACTGGATTTTCTCGGCTACAGCGCCAGGCATTATGTAAAACTGAAAAACCTGCATCAAAGCCAGACTGAATCTTTATAAACTTTGCAGGGATTTCAACTGTATATCATCTCAGGCTTTTAATGACAGCGGCGGTGTTTGGCCTGACTCCCCGCCACAAATAAAATGCTTCAGCAGCCTGCTCAACCAACATTCCCAGGCCGTCCATAATTTTTTCAGCCCCTGCCTGCTTTGCCCACTGGCAAAAAACGGTTTCCTGTTTGGCGTACATCAAGTCATAGCAACTCGCACCCGGGTTAAGGATGCCATCTGGCAACATTGGTAATTCCCCCTGTAAACTGGCCGAAGTAGCGTTTATCAGCCAGTCAGTATGTTTATCTTTACGCTTGTTAATATCATCAAGTCCGCAAGCCTGCACATTTCCATACTCCGCGAAAAGCACTGCAAGTTCTTCAGCCTTACTGAGCGTGCGATTAACGATATACAGCTCTGCTGGCCTTTCGCGCAACAAAGGCAAAATAATGCCCCGTGCTGCACCGCCGGCACCAAGCACGAGTATTTTTTTTTGTTCCAGTTTGGCGCCGTGATTGTTTTTAATGTCGCGCAGCAAACCAATGCCATCCGTATTATGCCCTTGCAATCTGCCTTGCTGGTTCATCCATAATGTATTTACCGCTCCGGCAAGCTGTGCATCAGCTGAAAGATCTTCCGCCAGTGCCCAGGCTTCCTGTTTAAAAGGCACCGTCACATTCAGGCCTTTACCGCCCTGCTCAAAAAAAGATGCAACGGTTTGTGCAAAGTTGCCGGGTTCAACATGTATTGCCGTATAGGTAATGGCTTGCTTGCACTGTTTTGCAAAAGCGCTGTGAATTACAGGGGACTTACTGTGATTTACGGGGTTGCCTAATACGGCATAACGATCCAAAGCTGATTCCTTTTATCGACGACCTAGACCCAGTCTCTGGGTTTAAGATAGCCAGTATATAGTTTTTCTTCAGCCGAGCCAGGCTCAGGATGCCAGTCATAAATCCAGCGTACTCTTGGTGGCAATGACATCAGAATGGATTCAATACGGCCCACCCCGGATTGCAAACCGAAAATCGTTCCACGATCGAGTGCCAGATTAAATTCGGCATAACGACCACGCCGATATTCCTGAAAAAACTTTTCTTTTTCTGTGAAGGGCATGGCTTTTCTTTGTTCCAGTATCGGCACATAAGCGTCAAGAAAAGAGTTGCCCGTCGCCTGCATAAAAGCAAAACATTGTTCAAAGCCCCACTCATTCAAGTCATCAAAAAACAAACCACCAACGCCCCTTGTTTCTTTGCGATGCGGCAAATAAAAATATTCATCACAACGTTTTTTAAAATCCGCATAAACCTTGTCGCCAAAAGGTTGACAGCAGTTTTTGGCCGTTTGATGCCAATGCTTACAATCCTCATCAAAAGCGTAATAGGGAGTCAGGTCATAGCCGCCGCCGAACCACCAGACAGGTTCGATACCTTCTTTTTCGGCAATAAAAAACCGCACATTGGCATGTGAGGTCGGGCAATAGGGATTATCAGGATGAATGACCAGCGATACACCCATTGCCTGAAATGATCCTCCTGCCAATTCCGGACGCAGGGCTGTTGCAGCCGAGGGTAAGGAGTTACCAAAAACATGCGAAAAATTGACGCCGCCTTTTTCAATCACTGCACCATCAACAATAACTTTTGATATGCCGCTGCCGCCTGTTTCCCTGTCCCAACTGTCTTGATGAAACTTTGCCCTGCCGTCGCATTGTTCAAGCCCCTTACAAATATTATTTTGCAGTTCCAGCAGGTAATTTTTTACTGACTCTGTATCCATTTCTAACACGCGGCTTTTCTTCTCCCGTTCTGATTTGGTTTTATTATTCTCTGATAACTTGCCGGCTCAATAAATCTCTAATAAGACTTGGCTTGGTTTGTCCTCCAAGCTCACCGGGCACAATAAAAATATTATCGGCACTAAAATATTGCTCCAGCTGTTGTTGCGATAGCGCCGGATCACAGCCAGCCGGATTAGCCGAGGTTGAAACCAGCAAGCCTGCTTTTTCACACAGGCTTTTTACTATTGGGTGCTGACTGACACGCACCGCCACTGTAGCAAAATTTCCCTTTATCCAGGCCGGAATAATTTGATCTGGATCAGGAATCAACCAGGTATCCGGACCGGGACAGGATGCTTCCAGCAGGCTGCGTGAACCTGCTGGCAAGTTTTTCAGTAAAGGCGAAAGCTGCTGCAGGGATGCGGCTACCAAAATCAAACCCTTCTCTTCAGGCCTATCCTTGATTTTCAGCACTTGCCTGACCGCCTCTTGATTGTAAGGATCACAGCCAAGGCCCCAGACACCCTCAGTCGGGTAAGCAATGATGCCGCCTTTCTTAATATGTTCTGCTGCCGAAGCAAGCCGGGAAGAATCTGTCATAGGGCCGGGATTATCACTTATGCTCCCGCCGGAGACAACGAATAGCCGCCTGCTCGGCAAATAATATGCCCCTGTAACTCAAGCCCCACCAGCAAGCTGCCTATAAGTTCGGCCCTCATACCGGTCTGATACACCAGGTAGTCTATGCTGGTTGCTTCATAATCTATATGTTGCAGCAGCTTTGTCGCATCTTTACTCAATGGCTCTGATTTTAATGCTGAACTCCCGAGCTGAGCGTGTTGAAGATTTAAAAACGCCCCCAGTTCCTCAACAATATCGGAGGCCTGTTCGACCAGTTTCGCGCCGTTTTTTAATAAGAGATGGCAGCCTTTTGCCAGCGGGTTATGTGGTGAACCCGGCACAGCAAAGACTTCTCTGCCTTGCTCCAGAGCGAAACGGGCCGTAATCAGTGAGCCGCTACGTAAAGCTGCTTCTACCACCACCACACCATGGCTCAAACCACTGATCAGCCGGTTACGTTGTGGAAAATGCCAGGATTCAGGGGCAGCTCCCAGAGCAAACTCGGACACTATTGCGCCCGCTTCGACGAGTCTGCCGGCAAGTTTTTTATTTTGCCGGGGATATATCTGATCCACACCGCAGCCCAGTACAGCTACAGAAATACCCTGGCTATCCAGCGCACCCAAATGACTTTCTGCATCTATTCCCAGAGCCATGCCACTGCATACCGAGTAGCCTCCTCCTGCAAGATCAGAGGCCAGGCGCCGGGCTATTGCTTTGCCACCAGGACTGGCATTACGGCTGCCTACCATGGCTATTTGAGGAAAAGTCAGGACTGCCGGGCTGCCTTTGACGTAGAGGATTGGCGGCGGATCAGAAATTTCTTTCAAGAGCTCGGGATATTCAGCACAGTGCAGAGTCAGGATGTGCTGATCTTCCTCTTGCTGCCAATCCAGGGCGCGCTGTACTTTTTTACGAAGCGCCTTGTTGCGCAGCTGCAAACGAC
Organism: uncultured Gammaproteobacteria bacterium; assembly: GCA_963975155.1. GTDB lineage: Bacteria > Pseudomonadota > Gammaproteobacteria > Pseudomonadales > Pseudohongiellaceae > UBA5109. Next base: position 456,245 of record CAXBFG010000002.1, on the reverse strand, counting down.
ACCCTGCAAGCAAGGCTTGAAAGTCCTGTTCATTTTCTGATTGATTACTTTCCGGCGGATTGTTTTGAGGTGCTAAAAATTCCGGGTGATTGTTACTTAATAAACGCTCGGGTTCTCCGAAGGCGCTCAATAGCTGATGAAATATTTTATGGGATATGCCCGACATGAGGCTCAAACTTATCCATGCTTCGAGCTTGCTGGATTCCATGCTGATCTTCCTTGATCAAAACCATGTTGTGCAATTCTAGTTTAGGCCGAACAGATAAAGCATGTCAGATGCTTATCAAGATCACTCCTTTTTAGGTTCAGAATCACTGCTAGGGGGTGATTACTTTATCTTCCAGCCTGATTGGTTGATCACTGTTTAATACCAGTGCAAAGCTATGCTTTTCGAATACTTTATAGATTAGTATTCTCCCGTAAATTTCGCCACTAAAAGTCAGATTCGCTCGTTGTGGAAATAAACCAAAGAACGTACTTATATTCGGGTCTCTTACAATTCTGTCTTGTTTTTGCAGAGACAGCAGATTGCCGACCTCGATTTGATCCTGCTCACCAAGATCAATGATTAGCGTTGCGTTTTTGCCGCCGGCGCTACGGCCAAAGTCAATATCAAGTATGCTGGCATTAACGTCGAAAGCTGGAGCAACAGGAAAATACCTTGATGCTAAGGTCATCGATTCTCCAACCACAAAATAGTCACCCTGCCTCACTTCCTCAATATTGCTTTCGATAATTAACGTAGCCTGCCCATCATTGTTATCAAGTAAGCTGGCCCTGCCAATCAGCCGTGCCTGGATCGCAATTATTTCGCCAGTCAAGGGGTCTTCAATTTCCTTATCCGGCCTGACAATTTCATAATTTGAAATGCCGGGAGTCCAGTTGCCTCTGGCGAAGACTACATCGCCTTCACGGGAAAATTGTGTCTCAGAGCGAGAAGCCAGCAAAGTGGGCGCATTATCCAGTGCAGAAACATGCAAGATACGGTTTTTACTTAAATAAGGGCTTATGGATTCCAGAGAAATAGCCGGAACCGGGCTTAACAGTGGTTCCCGCCTGACCTGCGGTGACAACCTGACCAGATCCAGATCGGTATCTGTAATTGCAGACCTGCCAGTCTGCCCGGCGGGGCTGCCGCCTCGTTGCACAGTGACTCTGGGCTCCCCGTCAATAAAAAACAATTCCAGGCGATCGCCGGGGTAAATCAGGTCAGGGTTTGCGATTTGTGGATTGACTTGCCAGATTTCCGGCCAGAGCCAGGGCTGCTCAAGAAATACGCCGGCAATATCCCAAAGCGTATCACCCTCTACCACCACATAGCTTTGCGGAGAATCATCCCGAATGGCAAGCGTGTCGCCTTGCTGGGCCTGAACAAGGGTGAGGGCGGATAAGGTCAAAACAACAAAAAATGCTGCCGACCGGAGTAATCTGAAGTGAGTTAAGAGCATCCTCAACCTCTCATCAAAAGCACCTCTTTGCAGCGTGCTTCCTGAATTTTATTTTGGCACATCTTATCAATAAGTTATGTAATTATATACGCTTAGCGAGCTTTTTTTAGGTAAATTGTGATTTGTTTTGCGTTACCGGCCTTGAAGGTTTAATAATTTGCCCTGAAATATCGTATTATTAGTAACCGAATTTAACTATGAAACCCCAAATACCAATGAGTTTGCTTGAAATACTGGAATTCCCTGACCCCAGGTTGAGAAAAAAAGCCCGACCCGTTGAACAGGTTGATGCCTCACTACAACAAACTATCGACGATATGTTTGAAACTATGTATGCCGCTTCCGGTATAGGCCTGGCTGCTACCCAGGTCAATCTTCATAAGCGTGTGCTAGTCATAGATATTAGCGATGAAGATGAAGTCGGCAATCCACTGGTGTTTATAAATCCGGAAATTACCGTTCTCGACCCGGAGCCTCATCGTCATGAAGAAGGCTGTCTGTCCGTACCCGGTTATTATGAATTTGTTGAACGGCCCCGCAAAGTGCTGGTGAAAGCCCTAGACAAACAGGGCGACCCTTTTGAACTTGAGGCAGAAGGTCTGCTGGCTGTTTGTGTACAACATGAAATTGATCATCTGGATGGAAAATTGTTTGTTGATTATCTTTCAGTATTAAAACGTCAGCGTATTAAATCCAAGCTGGAAAAAGAACAGAAACAAAAAGTTTTTGTGTAGACTCTTCAAGCTACCCATCGAGACCCTACCTGGACAATGAATAAGTCTGCTCTTCGTATTGGCTTTGCCGGCACTCCTGATTTCGCGGCCAGACACCTCGCAGCATTGTTAGCGGCGGATCACAATATTGTCTGTGTTTTCACACAACCTGATCGGCCGGCCGGCCGAGGTAAACACGCACAGGCCAGCCCCGTAAAAGTCATGGCTTTGTTACAAAACATTCCGGTTAAGCAGCCACAAAACCTGAAAGATATTGAGACTCAGCAAGAACTTCGTGATTTGAATCTCGATGTGCTGGTAGTAGTTGCCTATGGCTTAATCCTGCCTGAAGCTGTTTTGACCATTCCGCGCTTTGGCTGCATCAATGTTCACGCTTCCCTGTTGCCGCGCTGGCGAGGAGCTGCACCAATTGAAAGGGCAATTCTTGCCGGAGACAAACAATCCGGAGTCACCATAATGCAAATGGATGCCGGGCTGGATACCGGCGCAATGTTGTGCCGTCAGGCCACCGACATTGGGCCCGATGATACCAGTGCAAGTTTAACGGAACGTTTGGTCAAACTCGGGCAGAAAGCTTTACTGACAGTTCTTGAGCAGATCCAGTCCGGCACTTTGAAAGCAGAGGCTCAAGACGATAACTTAAGCACCTATGCCGCAAAATTAAATAAGGAAGAGGCCCTTATTGACTGGCATAAAGATGCCGAGGAAATACATCGTCAAATTAATGCCTTATACCCACGCTCCCCTGCTTATTGTTTTTATCATGATCAACGAATACGGATTATTGAGGCGGCCACGCTCAGTGAAAACAAGCTGAAAAACCCGGGAACCTTGCTGGAGATTTCGCCGGCAGGCCTTAAAGTAAGTTGTGTCAATTCATGTTTACTGATTACAAAAATACAAGTGCCAGGCAAGGCCGAAACCAGTATCAAGGATTTTATAAATGGACGTAAAGATTTTTTTAAGCTGGATACTCAATTCAGTAATACTCCGATAAACACAGCATAAAACAGGAATATAATTCTCGTGGCAAGAGATACAACTCGTCCGATTGCCGTTAAAGTATTAAGTCAGTTATTGCAGCAGCATGGCTCTCTTACCACATTACTGGATAAATTTAATCAACAAGAGTCGATTGAAAAAAAGGCTTTAGTGCAGGCTCTCTGTTATGGCTTATGCCGGCATTATGAACAGCTTATTTTTATCGCGGGTTTATTTCTGCAAAGACCCCTGCGCAAAAAGGATCAGGATGTCTATTGCCTGTTGTTGATCGGGATTTATCAGTTATTTTTTATGCGCATGCCTGACTATGCCGTCATTAATGAGTGCGTAGCCGCCTGCGGTCAGCTTAATAAGCTTTGGGCAAAAAAACTGGTTAATGCAGTTCTGCGTTCTGTTCAACGCGAAGCAGAATCTTTAAAATTTCAAATCGATGCAAGCATCAATACAAAATATTCTCACCCCTCATGGCTGGTCGATGCCCTGCAGCATGACTGGCCTGAACATTACCTGGAAATTCTCAGTGCAAATAATAACCAGGCGCCAATGACTTTACGGGTAAACATCAGCAAAACCTCTGTAAAACATTATCAAAACAGCCTCGATGAACTACAGGTAGATGCAAAACCAGGCTCACTGGTCAATACCTCACTCATACTTAACGAAGCAATAGCCGTTGACCATTTGCCTGGCTTTCAACAGGGCCTGGTCAGCATTCAGGATGAAGCCTCTCAACTGGCTGCTGCTTTACTGGATCCGCAAGCTGAAGACACCATTCTCGATGCCTGTGCCGCACCTGGTGGTAAAAGTTGCGCCATTCTTGAGCGTGCCCCAGGAGCTGCACTATTTGCTGTGGACAATGATGCTGTGCGTTTAAAAAGGGTCGAAGAAAATCTGCAACGAATCGGCGCAACTGCAAATCTTGTTCTTAATGACATTCTTCAGCAGGCTAAAAACTGGCAGCAAACACAACAATTTTTTGATCGTATCTTGCTGGATGTACCATGTTCTGCAACCGGCGTCATCCGCCGTCATCCTGATATAAAACTACTGCGCAGGCCGGAAGATATCAAAAGGTTACAACTGTTACAGGCAGAAATACTAAAACAAGTCTGGCCCCTGCTTAAACCCAAGGGAGTCTTGCTCTATTCGACCTGCTCCGTTCTAAAAGCAGAAAACTCAGATCAGATCGCCAACTTTATTGAGCATACAGAAGATGTTATCGAACTTGTCTTACCTGAGGGTTTAGGCCTGCACTGCGAGCATGGCCGGCAGCTTTTTCCTCGTACCGGTTCACATGACGGTTTCTACTACGCTTTATTACAAAAGTGTTAGACTATGCCGATCCACAGTAGCAGCTTATAAATAAGCTTTGGTTCATTAATGAAAATTATAATTCTTGGAGCCAATAAAATCGGCGCAAGCCTGGCTGAGAATCTGGCAAAAGAAGCCAATGACATCACCGTTGTTGACCCGGATGCAGAACGTTTAAGAGAGCTTAAGGACCGGCTCGATATCGCCACCACAATTGGCCAGCCTTCTTTCCCTGATGTGCTGGAAAATGCCGGCGCCAAAGATGCCGATATGCTGATCGCTGTTACCGATAGTGATGAAGTAAATCTTGTTGCCTGTCAGGTTGCTTTCAGCCTGTTTCGTACACCAAAAAAAATCTGTCGTTTGCGTGCTAATTCCTATGTCAATTCACCTAAGCTGTTTTCCCCGGAGGCCATCCCGATTGATGTTGTAATCAGCCCCGAAGAAATTGCCTCGCATTACATAAAAAGCTTACTCGAATTACCTGGCGCATTGCAGGTTATGGATTTTGCCAATGGTCTGGTTCAGCTTGTTGCCGTACGTGCAGAACATGGTGGACCATTAATCAATCAGGAAATTCGAACGCTGCGCGAACACATGCCTAATGTGGATACACGTGTTGCTGCCATATTCAGGCAAAACCGCCCCATCATTCCTCAGGGTGACACGATCATAGAGCGCGATGATGAAGTCTTTTTCATTGCCGCAAAAGAAAATATTCGCTCTGTCATGAGCGAAATGCGCAAAGTCGATAATCCATATAAACGAATCATTATTGCTGGCGGGGGCAATATTGGAGAACGATTGGCCGCCTCCATTGAGAAAAAATACCGCACCAAATTGCTTGAAGTTAATGCCGCACGTTGTGAGGTCCTGGCAGAAACCCTCAATCACACTACCATCCTGCACGCCGACGCCTCACAACAGGAGGTATTAATTGAAGAAGGTATAGATTCAGCAGATGTGTACTTGGCACTCACCAATAATGATGAAGCAAACATCATGTCTTCACTGCTTGCCAAACGCCTCGGTGCCGCTCGTGTTATGACGCTTATTACCAACCCTGCCTATGTTGATTTAGTGCAGGGCGGGGAAATCGATATCGCGATATCACCTCAACTGGCAACCATCGGCAGTCTTCTTACACATATCAGGCGCGGAGATATCGTTAATGTTCATTCCCTGCGACGAGGCGCGGCAGAAGCCATCGAAGTCATTGCCCATGGTGATAAATCAACCTCAAAGGTAGTAGGCAAGACTATTGATAAAATTGACTTGCCAGCTGGAGCCACTATAGGTGCAGTTGTGCGTGATGACAAAGTACTGATTGCCCATGATGATATCGTTATAGAAATCGACGACCATGTCATACTCTTCCTGGTAGATAAACGAAAAATTCCGGAAGTTGAAACCTTGTTCCAGGTCGGGTTTACCTTTTTTTGATTAACCATTAAAAACGAGCCCTATGCATTTTTCCGTCATATTTAGAATTCTGGGCATCTTGCTGTTACTTTTTAGCCTGACCCTATTGCCGCCAATAGCTTTGGCGTTTTTATATAATGATGGCCATGCCGCTGCTTTCCTTAGTGCATTCGTTATAACCATTTTTTGCGGTCTGGCTTTTTGGATACCCACTCATAATCATAAGTCCGATTTAAGAACTCGTGATTGCTTCCTGATTGTTACCTTGTTCTGGACAGTTTTGGGTGCTTTCGGTTGTATTCCGTTCATGTTGTCCCAGACTCTGCAGATGTCATTTACAGATGCCATCTTTGAATCTGTCTCCGGCCTGACTACTACCGGCGCAACCGTATTATCCAATCTGGATCAGCTGCCTAAATCCATTCTTTATTATCGACAGCAACTACAGTGGCTGGGCGGTATGGGAATAATAGCCATCGCTGTAGCCATCCTGCCTATGTTGGGTATTGGCGGTATGCAGTTATATAAGGCTGAAACACCCGGACCGGTAAAAGACAACAAATTACTTCCGCGTGTAACAGAAACAGCAAAGGCTCTGCTTTTCCTCTATGTCACCTTAACGGCTGCCTGTGCCTTCGCTTACTATATGGCTGGAATGGACGCCTTCGATGCCATCGGTCACAGCTTTGCTACCATTGCCATCGGCGGATTCTCCACTCATGATGCCAGCATCGGCTATTTTCAAAGTCCCACCATCGAACTGATTGCTGTTTTCTTCATGATTATTTCCGGCATTAATTTTGCGTTACATTTTCTCGCATTACGAACACGCAGTATTAAAAACTACTGGCCAGACACCGAGTTAAAATTTTATTTATTATTAATCGTTGGTATTTCCGCTATTACAGTTCTGTTCCTGATCCTTTCCGGAACCTATGTCCCAAAGGATGCCGTCCTGAAAGGTATCTTCGCAGTAGTTTCAATAGGCACCACTACCGGATTCAGTTCTGCAGATTTCAGCTCATGGCCAACCTTCCTGCCATTCCTGTTATTTTATATGGCGATCATTGGAGCTTGTGCCGGGTCGACCGGTGGAGGCATGAAAGTCATTCGAATCGTGCTGATTATCAAACAGGGCTTTCGTGAATTGGAAAGGCTAATCCACCCCAGCGCCGTTATCCCCATCAAGTTAGGCAAGACCAAAGTGCCAGACCGGGTGATTGAATCAGTATGGGGTTTCTTTTCAGTGTATGTGATGGCCTATATGACTATGCTGCTGGTTTTACTGGCTACCGGCCTCGATATCACAACTGCTTTCACGGCGGTGGGAGCCAGCATTAATAATCTGGGTCCCGGCCTTGGTGATGTCGCCCAAACCTATGGCAACATGCCTTCCTCCAGTAAATGGGTGCTTAGTCTTGGGATGCTGCTGGGACGACTAGAGGTATTTACCCTGCTGGTATTGCTGACACCTCAGTTCTGGCGTGACTGATCAGGCCTTATAAGGCTCCTGTCTGCCCTCTGGCTGATAGCGAAAGCGCTTATATTCCCATTGATATTGCTCGGGGGCATCTTTCACGGCCATTTCCACCGTTTTATTGAGACCAGCCAGAGATTTTGGCATATGTTTGGCATATATATCTGTATTGGCTTGTTTGATGATAACCCTGAAACCCGTTTCAGTTCGTTTTGCATAGGCTAATAGCGCAATGGCTCCGGTCTTCTGCAGCAAACGTGAAACCAGTGTCATAGTGTAGGCATCATTGCCAAAAAAGGGAGCAAAATCCCCAGCTCCCGGTATCGGCACCTGATCCGGTAAAATTCCTGTCATTTCGCCTTTTTTAAGCGCGCCCAGCACAGCTGCCACTCCTCTGGCATCGGCAGGGTACATTTTTGCGTTAGCGCGGCTTCTTGCCAAATACAGCAACGCGTTCAGTTCAGTATTTCTGGGAGCCTGATAGAGCTGACTGCATTTTCCCAGCGAGCTTAGATACAGGCCCATCAGTTCCCAGTTGCCATGGTGTGGGCCTAATATAATCACTCCTTTGCCCAGATCACGGGCTTTTTGCAATAATTCTGCGCCTTCAACATCCACAATAGCATCAAGTATTCTCTCTGCAGGCCAGAGCCAAACAGGACCGCTTTCAGCCAGAGCCATGCCGGTATTGATCAGGCTAAGTCGAGCCAGGTCCCTACGCTCTTTTTCACTTAAGTCGGGAAAGCATAATTGTAGATTGCACAGGCTTGTTTTGTATGAGCGGGAATTTACAAGATAAGCGCAAAAGCCCACAAGTTTGCCTACTTTTCTTGCCGTTTTTAGCGAAAATAATGACATCAGCTTTATAAAAGCTATGCTTATTTTGGTTTTCACTGCTGAATGCCACCTTGTTTTGGCCAAAAACTAGTGCCGAGGATACCCTTTTGAACAGGAATCAGCCAAGTTATTCTCGCTATCACCGTCAGTTTTTAGGATAATTGCCGACCTTTAAAGCCCGCATTACTTAAGCCTAACCAAGAATTGAAGGTAACGCTTTGAGCAAAACATCTGCAATCGACACTTCCACCTTTCAGGGCTTGATTCTGGCGCTGCAGAAGTACTGGGCTGATCAAGGCTGTGTCATTGTCCAGCCCCTGGATCTTGAGGTTGGTGCGGGAACCTTTCATCCTGCTACTTTTTTACGTGCTATAGGCCCGGAAAGCTGGCATACGGCCTACGTGCAACCCTGCCGCAGACCGACGGACGGGCGCTACGGTGAAAATCCAATGCGTCTGCAACATTATTATCAATTTCAGGTTATCCTCAAGCCATCACCATTAAACATTCAGGAATTGTATCTAAATTCGCTTAAAAGCATTGGAATTGACGCCAACATCCATGATATTCGATTTGTTGAGGATAATTGGGAGTCACCTACGCTTGGGGCCTGGGGTCTGGGCTGGGAAGTCTGGTTAAATGGCATGGAAGTCACACAATTTACCTATTTCCAGCAAGTTGGCGGACTGGAGTGTTACCCCGTCAGCGGAGAAATTACTTACGGCCTGGAGCGACTGGCCATGTATCTGCAAGGCAAAGATTCGATTTACGATATTGTCTGGGCAGAGTCGCCCTCCGGCATCGTTACCTATGGCGATGTCTTCCACCAGAATGAAGTAGAAATGTCGGCCTATAACTTTGAGCATGCCGATACAGACAATCTGTTTAAGGATTTCGACGCATGTGAAAAACAATGTCTATCTTTAATAGAAAACTCGCTGGTATTACCTGCTTACGAACAGGTACTGAAGGCATCACATTATTTCAACCTGCTGGATGCCCGCTCGGCAATTTCAGTGACCGAAAGACAGCGTTTTATCCTGCGTGTAAGAACTCTGGCGCGTCTGGTTGCACAGGGCTATTTTGATGCCAGAGCCAAACTTGGGTTTCCCCTGGCTCCTGAAAAATTAAGGAAGGAATGTTTACAAAACCTGTCAAAAGAGGGGGGCAAGTAAGCGATGTCTCCTTCTGATTTATTAATAGAAATCGGCACCGAAGAGTTGCCTCCCAAAGCATTATTGTCACTTTCTAATGCCTTTCGGGATGAAGTTCAAAAAGGCCTGCAGGATGCAGCTTTGAAGTTCAGCAATATAGAGGTATTTGCCACACCCAGACGTCTCGCCCTAAAAATAATAGCGCTGCAGCACAGGCAGGCAGATAGCCTCCATGAACGTTATGGCCCGGCTGTGAAAGTGGCATACGACGAACAGGGCAAAGCAAGCAAAGCCGCTGAAGGTTTTGCCCGCTCTTGTGGTGTTGAAGTGACGCTTTTACAAGAGAAACTGGATGGCAAGGTACTAAAACTTTTTTTCAGCGCAACAAAACCTGGCGAAGCCACCAGCAAGTTAGTGCCTGAAATTGTTTCCCGTGCCCTGGCTGCACTGCCAATTCCCAAACGTATGCGTTGGGGGAGCTCACGAGAAGAATTTGTGCGACCCGTACACTGGGTTGTTTTGCTTTTTGGCAAGGAACTAATTTCCACAACCATTCTGGGCCTGCAAACAGATACCTTTACCTACGGCCATCGTTTTCTTCATCATGGAAAAATCCAGCTAGAATCCACGGATGATTACCCTTCCTTGCTCGAGGAAACGGCTTACGTTGAGCCTTCATTTCAAAAACGGAAACAGCATATCCATAACCTGCTGCTTGATGAAGCCAAAGCCAAGCAAGCCAGGGTCATCATTGATGAAGAGCTGCTCGATGAGGTTACGGCGCTGGTTGAATGGCCTGTTGCACTAACCGGAAATTTTGATGAAAGCTATTTAAGCATTCCCAAAGAAGCCTTGATTTCTTCTTTAAAGACACATCAAAAATGTTTTTATTTACTTGATAATGATGAGCGCTTGCTGCCCTGTTTTATAACCATCAGTAATTTGCTGAGTAAAGACCCTCAACAGGTTATCCTCGGTAATGAAAAAGTCATTGGCCCCAGGCTTGCTGATGCTGCATTCTTTTTCGAACAGGATAAAAAGCAAAAACTGGAAGCTCACCTTGAGACATTAAAGCGCGTTGTCTTTCAGCAAGAGCTGGGCAGTGTTTTTGATAAAACCCAACGTGTCAAAAATCTTTCCGGCTATCTTGCGCAACAATTTGCTTTTAATACGGCCACTGCACTAAGAGCTGCCGAGCTGGCAAAATGTGATTTACTCAGCAGTATGGTTGGCGAGTTTGCAGATCTGCAAGGCATTATGGGTCATTACTATGCACTTAACGACGGAGAAAACGAAGCGGTCGCTTTGGCGCTTGAAGAGCAGTATTTACCACGCTTCTCTGGCGACAAACTACCCGAATCAGAAACCGGCATAGTTTTAGCCTTGGCTGAAAGGCTCGATACTATTGTAGGACTATTTGCTATTGGCCAACCTCCAAGCGGCTCAAAGGATCCTTTCGCTTTACGTCGAGCGGCCCTTGGTGTCCTAAGAATTTTGCTGGAAAAGCAAATGAACCTTAATTTACAGGAATGTGTAAATGAGTCTGTAAAAAGTTTTGGCAAGCTTTCGCCTTCAGCTGATTTATCACAAAATGTAATGGATTTTATTTATGACCGACTCCGGGCCTATTATGCCGACCAGAAAATAAGTACTTCTGTTTTTCTTGCCGTGGATGCCGTTCGCTCAAATAACCCGCTGACCTTTAATCAACAAATTATGGCCGTCAATCATTTTATAAAATTACCAGAAGCCCAGGCCCTGGCAGCGGCTAACAAAAGAGTTGCCAATATACTGGCTAAACTGGACTCGACCCCGACACAAGAAATTAACAGCAAGCTTTTAACAGAGCCTGCCGAACTGCAATTAGCAGAACATTTAAGCTCAATTATAAATTTAACAGGCCCTTTAATCGAAGCGACTCATTTTCAGGAAGCCTTGACACAAATGGCTTCATTACAAGCGCCACTTGACCAGTTTTTTGATTCAGTTATGGTTAACACTGAAGACATCCCAGTAAGAGAAAATCGCCTGGCTTTACTGTATCGAATACGGCAATTATTTTTACAAATAGCCGATATTTCTTTCCTTCCAACTTCTTGATTTATCATCAACAAAATTTTTATGACTCAGCCGGTAGTAATTATTGATAGGGACGGGGTTATAAACCAGGATTCAGACGACTATATAAAATCCGTTGATGAATGGATACCGATTCCCGGCAGCATTGAAGCCATCGTACGCTTATCACAAGCAGGATATTTGATAACTGTCGCCACCAATCAATCCGGAATAGCACGAGAATATTTTGATGATATAACTCTGGCCAATATTCACAGTTATATGTGCTCACTGGTAGAGAGTGCCGGTGGTAAAATAGATGCCGTCTTCTATTGTCCACATGGTCCGGATGAGGGTTGTAATTGTCGTAAACCTTTACCTGGTCTATTAAACCAACTGGAAAATGAATTTTCGCTATCAGTAAAAAATGCTTATTTTATAGGTGACACTGAAAAGGATATTGATGTTGCTCTTACAAAACAATGCCGGCCAATTTTGGTAAGAACCGGCAAGGGCGCACTTGTTGAACAGAGTCTTGATTCAGACAAGAAAAAACAAACTGTTGTCGTCGATGATCTGCTCGCAGCCAGCGAGTATATTTTATCTCAAGCTTAATGATTCTTAACAGGCCACCTACAGCAAAGCTCCGGGAAAAAAAATGCTAACAATTTTTCTGTTTATCCGCAGCTGCATTTTCTATCTGGGTTTTTATAGTTCCTTACTTATCTGCGCTTGTTTGTGTCTTACCATAGGTCCATTTTTATCCTTAAAAGGACGTTATCATTATTTTTTATATTGGAACCGCTTCGCCTTATTCTGGTTAAAACTTTGCTGCTCAATTCATGTTGATATCAAAGGGCAGGAAAACATTCCTGATGATGCCTTGGTTATACTTAGCAATCATCAAAGCCCCTGGGAAACAATTTTTCTTTATTATTATTTTTCACCTGTTTCGGCTATTTTAAAAAAGGAGCTGTTAAGTATTCCGTTTTTCGGCTGGTCATTGGCATTGCTTAAACCCATCGCAATAGACAGAAAACGTAAACTCAATGCTCGTCAGGCAATACTTGAACAAGGCAAACAGCGTCTGGAGAGTAATATATCAATTCTTATTTTTCCCGAAGGGACACGTGTGGCGCCCGGGCAAAATAAAATTTATCAAACCGGTGGGGCCGTGTTAGCAATTGCGGCGGAAGCCCGTGTATTGCCTGTTTCACATGATGCCGGACTTTACTGGCCCGCCAGAAAATTCATTAAATACCCTGGCACAATTCAAGTTCGAATCGGCCAGGCAATCGATACAAAGGGGCGTTCTGCTCGGGAATTGACCAATGAGGTAGAAGTCTGGATTAAACAAGGCACATAGTCATATGCTTAGCATATGCTATTCTTGTCTCGCTTCGGGGATTCATTTAATTTTACCTAAACATCAAGGTTTGAGACGGTTAATGCATTCGACTCAATAAACTCTCTGCGAGGCTCAACCTGATCGCCCATCAGGGTAGAAAATAACTGATCTGCTGCCATGGCATCATCAATACTGACTTTTGCCATTCTACGAAAGCTTGGATCCATAGTTGTCTCCCACAGCTGACCGGGGTTCATTTCACCCAGGCCTTTATAACGCTGCAAATAGAAGCCTTTCATCCCATCAGCCATCAACCAGTCAAGCGCTTCCCTAAAACCTTTAACATCTTGTCTCTTTTCGCCACGTCTGACATAGGCTCCAACTTCAAAGAGCCCTTCCAGAGTCTCACCCAGTTCATACATTTCCTTATAATCCAATGACTTAAAGAACTCTGGCGTAATTGCCACTTTTCGCTTCACGCCGTGAATCGTTGAGATTATCAATGGCTCATAGAGTTTTTCTTCTTCATCATATTTATTAGAGAAAACATAAAGTGCACCTGATACATTTGCCCTGGCAACTTTAGCCTGCAGTTCTTCAACCCAAGCCTGTACTTTTTCCTCTGCACTGAGATCCTCAGGAGACAAAGGGCGCAGAGAAATAAGGGCCTGTAGCACCTCTTCTGGGTAGTGCTGGGAATGACGCTTAACTATGCGTTGTACCTTTCGGTACCTGTTTACCAGCTCTTCCAGAGCCTTATCACTAAAGCCTGGCGCATCCTTGCTAACGTGCAGGCTGGCATCCTCAAGTGCAACCTGTATTTGAAACTGTGCAAGCTCATCATCATCTTTTAAATATTGTTCCTGTTTACCCTTGCGAATCTTATAAAGAGGAGGCTGGGCAATGAAAATATGACCACGATCAACCAGTTCTCGCATCTGCCTGAAAAAGAATGTCAGCAATAGGGTTCGAATGTGCGAACCATCCACATCAGCATCCGTCATGATGATAATACTGTGATAACGGAGCGCTTCAGGATTAAACTCCTCGCCACCGATTCCACAGCCTAAGGCCTTGATTAATGTACCTATTTCCGCTGAACTGAGCATTTTATCAAAGCGTGCTTTTTCAACATTTAAAATTTTGCCCTTCAAGGGCAGGATTGCCTGATTTTTTCGGTTTCGGCCTTGTTTTGCTGAGCCTCCTGCAGAGTCTCCCTCCACAATATATATTTCAGAAAGAGCAGGGTCTTTTTCCTGACAATCTGCAAGCTTGCCTGGCAGACCCGCTATGTCCAAAGCTCCCTTGCGCCTAGTCATTTCCCTGGCCTTGCGTGCTGCTTCTCTGGCTCTAGCCGCATCCAGCATTTTGTTGGCGATACTCTTCGCTTCCTGAGGGTTTTCGAGTAAATAATCCGTGAAATATTTGCCCATCTCTTGCTCGACGGCGGTTTTTACTTCAGAGGAAACCAGCTTGTCCTTGGTTTGGGATGAAAACTTAGGATCTGGAACCTTTACCGAGATAATTGCAGTCAGGCCTTCCCGTGCATCATCTCCGGATGTTGCTACTTCCTTGCCCTTTTTGCTTTGCATTTCTTTGTCCATATAGTTGTTCAGGACTCTGGTCAAAGCACCACGAAAGCCGGCTATATGTGTACCGCCATCTCTCTGTGGAATATTATTGGTGTAGGGGTAGATATTTTCCTGATAGCCATCATTCCACTGCATGGCCACTTCAATGCCGATACCTTCTTCTGTTTCTGCTGAAAAATGGAAAACCTTGTTAATAGCAGTTTTATTTTGATTCAGGTAATCAACAAAGGCTTTTAAGCCGCCTTCATATTTAAAGGTTTCTACTTTTTCTGTGCGCTCATCAGCCAGCTCAATACAAACACCGGCATTCAAAAATGCCAGTTCGCGTAGTTTTTTTGCCAGTATTTCATAGTGAAACTCTATATTAGTGAAGGTTTCTATAGAGGGCTTGAAGTGGCATAAAGTCCCTGTGACATCTGTATCGCCAACAACTTCAAGGGGCTTTTCAGGCACGCCATGATGATAGGTCTGCTCATGTATTTTGCCCTGACGATAAATTGTTAATTTTAAATACGAAGACAGCGCATTCACCACGGAAACACCAACTCCGTGCAGCCCCCCGGATACTTTGTAGCTGTTGTCATCAAACTTACCCCCGGCATGCAGGACTGTCATAATGACTTCTGCCGCCGAAACCCCCTCTTCATGAATTTCGGTTGGGATACCACGGCCATTGTCTGAAACGCTAATCGTTTCATCACTATGGATAACGACCTTGATCAGATCACAATGCCCAGCCAGGGCCTCATCAATAGAATTGTCGACCAACTCAAAAACCAGGTGATGCAATCCTGTGCCATCATCAGTGTCACCGATGTACATACCGGGTCTTTTACGAACGGCATCAAGGCCTTTGAGCACCTTAATGCTGGATGAGTCATAATTCTTCGATTCTGTTGCCATGTCCTGGCCCCCTTTATCTTCTTTCCAGAGTCAAATCTGCTTTGCTATGCCCGCCAGCCCAATATTTACGGGCCTTAGAGACTGCATTCTGCAAGCTCTTATTCGGTCGCTATTTTACCATGTTCCACGTGAAACAGCTTCATTTCTTTACCGATTTCCTGCATGCTTTCAAGCAAGTCCTGCTTAGCTATTCCTGTTATAAAAGCCTGCTCTCCGAGTTTTGAAAGCATAGCAAGTACCCGTGATCTGTTAGCGCTATCAAGCTCTGCTGGCAGGTCATCTAGCAAGAAAACACAACTCTTGCTGCATTGCTCCTTTAGTAAAATTGCCTGGGAAAATTTCATGGCAATAAGCAATAGCTTCTGCTGGCCACGTGACAGGTGTTCTGCCGCGGACTCACTTCCTATCTGAATCTTCAAATCTGCACGATGTGGCCCTGAAGCCGTATGGCCATATTTAATATCCTTGTCCAGGCTCTTGCTTAAGACGGCTTCAAGATCCTCGTCTTGCTCCCAGCCTTTTACATATTTCAGTGAAAAACTGTCGAGGGGCAACATTTCATTCAAAGTAGTCGATAGGGATAATACGTACTTCTTTATATAGGCCTCCCGATATTTGTGCACTTCTTCTGCGTGCCGGCAGAACTCCTGGGTCCATGGCTTCAATTCAGCATGATCAATATTCCTTTTCTTAAGCAGGCTGTTTCTGTTCAAAAGAGCTCTTTGAGCCTGTCTCCAGTGTGAAATAAAGTCTTGTTCCACGTGGAACACTCCCCAATCCAAAAACCCTCTGCGGACTCCTGGCCCACCCTCGAGTATTTTAAAAGCATCTGCATTAAAGAGCTGTAGAGGTAGTTTTTGTGCGAGTTCGGCACTATTGCCGGCATTTTGCCCATTGATGCGAATTTGTTGATCTCCACTTTGTGTCCGGCTAAAGCCAAGACTCTGCTCTTCGTCAAGTAATGCATGGATTACACAGTCATTAGTGCCAATCTGGATAATTGGTGTTTTTGATGCGCTGCGGAAGGTTTTTGCACGGCCCAGTAGAAAGATAGCTTCCAGCATGGAGCTTTTGCCGCTGCCATTTTCTCCATAAATAAAATTAAAGGCTGGAGAAGGAGCAATAGTTACAGTATCCAGGTTTCGCAATCTGGTAATACTGAGCTTTTTTAACAATGGCATAAAGTAGAGACCCTGGTTGGCCTCATCGCTTTGTTGGCTTTATAAGCGCATTGGCATAACAACATATAAAGCACTGCTGTTTTCTTCTGCCTGAATAAGCGCACTGCTGTTTGGGTCTGAAACAATCAGCTGTACTGTATCTGAATCAAGTACTGTCAGTACATCGACCAAATAGCTCACATTAAAGCCTATCTCTAGTGAATCTCCGGTATATTCGACAGGCACTATTTCTTCTGCTTCTTCCTGTTCCGGATTATTGGCAAGTATCTTAATTTCATCATTAAGAAGAGTTAAGCGTATACCGCGAAACTTTTCATTAGACAGAATGGCCGTTCTGCTTAGCGATTGTCTCAACTCATTTCTATCAGCAATGATTTTCTTGTCTCCGCCTTTTGGCAGTACCCGATCATAATCGGGAAACTTGCCATCGACCAGTTTGGAGGTAAAAGTGAAATTACTTGTTTTGGCACGTATATGATTTGCGCCAACAGTTATGTCAACACTTTCGTCGCCATCAGCCAGCAAGCGTGCAAGCTCCAAAATGCCTTTGCGGGGCACTATGACCTGTAAAGCCTTGTCTATAGGAGTATTCATGTTTTCAGTGTCCATCGCAAGGCGATGCCCGTCCGTTGCTACAACACGGAGAAAGTTAGGGCTCACTTCAAACAGAAGGCCATTTAAATAATAGCGGACATCCTGCTGCGCCATTGCAAAGCTGGTGCTATCAAGCATCTCTTTTAATCGTGCCTGGGAAATTGAAAAAGCCAGGGCTTCGGAAGATTCATCAACACTAGGAAAATCTGATGGCGGCAAGGTAGAAAGTGAAAAGCGGCTTCTGCCAGAACGAATGACCAGTTTGTTGTCATCAAGTTCAAATTTCAGGCTTGCGCTATCCGGCAACGATTTACAGATATCCATAAGTTTTCTTGCAGGAACGGTAACTTCTCCTCCCTGGCCAACTTCCTCTACCGCTACGCGGCCAATCAGCTCAACTTCAAGGTCGGTACCGGTCATAGAAAGCTGATTGCCATCAAGAACCAGCAACACATTGGATAACACTGGCAATGTTTGCCGACGCTCAACAACGCCAGTGACCAGTTGCAGGGGTTTTATGAGGGTCTCTCGGGAAATTTCAAATTGCATGGCTATACTCTTTGTTCACATTAACTGGCTTGATGTTAACTGGATAAGGACCTTAACAAGTTTTGATAATCCTCATAAATATCTGAGGAAGACTTTTTTAATTCATTAATAGTTTTACAGGCATGCATCACGGTTGTGTGATCTCTATCCCCATACATAGTGCCGATTTCCGGCAAACTGTGATTCGTCAGCTCCTTCGACAGGCACATGGCAATTTGTCTTGGTCTTGCTATGGAGCGGTTGCGCCGTTTCGATATCATATCAGTCATTTTAATTTTGTAATACTCGGCAACCGTACGTTGAATGTTGTCCACACTAATCAGTTTATTCTGGATAGCTAAAAGGTCTTTAAGTGCTTCTTTAATTAGTGGGACTGTAATCTCACTGCCGGTGAATCTGGCATGGGCAATGACTTTTTTCAGTGCGCCTTCAAGCTCACGAACATTCGAGCGGAGCTTCTGGGCCATAAACATGGCTTCCTGGTTTGGTAAAAAGACATTTTCTCTATTGGCCTTGTTAATCAGTATGGCCGCTCTGGTTTCTAGCTCTGGAGGCTCCACCGCTACCGATAAACCCCAGCCAAAACGGGACTTCAGCCGGTCTTCAAGACCATTTATTTCGCTGTGATATTTATCGCAGGTCATAATGATCTGGCGGCCGCCTTCAAAAATCGCATTGAAGGTATGGAAGAACTCTTCCTGGGAACGTTCTTTGTTGGCAAAAAACTGAATGTCGTCAATTAGTAAGGCATCTACCGAATGATAATAGCGCTTGAATTCGTTAATGGCATTCAGTTGCAAGGCTGAAACCATGCTACCTACAAAAGTCTGAGAATGCAGATAAACAACATTTGCATCAGGGTTTTGCTCCAGCAAGTGATTGCCAATGCTGTGCATCAGGTGCGTTTTGCCGAGACCAACACCTCCGTAGATAAAGAGCGGGTTGTATGCGCCTCCGGGATTATCGGCAACCTGCCTGGCTGCAGCCCGTGCAAGCTGGTTAGACTTACCCTCAATAAAGTTATTGAAGGTATAGCTCTTATTCAGCTCGCCTTTAAAGCGTAATCGTCCACCAAGTTTGTTGCCGAAGGAAGACGAGCTTTGCTGCGGGATTGTCCTGCGCTGTTTGCTTGCTGAGCTGGCATTAAGAAAATTGACAAGATTGCCTCTATGGCTGTCATCCTGGGCGACATGGTCTTGACCGGAACTGACCGCCGCATAAGAGCTGTCTTGAGCTTCCAAGGCCTGATGCTTTTGACCTTCTGGCAGATCAGCATGTCTATCGGGGGTCTGTAAATTACTGAGATCTGCAGTGCTAATCGTGTCTGCCAAGGCGAAGCCGGAAGTATTCGCGACTTCCAGTCGCAGGCTTGGTGGCGCCTGCAGACTTAATTCTTCCAACAGCTCCTGAATTCGCTCAAGAAAATTATCCTTTATCCATTCCAGCACGAACTTATTTGGCGCTAATAAATAGAGCACCCCTTTAGCTGTATCCCGTTCGGAATCGCCAACTTCTTTGGCTGGCATTTCAGATTTTTCTGCAATTCTTAAGGGTCTGATCCAGGTGTTGAACTGTTGAGCTGGGAGTTCGTTCTTAAGGCAATAAATACACTTCTGCCAAGTAGCTACTATCACGATGCTAAGGACTCCAATTTGGAATTTTTATTATTAGGTTTTGAATAGATTTTACTGATTGCAGGCACTCTTATCCACACAAAAACCCAAAAACCATAAAAAGTTCATGCTTATTTTAAGCCATAACTATCAATGTGTTACGGTCATTAGGCTGAAAAATAAAGGGCGAAAGCAAGGGGCATTTTGATGTTTTATAAAGGCAACTTCTTGTGCATAAGCTGTGCAAAACTTGTTGGCCTAAATTACGCGCCTTTTTAGTTGTTTCTGGTTTTTTCACAGGTTTGGGGCAGCGCCCTTCTTTCTCCCAAATTAGCGTCGATACACTCTGATTTAATAAAGTAGTATAACGGAATTATGACCATTTCTTGCTTTCCATAGGTGAACCCTTTAGAATCGCGATCCCTGTTTAGGGGCCCGTTTTTTTAACCGGTCAACCTTGTTAATAACCTGTTGTAGAGTCAGTTATGAAAAGAACATTTCAGCCAAGCGTCCTGAAACGAGCCAGAACCCACGGTTTCAGAGCCAGAATGGCAACTAAAGGCGGTCGTCTCGTCCTGAACCGCAGAAGATCTAAAGGCAGAGCCAAGCTTTCTGCCTGATTTGGCTTGGTAATCATGGTATCTCGATTGAGTGCCATGAATTTACACAAAAGCCCGATGGGCCCTTACGCTAAACTGGAGCTCTTCATTAACAAGGAGAAGCCAATGGCCAAGCAGGGCTTTAGCAAAGCGGCCCGCCTCTTGGGTCCGGCACAATTTAATCCGGTTTTTCAAAAAACCGCCTTTAAGCTATCAAGCCCTGTAATCCTAATCCTTGTCGGTAACTCAGATGGCCCTCCACGGCTTGGTATTATTGTCGCGAAAAAGCATATTAAAACAGCAGTTCAAAGGAACCGACTTAAAAGAATAATTCGTGAATCTTTTCGATTAAGACAGGCAGAGTTTGGTACAATTGATCTCGTTGTGCTGGCCAGACATGGTTTAGATCAGCTGGACAACAGGGAAGTACAAGTACAAATGAACAAGCTACTTGATGAACTGATACTCAAATTGAAAAAGAAATCATAATGCCGAGTCACAAACCCTCTTTGCCTGCCCGGGCCATTTTGCTTCTGATTGCAGCCTACCGTTATTTTATTAGCCCTATGCTGGGACAGAACTGCCGATACTACCCAAGCTGTTCATCCTATACTTATGAAGCTATTCAAATACATGGCGCCGTAAAAGGCAGCTGGTTCGGCATAAAAAGAATTTGCCGCTGTCACCCTTATCATGAAGGAGGCCTTGACCCCGTGCCTCAGTCCTCTGAATCAACCTGTCATAAGTAAGCAACACTATGGATCATACCCGTAATGCAATAATTGCCGGCCTGGCGCTCGTTTCCTACTTAATGTTGCTGGCCTGGAATGAAGACTATCCCCAGCAAGGCCAGCAAAATGGTAGTGCAACAACTGCTGTGCAACAAAGCTCTCTGGATTTGCCTGATGTGCTTATACCAGCCGCCGATGGACTGGCTTCCGATTTGCCTCAGGTACAAACCGGGAATACGGCCAGCATAAATGCGGCGCCGCTTTCTGCAGATCGTTTTATTTCCATAACAACCCCTGTCCACCAGGTAAGGATTAATTTACTGGGTGGTGATATCACCTCTATAGCCCTGCCCAAATATCCAACCAGTCTGGATGCCCTTGATGATCCTTTCATACTGCTTAGAAATGACAGTATGGGCGTGTATGTTTCACAGAGCGGCTTGATCGGAGTGAATGGCCCTGATGCCAGTGGCGCTGGCCGTCCGGTCTACCAGGCACAACAAAGCAATTACTCAATCAATCAGGGTGAACTAAGTGTAGACCTGCTGTATACCACTCCAGCAGGCGTAGAAATCACCAAACGCTTTATTTTTAGTGCTGATGATTATCTGATTAGAGTCCAGTATTTGATTGATAATAAAAGTCCAGATACTTGGAGCGCAAACCTGTTTGGCCAAATAAAACGTGACCGCGCTCCTGACCCCAGTACTACCGGCGGTTTTGGATTACGCGATTTTCTCGGTGCAGCAATAAGTCTCGCAGATGATCCTTATAAAAAAATCAGTTTCGATGATATTGATGATGGTGAACCCAACTATACTGTCGAGGGTGGATGGGTAGCATTCTCACAACACTATTTCCTGAGCAGCTGGATCCCGGATGCCAACCAGACTAATACCTTCTCAACAAGAAGAAATAATGCTGGCGAATACCTGTTAGGTTTTGTCGGACCACAAAGTTCTGTAGCCCCTGGCACGACACAGGTTTTAGAGGCTGGATTCTGGGCCGGACCTAAAGACCAGTATCGACTGGAAGAAATTCATGAAGACCTGGATTTAACCATTGATTATGGTTGGCTATGGTTTATTGCACAGCCTATTTTCTGGCTATTAATGAAAATTTACAGCCTGTTTGGCAATTTTGGCTGGTCAATTATTGGTTTAACCATTGTTATAAAAGTTCTTTTTATGCGCCTGTCAGCATCAAGTTACCGATCAATGGCTAAAATGAGACGCCTGGCGCCCAAAGTTGCCCAACTGAAAGATCGTTATGGTGACGATAAACAAAAATTAATGCAGGCACAAATGGAGCTGTGGAAAAAAGAAAAGGTCAATCCGCTTGGTGGTTGTCTGCCCATGCTGCTGCAGATGCCGGTACTAATTGGCATCTATTGGGTTCTTATGAAGAGTATTGAATTAAGGCAATCTCCTTTCATCTTCTGGTATAACGATTTGTCCCAGATGGATCCTTATTTTATATTGCCTCTGATCATGGGTGTATCAATGTTTATATCTCAGCAAATGACACCCATGGCCACCGCTGATCCCATGCAGGCAAAAGTAATGAAATTAATGCCTGTTATCTTTACGGTGTTTTTCCTGTGGTTTCCATCAGGTCTCGTTTTATACTGGCTGGTTAGTAACATCTTCAACATCTTACAGCAGTCCTATATTATTCGCAGTGTAAATAAATCTTACGAAAGCAAAACTGCCTGATTAAAACACCCCATGCCCAGCAGCAGTGAAGCCAAAATTGATACAATTTGTGCCATTGCAACTCCCGGCGGTATCGGAGGTGTTGGTATTGTTCGTGTCTCCGGCCCCCTGGTAAAAAATATTGCTATTACTATCCTGGGTGAAATTCCTCCCGCCAGATATGCACATTTTTCTACATTTCGTAACTCTGATAATGAAATCATAGATCAGGGTCTGAGCCTTTTTTTCCCGTCTCCCGCTTCATTTACCGGGGAGGATGTTATTGAATTTCAGGCTCACGGTGGACCAATTATCCTTGATCAGTTAATCCAGGCAATTCTGAAATGCGGATCCAGAGTTGCACGGCCCGGGGAGTTTTCAGAACGAGCCTTTCTTAACGATAAAATTGATCTTGCTCAGGCTGAAGCTATAGCTGATCTTATAGAAAGTCATTCCATTACAGCTGCTAAGTTTGCGCTTCGCTCTCTGCAGGGAGAGTTTTCAAATCTGATTAATCAACTGCTTACTTCTATTATTGAATTGCGCGTTTTTGTAGAAGCGTCCATAGATTTTCCAGAAGAAGAAATTGATTTTTTAACTTCCGGTGATGTGAAAACCAAACTACACCTTATTCAACAGAATTTAGAAAGCGTGTTGAGTCAGGCGCGAACCGGCAGCATTTTAAAGGAAGGCGTTTCCATAGTAATAGTAGGCGAACCTAATGTTGGGAAATCCAGTCTGTTAAATCTGCTTAGTGGCCGGGCTACAGCAATCGTGACAGATGTCGCTGGTACCACCCGAGATACCCTGAAAGAATTAATTAATATTGACGGCTTGCCCATACATATAATTGACACTGCAGGGCTAAGAGTCAGCTCTGACATCGTTGAGCAGGAAGGCATTAAACGAACCTGGGAAGCATTAAAAAACGCTGATCACATTTTATTCGTTGTAGATGGCAGCTCTGATATTGAACTCAAAAACAACACGCTATGGCAGCAACTCAACCAAGATGAAAATAATCTACGTAAAATTACATTGGTAAAAAATAAAATAGATTTAGCAGAACAGATGCCTGGTTATAGTACAGATAGTGATACTGGTCTGCCTTGTGTTGCAATTTCTGCCTTGAAGAAGCAAGGACTTGATTATCTTATTACACAACTAAAACAGGCTGCTGGATTTCTTAATACTGAAGAAGGTGGTTTCATTGCCAGACGCCGTCATTTGGATGCGCTTAAACGAGCACAGCTGTCATTACAAGCAGCGTATGAACAGTTAACCGAATTTAAGGCTGGAGAATTACTCGCTGATGACTTGCGTGAGGCACAGCAGGCACTCTCTGAAATTACGGGTGAATTTAGTTCTGATGCCTTGCTTGGTGAAATTTTTTCCTCTTTTTGTATCGGCAAGTGATCAAAATAAGAAAAAACATAACTAACAAGCTGTGGACAAGCAGGCCCAAAAGCGGCTTATTTTCTGTATAAATAATGTAGAACTTGTCCAAACCTGAATGAGCAAAATGTTATACATTAGAGCAAACAGTTAAGCCCATGCTTACCAGCAGCTTTAACGCAGCTTCCCCACAAAGTTATATCAATGTAAGCTGTTGATAAATATTACCTTTATAGGCTTTTACACAGCTCAGATCAGCTTAATAGTAATAATAATATTTAAATAATATCCATATACTCTTCTATCTATATATACATATTATTTATTTAAGATAGCTCTATAAATTTTTTTGCAAAACCGTATACTTAGCGCCCCTCAAAAGAAAGAGTTTATGTATGCACGAACGTTTTGACGTTATTGTGATTGGTGGTGGACATGCGGGCACTGAAGCAGCCCTGGCTTCTGCGCGCATGGGTGTAAATACCCTGCTGGTAACACATAACATCGAAACCCTTGGCCAAATGTCCTGTAACCCGGCCATTGGTGGTATTGGAAAAACGCACCTGGTTAAAGAAATAGATGCCCTGGGTGGTGCAATGGCTAAAGCAGCAGATCTGGCAGGTATACAGTTTCGCACGCTGAATGCCAGTAAAGGACCCGCAGTCAGAGCCACTCGTGCACAGGCAGACAGGCTTCTGTATAAGGCTGCGATAAGGGAGATACTTGAGAATCAGCCAAATTTACATATTTTTCAACAGGCCATTGATAATCTGATTCTTGAAGGTGAAAGAGTTTGTGGGGTTATCACACAAATGGGACAGCGTTTTTACGCCTCTCGGGTTATTTTAACAACAGGAACTTTTCTCGGCGGTAAAATTCATATAGGTCTGGAAAATTATGCTGGCGGCAGGGCTGGCGATGCACCATCAATCGCTTTGGCGCACAGGCTAAGAGAATTGCCGTTTCGTGTTGGCCGCTTAAAAACAGGAACCCCGCCAAGAATAGATGCTCGGACCGTCAATTTTAAACTAATGCAGGAACAGGCAGGAGATGATCCCCTGCCAGTGATGTCTTATTTAGGCAAAGTAGAGGAACATCCAGAGCAGGTCAGTTGTTATATCACAGCAACTAATGAAAAGTGCCACGATATTATTCGTGCCGGCTTGAAATTTTCACCAATGTATACGGGCGAAATAGAAGGTGTTGGGCCAAGGTACTGTCCCTCAATAGAAGATAAAGTCGTGCGTTTCTCTGACCGGACCAGTCATCAGATTTTTGTTGAACCGGAAGGATTGAAAACCCATGAACTGTATCCAAACGGAATTTCCACCAGTCTGCCATTTGAGGTGCAAAAACAACTGATTGTTAATATTAAAGGTTTTGAGAATGCCCATATCATCCGCCCAGGTTATGCCATTGAATATGATTTTTTTGATCCCCGGGATTTAAAGTATTCACTGGAGACAAAATTTATAGAAGGTTTGTACTTTGCCGGTCAGATAAATGGCACAACAGGGTACGAAGAAGCAGCAGCTCAAGGCTTATTAGCCGGGCTTAATGCAGCCCTGGCGATTCAAGGAAAAGATTACTGGTGCCCTGGCAGAGAACTGGCCTATATGGGCGTTCTGGTAGGTGATCTGATTTCTCAGGGAACTATGGAGCCTTATCGCATGTTTACCAGTCGTGCGGAATATCGCTTAATGTTACGTCAGGATAATGCGGACTTACGTTTAACAGAAAAGGGAAGAGAACTGGGTCTGGTTGATGATGAGCGTTGGCAGGCTTTTGAATTGAAACGCGAAGCAATTGTTAAAGAACAAGAGAGACTGGAAAAAACCTGGGTACATACTAATTCTGAGCTAGCTGGATTGATTAATCCCCTGTTGGAGAAAGCATTGGCTCATGAATATAACCTGGCAGACATACTTGCACGTCCTGGTGTGAGTGTTGATAGTCTTAACAAGGCCTGTATAAAGGCAGGATTATTAGCACAAGAACCGGCGCCGGCAGTGAGTGAACAAGTTGAAATTAGCGTTAAATACCAGGGTTATATAGATCGTCAGAAGGGAGAAATCGAAAAATTAAAAAACCATGCTGAAACGCTTCTTCCTGAGAATTTTGATTATGCGTCGATATCTGGTTTATCCAGCGAGCTAAAACAAAAACTTTCATCTGCAAAGCCCGAAACAATTTCAAGAGCTTCCAGAATACCAGGAGTGACGCCCGCCGCTATTTCTTTATTGCTTATTTATTTAAAGAAGTACCATGCTTCAGGACCTTCCTATGCAGGCAAGGAAAAGGCTAGTCAATCTGCCTGATGGAAAAAATATCACCGCAGGCAAAAATATTATTTAGCCAACAACTGGCTGAGGGCATTAAGGAACTCAAATTAACAATAAGTGCAGACAAGCAAGATGTCCTGCTTGCATATCTAGAGCTGCTCGCGAAATGGAATCAAAGTTATAATCTCTCCGGTATTAAAGATCCGGCGCTAATGTTGAATCTTCATTTACTGGATAGTTTAAGTATTCTGCCCTTTATTCATGGACAATCCGTACTTGATGTTGGAACGGGTGCGGGTTTGCCGGGATTACCTGTCGCGATATGTGAACCGGGGAAAAAAGTCAGCCTGCTCGATAGTAATGGCAAGAAGACCCGTTTTCTTTTTCAAACCTGTGTGCAGCTGGGCATCAAAAATGTCGAGGTGATTAACGACAGGGCTGAAAGCTATCAAAGCATAGAAGTCTTTGATATTGTCCTTAGCAGAGCTTATTCAACACTTGCGAAGTTTATTGAGCAAACTCGACATTTGCTTGGTGAAAAGAGTAAGCTGCTGGCGATGAAAGGACAGTATCCGCAAGCAGAAATAAATGATCTACCGGATGACTTTAGATTGCTTGCGGTGCATGAATTGAAAATTCCCGGTGAAAAAGGTGCTCGACATTTGCTTGAGTTAAGTAGGGTCTGATAAAGCGTTTAAGAATGACACGAATTATTGCTATCGCTAATCAGAAAGGCGGTGTTGGCAAAACCACAACAACAGTGAATTTGGCAGCCTCTCTGGCGCGAGCAGGGCGTAATGTACTCATGGTTGACCTTGATCCTCAGGGCAATGCCACGATGGGCAGTGGTATTGAGAAAAATGACCTGGAGTGCTCTGTTTACGATTTATTAATCGACCAGGCATCGTTCTCTGATGTTGTTACTTTTGCTGAAGATGCAGGCTATGAAGTCTTGCCCGCGAATGGAGACCTCACGGCAGCTGAAGTTGCCTTGTTGCAGTCTTCAGACAGGGAAAGCATCTTAAAAAAGGCATTTGCTGAAGATAAGGAACAATTTGATTTTATTCTGATCGATTGTCCGCCTTCGCTGAATATGTTGACGGTTAATGCACTGGTTGCAGCAGACAGCGTATTAATTCCAATGCAATGTGAATATTATGCATTGGAGGGGCTTACTGCTTTAAATGACACCATACAGGCAATAGCGACCAAGCTGAATCCCGCTCTGGAGATAGAGGGTATACTGCGCACCATGTATGACCCGAGAAACCGCCTGACACTGGATGTTTCCGAGCAATTAAAAGAATACTTTGGAAGCAAGGTTTATCGCACGGTGATACCACGCAATATCCGTCTTGCTGAAGCGCCTAGTTATGGTTTACCAGTAATAGCTTATGATAAGGCATCCAGGGGTGCGCTTGCCTATATTGCCCTGGCTGGAGAGATTCTCCGGCAGTATGCAAAGAAAGATGGCCAGAATCAGGCAGAACCTTTAAAAGAGTAAGACTATGGCTTTAAAAAAACGCGGCCTGGGTAGAGGCCTTGATGCATTACTTGGAACTCTGGATAAGCAGGGTAGTACAGATGACCAGGCTGTGCCAATTTTGGTTGAGCGAACATCGGACACTCAGCAATCCGGCAATCCGGAGTTAAAAAGTGATTTGCTTCGATTGCCCATAGAATTTATACAAGCAGGCAAATATCAACCCCGCCTCGATATGCGCCCTGAAGCATTGGAAGATCTTGCCGCCTCAATTAAGGCTCAGGGACTTATGCAGCCCATCGTGGTGCGTCCAATCAGCAGCAATAAATATGAAATAATCGCCGGAGAAAGGCGCTGGCGCGCCTGCCAGATGGCGGGTCTGGACACTATTCCGGTGCTGGTTAAAGATGTTCCGGACGATACTGCTATTGCGATGGCTCTTATTGAAAATATACAACGTGAGGACCTGAACCCGATAGAAGAAGCTATGGCCCTGAAGCGCCTGCAGGATGAATTTGAACTCACTCAGCAGGAAGTGGCAGATGCCGTTGGCAAGTCCCGAACCACAGTAACCAACCTGATTCGCTTAATGAGCTTAAACCCCGATGTCAGGATTTCACTTGAGCATGGGGACCTGGAGATGGGACATGCAAGGGCTTTACTTGCTTTAAGCGGCGAGCAACAAACCAAAGCGGCACAAACAGTGGTTGGTAAGGGTATGTCGGTTCGCCAGACTGAAGCCCTGGTCAGGGGTTTGCAGAATAAAACCAATACTCCGGTAGAAAAGAAAACAATTGACCCGGATATTCGGCAATTACAGGACGACCTTTCAGATAAGCTGGGGGCTGAAGTCCTGATACAACATACAGCCAAAGGCAAGGGCAAGCTTATTCTTAAATATGGCTCCCTGGATCAGCTGGACGGCATATTGAATCATATTAAGTAAATGAGTACTTGCCGTTGCCTGTAGACATTAAAATCTTTATAATCCGCAGCGTCGAAAAGCACCGAAGTATGTATACACCAGGATGAGCAACGCTGAAGAGCCTACACCTGCAGTCGTTAACCTCAAAGCTCCTCCAATTTACAAGGCTATCGTTACTCAGTTTATTGTCACTATAATAGCGGCAGTGAGCGTTTTTGCCTTGATGGATGGTGTTGCTGCGTATTCTGTTTTTCTTGGTGGTATGGTAAGCACATTGCCAAATGCTTATTTTGCCCTGAAAGCTTTTCGATATCGTGGGGCCCGGCAAATGCTACTCATCGTAAAATCGTTTTATGCTGGCGAAAGCGGCAAACTGATTATTACGGCTGTAATGTTTGCCTTGATATTCGCAGGAATAAGGCCCCTAAATGAATTGGCTGTGATTATTGGTTTTATTATTACGCTTTTTACAGGATTGATAGCAACCGCTACGCTGGGTTTGAAATCCACATAAAAGTTTAAAACACAGGAAAATCGCTAAACTATGGCTGAAACAGCTGGTGAAATAGCTCACGAAGCAGCGGAACACACCCAGACCCAGGGTGAGTACATCCAACACCATTTGCAATTCTTGACCTTTGGTAAAGATGCCGAGGGTCATTGGGGTATTGCGCATGGTGAAGAGGCTGTTGCAGAAATGGGTTTTTGGTCATTTCATGTGGATATGCTGGGCTGGTCAATAGGGCTAGGGTTGATTTTTGTTGTTTTATTCAGAAGAGCTGCCAAAAATGCCACAAGCGGAGTCCCAAGCGGTTTTCAGAATTTTGTTGAATGGGTTTACGAGTTTGTTGATACCAGCGTAAAAGATACCTTCCACGGCACTAACGCTATCATTGCCCCATTAGCGCTGACCATTTTTTGCTGGGTTCTCTTAATGAACACCATGGATTTAGTACCGGTAGACTTGTTCCCCTGGCTTGCCCAAAAAGTAAGCGGTGATCCGGAAATCGCTTTCCGTGTAGTACCTACCACGGATCCAAATATAACGCTGGGCATGTCGCTTTCCATTTTTATACTTATTATTTTTTACAGTATCAAAATCAAGGGAACCGGCGGTTTTCTGAAGGAGCTGGCATTTCAGCCTTTTGGCCCGAAAATGATGCCATTTAATTTATTGATTGAAGTGCCAACCTTGTTGGCCAAGCCTGTCTCTCTGGGATTGCGACTTTACGGCAACCTCTATGCAGGCGAACTCGTATTCCTGTTGATTGCCTTGTTCGGGGCATTTCAATTGCCGGCCCATTTTCTCTGGGCGGCTTTCCACTTATTAGTTGTACCTTTGCAGGCCTTTATTTTCATGATGCTCACTATAGTGTATCTGAGTCAGGCCTGTGAACATCACTAATAAGCAGAACGAAAACTGAAATAAAAAATGAAAGCTGGCAAGAATTAATTTAACGTGAAGCAACACCTTTAAAACTGGAGGAAAAAAATGGAGCTAATATTAGCTAATACAGTACTAGGCGTGCTGTTGGTACTGGGTCTTGGAGCGCTGGGCACAGCAATTGGTTTCGGAATACTTGGCGGGAAAATGCTGGAAGGTACTGCCCGTCAACCGGAATTAGCACCCATGCTGCAAGGTAAAATGTTTTTGGTTGCGGGCTTGATCGACGCAATCACCATGATCGGTCTTGCGATCGGCATGTGGTTTACTTTTGCTAACCCCTTTACTGCTGCGCTGGCTGGTTAATCACAGCAGGTTGAAGCAGGAAGCAAATGTTAGATAAGCAAGAGGTATAACTGTGAACATCAATGCAACTATGCTAGGTCAGATGATTGCCTTCGCATTTTTCGTGTGGTTCTGCATGAAATATGTGTGGCCTCCGTTGACTGCTGCATTGGCGGAAAGGCAAAAAAGAATTGCCGATGGTCTGGAAGCAGCAGATAAAGCCGGTAAAGATCTTGAGCAGGCTCAGGAAAAAGTTGCCGCGCAGATGAAAGAAGCTAAAACTCAAGCGGCCAGCATCATTGATCAGGCCAATAAGCGTGCGACCCAGATCATTGAAGAAGCCAAGAATCAGGGCCGCGAAGAAGGCCAGCGCATGATCGTTGGCGCTCAGGCCGAAATTGAGCAAGAGGTAAATCGCGCCAAAGAACAGTTACGCAAGCAGGTGGCAAGCATTGCCATAGCAGGCGCAGAAAAAATTCTTGAAGCGACTATCGATGAAGCTGCTCACGCCAAACTGACCGAAAAATTAGCGCAAAGCCTTTAACAGGGAAAGCAAAAGAGAATGGCAGAGCTGACAACAATTGCAAGGCCCTATGCGAAAGCTGCTTTTGAAGTAGCGGCTTTTTCAGACGGCTTAAAAACCTGGTCAACCATGTTGGCCCAGCTTTCGCTGGTCGTTAAAAACCAGCGTGTCGCAGACCTTTTGTCTTCGCCATCCTTGACCGGGGAACAGCAGGCAAAAATTGTTATCGATTTGTGTGGCGAAGAAATAAATGCCCAGGTACAGAATTTTGTGCACATACTTTCTGAAAATAAACGCCTCCTTTTACTTTCAGAGATCGTTGTTCTGTTTGACATATTGAAGGCAGAAAAAGAAAAAACGATAGACGTTGAAATCAGCACAGCTTTCCCGTTACTTGATGAGACAGAGAAGCAACTTGCTACTGCGATCAAGGCGAAACTTAGCCGGGATGTAAAAATTCACAGTGTGATTGACAAAAATTTAATCGGCGGCATGGTAATACGCGCCGGTGATTTGGTAATAGATGATTCCGTGCGCGGCAAATTGCATAAGCTCGCGGAAGCAATGGGTTCCTAGTAGGGGAAAAAAAGAATGCAGCAGCTAAATCCTTCAGAAATAAGCGAAATTATTAAACAGCGAATTGATCGTCTGGATATTTCTGCGCAAGCGCAGAATGAAGGCACTATTGTTTCCGTGTCAGACGGCATTATTCGTATCCATGGACTTGCCGATGTTATGTATGGCGAGATGATTGAGTTTGAAGGCGGCCTCTATGGCATGGCGCTAAACCTTGAGCGTGATTCTGTGGGTGCAGTAGTGCTGGGTGATTATAAAAGTCTGGCGGAAGGCCAGACCTGTCGTTGTACCAAAAGAATCCTCGAAGTTCCTGTAGGGCCTGAGCTTGAAGGCCGTGTAGTTGATGCGCTGGGTAACCCGATTGATGGTAAGGGGCCGATTAACGCCAAACAAACCGATGCTGTAGAAAAGGTTGCCCCCGGGGTAATTGCACGTCAGGGCGTTTCCCAGCCGGTACAAACCGGATTGAAAGCTATCGACGCCATGGTGCCGATTGGCCGCGGACAGCGCGAACTGATTATTGGTGACCGTCAGGTTGGTAAGACTGCAGTCGCTATTGATGCCATTATCAATCAGAAAGGAACTGGCGTTAAATGTATTTATGTTGCGATTGGCCAGAAGCAATCATCTATCGCTTCGGTAGTAAGAAAGCTTGAAGAACATGGCGCAATGGATCACACCATAGTAGTTGCTGCTGGTGCTGCCGATCCGGCCGCCATGCAGTTTATTGCTCCCTATGCAGGTTGTACCATGGGCGAGTATTATCGGGATCGTGGTCAGGACGCCTTGATAATTTATGACGATCTAACCAAGCAGGCATGGGCATATCGACAGATTTCCCTGTTATTACGTCGTCCACCAGGTCGTGAAGCTTATCCTGGTGACGTGTTTTACTTGCATTCACGCTTGCTTGAAAGAGCTGCGCGAGTGAGCGCTGAGCATGTCGAAAAAATCACCAATGGTGAGATAAAAGGGCAAACCGGATCTTTGACGGCCCTGCCAATTATTGAAACTCAGGCAGGTGACGTTTCGGCATTCGTTCCTACCAACGTTATTTCGATTACAGACGGACAGATATTCCTCGAGACTTCATTATTTAATGCCGGTGTGCGTCCAGCAATGAACGCAGGTATTTCTGTATCGCGTGTTGGCGGTGCAGCACAAACCAAAATTATTAAGAAACTGGGTGGTGGTATTCGATTGGCTCTGGCCCAGTATAGAGAACTGGCAGCATTCGCACAGTTTGCATCGGACCTGGATGACGCCACACGTTCACAGCTTGAGCACGGCCAACGTGTAACTGAGCTGATGAAGCAGGCACAATATTCTCCTTTATCTGTCGCGGAAATGGCCGTTGTGCTGTATGCGGCAAACGGTGGATATTTGAAAGAAGTCGAAATTAACAAAATTGGTGATTTCGAATCTTCATTGCTGTCCTATATGAATAGCGAACAGGCAGAGCTCATGGGCAATATTAATGAAACCGGTGATTACAGTGATGATATTGAGGCTAAATTCAAAGCTGCACTGGATAAATTTATTAGCACTCAGTCCTGGTAACAGTTAATGGCAGCCGGAAAAGAAATTCGCAACCAGATCGGGAGTATTAAAAATACTCAGAAGATCACCAGCGCCATGGAAATGGTTGCTGCTAGCAAAATGCGCAAGGCCCAGGAACGCATGCAACTGGGCAAGCCCTATGCAACTAATATTCGCGGCGTAGTTGGGCATATTGCCGCCTCAACACCTGAATATAAACATACCTATATGCTTGAGCGCGAAGTGAAAAGGGTTGGCTATATTCTGGTATCAACAGACCGAGGCTTATGTGGAGGCTTAAACATTAACCTGTTTAAGACGATGATCAAATCGATGAAGGCCTGGCATGATGAAGGTGCGGAGGTCGATATATGTACCGTTGGCTCCAAGGGCGCGGCTTTTTTTAATAGCTATGGCGGTAATGTTGTCGCTGTGATTCGTAACCTTGGTGACAGACCTGCGGCTGAAGATGTTGTCGGGGCTGTAAAAGTCATGCTGGATAGTTTTTCAGAAGGAAAAATTGATAAATTGTTTCTGGTTGGCAATGAGTTTGTAAATACCATGACTCAGTCACCGAGTATTCACCAGCTATTACCGCTTCGAGCGACAGAAAATGAAGAGTTAAAACATCATTGGGACTATATATATGAGCCGGATGCCCGAGAACTACTGGACGGCTTGTTAACACGCTATATTGAGTCACAAGTCTATCAGGCAGTAGTAGAGAATAATGCCTGTGAACAGGCTGCTCGAATGATCGCGATGAAAAGCGCTACAGATAATGCCGGTGAGATTATCGATGAGCTTCAACTTATTTATAACAAAGCCAGACAGGCTGCAATTACTCAAGAATTGTCAGAGATCGTGGGCGGCGCAGCCGCTGTTTAAAAGAGGAAAGCTATTAAGCTAGCCAATACTTCGTTAAAAACTGTTTTCAACTCGGTTACTTACTGAGCTGTAAGCGCCCTCGCTAAAAACAGTTTTTGCCTCGTCTTGGCGTCGCACATAACGCTTTCTAAAATGTTAGAAATTTTATAAAAGTTACTTAAAAGAATTGGTAAGTAAGAGGAAATTAAAATGAGCAGCGGTCGCATCGTACAAATTATTGGCCCGGTTATTGACGTGGAATTCCCCAGGGACTCTGTACCTAAAGTTTATGACGCCTTGAATATTGCTGATAAAGCAATCACGCTGGAAGTCCAGCAGCAGCTTGGGGATGGCATTGTTCGCACTATCGCAATGGGATCTACTGAGGGTTTGAGCCGTGGTCTAAGCGTAGATGATACTGGTGCCCCAGTAAGCGTTCCTGTTGGTGAGGAAACACTGGGCCGGATTATGGATGTACTGGGTAATCCGATTGATGAGTGTGGCCCAATCGGCGAAAAAGAAAAAATGCCGATCCACCGTAAAGCACCAAGTTATGACGAACAGGCTGCTTCTGAAGAAGTGCTGGAAACAGGCATTAAAGTCATCGATCTGGTCTGTCCTTTTGCAAAAGGCGGTAAAGTCGGTCTGTTCGGTGGAGCCGGGGTAGGTAAAACCGTCAACATGATGGAGCTGATTAATAATATTGCTACTGGTCGAGGAGGCTTGTCGGTATTTGCCGGTGTTGGAGAGCGTACTCGGGAAGGTAATGACTTCTATCATGAAATGCAGGAAGCCAAGGTTATTGATACTGATAACTTTAAAAACTCTAAAGTTGCCATGGTATATGGTCAGATGAATGAGCCGCCGGGAAACAGGTTACGTGTTGCGCTGACAGGATTGACGATGGCTGAAAAATTTCGCGATGAAGGCCGTGACGTACTGCTCTTTATCGACAATATTTATCGCTACACCCTGGCAGGAACTGAAGTTTCTGCTTTGCTCGGACGTATGCCTTCTGCGGTTGGTTATCAGCCGACTCTGGCTGAAGAAATGGGGGCTCTGCAGGAGCGTATTACTTCAACTAAAACAGGATCTATCACATCGATTCAGGCTGTTTATGTTCCTGCCGATGACTTAACTGACCCTTCCCCGGCAACTACTTTTGCCCATTTGGATGCAACAGTCGTATTGTCACGTGATATTGCGTCTCTGGGTATTTACCCTGCTGTGGATCCGCTTGATTCAACCTCTCGCCAGCTTGATCCGTTATCTATCGGCCAGGAACATTACGATGTCGCCCGTGGTGTGCAGTCAATACTGCAACGCTACAAAGAGCTGAAAGATATTATTGCAATTTTGGGTATGGATGAATTGTCAGAAGAAGACAAACTGGCAGTCAGCCGGGCCCGTAAAGTTGAACGTTTCTTTTCACAGCCCTTTACCGTGGCTGAAGTGTTTACCGGTTCCCCTGGAAAATATGTGAGCCTGAAAGATACGATCAGTGGCTTTAAAGCAATTTTGGCAGGAGAATACGATGATTTGCCGGAGCAGGCATTTTACATGGTAGGCGGCATCGAAGAAGCTGTAGAAAAAGCTAAAACCTTAAAAGCAAAAGCCAAAGCGTAACAGCAAAGCAGAGACTATCATGGCAAATTCCTTTCATTGTGATATAGCCAGCGCAGAAAACAGAATTTTCTCTGGTGAAATTGAATCACTAGTGGCTGCTGGCAGTTTAGGGGATCTGGGTATATATCCAGGCCATGCCCCTCTTCTAACTGCTCTTATTCCAGGGCCGGTTCGAGTTATTAAAGCCGGCGGAGAAGAAGAAATATATTATGTTTCCGGAGGATTCCTGGAAGTGCAGCCAGGCACAGTTAACATACTGGCTGATACCGCTATTCGGGCCCATGATGTAGATGAGGCGACCGCTGAAAAAGCACGGCAGGAAGCTGAAGCGGCAATTGCTAACCAGAGTGCAGAATTTGAGTATTCAAAAGCGGCATCTCAACTTGCTGAGGCCGCAGCACAAATTCGCACCATCCAACAACTTCGAAAAAAACTGGGTGGTTAATTTAACTTTTAGGTGAAAAAGAGCTAATGCCTCTTGGGACAAAGTCCTCTTAAAAGCTTTAACATCTCAAGCCCCACCCAGAGACTCTTCCAGTTTCTTTATCCTACATTTAAAAGCATGTGTTTTTGTGTGCAAGTATAAGGCCTGTAAAGCCATTTTTTGTTATGCTGCGTATCTTATGCTGTTCAAGATGAAGTAAATAATGAGAGCGAAACTTAGATGTCATCTACCCTAAATATCGTCATTTTGGCGGCCGGCAAGGGCAGCAGAATGTACTCAGAAACACCAAAAGTTCTGCATGAGCTGGCCGGAAGGAGTCTTGTTGAACACGTAATTGTAACGGCTCAGAGTTTGTCGCCAGAGTATATTACCCTGGTAGTGGGACATCAGGCAGACTTAATAGAACAAAGACTGGCAAACAAGGACTTGGGTTTTGTATTACAGACAGAACAAAAAGGCACAGCACATGCGCTTGAACAAGCCCTGCCGAAATTAAACGACGAAGCGATGGTTCTGGTTTTGTATGGCGATGTGCCTTTGACAAAAAAAACCAGTCTGGAGAAGTTACTGGCTGTTACCAACCCGGAAACGATGTCTGTACTTACCTGTGATTTAAAAAATCCCTCTGGATTAGGAAGAATCATACGGGATGGCAAAGGCAAAATAGAGGCAATTGTTGAAGAAAAGGATGCGGATGACACACAGAAAAAAATTACTGAAATTAATACCGGAATTATGGCCTTTCCGGTTATAAAACTTAAACAATGGATACCGAGAATCAAGAATAATAATGCGCAAAAGGAATTTTATTTAACGGACATTATTGAGCTTGCTTTGGAAGATAATTGCAAGGTTGAAACGATAAGCTGTGAAAGTGAATCTGAGGCCAGCGGAATTAATAATATGTTACAGCTTGCCAAGTTAGAAAAAGTATTTCAGATTGAACAGGCCGAAGCATTTATGTTGCAGGGCGTAAGAATAATAGATCCCAATCGCTTTGACCTGAGAGGTGAAGCAGAAATTGCCGCAGATGTTGAAATTGATATTAATGTCATACTGGAAGGCAAAATAGAATTAGAAAAAAATGTAAAAATTGGAGCTAACTGTATTTTAAAAAACTGCCAAATAAAGCAAGGCACGCAAATTTTTCCTAATTCGATAATTGAAGACTCGCTTGTAGGTATGCATTGTAATATTGGTCCTTTTGCTAGAATTCGGCCAGGCACAGAATTAAAAAATCATGCAAAGATTGGTAATTTTGTTGAAATAAAAAAAGCACTCATTGGCGAGGGCAGCAAAGTCAATCATTTAAGCTATATCGGGGACAGTAGTTTAGGGGCAAAAGTAAATATTGGCGCGGGAACTATAACCTGTAATTATGATGGTGTTAATAAAGCTATGACAAGGATAGGCAACGATGTGTTTATTGGCTCCAATACGGCCTTGATCGCTCCTGTAACCATTTCTGACGGGGCCACAGTCGGAGCGGGCTCAGTTATTACCAAAGATATAAAAACCGGACAGCTAGCTCTAAGCCGCAGCAAACAAAGCAATATTGATGGCTGGAACAGGCCGACGAAGAAATAAGAAGGAAGTGGTATGTGCGGAATAGTTGGTGCTATTGGGCAGCGTAAAGTTTCAGATATTTTAATTGAAGGATTAAAAAGGCTGGAATATCGAGGTTATGACTCAGCAGGTCTAGCCGTTATTGATAAGAAAAAAAATATCATTCATTGCATAAAAACAGTGGGGAAAGTAGCTGCGCTAGAAGAAGCTGTTACTCTTGATCCTGCGAAAGGGACCCTCGGTATTGCTCACACACGCTGGGCAACGCACGGTAAACCATCAGAAGCTAATGCTCATCCACACTGCTCCTCAGATAGTTTGGCCCTTGTACATAACGGCATCATTGAAAACTATATAAGCCTAAAACAGGAGCTAGTTAAAGCTGGTTACAATTTTGTAACAGAGACGGATACAGAAGTGATCGTGCATTTAATACATGCCGAATTGCAAAAGCCATCTACAGATTTTATACGGGCAGTCAAAAACGTTGTTGCCAGACTGGAAGGGGCCTATGGCTTGGCAATCATTAACAAGGAGCAACCCGACAGGATAATCGTGGCTCGCAGCGGCAGTCCTTTGGTTATTGGAGTAGGGATGGGTGAGAATTTTATTGCCTCTGATCCGTCGGCATTGGGGCAGGTCACAGATCGTTTTATTTATCTCGAAGAAGGCGATATTGCAGAAGTAACAAATAAAAAAATTACTATCTGGAGCGGTGAAGAGGAAATTAAACGAAATATTGTGCGTTTGCATGATGACATGGAAGATGCATCCAAAGGTGCTTATCGACATTTTATGTTGAAGGAAATATTTGAACAAAAAGCCGCTATTCAAAATACTCTGGCAGGAAAGCTTAGCAAGACTCATGTGCTGGAGCAGGCTTTTGGTCTGGAGGCACAGGCTCTGTTTGAAAAAACAAAGAGTGTTCAAATTGTTGCATGTGGTACTAGCTATCATGCGGGAATGATTGCCAAATTCTGGTTTGAAAATATTGCCCGCATGCCATGTTCTGTCGATATAGCTAGCGAGTATCGTTATAGAAATATTCTGGTACCTGATAATTGTCTGTTTGTTACCATTTCCCAGTCGGGAGAAACGGCCGACACATTGGCGGCGCTAAGATACGCTAAAGAATCAGGCTATGTTGGCACACTGGCAATTTGTAACGTACCTAACAGTTCTCTGGTAAGAGAATCAGACCTTGTAATTATGACAGTCGCAGGCAAGGAGATTGGGGTTGCGTCAACCAAAGCCTTTACAACACAGCTTAGTATACTTTCATTATTGGCTATTGTGCTTGCCCGGCATAAAGGATTGGATGATGAACAGGAGGCCTTGCTGGTCAGAGAGCTTCATCAACTGCCTGAAATAATTAGTGAGGCTTTAGGACTGGATCAAAAAATTGCCAATATCTCCAACGACTTTGCCGAAAAACATCATGCCCTGTATTTAGGAAGGGGCGTGCAATATCCTGTTGCTAAGGAGGGGGCCCTTAAATTAAAAGAAATTTCCTATATACATGCTGAGGCGTATCCGGCAGGCGAGCTTAAGCATGGTCCACTGGCACTGGTTGATAATGAAATGCCGGTCATTGCCATTGCGCCAAACGATGAGCTTTTGGAAAAACTAAAGTCCAATTTACAGGAAGTCAGTGCGAGAGGAGGCAGGCTTTATGTTTTCGCAGATAAGGAAGCCGGTTTTAAAAATGATGAAGCAACTACCGTGATAAATATGCCCCATTGCAGTGAATTTCTAGACCCGATTGTTTATACGATTCCTTTGCAATTACTGGCATACCATGTGGCAGTGATTAAAGGAACAGATGTCGATCAGCCGAGAAATTTGGCAAAATCTGTAACGGTTGAATAAGCACCGGGCATGAATACGGCAGTAAAAATAAGTCTGTTTATAGCTGCCGCGATGTTAATGGTTTTTCTTGGCTTGGCTCTTGTTGCCCGAAATCAGGCTTTAGATCTGGTTTACTTTCCTTTGCAGGATCGACCTGCTCTCAACAAAACACCAGGTGATTTTTCTCTGAGTTATAGAGAAGTTTCAACTCGGTCTATTGATGGAAATTTATTACATGCCTGGATAATAGATTCCCAAAATGGCGCAGGCATCATTCTCCAACATGGTTATAAATCTGATCGCACTGAGTTATTAGAAGAAGCTGCAATATTGGCCAAATACGGCTATGGCGTTTTAATAAGCTCCATCAGGGCCCATGACCTGAATGAAGGAGAGTTGATAGCCTTTGGTATAAATGAAATGCCGGATATCGATGCCTGGGTTACCTTTCTCCAGGGGCAGGAGAGTATTAATCCGGACAAAATAGGGATCTTGGGGAACTCGCTGGGTGGCTTGTTGGCAATTCAATATGCGGCGGAAAATGAAGATATAAATGCAGTGGTTGCACATAGTGCCTTTTCTTCAATGCAGGATACCATCAACACGAGCGTCAAATACTATACAGATTTGCCGGCATTCCCCTTTGCATCTTTAATTGGTTTTTGGGCAGAACAGGAAGTAGATGGCAAGATAGCTGACATTGATGCCAAAAAGTGGATAAGCCGACTCAGCCCAAGACCTGTATTGATCATGCACAGTCTTTCGGATGTTGCCATTTCATCTGAAAGTGGCGAACTGCTTTATGCAGCAGCCGGAGAACAAAAAGAGCTTTGGCAGGTAGAAGGGGTTGCTCATGCCAGTTTTGATACACAAATGGCAGAAGAATTTGAACTCAGGGTGATAGGCTTTTTTGATGAGTACGTGCTGAATACCGAATGATTTTGAATTGCCGCTTATTTCAGTTTTTTATTTTTCCCGGCTCGTAAAGAACGCAAACTGACACTTAGTCGTTTTAGGTGTTCTTTCAATTCGGCACTGCGATGTTGAGCCACGCCCATCGCCAAGACATCAATTACGACCAGGTGTGCAATGCGCGAAGAAACAGGGGCAAATTCCAGATGATTTTCTTCCATATTAATATGAATAGGAAAATCACAAAGTTCAGCTAGTGCGGTATTTTCAGGGATCAGCCCGATAACCGTGGCTCCAGCTTCCTTTGCAAGCTTGACGCTCTGAATTAAAGCTTTAGTACGCCCTGACTGGGAAATAGCGACGACCACATCAGATGGCTGCAGAGAAATTGCCGACATGTGCTGTATATGCGGGTCGGTGTAAGCAGCAGAAGTAACCTGCAAACGAAAAAATTTGTGCTGGGCGTCGATAGCTACAGAGCCCGAGGCGCCGAATCCATAGAACTCTACCCGTTTGGCCGCGCTTAGCGCGGTAATGGCTTTTTTGAGCGCGCCAGGATCTATTTCGTCACGAACATTTATTAATGATCCAATGGTGGTATCAAAAACCTTCTTGTTTACGTCTGCTATTGAGTCTTTCGGGCTAACCTGGAACTGGCTGAAACTGCCGCTGCTGCCGATGTGCTGTGCAAGGCTTAACTTGAAAGCCTGAAAACCATCAAATCCCAGGGCACGACAAAAACGAATAACCGTGGGTTCGCTGACTTCAGCGCTTTTGGCTAAATCAATTATTCGCATGTTAATTATTTTGCCAGGATCGGCAAGAATGAATTCAGCAACCTTTCGCTCAGATTTACGCAGCTGGCCCAG
Organism: uncultured Gammaproteobacteria bacterium; assembly: GCA_963975155.1. Classification (GTDB taxonomy): domain Bacteria; phylum Pseudomonadota; class Gammaproteobacteria; order Pseudomonadales; family Pseudohongiellaceae; genus UBA5109. The sequence goes on along the minus strand of CAXBFG010000002.1, from coordinate 415,413 downwards.
ATTAAGATTAATCTTTCTGATTAAGTTGCTTTTTTCCATATGGCGCATTTTTACCGACTTAATCGCTACCGAAAAGTAATACAGAATTATGAATCAGGCAAATAGGGGTTTGCGGCGCTGAAAGGGGCCAGGAAAAGCAGCAGATTTTTTAAGGCCGAACAAAACCTACGGCGCCTACCTCTCTTTTGAAAGAATAAGGCCTTACAGCAATACTTGCCCCTTGGGGCAAAGTTACAAGCTTAAAGCGGTTTAGTCAGCGCTAGCTGGCTGTACGTTCTCTGCTTGGGGGCCTTTTTGGCCCTGGGTCACAGTCATAGTAACCTTTTGTCCTTCATATAAGGTACGACGACCATCACCGGTAATGGCGCTGTAATGTACGAAGACATCTTTGCCGCCAGCCTGTTCAATAAAACCAAAACCTTTTTCATCATTGAACCACTTAACGGTACCTTCTACTTGCTCTGACATATTTCTCTATTACTCTCTTAGCATTACCAATTACTTGGTATATTTTCGATGCTAAAGCTTAAAAAGCCTAGCCATATTTACGAATTCTGAACATTATGATGTCTGATAACAGCAACCAAGATGCACATAATTCCAGCTCTAAAAGCCAGTTTTTATAGTCTGGCAGATACAACCGCCTTCGATAGTAGCAAGTTTTTCCTGAATTGCATACGAGTTGCCAGCTGATTCCTATTTTTTTTTGGAACAAGGCTAAAGATGGCACAAGTCTTTGATAGAATGATCTGCAATGGATATATCCCACATACTTAGCCCCCTCAATGATATGCAACGCCAAGCGGTAACCGCAGAGGCGAAAAATGTATTAGTGCTGGCAGGGGCAGGCAGCGGCAAGACACGAGTCCTCGTGCATAGAATTGCGTGGTTAATAGCCACGGAAGGCCTTTCCCCTCATGGCATTTTGGCAGTTACCTTTACCAATAAAGCCGCCAACGAAATGCGTCTGCGTATAGAAGAGCTACTGCAAAGACCTATTGGTGGAATGTGGGTAGGGACCTTTCATGGGCTGGGGCACCGACTATTAAGAGCGCATTGGCAAGAAGCCGGGTTGACAGAAAAGTTTCAGATCCTTGATTCGGATGACCAGCTACGTATGGTTAAGCGGGTTCATAAAACGCTGGAAATAGATGAAAACAAATGCTCGGCAAGGCAATGTCAGTGGTTTATTAATGAGCAGAAAGATGAAGGCCGCCGAGCAGCAAGTATAGAAAGTTACGGAGATGAAATCACCGGAATCATGGCTAAAGTATACGCAGCTTATGAACAGGCATGCGACAGGGGAGGCCTGGTTGATTTTGGTGAGCTTTTATTACGTTCGCATGAATTGTGGCTCAAGGCTCCTGCTTTGCTGGCCCACTATCAGCAGCGATTCAAGCATATTTTGGTAGATGAGTTCCAGGATACCAATGCCATCCAGTACGCCTGGCTAAGAGTGTTGGCTGGTGCCAATGCGCAGGTTACGGCGGTCGGGGATGATGACCAGTCTATTTATGGATGGCGCGGAGCCAGAATTGAAAATATTCAACAGTTTTCACAGGATTTTAAAGACGCAGAAACAGTACGCCTGGAACAGAATTATCGTTCCACAGGCAATATTCTAAAAGCTGCCAATACACTAATAGCGAATAATCAGGGCAGACTTGGCAAAGAATTATGGACCGAGGACGTGGAAGGAGAGCCAATTTCATTGTACTCAGCCTTCAATGAGCAGGACGAAGCGCGATTTATTTGCGGGCAAATAAAGGACTGGATCAGCAAAGGCAATAGCGCCAGCGAGTCCGCTATCCTTTATCGCTCTAATGCGCAGTCACGTGAGTTGGAAGAAGCATTGCTTAGAGTTGACATGCCTTATCGGATTTACGGTGGCTTTCGCTTTTACGAGCGTCAGGAAATACGCAATGCAATGGCGTATCTGCGCCTGGTTGCCAATCGCAATGATGATGCGGCCATGGAGCGTGTTATTAACACCCCGGTCCGGGGCATTGGCAACAAAACACTAGAGTTACTCCGTATTCAGGCAAGAACAGAAGGTTTGTCACTTTGGCAATCGGCCTTCAAAGCAGTGACAGAAGGGCTCCTGCCTTCCAGAGCAATGCTCAGTATTTCCGGATTCCTTAACCTGATCGATGGACTGGAAGGCTATGCTGAAGGCCGGGATTTACATGAGCTGTGTGATCATGCCATTCAACGCAGCGGACTAATTCAGCACCATGAAAAGGAAGGTGGCGAGAAGGCGACTATACGCATAGAGAACCTGAAAGAGCTGGTTAATGCTGCCAAAGCATTTACACTTGAAGAGCTGGATGTTGATGAGGAAGGCTCAGTGATGACAGTGCTGGGAGCCTTTATTGATAAAGTTGCGCTGGATGCAGGCGATGCACAGGCCGGTGCAGGAGAAGATGCGGTGCAGTTAATGACATTGCATTCTGCTAAAGGGCTGGAGTTTCCGCTAGTGTTTATTGCCGGGCTTGAAGAAGGCTTGTTTCCTCATAAAATGTCGATGGATTCACAAATGGGCCTGGAAGAAGAACGCAGGCTTTGTTATGTCGGGATTACCAGAGCCCGTCAAAAACTGTATTTAAGTCATGCCGAATCAAGACGCCTGCATGGAGAAGAAAATTTAACACGGCCTTCCCGTTTTTTATCAGAACTGCCTCAGGGCTTACTGGAAGAAGTCAGATTACAGGGAAGAATTACCCGGGGCGGGTATTTTAATGACTATGGCAAATATAAGGATAGTGGAGGAAGTCATGCTAATATTTCTGCGCACATTGGCACCTCCAATAATAGTGAATTGAATAACTCAAAAAGCGGTTCACCAGACAGCCTGAATTTAGGACAGCGTGTATTACACCCCAAGTTTGGTGAAGGAGTCGTGCTGAATTATGAAGGCAAGGGCAAGAATGCCAGGGTACAGATAAATTTTGATGAGGTCGGCGGGAAATGGCTGGTAATGTCTTATGCGCGCCTGGAAGCCATTTAGAGACTTCAATTACGCAGTAAAATCTACATAAAAGATGCGGGAGCATGAGATAACAATGAAAATAAAATGCAGTTTGAAATTAGCAGCTTTGTTCTTCGCTAGCATGATCTTCGTTGCATGTAGCGGTGAATCTGACTCTTCACTTTCTGGAAGTGGAGAAGCCCGTACTCAACAGACTTATGAATGGAAATTGGTAACTACCTGGCCAAAAAACTTTCCGGGAATAGGCATGGTCTCTGAAGATTTTGCTGATCTGGTAGAGGAACTGTCTGAAGGGCGTATGAAAATAAGGGTTTATGGTGCTGGTGAAATGGTTCCTGCACTTGAAATTTTTGATGCGGTGAGCGCGGGTACGGCGGAAATAGGACATGGTGCATCTTATTACTGGAAAGGCAAAGCTCCTGAAGCCCAGTTTTTTGCAGCCTTGCCCTTTGGGCTGAACGGCCAGGAAATGGAAAGCTGGATTAAATTTGGTGGAGGCATGGCGCTGTGGGAAGAGCTTTATGAACCCTTTAATTTAATTCCGATACCGGGCGGTAATACCGGCGTACAGATGGGCGGTTGGTTTAATAAGGAGATTAATAGTCTGCAGGATTTTAGGGGTTTAAAAATGCGTATCCCGGGGCTTGGCGGGGAAGTGTTACAAAGAATAGGCGGAGTGCCGGTTAATCTGGCCGCCAGTGAAATATACACTTCGCTGCAAACCCGTGTTATAGATGCGACAGAATTTGTGGGCCCGCAAAACGATCTGGCCTTGGGTTTCTATGATATCGCTGATTATTACTATTATCCTGGATGGCATGAACCAGGCACCGTTTTGGAATTTATATTTAATAAAACAATGTTTGAAGCTCTGCCGGCAGATTTACAGCTTATTATGCGAACCGCTGCAGATGCTGCGAGCGCAAATATGACTACTGAAGCCATCGCACAAAACAGCTATTCCCTGGCTACTTTAGTCGAAGAGCACAACGTTGAGTTGCGTCAGTTTCCGGATGATGTTTCTGCTGAACTATACAGAGTTTCTCAGGATATTATTAATGAGCTGGGCAGGAATAGTGAAATCGGACAACGCATTCTTGCCTCCTATCGAGAGTTTGAAGCCGTTGTTACCAGATATCACGATATTTCTTTAGAAGCATATAACGAAATAAGAGCCGAACAGCGCTAAGCCGAAATAAGCAGTAGTTGGCAGTACAGGCTCTACTGCTTTGCCTTGGGGATGGCTCTGGTACGCCCATTGCTATCTATGGCAACGAATATAAAGGCTCCTTCAGCCACCTTGGTCCACTCCTCTCCTTTCACAACATGGCTAACCCATGCTTCCACCGAGACGCGAATAGAGCTTCTGCCAACGCCCTGAATTTTCGTATAGCAGCCTACAAGAGAGCCAATACTTATGGGGGCAAGGAAGGAAATATTTTCAATTACCACGGTAGCAACTTTGCCTTTGGCTACTTTCGAACAGGCTAAATGAGCAGCCATATCCATTTGACAGGCTAGCCAGCCGCCATGAATTTCACCGTCCTGATTGGTATCGGCAGGCAGGGTGATAGTCTGAGTTGCAAGCTCCCCATCGGGGTGAGGGTTGGGGTCCAGATCCAGATTTTCATTTTCTGCGTTCATTGATAGTCCTTAAAGTACGGAAGGTAACCAGGTCGTTAATTGCGGCCAGATTGATAGAAGCCCCAGCATCAGAACCTGAATCATAATAAAAGGAATGACTCCCTTATAAATATCAGTAGTCCTGATTTCATCGGGAGCAGCCCCACGCAAATAAAACAAAGCGAAGCCAAAGGGCGGCGTCAGAAAGGAAGTCTGCAAGTTTACTGCCAACATGACCCCTAGCCAGATGGGATCAATACCCATCGCTAAAAGTATGGGGCCGACAATTGGCACTACCATGTAGGTTATTTCAATAAAATCCAGAATAAAGCCCAGCAGGAAGACGACCAACATAACCAGAGCAACAGCAAGAACAGCGCCGCCGGGCAAGCTTTCAAACAGTTCTTCAACGAGGATGTCACCAGAAAAACCACGAAAAACCAAAGAAAAAATTGCCGCACCTACAAGAATCATATAAATCATGGAGCTGACTTTTGCCGTAGAAAGAGAGACTTCTTTAAAAATTGCCAGACTTAATTGTCCTTTCATCAGGGCTAACAGGATTGCACCAAGTCCGCCCACGCCTGCTGCTTCAGTGGGCGTAGCAATCCCGAAAAGAATTGAGCCAAGCACGGCTATGACCAATAACAAGGGAGGAAAAAGCCCCAGAAAAAGCTGCTGCAAAACGCTTCTGTTTTGTCTGATGAGATCAATGTCTTCCTGTCTTGCTGCGGGCGCATGCTCGGGTTTAAACATCGCCACGCCCAACATGTAGAGAGAATAAAAAAACACCAGCAAGAGGCCGGGAATGATCGCGCCGGTGAACAGGTCTCCGACCGAAACAGTTTGAGTGGAGAAAATGCCCATATCCAATTGGGCCTGCTGATAGGCCGTAGACATTACATCGCCCAGTAAAACCAAAGCAATTGATGGGGGAATAATTTGCCCCAAAGTGCCGGTTGCACAAATCGTACCAGTCGCCAGCGAAGGCTTATATCCCGCCTTTAACATGGTAGGTAGAGAAAGGATGCTCATGGTGACGACGGTCGCACCAACGATGCCGGTGCTTGCTGCCAGCAACATCCCGACCAGAATAACGGAAAGGCCCAGGCCGCCACGCATCCGACCGAACAGCAAGGTCATACCACTGAGCAGGTCTTCGGCAATTTTGGATTTTTCCAGCATGACGCCCATAAAGACAAACATCGGGACGGCAAAAAGAGTCGTGTTAGTGATAATGCTGCCGTAAATACGATTCGGCACGGCATTTAAAAAAGCGGTATCAAAAGTACCGGTTAATACCCCGATTCCCGCAAATGCCAGAGATGTCCCGGCGAGAGAAAATGCCACCGGGTATCCAGCAATTAACACCAGACAGATACAAATAAAAAGCAGGAAGGGCATCAGCTCCATCATAATGTGCGGCTTTCCTCTTCCTCGACTGCTAGTTCTGGTATTTCAGGCGATAAAAGCAGGCAGAGGTTGCGTAACAATTCTGCAAGACCCTGCAATAACAGCATAAAACACATCAGCAAAATAATGGATTTAAGCAGATATACAAAAGGCAGACCGTTTGCTTCGGGAGAATCTTCCAGGATTGCCCAGGAGGACTGAACATAGTCCCAGCTGCTCAGTAAAATAAAAATGGCAACCGGAATAAGCAAAAAAGCGGTACCCAGGAAATTAACCCAGTTTTTGTAAGTGGCAGATGCCGAGCCATAAATAATATCCACACGGACGTGAGCGTTATGCTTCAGGGTAAAACCCACAGTGGCGAAAACCAGCATGGCATTCAGGTAATTAATTGATTCCTGTACTGCAATCGAACCGGAATTAAATACATAACGACTTATGACAACATAACAAGTGACCAGCACCATTAGTACTGCGAAGTAAGAAACATACTTTCCTACAAATTCAGTAATGCTATCGAGGGCGCTGATTATTCTTATTAGTTTATTCATTCTTAAATTGGCGAACATGCTCGGCTTAGCTTTGGAATGATGCTAAATTGAGCCTGATTGTGGAGTTTAAAAAAAGCGCAGAATAGCACAAAAGACGTGGTAGATTGCAGCTAAATAAGCAATAGCCGCAGACTCAACCACAACAACATTGCGCATACAAGCAGCACAGTTAAAGCCAGCAGTGAATACAAAAAAAGTTTACATCGGCTTAACAGTCTTTGCAGAAAAGGGTCAACGGGCAAGACCGGGTCTGGAATTTGTTGAAAGAGCTCAGTGCTCGCCAGCAGCAACATGCCCCATAGAGTTGCAATAATGGCTGGTTCCAGAGCCTGAAGTGTAAAGGTGGAATTAACCAGCAAAGAGTAGCCAGTTAACAGCAGGGCTAAAAAAGTAAAAGCAATTAAGGGCAGCCTAAAGGGTTTAAGCAAGAGCGCGAAGCGATTCAGGTAAATCAGTAAAGCTTTCAAGGTATCTTACACATTAGGCCTTAGCGTCGTTTCAAGGGCAGATTCTATTGCCTTCGCCAGTTCTGCGGGCTCCAGTTCAGCGCCTTCCATATCAGGGTTCCAGTTCAAACCCAGCAGGGCATTATCTTCGTGCATGCCAGGCAGCCAGTCTTCAAGAAAGGATTCCAGCGGGATAGGGTCTGGCAGGTATCCTTCCCAGTCGCCGGAACAGAGCAGGGCGGCAGACTCCTTATTGGAAAAAAAAGGCAGCACTTCTGTGTCCTCAAATTCAATGGAAGCACAGAGTGCCCAACCGTCCTCGCCTTTTAATGCCCATACTTCAGCATGAGCCAAAGCTTCTACTGCAAAACGCGAGAGCGTTTCCTGTTCATCAATATCGCCAATATCGCTCAAAAGATCACCTCAGACATGCACGGTAAGTAAATCGCATTTAACCCCATGTGCTACACCTGTAGATATTGAGCCAAACAATAATTCCCAGCCGTGACGGCCATGGTTGCCCATGATAATCAAGTCTGCACCGATTTCATTTGCCAGCTCTTTAATTTCTCTGGCGGGTTGACCCAGCACAGTATGCAAACGATTTTCAGGGATGCCAATGTTACTTCCCATTTCCAGGAGCGCCGCCCGGGCCTGAGCTGTTGCTTCCTGATGCAGACCTTCAACATCAATACTGGAAATTTCAATGGCATATCCTACGGCAATAGGCTCGATAACATGCACCATACTAAGTTGTGAATCATAGGCTTTGGCAATACTGCGCGCTTTATCCAGAATTACGGCTGAATCCTGTGAAAGATCAACTGCAACAAGAATTTTTTTATACAGGCTCATTACAAGCTCCTTTAAGTCATTGAGAGGATTGAGTGACTAAATACAATTAAGTGTAGTTATTACACTTCATGACTACAAGTAGCCTGTTGATGCAGGTCAAGCCCGTGTTTTCTGATAATATTCTGTTTTCCCGGGAGAATTACATTGAAACACGAACAAAGCTCACTTTTACAGCTGCCCGCAGGCCTTGACGAAAATGGACACACGGTACTGGAAAAGTTGCAGGTCTATGTGCTTGATAAGCAAGATCATTTTGAAGTAAAAAAAAGCCCCCTTTTTATTCGCAATCTGGCGCGCGGGGATATCATATATATAGATAAACAAGCACCGGGTCAGTACAAGCTGCTACAACGCAGCGGGAATCTGGCTGTTCGTATTTTCCGCAAGACAGATCTGAATGTGCTGGAAATGACCCTGACACCTGAAATCGAAAAACTTGATGGCAAGCTGGACATAAAAACTGATCGAGCACTAAGTTACTCCCTGCATGTCAATTTGGGGTTTTCTGCCATAGAAGCCTTGTTCGATAATGCAATGGCAAGCTTCCCTGATTCGGTCTGGTATTATGGCAATGTTTACGATCCACGGGATGGGACAACGCCATTGAACTGGTGGGATAGTTTTATAAATCAGGTTTGATATGGTTAAAAAATAGTTAGCAAAACTGTTTTACCCGTTTTAAATGTAACAATATAGAAGAGGTAGAAAAAAGTAACGATGCTTATAGTCATATCCCCAGCCAAAACCCTGGATTATCAAACGCCCTTGCCAAGCAAAAAATTCACCCAGCCTGAATTTCTGGATGAGTCAGAAAAACTGATCAAGACCTTAAGAGTAATGGCTCCGGATGAGCTTGTAGATTTAATGCACGTCAGTTCTAAAATTGCGGAGTTAAACGTAAGCCGTTATTTGAATTGGCAGCAGCCGTTTTCTCCGGACAATGCCAGACCCGCAATTTTTGCGTTTAAAGGCGATGTTTATACAGGGCTTGATGTGCAAGACTACAAAACGGCAGACCTGAACTTTGCGCAAAAGCATTTACGTATTTTATCCGGCCTTTACGGTGTTTTGCGACCACTGGATCTGATGCAGCCCTATCGACTGGAAATGGGAATCAGATTAAAAAACAGCCGCGGCAATAATCTATATGATTTCTGGGGCTCAAAAGCCAGCGAGTCTATCAATCAGGCGCTTACAGATCAAAAAGACAGGGTCGTGGTTAATCTCGCGTCAAATGAATATTTCAAAGTACTGAAAAATTCAACTTTGCAGGCAAAAGTTATTACGCCGGTTTTTAAGGATTTTAAAAATGGCGAATATAAAGTAATCAGTTTTTTTGCTAAAAAAGCGAGAGGGCTAATGGCCTCTTTTATAATAAAAAACCGGCTTAACTCTATCGAAGAATTAACAAGTTTCTCGGCTGAGGGCTATCGGTTTAGCAAGAAAGATTCATCAGATAATCAGCTTGTCTTTCTGCGCAAACAGTCTTAAAGGCCTGTTAAAGGCCCAGATGTCCCAGGGATTCTAAAATTTCGCGAGCAATTCTTGAGGCTTTGGGGTGCTGTTCTTCAATCTCTTCAAGCAATTCCAGGGTAATACTTTTGATATCTCCGCTAGCCGGTTTAGGGCCTTCCCAGCTATCAAGCTGAGCCTGAAGCTGAGCCAGTAACAATTCTTGTTGTGGGCTGGTATCAGAGCCGGAAAGTTTTTCGTGCAAATCCGATATTAAACCCTTGATTTTTGCCTTAGGCATTCCACGCTCCTTCTTATTTATGAATGGTAAAGCTTATGCTGCTTAATGTGCTGGTGCAAGCCAATGTCTTGAGCCTGATCAAATTTGACTCTCATTGCTGCCTTTTTTAAATGGCAGATTATTTTTGGCCAGGTCTTTATATTGTGAGAGATGTTTTTTTTCTTCCACAAGAAATTGACCGATTGCTGCACTGAATTGTGGATGTGCTATCCAGTGATTAGAATAAGTTTCAACAGGCTCAAAACCACGTTGAATTTTATGTTCGCCCTGAGCGCCAGAGTCAAATTTTTGTAGTTGGTGTTGTATACAATAATCAATACCCTGGTAATAACAGGTTTCAAAATGCAGGAACTGCCACTCTTCATCACAGCCCCAAAATCGTCCATAGAGGCAAGTACTGTCTTTAAAGCTCAGCGCTCCGGCAATATAGGCGTCATCTTTTTTTGCCATAACAAGCAATATTTTTTCTGGCATGAGTCGGCCAAGCTCCAGAAAAAAAGGCAGGTTTAAATAGGCAGAACGACCCCTTATCAAATAGGTGTTCTGATAAAACCGATAAAAATGCTGCCATTGTTCCAGACTAATTTCAGCTCCATTTAGCGCTTCAAATTGAATGCCGCTCTCCGCAACTTTTTTTCTTTCCTTTTTCAGGTTTTTTCGTTTCCGTGAAGAGAAAGTCTGTAAAAAATCATCGAAACTCTCATAATTTTTGTTAAACCACTGATATTGGCAGCCAAGTCGCTGCTGTAAGCCCATATCAGCAAGCAGCTGGTAATAATCATGATCAGGGAACAAAACATGCCAGCTGGAAACGCCCAGAATTTTTGCTTCCTTCTGGATGCTTTGGATGATTATGCTAAGAATTTGCTGCTTATCTACATCCGGGGCAATACAAATTCTCGGACCAGCTGAGGGAGTGAAAGGAACAGATGTAACAAATTTTGGATAATAGTTCAGGCCATGTTGATAATAGGCATCTGCCCAGGACCAGTCAAAGACATATTCACCCATGGAATTATTCTTCAGATACAGCGGCAGCAAGGCAACCAGGTGTCCGCTTTGATCTTTAAGTAGCAGGTGCCTGGGTTGCCAGCCTGTTCTGGCAGTCGTGCAGCCGCTGAGCTCAAGAGCCAATAAAAATTCATGCTGTAAGAATGGATAATCGGATGCAAGCAGCTGATTCCAATCTTTTGCAGCAACATCGGAGATGCTTTCCAAAAACTCTGCCTTATATTGCTGACTCATGGCTATTTATCAAACTTTGATTATGGGTTATGGTGCGACAAGTGTGAAGGAGCAAGTAACGATGAGTTTACAAGATCAGCAAACATGAACAAAGAGCTGAGAGCAAACACGGTTAATGTTGAAAAAGTTTCTGTGCATGGCGGACATAGCGGTCAGTTTTGCCAGCATGCCCATGATGACCTGAAAAGTATCATCAACGCCTACATTACTCAGGGATTTAAGTGGGTGGGTATTACTGAGCATATACCTCCGCTTTCTGATGCTATGCGCTATCCTGATGAGGTTGAAGCCGGACTGAATGCAGCGTTTCTACAAGAAAGATTCGCGGAATATTTTCGTCTGGGTCGTGAGCTGCAAAAAAAATATTCCGATCAAATTGAAATTCTGCTGGCCTTTGAAATTGAAACCTATGCAGGTTCTGTTGAGTATATTCATGAACTCATCAACCGTTATCAACCAGATTATCTGGTTGGGTCCCTGCACCATGTTGATGGTATTGGCATAGATTACAACCGGGAGCATTATCATCAGGCCTTGGCAAAGGCCGGCAGCATTGAGCAGTTATATTGTCATTACTTTGATGCCCAGTTTGCCATGCTACAGGAATTTTGTCCTGCAGTGGTTGCACATTTTGATTTGATTCGAATCTTTGATCCAAATTATTTGAGTACATTATCCAGTCCAAAAGTTGCTGAAAGAGTTGAACGTAATCTGGATTTTATTGCGTCGAATGAATTGATAATGGACTTTAATCTACGGGGCTTTGATAAAACGCTTGAACAATATCCGTCGCTGCCTGTATTGAAAAAAGCCCTGGCCAGACAAATTGCCGTTGTGCCCGGAGATGATTCACATGGCGTTTCTTCGGTGGGCAGGAATTATGAGCAAGGCCTGGCAGTACTGGCTAATCTGGATGCGCCTGTAGCATGGAAAAAGCCGGCCCTGATAAGGTATTGAGTTAGCCTGGACGAAGTTTTTGCGTTTGATGATTACAGGCGTTTAGAAAAGATAGTCCAACACAGTGCATATAAAAATTACCAGACCAACATAGGCGTTGTTAAGGAAGGCCTTAAAGCATTGTGCCGGCTGCCGGTCCCAGGTCAGAGTATGCTGGTAAATAAAAAATCCCAGAGCAAGCAATAAACTGAATTGAAACCAGTTGCCCAATTCAAAATAACTGGCACTTAGTGCAAGCGTGATCAGGAAAAACAACTGTAAAAAACCGATAATGAGCAGGTCTGCTTCGCCAAATAAAATGGCGGTAGACTTTATGCCAATTTTTAAGTCGTCTTCCCGGTCAACCATGGCGTACTGTGTGTCATAGGCCACAGTCCACATTAAATTAGCGATGTATAACAGCCAGGCCTGTGCCGGCAGTGTGCCGGTTTGAGCAGTGAAGGCCATTATGCCTCCCCAGGAAAAAGCCGCACCCAGGACAACTTGCGGCAGGTGTGTATAACGCTTCATGAAAGGGTATATCAGAGCAATGCCTAAACCGACAAAAGCCATCAAAATAGTCAGAACATTGGTCATCAATACCAGTAGAAAGGCAATAAAGCATAGACTGGCGCAAAGCAGCAGGGCTTCTTTCGGCTTAATTTCACCACTGGCCAGGGGGCGCGACATGGTTCGTTCAACATGACCGTCAAAATTACGATCAGCATAATCATTAATACAACAACCTGCAGAACGCATAAGCAGCGTTCCCAGAGCAAAAATCACAACCAGCCCAAAGTCCGGGCTGCCTTCACCGGCAATCCACAAACACCAGAGTGTTGGCCATAACACCAGATAAGTGCCGATTGGCCTGTCCAGACGCATCAAACGGGAATATGCCGGAAGTTTTTCGGCAGCAGCGGGAAAGTGCTGTTGGGTTTTTTGCCAAAGCAGGCCCTTCAAGGCAGAAAACTGTTGCCGAATCTTGAGTAAGTAATTCTGTAAGTGCTGAAAAAAAGGCATAAGCTTATATTTGCGATTGAAGCGGCGATTATAGACAGACTTAAGCGAGCATTGAATAAAAGAATCGGCACTGTTTAAATACTTTCATACTACAGGAGCGAGGCATGATTAAAATAAAACTGCACTGGCAGATCTTGATAGCCATATTGCTTGCTTTTATTTGCGGAAAGCTGACCGGGACAGAGCTGAGCATTTTCGGTGTAACTTTCTATGCCATGTATGACTTTATTGGCACGATGTTCCTGAATGCACTGCGCATGATAATTGTACCCTTAATTGTGGCTTCCATCATATGCGGCGTAGCCAATATGGGAGGACGTAGCGACCTGGGCCGACTGGGAGGGATGACGCTTGGTTATTATGCGCTTACCAGCACTTTGGCAATCCTTGTGGGGCTGTTTTTTGTAAACCTGCTAAGCCCGGGGATTATAGATGGAGCAGCAGTCGGTGAGCGTCTTAATCTTACTTTGGATGATACGGCCCTGGCGTCAGCTGTTGCCAGCGTGGAAGGGCGAGGCGGGGCGGATATCGCGGCAATTTTTCTGCGCATGATTCCCACTAATGTAGTTGCTGCCGCCGCCGAAGGGCAGATGCTGGGTTTGATATTTTTTGCCCTGGTTTTCGGCTACTTTATGACGCAGATTCCGAATCGCCAGGGAGAGGTACTGCTCAATTTCTGGCAAGGCATCTCGGAAACCATGATGCGTATAACTATGTGGATTATGCGCTTTGCACCTTATGGCGTATTCGGCCTTGTAGCCACAACTGTTGCGTCTACCGGCTTCGCCGCTTTCCAGCCATTATTGCTTTTCTTCATCACGGTGCTACTTGCCCTGGCGACTCATACTTTTGTGGTCCTGCCTTTGCTATTGAAATATGTTGGTAAAGTAAGCCCCTTTGCCCATTTCAAGGCGATGGCTCCGGCAATTTTAACGGCATTTTCAACGGCGTCTTCTTCAGCGACGCTGCCTTTAACGATGGAGTGCGTAGAGAAAAACGCCGGCGTATCTGAAAAAACCACCAGTTTTGTTTTGCCGCTGGGAGCAACTGTCAATATGGATGGCACTGCTTTATATGAATGTGTGGCAGCAATTTTTTTAGCGCAGGCCTATGGTCTCGAATTAACCTTTGCTACCCAGTTTACGGTTGTGTTGATCGCCTTATTGACCTCCATTGGCGTCGCTGGCATTCCTGCTGCCAGCCTGGTCGCCATAACCGTCATACTCACGGCTATTGGCTTGCCGGTAGAAGCCATTGGCTTATTGCTGGTGACAGACAGGGTTCTGGATATGTGCCGGACAGGGGTGAATGTGTTTAGCGATTCCTGTGGCGCGGTAATTATTGCCAAACGACAGGGGGAGATGGGAATTCTGGAACCACAGACCTATGCCCAGCCCGGCTAGTCGCCGGATGCTTAAACATTGCCATATTGCTGATTGATCGATAACCAGCGGTCTATCAGGACGTCAACGATATCAGGATGTTCGCGCCGAATACGCTCAGACCAGATTTTGATACTTGCCTGTAAATGGGCGTCGCGGTTGAGATTGGCAATTTTGTAATCCATTAAGCCGGTCTGACGAGTGCCAAGCACTTCTCCCGGGCCACGAATTTCCAGGTCCTTCTGGGCAATATAAAAGCCATCATTGCTGCTGCGCATGATCTCCAGCCGTTGTTTGCTCAGGTCGGACAGAGGCAGATGATAAAGCAGCAGACAATGGCTGCGTTCGCTACCCCTGCCGACTCTGCCACGTAACTGATGTAGTTGTGCAAGGCCGAGACGCTCCGGGTTTTCAATGATCATCAGTGAAGCATTCGGAACATCAACACCGACTTCAATAACAGTGGTGGCAACCAGGAGTTTGATTTTGCCGCTTTTGAATCGCTGCATAATGGCAGTCTTTTCGGCCGCTTTCATACGGCCATGAATCAGCCCTACCTCGAGCCCATCTAATTGCTGTTGCAGGGTTTCATAAGTGACTTCAGCGGCCTGACATTGTAAAAACTCAGACTCTTCAATCAAGGTGCAGACCCAGTAGGCCTGTCGCCCGCTGGCACAGGCTTCGTGAATTCTTGCGATGATCTGATCACGCCGATTATCAGCAATTAATACGGTATTTACCGGGGTTCTGCCCGGGGGCAGTTCATCAATAACAGAACAATCAAGATCAGCATAAGCGCTCATCATCAGGGTTCGGGGTATAGGTGTTGCTGTCATAATGAGCTGGTGCGGGCTTCGTCCAGTAGCGCGCCCTTTTTCGCGCAAAGCCAGACGCTGGTGTACGCCAAAGCGATGCTGCTCATCAATCACCATTAATCCGAGCTTGTTAAAACTGACTTCATCCTGAAACAAGGCATGAGTGCCGATAATGATTTGTGCTTGTCCGGATCCGATCTGCTCCAGCGCAGCGCTGCGCTTCTTGCCTTTGGTTTTGCCACTGAGATAACAAATTTCGAGTCCGAGATTTTCAAGAAAACCGGAGAAATTCAGAAAATGTTGTTCGGCGAGTATTTCAGTGGGCGCCATTACGGCCACTTGAAAATCATTTTCAACAGCCTGCAAGGCAGCCAGAATAGCAATCATGGTTTTACCTGAACCGACATCTCCCTGTATCAGCCTTAGCATGGGAATGGCTGTGGACAGATTCTCTCTTACTTCCCGATAAACTCTTTGTTGTGCCCTGGTCAACTCAAAGGGGAGCGAGCTTAACAGATCTGGCACCAGTCTGGAGGAGCTTTTCAAAACAGGAGCCTGCTCTTGTCTGGCTTTGTCACGCAGGCGCTGCAGGCAGAGAATGTGAGCCAGCAACTCTTCGAAAGCCAGTCGTTGCTGGGTAGGGTGAGTTCCGCTTTCGAGTTGGGCGAGTTCAGCATCACGCGGGGGCTGGTGAATATATAGCAAGGCATCCTGTAAGGTGCAGGTGCCCAGCTCATCGATTAATTCGGCAGGCAGAAAATCCGGCAAGACGATACCCTCTTCTAAAAATGCCAGCACCTGCTTAATAACACTGCGCAATCTGACTTGTTGCAAGCCATCAGTACTTGGATAAATTGGCGTCAGGTTTAAATCAGCGGGGAACTGCTCAGTTTCTGAAATAATCGTATATTCCGGATGATAGAGCTCAACACCGCTGCGGCCCCTGCGCACTTCGCCGAAGCATCTTATCCGCTTGCCTTCCGCCAGATTATTTTTTTGGGCGGCACTAAAATGAAAAAAACGCAGATTTGCGATGCCGCTATGATCCTGAATTTTGACCAGTAGACTTCGACGGCGCCCAAAAACAATACCGCTGCCTAATATATGACCCTCGATGACGACATCGGAACCGGCCTGCAGCGAGGCAATAGGGCTTAGACGCGTCCTGTCCTGATAACGAAAGGGCAGGTGAAACAGTAAATCAATTGCTTTATATATATTGAGGGCCGCAAACTTTTTTTCCAGAGCAGGCCCCACGCCCTGAAGCCGGGTCAAAGGCATCTGAGTCAAATCAACAGGACCGGCATTTGAGTTTCGCATATGGGTGAAATACTGGGACGAGGGTTGCCGGGACATATTTCAATTCTAGGGGCTTTTTCGCTCAGGCGCTAATCGGATTATATGCAGCTGTTGTGGATTCTTAGTCGTGACCCTTTGGAGCACATACTGTAGAATCCGATGATTAATTCCTACTTGTGAAGCGTGCAGTATTAGTCGCAAAAGGACCATGACTGACCCTGTAAATGCTATATTAGAACAATTCCAACTTTCCAGAGCTGCTACTTTGCCGGAATTGCTCTTGCGAGGCCTGGAAATTGAAGAAGAACTTAAGCAACAGGATGATGCTCAGGCCGCCCAAAGACTTCTCGACTTACTAAAACATTCCCCGCTATTACTACTACAGTCCCTGAAGGACTCTAATGCAGAGACCGTGCTAAGACTGGATCCGCAGATTCTTTTACAGGGTTCAGGCAAGGAAAAGGTTTTTACAAGGCTTAGACAGGCGGTCGAGGATTATAACCCGGCCAGCATACATAAGAAGCGCGAAGTTTTTCTACTCATGCACTGGCGCCAATCATTGCTTTGCAGCAAATACATCTCGGCGCTGGCCAGTCATTGTAAACTGCCCCATTCTGCGGACCTTGAAAGCTCTGGAGCCTTGCTCAATTTAGGCGAGCTGATACTGGAGCACGTAAAGCAGGATGATTATCTTAGATTACATGCTAAAACGTCTTCAGAAGCAGAGCTTTGCAGGCTGGAAGATCAACATTATGGATGCAACCACGCTATGCTTGGGGCTAGTCTTCTGGCACAGCTGGGAGTGGAGTCTTTTTATTGCGACGCTGTTCGTTATCATCACCGGAGCTTTGAAGATATCGCAGATGCCAGTGTAGAAGTAAAGCTGTGCTGGTTTGCAAATCAACTGGCAAGCAAGGAAGACATAAATTTTGATCTAATAAATGCCGGGCAACAATTTTTTGGTCTGGACCAGGAAACTTTAAGGTCCATACAACAAAAAACAAACGAAATATTGCTGCGCAGCCTGACAGATTTCGGCATCGAATACTCTGCCAACAAGCGCCTGCCCTTACCGGAGCAGGCAGTGGTTCCCAACAAGACTTATACAAAAAGCAAATTATTGTCACAGGCTCAGGGAATCAGCCGCTTTAATTCTGCCCTGATAGCTTCTGGCAACAAAGAATACCAGTTTGGGGAAGTTTTGCGGGTGCTGTCCGAATACTTTTTTGATGCTGGCACAGCGCTGATTTTTAAGGCAGATGCTGAAACTCAGACTATAGCCGTGAGTGAGGGCACGAACTCGACCAGGGTCCAGGCTTCATTGACATTAAAACTCTCGGCCAGCCCCAGCCTGCTGGCGCACTGTTTTCAAGACGCTAAAGCCCTGGTTTTTGATGCCGAACATGAAGATATTAAAGTTGCGGATTTACAGATTTTATCGATGCTGGATAAGCCTGCCATTCTTTGTGATCCGATTATCCACAAGGGTAAAGTAAGGGCCATGCTTGTCTATGGAGTCAATAAAGCAGCAGGTGAAGACTATTTAAAAGCAACGGCGATGCGCAATTCCCTGCATCAACTATTTCTGGAACGGGAAGGGAATGGCGCAAAGGCCGCCGCTGATAACAAACAATTTTATTATCAGCAAAAAATTCGCGAAGCCGTTCATGAGGCCAACAATCCACTAAGTATCATTAAAAATTATCTGCAGCTATTAAGTTTAAAACAGGATGAAGATTCTGCCATACAGGAAGAATTAAAAGTCATTGAAACGGAAATTGAACGCGTCAAGCAAATCTTAAGTAAGTTGGGGAATAATTCTGAAACGGAAGATCAAGATAGCGCATTAGACCTGAATAAAATCATTACCGGTATTAACAGAGTGTTTTCAGCTTCGATTTCCAAATCGAATGCAGTCAGTATTGAGCTGGATCTGGACCCGAATTTGCCTTTCATTAAAGGCAAGGAAAACTCACTTAAACAACTCTTGATCAATCTATTAAAGAATGCTGTTGAAGCTTGCGAAAAGGAAGGCAGGGTTCGGATAGAAACTCGTAGCAATATCAATTTGAATCAGACAAACTACGTGCTGATTAATATTATTGATAATGGCCCGGGCATAGCCGATGGAATTATGGAAAATTTATTCCAGCCAGGGAACACTACCAAGGATGACAGCCACACGGGCTCCGGTTTGGCAATTGTAAAAAATTTCATGGATGAGCTGGGCGGATTAATAAGCTGCCAAAGTGATCAGCATGGCACGACTTTCTCATTGTTGCTGCCAAAACCAGAAGGAAGTCCGCTGCAAAGCGCTGTTGACAGGAAAAACACTACACATACAGAATCTGAAAGCTCGCCGAGTAAGGTGTATGACTTCAAACGTTAAAATATTACTGGTAGATGATGAGCAATTGTTGCTGGAAAGCGGCAGCCGCTTACTGGAACAAGCCGGTTTTGACGTTAGTGTGGCTAACAATGGTGAAAAGGCCATTGCCATTCTACAAAGCAGTGAATTTGATTTGGCCATTCTGGACCTCAATATGCCGGGGATAAGCGGCCATGAGGTCATGGAATATATAAATGAAGAAGACATCAATATATCGGTTATTGTTATCAGTGGCGAAACAGGCTTTGATGCCGTAAGCAGAGCTTTCCATTTAGGCGCCTTCGATTATTTACAAAAGCCTTATGAATATGATGCCCTGATCAACACCATTCAAAATGCACTCAACAAACAGGCATTGGAAAAGAGTTTCCTGATGCTACGAAAAAAACTGGAGCGTTCTGAAAAGTTACATCGCTTCATGGTTGAGAGCTCTCCGGATATCATATTTATCGTCGATAAAGATGGCCGCTTTGCATTCGTCAATAACCGGGCTGAAGATGTATTGGGGTACAGCAAGGATGAGCTTATCGGTGAACATTATTCACATGTCGTTGACCCTGCCAGCCTGGATCAGGCGTCACATTGTTTTCTGGAGCGACGCGAAGGCGCGCGAGCGACTCGCGGGGAAGAAATATGGTTGCTGTGCAAGCCCGGCATGCATTATGACACCAGTAAAAATAAAATTGCCATAGAGCTGAACTCAGTTGGCGTCTATGAACACGAAAGTGTTGATGATGAAAATAAGCATTTTTCGGGGACCTATGTGGTTGCCCGGGATATTACGGATAGGCTGGCTTCAGAAAAACTGATTCACTACCAGGCCTATCACGATTTATTAACCGGTCTGCCCAACCGCGCCCTGTTTCTTGACCGTCTTAGTACTGCCATCAGAAACGCTAAACGGGAAGATAGTAAATTGGCGGTGATGTTTCTCGACCTTGATCGTTTTAAGGTGGTTAATGACAGCCTGGGCCATACCACGGGTGATGAGTTGCTGAAAGGAGTGAGCGAAAGACTAAGCGCTTGTTTTAGGGAAGGTGACACCCTGGCACGACTTGGTGGTGATGAGTTTATTGTTTTATTGCCACATATTGCATCAGAAGCAGATGCACATTCAGTAGGCACTAAAATTGTAGAGAGCATTAAAAAGCCATTTAAGATCGAAGGTCAGGAGTTATATCTCACTGTGAGTATCGGGATATCAATGTATCCGAGAGATGGCGATAATGCTGAAACCTTGATCAAGCACTCTGATGTGGCGATGTACCATACCAAGGAGCAGGGAAAAAACAGTTATCACCTTTACGAAGACAACATGAGCGTCAGAAACAATCTTTTGTTGAATATTGAAAATGAAATCCGCAAAGGCATTAAAGAAAATCAGTTTGAAGTTTTCTATCAACCACAGATTAACCTGAGTAATGGTGAGGTTTCCGGTGTAGAGGCCTTGTTACGCTGGAATCACCCGGAACAGGGCCTGCTGTCGCCATCACATTTTTTATCAGTGGCAGAAGAGTCAGGGTTAATTTGTGAGCTTGGTGACTGGGTGCTGGATGAAGTGCTCAGGGAGATGCAGGCCTGGCAGAAGGAAGGATTAAAAGTAGGAAAATTTGCCATTAATTTTTCCGGTCGGCAAATTGAACAAAAGGACTTTGTCGATAAAATTATCAAAGCCTTAAAGAAATACCGGACGCCTAAAAACTCGCTGGAAATTGAAGTCACCGAAAGCGTACTGATGCGAGATGTTGAATATACCATTGCCAAGTTCAAACAACTTCATGATGTTGGCGTTAATATCGCGATTGATGATTTTGGTACCGGCTATTCATCCCTGAGTCTGCTGCAAAAGCTTCCCCTTAACCGCCTCAAAATCGACCGTAGTTTTATTCAGGATATGGAGCATGGGACAGATCGTTCAATTATTGAAGCTATTGCCCATATGGCAAAAGGCCTGGAACTGGAAATGATTGCTGAAGGCGTTGAGCAGGAGTATCAGTTACGTTTTTTACGACAGTTGCAGTGTCCAATCGTGCAGGGCTTTATTTTTAGTCATGGTGTGCCAAGTGCCGAGGCTAAAAAGTTTGTATTGGCAACTGATGCAATGCTTAAACAACAAAAGCTGAAGGCTTAATAAACGTCACCGCAAGCTTTGCAGGCCTTCTGTTTCTAATTTTTAAGTCGGCTAACCTTGCTGACGGATTTAATCACCCTGACCCTCTTCATTACCCGTGCCAGGTGAATACGGTTCCTGACATTAATTGTGAGATTAACAATAGTGAAACGGGCATCCCGGTCGGCAGTGGTAATTTTTTCAATATTAGCTTCACAGGAGGTTATGGCATTAGCCAGTGTCGCAATCAAACCGCGCTGATGCTCAATTTCGACGCGTACTTCTACAGGAAACTCTCCCTCCAGTACCGGGTCCCAGCGTAAGGGAAGATGCTTTTTGGGATCATTCAGGATTTCCGCAACGTTATTGCAGCTTTCAATATGCACCACCATGCCCCGGCCCGAACTGACATAACCTACTATGGGGTCACCTGGAATTGGGTGGCAGCATTTGGCAAAAGACATAACCATGCCTTCGGCCCCGTGAATAGCCAAAGCGGCATCATCTTCATCTGAACTTGGACGATCCTTATCATCATCGGGCAGCAGGCGTCTGGCAACGATATAGGCCATACGATTTCCCAGGCCGATATCTTCCAGCAAATCATCCAGTACGTCGAAAGCTGTTTCTTCCAGTAGGCCGCCCACTTTGTTCTTGGGAATATTGGAAAGGTTGTAGCCAAAACCAGCCAGGGTTTTGTTCAAGAGGCGACGGCCCAGCGTAATGGCTTCGGAGCGTCGTTGTTTTTTCAGATAATGCCGAATATTACTGCGAGCTTTGCCGGTCACTACAAAATTTAGCCATGCCGGGTTGGGATGGGAACCGGAGGCAATGATTTCAACGGTCTGCCCGCTTTGCAGCACCTGACTTAATGGCGCCAGACGACGATTGACCCGGCAGGCAACACAGGAGTTGCCAACATCAGTGTGAACAGCATAGGCGAAATCCACTGCAGTTGACCCTGCGGGTAATTCCAGGATGGCGCCTTTTGGTGTAAACACATAAATTTCATCCGGGAATAAATCGGTTTTGACATGCTCAATAAATTCTTCAGAATCGCCGGCCTGCTCCTGCATTTCAAGTAGCCCCTGGACCCATTGCCTGGCCCGGATATGACTCTGGTTGGGCATCTCCTCTTCAGACTTATAAAGCCAGTGCGCAGCAATACCATTATTGGCCATTGCCTCCATGTCTTCAGTGCGAATCTGTATTTCTATTGGAATGGCGTGAATACTGAACAAGGTCGTATGCAGGGACTGGTAACCATTAACCTTGGGAATGGCGATATAGTCCTTGAAGCGTCCGGGTACTGGTTTGTACAGGTTGTGCACGGCGCCAAGGACACGATAGCAGGTATCCACCTGGTCGGTAATAATACGAAAGGCAAAGACATCGGTAATTTCCCGGAAGGAAATACGCTTGTCGCGCATCTTTTTGTAAATGCTGTAAATATGTTTTTCTCGCCCAAGCACCCGGCCGGGCAGGCCTTCTCTCTGCAGGCAGGCGCTGAGGGCAGCTTCAACCTGTGTGACGACTTCCTTGCGATGACCGGTAATACTTTTGACGGCGGCTTCGAGTCGACGTGCGCGCATCGGATACAGCGCGGCAAAGCCTCTTTCTTCAAACTCAATACGAATATTATTCATGCCCAGACGATTTGAAATTGGGGCATAAATTTCCAGGGTTTCGCGGGCGATGCGGCGTTGTTTTTCAGGGTTCAGAGCGGCCAGAGTCCGCATGTTATGCATGCGGTCAGCCAGTTTTACCAGAATGACGCGAATATCTTTTGCCATGGCCAGCGCCATTTTCTGAAAGTTTTCGGCTTGTGCCTCGGCTTGAGAGCTGAACTCAATGCGATTTAATTTACTGACCCCGTCGACGAGTTCAGCGACGGTTTGTCCAAACTGACTGGAGATGGCCTCTTTGGTTAAACCGGTGTCTTCGATGACATCGTGTAGCATTGCAGCGGCAACACTTTGATGATCCATGTGCATCTCGCGCAGAATTCCGGCTACAGCCAGAGGGTGAGTGACATAGGGATCGCCGGAAATGCGGAGCTGGCCGTCGTGGGCCTGTTCGGCGTAATAGTAGGCGCGCCTTACCAGATTAACCTGATCAGGTTCCAGATAATCGGCCAAACTTTCAGCCAGTAATTCAATGGTAGTAATGGTGTTTATTGCAGCCTCCGGGGAATGCGGGCAGAGGCTGTATCAAATGCAAGCCTTACTGCTCGTCACTTTCTCCATCAATATCTGCAGAGTCAGCAGCATTAGCCTCGGTCTCTTCAGGAACCAGTTCAGCATCCATGGCATCTTCAATAGAGATATCATTTTTTGGATTACTCGCTGCGGCTTCTTCTTTTGCAGCTTCCATTGCGGAGACACTGTCTTCCGCTTCTTCCTGAGCAGTATCAATTAAAATCGAGGGATTCACAAGGTTCTGGGCGATTTCGCGCAAGGCCAGCACAGTGGGTTTGTCATTCTCAACTGGCACCAGTGGGTCTCTTCCGCCGGTTTGGATTTGACGAGCCCGTTTGCTGGCAACCATAACCAATTCAAAGCGGTTTTCTACGTTTTCTAAACAATCTTCAACAGTGATTCGAGCCATTTTATATACAGTCCTGTTCAGGCCTTGCGGCCAACGCGAGTAAATTCCAACCCTGATTTACAGGGGGCGGCAATTATAAAGCCTTTGGGAGGATTATGGTAGCAGGCTTTGCAATAAGGTCTTTTGCTTAGCCATTTCTTCCGCCGTGGCACTGTATTGCCCCTGGAAAATGGCCCTTAGTCTGGCCAGAGCCTCATTAAAATCATCATTGATGAGCAGGAAGTCAGCCTGTTCATAGTGAGATAGCTCATTAACGGCTTCAGCCATACGTTTTTCGATGACTTCAGGATCATCCTGAGCCCTTGAGGTAAGTCTTGCCCGCAGGGTTTCCAGAGATGGAGGCAGAATAAAAATGCTTACGGCTTCTGGCATTAACTGCTTCACCTGGGCAGCACCTTGCCAGTCAATTTCCAGGATGACATTCCAGCCATCTTGCAGGCGTTCATCTACCCATGTTTTCGAGGTGCCATAAAAATTGCCAAAGACTTCGGCATATTCCAGAAACTCACCGCGATCACACATCTGTGCAAAGCTTTCCTGAGTCACAAAATGATAATTTACGCCGTCCTTTTCACCGGGGCGTATCGGTCGAGTGGTGTATGAAACAGACACGCACAGTTTGTCGGTACTGCTCTGATTGGCGGCCTTGATAAGAGCGTCTACCAGAGAAGTTTTGCCTGCTCCAGAGGGAGCAGATATTAAAAAAAGTGTAGCGGCGGACATAAAATATTCTGGCCTGACCTATTCAATATTCTGAATCTGTTCGCGCATTTGCTCAATCAGTACTTTGAGTTCAACAGCGTTCAGGGTGGTTTCAATCACCACGGATTTTGAGCAAATGGTGTTTGCCTCTCGATTCAGCTCCTGCATCAGAAAATCCAGCTTCCTGCCGACGGCACCAGGCTGGGCAAGTATGCTTCGGACTTCCTGGACATGAGCCTGCAGGCGATCGGTTTCTTCGGAGATATCGGCTTTTTGTGCCAGTAAGACGAGCTCCTGTTCTAACCTGAGCGGATCAAGATCTGCAGCCAGTTGTTCCAGCGTTTCTTTGAGTCTGTTCTGCTGGTTTCTCAGAATTTCCGGCATGGCCTTCTGGATATCCTCAATAATGGCAGCAATACTATCCAGACGTTGTTCAATCAGGGTTTTAAGTTGTGAGCCTTCATTTTGACGTTGTTCCTGCAGGGCCTTCAGGCAATCCCTGAACAGGCTTAACAAGGCCGGCTTTATCGCTTCAGCATCCTGCTTGTCGTCCTGCACCATGCCGGGCCAACGTAAAACATCCAGTGTCGTAGCCTGCTGTAATGTCGGCATGAGTCTGGAAATTTCAGTGCTAGCGGCATTAAGCTGATCCAGTAAATCCTGATTGAGACTCATCCTGCTTGTTGCAAGTGCAGGAGAGAATCTCAGTTGAGCGTCTACCTTGCCACGACTCAAGGCTGCGCGTAACAGATCCCTGCATGGGCCCTCTAATTCACGTAAGGTATCGGGCAGGCGAATGCCTGCCTCTAAATAACGGTGATTAACCGAACGGATTTCCCAAACCAGAGTGCCCCATTCATATTCTGCCTGTTGTCGGGCAAAGGCGGTCATGCTTTGCGTCATGTCACGGCTCAATAGCAAAAAACAGGCATGCACTATAGCGGATTTACCCGATATTATAAAATTCATTTCAAGATAGAGGCCCAGGCTTTACAATGATTTTTCATTCACGCCAAGCTGGCTCAAGTTTTGTTAAATCTGTCGCCGGTCGGCAGCCTGAAATAAGTCAGCTGGGCAACAAGTTAGTTAAGTGCATTAAACAATCGGGGAATTTATGTCAGAACCTAGTCGTCCCAGCGGTAGAGCTGCAGACCAGTTACGCAAAGTAATAATTACACGTGATTACACAAAACATGCTGAAGGCTCAGTTCTGGTGGAATTTGGTGACACCAAAGTTCTCTGCACGGTGAGCGTGGAAGTTGGGGTGCCAAGATTCCTAAAAGGCAAAGGGCTGGGCTGGGTCACAGCCGAATATGGGATGTTGCCGCGTTCAACAGGCTCTCGTATGGACCGTGAAGCAGCCAGAGGAAAACAAAGCGGACGTACACAGGAGATTCAAAGGCTTATAGGTCGCTCCCTGAGGGCTGCAGTGGATATGGATAAACTGGGTGAATATACCCTGAAAATTGACTGTGATGTATTACAGGCTGATGGGGGGACTCGCACGGCTTCAATAACGGGAGCGTGTGTCGCCCTGGTGGATGCGCTGGCTGTGATGCAAAAACGTGGCCAGCTCAAGAGCAGCCCCTTAAAACAAATGATCGCTTCAGTATCGGTTGGAATTTATAAAGGCGAGCCCGTGCTTGATCTGGATTATCTTGAAGATTCAGCAGCAGAAACAGATATGAATGTTGTAATGACTGAAAGAGGGGGATTTATTGAAGTTCAGGGTACCGGAGAGGATGGTGATTTCAGCGCAGATGAGCTTGGCCAGCTGATCTCTCTGGCACAAAATGGTATTGTTCAGCTCTTTACAGCACAACGTGAAGCCTTAGCTTTATAAGGAAATATGAAACATTTTCAGACTCAGTTTCTTGATTTTGTCACCAGCGAAGAGATTCTTCGCTTTGGTGAATTTACCCTCAAGTCAGGGCGCAAGAGCCCCTATTTTTTTAATGCGGGCCTTTTCAATTCGGGAGCTTCTCTGGCGCAGGTTGGCAGGACTTATGCCGCTGCCATTGCTGATTCCAATATTGATTTTGATGTTTTGCTGGGGCCGGCCTACAAAGGCATTCCTCTGGTTTCATCAACAGCTATCGCATTGAGTCAGGACTTTGGTATTAACAAACCTTATTGTTTTAACCGTAAGGAAACCAAGGATCATGGTGAAGGAGGAAACTTTGTTGGTGCTCCTTTAAAAGGTAAAGTGCTTATTATTGATGATGTAATTACCGCTGGTACGGCCATACGGGAAGTGATGGATCTGATTGAAGATGCAGGTGCTGAAGCGGCCGGGGTTGTGGTTGCCCTGGACCGGCAGGAAAAGGGTCAGGGGGCGTTATCGGCAATTCAGGAAATAGAAACGGATTTTGATATTCCGATCCTGAGCATTATCAACCTGCAACAAATCATGGACTATCTGAGCGCTAAAGAAGATGCATCTTATGCAGACTATCTGCAGCTGCTGAAAGCCTATCAGGAAGTTTACGGCATCTAGCAAGTTAAAACTGCTTCGGGATACGGGCCTGTTTATCAGGGCATATAAAACAGATTATTTTTTAACAGTAGCCACTGTTCAGGCCATCCTTCTGTGGGCAGGCGTTTAAAATCCGTTCGGACATATTGTGAAATTTTACCTTCGGTAAATGCCAGCAACAGGTTTGCCGTTGCCGTCACGGTTTGTTGGGTTCTTAAACCTTCCTTGAGTTCGGCATCACGAAGTAAGAGCTTGAGTTGGGTTTCCAGGCGATCAAAAATCTGGCTTACCTGAACCCGCAGCCGGTCGGTTTCACCAGCCAGAGCATCACCATTCAGCACCCGGGTTATACCGGGATTTTTTTCTGCAAAGGTCAGCGTCAGAAAGAGTATTTTTTCACACTGTTCAAGCGCGGTACTGCCGTCACTGACAATACGATTAATGCGGGAAAACAGGGTGTTTTCAATAAAAGAGATAAGCCCCTCAAACATTCTGGCCTTGCTGGGAAAGTGACGGTAAAGAGCAGCTTCGGAGACCCCAACCTGTTCTGCCAGCGTTGCCGTAGTCACTCGCCCACCAGGATTTTCCTGCAGCATCTGGGCAAGTACCTGCAGAATATTATCGCGGCGGGAAATTTTATCCGTGCGTGCCATGCAGACTCTCCGACTTAGCTTCGCTGTTCAAGACGATTACTGATTTGTGTACCGATACCCTTGTTCGTGAAAATCTCCAGCAACACCGCATGCGGTATTCGACCATCGATGATCTGGGCACTGTTTACTCCTGAATTGACGGCATCCAGTGCGCAACGGATTTTTGGCAACATTCCCCCATGAATAGTACCGTCTGCGATAAGTTCATCGACTTCCTTGGTGCTTAAGCCCGTCAACACATTGCCTTCTTTATCCTGTACGCCAGCTATATTGGTTAATAGCACCAGTTTCTCTGCCATGACCAGCTGGGCAATTTTACCAGCCACCAGATCGGCATTGATGTTATAGGAAGAGCCATCTTCCCCGGCCCCGATGGGCGCAATTACCGGAATAAAATTACTCTGCTTGATCATATTAATTATTTCCGGGTTGATACTTTCAACTTCCCCGACATGACCAATATCGATAATTTCCGGCGCCAGCATTTCCGGAGTTTGGCGGGATATGGTTAATTTTCGGGCTCGAATGAAGCCACCGTCTTTGCCGGTCAGTCCAATGGCTTTACCACCATTTTTTTGCAGCAGAGTGACAATTTCTTTATTGATAAGCCCGCCCAAAACCATTTCCACTACATCCATCGTATCGCTGTCCGTGATACGCATGCCATCGACAAAATCTGACTTGATGCCAATCTTCTCCAGGACAGAGCCTATTTGCGGCCCGCCTCCATGCACTACAATAGGGTGCATCCCCACCAGTTTCATCAGCACGATATCGCGCGCAAAACTGTTCTTCAGCGTTTCATCAATCATGGCGTTGCCGCCGTATTTCACAACGATGGTTTTACCGGTGAAACGCTGAATATAGGGCAGTGCCTCGGTCAGGACATCGGCGATATTGTTGGCGGCTTTCAGGTCCAGGGTCATAGTTTTCTCAATCAAAATACTAAGCGAATACTCACTTACTTTTAGTTCGCTGAATTATAAGGGTAAATCTGCGAAATTCACAGATTTGTATAAGGGGAATCCCTGCAGGATCACGAGAGATAGGCCGGAACGGCTAACAGCACTACATTCTCAGCAGTGCATATAAATTTGCTGCTTGCTCAGGAAAATAACTGAGCATATTCATCCCGCAAGAGATTCTTTTGTACTTTACCCATGGTGTTGCGTGGCAGTTCTTTTTTAATGACGATGCGCTTTGGTACTTTATAGGAAGCCAGCTGCGCCTTAAGAGTATTGATGAGTTCCTGAGTATCAGGCTTTTGTGCGCTGGATGGAACCAGCACAGCAACAACGGCTTCACCAAAATCAGGATGAGGTACGCCAATCACAGCGCTTTCCTGGACCGCGGCCTGCTCATCCAAAACAAGTTCAATTTCTTTTGGGTAGACGTTATAACCGCCGCTGATGATAAGGTCCTTGTTGCGTCCGACGATACTGACCCGGTCCTGATCGTCAATATTGACCAGGTCTCCGGTAATAAAATATCCATCAGCAAACTCTTGACGGGTCTTTTCCGGATTACGCCAGTAACCCTTAAAAACATTTGGTCCTTTTACCTGCAGGGTACCAATACTATCAGTGCTTAATTCATTCCCTTCATCATCACAAACCCGGTATGAAACATCCGGCAGAGCGAAGCCAACTGTACCGGGAACACGATCACCATCAAGCGGGTTTGACATCAGCATGCCGGTTTCAGACATGCCATAGCGCTCCAGTATGCGATGACCACTGCGTGCAGCAAATTCATTAAAGGTTTCTTCCAGCAAGGGTGCCGACCCTGAAACGAAGAGCCGCATATTCTTACACAGCGCCGGAGTCAGGCTCTCTTGCTGTAAAAGCCGGGTATAAAAAGTGGGCACTCCCATCAGCACTGTTGCTCGCGGAATAAGCTCTATGACCTGTTCAACATTAAAGCGGGATAAAAACAACATGTTTGAGCCGCCTAACAAGGCAAGATGCAAGGCGACGAATAGACCGTGTACGTGAAAAATTGGCAGTGCATGTATCAGCACATCGTCCGCACGCCAGTCCCATAAGCTAAAAAGACTAAGCGCATTACTGCACAGATTGCCATGACTCAGCATGGCTCCTTTGGGTTTACCCGTTGTGCCGGAGGTATAGATAATGACGGCAATATCATCAGCATCAACAGGCACCGTTTGATGAATAGCAGGCCGATCAATCAGGCTGTTAAATAAACTGCCGCTGTCATCTTCTGCCAGTTCCAGCACGGTGGGAATATTGTGTCTGGCAAACAGCGGAGCCAGGGCTTCACCTTGTGCAGGGTCGTAAACGAACAAGGCCGGCTCTGTATCTGCAATAAAATAGTCCAGTTCTTCATTGGTATAAGCAGAGTTTAGGGGAACATAAATTGCTCCCGATCTCAGACAGGCGAGATAAAGGACAACAGCAAGGGGTGTTTTGGGAGTCTGCACCAGCACTCTGGCGCCGGGGCGAATGCCCAGCTCTTTTAATAAATTGGCTGTCTGTGCTGTGAGAGAATCCAGCTCTGAATAACTTAATTCAGTAAAATCCGGTCCGCTGATGCAAGCTCTGGAATTAGCAGTATGGAAACTTTTTTGAAGTTGCAGGTAAAAATTAGCGTTCTCGGCCATATTAAAAAGCTATCGTGAGTTGTGGAAGAATGCGGAAAAGCTCCGCACGAAATTGTGCGATTATATGTTGCAGATCATCTTCATTTTCAGCTTCAAAACGCAGCACAAGATTGGGCGTTGTATTGGAAGCCCTGATCAGCCCCCAGCTCTTTTTAAGAGAAACACGTAAGCCATCAAGTGTATTTATGGCAGCGTCTTTGAGGCTGAATTCATGCATCAGCGTTTCCATTATGGAAAATTTTTCCTGCTCTTCTACGGCAATAAACAGTTCCGGGGTATTCACGCTGCTTGGCAAGGTCTGAATGATTTCATCTGCGGATTTTTTTGTTTTATCCATCAGTTCAAGAAAACGTGATGCAGCATACAGTCCGTCATCGAAACCAAACCATCGATGTTTAAAAAATAAATGGGCTGAGTATTCTCCGCCGAGTATGGCATCAGATTCACTCATGGCTTTTTTAACAAAGGAATGGCCACTCTTACACATCAGGGGCTTGCCCTTAAATTTTTCAACCATGTTACCAAGATGCTGTGAGCTTTTTACATCAAAGACCACAGTCGCGCCTTTATTGTCGGGCAGAATATCTTTTACAAAGGCCATTAAGAGCAGATCGGCATCGATAATTTTTCCGCTGCTGCTGACCAGTACAACCCGGTCGCCATCTCCATCAAAAGCTATACCTAAATCTGCCCCCTCTGACTGGACTCTATTTATCAGATCGCTGAGGTTAATGGCTAAAGTCGGATCGGGATGATGGTTTGGGAAAGTGCCATCGATGTCACAAAATAATGGATCAACTTTGCAGCCTAGGCGAGAGAAAAGCTCGGGAGCAACATTGGCTGTAATTGCGTTACCGCAATCAATTACCACTTTCCAGTCATACTGTAATTTAATATCACTGACAATCCTTTCCAGGTAGGCGGCTTTTATATCAAGTTGTCTGACCTTGCCTGCGCCGGTATAGAAATTACGGTCAATTATCCGCTCTTTAAAAATTGTAATTTGTGATTCGCTGAGGCACTGTTGCTTAAAGACTATTTTTACGCCATTGTAATTTTTTGCATTGTGACTGCCGGTTATCATGATACCGGAATGAACATCCAGCGTATGCGTGGCGAAATAAAGCAAAGGGGTGGGCACCTGGCCCAGATCAATAACATCGCAACCACTTGCAAGAATTCCTGCTGTAATGCTCTCCGCAAATTCCGGACTTGATAAACGCGCATCAGAACCCAGCAATAAACTGTTCTCTCCAATGCAGAGAGCTTCACTGCCAATTGCTTTCCCCAGCCAGTACATAATTTCAGCATTTAGACCTTCGCCTACAATGCCGCGAATATCATAGGCTCGAAAAATTTCATCTTGTAATTCTGGCAATATCATAGTTGAAGACTATTTTTATTATGCTCACTGATAAGTTGTATGAGCTTTCTGGCTAGTTCGGTTTTTCGACTGGCCGGAAATTCTTTTTCACCACCACTCCAGTAGGCGGTAACACTCGCATCATCCTTATTAAAAGTCTCTGTAGCCAGATTGGCAATAACCAAATCAATATTTTTTTCCTGCAGCTTTATTTTGGCATTGTCTGCCAGGTTTTCAGTTTCGGCAGCAAAACCTACACAAAAGGGTTTTTGTTTTTGTGCTGCAATACTTGCCAGGATATCAGGATTTTTAAGCAGCTTAAGCTCTAAGATATCTGCCGATTTTTTAATTTTATTGTCGGCACTGTGTTCCGGTCGATAATCGGCAACTGCGGCGACGCCAATGAAAATATCGCAGCTTAAAGCAGTTGCGGCATCAAACATTTGTTGTGCGCTTTCAATGGGAATAAATTCAACATGTGCAGGAGGAGCTAGATTAACCGGCCCGCTAATAAGGCTAACGGTTGCGCCGGCCTCAACTGCTGCCTCGGCCAGTGCATAACCCATTTTTCCTGAACTGTGGTTACTGATATAACGCACCGGGTCAATTGCCTCACGGGTTGGCCCGGCAGTTACACAAACATGTAAACCTGCCAGAACTCCGGGTCGGAATATGCCGGCTGCATGATCAACCAGTTCGACTGGCTCAAGCATTCTGCCAGGACCGATATCTCCGCAAGCCTGCTCTCCGTCAGCAGGGCCGAATATATGGATACCAGAGTTTTTAAGTTGAGCCAGATTGTCCTGAGTATTCTGCTTGGTCCACATGGCCTGATTCATCGCCGGAGCTAATGCGATGGGAGCCTGGGTGGCCAGACAAAGCGTTGTTAACAGATCATTAGCCTCGCCGTGACTCAGTCGGGCCATAAAATTGGCGCTGGCGGGCGCAACCAGAACCAAATCTGCCCAGCGCGCCAACTCGATATGTCCCATGGCGGCTTCGGCGGCTTCATCCAGTAAATCAGTATGCACTCTGTGTCCGGATAAGGCCTGCATGGTAAGAGGAGTTATGAACTCACAGGCTGCGCTGGTCATCACGACCCGAACATCTGCGCCAGCCTTGACCAGCAGACGACAAAGCTCGGCGCTTTTATAGGCGGCTATACCGCCGGTGATGCCAAGGAGGACCTGTTTATGAATAAGACTGAGCATGGCATACAGGAGTGTCTGAAAGTCGGGGAAGCCTAGCAGCAAGTGATGGATTATTCAATTTAGTTGATTTGATATATATCACCCGTTTTTGACACACAAAGGCTAAGCTTGGGTACTAAAAGCAGGAGCCCGGCAGGTCTTGAGCCAGGCCGGCAAAATTGGTCTTTAACGTTTCATTAACAACTTTGAAACAGTTCCGATACGGTTAATGATTCTAGTAAATCAGGAAATAGGACTATCATGAACTATGAGAATATCAGTTTCTGATATTTTTTAAGCGTTATATAAGGAGTTTTGTATGAAATATTTATTGAGTAGAGCAAGCTTAATTATGATCCCCCTGGTTTTATTAAGCGCCTGCAGTCAGGAGCAGGAAACAGCTATTGTTGAGGCCCCGGCGGCTGTTAGCTCTGCGTACACAGAGTTTAATACTCAGCTGACAATACGCGATGTCATGAATACATTGATCGACCCCAATGCCGACGTGATATGGGAGGCGGTTGGCTTCGAAGCTTCGCTGGAAAATGGCATTGTAGAGAGCAAGCCTGAAACCGACGCAGAATGGGATGCCTTGAGCAAGAATGCTATTGCCATGATCGAGGGAGCAAATTCCCTGATGATTCCTGGACGTCGGGTAGCCCCGCCAGGCTCAACCACAGACTTTCCGGATGCAGAGTATGAGCCTCTGGAAGTTGAAGAAAAATTACGCGAAGACAGCGCTTCATGGATAGGTTTTGCGCAGGCCTTTCAGGCTTCCACTTTCGAGGTCCTGGCAGCCATAAATGCCCGTGACCTGGATGCTTATACGATTGCCGGCGGCAGGGTTGACGATGCCTGCACGGCATGCCACCAGCAATACTGGTATCGCACTGAGTTGCGATAAATTACCGCTTTCCTGAATTTAAACTATAGTGGATAAAGCCTGATACATAATCAGGCTTAGGTTCAATTATTAGCATGTGATAGAGCAAGCGGATATGTAAAACCTGGGGGGCAGTAGTTTGTAGTTCGCTTGCGCTCCTCACTTACAAAGACTGTCACTGTTAAGGATTCGGTCGAACTTACAAAAGGCAAGGAAAGCCAGTTATGAGTATCAGGGAATGGCCCGAACAGGAAAGACCACGTGAAAAATTGCTCAGCAAGGGAGCAGCCAATCTGTCCGATGCAGAGTTACTGGCAATATTTCTGCGTACCGGGGTTAAAGGGACATCGGTACTGGATATGTCGCGCCAGCTGTTAACAACTTTCGGAGGAATTCGCGGTATCCTTGAAGCAGATGCTGCAAGTTTTTGTCAGCAACATGGCCTGGGCTTAAGCAAATATGCACAGTTACAGGCAGTTCTTGAACTGACCCAGCGTCATATGCTGGAAACCTTAAGCCGTGAAGATGTTCTGACCAGCGCGGCTCTGAGCCGACATTATGTGCAAAGCAAGCTGCGGGCTTACCACAGAGAGGTATTCCTGTGTCTGTTCCTGGATTCTCAGCATCGTGTCATTGCTCAGGAGGAGCTGTTCCAGGGAACTATTGATGGCGCCATGGTACATCCCAGGGAAGTGCTTAAACGGGCCTTATTCCATAAGGCTGCTGCAATCATATTTGCACATAATCATCCTTCCGGAGTTGCCGAACCCAGTGAGGCGGATATCAATATTACACGCCGCCTAAAATCGGCCCTTAATCTGGTCGATATCAGGACCCTGGACCATCTGGTTGTTGGCGATGGGGAGGTAACGTCCCTGGCGGAAAGAGGCTTACTATGACTTGAAACTGTCGCTGCTCTTTCCAAACCAAAAAATAGCAAACAGCTATACGATGAAATAGTGGGCAGTGCTTCAGTTTGAAATTTGACTATTAACCTTCAGTCTTGATGACGAGTTATCTTGGAGCAAATTTCTACCCTGTCGTCAGACGGTCGCCGACCTGATAGCTCGTCATCTAGGCTGTGCATTAAACATCCCTTAAAAGTCGACAATGCGCGGAAAGCCGCCCTTCCTGCCATGTGAACCCATTGAGATGTAGTTTTCCTGAGTGTTTTTCCGATCAAGCGCGAGGACTGTCTGAGTCGCAAAGCGACGAGTTCCGCAGCGCCGGAAAAATGGGAAGGAAAGATCGAAGGGTGAACATGACAGAAGCGGCGGCATTGACACCGCATAAAACTTCAAACCGAAGTACTACGAAATAGTGACTATCCTTGCTATTAAAGAGCTGTTTTGGTATAAATCGCAGCTCTTTTTTTCCACAGAATTCAGTAGCCCCGCTTTTAAGGGCTTTTTTAAAGATAGACGAGGCAAGTATCATGTCCAGAGTATGCATGGTTACCGGTAAAAGACCGGTTTCAGGCAATAATGTATCGCATGCCAAAAACCGCACGCGACGTCGTTTTACACCAAATCTGCATACACACAGATTCTGGGTAGAGTCAGAAAAACGTTTTGTGAAACTGCGTCTGACCAGCAAAGGCATGCGGGTAATTGATAAGCGTGGTATTGATGTAGTATTGGCGGATATTCGCAAGAGTGGCGTTAAAATCTAGCGTTAAGTATAAAGATTGCAAGAATATTAAGTTTAGAAAGCAGAGCAGGCTTAAGAGAGTAGAGAGCAATGAGAGATAAAATCAGATTAGTATCCAGCGCTAAAACCGGGCACTTTTATACGACCGATAAAAACAAGCGTAATATGCCGGACAAGATGGAAATCAAAAAATTTGACCCTGTTGTGCGTAAGCATGTGATCTACACAGAAGCAAAAATTAAATAAGTATTTTTTCCTGTCGAATATAAAACACCCGCTTTCTGGCGGGTGTTTTGCTTTTAGCTTTTTATATCCCTTCTACCTGCTTTTCCATTTCTCTGTTTCCCTTTGCTATAGCTTAGCTTGTCAGGGTCATTGTTGAATCAGCCTTCCCAGCGTTTAAGTACGCCACTATCAATATCAAACAGATCCAGTGCCCGTGCAACCGTTTGCAACACAATATCTTCAATGCTTTCAGGCAAGGTATAAAAGGCAGGCACCGGGGGCATGATAACCCCACCCATATTGGTCAGCTCCAGCATGCTTTGCAGATGACCGGCATGTAAAGGTGTTTCCCTAACCATCAACACCAGTCTGCGACGTTCCTTGAGTATTACATCTGCAGCCCGGCTTAACAGTGTTGCGCTAAGCCCTGACGCGATTTCTGACATACTGCGGATAGAACATGGAGCTACAATCATGCCCATGGTTTTAAAACTGCCACTGGCGATCGTAGCGCCAATATCATTGTTGGAATAATGCACATCGGCCAGTGCCTTTAATTCTTCATAGCTCAGGCTGCTTTCATGTTTAAGTGTTTGCAGAGCTGCCTTTGTGACAATCAGATGTGTTTCAACACCAGCCTGTTTTAGCAGCTTCAGTGTTTCGATTCCGTAAACAATGCCGGATGCACCACTGATACCAACGATAAGTCGACGTGTTTGGTTGGTGTTCATAATTTCAGGAATTCACTCTTCTCAGGGGGGCATTGATTAAATAACGGTCTACTGCGATAACCATGGCTGGTGCTGATCCCAACAATAAAAAGGACATTTGCATCAAATAGGCAAGACCGATCAATAACCAGGTCATGACGATCCAGACCGTCAGGGCGATAAGCCCGTAGATAATATGAATATAGGATTTTTGCCTACAAACCATACAAGTTGCCTGCAGAGGCGTTACCGCAATGATCTTTTGCAATGTACTGATACTTTCCTGCTTGCAGTGTGGACATTCATGCATAAACGACGCCTCCCCGGTGTTTGATTATATGCAGCTTTACCCTGAGATGGGAAATAGTCCGGCCTTGACCAGCGTGAAGACAAAATTGACCTGGATCAACAGGCTTTTTGAGCTAAATGGCATACTTGGCGAGTCATAAATTAAACAGCGGGGGAGTTTCATGGGAACTTTAAAACGTAACTTTACGGCTTTAATAACGGCTTTGGTTGTGTTGGCACTATTGCTGGTTGCATTGAGCATGATGTTGGCAAATTTTGCGCAGGCAGCCGAAAGACAGGAATTTCCGGTACCGGTAAGTGTTAATAGCTTAATGGTAACCATGATTGACCATTCTGCCCATTATATCTGGGATTATGCCGCGCTTGATGCCGTCATGCTCGAAGAAGAGTGGCTGACGGTCGAATACTATTCCATCCAGCTGGCAGCAGCCGGCCCTTTAATAAATCTGGGCGGAACGGGCGAGCTTGATAATGACTGGATTCGCTCGCCACAGTGGCTAAGTTACGCAATGGACATGAGCAGTGCCGCCATGAAATCGCTGAATGCCGCTCGCTTGCAGGATAAGGCCTTGTTACAGACAGCAGGAGATGAATTACTTGATTCCTGTCTGGGTTGTCATCGAAGTTTCAAACCGGAAGTCCCAACGGAAGGCGTGATACATGATCCACTCTATGATCAGCTTTATCACTTGTTCCAGCGCGAAGGCGAGATTTAAGGCGATAAGCTTCTGGTTATTGGTCGAGGCTACTCAACAATTTTAATCCACTCTCCGGCAACAGGCTCGCCACGCGGGTAGTCGCCGTTGTAGAGGCGGAGTAAATCTTCCGCGTACTGATCAAAGGGATTGTCAGCAGCGAGTTGCGCATAACTTCGGCCATCAGAGCGCACATATTCAATACTGAGAGGGTTAGCGATATTGCGCTCATTGTTTGCAATGGGACGGAAGCTGCGAATGATGTTTAATAAAACCGCGTCATTTTCTTCATTTAAGCCCGCGCTATTGCCAGGTACAAGCCCGGTCAGGATGAAGGCGCGGGGGCCATAATAGACTACGGCGATGCGGGAGTTGTTGGCGGGGTTGATCCCGGTATATCCCTGCAGGCCAAACTGGCTAAGAGCTTCGGTTTTTTGTAATCCGCTGATGCCCAGATCCTCTTGTATAAACAGTCGCGGCTCCTTGAATTCCTGCAGGCGTTGCACGCCGATATTAAGGCTGAGCACGTTTTCCGGGCCGCTTGCACTCAGGGTTGTGGTGGTATCCTGCCAGGTCCATTCATTCGGAAAGACCAGCGTGTAATTTAACAGATTCTGGTAATAGCGATTGCGCGCTTCGCTGCCAGCAAGCTGAGTCGTTTGACCCAGGGTCAGGCCATCGATACGTTCCCTGAATTCAGCCGGGTCAACGCTCGTTTCTTGCTGAGTAGCAAGTTCGTTTGCCCGGCCAACTACTTCCTGCAGGCGGGTATCATTACGGGGGTGGGTAGCAAATACGCCGTGATAGCTCACACCACCGGTAGATGTTCGTTTGGTGAAATCCTCGTGATTTTTTAATACCCCAATAACTTCGACCATAGCCAGTGGGTCATAACCTGCATTCGCCAGATATTCAGCACCAAGGCCGTCGGATTCGAGCTCCATGTCGCGACCATAGCCGCTCAACAAGGCTCCACCCAGCAGGGATGAAGTTTCACCCAGTGAGCTGACGCCGGTTGCTATGACCAGGACACCGGCCAGAACATTATTAGTGCCTCTGGCAGCTTGTTGTCTGACTGAATGGCGGGCAGTGACATGTCCGATCTCATGTCCCAGCACGGCGGCCAGCTGGTCTTCGCTGTTTAAATAGGCAATCAAACCGCGGTTGATGTAGACATATCCGCCGGGCAGGGCAAAGGCATTTATATCCGGACTATCGATAACGGTAAAATGGTATTCGATGTCAGCACGATGTGAAACCGCAGCCAGTTTCTGGCCTACGCGATCGACATAAGCCTGTAATTGCTGATCCTGATAAACCGGATTTTCTTTCAGAATTTGTTGATGCAGCTCAGCCCCGAGTTCCAGTTCCCGGTTCTCGCTCATGGTCACGAAATCGACACCGCCAGTCGGATTTGAAGCACAGGCGCCAAGGATGGAAATAACACTTAAGACATACAGGCAGCGGGTGAACTGACTCAGATGGGTAAAGCTGTTTATATTCATGAGCACAATTATAAGGCGTTAAAGCTTAATCCTGGCTTAAAGCCAGGAATGGTCCTGGTTAAACACTGCCATTCAAAAAGGATTTAAGCTGTTGCCCCATGCCGCTGCATGCATTTGACTCGACTCTGGCCAGGAGTGGAATCGGCACGATAATGGCAGGCAGATAGGATTGGCCATTAGCATCGGCACTGATTGCGCCGGCACTCGTAAGGGTGTTCATATCCCAGATTTCGGCTTCGAAATTCGAATCATCAACCCAGGTTCCAAAACCGAAACAGCCCCCACCGCCTGGCCCTACAGCACATGAAATTGATCCGTTTTCGCCGGAGCGCTGGGTCAGCCCGTCCAGCCAGACGATATACACCACACCGAATTCATCGAGCTTTTGTGCCGCGGTTTCCTGCTGCATGAGTTGTTCAAGATGGTCTGTACGCATGGGCGCTGTTCTGGGCTCGAAGAAGGGGAACATCTCATTCAGAAAGAGTTCTTCAGGTATGACGTTGATGCCATCTGAACCTGAGGCTACAACGTTGCCAACGCATTCAACAAAGTCGCCCTCGGTTTCATAGGCATTACTTTGGCGCCGGCCCAATATGACGATGCTGTCATCGCCATTAATTTCGGTATCGGTTTGGCGAAACTGATCGATTTCTGTCGTGGTACATGCACCCAAAATAAGTGTAAAGCCAATTAAAAGTGGCGATTTAATCAAAAAGCTCAGCATTTTCATGGGTAGCTCCTGTAAGCAATATGCTGTTTTCTAGAATACATTATTTGTCCGTAACCAATCATTAACTTCGGGGATAGAGGTAAAGCCCAGTGAGAAAGTCGCGGCCAGATCACGGAATGCCTCAACAGCGGCATCATTAACGCCGGAGTCAACCGAACCAAAACTTCCCTGTGGGGATTTACCATAAGCGGTCATGACCCAGTCGGCAATAGAGTCGCCCCCCGGGGCCGTCAGGCGCATGTTGTATTTAACCCATATCTCATAAACATCAAGCCGGGTTTTTTGTGGTAAACCGACCTGAAAATCTTCTATGGAGGGCTCAAAAATCATATCCAGTTCAGGGTAAGAGGCGGCGTCATCCATACTGTTCAGGAAAACAACATTTGAGAAAACTGCCGGTAAAATTGTATTGAAGAGTTGAACCTGAGTCTGACCACTATTGATAATATATTGTTCCTTGCCGGATACCTCATCGAATTCGGTAAAACTGAAAGCACTGAAGTCATCGCCATAAACCACGCCCAGAGTAAGGGGTAACTGATTAATCAGGGGAGAAGGGTAAGAGCCCTGAACATCTATGACGCTGGCGCTGCAGCCCAGCAGGAGGCCACACAAAGCAGTCAGGGTCAGAAATCTGAACCCGTTAAACATCAGTTTCAGGTTGCTCGTATTCTTAAACATATTATTTTCTTCTGGGCCCTAATGGCGTCAAGGCCAGACTATTGCTATACGTACTGCAACTTTAAGCTCAATGGTACTCCTGTTTTTACAGACATTAATAGTTTATCCGAAGCGAATCAATAAAAATCGTTAAGGCCCACAAAAGTGCCGCCATTGCGTTTAGCCAGCTCACGCATCAGTGAAGCAAAGCGAATGCCGCCGGCCTGAAACATTCGTGCCTGGGCAAACTGGACGGGAAAACCGATGCCATGAATGCGCACCAGACGATTGCCACTGGCGTCTTCCAC
Organism: uncultured Gammaproteobacteria bacterium; assembly: GCA_963975155.1. GTDB lineage: Bacteria > Pseudomonadota > Gammaproteobacteria > Pseudomonadales > Pseudohongiellaceae > UBA5109. The sequence goes on along the minus strand of CAXBFG010000002.1, from coordinate 375,295 downwards.
ATTAATCCGGTCAACAGTATTGACCACTTCCGAAATGGAGCTACCCGAGAAGTCATCCCCCAGGACATAAATGCTTATTTTTTTACCGGGTTCGTAAAATGTGTTGATAGCATAGGTAATACCTTCTACCGGGCTACTGTTGCTGAAAGGGTTCCAGGTTCGCAGGCGTTGAATAATAGCCGTTCGGCGGGCCGGGGTATCGGGTATCCAGTCTCCCCTGAACTGGCTGAACATATATTCACCCATATCATTAAGCACCTGAATGCCCTTCACTTCAGGATAAATATCAAGAGTGTCAATCACAACCTCAAGCAGGCGTGACCAGCTGTAGTTAAACATGGAGCCTGAGGTATCGATGACAAAAATGATGTATTCACTGTCGACGGGTACGCCACCTATGGATTCCGTAAGCCGCAGATTAGCCTGGTTCGCTTGCAGTCTTTGCATTTCAGCAGTAAGGCTTTGCTGTGCCAATGCCAGCTGACCTTCCAGTATGGCGTTCGCGGAAGTCTCATCTCTGGAATTGCTTAACTGATCTTCGAGTGAACTTAACTCGCGCCGCAGACGGGCGATTCGGTCCTCATACTCAGAGAGTTGTTCGTGTTTGGCATTCAGTTCCCGATTGTAAGTAGTCGTTTCGCCGCGAATTTCAAACAGCTGTCGCTGCAGTTCCAGCACCGAGCCTTCATTACTGATCTCGGAAGTTTCCAGAGGTACCGGGGCGGTCACCCGGGTAATCATCAGCAAGAGAATAATCGCGCCAAAACCGCAGGACATCACATCCAGGAAGGCGATATTAAAGGAATCATTTTCTCTGCGTTTGCTCATAGGCTTAAGTGGCGTTTAAGGCCAATCCCTGGAAGGGCTCATAAAGGCGCCTCCGGTTGCTATTGCCAGTTGCCAGTAATAGGCAGCGGCAAGAGGGTCCCCTTCCAGTGGCGCCAGAATCACATTGACCGGAATGCCGCTGGGCAGGTAATCCAGCGCCTGCTCAAATAAGCGTTCCCGGTCCCGTCCGGAAATAGTCGCGGTGCGTGGCGTTCTGTTATCACGGGTTGGCAGCCCGTCGGTAATGAGAAAAATATTATCAGGCAGTGGTGTAAGCCCCTGGATGGATTGGAACAAGCGTGCCAGATTGGTTCCGCCATCAGGAATTGTCTCATGCATGGCGACAACTGCCTGATTTAACTGCTCATCATCGGCAACTTCCAGCCACTGGCCCTGGGTGCCGGGAATCAAGCTGTCCACTTCTTCGCTGAAGGTATAAATCTGATACTGACTGGGAATGGGTAACTGAGTCGTCAGCCAGTCGACAGTACCCTGTACGCTACGCCATTTTTCGGAATTAAGTTTGGCTTCATCTGACATATTGCGGCGGCGAATAATATTCACAATAGTATCGTCCAGCATGCTGCTCGAAATATCGACCAGCAAAAGAATGCGGTTGCCTCCCAGAATCAGGCCGGTCAGGTACTGACGATTACCATCACCAACAAAACGACGAATATTGTTACCGGTAAACTGGTCTTCTGCTTCACGAAGACGTTCCAGCTCCGCTTCCAATGAAGCGATCTCTTGCTGCAGACGCATGATTTCATCTTCACCTGAACTGTTGTTTTCTTCCAGGTTGAGCAGCCGATCCATAAAGTTATCAATTTCTTCTTCGATAGCGCGGGCGCGACCTTGTGCGACCACGATTTGCAGATCAACCTCAGAGAGGGTATTGCGTACTCTGACCAAACCTTCCTCGCCTTCCAGAATCTGTTCATCGAGTAAAGAAATTTCGGCCGCCAGAGTTGGGTCGGCAACATTGGTTGCGTTCTGGGTTGAATGATCCAGAATCAAAAAGATTAACACCACAGCACCAAAACCACAGGACATCACATCCAGAAAAGCCAGACTCATTGGATTAAAGTTGCGTTTGTTTTGTTTGGCCGTTGCCATTATTGCACCTGAATAAATTCGAATAAGGAATGTTTATTCACAGTGAGACAATCACCTAGCTTAAGTATTGACGACTCGGTTAAGGGCGAACCGTTCAGCTGTAAATCCAGCTCGGGATCATTATGCAAGCAATAACCCTGGTCCTGTAAAGTTATTTTTATGGGGGCTGCCAGTTTCAGCTCCGGCAGGTTTATATCGGCCATGGCATAGGCTTTATGCTTGTATAAAAAATGGGAGGGCCGGGAAAAATCCGGCGCTTTACTCTTTGTAAGCATATTAGATTGCGCTGCAGGCAGGCGGTTAATGAGTTTAAGACTATCGCCAGTGCTTTTGATCAGGGCCAGATGCTGGAAGCCATTACCGGTTATCACATCATCGGCAACAGCCACTATGTCGGGCAGGGTCTGCTGTAATCCAGGCAGATGCAGAGCACGTTCAAGCACATAAACAGGCGTGGAATTTGTCGCGATGCTGTCCAGTTCCTGTCTGACCCGATTAAAAATTGTTTGTGCACGCGCCGCAAAATTTTTCAGGGTCAGGCTGGCCTGGTGAATGGCGCCCTTATTATTAATTTCCAATAAAATTTCCTGATTCAGATTCACTGCCTGTAACCAGCTTTGCAATTCGTTATAAATATATTGTTCGGTGTCGGCATTATGCAGCGGGTCAAAGCGGCTTTGCTTGATGAAGGCATCGGTGATGGTATTGGCCCAGGTGTCATATAAAGCCATTAAGCCAGTGCCAGGAATGGGCAGTACTTTTTCACGTTTAATTTCACCGCCTTCTCTACTGACAAGAGTCAGCACTGTCTGATGCAGTTGAATGTCCATAAACAGGGCATGCTGGTGTTCATGCAAATTGGCCAGTGCCAGCAAGGACATATCGACCAGTCCGGCCGCATCAATAGAACAATGTTTGACCAGCCCCAGTAGTGTTGCAAGCTGGCTGGCCGTGTAATGACTGGGAACCGCAAATACCGTGTCGCCACTGAGGCCGAACTGCCCGCTGATACTTTCAAGATGACCGTAGGCCAGGTCTGCCTGATGGCGAAAATATTTGTTCTTGTTAATTAAGGGGTCAAGGCTGAGCTGGAACCAGAACTGATTGAAATTTTGCTGCGGATGAAGTCGGGTAAGTCCTAAGGCCTGGGTGCCAAAGACCGGGGTTTTTTCCGCAGTACTGGCATAGCCGGGGCTTTCTCCCAGCAGACCCTGTGGAGAGCTGATTCGAACATTATGGTCATGCAGTTCGATTAACGTAGTCATGTTGCTTAGTCGTTGTGGTGATCCGGAACCTGCAAGTGCCGTATCAGATAATTGTCACAATATTCCTGTGTGTCCAGTACCAGCCTGTCTTGCAGGAGTTGTAGCTGGTAGAGCACAAACATGATAATGATACTGACCACCAGGGCGATAAAAGTTGAGTTGAAAGCTACGCCAAGGCTTGTTGTTACCCCAAGAATATCTCCGCTGACGGCACTTTGTGCCTGCCCCAGTGCTTCTCCTATGCCTCGAACCGTGCCAAGGAAGCCTATGGAAGGAATCGCCCAGGCAATATAACGCACAATACTGAGCTCACTCTCCAGCCGCTCGGCTTCGGTATTACATACGTCCCGAACCAGATTGGAAACATCCTGAATATTCCGGGTAGAGTTAAAACGATGTAATGCCGAGATGAGAACTCTGGGCAGTAAAAATTCGCGTTCTTCTGCAGGTAGTGCCTGCACAGGGCGCGCAAAATTACGGGCATCTTCCGGCAGTATATTCATCCCCTCGGACAGATTGAGCAGGGAGCGGTGCAGCAAGAGGTTTTCTTTTCGGTTACGCCAGATTTTCAGGCTGATAATCGATAGCGCCCAGAGCATTAAAATAATACAGGTTTCCTGCTCATAGTCGCGCATCACCACATAAAGGGAACGTTCCTGAATATAGTCAGGGTCTGCTTCCTGTAAAACAACCTGCTGGGTCATGATGGCCTCGGCATTGGGCCGGATCACGGCAACATAAACTGCGTGCACAATAATGACCGAAATAATCAGTGCGAAGACCTGATATACGAAATCGGAGACGATACCTTGCTGCTTCATAACGGGTCCTTTATTAAGCTCCTGGCGTGTATTTATATATCTACTGGAAACGACACGGAAAGATCTTCAGATATTTGCGAGCTGGGTATAAAGTCGTCATCACCCTCGGGCTCCTCTGTGTTCAATTCATCGGCTGTGCCAGCCTCTGCCTGATTGAGTACCGGCTCCTCGGTATCGGCTTCCGAGCTGACTTCCGGATTATTGATTTCAGCATTCTCAGCCTCGGCTGCAAGAGCTGAATTCAGGAATAGGCTTGTCAGCATACAGGCAATAACTGTGTTTATCTGTTTAGCCATGCTTGTTTTATACGCATTCGCTTGTGGTTAAAATGTTTCCGCACAACGATCACCAGAGCGTTGCCGACCCGCTGATGGTAACGTATTTAACGGTATTTCGCCTTATTTTCAAGGCGCTGGCAGGGGGTTGTTAAGCCCGGATTCATGTCAGCTTTTCGGAGCCAACAGGCTTTGATTTGGGCTTAACAAGAACCAAAGCCTGCTATGGAAGTTGAGCAAAATTCTCACTTCGGCAATATTTTTAAAAGTTCTCCCGGAAACTGGCGTCCGGCATCCACATTGTTTTCGGAATCGGTTAACAGGTAAATAGTGCCATCCGGCGCTTCTGCCACATCCCTGATTCGACGGTCATAATCATCAAGCAGATGTTCTTCAGCCAGGACTCGTTCGCCATCCAGCACCAGGCGAATCAGGAATCGGCCCTGCGCCGGACTGAGCGAGCCGATCAGCAGACTGCCTTGCCAGCCCGGGAACAGGTCACTTTTCACCATGGCCAATCCTGAGGGTGCCAGTGAGGGAAACCAGTAATACAAAGGCTGGCTGGTGCCCTGCCACTGCGTCGGTCCTATTTCTGTGCCGTCGTAATTTTTACCGTATGTGATGTTGGGCCAGCCGGCGTTCTGCCCGGCGCGGACAATATTCAATTCATCGCCTCCCATGGGGCCGTGTTCAACACTCCACAATTCGCCGGTACCCGGATGCAGGAAAATGCCATCCTGGTCACGGTGGCCGATGGCATAAATTTCAGGCAGCACATTGGCAATGCCTATAAAGGGGTTGTCTTGCGGAATTGATCCGTCGGTATTGATCCGCAAGACCTTGCCGCTGTATTGCAGTAAATCCTGCACTTCCGGTCGCCTTTCCATGTAGCCGATGGTGGTGATAAAGAGTTTGCCATCAGTAGTCGACGCCAGACGCCTGCCGGGCAGGTCTGCCAGTATCTGCACATTTTCAAAACGCGTCTTGTCGCTGGATAAACGGGCGCTGGCTATTTGCGGAATGGGTTCTTCTTGACCGGCAGGAGCAGCCGCTTCATAGGCAAAAAATACACGCCGGTTTTGGTCGAAGTTGGCGTCTACAATGAAATCCATGAGGATGCGGCCATTACCCGAGCGTAAGGGCGGCATGCCACCTAGCGGCCCTGAGACGGTCCCGTCAGGCTGAATCAGCATAATCCTGCCAGAGCCTTCGGCGATCAGTACGCTGTTATCTGGCAGTACTTCCAGGGCTCTTGAGCCCTGTATTCCCGAATAGATAAGCTCCATGCTGATATCGGAGGAGTCGGCTCGAGCTGCTGCGGTCTGTCCGGGGAAAGCCGGTATTGGCGGATTGGCTCTAGGGTCGGGGGCGCTATCTGCCGCCAGAGTCTGAGAAGACAGGCAGGTCAGAGTAGCCAGTATGGATACTATGGAATATTGTATTATTTTCATGTCCGAGCTCTTTATATTTGTATTATCGTGGCCAACTATCTCAAAAATGCAGTAATGAAGGAAGCGCCGCCTTGTACTGGACTAATAGCAGGGGGATGTTTATTCTCTGCTTTGCACTCTGTAAAGAGTTAAGAGGTTTCTGTTCATGCAACAAATGCTATGTAAACTTGCAATTTTTATAGGGCTTTTTGCTCTGACCAATGCTGCAATAGCGCAGGATATCGCACAAGAACTTTACTCCAGATACGAGTCGTCGGTTTATCGAATCGAAGTGGTTACCCCGGGGGTCGAAAACAAGGCTTCGGTGGGCACAGGATTTGTCATTTACCGGGATAATATTCTGGCCTCCAATTATCACGTTATTTCCAATGTTGTGAATGAACCGGATCGTTATCGCCTGGAGTGGGAAGGTGTCGACGGGCGACGTGGCCCTTTAACTGTGCTGGCCGTCGATGTCGTACATGATCTGGCCCTGTTGCGTGCTGAGGAGCCTATGGGTCTGCCTCTGCAAATCACCAGCTTGCCTGAAAACGGCACATCCCTGTTTTCACTGGGGCATCCCCTGGCTCTGGAACTGGCGATTGTAAATGGCACGAATAATGGTCTGCAGGAAAGCTCTCTTTACGAAAAAATTCTGTTTAGTGGCAATATCAATCCGGGCATGAGTGGCGGGCCGACGCTCGACCGTTCAGGTCAGGTAGTTGGCATTAATGTCGCCACCAGTGGTGAGGCGGTCGGTTATCTGGTCCCGGCCACCTACCTGGAAGAATTAATCGAAAACGCCAGCGCAACCAATTTCAGGCCGGAACTGGATCTGGCTACCAGCATTAGCAATCAGCTTATCGACAATCAGCAATCGCTGGTGGATCAGATACTCGACAGCGACTGGCCTAAAATTTCGCTGGGTAAATTATCGATTCCGGGGCGGGTCTTTAACCGATTGGATTGCTGGAGCGATAACAAGTTTGAAGAAGGCAATGTGCGTTATACGGTTAATGCGTCTGTTTGCCAGGGACAGGACTCAATTTATCTGTCAGAGCAGTTAAGAGCCGGTGCCTTTTCCTATGAATTTTACTGGCTGGACTCACAGCAGTTATCGGCATCGGCTTTTCACCAGATTTATCAGCGCAGCAGCCGCAGCCGTTTTCCTTCCAGGCCGACTGAAGAGGATGTAGGTAACTTCTCCTGCACCACACACTTTATCGAAATATCCGGGCAGGATTTCAAAGCCAATGTTTGCGCCCGTCCCTATAAGGATTATCCTGAACTGACCGATTTTATGGTGCTGATGACGCTGGTAGGTCATGGCACTGAGGGTGTTATTTTCACCATGGATTTTTCGACCGTTACACTCGATAACGGACTTGCACTGCTGGAGAAATTCTTAGGAGCCCTGGAATGGAACCCCTCATAATTCGAGTTTCCAGAGGCGGCCGAAGTCAGCCGGTTTTTCATCACGTTGACAGTTTTCCGTTTCGTATCGGGCGGGCCTTTGATAATGACCTGATCATTGCCGATGAAACCGTATCCCCTCATCATCTCGAATTACATGCCGATGAAAATTCTTACTGGATCAAAACGATTGCCAATGAAAACGGCACCTGGATTGATAAAAACCTGCGTGTAGAGGGCCAGCATGAATTAACGGTACCAACGACCATCAATATGGGCCGGACGCATCTGGATCTGCATGCTGCTCATTCGCCGGTTGAGCCAACCCTGATTATTGCCAGAAGTTCACGTTTGTCAGAAATAGCCTCAACCATCTGGGTGTCACTGAGCCTGGCTCTGCTGTATATGCTGCTGACTTATTATTTCGCGCATCAGAAATTTTCCTTGAGTAATGACTGGACGGAAATACTCGTTAACCGTCTGCTTTTTTTCTTCGTGCCGATCGCAATCGCGACAGTGATGAGTTTTATCAGTCGTATTTTTTTGCATCAATGGCAGTTTTTATTACAGCTTTCGCTGGCCAGCCTGGCTAGTGTCGTGTATTTATTAACGCTAGAATTAAACCCTCCTATCTCTTACTTCTTTACCAGCCAGGCCGCAGCCGATAATCTGATTCTGATTTTCAGCGGCATATTTTTTGCCTGGATTCTGGCCTGGCAGTTACGTGCCATCAGTACCACCTCGGTAAAACGCGCTGCCTTTGTTGGTATCGGTGTGGCCTGGACTATTCTGGGCATACGTACTATTCAGGATATTGTTGCTCAACCTGATTTCAGCACCCAGCCACAAATGCATAATCTGGTGCAGCGTTACGATATTCGACTAAAGCCCAATGAAGAGTCGGTATCTGATTTTATTTCCAAGGTGGGAGTCAATTTACGCGCAAGTCTGACTGAAGAACTTGCCGAAGATAATTCCTGATTTTTCCCGTAGTCGGAGTCCAGCATGTCGGATACTGAAAAAAATTCCAATCAGTTTTATTTGCCGCAGATGCAATCCCTGCCGCGGAAAATGGTTCAGGTACCGGGCTTCAGGCCGCCAGGATTGAGCCAGGAAAAGCGTCAGATCATCCCAGATTTTTGTTCCAGAGAAGATGAAAATGAATTTCGCAGTGCCGGTGTTTTGCTGCAGGCACTGGCTGCGGAGGCGCGGGCCTGGAGTGAAAAATTACCGGAGCAGTTTCGCCCCGCTATTGTGGCTATTTTACATGGCGGTGTGCAGGTACAGGTGAGCGCTCTGGCGCAGGTCAGTTTTGATGGCATTCGTATTGAAGGCACCATGGGAGAGGATATTCCCTGTTCGATGCTGGCACATCAGGGTACGATTCAGCTGGTTTGTTATGCCGTAGAACTGGATGCCGAGAACGATTCGGAACAGGAAGTTGCCAAAAATCCGATTGGTTTTATCTGGGCCGATCACACCGAAACCATTTAGGGTTTCTTTTTTTCTGTAAGCGTTAACCAGTCAAGAACCACACCGGAAATTGCGTTAAAACGCGCGACCCGGAAAATCACCTGCAATAATTCAGGATGCGACCTTACAGTCGGTTCTTCTGCCCTGGGCAGAAACCAGGCCAGTACCAGAGCCCGCATCACACCGCTTACCGTAAACACAATAAATAATGCAGAACCTAGCCGGAATGGCAGCCAGCCTGCCAGGGTCGGAGCAATACTGGCCAGTAATCCACCGCCAAGTGCGCCGATAAAAACCATCACGGCTGTAAACAACGCCTGCACAGCCGCATAGGTAGCAAAATTAGTATGATGTGGTCGTATATCGTAAAGATAATTGGCAGTGGTCAGGGTAAAGCCACTCCAGAATAATCCCGATATCATTTGAACCAGCAGCAGATAATAAAAGCTGGACGAGAACAGCCATAGTATTGGCAGGATAGGAATCATAAAACCACAAACCAGCATCACCAGACGGTTCCCTTGTGAGTCACTGATTTTGCCCCAGAAGCGCAGCATCAGAAATTGCACAGCAATGGAAGCCATCAGGTTCAGGGCATACTGGAAATAGGTAAAGTGCAGTTCGTTAAGCATGTAAACCGCAAAAAAGGGCGCCGATATTGCCACCATGCCTTGCATGCAGGCGATAAAAATAGTGTAGTTGCGAAAGGTTCTGTCATGCATGGCATGCGCAAAAAGCCGCAGCGTCGAAACCAGTTGATTGGTTTCGGCAACCACAGGTAAGGGGACGGGGTCGTGCATCCGCCACAGGTGATAGCAGGAGACTGATCTGCCTATTGCTGCGGCCAGAAACATAAAAGCAAATCCGGCACCGACCAGATTGAGCCGCTCACTCCAACTAAGAAACAGGCCGCCACCCAGAAAGATAATAAGCGTGGTTGCCATGGTCAGCCGGGTGCGTCCGGCAAAAAAAGCACCACGACTTTTCTGGGGCACGATGCTGCCCATCCAGGCACGCCATTGCGGCTGGATGGTATGAGAAGCGCCGTGATAGAGCACAACCAGAATGATAAAGGTTTTAACCACAGCACCGTCGTTCAGCAATGCCAGCAACATAATGGCAAACATCAGCAAACATTGCGCAGCTGCCGCAATCAGTACCAGTAATTTGCGGTTCAGAACGGTTCCCAGCCAGACTGAAACCATCTGCATGATAGAGCCAAGCAATTGGGGAAAGGCAGTCAGAAAACCCATCTGCAGACTGCTGGCACCCAGATACAGCGCAAAGGCATTCATGAAATTATCGCAGGTAGCCGTCATCGTTGAAGAAGCAACGGCTTCTTTTTGAGAATGCTTAAGGGTCAGCAATAAAAGCTGACGTTCCTTTTTGGTATTAATGGATGACATATAAAATGGCAAGATTGGGAAAAGCTAAAAACCTGCGTAATATACTGGATATGAAATCGGCTTGCTTGACATATTTAACAAAATCACAGGAAAGGCGGGGTTTTAATAGCTCTGCAAAAGCAGCAGGCATGCAACAAATCGTTAAACGTAATTTCAGGATTAACCAGGCGTTCCAAACCCAAAGCAACCATGACTCGTGACACAAAGAAATATCAGCCTATCTGGAAAACTGTCCTGGCGATACCGCCCGGCAAGGTTGCCTCTTACGGGCAAATTGCGGATCTGGCCGGGTTGCCAGGCAGAGCCAGACTGGTAGGGCGTTGTATGGCCTATGCGCCGGCGGCTATGCAGGTGCCCTGGTATCGGGTATTACGCGCCAATGGTCAACTGGCTTTTGCAGCAGGCTCCGCCGCCAGTCAAAAACAAACGGGACTCTTGCAGGAAGAAGGTGTGGCGGTATTAAAAAATCGCGTCAAAATGGATGTCTTTCAATGGCAGCCCACGCTGGATGAAATGCTCTTTAAACTGGAATACTAAAGCTATTAAACAGCCTGTCTGTTGCAGAACTTCAAATCGAAAAAGTTAAGTCTGCAAAAAGGGCGGCTTGAGTTTCTTGATTTTTTTGTAGATCGGGCACTTGTCATGATGGGCCCCAGGCAGAAAACCCGTGCTCATCAAAAATTCGTTGGTTATCTCGCCGCCGGTAAAACGAAAAGTCTTTTTAAACAGCTTGACCCATTCATCTCTTGACAGCGGATGGTGATGTTGCAGCCAGGCATGAAAAGATCCGTATTCTTTTTGTAAACCCAGAATGGTATTGGCGTTGGCAATGGCGGCATCTACTTTCAAACGGTTACGGATAATGCCCGCATCAGCCAGCAGGCGCGCCCTGTCCTGTTCGCCAAAGCGGGCGACTTTTTTGACATCGAAACCGCGAAAGGCTTTGTGAAAGGCATCTTTCTTTTTCAGGATGGTCAGCCAGGAAAGTCCGGCCTGATTAATTTCCAGCACCAGTCTTTCCAGCAAGCGGTTATCGTCTGCGATGGGGAAGCCGTATTCCTGATCGTGATAGGGTTGATGAAAGGGATGTCCGATAGAAGCTTCGCAGTAGGCGCTCATTTTTAAAAATCCAGGGCTTTAAGGTCAGGGTCAGTCCAGGTCTGTCTTGCCAGATCGGACCAGAGTAATTCTTTTGAATAATAATTGTAAAGCCACTCGACCGTACAGCTATTAACCAGTCTTATAAGCTCATCCTCAATCGCGTGCTGATGCTTGTCTTGTTGTAAGTCGGTATGAATTTTTTTCATAAACAGCACGGTGATGGTTTCGTGATAACCCATGCCATCACCGCATTTCAGATTATAGGCTTTAATATTGTTGCGGATTTTAACAATGGCAGCGTCCAGAGAAAGCTGGTTTAAATAGAACAGCGCCAAAGCCAGATGTGCACGATGGGTCCAGTTAACATAGGGCAGGGTGCAGGCAGCATGCTGTTCAGCAAGTTCGCAAATATCCGCATAGCTTGCCAGCGGCAGTTCTATTTTTCCGGGTTTAGGCATTGCAAAAAATCAGTTGCTGAACTAAGCGCTTTTATCTTTGGGTTCATGCCTGTCACATTTCACACAGTTTAATTCGTAGCCGAGCATGCTATCGCGACCGGCTTTGCTTATTACCCAGGGGCGATTGAACCAGGGCGGCCTGTGCCTGACATGCTGGAAGTGACCACAAGCCAGTTCGGCGACCCAGTCAGACTCTTCATCCTGATGAAAACCGGTTATCGCCTGTTTCATCAGGACTCGCTGAGTTTTTCACTGAAATGAAAACTGGTGATGGTAAAGCCCTGGCGAAAATAAAATTTATGCGCCTGCTCCCGGTGCGTGCCTGAATCCAGGTGCAGGTAGGAACAGTCTTCCTGTAAGGCCAACTCCCGCAGCCAGATGATTAAGGTTTCACCATAGCCTTTGGAGCGATGTTTATCGGCAGTCACCAGATCATCGACGTAGAGGTGTTTGCCCATAAACAGATTTCGGGCAATGCGATAACCGGCCACAGCAACTACAGCATTTTTATTTTCACAATATGCCAGGCTGTATCCATCCTGTTCCATTTCACGAACTGTTGCTAAAAAATTCGCACGCAGTAAATGCGGGCGCAGCTCTGACATCACATCAAAGCAGTTAATAATTTCATCATCGCTTGAAGCTATTTTTGGCATAGTCATTTAATCAGTCAGAAAGTTAATGAATAAAGTTATATTCAATCCAAAAGCCAGAATAATTATATTTTTTTATACACGTTGGGATTAATTATTTCCATCATATTTTGAGGGTTGGACAGCGCCGTAAAACCAAAGGGTTTATAAAGTTCATGCGCGTCCCTGGTTGCAAGGTTGATTCGGCGCATACCTTGTAATTCAGGATGGGACAGAATTTCTTTAACAAGCCTTTTTGCCAGGCCTCTGTTGCGGTGTTCTTCGAGGATAAACACGTCAGCAAGATAGGCAAAAGTCGCCTTATCGGTAATCAGTCGGGCAAAACCAACCTGTTCATTGGTCTCTGTGAAAACACCAAAACAAAATGAATTATCAATGGCATTGAGCAGGGTTTCTTTTGGGATCCCTGCAGCCCAGTATGATTGTGAAAGAAAGTTATGAACAAGATCAGTATCAAGGTCTTTCTTATTTGTAGAGATTCTGTAGTTGCTCATATTTGTACGTTTATAATTTTATCCCAAAATAATTTAATGCCATCAGCATCAGGAAATAACTGATAACGGTGAGGCTGATTGAGATCAGCATGGCCAGATAAAAATTCAATTCCAGTTTTAATAACAATGGCAGGGCTAAAAACAGCATCAGCGAGGGCAAGACCAGCCAGAAAATTCCGCTCGATAGTTCGCTTATTTTGGTGGTGTCCTTTGTGTCAATATAAAGCCAGAGCATGGCCAGCACCGATACCAGTGGTACAGAAGCTAATATGGCAGCAACAAGAGAGTTTCGCTTGGAAATTTCGGAAATAGCCACAATCAGAATCGTGGTTAGTGCAATTTTTAGCGTGTAGTAAATCAAGACTTTGCTCCAGGCTTGCGCCGTGTTTGAAATGGATGTCAGATGTTTTTATTAAAATAATCCGAAAAACTAAGTGTCTGCACTGAACCTTCTTCTTTTACAGGAAGAAAACCCGGTTGACTCTCTACCCGCAACAACCAGTTTTGAATCGAAGGATATTTAGCCAACTCAAAACCCGCCTCGTCAGAAAATTTGCTATACGGATAGAGGGCATAGTCCGCGATAGTGCAATATTCAGCAGCAACCCAGCTTTGGCTTTTTAAGCGTTGTTCCAGCGTTTCAAGTGCTCGTTTTGCTTTTGGTTCTAAAATTTTTATTTGCTCCTGGTGCTGACTCGGATCTTCCGAGTAATTTTTTAAATAGCGTATGACTGACAGTGTTGGCTCATGGCTGTATTGCTCAAAAAATAACCACCGAAGCACTTCAGCCTGACTGCGCGCATTGCCGGGCCACAGATCTGTAGTGCTGCCAAAATAAAACAGGATGGCATTTGATTCTGACAAGGCATCACCATCGTCTAACAGAACAGCAGGAATTTTTCCGATAGGGTTTAACTTTAGAAATTCCGGTTGACTGGTTTCGCCACGCGTCTGGCTAACATCAACCCGCACAAAGGCTTCGTTAATATATCGAAGAATCAGCTGAACCTTGTGGACATTCCCGGATTCCAGGTTGCCAAATAATGTAATCAAATCAGGCCCCTCAGTTTGGCGGCAAGATAAGGTGCGGTGGCCACAACAAACAGAACCAGGGGCCAGATATTGCCGTCCCTGAAGGTGTAGGCTTCCAGAATCACTTGCCAGCTTTTACCCTGTAGCAGACCGAATGAGAACTCAAATAACAGGGTAAGGCAAAGCCAGCCCAAGCCAATGCTGGCAAGTTCTGTTATTCGACGCGCATCGATCCAGGGCAGGGATAAATAGGTCAGCAGTACAATGAGCAGCGAAAGCAAAACACCGCTGAGAAAAAATCCGGGTGCTGTACCGAGTTTCGGAACCAGGAAGAATTCGCGCAGCGTGCCGTTAAGTACAGCCATTACGAGTATGCCTGCCCAGATCGCTAAAGCTTTCATGGCTATTTGCAAGGTCACCCTTATCTCCTGTACTGGTAACTGATAAGTTGTAAATTAATAAGCGCAAATCCGTAACAGTAAAGCTTGAAAGACCTGTTAAAACCTAGATTACATATTCACGGATTAAATCATAGATGATCGGTGTAATAGAAAGCACTAACAATATTGCCATAGAAATATTGAAAATTCTTTGGTATGACGGAGTTTTAAAAAGGCGCTTAAGCCACACCCCAAACAAGAGCCAAATTCCCGTACTCGGAAAGGTCACCAGCATGAATACTGCCGCTATGATTAAAACCTGCATATAGATATCGGCTGTGCTTGTTGTATATGCCGCCACCGCACCGCTTGCCATAATCCAGGCCTTTGGATTAACCCATTGAAACAATACCGCCTGCAAAAACGAAAACGGTCTGGATTCATTTTCACTTAAGGAGCTGGGCGCAGCATTGGCAATCAGCCAGGATAAATACAACAGATATGCGACACCTGCGATGCGAATGATTTCATGTATAGCGGGGAATTTGTCGAAAACAAAGCCGAGGCCAACACCGATCAGGATGACCATAAACGGGAAGCCGATACAAATACCCAGATAGTGGGGGATGCTTTTGCGGGTACCAAAATTCAGGCCTGAGGTCATAAGCATAATATTGTTTGGCCCAGGCGTAATTCCTGCCGAGGTAGCGAAAATAAAAATCGGGATCAGGAATTCCATTTTTCTAGCGCTTTCCCTTCGATGAGTTCGGTATAAGTGACCGTAAATGAATGACTATAGTTATACATGTCTGTGAAATCCCAGTAAATCGAAAAACGGACTTTGAGCAAAAGCTGTGCGAGTGAAGCGGCTACTGGTAACCACAGATAAAGTCGACATTAGCTGGCTCGGCTCACAGAGCTGCTCTGAACAGGACAAAAGGCAGGAGTTTTCCTTTAAGGCCTTATTGATAATAATTCTCATTATCTATATCATTACCATTTATAATTTACTGCGTCTCGCCGTTTTTTAAGCAAGCTGGGGGAAGATTGCCGGCGTTATCTTTTTGGAGAAAGTATGAAAGTTAAAAGAAGGGTATTGGCTGGCGCTGTTGGTGCTGCATTATTGACATCCGCACTGCAGGCAGCCGAGCAAAGGGTTGAGTTACAGTCGATTGAAATTATCGGTTCACCTGAGGATGCCAGGCAGTTGCCGGGTTCCGGTGCGGTTGTCGGTCAGGAGCAGATCCGCATTGAAGCGGCTACGGATATCAATCAATTGCTGAAGACTGTCCCCGGTATTTATATCCGCGAGGAAGACGGGATGGGTTTGCGACCCAATATTGGTGTGCGGGCAGCGGGTTCGGACCGATCCGACAAGATTACCCTGATGGAGGATGGCGTCCTGGTCGCACCTGCGCCGTATTCCAACCCTGCCGCTTATTACTTTCCCACCACCTTGCGCATGTCTTCGGTGGAAGTGCTGAAGGGTGCATCTCTGCTACGCTATGGCCCGCAAACCACGGGAGGGGTGGTTAACCTGGTTGCTACGTCGATACCCGAACAACGCAGCGGCTCGGTGATGGCAATAGCCGGGGAGAACAGCAGCCGCGATCTGCATTTCTGGTATGGGGCGCGCAGTGCAAACGGCTTTGGCTTTCTGCTGGAAACAGCGCAGCGAGACAGCGAAGGCTTCAAGGAAATAGACCGCAGCAATCGTGATAGCGGTTATCAGATTGAGGATTACCATGCCAAATTTGGCTGGCGTGATGAGCGCCAGGAGTTGCTGCTGAAATTGCAGTATTCCGAAGAAGTATCGAACGAGACCTATGCCGGCCTTAGTGATGCCGACTTTGCCGCAGACCCGAACCGCCGCTACGGTCTTTCGTCTATCGACCAGATGGACAATCATCACAGCGGCCTCAGCCTGCGCTACGACCTGGCCATCAATGCCATCACCGGATTGAGCGCTACCGTGTACCGTAATGAATTCGCCCGTGACTGGTTCAAGCTCGGCGGCACCAGTGCCCTGATTAATGCTGCCAATACCGGTGATGCCAATGCCCAGGCTGTTCTGGATGGTCTGGCCGATGCTGATGACCTTGGTTACACGCATAACAACCGCAGCTATGAATCAAGTGGCATTCAGGCCAACCTGAGTTTTGATCTGGATCGGCACCAGGTCGAATTCGGCGGGCGCATTCATGAAGATGAGATGGACCGCTTTCAGCCGGTGGAAATTTATGATCAGGTCAATGGTTCACTGATATTCGACAGCCTGGTGCTCCCCACCGGCAGCGA
The DNA here is from genome assembly GCA_963975155.1 of uncultured Gammaproteobacteria bacterium. Lineage (GTDB taxonomy): Bacteria > Pseudomonadota > Gammaproteobacteria > Pseudomonadales > Pseudohongiellaceae > UBA5109. The sequence goes on along the minus strand of CAXBFG010000002.1, from coordinate 358,852 downwards.
CAACCGCCTGGAGACTGCTGAAGCAATGAGCCTTTGGTTGACGGACAGCTGGCAGCTGCATCCGGATCTTAATCTCAATCTGGCGCTGCGTTATGAAGATGTAGACAGCAGCAGGCAGCAGTTTAATGATCCGCAGCGTAGCGTTATCGGTAGCATCCGCAGCAATACTGATGAGCAGTGGCTGCCCGGTGTTTCGTTTACCTGGGACCTGGCGCCTTCCTGGCAGTTGCTGGGCGGCGTGCATAAAGGCTTTTCACCGCTGGGCGGCGGAGCCCTGGCCAGTGAAGAATCGGAGACCAGCATCAATTATGAAGGTGGTCTGCGGTATACGAATGGCAATCTGTTTCTGGAAGCGCTTGGTTTCTACAGTGACTTTTCCAACAAGACCGAAAACTGTTCGCTGGCCAGTCCCTGCAGCAACGGAGCCACCAGCGGCAGCTTCAGCACGGGCGAAGCCGTGGTAGCAGGGCTCGAGTTTCAGGTTAATCATAGCCTGGACTATGGGAGCTGGAGAGTTCCCCTCAACCTGAGTTATACGCTGACACAGGCGGAAATCAGTAAAGACAATGCTGTTACGGGGTTTCTGGATGGCGACGCACTGGCGGACGTGCCGGAGAACATACTCAGCCTGCGTGCCGGACTGGAACACAGTGGAGGCTGGAGCAATTATGTCGTGCTCAAATACATCGACAGCATGTGCATCAACGTTGCCTGCAACCGTGTCGCCGGAACTTTCAATGAGACGGAATCCTTGCTGGTGCTGGACCTGATCAGTCGCTATCAGCTGAATTCCGAAACCGAGGTCTTTGTGAAAGTGGAAAACCTGCTGGACAATCAGGAAATCATTTCCCGCATCCCTGATGGTGCACGTCCTAACAAGCCACGCACCGCCTTGGTGGGAGTCCGCTACAACTTCTAGGAAGGCCAGCAAGAAAAGAAAGAAAATAAAAGGCCTCAGTGTAAGTTAAAAATTTACGCTGAGGCCTTTTTGCAATTCACAAGCTCGTCAATCAGAGTACAACATCAGCGCTGCTGAAAAATACTCGCGGCGCTTATGCTGATCCGCGCTGCCTGGCCTTGTCAGAGATCAGCTTGCTTTACCCGCTTTTGTTGCTTCAGGAACCTCGACAAGATTTCCCGTTTTACAGTCATAAATATAACCATAAATGGGAATATCGCTCGGCACCATTGAATTACTTCTGATGCGCTGAACGTCTTCCAAAACACTTTTTTCCTGGTTACTGATAGTTAACCAATTGATGTACTTGCCATCAGTGGTGCCCCCGCCAGCATTGCTGTCATGCCAGCCGGTGGCATCCACACTGGATGTCTTGAGACTACCCGATAGCAAATCACCCATTATGTCTGAAGTGAATGTTTCCATTCCGCAATCAGTATGGTGAATAACAAACCATTCTTTTGTTCCAAGTAATTTGTAAGAAATGACCAGTGAACGGATAGCATCGTCACTTGCTCTGCCACCCGCATTACGAATGACATGCGCATCACCTTCGGCAAGACCGGCATATTTTGCCGGATCTAAACGGGCATCCATGCATGTCAGGATGGCAAACTGTCTGCCCGGGGGCATTGGTAAACTGCCTTTATCACCAAAGTCGGCTACATAATCAGCATTTGCTGCCTTTACCTCTTCTACGATTTTACTCATCCTCTTCCTCCTTAGGATCAGGGTTAGTGTTGGTTTGATTGTAATCACTCACGCGGGGATTGTGGAGGTTTAACGCCCTTAATAAAGGTGTGTCTTAGCGCATCCTTTGTGATTTGTTTGCTGGCTTCCTTTTGCCTACGACCTTATTAATTGATTCTTCATTACTAGATGGTAGATACAATTTGTGTTCAATTGAAATCTGTTTGATAACTTCTTTTTCTACCAATTGCTTAATTGGAACTCCAGAAATAACGCTAATTCCACTGATTGGAGCGCCTTTAGCACTTTTTGAACTCAACATATTTTTTATTTTTATTGGAATGTCGGTCTGCAATAGCTCTCGGGGGTCCATGTGATCCCAAGTTCTTTTTTTTGAGCCTTGACCACTTTTCATGCCTTCATCTTCATACATTTCTGGCACCAAATGTTGATCAATAAGTCTTTGTTGTGTTTCGTAAAGCCCATTTGCAAATTGTTCACCTAGAGTGAAATTAGCAGAATCCTCAAACTCGCAAAATGGTTTTGCCCAAGGCACTGAATATCTAAGAACATCTTCAAGTTTATATTTTTTGGCAGAAACTAATGATTTTACCCTTTGAGGGGTAAGCCAAGAACAACCCCATTCATTTGAATTTATGGAAGAGAAATGTGGACTGGCTTTAGGCGGAGGCTCATAACCATCTGGTATATGTGAGTAGATAGCATATATAGGAATTGCTTTAATTTTTCTAGCAAATTTAAGAAGCAAGCTCCTTTGGCTTCCTTTGCTGTAATTTAGATAATGACATCTACCTGTTTTAGGATTAATGATTTTTGCTTGAACTAATAGAAGAAACCACGAACCAGGCTCACCTATGCACCATAGCCAATCAGCACCGCTTAAGGAACCTTCTTGTCTGCGAGTAAATTTTTTCGTTAATACATGATCTTCATGTCGAATCGCAATTTCTAATAGATTTACATCAGTGATCGTTTCTTCCATTACTCCAAGACGTGTAGATAACCCATGGCCGATAGATCGATTTGTCCATTTCGCACGTTCCTTTAGAGTGCTACATATATCACTTGCTCTCAGCACAACTTGAACTCTCCTTGAAAGCTAACGCTCCACTAAGATGCGCCGCTTGCGGCGTCATTCTTGAGTGGCTTGTTAATGGGTTCTCTAAAAGGGAATATCTTCATCCCATACGGTCTCTTCAATATACTGGGTTGTATTTTTATCTATTGGTATAACCATATGAAGAAGCCTTTCGCCTTGTGCCAAAAGTTGATCATAAGTCATTACAGTAACACTAGATAACCTATGGTTTAAGCCGTGCAATGCTCTTAATTGGTTTTCATCCCAGTCATTAGAGCGGCCTATGACTATTATAGCTCTTGGATGGTAAGCAACAATTTCAGGGTGGTCTCTAAGGCCGTTTGCAGCTACTTCATGAAGAATATCTAAATATCTATGACATTGGCCAATTGCTTTTGATACATCAGAGGTCCAATAATAGTTTCTGTGTCCTTTGTCATAATTAAGAACCTGCATATCAGGCCTTTTTAATTCCACTAAATCTCGATACCCAGCTATTACTGTAGGTAGAAGTAAATCCAAATTATCGCTTGCAGAAATGTTTCTTACTTCATCATTTACAACGTATGCGCTACCAAATGCCCAAGAATGGTTTTGACACCATTCTTGGTATGTATTTTCATCATTAATGCCTGAATCTAAATTGTTTTGAAGTTCGGAAACGGCATGTTGCATTTCCTTAACTCTGATAGCACCTCGCAAAGAGTTAACAAGTTCGTTACTTAATTCTGTTTGATGTAAGTGCTGAACTATATCTTCCTGAGAAAGTACTTTGGTTAATGCATTAGCAACAAGTTGTGGATCATGATCACTTAAATCCGCCGTTCCATCAGATATTTTAAGTAAAAGGTATTTTCCATCTTCATCTGATTTAGCAACTTCATAGTGCTGAGCTAGTGCTGATTGTAAGTTTCTTGATGCACTCTCTGAAAGAGTAATAGTTTTTTCTTCTTTGAATTTCCATTCACTTTGTAACTTACCCCAAGTAACAATTTTAACCGATAACTCGGTATGATCTGAATGAGGGATGTAAAATGGAACCAATGTAACTCTTGATTTGGATGTTTCATGTAAAACAATAGGGTCACCGTAGCTGATCTTTCCAGAAGCTGCTTTCTTCCTACTTATTGTTTTTATTTTCTTACTTTCCATAGTGATGCTTCATTATGCCCATTAACATTTATATAGTGTGCACGCTCGGTTAGTTTTTTATCAATTTCACCTATTGTGTTACTTATTGATTTTCAAAACAATATTATTGAATGATAAATATGAAACCGGGAAAGAGTGCGTGCACAGTATCTCAGGCTGTGTAGCACAGTATTTAGAGTCCCTGGTTTTAAGCTGTTGAATTATCAGAGTAGAAAATCAGGGGATAATGCAAGCCGTGCATGCCCGCTTTTAAAGCGTGCGATATTTATGAATAAGTTCAGGATATGACTTAACGCGATGTCAAATTTACGTTTATTTATTCAGTCCAGAAACGATGCCCGTAGGTTTTTAACCAGTCTTTCAGGTCTTTATAGTCCGGGCAGACGGAGGCCACTGTCTTCCAGAATTTTTGTGAATGGTTCATATGAATCAGGTGGCTGCTTTCATGGGCAATCAGATAATCGATCACCGGCTTGGGCGCCATCATGGTGAGCCAGTTATATTGAATGGTGCCGTCTGTGCAGCAGTGCCCCCACTTGGTTTTGGTTTTCCGGAACGCGACGTCCTTCAGGCGTTCTTCCACGCCCAGTGCGCGGGCGGTTTTAATGGTCTGGGTGGTCATGTATTCACTGGCCTGGAGTTTAAGCCAGCGTGAGAAGTGTTTTTCGAGTTCTTCGGGCTCGCTGCTGCGGCTGTAAATCAGTAAACGGCTGTCGGTGATGTCCACTTTCGGGCGTTTGGCCAGTATCACTTCGATGCGGCGTGGCTTGCCGAAAAACATGACCTCATGTCCGTCGGCAATAACCAGTCTTTGGGTTAGTTTGACTTCCTGTTCGGTGAGGTGTTTTTCAATCCAGTTCTGTTTTTGCCTAATAAAGTCATAAATATCCACATCGGACACATATTTAGGTGATTTAACCACCAATTCCCCACTTTTTATGATAATAGCCAAAGTCTTACGCTTTGAGCGCAGAATTTCGAATTCAAAGGGGAAAGTGGGTATTTTAGTCAAATAATGTGCTTTTTATGCTTATATAGTGGAATTATGGGATGGCTTCCCTCAGGCTGCCATCCTTTTTCTGGCCTGCATGATCTGCGCAACACCGTTTAGCAGGGCATTCACCGAAGAGGTGACAATATCCTCATTAACGGCAATACCCGTATAGCGAGCGTTCTCATGTTTCAGCTGAATATAGGTCACGGCTTCGGCCGTGGAGCTTTGGCTCAGCGCATGTTCGCCATATTCCAGCACCTGGAATTCGATGTCCAGTGTGTTTTGCAGGGCATCACTGAATGCGGCCAGCATACCGGAACCCTGCCCCTGAACCTGAAACTCCTGTCCGTTCAGGTCAATGCTGCCGGATACACGCTCCTTGCCGCCGTTCTTTTCGATGGAAAAGGTCTTCAGGATAAGCGGGGAAGGCAGCTTCAGATAGGTCTTCTCAAATAAGTCCCAGATTTCCTGCGGCGAGATTTCCTGGCCACTGGCTTCGGCGGCTTTTTGCACGACCCGGCTGAATTCGATCTGTAACCAGCGCGGCAGCTGGTAGCCGTATTTGTTGTCCAGCACATAGGCCACGCCGCCCTTGCCAGACTGGCTGTTAACGCGAATCACATCCTGATAGGTGCGGCCCACATCACGCGGATCGATTGGCAGATAGGCAATCTCCCAGGTTTCGCCTTCCTTATACAGGTTAAGGCATTTGTTGATGGCGTCCTGATGACTGCCGGAAAAGGCCGTGAACACCAGGCTGCCGGCATAGGGCTGGCGCGGGTGTACATCAATCTGGGTACATTCTTTTACTACCGTACAGATACGGTCCATATCGCTGAAGTCCAGTTCCGGGTCGATGCCCTGGCTGTACATATTCATGCCCATGGTCACCACATCGAGGTTACCGGTGCGTTCGCCGTTACCCAGCACCGTGCCTTCCACGCGATCGGCACCGGCCATCACGCCCAGTTCCGAAGCGGCGACACCGCAGCCGCGGTCATTATGCGTGTGCAGACTGATAATAACGGCATCGCGGTTTTTGACGTGGCGACAGAACCATTCAATCTGGTCGGCATAAACATTGGGGGTGGCCATTTCAACCGTCGCAGGCAGATTCAGGATCACCTTGTTTTGCGGGCTGGCCTGCCAGACATCGCATACCGCGTCACAGACCTCGACAGCAAAGTCGAGTTCGGTACCGGTAAAGCTTTCGGGGGAATACTGGAAGCGCCAGTCTGTTTCCGGAGCCAGCCTGGAACAACGCAAGACTTCTTTGGCGCCTTCAACGGCAATCTTGACGATGCCGGGTTTATCCAGCTTGAAGACTTTTTCACGCTGCACCACTGAAGTGGAGTTATACAGATGCATAATGGCTTTTTTGGCGCCTTTCAGGGCTTCAAAGCTGCGCTGTATCAGTTCACTGCGGGCCTGTGTCAGCACCTGGATAGTGACATCATCGGGCACCTTGTCTTCTTCGATCAGCCAGCGCACGAAATCAAAATCAGGCTGCGAAGCAGCAGGAAAGCCTACTTCGATCTCCTTGAAGCCGATATCCACCAGCATGGCAAACATCTTTTTCTTTTGCGCAACGGACATGGGCTCGATCAGCGCCTGATTACCATCTCTCAAATCAACGCTGCACCAGGTAGGTGCCTTGCTGATGACCTGATCAGGCCAGGATCTGTCTGGCAGTTGAACAGGTTGAAAGGGTTTATATTTGCCTGGGTCAAAGCGACTCACGATCTTGCTCCATATCTGTTGTTTGTTTCAAGACAGGCATTGTACAGGCTTTTTTCCGCAAAATTATTGCTAATATTGCGCATATTTGCCTATAAAATAGTATATATAGCTAAAAATATAAAAAATTAAGTATTTATATGCCAATAAAAATATATAATCAGCATTAATAGTTTAGCCAGGCTGTTTCGCAGAGTGCTTATATAGAGTGCTTATATAGAGTGCTTATATAGATAGAAGTAAATCAATAGCTAATGAAGATAGCGCGGCTGAACAATGGCCTGCGGACGTGAAAGCGGAGTAATGTCGTCGGTGAGGAGCGGTTTAGCGAACGACGACTTAGTTCGCTAAGAAAGTACATGACGCAGTATCGAAATAAATCAGCAGTACGGGAGGGCGAATGCAACTGGATCGTACCGATAAACGCATACTGGCGGAAATTCAGCTGAACGGCCGCATCAGTAATCTTGAGCTGGCAGACAAGATAGGCCTGTCACCTTCGCCTTGCCTGCGCCGGGTCAAACAGCTGGAGGAGGAAGGCATTATCGAGGGTTATACCGCCTTGTTAAATGCATCGAAGCTGGGCCTGAAACTGACCGCGCTGATTCAGATCAATATGGATAAACATACGCCTGATCGTTTCGAGCATTTTGAAACTACCATCCGCAGTTATCCCGAGGTGCTGGAATGCCTATTGATTGCCGGGCAGTCGGCGGATTTTTTATTGAAGGTGGTGGTGCAGGATATGGAGGTGTATCAGGATTTCCTGCTGAACAAAATTACCAAGATTCCGGGCGTGACGGATGTGCATTCCAGCTTTGTACTGCGCCAGGTTATCAGTACAACTAAATTGCCGATCGAGAATATTGCCTAGTTTTCATATAAAAAATGTCGAACAAATTCCCGTGTAAATAATACCAAGAGAGCCCGTTGAAACGCTTTTTTACTTTGCTTAAGTTCGGGTTCAAGCGAGGACTGTTTGAGGAGCAGCGCGACGAGTTCCGCAGCGCCGAACTTAAGTGAAGTAAAGGTTGAAGGGCTCCGGGTATTATTTAGCGGGAATCAATCAATAAAAATCCAGCCTTTATTCAGTTTATTCCCGGCTATTAGCCTGTGGTATAGTTTCTGCCCCATAAAACAGAGGGCAAGGTGAGGCAATGGCAAGCATCTTTACCAAAATACTTAACAAAGAAATTCCCGGCCATTTTGTCTGGGAAGACGAGCAGTGTTTTTCGATTATGACCATTCAGCCGATTCGCGAAGGTCATCTTATGGTCATCCCCAAACTGGAAGTGAATCACTGGGATGATGTACCGGCACAAACGGCTGCACACATCATGCTGGTATCGCAAAAAATCGCCAAGGCCATCAAAGCGGTTATTCCCTGCAAGCGCATAGGCGTTTCCATTATCGGCCTGGAAGTTCCCCATACCCATATACATTTAATTCCCATCGATAATATGGGCGATCTGAATTTTAGTCTGGCCCAGGAAGTCATGCCGGAAAGATTGGCAGCCACGGCAGCGACCATCAGAAAGGCCTTACAGGCACGCGGCTACAGCGAAGCCGAGTTCTGAGCCGGATTCAATGAGCAGCAACAAAGACAATATTTATCTGTACGATGAGGCTTTGGCAGACTTTGTCTTTGACGACAAAGTCGCTGCAGTATTTTCTGACATGATCAACCGTTCCGTGCCGGGTTATGCCTTGATTGTTCGTATGATCAGCATTCTGGCCGAACGCTATGCCCGCAATGACACGCAGCTTTATGATCTGGGTTGTTCACTGGGGGCGGTAACTTTCCTGTTGCAGCAATTAAAACTCAAGAACAGCACTTTGATTGCGGTGGATAATTCGCAGGCGATGCTGGATCAGTGTCGCGCATCCTTGCAGCAAAACGCTGGCGAGAATCTGCTTCCTGTTGAACTGCGTTGTGAAAATGTTTTGGACTCAGAGCTTAGCAATGCATCAGTTGTCGTGCTTAATTTCACTCTGCAATTTATAGCACCTGAACATAGAGATGCTTTGATCAGGAAAATTTATGATGCCCTGGTGCCGGGTGGTATTTTAATTATTTCTGAAAAAATTATTTTTACCGAACCAGAAAAAAATGCGCTGTTTATTGAACTGCACCACCAGTTTAAACAGGCAAATGGTTACTCCGCGCTGGAAATAAGTCGCAAGCGTTCCGCCATAGAAAAAGTCATGATTCCCGAAACACTCGAACAGCATAAAAGCAGAATAGAAAGTACAGGCTTCACCCGCTTTGAACTCTGGTTTCAGTGCTTTAATTTTGCATCCATGTTTGCCGTTAAATAAGATGTCCGATCCTTCCGGTTCCAGCCAGCAGCCCTTCGATTTTACCGAACTGAAATCAAGCCTACATAACACACAATTTGCCAGACTGATTGAAGCCGTACCTGACAATTTTCTGGCGCAGATCAGGCACGGAGATTTCCCTGGCTGGAAACAGGCTCTGGATGCTTTGCCAAATCTGGTTCCGCAGGAAATTGATTTACAGAACAGCGTTACTATCGGCGATGCCGCCCAGTGCAGTGAAGCAGAAAGAGCCGAATTAAAACAGCTCTTGCTGAGCTTGCAGCCCTGGCGCAAGGGGCCCTTCTCCCTGTTCGGCCTGGAACTGGACACGGAATGGCGTTCCGACTGGAAATGGGACCGTCTGGTAAAACATATTGCGCCATTAGAGAACAGAAAAGTGCTGGATGTCGGTTGTGGTAACGGTTATCACTGCTGGCGCATGGCAGGAGCAGGCGCCCAACTGGTTATTGGTATAGACCCGCATCTGTTGTTCAACATGCAGTACTGGGCTATGCGGCACTTTTTAAGACAAGCGCCGGTTCACGTTTTGCCATTAGCCCTGGAAGACCTGCCTGAAAAACTGCAGGCCTTTGATACGGTTTTCTCCATGGGCGTGCTCTATCATCGCCGCTCACCCATCGACCATCTCTATGCCCTCAAGGACTGTCTGCGACCCGGTGGGGAACTGATACTGGAAACCCTGGTAATAGATGGTGAAGAAGGCCAGACCCTGTTGCCACAGGAACGCTATGCCAGAATGCCAAATGTCTGGTTTTTACCAAGCTGCGCCACCCTGGAAAGCTGGCTTATAAAGGCTGGTTACAAAAATGTCAGGCTGGTGGATGTGGGCTTTACCAGTATAGAAGAACAAAGAAGCACGCCATGGATGAACTTTGAGTCATTGCCCGAAGCACTCGATAAGGAAAACCCGGCTCTGACGATAGAAGGCTACCCGGCACCCAAGCGGGCAATTTATCTTGCTGAAAAGTAAGTATGAGCCTAAGTAAGCTTTAAGGGCTTGTCATCACGCCTGTGCGTTTAACGGTGTTGGAAATGACAAGCTGCTAAGAAAGCCGCTCTTGTTTAATATGCCGCCGCTTCTGTCTGGCTCACCCTTCGATCTTTCCTTCTTATTTTTCCGGCGCTGCGGAACTCGTCGCTTTGCTCCTCAGACAGTCCTCGCGCTTAATCGGAAAAATACTCAGGAAAAAGACATCTCAATGGGTTCACATGACAGGAAGGGCGGCCTGCCTAGCTATCTGTAATTTTCAAGAATGTAAAACGCACAGGCGTGATGGCAAGCCTGGCTGTCGGCGACCGTCTGACGACAGGACGTCGTCAGCCGAGCCTGTACAGGGATGTACGCATTTTGGCGTGTCGCCACAAGACCAGCTTGCCGGCAAGGCTGAACTTAAACGGAAGAATTTTTAAACTGCAGCCTACGAAATAATTATAGTAGTTCATTCTTGGTTAAAAATTGTTTATTCTAAAAGTCTGGTTCACCAAAGCCCTTTATTGTTATAAAGTACAAGCAGCGCAAAAAAAAGGTACCAGAAGAACCAAAGTATCAAGCATCCAACATGTTACATGGCAGAAAGTGAACGATAGTTTGCCTTAACAGCCCAGCAGCAGAATCTGTGGAAAGTTAAAGGCACAAGGAATCAGATCATGGCCAGACCATTACGCATAGAATACCCAAATGCCTACTATCACGTTTGCAATAAAGGCGAACTAGGCACGACACTCTTCCCCGGCAGTAAATATTTTGAGGGCTTCCTGGCAGAATTGGGGGAAGCCTGCTTGCGCTTTCATGTCGAAGTGCATGCCTATTGCCTGTTAAAAAATGAATATCATCTTTTGATAAAAACACCGGAAGCAAACCTGAGTCGTTTTATGCGACAGCTAGATGGGATCTATACACAGTTCTATCAGGCACAAAAAAACTATCAGGGTTCTATTTTTCATTCGCGCTTCAAGGCTGTCCTGCTTCAGTCCAAGCCCTATCTACTGGAAGTTTCCCGCTACATCCATAATTTGCCTGTACGAACCAAAAGAGACCTGGCACCGGCAGTCAGTTATTCATGGTCGAGTCTTGCAGCCTACGGGAATAAACAAAAAGCACCTGACTGGCTGGTGCGCGATGAGGTGCTGACGATGTTTGCTTCCCTGACAAAGGATAAAGCTGCTAGACCCTATGCTAAGTATCTTGCCTATGTTGCAGAAGGCTCTGATGCGGACATAAAGCATTTTTATGCCCGCAAGAATCTGCATTCGGTACTTGGTGATGAGAAATTCAAAAAAAGTGCTCAAAGTAAAATCGCCGCACTTAAGCTGCATGGCAAGAGCAAGGTAAAACCGGTGCGTTCGCGGCCATCGATGCAGCAGGTCGTGAAGGAAGTCGCCAGATTCTATAAGGTGGACGAAAAGAGTATTTATCGGGCAGCTCGTGGGCCCGGTTCCAGGAATGTGCCACGCTGGGTAGCGATGCACCTTTGCCAGGAACTTTCCGCTGTAACCTTACAGACCATTGCCAATCGATTTGGTCTGAAGCGATATGGCACCGTTTCCACTACTGTCGGCAAACTCAAACATGAGTTTCAGGAAAACCCCGCCAGCGTCAAGGCTGTTCAAAGCCTGACCAGACGCCTTACAGCCTAGTTTTCATTTCAGTTTATTAGCCCTTGTAATTCGAATTCGGGCGTATACACTCCTGTGTATTCAATACAGGCAGGTAAATCATGAAAGTAGCAGGGCAAAGCAAGCAACAGGATCGCTCCCTGGATCTGATTCAGTTTCTGAAAGGTTTGTACGAAGCAGGAAGGATCAGTAAAGCCCAGCTGCAGGCCCTGGTGAAAGTTCGTAAACCTGCCAAACAACACGTGCTGGTATTTGTAGCCAACCAGAGCGTAGATGATCAAAAAAACCCCGGTAAGACGCTTGACCTGGAAACCCTGACGCAAATCCTCGCTGAGCAGTCAGGCCAGGATTATTATCATATAGACCCTCTGAGTATCGATGCGGCCAGAGTGACCGAGGTTATGTCACATGCCTTCACGCAGAGACATAAGATTATGGCAGTAAAAGTTGCTGCCAATGAAGTCACCATTGCCAGTGCAGAGCCATATATCACAAGCTGGGAAGAAGACCTGAATCAGGTCTTGCGCAAACCCATTAAACGCGTTGTTGCCAATCCGCTCGAACTGGAAAAAATGACCGGCGAACTCTATCGCTTATCGGCATCAATTGGCCTGGCGATATCCGGAGGGGAAGGCAATAAAAACCGGCCGGGTATCGGCAACCTTGAGCAAATGATGGAGCTTGGTTCCTCGAAGGAGCCGGAAGCCAATGACAAGCACGTCGTTAATATTGTGGACTGGCTATTGCAATATGCGTTCGAACAACGTGCCAGTGATATTCATATAGAACCCCGCCGTGAGATCGGTAATGTCAGGTTTCGTATTGATGGCTTGCTATACACGGTTTATCAGATCCCCATGCAGGTACTCAGTGCCGTCACCAGTCGCTTGAAAGCACTTGGCAGAATGAATGTCGCGGAAAAGCGCCGCCCACAGGATGGACGACTGAAAACCCTGAGCCCCCTTGGCAAAGAAGTGGAACTGCGACTTTCCACCTTGCCGACGGCTTTTGGCGAAAAGATGGTACTGCGTATTTTTGACCCTAATGTATTACTGAAATCCTTTCAGCAGCTTGGCTTAGGTGACACTGATCTGGAGCGATGGCACGCCATGACGAAACATAAGCATGGCATTATTTTGATCACCGGCCCGACCGGCAGTGGCAAGACAACAACCCTGTATTCGACCCTGAAATCACTGGCCACAAAGGAAGTAAATGTCTGTACGGTTGAAGATCCGATTGAAATGGTGGAGTCCAGTTTTAACCAGATGCAGGTGCAGGAAAATATTGAAATGACTTTCGCAAATGGCGTCAGGGCCTTGCTGCGTCAGGATCCGGATATCATCATGATTGGTGAGATTCGGGATTTGGAAACAGCAGAAATGGCAGTACAGGCTGCGCTCACCGGCCATCTGGTTTTTTCTACCCTGCATACAAATGATGCTCCATCTGCCATAACCCGCTTGCTCGAACTGGATGTTCCTTCCTATCTGATCAAGGCCACCCTGATTGGCGTAATGGCGCAAAGGCTGGTGCGGGTGCTGTGTCCGAACTGTAAAAAAGCGGAGCCACTGGAAAACTCACTCTGGAAACATCTGGACCCGGACTGGCAGGGCGAGATTCCCGAACAGGTCTATGAAGCGGTGGGTTGCCGTGAATGTCGTGACACGGGCTTCAAGGGCAGGGAAGGTATCTATGAGGTTATGCCGCTCACTGAAGAGTTACAGGCCTATGCGGAAGAAAAAAGCGATCTGCCCAAACTCAGACAGCATGCCTATAAGGAAGGCATGTCCAGTCTGAGGCGCAGTGGTGCATTGAAGGTGGCAGCAGGTCTCACTACCATTAACGAAGTTTTCCGGGTAACACCTGAGGCAAACTAGGATTCATTAAAATTAAGGCTCATTAATGAAGCAATTCTCTTTTCTGGGGATGCATAAATGAGGGTGCTGGTTATTGGCCCTTCCTGGATAGGGGACATGGTCATGGCCCAGTCCCTGTTCCGATGTCTGCATTCACAACATTCTGAACTGGCCATAGACGTGCTTGCCCTGGACTGGACACGTGATTTGCTGGCGCGTATGCCGGAAGTCAATCAGGCTATCAGCATGCCTGTCGGACATGGCGAACTGGCGCTTGGCAAGCGTTTGCAGCTGGCTCGACTGTTACGCAGGCAGGATTATCAGCAGGCAATTGTTTTGCCTAATTCCTTCAAGTCGGCTTTGATTCCGTTTTTTGCAAAGATTCCGGTTCGTACCGGCTGGCGTGGTGAAGCCAGATCCTGGCTGCTGAATGACTGCCGGATTCTGGATGAGCGGGTCTATCCCTTAATGGTGCAGAGATTTGCGGCACTGGGTTTTCCTGCAAATAGCGTGTTGCCTGAGCCCTTGCCAGTACCCTTGCTTGAAGTTTCGGCAGATGTATCTGCCTTGCTGGAAAAATTTACACTGGATACCCGCCGGCCCGTAGTGGTCTTTTGCCCGGGAGCGGAATTCGGTGTCGCCAAGCAATGGCCGGAGGAGCATTTTGCCAAGGTAGCAGATGTCCTAATTAGTGAAGGCAAGCAAATCTGGTTGATGGGTTCGAACAAAGATGCACAAACAACGACACGTATTATCGAGAATATTAATCCAGAGCAGCAGAAGTATTGCAGGAGCCTGGCAGGTTTAACCAGTATTGGTGAAGCAATTGATTTAATGTCGCTGGCTGATATTGTGCTCAGCAATGATTCAGGCTTGATGCATATTGCCGCTGCCTTGAACAAGCCATTGATAGTATTATATGGCTCTACTTCACCAAAATTTACTCCCCCGCTGACAGACAAGGTAAAAATATTGTCGCTGAATTTAGCTTGCAGCCCCTGCTTTAAAAGAGAATGTCCATTGGGTCATCTGGATTGCTTGCGAAAGCTGTTACCGGCAACTGTAATTGAAGCTATGAACCTGCTTGAGTCAGAACTGCAGGGCCGGAAACCGACCGAGTCAGGCAACTGAACATGCGAGTGCTGATCGTTAAAGTTTCTTCGCTGGGAGATATCATTCACACCCTGCCTGCTGTCAGCGACGCTAAAAAGGCAATTCCGAATATTGAATTTGACTGGATTACAGAAGAAGCCTTTACCGAAGTGCCAGGCTGGCATCCGGCAGTTAAAAGAGTTATACCTGTAGCACTGCGCCGCTGGCGTAAAAGTCTACTGGGCATTTTTTTTAACAGGGAATACAAAGCCTTTAAAAAATTATTGCAGGCCACGCAGTATGATTTGATAATTGACGCTCAGGGTTTATTTAAAAGCGGCAAGATCAGTTCGCTTGCCGGTGGCCGGATAGCCGGGTTTGATAAAAACAGCATCCGGGAAAAAATGGCGACACGGTATTATGATGATTGTTACGCTGTATCCTGGCAACAACATGCTGTTGAACGCAGCAGGGAACTCTTTGCGAAAGCTCTTGGCTACAGCATACAAAACCAGTCTGCAGATTACGGTATCGATATTAATCAGTTCGCTTCTGCAAAGCACAAACAGGCAGAAGCGAAGCTGCTGTTTCTACACGGCACGACCTGGGAAACCAAGCTTTGGCCGGAGGAATACTGGATTCAGTTAAGCAAGAAAGCACATGCAAATGATATTCCCGTTAACTTGTTGTGGGGAAATGCTCTAGAAAAACAGAGGGCTACCCGTATCGCCGCATCGGCGCCGGGAGTCACTGTACTGGACAAGCTGACACTTACGGAGATTGCCGCTCAAATGATACAGGCAAAAGCGATAGTAGCAGTCGATACCGGCCTGGCACATCTGGCCGCTGCGCTTGGCTGCCCAACGGTTGCGCTTTATGGTGCCAGTGACGCAATCCGGACTGGCACCTATGGCAAAAATCAAATGCATTTAAGCGCCACTCTTTCCTGTAGCCCCTGTTTAAATAAAACCTGCCATTATCGTGGCGAAGATCTAAGTGAAGATCAGCAGGCTCAGGTTTTCAGTGTGCAGCCGCCCTGTTTTTCCACACTCGATCCCGACACGGTATGGCACAGTCTTGATAGCCTGATGACAGGCACAAGAGAGAGTGGCTCATGAAATTTGCTTTTGTGCTGTTTTCATATTTTCCTTACGGTGGCCTGCAGCAGGACATGCTGAAGATTTTAAAAGTCTGTCAGGCAAGGCAAGTTGAAGTGAGCATATTTTGCATGCAATGGGAGGGAGAAAAACCTGAAAATACCGAAGTTATTATTTTGCCAGGCCAAGGCTACACCAAGACTGCGCAACGCGAATATTTTGTTGAATCCATGCTGAGTGAGACGGTGGAAAAATTTGATCTGGTGCTGGGCTTTAACAAAATGCCGGGTCTGGATTATTACTACGCAGCAGATTATTGCTTTGCCGAAAAAGCCTGGAACGAAAGATCATTTTTTTATCGTTTAACGGCCAGAAGCAAACAATATCTGGATTTTGAGGAAGCAGTATTCGGGAAGGATGAAGAAGCTGTCAGTTTATTATTGACGCCAGATCAGCGACAGGATTTTATTACCCATTATCAGACCGATGAGGAGCGCCTGATCGTCCTGCCTCCCGGTATTAAACCTGACCGCAGGGCAGGCCCTGATGCGACGGTGAAACGCAGGCATTTACGCTTTCAGTTATCCATTGCGGATGATGAATATCTGCTGCTGCAGATTGGCTCTTCATTCAAGACAAAAGGCCTTGATCGCTCTTTAATGGCTTATGCAGCCTTAAAGGAGAACCTGAGAAAGAAAGTACATTTTTATGTTATTGGGGAAGATAAACCTGATATATATCTGAAGATGGCTGAGCGTCTGGGGGTCAGCAAGCGTTTTAAAATATTAAGCGGACGCAATGATATTCCTGATTTTTTGCAGGCTGCTGATTTGCTGATACATCCTTCTATCAAGGAAAGCGCAGGGATGGTAATACTTGAAGCCATTGTTGCAGGGCTGCCGGTTTTGGCGACGGCAAGTTGTGGTTATGCCTATCATGTGGAACGAGCCAATGCCGGTAAAATTTGCCCCATGCCATTTCAACAGGAAGCATTGAATATGCAGCTTGAGCGTATGCTATTAAGTGAAAGGAAGGCTGTTTGGAGGGCCAATGGAATTAGCTACGGCCAGGAACATGATTTTTATTCCATGCCGAAAACAGTGGTTAACTTATTAACTGAAGCGGCGGCATCCTATAGTCTCGGCCTATAACTTTCTGAAAGCTGGGCATAAGTCGTGGGAAAAGATCGAAAATACACCTGGGACAAGTTTGGAAAATTATAACAAGGGCAGTAATTTTTCGAGCACCATGGACGGCTTAATAGCCACCAGGCAGCGGTTTTCAAAGATACAGCCACTTTTTGTGCATTCCTCGGCACACTGCTCATTACTCTTCAGCACTACGGAAACATCCGACAGAGGTTTCCATAAGGCGACTTCAGTCGGTCCAAAAATCACACAGCCAGGCAGTTGCAATGCAGAGGCAAGGTGGAAAGGACCGCTGTCATTGCCAACCATGGCAGATGCCTGAGTAAATAAAACAGCCAGCTCTGACAATGAAAGCTGGTTGCATAAATCAATTGCATCAATATCTTTGTAGGTGCTTTTCAAGGCCTGAAGAATGCCTGCATTTGCTTCCTGATCAGCTTTGCCGGCGCCAATAAGAGCCGTGTTATAACCCTGGTTATGGAGTAAATAAATAAGTTCGGCAAAATAGCGGGTAGGCCATTTTTTATAATCTTTGGCAGCGCTGGCATGGATGATAATAAAGGGTTTGGAAATATCTAATCCCAGCTTACCTAATCTGGTGTTTAATTCAGGCGAGATATGGTCAAGCGCAAGCTTTAAATAAGCAGGTTTTGTCTCAGGCAGGCCAAGCCTGGAGAATATTTCTGAAAACCCATGCCAGCGATGTTTATGTTTGGCATCTCTGTTCAGATAGTTAATATCCAGTACATGATCATAGCCATGCTTGTTTCTTTTAAGGTTGCTGCCGAGTTTGAAGCCAGCGCCGGAGAGTTGTGTCAAACGGTGAGAAACGCTGTCTTCTTCAATGTTAAAGGCGAGGTCGGCAGAGAAACGCCTGATGCTGCGTACGCAGCTCAGATAGGCTGAGAGTTTAGTGATGAAACCTGCTTCCTTAATCAGCTTGCGTGGATAGAACAACAGACATTCTGCAGGCAATGAATCTTTCAGGAGTTCCCGGTAGGCAGCATCAACGACCAGTAAAAACCGGATATCCCTGGCACGGCAATATTGATAAAAATCCTGAATCAGGCCACCGGCAATTAATAAATTTCCCAGGTAGCGTGTAGGGTTAATCAGCACTATTCGGTGGTAGTTGCCTGGAATGGGTCGAGCAGGATAGCTGGCAGAATGTTTACTCAAAATTTCGACAATCCAGTTTGCGGTCTTCATGGAATTCTACCTGAGTAGATCAGCAAGTCCATGTATAATGCCCGCAAGCGTATAAAAGGTTTAATAAATGTCTGAGTCTTCGCCAGCACAAGATAAACTTCCGGTTAGTGTTTATGTCATCACTAAGAATGAAGAGCAAAATATCGTCAGGCTTTTGGATAATCTGCAGGATTTCGCTGAAATTATTATTGTGGATAGCGGTAGTGCTGACCGGACCATGGAACTAGCCGAATCGTATCCGAATACCAAAGTGAGCTATAACGAGTGGCCCGGCTTTAGCGAACAAAAGGCTCATGCCTTGTCTCTGTGTAGTAGTGACTGGGTGCTGAATCTTGATGCCGATGAAACACTCGATAAGGAATTTAAAACAGAGTTACAGCAAATTATCGCGGAAGATAAATACATTGCCTTGCGAAGTAAAAGGCTGCTATACCGTTGGGGCAGAAAGCCCCGAAGCTTTGGCAAGGACGAACAACTGATACGCTTCTTCAAGAAAGCGCATGGCCATTATGAAAGCAGGCAGGTACATGAAAGCATCAGTATTGATGGAGCAATTAAAGATAGTGACGTGGCCATTCTGCATCATGAAAACCTGAGTTATTCACAGCGAATAGAAAAATCAGTGTTTTACGCTAAATTAAAAGCGCAGGATAAATTTGTTAAGGGTGACCGGGTAAACTTTATTGTTGTCTTACTGATATTCCCCTTAAGCTTCATTCGAACCTATTTGATTAAGGGACATTTTCTGGATGGTTTTGGGGGCGTGCTGACCAGCGTTAATGTGGCATTTTATAATTACATGAAGTATGCAAATTTATGGGACATGCACAAACGGGCTCAACGTAAGTCCAGCAACTTTGAAAATAAATGAGTAAAGGATTTCACCTCCAGAAGCTTTGCAGCTCTGGTATAGCATTCAATAAATTGCAGGCGTTGGTTATGTTGAAGATCCAGTTTATTCATAAAACTTTGTACGTTTAAGAAGCGGTCTGCATAACAAATGGATGTTGGAAAAACGCCAATATCTTCAGGGTTGGCAATCGAAAAGTGCCCCTCGGAATAATAGATTTTAGCCAGCTTTATATCCCGAAAGAAAAATCCTTTGCGGTGCACCTTCTCAATAAAAAGCGCCAGCTCTTGCAAAGGAAAATCCACAGGCTGTATTTTTTCCAATGCTTCACCAGGCAAAGCGTAATAGGTAGCTGCGGTATAACTGGCGCCTTTGATTTTAAAAATATGATCAATCGTGATCGACCCGATTCCCTGCAGGCGTAGTAATTTGGCGTTTCGGTCAAATAAAAACATGGGCGCTTTTTCAAAAAAACCGGTACTGCTTAGTGGCAAAACTCTGCACAGCATGCCGTTAAAAATCTGCCGAGTCAGATTCCGGGCATGTTGCTCGTCGATTGTTTTCGAACCCTTGATCATGCTATCAAAGAGGGCTTGATCAACCTTTTGAACAGGGCTTGGCAGGTCAATATAGGGACTGTCAGCTTTGCCCCCGGCCTGAGTCTTGAAGCGTTTGTGTGTCCACATGTACTGAGCCGGTTGGACGCGTATAGCCTTTTCCAGTTGCTGATTCATGAAGGTGGCATCAGCAAGATCATCATTGCCGGGGTAATTTTCCGGGAAGGGAATGAATTCAATTTCATAAGGCTGCTTACCTGCTACTCGATGGTGTCGAACCAGCAGAACCGGTGATTTATTAAATCTGGCAAGACGACTCGCGGCAGTTATTGTTGCGGCCATGTTTCCAAAGAATGGAGCATATACGGAATGCTTTTCACCATAGTCCTGATCCGGGGCATACCACATGATATTATTTTTTTTCAAATGCCGAATAGTGCCCCGGATGTCATATCGATCAAAAAGGGCGTTGGTATTTTTTAAGCGGCCTCGCAACATGAAGGCATCAAACAGGGCATTCTTGTGTGGACGATAGGTAACGGCGAAGGGGATATGCAGCGAAAAAAGATTGGCAGAAAAATCCAGCGTTGTGTAGTGCGCCCCCAATAGGACAACGCCTTTACCTTTGGAAAGTGCCTTTGTCAGTGCATCAAGATTGATGATATTTAACATATGCTGAAAGTGTTTGGGGTTTCTTACCCAGCCAACAGTGGTATCGATCAGGCCTCTGCCATTTTCTATAAAACAATCCTTTACAAGTTTGCTTTGTTCACTATCGCTTAATTCAGGAAAGCAAAGTTTTATATTGGTTTCGGTGATATAACGCCGCTGTCTGGCAAGCAGATACAAAAATTTTCCCAGTAAAGAGCCGCAGTAAAGACGAAGCCGGAAAGGGAGAAATGAGATAAGCGTTATCAAGCTGATGCCTAGCCAGGTAGGCCAGTATTTAGGTGCAAGAAAAGAACTGAAAGAAGCTGCGTTTTGCTGAGACACGGCACTATTTTACGAAGAATTTGGCACATTCTAACAGAAGCGGTATGTTATGATGCAGCTCTTTGAAGGAAAATTACGGCAGTTAAAATATAGGCAGATTGCGTAGATGATAAAGCTCGATGTCCCAAGGTTTGATACTGCACGCATATTGGTCGTTGGTGATCTTATGCTGGATAGATACTGGCATGGGGATACAAACAGAATTTCGCCTGAGGCGCCGGTACCTGTCGTCAAGGTAGATAATATTGAAGACAGCCCTGGAGGTGCAGCCAATGTTGCCTTGAATATAGCGGCACTTGGTGCAGCGTGTTCGTTAAGTGGAGTTATAGGCGAGGATACAACGGGTGAAATCTTGACGCAGGCATTGCAGTCAGCAGGCATTCAATGTGATTTTCAGCGTTCGCAAAGTAAACCAACGATTACCAAGCTGCGGGTTTTGAGCCGGCATCAGCAATTGATCAGGTTGGATTTTGAAGAAAATTTCACCCAGCAGGATACTGGTCAATTAGCGAATAAGATCAGCTTCTTATTAAAGGGAGCAGATCTGGTTATTTTTTCTGATTATCAGAAAGGTACCTTGCATGATATCGCCGGATTAATTCGTATGGTCAGGTCTGCAGGCATTCCAATATTGGTTGATCCCAAAGGTGAGGACTTTTCAAAATATAAGGGCGCGACTTTACTGACGCCAAATTTAAGTGAATTCGAAATAATAGTAGGCAAATGCGCGACAGAAGAAGAGCTTGTCAATCGTGGGCAGCAATTAATCAAGGATCTGGATCTGCAAGCCTTATTGGTTACCCGCGGTGAACATGGCATGAGCTTGATCCGGCCGGGGGAAAAAGGTCTGCATTTTCCAGCACGGGCCAGAGATGTTTTCGATGTGACCGGTGCAGGTGATACGGTTATTTCTGTCCTGGCTGCCTCCATGGGGACGGGCCTTGCATTGCCGGAAGCTGTTGCACTGGCAAATATTGCTGCGGGTATAGCTGTATCCAAAGTAGGCACTATTGCAGTTAGTGGCCCGGAGTTACGCCGCGAAGTGAATAATGAAGGCGAAACCGGACGCGGTGTATTGAGTCGGGAACAGCTCATTCAAGTGGTCGCTGATGCCAAAGCCAATGGTGAAAAAGTTGCTTTTACAAATGGTTGTTTCGATATTATTCATGCAGGTCATGTTGGCTATTTGCAGGATGCACGTCAGCAAGCCGACCGGTTAATCGTGGCTTTAAATGATGATGCTTCCGTGCGACGTTTAAAAGGCGAAGGTCGCCCGATTAATCCACTGGATCGCCGAATGGCAGTAGTGGCTGGCTTGGAGTCGGTTGACTGGGTCGTCAGTTTTGAGGAGGACACACCTGTTCCTCTGCTGGAAGTCCTGCAGCCGGACGTTCTGATAAAGGGCGGTGATTATGCCATTGGCGAAGTAGTGGGAGCAGATCTTGTGCAGGGCTACGGGGGCGAGGTGAAAGTACTGAGCTTTCTGGATAACTGTTCTACCACCGGGATTGTTGAAAAAATCAAGCAGGAAAAAAAGTAATTCCAACTGCTTTTTACTTTCTCTTACTTAGCAGCCGCTTGGCTTATATTCTTTCCCATCACACTCACAGGGCACTCGTCGGCCGCGGGCAGGCTGAGCGAACCGGACTTCCTCTCAGGCTGTTTACATTGGGATGATTCAGCCATGCTGATGTTATTTGCTGTGTCACACGCCAAAAAATGCCTGTAGTGACTATAAGCCTATTGATTACCTGCCGATTTGGTTTCTGATTTTTTTATTTTGAAAAAAGCTATTTTGCTTGTGAAAGTATCTCTTTTGCCAGCTCCACGTTTTGAGAGAGATGTTGCGGATTAATCGTGCCGACAATCATGCTGCTAATGGCGGGCTGGGAAAAAATTAAGCGCATGCTGTCCGCAACAAGATCTTTGCCTTGTTTATTGACATGACCGCTCATTAAACCTTTTTTAACCAAGACCCCTTTGTCGTGTTGAAATGCGTAATCGACAACTTTCTGATCTTGCTGCTCCAGGTTATACGTGAGCATTACGATATCCATTAAATTGACCGCCTCTATACCCCCGGAAATTGTTTTTGCAGACATGCCAATGGCACGTATCAGACCTTTCTCCTGCAAGTTTAAGAGAGTCTCAAGACAAGCACTATCGTGTAATATTTCTTCATCATTGCCATCAGAATGTATGAGTACAATATCCAGATAGTCTGTCTGCAATCGTTGTAAACTGCGTTCAATACTGTATTGCGTATGCTCGGCGCTGTAACCAAAGTGAGACTGACCCTTTATAAACTCTTCGCCGACCTTGGTGCTTATAACCCAGTCCTGGCGATGGCTTAATAATTTTCCAATGCGTTCTTCACTGGTTCCATAAGCCGGTGCGGTATCGATAAAATTAATACCAAGTTCTTTGGCCTGCAAAAGTAAATTCTGAATGCTTTTATCATCCGGAATAATGAATGATTCCGGGTATTTGACGCCTTCGTTTCGGCCGAATTTTACAGTCCCCAGCCCGATTGCAGAGATGTCGATATCGGTTCCATGCAGGCGTCTCAGAAAATTCATGACATGGCATCCCATGGTGTAACAGCGATACCAGGGAAAGGCAGCATGCTTAACCCGGGATTGTTGTGGCTGGCAGGCACAAGGTTTTGCGTCTGAAACAGCTCAAGAATTTGCTGGCCCAATACCGGCGCCAGCGTCAGTTTACTGGGCCAGCAAAGCACAATATTTTTGTACTGATGAATGCTGGCATTTTCAGGACGCTTGCCATCCTTGGTGCTGGCTTCGGCGCGGTTAATAAAGAAGCTGTGCCACTGTGCTTTACTCAAATCACACCAGGGAAATAATTCCGACAATTTTAATTGTGCTGCCTGAATCTGTGCTTCAGGAGAACGGTGTGCTCCACTCTCGGCCAACTCGCCACCCAGATACCAGGCAACATCACCATCCCTGCAGTTGTGTGTGGTAATGGTGACCTCTGGTGTGGCGGTGAGTTGTTCGGCTACACAATGCACGTAAATGGGATGAGGGTGCTGGTGTTTAACCAGTGTCATTTGCAGGGGGCGTATTTGCATCTGCAGCTTTTCCGGAATCTCTTCTTGCGGAATTAATTTTTTTAATAAGTCAGCACTGCCTTCGCCACTGCTGATTAAAAAGCGTTTGGCTTTAATGATATAGGTTTCATTATTATATTGGAGACTGAGGCTGCTGATTTCGCCTTGTGAATTCATTTCGACTTCACATTGGTTCCAGTTAATACACTTTATTTCATTGTGGTGTAAGTCGCTCAGACGAGTCAGTAATGATGGGACATCAAGAACGATATCTTTTAACTGGTATAAGGGGCCGTTTATCCTGTCTTTGAAAAATGCCGGATAGTTCAGTTTCTCAACGCTGGTTACTTTCCCGCGCAGAGCTTTACTGCCCAGAAAAGCATTGAAGCGTGAGCGTAAACTGCTGCGTGGCCACATATAATAACAATCAGAAAGTATGTTGGTGCCGCTCAAATCAATATCGCCCCGGCCCTCCAGACAGTTCTTCCAGTGATCCGGCATATCTGCAATGGCTGCACTGGCAGAATTTAAACTGGCACCCAGCGCATATTTTATTCCGCCATGAATCATGCCCTGGGACGCGATGCTTTGCCCTGCGCCAAGCTGATTTTGTTCGAGTAACATGACGTCATAGGATGCAGCCCGTAAGCGGTTCAACATCCATAACCCGGCGATACCTCCGCCAATAATAAGTGCATCTTTTTCTATAATGACAGGCATGTTTACTTGCTTGCGCCAGAGTGTGAATATCAGGCAGGGGATTATAGCAGTTCTTATGTGCAGCATGGACAAGGACTGGGGCCTTCCGTAATATGCGGCATTGTGAATCGCGCATCCTATACTCTGCTAACGTATCTGCTGCTACCGCTAATATTTGTCCGGTTGTGGTGGCGTTCACTGAAAGATGCTCGCTATCGTCAGCGCTGGTCCGAGCGTATGGCCTATTATCCCCGGAACGCTTTTGATACCAGCAAAGCAGGTATTGTTTTTCATACAGTTTCTGTTGGTGAGTTGCACGCCGCTGTACCACTGATAAGAGCCTGTCAGGAAAATTTGCCTGATTGGACCTTTACTATTACTACAACAACAGTGACGGGCTCGGCCAGGCTTAAGGATATTTTTGGAGAATCTGTCCAGCACTGCTATATCCCTTATGACCTGCCGGGTGCAGTCCAGCGGTTTCTGCAGGCGGTTAAGCCGCAAGCCCTTATTATTATGGAAACCGAGTTATGGCCTAATTTATTACATTATTGTGTTCTGGATAATATTAAACTGTTGTTGCTGAATGCCCGGCTTTCTGAAAAATCATTTTTACGTTACCAGAAATATCCGCGCATGAGTCGGGAAATGCTGGAAAGTTTCAATGTCGTTGCTGCACAATTTGAACAGGATGCCAATAATTTTCGTCGTCTGGGTTTGCCTGCTTCTGCGTTACATATCAGTGGCACAATGAAGTTTGATCAGCAAATAAATCAGCAGCAATCAGAGGCGGGGCTGGCCTTAAAACAAAGTCTGCGGCGACCGGTTTTGGTGGCAGGCAGTACACGGGCAGGAGAGGAAGAAAAAGTTTTACAGGCCTTCCGGCAAATCATCAAACAACTGCCAGAAGCCTTATTGATTTTGGTGCCACGTCATCCTGAGCGCATAGCTGCTGTATCCGGTTTGCTGACTAACAAGGGCTTCAGTTTTGTAAAGCGAAGCAGCGGAGCATCTATTACAGGCGACAAGCAAATTTTACTCGGAGACAGCATGGGTGAAATGCAGTTCTATTATGCTTGTGCAGATATCGCCTTTGTGGGGGGCTCACTGGTAGATACCGGTTGTCAGAATATTATTGAACCTGCGGTATTGGGGGTGCCGGTTATTACGGGGCCTTCACTGTTTAACTTTCAGGCAGTGAGTGAAATTTTGTTAAATCGCGGCGCAATGATAGTTGTCACTAATGAAGTCGGGTTAGCACAGACAAGCCTGGAATTATTTGCGAATGCAGCGCAGCATCAAACGATGTCTGACGCCGCAAGGGCTACCGTGGCAGAATATGCTGGCGCTACAGAAAGGCAAAAGCAGCTTATTCTGCGAGCCATTCATTAAGGTCAATTATGTCTTGTGGACTTAACAGGCCAGCTGCCTGCTTCAAGTTCAGGGTATTAACCACATAGTTATAACGTGCGTTGGCATAATCACGCATGGACTGAAACAAAAAGCGTTGTGCTGTTACCACATCAACAATATTTCGGGTTCCCGCTTCCTGGCCGGCAACAGTTGCATCCAGTTGGCTTTGTGCTGAAAGCACGGCTTGCGCACGAGCTGCAATGGTTAGTACGGCACTTTCGACACTGCGGTAACTGTTACGGGCGCTTTGGGTGCTGGTGCGTTGGGTGCGCAGTAAATTTTCTTCGCTGGCATCCAGATTGAAATACGCCTGACGTTCCTGAGCCCGATTTAACCCGCCAGTGAAAATGGGGATGCTCAGATTCAAGGTGATATTACTGTTTTTATTAACCACATCACCAGGTGCTCCGCCAAGATTAAAAAAGGAAATACCACCTGATTCATTCCAGTTGTATCCGGCAGAAAGATCCAGGGTAGGGAACATAGCGGCTCTGGCGGCTTCGGCATCATATTCCCTGGATTCCATGGTTAGCCTGGCCGCTCTGACATCCAGATTATTCTGGTTTGCTGTCATTACCCATTCTTCAATGCTCGTTGGAGCAAGTGGCACAATGGGAAATTCGTCACTGAGATTAGCAATTGAATCGTGATTGCGGCCGGTTATTGCTTCCAGTGCTTCATAGCGTTGGTCTAAAGTATTTTGCTCAACCAGCAAATTTACCTGGGCAAGATCATAGGAAGCCTGGCTATCGTAGACATCGGTGATGGGTACCAGGCCAACTTCAAAACGCTCCTGGGTTTGTTCAAGAATACGGGCACTGGCTTCCAGTTCGGCTTCATAGGTTTCCAGATTATCCTGGCTGCGCAGAACGTCAAAGTAGGCAGCAGCCACACGCTGTATCAGTTCCTGTTCGGATTGCGCCAGAGTGGTTGCTGCCGCTTCATCTGATTTCCGGATTGACTGATAAGAGTACCAGGCCTGGAAATTCAGCAGGTTCTGGTTGATGCTAAGTCCGTAGCCTTTAGAGTTGAACCCATTTGCAAAAGAATGCGCTGGCGAAAAAGCTGAGGCCTCTCCAGGTCCCTGAGTTTGACGCCCTGTGTTAGCTGTAAATGTTACTCCGGGCAGCAGTTGTGATCGACCCTGTGCGACCTGTGTATGTGTTGCATTAAATTCTGCCCGGGCCTGTCTGATCTGGGGGTCGCTGTCAACGGCCATGCTGTAAATCTCCAGCAAATCCTCTGCTTGTGCCGGACTGGTCAGTAGCGAAAAGCTTGAAAGGCAAACGCATGCCAGTGCATTAAATTTAATAAATCTATTAAATCCGGGTTTTAAATTTGGTAAGAAACTTTGCATATTCAATTTCTCCGGCGAACTGTCATTTAATGTGACGAGAGTTCAATAAATTGGGAGTTAAGAGGCGACGAAAGAGCGCATGTTTTAAAAACTGCTGCTCCAAAGCCTGAAACCTGATTGTATCAGCCTGCGGATTATAGCTTGAAGTGAAAAGCTTTTCTCCTACTTGCATAATCACATCAACTGCAATATAGACTGTTTTAGAGAACTTCTCATTATTCCGGGTTTTGGAAAATCCATAATCACATTTCTATGTCTTGCAGCAGAATTATCAATCGTAGTTGTTGCTCTGTTTAATTCCATTTGCTTTCCTCATCTGGGTTTCATCAGAAACAAAAGCAAAGCCTGTGCCAAGATATAAAAGCCAGCTAATACAATGGCTTAAGATTATGATGCTACGTTCAGTACAGGCATTTGGTCATTTCCCCCAGGTTTTGGTGTTTCTACAGGAGCAGGTATTCTGTTGTGTCCTGACCAGTAGTGTTGTCTGTAATACCAGGCCTGATTCAGATTTGCACTTTCCGGGTTTTAACAAGAGATTCACCACCTCCGGAATGCAGAAATGCGGGAACTGCAGGATCTGCCTAACAGGCTTGTGTAATCAGGTGGTTTTGGATAAGGTTTCAATGTTGCTTGAGCTCGGATCTTCCAGGTAGTTTCAGAGCTTTTGCAAAAACCCGGAACTAAGCTGTTAAGTAGTAGGCCATGAATATAAAACGATCCTATTCCATAGACTTGAGTGCACAAATGGCAGTTTGTGATGCAAACTTTATTCGCATCCTGCAACTTTTGCCGTCTTTGAAATATGGCGTCAGGCGCGAAATAAGCTTTAGCAATGCGCTTGGTTCCGGAGCTCAGGAACTGGATTTATCAATAACGAGCCTGGAAGTAATTGAGAGTTTCAAATACACCAGCACACTAAAAATTTCACACTCTGTAAATTCTAGAGCGAATAACAAAGTTAATAAGCTGTCTCATTACCAGGCTCCTGAAATGCTGGTAAGAATGTATCATGATGCAAAAACTGCCGAAGTTATTTCATTTCAGCAAGCTCGTTTTATCAAAGCCAGGTACCCTTTGCCTAATCCCGAGATGTATCAGGCAGATGAAAAAGAACAGATAAATTTTTTCCTAAGTGAGTGGTTAACTTTTTGTCGAAAAGAAGGCTTGTGTTCGGGTACTACTCTGGCGGAAAATTTACCTGCAAAAACAGCGGCCTGATGAGAGCCGGTTGATTAGGATAAACGTTTGTCAACCAATACAAAAAATAAAGAATCACTCCGGGTTATACAAATAACGGACCCCCATTTATTTGCTGATGAAGCTACCAGGCTTGTGGGTATGAATTGTCAGGAGGGCCTGGAAGATGTTGTCGAACTGGTAAAAGAGCATGAGGAGGATATCGATTGTGTACTTTGTACAGGTGATATCTCACAAGATGCCAGTTTGCCTGCCTATAAGCGTTTTGCTGCAGCCATAGATGAACTGAATGCTCCGCAACTCTGGATTCCGGGAAACCACGATCTTGTTAAGGTGATGGAAAAGGCCCTCAGCAGCAAGCCCGAAGCTTTAAATAAGACCTTCAAACTCGGAAACTGGGGGATCATCATGCTCAACTCCTGTGTAGAAGGCTATATTTATGGTCAGTTAAGTCAGCAAGAGCTGGATTACCTTAAAAGTGAATTGGAAATGCTGCATAGTGAAGGCAGACATGTTTTGATTGCCGTCCATCATAATCCGGTACCGGTTAATGCTGAATGGCTACAGAATCACTCTTTGCAAAATACCGGAGATTTTTTTGACATTATTGATGCCTTTACCAATATCAAAGGTGTTATTTTTGGGCATATACACCAGGATTTTAAAGCCTACAGAAAGAAAGTGCTGATGTTGGGGTCTCCGTCCACCTGTATACAATTTCATCCTGAACATGATTATTTTTCTCTGGATAAGGAAAACCCGGGCTATCGGTGGTTAAGTTTACGTAGCGATGGAGCAATTGGTACTGGCGTTCGTCGTGTTATAGGAAAGAAATACAAGCTGGATCTGAGCAGTAAAGGCTATTGAGTATATAATTGCCTGATGAGTGATGATTCAAGCTTGGATATTCGTCTGATTTATCTACATGGTTTTAACAGTTCACCTGTATCTCAAAAGGCCAAGTCTTTAAATAAATATGCGCAGGATGAGCTGGGCAGTGCGGCAAACAAACAGAAGTTTGAAGTGCTGACGCCGAATTTACCCTATAAACCGGAAAAGGCCATGGTGCTGGTTGAAGAGCTTATGGAAGGGGCTGACAATGTAGTCCTGATTGGAAGCTCTTTGGGCGGTTTTTATAGTATTTATCTGGCAGAAAAGTATCAGTGTAAAGCGGTCTTGGTGAATCCGCTGGTTACTTTGAAAAAGGATTTGGCTGATAATTTTATTGGCAGGCATATTAATCCATATAGTCATGAAGAATTTGAAATTGGTATGCAAGATGCTGAATATCTACTAAGCCTGGAATTAGCAAGTATCAAAAATCAGACAAATTACTTTCTGCTTTTAGAGGAAGGCGACGAAGTATTGGATTACCGTTTGGCATTGGCTAAATTTCCTCAGGCGAGACAACGGGTATTGTCGGGTGGTACGCACAGATTCGAAAACTTTGAACGTTATTTACCTGAAATAATGGACTTTGCAGAGTTGCAACATTGAGTCGTCGCATGAATCTGCATTCCGATGCTGATTTAACAGTGGATCATGACTTGGCGACTTAAAATGTCTGAAATAAAAATCAGCTTAACCGTAAGCAACAGGAGTCGCAGAAAAACCGTATGAGCAAAGATTATAACTCTGAATCTATTGAAGTATTGAGTGGACTTGACCCGGTTAGAAGACGACCGGGTATGTATACAGATACCAGTCGACCTAACCATTTAATCCAGGAAGTTCTGGATAATAGTGTTGACGAAGCACTGGCAGGCTCAGCCAGAGAAATCACCGTTAGCCTGAACAAGGATGGCAGCATTGAAGTTAGCGATGATGGTCGCGGTATGCCGGTCGATATCCATCCAGAAGAAAAAATACCCGGCGTTGAATTGATTCTGACAAGATTGCATGCGGGTGGTAAATTTTCCAGTGATAATTATAAATATTCAGGAGGTTTGCATGGTGTTGGCGTATCAGTTGTAAATGCTTTATCAACATCACTGGAAGTCTTTGTAAAGCGGGAAGGCAAGCTTCACCATATGAGCTTCAAGAACGGTGATAAGGCCAGTGAACTGAAAGTTATTGATAGTGTTGGGCAACGTAATACCGGTACTACGGTGAAGTTTTATCCTGATCCAAAATATTTCGATTCCCCCAATATCTCAATCGGAAAATTAATACATTTATTGCGCGCCAAAGCCGTCCTTTGTCCAGGCTTGCATATTATTTTTAAAGACAACACGGTTAGTGAAGAAAAATCGCAAAGCAATGAATGGTATTTTGAAGAAGGCCTGGCTGACTATTTAAAACAGGCAACGGCAGAATACGAAACTTTACCGGCAGAGCCTTTTACCGGTTCGATGGAAGGCAACGATGAGGCCGTGGACTGGGCGGTACAGTGGTTACCCGAAGGTGGTGAACTGGTTACGGAAAGTTATGTAAACCTGATTCCAACCGCAATGGGTGGTACTCATGTCAACGGATTTCGCACCGGCTTGCTGGAGGCAGTTCGGGAGTTTTGTGAATTTA
Organism: uncultured Gammaproteobacteria bacterium; assembly: GCA_963975155.1. GTDB lineage: Bacteria > Pseudomonadota > Gammaproteobacteria > Pseudomonadales > Pseudohongiellaceae > UBA5109. The sequence continues at coordinate 328,202 of CAXBFG010000002.1, read as the reverse complement.
GAAATTTGATTCCACGTGGCTTGAAATTGAGTTCAGAAGATATCTGGGATCGATGTTGCTACATTCTGTCTACCAAGATGCTTGATCCGCAATTCTCCGGCCAGACGAAAGAAAAATTATCTTCCAGACAATGTGCTGTTTTTATTTCCGGTGTTGTAAAAGACAAATTAAGTCTTTGGCTGAATCAGCATACCAATGAGGCAGAACTGATTGCTGAAATGTGTATTCAAAATGCACAAAGTCGCTTGAAGGCCAGCAAGAAAGTAGTCCGAAAAAAAGTCACACAGGGGCCTGCCTTGCCTGGCAAGTTGGCCGATTGTGCTACACAGGATGTAATGGCGGGCGAATTGTTTTTGGTGGAAGGCGACTCGGCCGGAGGTTCTGCGAAACAAGCGCGCGATCGGGTAACTCAGGCAATCATGCCTTTACGTGGAAAGATCCTGAATACCTGGGAAGTTGATTCCAGTGAAATACTGGCTTCTCAGGAGGTACATGATATCGCTGTCGCCATCGGAGTAGATCCGGGTTCAGATGATTTAACAGGCCTGCGGTATGGCAAAATTTGTATTCTGGCCGATGCCGATTCGGATGGCTTGCACATTGCGACATTATTAAGTGCCCTGTTTGTGCAACATTTTCGGCCGCTGGTTGTGGCGGGTCATATTTATGTCGCCATGCCACCTTTATATCGTATTGATATCGGCAAAGAAGTTTTTTATGCGCTGGATGATGATGAAAAGCAGGGCATACTTGATCGGTTGGTAGCAGAAAAGAAAAAAGGTAAAGCAAATGTGCAGCGCTTCAAAGGCTTGGGCGAAATGAATCCTTTGCAATTACGCGAAACAACTATGGATAAGGATACACGTCGTCTGGTGCAGTTAAGTATGGACCACATAGAAAAAACCAACGAGTTGCTGGATATGTTATTGGCAAAAAAACGTTCCGGAGACAGAAAGAGCTGGTTAGAGAAAAATGGCAATTTGGCAGACATTTCGTAAGTGTCATTAAGTGCGACCAGTCACAGTAAATGACCGCAATATATAACTCACAAGAGAGTAGCTAAGAGAACAGATATGGCCGATTTGATAACCTTGAACGATGAAGGTATGGAGCAGATTGCATTAAGCGATTTTGCCGAACAATCCTATTTAAATTATTCCATGTACGTCATTAATGACCGGGCTCTGCCACATATCGGAGACGGCCTGAAACCCGTACAGAGGCGAATTGTTTATGCCATGTCTGAACTGGGACTGAAAGCGAGTTCAAAATTCAAGAAGTCAGCTCGAACCATCGGTGATGTGATTGGTAAATTTCACCCTCACGGCGATTCAGCCTGTTATGAGGCGATGGTGTTAATGGCGCAACCTTTTGCCTATCGTTACCCACTGGTGGATGGTCAGGGAAACTGGGGTTCGGCAGATGACCCTAAATCCTTTGCCGCTATGCGGTATACCGAGTCCCGCTTGCGCCATTATGCAGAGGTCTTACTTGCCGAATTAGGCCAGGATACCGTTGACTGGAAACTGAATTTTGATGGAGAGCTGGAAGAGCCGGTTATTTTGCCGGCTCGCCTACCTAATATTCTTCTTAATGGTGGCAGCGGCATAGCCGTTGGTATGGCAACTGATATTCCTCCTCATAACCTCCGTGAAATAGCCGAAGCTTGTATTTATCTGCTTGAAAATCCCAAAGCAAATACTGCTGAATTATGCAAAATAATTCAGGGGCCTGATTTTCCAACCTATGCCGAAATCATTACACCCAGAGCAGATATTCAGGAACTGTACGAAACGGGTCGCGGTATGATCAGATGTCGGGCTGTCTATCATAAGGAAAATGATGACATCATCATCGATGCTCTGCCGTATCAGGTATCTGGAGCTAAAGTTCTGGAACAGATTGCCGCGCAGATGCAGAAGAAAAAACTGCCAATGATTGTGGATTTAAGGGACGAATCAGATCATGAAAACCCGACACGAATAGTTATAGAACCACGTTCAAATAGAGTTGATATTGACGGAGTGATGGCACATTTATTCTCTACGACCGATCTGGAGAAAAGCTATCGGGTCAATTTCAATATGATTGGTATTGATGGGCGACCTCAGGTAAAAACACTGGATGTATTGCTAAAGGAATGGCTGAGCTTTCGCATTACGACAGTAACCAGAAGGTTGCAATATCGTCTTGATAAAATAACTTCACGTTTACATATCCTTGATGCCTTATTGATAGCATTTTTGAATATTGATGAGGTAATTGAAATCATTCGTACTCAGGATAAGCCGAAAGAAATGCTGATGAAGCGTTTCGAATTAAGTGATAAGCAGGCAGAAGCTATCCTGGAATTAAAGTTACGCAATCTGGCCAAACTGGAAGAAATTAAAATCAGGGCTGAGCAGGAAGAGCTGGCTGAAGAGCGTAAAGGCCTGGAGCAAACACTGGAATCCAAAGCCAGGTTAAAGACACTGATAAAAAAAGAAATTAAAGAAGATGCCGAGGCTTTTGGTGATGATCGCCGTTCCGAACTGGTTCTGAGAGAGGAGGCGCAGGCTTTTAGTGAAGCAGAGCTAATTGGCTCAGAGCCAGTGACGGTAGTGCTTTCAGAGGCTGGATGGGTCAGAACTGCTAAAGGGCATGAAGTGGATCCCGCAAGTCTTACATACAGATCAGGAGACAAATTAAAGTTATTCGTTAAGGGTAAAAATAATCAAAATGCTGTTTTTATGGACTCCACCGGCCGCGCCTACACAATTCCGGCTCACTCACTGGCTTCTGCTCGTGGGCAAGGTGAACCTTTAACGGGCCGGGTTAGTCCGCCCTCAGGAGCCAGTTTTGAAGGACTGCTAATTGGGGAACCTGGAGGCTATTACCTGGTAGCTTCTGACGCGGGTTACGGATTTATCACAAAAATGGAAAACTTTTTGAGTAAAAACCGTTCTGGCAAGGCCATGCTAAAAGTGCCAAAAGGCGGTAAAGTATTAGCTCCGGTACCTATATATGATAAAGAAGATAGCGAGGTTGTCAGCATTAGCAATGAAGGCAGGATGTTAATGTTTAAATTGAATGAATTGCCGGAACTAGCAAAAGGTAAAGGCAATAAAATTATTAATATTCCTTCGGCTCGCGTTGCGGAACGAATTGAATATGTAGTCGCGACTATTGTTATAGCAGCAGGACAAAGCCTTGTGTTATATTCTGGAAAGCGTCACATCAACCTGAGCATGGATGATCTTGAGCATTACAGGGGGGAGAGAGGTCGGCGGGGCAATAAACTGCCAAGAGGATTTCAGAAAGTTGATGTAGTTGAGGTACAAGGATAGTAATTTTTCCTTCAAAATGTGATTTTACTCTCTGGATAACCAGAAAAAAAAGAAACAAGAGGGTGTGATGGCCTGGATTGTATCAAGACTCGATCAAAATGGACTTTGCCTGAAGCCTGTTGTTGCCGTGCTCCTGTTTCTTGCCGTACCTGTTACTCCTGTTTTTTCGCAAGCTGCAAATAACATACAGGAAATAGTAGTCACTGCGCAAAAAAGAGAGCAAAGCGTCCAGTCTGTTTCCATTACTATGTCAGTACTGGATGCAGATGAGCTTAGGGCCCGCGCCTATGAAAGCCTCCCCGATGCAACAGCAGCCATCGCAAATGTAGAACTTTTTGAAGATTATCCCTCAGCAGGTATACCAAGCTGGATCATCCGTGGTGTTGGTCTGCAGGATTTCAATTCCAATAATACTCCTACTGCCAGTGTCTACGTTGATGAAACTTATCAGACCTCTGTAGTAATGGGTGCTGCCAGATTGTTTGATGTTCAGCAACTTGAAGTGCTGAAAGGTCCTCAGGGTGGTCTTTATGGTCGTAATACCACTGGTGGTGCAGTATTGCTAAATACTCAACGGGCAATCATAGGTGAGGACAGCGGCAGTGTGCGTTTTCAGTATGGTTCCTGGGATGCTGCATCTATTGAGGCTTTTTCAAACCTGAGTTTGAGTGATTCTCTGGCCTGGAGGATGTCTGGTCATATTGACTCGCGTGGAGATGCCTGGCAGAAAAGCCTTGCAACAGGTGAAGAATATGGTGAAAAGGAGTTATGGGATATCCGCTCCTGGCTTCATTATAACAACTCAGATGATTTGAGTATTGAGTGGAAAATACAGGGCGGGGCTGATAGATCAGAGATCGATTTAGGTAGAACCGTTGGCGTATATGATGCAACTGGTTCTATTTGTAGCAGTGTCTTAGCAGGCCAACGTAATGATGCATCCTGCTTGAGCTGGGCAGGATTCAATCAGCTTGTGCAAACAATGCCAAATACTAATCTGGTTAATTCACAGGGTACCGACGGTTCGTCCGTATTGTCAGATCCGATTAATCAGCAAGATAATGAATATCTAAGTAATCTACTGCACATAACAAAGCAGGTTAACAGCTACGAATTTAATTCAATCAGCAGCTATGATATTTATGATTACGGCGTTCAACTGGATCTGGATGCCTCTTCAGGAGAATTTGCGCATCGAATTTCCAGTAGTGACATAGAAGTATTTTCCCAGGAATTCAGACTGGAGTCAGATCCAACACAACAATTTAGCTGGTTAGCAGGGCTAACTTTTAGCGAAGAAAAATTTGAAGAACGCAGAAGGTTTTTATTCAGGGATAATTTTTTGGTCATCGCCAGTACAGGCTTAAGTTTAGGCAACGTAGACTATGATCAAAACACATCTTCGCAGTCGATATACGGGAATATGCGTTATGTAGTCAGTCCAGAATGGGCGCTTAATTTATCTTTACGATATACCAATGAAGAGAAAGAATACCGGAATGGTAATTTATATGTTCCAGGTGCAACGCCATTTTATGTTTTTAGAAATTTGAGTAGGGATTATTCCCTGGAAAATAATTTCTCCGGGAATTTCAGTGTCGAGTGGACGCCTCAAGAGAACCTCTTGGTTTATGCTTCAATTGCAGATGGTTATAAATCAGGAGGATTTTATGGTGGCTTCCCATCGTTTCCGCAAGAGATTGACCCCTATAAAGAAGAGACCATCACGGCATATGAATTTGGTTTGAAAAATGATTTTTCTTCTACTTTAAGGTTTAACGCCGCAGTATTTTATTATGATTATGACGATGTACAGGGTTTTGTAAGTAGGCTTAACGCATTGACGAGTACAGCAATTAACGTCCTATCGAATCAGGGTAGAGCTAAACACACTGGCATGGAAGTAGAATTGGACTGGTATCCCAGTGATAATTTGAATTTGACTTTAAATCTTGGATATCTGGATGCTACATTGCGAAATGATGGCGTTATGACATTAGATATATTTCAAAATGCTGTCCCAATTTCCGGTAGACGCCCCTATGCACCTTTATGGAATGGTGATTTTGGGATGACTTATCTATTGCCTGATTTTGCACAGTACGGATCAAGAGTGGGCTTATATTACAATTTCAGAAGTAAATTTTCAGGCACACAAAATAGTCTGGCTGAAGAGGCTATATATGCTTTGGATGGCTATGAATTGCTGAGTGCAAATATTGATGTATATCCTCAAAACGATAGCTGGAATTTATCCTTCTGGGTCAAGAATATCCTCAATGAACAGTATCGAACACGTGTGAAAAGTGATGGATTACGTAGTTATGCTGATATGTTCGGACTTCCTCGCAGTGCTGGTATAGCACTCCAAATAAACTGGTAAAGTAATATCAATTTAATATTATATTTATCTGAATCTTAATTTTCTCAATTAAAATTCATACTATTTTTCAGTCGCTTAAGTTAATAAATAGCTTAATTAAATCTAAAATGCGTGATTTAATATCTATGTTCGTGAAAATATGCAATAACTATGCAAGTGTCTGTTGATTTTTGTAAGAGAGAATTCAAAATTTGTGAACTATTTCAAGCAAAATTTAATTTTTAATTAGCATGAAAGTTTGGAGGCTGCCATGCCATATTATAGAAATAATGCTGTAGAGAATCTGCCAGATGTTGGTGGATATCGCCCAAGAGTAAATCATCTTTATACCGCTTTTGAGCAATCAGAAGATGAACTAAGGGTCGCGAAATTAAATAAAACTCTTGCTGAACAGGCTGGACTTGAATTCCATATGGAGTTTTATAGTGGAGTACAGGTTCATACGATTGATGAGGAAGTCTTAACCAGTCTAGCTGAATGTTACCGAGATGTTTTCAATGAAAGCTGGGGTGAAAACTGGACAATTCATTCAGCCTTGGCAGAAATTAAATCATGCCTGGCTCCTGATCCAGATAGAACACCTATTCTGAGTTTATTATTTAAACATGAACAGGTTATAGGATTCTGCTGGGGTTTCGTTGTGGATAGTGACAGTCTGGCCGGTGAAAGTTCACCATTTTCATCATCTACACTTAAACGCCATGAAAGTATTGATATTGCTAAATATTGGCTGGAGTCAGTAGGCAAAAAAAATAAATTTGTGACAATGCGTGAGCTAGGGGTATTAAAAGAGCATCGTAAAGATAAAGCACCCTTCCTGAGTCTCCCGCTGTTTGAAAAAGCTAAAGATTTTGACTGCAGCGTAATATTTGTTAGAACCAAATTAAGCAGTAATGCCTTCAAGTGGGGATTAGGAATTGGGCTCGTACCATTACAGTTTTTCATGGTTGATGGCTTATTACTTATGCAGGGAAGTTTAAAATACGCAGTTAGTGTTTTAAGTGGCTTGCTGGAAGGAAATAAAAGAAAAAGCCAACATATGATTCTTTCAAATATTAACAGGTATTTCTGCCGTTAATTAGTTAAGCTACAAGTAAATAATTAATTAACTAAGAAAAATATGAATTATCTGTTTTTATTGAATGCTAGCATTCTGTTTTTTCTTGGTCCTTTTCTTTATTACCGAAATAGAGATGTTCCTAGTTTCAGACTCCTCATTTTTAACCTGGGGGTCGCGTCGTGGAGCATCTGTCTGTTTTTGATAAACGAATTACCATTGCTTGTTGATGTTAATTTAATTTCAAAACTTCAGCTCTTCTCGTCGATGATCTTCACTAATGGACTTTATTATTTTTGTTCATCTTACCCAGTCCTGAAAAAAAGCTACTTCTTAAGATTAAATATTGTCATCTTTGTACTGTTGGGAACTGCGGTATTATTCACTGATTTTATTAGTACTGCATATATTGAAGCAGGTGAGATTGTCTATGTAGATCATCCATTTGGATTTTTTTGCTATTTCTTATACGAAGGTTCTTTGGCTTTAGCCGCACTTTTAACCTTGTACTCAAGGTATAGAAATTATCCAGAATATAGAGATAAGATTAAATTCTTGTTTATAGGCGTAGCAACATTCATGATCTGTGGCGCATTATTCAATGTAATTTTACCACTGGTTAATATCTATAATTTTTTAATTATCGGACGTTTAAGTAGTATATTCCCAGCCTTGTTTTTCTCATATGCGATAACAAAATATGATTTTATGGATATAACGGTTATTATAAATAAAAAGGTTGCGTGGGGTATAACGCTTGGGTTTATAGCATTCAGCTACGCTTTAGTTTACAACTTCACTTATTTTAATAATATTTATTTATTTAGTTCTCTTCTTATAGTAATAATTTTTTGGGCTTTTGCAGCTATCCCTTTCCAACAGTTTTTACTTACTTCTGCTAGAAGAAAGTTTATTCGGAACTGGTATGAACCAGATGATGTAATTTCAGAAATTGCAGAGCAATTAACAGTTGAGAAAGATAGGGAAACTATATTCACAATTTTGGTCAGAGTCCTGGATGATATTTTTCAGTTAGAGAAAAACACATTAATTTTGGCTGTTAGGGATCAAGATGAAAGAATTTCGCATTACGTCGAAATAACACAGCCTGTATATTTTAGAGAAAAATTAGAAGCAGAAAAAGCTGTTATGATTACAAATTTCCAAACTAGAAAAAGCCCTGATATTTTGGATAATTGTGATAGTGAAGTAAAAGAATATCTGGCAGAGCTTGGATATAAGTCAGGAAAAAATTGCCTTATAGTCCCATTTTATTCTCCTGAATACCTGGAAGGGATTGTGGTCATGGGAGAACGTAGTAATCAGTCGACATATAGTGAACGCGATATACGATTTATGAACAGGCTGGTTAATTATATTGCGGCTATATTATATCGACTTACTCCTTTTGAAAAATTAGAAAATTTATATTTTGAAAACAGGGAAAGATTACATGAAGCTGAGATACAGCTTATCAGAGCCCAAAAAATTGAAGCAATTGTTCATGCTACCCGACAGTGTCATCATGAAATACGAACTCCATTGAATATCATAAAATTGGGCATTGGTAGAATTAAAACTCTTGAAGACCTGGAATCGTATAAAAAATATGCAAATGAAGAAGTTGCACGGGCACTGGAAATTGTCGATGAAACTTTGTCAATCACAGATGTTTCACAGGCAAACGAAGAAGAAGCCAGATTAACGTCATTTGATATAAATGAAGTTATCCGACGCAGCATACGAGTGATAGATCTGGAACACTATCAGCTTGATCTTGATTTTGAAAACCTGAATGAGTTTACTGGTAATTTCAGTGATATGCAGGTTGTTATTGCAAATTTGATTCATAATGCTTTGGATGCAATGCCTGATGGAGGATTACTGGCTATTCGGACTTACATGCGTGATTCAAACATTGTTATTGAAGTCGAAGACAGTGGGAGTGGAATACCTGAAAATATGCGCTCAAAAGTGTGGGAGCCATATGTTAGCGGTAAAGATACTGAAGTTGGAAATTCAACGGCTGGAAGAGGCTGGGGTTTGACTATAGTTAACAGAATCGTGACAGAGCACAGGGGCACGATAAATTTTGTCAGTGAGATTGGTGAAGGAACGACATTTACAATAATCCTGCCAATTCAAGCAGTTTAAGGCTTTTTGTACTCCTGAGCTTCCCTTGCCCTTTGCTCAATCAGTAGCTCGCGTAATACCTCAGCTTCCTTATTAATAACAATTCGCTTAAGTATGTTGAGTAGTTGATCTTCACTAAAAGGTTTTTGAAGGTAGGCAGAGGCCAGCCCTAACTCGGGATCTTCAGCAATTCGGCGACGCTCTCTGTCGTCATAGGCAGAGATGATAACTACCGGGATATGACGTTTGAATGGGCTTCGGTTTTCCTTTTCTCTTAATAATTTCAAAAATTTTTCGCCATGCATTTTAGGCATCTGCCAGTCCAGCAGGATACAAGCAATCTTATTGGAGAGAAAATCGAAACCTCGTTGGTGCATGCTAAGTATTTCAAAGGCATCATAACCGTTATAGGCCGTCAGGGCCCGATAGAGACCGGTTTCGTTTATTAGTTTAGTGATTAAATCAGATTGTAATTCATTGTCTTCAACCACTAAAACCAGAGGTTTTTCTTCTTTAGTAGATCTGGAAGAAAATAAAGACATCAAAAATCCACTCATGAATCGGTTATTTTAGTTAATTGTGGCGCGGTTCACTATTTTACAACAGGGTGATTAAAATATCGGTTGTGCTGCATCAATAATGTCTTGAAAACATATGTGGGGCCATAATAGAGGCCGGATAATGCCATAAATGGGGTAATGAGCACCATAAAAAAAGTATTTGTGAGTAAACAAAGTACCGGGAAGGGTTCATCAGGGTGAGATTTTTCCAATTGGATTTTTCTGAATTCAGCAAGCTCAACAGGTCGGCCTTGGACTTGATGAGCCCACATGCTTTCAATATATTTGCGATAGCTTCGATTTGGAAATTTCTTCCAAAGACGCATCTGTAAACGATTGATGGCTAACCAGTTTTCATATACAGCGAATACTTTATAAATGAAACCGGCAATTCCGCCATATATGACGCTCCAGATCAGGACCAGAGGGAAGAAAAGTATTTTGGGTAATCTATATAACATCTGCATATGGAATATAAAGTAAGTAATTAAATTAAAATTTAAGCTAATATGATCAGCTTCAAAATTATATAAATTATAAATTGGTTTACAAGTATACACGAGAAATAAAACTATAAAATAGGGCACAAAATAGAGGCATAATGCCATCATTAGCTATCATGTAACTAACTGACTTTAGATGAAATTCAAGATTAATAAAAACTATTTGTATTTAGTGGCAGCGTACACACTCTTTGCTTTACTGATAAGGTTTTTGTTTGCTGATTATCTTAGTATTGGGTCTTATTGGCAGCCAGTGATTTATGCATCGTTATTGATTTTTATAATTCTCAGCCATGATTATTTGCTTAGAGTGATAAAGCAGTTTACAGGAGGTGATTATAGAAATGAGTTGGTTGTATTTAGCGAAGTTCTAGAGCTTAATAAAAAAATTCAAAATTATATTGAGGCTGATAAAGTCTTAAGATTAGTGGATGTGGCTTTACGAGATCAGTTAAATGCAGATCAGGTCATATTCTTTTTAAATGAAAATATTGAAATAGAAATGATAACCAGCCTGGATGCTCCGGCAAAAACGACAAATACAAATAAACTCAGAGTCTGGCCAGAATCTGATAACAAGCAAGTTAATTTGTCAGATAGTTTTATTAGTGAAGTACTAAACATTAATAATATATTTTCTAAAAAGGATGTGCATTCTGAAAATAAGAAAATATTTACTGTTACAGAGACAAGCCTGGCCATTCCAATAATTCATAATCATCAATTACTCTGTTTAATTTTAATATCTCAAAACGAACAAAGAGATGCTTATAAAAATGAGCAACTTCGAATTCTTGAATATTTAGCCAGTCAATTAGCATTAATACTTGATCGTATTAGAATCTATCAACAGGTTATGTTGCAGACAGCGATGGATCATGCAGAAAAAATGCAAGTCATGCAAAGTATCAGTAGCAATATTGCTCATGAAATGCGCACTCCTTTATCAGGTATCAGAGCCAGTATATCCGGAGTTGATGAATATTTGCCTGAATTAATCAAAGCATATTTTTATGCGGTAAAGGCCGCACCTGATGATTTTCCTGTGATTAGGGAAGAGCATTTAAATGGACTAAAGTCTACGCCTGGTAGAATTACACTAATGATAGATCAGGCAAATACTGTTATTGATATGCTGCTGATGAATTTACGGGAAACATCTCTTGATGAAAATCAGATGAATGTTTGCTCAGCTTCAGAAAGCATTGAGCAAGCGGTAGAAAGATATCCATTTAAAAGTGGCGAAAGAGAAAAAGTAATATTGGATTTGGCAGATGATTTTAAATTCCTGGGGATAGAAAGTATGTTTGTTTATGTGATTTTCAATCTGTTAAAAAATGCATTATATGCCTTAGGTTCAGCTCAAAAAGGGAAAATATATATTACACTTGAGGCCGGAAAGTTGCGGAATCCGGCTATGCCTAATGAAAGAAGCAACATTATTTATTTCAGAGACACAGGATTAGGTATTGGAGAAGATGAGCTTGAAAAAATATTTGACGGTTTTTTTACAACAAAAGAAGGGGGCACAGGAGCTGGATTAGCTTATTGTAAAAGAACTATTCAGAATTTCCATGGAAAAATTGAGTGTGAGTCTGTTGTGGGAGAGTACTGTGAATTTAAAATTAGTTTGCCAGAGTTAAATGCCTTCTCTTGAAGCATATGTGTAACACCTTTTGCTTTAGCTCAATGCAATACTTCGTTGGTCATTGTATTGGCTTCCAGAAAATCAGCATAAGCAATAAGATTGCTATTTTTTAAACTCTTCAAAGTATCATCAGCAATTAATGTTGCATGAAAATTTGAAGAATGACTGATTTTGATTGCTGGAAAGTAATGCTTATTCCAATTATTAATGACTTCAGCAGTGATACAGTTTTCTTCACTGCTTAGTTTCAAGTTCGGGAGTAATTCGCCAGATTTTACTTTTTCAATTAATTGTTTTGGAGCCTTAAAATCCTGCAAGGCTTTCAGATGTAAATCCAAAGCTTCTTTAGTGAAAACAAATAAACTGTAACGTAAGCCTTTAGCGTCAATGAGCAGAAAACCAGGATTTGGTGAATCAATCATATAATATTCAACACAATTATATTTTTCTCTTAAATCCTGGAAGAATTGCTGGAAAATACTGTCGACTAGAAAAGCATCACGATTATTTGCAATTATAGGGTCTGTGATCAATTTAAAACTGTTTCTGAAATACTGATCCTGGAAGTTAGCAATAACGCTATTAATTTTTAGTCTTAATTTAGGGTCATGTTTGTCAATGAATTGATCTATCAGTTGCTTATTAAATGCTTTAATTGCGAGTTCAGTGTCGGCTTGACCGGTCAATAAAACCTTTTTTATGAATGGGTTTTTCACATTAAGCAAAAATTCCAGACCATTCATCTCCGGCATGCTGTAATCAACGATCACTGACGATGCAGTTTGAAATCTTGCTCCGTTCATTACTTCCAGGTGCAGTTTGTCTATATCAATGTGAGACAGAGAATCAGATTCCATAGGTCCGGTCTTGTAATTAGAGTAACAGCGTTCTTGAATTTGAACATGCTTATGAGCATTGTTTACATAATCTAAGGCCTGGCTGGCAGATTGAAAAAGTTTGAAACTAAGATTTTTATTGAGCATCAGACTTATCCCTTCAAGGAAATCAGGGTCATCGTCCAGTAAAATTACTTGTGTCGGAAAATAAAAGGGATGCCCTACAGTAAATGTCTTGTCCGTTTCTTTATTGTCTTTATCCATAATAATTTTTGATTTAATCAGTTGGCGGAAGAATGTGAAAAGATTGTTTTTGTAATAACTCCGAATATGAGCCCATATTTGAGCTTAACAGATAAGCCATAAATGACATATTATCAGTAGGCATTGTAATTTCAATGCTGTCTGAACTTTGCAGGCGATTTTCTACATCTGCCTGGGAGTATGTAGTCTCACTGATAATGAGTTGGCCAGGTTGGCTCCTTTTACTTAAAAAATAACAAGTTTCCAATGTTTTCCCTAAAACAGCCTGTTTGCCTTCATTGCTGGAATCAACCGTGAAGAAAGTTTCGCCACTATGTATGGCTAACCTGAATTGTAAAGCTTGCGACTTTTTAGCATGATGACTTTGATTGATTCTTTGCATCAAAAGCAAGAATAATTGTGCGCAACAAACAGCATTAAAGCTGTGTTCCTCACCACAATTTCGGGTATCAAAGGAAACCAAAGCAGAATCTCCGGAGAAACGCTGCACAGTCCCTCCATAGAGTTTTGCTGCCTGTTTGAGATAAAAATAATACTCGTTTAATAAAAGAGATAATGTACTGGGGTGAAGTAATTCGATGGCAGTGTTTACATTTACAACTTTGATAACAAGTAAGCTGGCCATTAATTTGCTGGATTGAGCAGGTTTTTTATTATTATTACTGAATCCTGATAAGCTCATTTGATGTGAACGAGTTTCCTGATATTTCTCCAGCAGAGCCTTACTGGCAGCCTGTAGCTCTGTAATTTCATCATGCCTATGGTCATCAATACTTATTGAACCTTCATCAGGGTCCTGCATTGCCGCCTTTAAAGTTTGAAGTGGGTTAATAATGTGTGAAGCAAGTGCAAGTGAAATTGCTATTGCAAACAGAAGCCCAAATAACAATGTGCCCAGAAAGTAATAATAAATACTATTGAGATTGGCTATTAACTTGCTGGTGTCAAGTTCAAGCTCGACTGAGCCAGCTACGGCGTCCTGCAGGGTGATCTCAGCACTATAAAGAGTCTCAATAGGATTATTTAATACCGCAGTGCCGGCACTTGCGAGGATGTTTGAATCCACATCATAGACTGATATTTTGCTGATACTGCCATTGCGGGTCAGTTGATTAATAACGACATTGAGACCCAGTAAATCATTTGCCAGGACTAACTCTCTTATAGAATCAGCAGTTTGTTGCGTGAGTGTGTCACCCAAATCATCTGCCTGAAGCTGCAAATTGGATTCTACTTCATTCTCGATAAGCAGCCATAAGGTACTCAAGGTTAATATCAAAACGCTGCAGAAGCATAATGCTATTTTATAATGCAGGTTTAATCTTTTTAAAAATAAAGGAGTGATCATATAAGAACTAAGATAAACAAAGACTATTGGTTAGGTGGGGGTGCATTCAGAGTAATTTCATGATTCTGATTAAATTCATAGTCCATTGTTTGACTGGGTTTTTCCAGGTAATAGCCTTGTACATAGTCCACATCAAGCTTCCACAATGTTGGTAAAGCACTTGGATCTTCAACTTGAGGTACCACTACTTTGTAATTTTTAGTGTGTAATCCAGAGATTAACCTTTTCAGTTCATTTTGATGATGCTGACTATACCTGATATCCCTGACCAGAGTTCTGTCCAGTTTAACGTAAGCAGGGCGAATAGCCTCAAGATAATTTCCAGGGTCTACAAGGCAGCCATAATGGCAGACTATGCTCAATAGCCCTAATTGATTTAAGCCTTCGCAAAACTGTATGCAGTAATCAAGGTTATTGCAGATATGAGTTTCACTGATCTGAAATATGATTCGGTCGGTGCTGATTTCAGCAGTTTGTAAGGAATCGGCAAACCAGGGTAAAAAGGTTTTACTGACTAAAGTGTTATTGGTGAGATTAATAATTAGTCGAACCGACTTATTGTTAGAGTTCTGCAGGACATCCAGAGCCTGAGTGATAATAACCTTGTCGAGCTCTTCACCCATACCGTTCAGATTTGCAATAGCCATGTATTCAGATGGAGGGATGTCATTTTTTTCGCTATCTTGCATGCGACTGAGCACTTCATATTCATGTGCCACTTCTCCCTTCAAACTTACTATAGGCTGGAAAAGCAATTTGAAACGGTTTTCTCTTAGCGCCAGGTCAATATAAGCTGCCATTTCATCAATAGTATGTTCCCGGGCTTTCCCGATCCTGTAGTTGTCTGAACTTTTATTACTACCTATATTTGTGTTGAGATTAATGCGGGCTTTGGCAAGTAGATCTTCATTATCGAGCGCGTGTCCGTTTATTGTTGCTATGCCTATAGAGCAACTTAACTGCAGGCTGGGTAAGGCGGCGCTGGTTATATGATTGTTTATTTTACTTTTAATAAAATTCCCTAGTTCTACAGCTTCCAGGGGGCTGCACTCATTGATGAGTAAGCCGAACTCATAATCACCAAGTCGGGCTGCAGCAAATTTCTTTTGTACAGACTTCCTGAGAAATTTAGCAATATCATTCAGGACCTGATTGGCGTTACTTAGGCCGATTGTTGATTTAATATCAAGAAATTCATTGATTTGAACTATTAACAGTGAAGCTAGCTGCTGTTGCTTGATTGCCCGGCTGATAGCTTGTTCAATTTTCTCAAGAAAATAGTTTTTATTATACAGTCTGGTCAGAAGGTCTTGGGCATTAACGGCACTGATTTTTTCTGCATATGCTGAGTTGCCGGTAGCGGCCTTTACGATCAGCTGGAAGCAGGACTGTCCATTAAAGCTTATTGGTAAAAAAGTGAGCTCTACTTCATACTGCATTTCGTTGTTTTTTGCGTGTTGATCGCCTATCACAAGGTTGATGCTTTGCTCTTCTTCAATTTTATTGCTTAGGAATTTTTTTAAATCAGTCCTGCTTTTATTGTGAAATAAATCGAGCAACGGTGTTTGTTCTATGCTTGACTGGCTCGGAAAAGCAAATAACTTTGCATAGCTTTCATTGCAATAAAGGTGCATGCCTTCCTGTATATAAGCCAGGGCTTGTGTCGTGCTGTTTAATAAAGTCTGCTGGCGCTTCTCCAGTTCCTTGAAGTTCAATGCAAGCAAGCGGTGATTGTTTATAAGCTGATGTGTATCAACTTCGCGTCTGATTGCATGCTGGATATGCCTGATCTGAGTGATAGGCAGGAAGTCCCTGATGCCTGAATTCAGCAGTTCAGCAGCATCAACTTTAGAGTCTTCATCTGCAAGAAATATTATTGGAAGTTCCAGACCCAGGTCATGAATTGTTTCCTGAGCACTTGCAAGAGAAATTCCAGCATCTTCACAACAGAGTACCAGATCCCAACTTTGTAATTTAAGTTGCTCAATGAGCCCGGCCTTGTCATTTGCCCCGAAAGCTTTTAGTTCAATACCATCTTCACGTAAAGCACTCAGTAATTTATTGACAAGATGGAACTGATTGGAAATAACAAGCAGCTGGATTAATTCTGGTTTATCTTTGGTATCCATTTTTTGACTCAGCCTGATTCCCGTTTTTAATTGTAGCCCAGTTCCTGAAGATTTTTATCAAAAGAATATGTTCAACCGAGTGTTATTTTATTTTTTGCGGCCACTTCTTCCTGCACAAGTGTAGGTACCAAATAGCCGGGCAAGCTAGCTCTGAGTTCTGTCATTATATTTTGTGCCCTTGCCAAGCTAACTTCAAAGTGTCCGCTGCCTTTTACTTTGTCCAACATATGCAGGTAGTAAGGCCTTACGCCACAAGTAAACAAGCGTTCGCTCAGATTGCATAATACTTCTGGATTATCATTTATGCCCTTCAGTAAAACACTTTGATTTAAAAGGTCCACACCTGCATCCTTAAGCCTGGTACAGGCAGTACTAACGTCATTATCAAGTTCCTGTGCGTGGTTAGAATGTAATACCAGAATAAATCTTAACTGAAAACGACTTAAGAGATCACAAAGTTTTTGTGTGATTCGTTGCGGGATCACAACAGGGAAACGAGTGTGAATCCTGACTCGCTGTAGGTGGGGAATAGCACTCAAATGTTCAAGAAGCCATTCCAGATGTTTATCTGAAATAGCCAGAGGATCACCGCCACTTAGGATGACTTCGATGATGGAGCTGTCATCACGAATATATTGCAGGCTCTGTAACCATTGTCGTTTATCGGGTCGGTTGTCGGAATAGGGAAAATGGCGCCGAAAACAATAGCGGCAATGTATGGCGCAGCTACTGGTTGGCATAAGCAGTATACGCCCGGCGTATTTGTGAAGTATGCCCGGGATGGGATTAAACTGAATTTCTGCCAGAGGGTCCAGAGTATATCCGGGATAGTCTGTCAGTTCATTTGCCTGCGGTAGTACCTGCAGGAGCAGCGGATCGAGCGGATTTGCTTTTTGCATACGGGCTGCAAAAGTACGGGGCACACGTAGCGGGAACTCCCGTAAGACGTCCATACTTAAATCCAGCTGCTCCGGCTTCAGACCCAGCAAATCCAGTAATTCCTGGGGGTCGGTAATAAGGTCAGCCAGGCAATCCTGCCAGCTATTTTGGTTATGTAGCGTTATGATTTTTAACATATTGCAATAATAGCTGATTATGGGCTGCAGGTTTAACTGTATTATTGATGCTGACTGGCTTTCCTTTTGTTAAATTCATATCATTCCTGCCTGAATTGATGTGTCAACGAGGAAAATCATGGCAAGCTTCTCAACGAGTGAATTTAAATCAGGACTAAAAGTACTTCTGGATGGCGATCCCTGTTCAATTTTAGATAATGAATTTGTTAAACCCGGAAAGGGGCAGGCTTTTAATCGTGTTAAATTGCGTAATCTTTTGAATGGCCGGGTTTGGGACCGTACCTTTAAATCAGGGGAATCACTTGAAAGCGCTGATGTCATGGAACTGGAGATGGAGTATCTCTATACGGATGGTGAGTTTTGGCATTTCATGAAGACTGACGGCAGTTTCGAACAGGTAGCGGCTGATAAAAACGCGATAACCGAATCCTTAGACTGGCTCAAGGAGCAGGAAATATATACGGTTATTGTCTGGAATGATGCTCCTATATCGGTAAGTCCGCCAAATTTTGTTGAGTTGGAAGTCGCCGCTACCGATCCTGGTTTGAAAGGTGATACTGCCCAGGGTGGTACGAAACCAGCCACACTCAGTTCAGGCGCAGTGGTAAAAGTGCCCTTGTTTATAGAAATTGGCGATGTCTTACGGGTCGATACACGTACCGGGGAATACCAAAATCGAGCCAAACAGTAGAGCGATGATGACTGACCGGCAATGGCAACCATCAGCGAATAAAGACCGGTTGATAGCCAGGGCCAAATTGTTAAAAGAAACCAGGGAATTCTTTTTGCAGCGTGGGGTGCTTGAAGTAGAAACGCCGATTATGTCTCAGGCTACAGGTACTGATCCAAACCTGGAACCGATTACTGTTAACTATCTGGCAGGCAAACAAACACAGCAATTTTTTTTGCAGACTTCTCCAGAGTTTGCGATGAAACGCCTGCTCGCATCAGGCAGTGGTGCCATTTTCCAGATCTGCAAGTCCTTTCGAAATGATGAAAGTGGGGGGCGACATAATCCTGAATTTAGCATGCTGGAATGGTATCGACCCGGATTCGATGAGTATCAGCTTATGGATGAAGTTATGGCGCTGGTGGATCATCTTTGTCCGCAGGAAAACTGGCAACGTTTGAGTTATCAGCAGCTATTTGAACAGTTTCTGGATATTAATCCTCATGCCTTAAGTTCGGTAGAACTCTCGCAATTCGCCAGGCGTAGTATTGCAGTTGATTTCCCAGGTGCAAATAAAGATACCTGGCTCGATCTGCTTTTCAGTCATTTGATAGAGCCACAATTGCAATCGCCGGTATTTATTTATGATTACCCTGGGTCACAGGCCGCATTGGCAAAAGTAGAGAAAAATGATGAAGGGCATCAAATAGCCAGACGTTTCGAACTCGTGATCAGAGGTATGGAAATTGCAAACGGCTATTTTGAGCTGACAGACCCTGCAGAACAGCAACGTCGTTTTCTGCACGACCAGCAGATAAGACGCAAACAGCAGAAGGGCAATTATCCGCTTGATGAAAATCTGCTGGCTGCGTTAAATGCAGGCCTGCCGGATTGTTCAGGTGTTGCACTGGGTCTGGATCGTTTGCTGATGCTGGTCAGTGGAGCAGCATCAATAGATGAAGTTTTAAGCTTCCCTATGGGGCGTGCCTGAAGCTGACTTTGAGCCGATAACCTGTCCCAGTTTGATGCTGGAGTTTATCTGCAATGTTTCATCCCAGCTCATGACATCCGGCGGAAATAAAATAATGGCCGTGGAACCAAGTTTGAAGAGTCCCATTTCCTCCCCTTTGCGAATAACAATAGGAGCCTGATCACGGTAGAGCTCGGTATGTTGTTTTAATCTGCTGGGAGCAACCTGCCCGGCCCAGACTGTTTCGATGCTGGCTACAATCATGGCCCCAACCAGTATCAAAGCCATTGGACCAAACTCAGTCTTAAAAATACAAACAACACGTTCGTTGCGGGCAAATAGTTCATCGATATTTTCCACGGTCGTCTGATTTACAGAAAATAATTTACCGGGGATATAAATCATTTCTTCCAGCGTGCCAGTGACTGGCATATGAATGCGGTGATAATCACGCGGTGAAAGATAAAGCGTGGCAAACTTTCCACTGCCAAATAATTTTGCATGCTGTGGATTCCCGCCCAGTAATGCAGTGAGCGAAAACGACTTTCCCTTGGCCTGAAAAACCTGCTCTGCCTGAATATCGCCGATGGCACTGACTGCACCATCAACCGGGCAGGCAATCGCCTCCGGATCCTGAGCTTGTGGGCGTATACCTGGTTCCAGCTGGCGTGTGAAAAAGTCGTTAAAACAACCGAAGTCTGTAGCCGATTTATATTTCGCTTCACTCATGTCCACGTTATATTTTTTAATAAAAATAGTGATCAGAAAATTTTTAATAAAACCGATTCGACAATTGGCTAAGAGACCAATTACACGCGAAAGGAAATGTTGTGGAATGATATGCTGGAAAATTATAAACAACTTATTCATGTGAGTTTTTCTGCGGGGTATTAGTGCCGGTTTCTATAGGGGTGTCAGGTTCATTCCCCCATTCAGACCATGAGCCGGGATATGCCTTAACCTTGTAACCCAGAGCTTTAGCAATTAAATAGGTCAGACCGGAACGATGGTGAGACTGACAATGCGTAATTATAGTATTACCGGAATCTATGCCTAGTGCTTCCAGCTTACTTTGCAGTTCTTGCATAGGCAGTAAACGCAGATTGTTGTCATTATCCATGGTATGAAGCCAGTCCAGATTCACCGCTCCCGGAATATGACCATTGCGTAGCGCGGTTACTTTGACTCCGGCAAATTCCTCTGCAGAGCGCGCATCCCAGATTTTTATATTGCTATCTTCCAGTGCAGCGAGAACTTCGTCCAGTTCAGCAATGACTTCGTGATTAATGGTCAATGTCGTTTTACTTGCTTGTACATCAGGTACCTCTTTACTGACGGGGTGTCCTTCTCTTATCCAGGCGTGAAGGCCTCCGTTAAGATAGGAATAGGCGGTGTGTCCAATAACATCAAGAGTCCAGATGAAACGACCAGCCCAGCCGCCGCCTTCGTCGTCGTAAACCACTATATGTTTATCAGGGCTATAGCCTATGCGCATAAACAGGCTGCTGAGCTGCTCTAGTGTTGGCAGTTTACCTGAAGCAGGGGGAATGCCACTTAACAGCTCAGCAGGAGCGATGTGTATAGCGTTTGGTATATGCATCTGCTCATAGGTTTGCTGCTGGCACAAATCAATGATCAGGAGCCCAGCATGCTCTAACTGTGCCTCCAGTTGTTTAGGTTCAATAATCAGCTCTAGTTTCATATTCTGGGTAAATTTTTTCAGAGTATATTAGGGGCCATAACGTTATGTTATTCATCCAGAGATTGCAAAATCTGCTGGTAACTTTGCATACGTCGCGGTTGAATTTTTCCTTGCTCAACAGCAAGCTTAAAAGCACAGTCAGGTTCCTGGTCATGTTTACAATCCCTGAATTTACACCGACCAGCGTAGTCTGAGAATTCTTTAAAACCCCGGAATACTTCTTCAGGGCTCATATGCCACATTCCGAATTCGCGAATCCCCGGTGAATCAATCAAATCTCCACCGGCAGGAAAATGGAACAGGCGAGCAGAAGTTGTGGTATGCCGACCCTTTGCCCGGGCACTGCTTAAACTGCCTTCCAGTGTATTTACTCCCGGCAGCAGAGCATTGATTAAAGCTGATTTACCCACGCCGGATTGCCCTACAAAAATACTGGTCTGGCCTTGCAGTCTTTTTTGCAAAGCTTCAAGTCCAAAACCGGTTTTACTGGAAACCTGCAAGGTAGGATAAGAAAGAGCAGCATAACTATTTAGCAAGCCTTCCAATTGCTGCCGATTCTCCTTATTTAGCATATCGACCTTGTTGAGTAGAATCAGTGAACTCAGTTGGCTATTTTCTGCGGCGACCAGATAGCGGTCAATTAAATTGGCATGTGATTCCGGTTCAGGAGCGATAACAATGATAACGATGTCGATATTGGCGGCGACCGGTTTTAAATCAGCATTTTTATCAGGACGCTGTAGGAGCGAGCTGCGTTTCAGTCCTGCAACTATAATCCCGGTAGGTTCTCCACGCCGCCAGATAACATGATCACCGGTTACCAATCGCTTCAGGTTGCTGCGTTGATGACAGCGAACAATCTCACCGGCACGATCTCCATCCAGGGCTTCTACATCCAGTTGCTGCCCAAAATGAGAGATAACCAGACCTTTTTCTTCCGGGCCCAGTTCGTTAAGCGCTTGTTCATTGCTTGATTCATCAGGGCTCCCGACATCGAGAATTTCAGCATTTCCCTTAGCCTTACGTTCAGCGCGGGCGGCATAATCTTCCTGAATTTTTTGGATGCGCCAAAGCTGTTGACGATTAAGATGTTTTTTCTTCATGCCTACCCGAGAAGGTGTTTTGTCATCAGCATACTAAGTAAGTAAAGCCTTTGCTACAATGCGGCATGGATAAAAAACAGCATTTGATATGGATTGACTTGGAAATGACTGGCCTGATTCCGGAATCAGACCGCATCATTGAAATTGCCACTATTGTTACCAACACCGATTTGCAGGTTGTTGCGGAAGGTCCGGTACTGGCAATCTACCAGTCTGAGTCTACCCTGGCAGGTATGGACGACTGGAATCAGAGACATCATAATGCTTCGGGTCTGGTTAAGCGCGTCAAGGTCAGCCCGACCAGCGAAAGTGATGCTGAGCATCTCACCCTGCAGTTTCTATCCCAGTATTGTGACAAAGGTTATTCGCCGATGTGTGGCAATAGTATCTGTCAGGACAGGCGTTTTCTGGCGCGCTATATGCCGGCATTGGAAAGCTTCTTTCATTATCGCAACCTGGATGTCAGTTCTATCAAGGAACTGGTAAAACGCTGGCGTCCGGATTTAGTGGATGGTTTGAAAAAACAAAGTGCCCATCTTGCCCTGGAAGATATACGTGATTCTATCGATGAATTACGTTATTACCGCGAACATTTCATTAAAACAGCAAAACCCTGAGCAGGCTGAAAAAAAGCAGGTACAAAAGCTACATTACAGGCAAAAAAAAAGCCCTGTGTGGGACAGGGCTTAAAAAATTTCTGAAATTTCTTTCAGGAGCTGAATTCAATACGGGGAATACTGAATTTGCTATGTTGATCATTGCAAGTCCGGTGCCAATTTATAGAATCACCATAATAAAGATTTAACTTGTTGTATTTGTTAGAAATATTAAATTAATGACATGGCATCAAAGCACTTTGAAGAAAACATAAACTGCACAAAATATACTCTTCACAGTCAGACTTGCCCAATATCAGTGCATACATTGATGTCTTCGGAACAAGCGTTCTATACTGCGGCATGCAAAATCCATGGAGAACAGAAATGCTTAAAATTTATTCGGTTATTCTGCTAACTGCCCTGGCCCTGCTTGCTTGTTCCCCGCAGGGAACCGTTGCTCCTGATGTGAATGAAAATGCCGAGTCGGAAAGCCCGCCTGAGTTGCGTCTCGGTTCGGGGCTTGATCTTGAGAATATGAATAACTCGATAACTCCCGGTGATAATTTTTATCATTATGTAAACGGTGCCTGGCTGAGCAATACGCAGATTCCAGCAGATAAATCCAATTATGGCGCCTTTACTGTCCTGGCCGATGTGGCTGAAGAAAATTTACTCACCATTATTGAAGAAGCTGCAGCTGCTGATGCCGCTATAGGTTCAGATAGTCAGAAAGTTGGCGACTTTTACCAAAGCTTTATGAACGAAAATTTGATTGAAAACCTGGGCAGTAATCCTCTCGCTGACAGGCTGGCAGAAATTGTTGCCGTGGAAGATAAAGCCACAATGATCCAGGTGATGACGGCACTGAATTATATCGGGGTGCAGATGCCTTTCAGTTTTTATATCGATGTCGATGAAAGACAGACTGACCAATATGTTCCGAATGTATTTCAGTCTGGCCTGGGTTTACCTGATCGAGACTGGTATCTGCAAAGTGACAACGACACATATCAGACAGCGAGGCAGGCATACTCTGGCTACATTAACACCCTGATGTCGCTGGCAGGTTTTTCAAATGGTGCGGATATTGCAGATTCAGTTTTGCAGATTGAAAACCGACTCGCGCAGGCGCATTGGGATCGGGTTCAAAACCGTCAGCGTGAGCTTACCTATAACAAACTCAGTCTTGACGAGCTGCAAATCCTGTCACCGGCTATTGACTGGGCAGCAGCAATGCAGGGACTTGGGATGTTTACCAATGAATTTGTCATCAGTCAGCCCAGCTTCTTTGAAGAGCTCAGTACAATATGGTCGGAAGTTGGCCTGGAACAATGGAAAAATTACACCAGTTTTAAACTGCTGAATGCCTATGCATCTTTTCTTAGTCAGGACTTTGTTGATGCTGAGTTTGAGTTTGAAGGCGGTGTACTTAGTGGACTGGAAGCAAACCGTCCACGCTGGAAACGAGGTGTTGATGCAGTAGATGGCGCCCTGGGTGAAATGGTTGGCAAACTGTATGTCGAACGTTATTTCCAGGATGCAGCCAAACAACGTATGGATGAATTGATTGAAAATCTGCGTACGGCATTTCGTCTTGGTATAGATGAGCTTGAATGGATGACGGATGCCACCAAAGCTGAAGCCCAGGACAAATTAGCCAGCTTTACTGCCAAGATAGGCTATCCCGATGAGTGGAAAGATTATTCAGGTCTGGATGTTAATGAAAATGACCTGGTCGGTAACGTTATGAGATCCCGGCAAATTGAACATCAACGTGAAGTCAGTAAACTGGGGCAGCCAATCAACCGCGGGGAGTGGTTTATGACACCCCATACGGTCAACGCCTATTACAATCCAAACATGAATGAAGTTGTTTTTCCGGCGGCTATTTTACAGCCTCCATTCTTCAACGTAGCAGCCGATGATGCCGTAAATTATGGCGGGATTGGGGCGGTTATCGGGCATGAATTCAGCCATGGCTTTGACGATCAGGGACGAAAATCAGATGGTAGCGGTATGCTCAGGGACTGGTGGACCGAAGCAGATGCTGCAGCTTTTTCAGAGCGGGCAAATGCTCTGGTAGAGCAATATAACCAATTTGAAGTTTTACCTGGAAAATTACTGAATGGAGAATTTACACTGGGCGAAAATATCGGGGATTTGAGCGGGCTGGCAGTTGCCTATAAAGCGTATCAGTTGTCACTCAATGGAGAAGAGGCGCCAGTCATAGATGGCTATACGGGAGATCAACGTTTCTTTATGGGTTGGGCGCAAGTCTGGCGTAGACTATACCGAGATGAGAATCTGGAAGTTCGCATTACTACAGATCCTCATTCACATAGTGAAGCCAGGACCAATGGTATCGTCAGAAACATTGACGCCTGGTATGAGGCTTTTGATATACAGCCGGAGGATGCGATGTATCTGCCACCACAGGAAAGAGTTAAAATCTGGTAAATCACAAATAGAAAATTTAAGTCATACATCAATTGAGGAAAGTACAATGAGTAATCCAGTCAGAGTTGCCGATGTTCCATATGCCACCGATGTAGAAGAAGGTAAAACCTATTATTGGTGTTCCTGTGGCAAAAGCGGCAAGCAGCCATTGTGTGATGGTTCTCACCAGGGCAGCGAGTTTGCGCCGGTAGCCTATAAAGCCGAAGCAACAAAACAGGTTTTTTTCTGTGGTTGTAAAGCGACCGCAAACAAACCTATGTGTGATGGTAGCCACGTCTAATAGCTTATGACTCATCGGAGTCTGGCAGACTAATTTTTTTGTAGGAAGCCTCTCCAGTTAGTATGGGATTCTCAATATGAAATTACCTGTCTATCAGATAGATGCTTTTACAGACAAGATCTTTGCCGGTAATCCTGCAGCGGTGATGCCGCTGCAGGAGTGGCTGGATGATAATATTATGCAGTCGATTGCTGCGGAAAATAATCTGGCCGAAACGGCGTTTTTTGTTCATGAAGCCGATGGCTTTCACCTTCGTTGGTTTACACCTAAAGTCGAAGTCAGATTGTGTGGTCATGCCACACTCGCTTCAGCCTTTGTGCTGTTTAACGAATTGCATTATGAAGGTGATGAAATCATCTTTAATACTCTGTCCGGCAAACTCATGGTCACAAAAAACGGGGAGCTGTTAACTCTTAATTTCCCCAGCCAAATACCTGAGCCTTGTGAACTACCACCAGCCTTACTGAAGGCAATGACGGGTAAAAAGCCTCAGGCCTGTCTGAAAAATGTTGATTATGTACTGGTCTATGAAGATGAAGATACGGTCAGGAATATGTCGCCCAACCATGAGTTAATCAAACAGACAGATGCCCGCGGTGTGATTATAACGGCTCCGGCAAAAGATTATGATTTTGTCGCACGCTTTTTTGCCGCCGCTTCGGGTATTAATGAAGATCCTGTGACCGGTTCTGCTTACACAAAACTGACACCCTATTGGGCAGAAAGGCTGGGCAAGACTTCTTTCAGGGCTCGGCAGGTTTCTCAGCGAGGCGGTGATTTGCAACTTGAGCTTAAAGGTGATCGTGTACTGATTTCCGGACAAGCCGTGAAATTTCTGGAAGGCACGATTGAACTCTGAAAAAAAATTGCTGGCATGAGTTCTCAGTGAGGTGCAACAGTGATTAAAAAAGTTGGTGACACAGAAATTCTTCCCAGGCACAAAGCTTCATGTCACTGTGGGTCAGTAGTCATGATGCTGACATTGCCCAATGGTATAGTCGACCCAAGAAGATGCAGTTGCAGTTATTGCCGACGCAGAGGCGCTATAACGGCTACTACTTATCAGGAAGATATCAATATTTTGAAGGGAGAAGATAAACTCGGCCTATATCAGTTTAATACTGGCACGGCAGAACATTATTATTGTTCAAAGTGCGGTATTTATACACACCACAAACGCCGTTCAAGTCCTGATCAATATGGCTATAACGTAGCAAACCTTGAAGGCGTAAATCCATTTTTGCTGGGCGAAGTTCCTACATTTGACGGCATTAATCATCCTTCTGACAGGGAAAAGTAAATGAATTTATTCCAGTATTACGGCGTTGACTGGTTGGCAATGATCTTAACGTTTATGGCCATCTGGCTAATCGGGAATAAAAATAAAAATGGCTTTGTGGTTCATATTGTAGGTAACGTCTGCTGGATAAGCATGGGGTTGATGGCAGGTAGTTTAGCGACAATGATAGCTAATGCCGCGTTTATTCTGGTCAATGCCAGGGCCATTATGCTTTGGTCTAAACCGGGCATAGAACTAAATAAGGGAGGCGATACAACATGAGTGAAACGCTGGATGCTTTAGGTCAGTGTCTTTGTGGTGATGTGGAAATCGATGCCAGGGGCTTACAAACGAGGGTCGGGGTTTGTCACTGCGGCATGTGTCGAAACTGGGGCGGAGGTCCTTTTTTTTCGATTCAGTGTGAGGGTGAAATTTCCATAAATAATAAAAATAAAGTCTCAATTTTTAATTCATCGGAATGGGCAGAACGTGGATTTTGTAATCACTGTGGAACCCACCTGTTTTATAAATTAAAACAAAATCAGCAGTATTTTCTACCGGCAGGTTTGTTTAATCTTGATGAAGAACTTCATTTTGATCATCAGGTATTTATTGATAAAAAACCGCTCTTTTATCATTTTGAAAATAAGACGAAGAATATGACCGAAGCGGAAGTCTTTGCCTTATATAATGACTCTTAGTATTCGCGGAAATTACTTAAATTCTGCCAATTGCCATTTCTATTCTCAGAAATAAATAAAATGAACTGAGTCTCTTGGATTCCGGGGTGCTTTTTGTCCAGGCATGTCCAGGTTCCAGTTCGGCGAATAACCAGGGCCTGCCAATGTTCTTTCGTACTCTCAAGCCAATGTCATAACTTCGAATATAATCCGGGCTCGATTCTCCATTGATTCGTGTGTAATACGATAAAGCAGTTTTATCTGAGACCTGGCGTGAATAACTTAATTGGCTGCCCCAGTGGCCACCTGAATATTCTTCCTCAAATCGCAGATCGCTGCTCCAGCGTAATAAGGAGTTATCGTTTAGAGATTTGTCCAGCTCATAACGTGTCAGTGACCCAAAGCCATCTCCGTCTCTGAAATACAATGTTTGTGCAAATCGATGTTGAAGATTATCCCCACTGGGTAATTCATGACGGTAGCGGAGGCTGGCTTTGCCTTTTAGGGAAGTGCGAAGACCTAGTCGAAAGTCCAAGCGGTTTCTGACTCTGTCGACCAGGTTAAATTGCAGATTGGCTTTAATGGATTCCTGCTGTGTGCTGTCAAGATTATTTTGTGCATAAAAGTCTGTACCTTCACCTTCATCTTCAGAAAAAAGCAGACTCAGACGCTCGTCAATTCTTGGAAGGTGTACTTTGCCACGCAAACGTAGTTTGTATGATGAATTATTATCTTCATGTGAGAGTTGCTCTGCGCTTATGCGTAATGACGAATAGGCTGCTTCCAGATCACTTCGGGGTTCACCGAAAAAGCGATCTATTTTAACAGCGAGATTGTCAACAGAATTTGAGGCAAATGCCTGAGTTTCGTCTAACCAGCCCAAGCCAAAAGAGCCTTCTTCAGGAATAGTCTCCTGCTCTGCGCCGTACGCATACTTCGGCACGAGCAGGCAGATGCTCAGCAGGGTGTACTTATAAAATATGCTGTAACTGTGCATAAACACAAACTATAAACAAAAAATATGAGAAGAAAACGTAACTGCTAGAATAGATCAAATTCTGAGCAATTAAACCATATTCAGAATATATATTTTCTGCAGCATTGATAGTGGCCGTCTCAAAAATGACATTGATATTTACTTTATATAGTGAATTATAAAAAGGGAAAAAGTTTTATAATGCCAAATGAACATACAGATGAACAGGTGCACAGATAAACGGGCCAATCATGAAATCTGAATTGGAGACTACTGATTATATGGTTTTATATGGCTCGCTGATGTCATTTTTTAATACCCAGGACGAACTGGGGATAAGAGACAAGCTGAAGCTGCTGGGGCGCTGTGAGCTGCCAGGGCGTCTGTACAACATTGGGGCTTATCCGGGCTTTAAAAGTCTGCATGAGAATCATGGGTCTGTGCAGGCGGAGCTTTACCAATTAGTCGATCCGCAAGTACTTATAAAACTGGATGAATTTGAGGATTATATACCAGACGATGTGAACGCTTCACTTTATCTAAGAACTTTGGTCAGTCTGAAGCAGTTCGACATAAAAGCCTGGGTATATATCTATAACAGACCTGTATTAGAATCAGCCTATATCAGGAGCGGAAACTGGCAACAGCATTTAAAAGACAGTAGTAAGAATAACTGTTAAATTGTGACCTGATTCAATGCAGTCTTACAACGATCGATAAACTCTGAAGAGGAAACAGAAATGGCAAATGAAGGTTATCACGAACCCATCAATGAACTGAGTGATGAGACGCGGGATATGCATCGGGCAATTACATCTTTGATGGAAGAGCTGGAGGCAGTAGATTGGTATAACCAGCGCGTGGATGCCTGCAAAGATCCGGAACTTAAAGCGATACTTGCGCATAATCGTGATGAAGAAAAAGAACATGCAGCCATGGTGCTGGAATGGGTGCGACGCAAGGATCCGAGATTCGATAAGGAATTAAAAGATTATCTGTTTACCGACAAACCCATAGCTCACAAATAAATTCTGTCAGATTCAATTTATATCAGTAACTCCGGAATACAAACAGGTTCTGGAGTCAGTAGATATTAGTAGCTTCGTGAGGGCATTTCATAGCGCCGGGTTCATATTGATTGCCCTCAGCTTCGCTTAATAAAAATTCAAGCTAAGCGTCGGTCTGTTTCTAATTGTTTAACAGATTAGCCGGGGAATACTGGTCAGTTAAGGGCCGTTCAGAAGTGTTCCAGTCTATTGCTGTGCTCATGTTGGGCAGGTAGTCCATGACATCCATGCCGAAGGCTAGCAGTCTCTGCTGCAGGGCAGGGGCTCGCATAGTAAGAGTATCTGCCGGAGGCAGATCCTGCATGGATGCAATAATAATTCGATTCCCGGTATTCGGCATACGCAGATTGAAAATTTCACCAAATACATTGTAATAGGTTTGTGATTCCGCATCGTAAAGGCGACTGCTGGAAAAGGTGTTGGAAACCAGCATGCCATCATCGCTTAGTAATACCCTGATTTCTTCTAAAAATTCTTCTGTCATTAAGTGTTCAGGAATATATTCGCCGTTAAAGGCATCCAGTATCACCAGATCAAATTTTTCGTTCCTCAAGCCGGCTCGTTTAACATAGACGCGGGCGTCACCAACATCCACCTTGATGCTTGCGCTTTGTTCAAAGTCAAAAAAGTTTTCGGCGACTCTCAAGACGGCTTCATCGATTTCAGAAATGATAATTTCAGCCTGTGGGAACAATGTACTGTATACAGCGGGCAGGGTTCCTCCTCCAAGCCCGATAATCAATATGCGTTCGGGGTTGTCCTGAACAAGCAGGCTGGACAGAGTCATTTTCGCGTAGGGAAAAACCAGCCGCTGTGGATTGTCGAGAAAACGGCAAGATTGATTCTGCCCGGTTCGGCGAGTGATGGTAAAGCGTAAACAACGTCGGCTTGAGTCTTCGGTAACGATGATGTTTCGATACAGAGAACGTTCCTGATGAATTTCACGAATGCCGATCTGGGCAAACACAGGATTGGCAGAGAGTAGGGAGAATGTCCCGGTAAGGCATAATATTACAAAAACTGAAATACTGGATTTCACTGGCTGAGCTCCGCGTTGGCAGCATGGCTGCTAAAAGTGCGATTAGAAGTTATGGCCAGAATTCCGGCAAGAAATAAAACCAGGCTCATGGTAATGAGTATCTGATTAACTTCAAACCAGAGTACCAGATAAAACGAAGTTGCCAATGTGCCGAGGGCACTGCCCAGTGTGGAGACGAAATAAAGTGTGCCGGCCACGTGGCCGCTACGGGTGCTATCCATAACCAGCAAACGTACCGAATAGGGGGCAACCATGCCAAGCACGACAGTAGGCAGGAAAAACAGGAGCATGGAGACGATCAGTGAACCGTAACGTGGATCTTCAATAATCAGGAACAAGGTTTCCATAATCTGGTTGCCAAATAAAATCAGTGGTAACAATAGAAATGCCGCCACTACAAAAAAGGTGCCGTGCTGTTTCAGGCTGGGGTCACGCAGGGATAAGCGGCCACCGAATAAATAACCCAGTGATAAAGACAGCATAAAAACTGTAATGATGCTGCCCCAGACAAAAATACTGCTACCGAAATAGGGCGCCAGAATGCGCCCTCCCAGCAGCTCTATGGCCATAATGATAAAGCCACTGACAAAAGCCAGGCTCAGGACCAGCAGGTTGTTCAAAGAGGCAATAGATTCGGCCACAGTTAATATCCACTTAGATTAATGGTGACGAAGTATACCTAAACAAGAGGCCGCTGCGTATGCCAGTATGCAATGAGCAACAAGCCGGTTAGAATTTCACTCATATGCCGGCTCTTGATTCAGGCGGGGTAAATCGTTAAAAACGGTGCTTTGAGGCTTTGATAGAGCTATTATCGAAGCAGCGTAAATTTCTGATTTTGGTAGGGAGAACATATGAATTTCATAATGAATAATTTGCCAGTGGCAGTTATTTTCCTGATAGCGGTCATTATTGTCCTTAAGTCGGGTATTAAATTTGTACCCCATAATACCGCCTTCGTGGTTGAGCGTTTTGGCAAGTTCCAGTCCACCAAAGGTGCGGGACTAAACTTCATTATCCCCTTTATTGATCGTGTTTCAGCCAAAAGGTCACTGAAGGAACAGGCGGTGGATGTGCCGAGCCAGAGCGGTATAACCAAGGATAATATCAGCCTGTCAGTAGACGGGGTCCTGTATTTCCGGGTACTGGACCCCTACAAAGCCACTTACGGTGTTGATAATTATGTCTTTGCAGTGACACAGCTGGCACAGACCACCATGCGTTCGGAATTGGGCAAGATGGAACTCGATAAAACCTTCGAGGAAAGGGATCAGCTCAATGCCAATATAGTGAATGCTATTAACGATGCAGCAGCTCCCTGGGGAATTCAGGTGATGCGCTATGAGATCAAGGATATTATTCCCCCCAATTCAATCATGGATGCCATGGAGGCCCAGATGAAGGCCGAGCGCGTGAAGCGGGCGCAAATCCTTGAGTCTGAAGGTGACCGGCAAGCAGCCATCAATGTTGCAGAAGGGCAGAAGCAGTCTGTAGTACTTGCTGCTGAAGCTGACAAGGCTGAACAAATATTGAGAGCAGAAGGCGAGGCGCAGGCCATACTGGCAGTCGCAGAAGCTCAGGCTGAGGCCTTACGAAAAGTGGGTGAAGCGGCGAACACTGCAGAAGGACAGAAAGCTATTCAACTGGACCTGGGTAGCAAGGCCATTGCAGCCAAGGCCGCTATCGCCAGAGAATCCACGGTAGTACTGCTGCCGGAAAGTGGTAATGAGCCCGCCACTATTGTGGCGCAGGCAATGAGTATTATTCAGACGCTTAACAAGAAAAACTCAGGCAATGGCTCAGGCGGAGGAGCAGAAGATGATATGGCTTAGTGAAAACTTAAGCGGCATTTTAATTTTTCTGGGTATAGCTTTGCTGGCTGTAGAAATGCTGGTATTTGGTTTCTCTTCATTTATTCTGTTTTTTATTGGTCTTGCCTGTCTCATCTGCGGCTTGCTGGTATTTCTGGGCCTGCTTGCTCCCTCACTTACAGTTGCCTTTGTTGTTGTAGCCGTTCTGACTGGTTTACTGGCAGTGCTGTTGTGGAAACCGCTAAAGGAAATGCAGAACCATGTGGATAATAAGCCTGCCGGTGGTGATCTGGTTGGGCACAGCTTCATTCTGAGTGGGGATCTCGCCCCGGGCAAAAGTATCAACTACCATTACTCAGGTATTGAATGGCGTGTGAAAAGTGATCAGCCTTTATCAGCCGGCACTGAAGTGGAAGTTGCTGTTGCCGAGGTAGGTGAGTTCAGGGTTGTGGCGAAGTCGTAATCTTGTTAAAGGTCTTTCACGCATTAATTGTAGTCTGCTTATGTCGCTCAAGCGCCCAGCTGACATGCTCTTTTACAAGCGCTGAAGGGTGCTCGAGTCTGGCCTGAAGTGCATGGATGACCTCTGGTGTAGTTTGCGCATTTCCTAATCCCACAGCAAGATTTCGTAACCAGCACTCATAACCGATACGGCGAATTGGCGAGCCGGCTGTCTTCTCTAGAAATTCCTCTTCTGTCCAGTTAAACAAAGTGGCCAATTGGGCTCGATCCAGTTCATGGCGCGGGGTGAAATCCTGTTCCTGAGTTGGCGCTGAAAATTTATTCCAGGGGCAGCACAACTGGCAATCATCACAACCAAAGACCCGGTTACCCATCAGTGGTCTTAGTTGTTCCGGAATGGAAGTTCTTAATTCAATTGTCAGGTAGGAAATACATTTTCTGGCATCGAGTTGATTGGGTCCGACAAAAGCATTGGTCGGGCAGATATCGAGGCATGCGCTGCAGCTTCCGCAATGCGCGCCGGCTTTTTCATCAGCTGGCAGAGGTAAGTCGGTGAACAGCTCGCCCAAGAAAAACCATGAGCCGGCATTTTTATTAATCAGCATGGCGTTCTTGCCAATCCAGCCAAGCCCGGCTTTTTCAGCCAGTGCCCGTTCCAGTACCGGCGCACTGTCAACCAGTGCCCGATAACCAAATTCACCACAATGGTCCTGAATTTTATTTGCCAGTTTCTGCAAGCGCTGCCGTATCAATTTGTGATAGTCGCGACCCAGAGCATATCGGGAAAGATAGGCGAGCGAAGAGTCTTTCAATACCTCAATACTTTGTGGGTTGGCGGGCAGGTAATCCATGCGCGCAGAAATAATGCGTAAGGTACCGGGCACCAGTTGCTCAGGGTGACTGCGCATCACACCATGGCGTTGCATGTAATCCATCTCGCCATGGAAATTATTTTTCAGCCAGACTTGCAGATGTTCTTCAGCTTCACTCAGATCTATATCGCTGATACCAATTTGCTGAAAGCCCAGTTCACGCCCCCAGATTTTTATATCGTCAGCTAATGTTGAAAAATTAATATCGGTCATTTCGATTTAGTACATGATTATTGAGAGCAGGCAAAACACTAACGGTAAATTAACTTTAAAGGCTGACTGGTAGCCAAATAATACTGCAGAAGAATATCAAGTTACTCTGACCCCTTTGATCCTTTGATCTATTCAGCCCAGCTACGATCAGTAAAACGCTCTATCGTATTCTGAATTTGCTGCGTTGCGGGCAGATTGGATTGCTGATGATAAGCCCATTTGTATTTCACATGTTGTAAAAACTTGGTATTCCAGGACGGATGAGCTTCCTTTCTATCCTGCCAGTAGAGTATAAATTCCTTGATCTGTTCGCGGGCAAAGCTTTCATCGATATTGGCTAAAGCCAGAACTTCAAAGCAGGCCGGGCTGGGTTCGTATATATCAGGCATTAGACGCGGTGTGGGGTCATGCTCTACAGCCAGAGTAAACTTGGCCCATTGCCGGCGAATGTGCGCAATAAATTTGGTATTCCAGGTGCTGGTGACCAGTCCGCGTTCTTTCCAGTACAGAACGAATTCAGGAATGGCGTCTTCGATAAAGCTTCTGTTGACACCGGCATGCTCAAGAATGCTGAGCGCTTCTTCACTGGGGAGCCAGTTGCTATTCATGTCGGATTCGCTTTCCTTGGCGCCCTGAAAACTTTGCTCCTTGCGCCAGTCCTTCAGTATCCAGTTTAGAAAGGTATTGTGCCAGGAGTACTGGGCCTTCTGTCTTTCGCGCCAGTACATGACAAAGGTCTTGATGCGCTGTTCAACAAATTCCCTGGGGATATTGTGCTGCCGGCATTGTTGATAGAGGTCTTCACTGGGTTGCCAGTTGGGCGGTATATAGTTTGCCTTCCCACTGGCTTCGGCATTACTGAAAGCCGTATGTAAATTCTGAGTGGGTACCGGCTTTTGCGGTGCAGGTACTGTGCTGTCACGATAGGCCTGATTGATCGCAATAAGAAAGGCATCGGTATTTTGCGCTACGGCGTCGAGCTGGATTAAGCCTTTTTCCAGCAAATTCTGGCGTACCCGTTTAATATCGAGCAGCGACCAGAAGGGCATATGTTCCTGCAGGATATCGAAATTTAATTCCGCCCAGCGGCGTTGCTGCCTGACGATCGCCGGGTATCGCAACAGCAGTTCACTGAGTACGTGCAGCATGACAGTTTCTTCCAGGCCGATGGTCGCCGCGAGTGTTGGTGAGATAAGTAAAGGACGTTCCGGGATCAGGCTTGAGCTCATTATGGATATCAGTTTATGGCAGTCGGCTTCGTTAAATAGCCTCAACTGTTAGTCATTACCTGCAGTCAAGGCCGAGGATAAAAATGCTAACACATTAGTCGAAGCACTGTCAGAGTATAAAACTGTGGTAAAGCTGTGGAAATTTCTCAGGACTGAAAATCATCATCCTCAACGATGCGCATGGGGAGTAAGTCACTATCCTTGGTAATAAGTGCAGTCGTATCTGTTCGCATACAGGTTCCGGCATAAGATCCTTCCACGGTAAAACAGCAAAGCTGCATATTCAGGTCGTCAATGCGAGGCAGCATAAACAGCTCCTGATAGATCAGGTCCTGATGTTCAAACCTGCCACCGGTGCTTTCCAGGACCTTGTCCTGGTCTATCAGGCTGATATTGTGTCCGCAGCGTCCGGCGATGGGCTTTTCGGCAAAACCCTTGGTTTTCAGTTCGTCGGTAAGGCTGAATTGGGTATTGAGCAGGAACGGATGTTCCGGGAACAACATCCAGAGCACGGCCATAATGGCTTTATTGCTTGGAATAAGCGTCCACAAGGGTTCGAAAACCACTACTTCACTACGCAACAGCACATCGACAAGTCTCGGGCTGCCTTCTCTGACCTGATCGAATTCATAAGCTGAAAGACGGGCATCATCCTGTTCACATTCTTCACGAAGTTGATCGAGTGCCGTTTCCCAGGCCCAGGTTTTCCAGACCCAGCGAACTTCTACGCCTTCATCATCAATAATCTGTCCTTCTGCATTCCACGTTAAGGTATCGAAATCTTTCAGTACCTTGCAGGGAATGCCTGCCTGTTCGATGGCTTCTTTCATAAAGAGTGCGTGATAGGTTTCTTCGAGGTCTTTATCCTGCAAGATATGCAGCACGCCTTTCACCGAGCTGTTACGCCAGGCTTCTACCAGTTCCTTATGTAATTTATTGCCGGCACTGCGTCCTTCTGTGACATCAAAATGCTCAGCCCATTTGTCCTGAATCTTGCCGCATTCCATGTAACAGGAAGCTGAATCGCAGTTATATTCATAAACCTTGAGTCCCTGTTCCTGCATACAAAAATCGAAGCGCCCGGTGATCATTTCATTGCGACGGTTATCCCAGGATTGTTGAATACGCTTCCACAGAACTCTGGGGAGATTAAATTTTTCCAGAATTTCTTCGTGTTGCAGTACATAGTCTGTGGCGTGCAGAAACAGAGCATGCAGCTCGTTAGTAGCGCGCTTTAATTGCTTGGCTGCTGTCTCGCTGATAATCAGATATTTATCATAGTTATCAGGGTTAGCGGTGAGTCGATGCCCACCCATCATTTTTACGAAAGTAGCTTCGTCCTCATTGGCAATGTTGAGCCAGGATTGCGCAGGATTTACCTGCAGCTCTGCGGCCTGCATCTTGATAAGGAACATGGATTTCCTGGCAGTGTCATGTACCACCGCATCTGTGCCGTCACTGGTCTGGATAACCCAGCCCAGCAGCGGCGCATCGGCAAAAGAGGATTCAACCCAGTAGGCACCATCTTC
Source organism: uncultured Gammaproteobacteria bacterium (assembly GCA_963975155.1). Lineage (GTDB taxonomy): Bacteria > Pseudomonadota > Gammaproteobacteria > Pseudomonadales > Pseudohongiellaceae > UBA5109. Next base: position 292,001 of record CAXBFG010000002.1, on the reverse strand, counting down.
GGCAATCCGGGCTTTTAATTCCCGTGAATAATTCTGGCTTTCGGGCCAGACATGATGATGATTGTTCTGTTCAACCAGACGAATCTTATCGGCAAATACTTCAGTCACGATGGCAACATGACCGGTGACTTCAAATTCTCCGCCTTCGTCCCAGATCAGCAGGCAGCCGGGTTCGGGATGACGTCGAGAGCCGTTTTTAAAAGATTTCAGTGGCAGACGCCTGGGTTTTTTGGCGATGACATCCCGTACGTGACTGAGCAGGAAAATATCATAGGCCATGGAGACATCATCAAAAATATAGCCTTTATTGAGATACATCCAGCGCCGCGCAAATTCAACACATTGCCATTTATAGCCCATAAATACGTCATCAACATAACTGCGGTAGGCGTGTCGATTGGGTAATTCATTTTCATCTGCGCTGTCATAATCGGATGAGTAAACTGCGACATTGCCGGGCGCATAGCCTAGTACAGTGCCAAATTTTGCTGGCGCGGGTGTTTTACTTTTGGTGTCAGTTTCTGGATCAGGCATTCTTTAAATGCTCGTCTCGTAAAAAAGGTGGCGCACAATAGCATTCTGCCGAAGAAATGCAATATTTATTAACAGTCATAACTTAGTCTAAAAATCTTTCGATTGCATTCAGACTATGCGCTCTTAGTCTTTTTGTGACACGCCAAAAAACGCACGTCCTTGTGCAGGCTCGGCTGGCGACGTCCTGTCGCCAGACGGTCACGCAAAGACTAAGAGCGCATAGTCTGTGCCATAAACTTTACAGATATCACATGAATTGTTGAGACGGCACAACTCTTACCCTTGTGAACCCATTGAAATGTTTTTTCACTTTGCTTTCGTCGGGATCAAGCGAGGACTGTCTGAGTCGCAAAGCGACGAGTTCCGCAGCGCCGACTAAAGCAAAGGGAAGATTGAAGGGTGAGCAAGGGCAAGAGTGTGGCGGATCTAGAGTTAAGTTTGGAATAATTTTTGGCTAGGCTCTCTACAGCGCGTCGATCGCTTCACTTAGGCGTGATACGGCAATCACCTGCATGCCTTTGATGGGCTGTTTGGGCGCATTGGCCTTGGGCACGATGGCACGGGTAAAACCATGTTTGGCAGCCTCCTGCAGGCGTTGCTGTCCATTCGGGACCGGGCGGATTTCACCGGCCAGACCGACTTCACCAAAGACCACCAGTTCCTGATCAAGGGTCTTGTCCTTAAAGCTGGAAACAACAGCCAGAATCAATGCCAGGTCGGCGCTGGTTTCAGTCACCCGAACACCGCCAACGACATTCACAAAGACATCCTGGTCGGCCATAAACAAACCGCCGTGCCGATGTAACACTGCCAGTAACATGGCCATACGATTGTGATCCAGGCCCACGGCAATACGGCGTGGATTACCCAACTGTGAGCTGTCTACCAGGGCCTGAATTTCTACCAGTAAAGGTCGGGTACCCTCCCAGAGTACGGTCACCAGTGAACCCGGAGAAAGATCTTCGGTGCGTGCCAGGAAAATAGCCGAAGGGTTTTTTACTTCCTTAAGGCCGAGTTCCGTCATGGCAAAAACACCCAGTTCGTTGACGGCGCCAAAGCGATTCTTCTGGCCACGTAAAGTGCGATAGCGAGAATCATCGCCACCCTCCAGCATCATGAAGCAGTCAATCATGTGTTCCAGTACTTTGGGCCCGGCCAGATTGCCGTCTTTGGTGACATGGCCCACCAGAAAGATGGCGGTATTGGTTTGTTTGGCGTACTGCACCAGGTAAGCCGCACACTCCCGGACCTGACTAACGGAGCCCGGCGCCGAAGCAATTTCGGCACTGTGCATCACCTGAATGGAGTCAATAACGATTAGCTTGGGCTGATGTTCCTGGGCAACATCGGTTATGGCGTTAATGTTGGTTTCAGCCAGCATCAATAATTTATCGGTAGGCAGGCCGAGGCGTTTGGCACGCATGGCAACCTGCTGCAAAGATTCTTCGCCGGTGACATACAGTGCCTTTACGTCCTGCGACAACTTGCAGAATATCTGCAACAGCAGGGTGCTTTTGCCGGCCCCGGGATTGCCGCCGATCAGTACCGCTGAGCCCGGTACAATACCTTCACCCAGCACCCTGTCGAATTCACCAATTCCGGTGGCGATGCGTGGGGTTTCATCGAGATTAATGTCATTGAGGGTTTTTACAGTGGAGCTGGAGCCGGTGAAACCCTGGCGCTTGAAGTTGGCACTGGCTGATGGGGCGCTGGCAGCACCAAGCATTATTTTTGATAAGGTATTCCATGCGCCACAACTCGCGCACTGGCCCTGCCATTGACCGTGTTCAGTTCCGCAATCTGTGCAGACATAGGCTGATTTCTGTTTAGCCACGGGAGCTCTCATTTTGACTGTCTGTTACTCGCTCAACGCGCGCAGCAACACTGCAGCATAAATTATAGGAGAGTATCCCGGTATGTTCGGCAATTTCATCCACAGACAGCTCATCACCCCACAAGGTCACGATTGTGTCTATGCTGGCTTCCGGGACGGCCGATAAATCGACTGCGATCATATCCATGGAAACCCGGCCAACAGTGTGACAGCGTTTGCCATTTATCAGCACCGGAGTGCCATTGGGTGCATTACTCGGGTAACCATCGGCGTAACCTATGCAGACAATGCCGATGCGCATAGCCTGCGGGCAGATAAATTGCGAACAATAACCAACACTGTCTCCGGCCTGGCAATTCTGGATGGCAATAATTTTCGATTGCAGTGTCATCACAGCCTGTAAACCAAAAGACTCGCGGCGGAGTTTTTCATCGGAGTAGGGAAAGGGTGAACTGCCATAGAGCATGATGCCGGGTCTGACCCAGTCTGTATCTGCACCAAAACCGGCCAGCAAGCCGGAAGAGGCGGCGATACTCTTTGCAAGATCAGGCATCTGCATGCTGGCAGCGACAAAGGCATCAACTTGGTGTTGATTAAGATTCGAATCCAGCAGGTTGGCATTGGCCAGATGTGTCATCAGAACGATTTCCTGACACCAGGGCTTGGCCTGTAAGAACTGCCTGGCATTGAGGCATTCATCCGGCATGAGTCCTAATCTGCTCATACCGGTATTCACTTTTAGCCACAGAGTCAGGGCCTGGGGCTTGTTAAGCTTACTTAGTTCTTGTTCGAGCCAGCCAAGTTGTTCCACGGAATGTATGACAAGCTGGTAACCGGCTATGGCGATGCGGGCAATATCACTGCGCTCGATAATGCCTTGCAAGATAACGATGGGTTTATCTGTGCCTGCCGCTGACAGCAGATCGGCTTCATCAACATCGGTGACCGCATAAGCATCAGCACTCTGCAGGGCTTCGGCCACAGACAGCAGGCCATGCCCATAGGCATTAGCCTTGATGACGGCCATGATTTTGCGATTCCTGGCATGCGAACGCGCGACCCGCAGGTTATTGGTCAAGGCGCTGAGCTTGATGCTGGCTCTGACCCGGTGGATCACTCGTCGAAATCTCCGGGGTCACTGCCATAGCTTCCATAACTGGAAGCTGCCCCGAAATTCTGTCCTGCGCTCATTGGCATATAGTTTTCAAAGCGGGTGAACTTTCCGATGAAACTGAGGTTACAAGTACCGATGGGGCCATTACGCTGTTTGCTGATAATGATTTCGGCCATGCCTTTATGCTCGGTATCTTCGTTATATACCTCATCACGATAGACGAACATGATAACGTCGGCATCCTGCTCAATAGCACCTGATTCACGCAGGTCTGACATGACAGGGCGTTTGTTGGGGCGTTGTTCAAGGCTTCGATTTAGCTGTGACAGGGCTACTACCGGGCACGAGAATTCACGGGCCATCAGTTTCAGGGCGCGTGAGATTTCCGAGATTTCGCCGGTGCGATTTTCGGTCGAACCGCGCAATTGCATTAACTGCAGATAATCGACCATGATCATGCCGATTTTATTGTTGTGATCTTTGGCGACGCGGCGCGCACGTGCACGCATTTCAGTAGGGTTCAAACCGACGGTGTCATCAATGTATAAAGGCTTGCCGGTCAGTTTGTTAATGGCCTGGGTCAGCTTGGGCCAGTCATCTTCAAGTAATTTACCGTTACGCATGCGGGTCTGGTCGACTTTACCAATGGAAGAAAGCATACGGGTAATCAGACTCTCGGCAGGCATCTCCAGGCTGAAGACCAGTACCGGTAAGGGCTCCTCTTCACTGAGGATATAATTCTCTACCATGTTCATGGCAAACGAGGTTTTACCCATTGAAGGACGCCCGGCCACAATCACCAGATCGGATTTTTGCAAGCCGGAGGTGCTGTTATTTAAATCCTTAAAGCCGGTGGTCAGGCCAGTCAGGTTCCCTTCTGAGTTGAAGAGTTCTTCGAGACGGTCAAGGCCCTTTTTTAGTAAGGGATCTATCTTTTGTGGTCCGCCGTCCTTAGGGCGCTCATCGGCAATTTTAAAGACTTTTTGTTCGGCCAGATCCAGCAGTTCGGCACTATCACGTCCGTCCGGGTTATAACCACTATCGGCAATCTGGTTGGCGACCGAAATCAACTGGCGCAAAATGGCCCGCTCCCGGATTATGTTGGCGTAGGCAAGTATGTTGGCCGTACTGGGAGTGTTGTTAGCCAGCGCACCGAGATAGTCCAGGCTGCCAGCCTGCTCAAGCTGGTTTACATGATCCAGAGCTTCCGCCAGGGTGACCAGGTCGATGGGCTTGCCGGCATCATCCTGTTTTTGCATGGCCTGAAAAATAATACTGTGCTCCTTGCGATAAAAATCTGCATCAACAAGGATGTCGGCAACATCGTCCCACATGGTGTTGTCCAGCATCAGTCCACCTAAAACAGCCTGTTCAGCATCGATGGAATGTGGCGGCAGCTTCAGGCTGCTGGTGTTGCCCAGTGCTGAATCAATTGCTCGTGGTTGACTTGAGGGTGCTTCCGGCATTGCTCTTTAATCTGTCTATGTTGGCTTATGTAGGTGAAAAATATGCTTTGCCTTTTACAAAAGGCAGGCTAACAATCTTACCCAATGCGGCTCCAAGTTGCAGCTCAAAAAAAATTTTTCAGCAAGAAAATATGTCTTCAGCAGCCAAAACAGACCTTAGCTGATTTTTTCTTCCAGTATGGCGTTGTTTTCCTGCAGCAAACTCAGGGTAGAATTTTCCGGCAGGGAAGAAGGCGTCACTTCTCCGGCGGCATTACGTCGCAGGGATTCCTGCACAGATAGTAAACGTCGCTGGGCTTTCCACAAATGTCTGCTGGCACGTTTGGCAGCATTGGCATATTGCAGGAGCTTGTCCATTTCATCGATTTGCACATTACCGTAGGAGGCCTGCTGCATAATGACTTTCTTGAACTGACTGTAGTTTGCCTCAATTTGCATGTAGTTGCTTTTTTCGCTATCTATTTCCAGCAGAGAAATGTTGGCTAATAAATTCAGGTAGTTCTGCACACTCCTGGTAAATTTGCTTACCTCGGATTCCAGCTCGGTATTGTGTGACATCAAGTGTATGTCCTGTAAAGCGGATATTTCTGTACTGAGCTCCAGCACAAACATAAATTCCTGTAACGATTCAATGAGGCTGGTAATGGCTTCGGCGAGAAAGGGTGTAAGTGAAGTTCTGTTTAATTCAGCAGCATAAGAACCAACAGCTTTAGCAAGGTTGCGTATGATAAATGGGGTGGTAATTTCTTTGCTGGCATCGAAACAGGCCAGCATGTAACTAAAAGTCAGTCCTGAAATACGCTTAAGTTCCAGGCCTATGGAGTCAATGGCAATATAAGGCAGGGCCATGACATTCTTGTCCAGATGCTGAGGCTGTGATTCCTTTTCTTCTGTTGTTGTAAATCGCCGGGCTAAAAAAGCGACCATGCTGTTTGAAATGGGCCACATTAACAAGACCCCGACTACATTGAAGATGGAGTGAAAAACAGCAAGGCTCATGGCTGGGGAAGCGTTTAGATTAAACAGGTTCTCGAGCAGTGCGACCATCCATAACATGGGCGTCAACAGAATGATGGCAACCAGGGCAGTCACTACATTGAACAGCACATGGCTTACCGCAACCCGTTTAGCCAGAGAGGTTGCCCCGAAAACAGCAATTAAGGCAGTCGTTGTTGTGCCGAGGTTGGCGCCGATGACGACAGCTGCAGCAGCATCCAGTTGTATCAAGCCTCCTTCAGCGGCACTCAGTGCGATAACCATTGCGGCACTTGAAGATTGCATGATGCTCGTCAGTATGAATCCAAGCAGCACATAAAGGCAGACACTTAACAGGCTTACCTGTTCAAAAGCCGGAAAACTAAAGTCATTACCAATGCTGGCGAATGTTGATTTAAGAACACTGATGCCCAGAAACAATAAACCAAAACCGACCAGGGACATGCCCAGCGAGGCTCGTTTTGACTGTGCACCGGTTAACTTCAGCAGGGCACCCAGACCAATCAGGGGGAGTGCGAACGCTTCTATGTTTACATTGAAGCCGATCAGGGCCACGATCCATGCGGTCATGGTTGTGCCCACATTGCTGCCATAAATTACCCAGACAGCACGCTCCAGGCTGAGCATTCCGGCATTGGCAAAGCCAATGGTTGCAACGGTGACGGCACTGGATGATTGCACGATCCCGGTAATGAGAAAGCCGGAACATAATGCTCTGATTCGGCTATTGGTCCATAAGGCTAGAATATCCCGGAGGGTATTGCCTGCCGCCAGCTTGAGGCCGTCGGTCATCAGCGTCATACCGATCAGTAAAAGACCCAGCCCGCCCAGCAAAGTGCTGATTAATACCGTCATAGATGAGATAACATATCTTTAAGTTGAGATCGGTTATTATATCGCTAATCACAGGCGAAGCTGATCAGAACTTTACATTCGCAGAATTATTTCATTTGCGGGAATGCACGATACTCTATGATTTCTCTACAGGCCCTAAATCCAAGACCGTTAAGTTACCTCAGTTCCCACCTCAACAAATTGGTGGCTGGTCGACTCTGGCTCAAGGTTCTGCTGGGAATGTTGTGCGGCATCCTGGTTGGTATTCTTCTGGGTCCGTCCCTTGGGCTGATTGAAAGTGCTAACTCAGAACTGATCGCTAACTGGCTGGCTTTACCGGGGCAGCTGTTCCTGATCCTGGTACAAATGATTGTTGTGCCGCTGGTGTTTGCCTCAATCATACGCGGACTGGCATCTACGGATGATATTAATCAGTTAAAAAAGCTGGGCCTTTCGGTGGTGGCTTTTTTTATTATCACCACCACGATTGCCATTATCATCGGGATCAATCTGGCTCTGTTTATTGAGCCGGGAAATTATATAGAAGCTTCTCTGTTCTCTGATGTGCAGCAGGTCAGTCAGGTTGGCGACGAGGCTGCAGCAGCGCTACCTGATTTATCAACATTGCCGCAAACACTGATTAATCTGTTTCCGACCAACCCATTGAATTCAATGGTCGAGAACCAGATGCTTGAAGTGGTCATTTTTTCGGTTATTTTTGGTTTTGCCCTTTTATTAACACCTGTCGAAAGGACTAAACCACTGTTTGATTTTCTGGGCGCCTTGCAGGAAGTCTGCATGACGGTGGTTAAAGGCGCCATGTTATTGGCCCCCATTGCCGTATTTGGTCTGATGGCACAGCTAGTCAGCAGAATCGGTTTCGAAGCCCTGCTCGGCATGAGTATCTATGTCATGACGGTGTTGCTCGGCTTACTGATTATGCTGATGCTCTATCTGCTGCTGATTTTGATTGTCACCAAAAAATCACCTTTGACTTTTCTCAGTAAATTAAAGGAATTACTCTTGCTGGCCTTTTCCACGTCAAGTTCAGCGGCAGTTATGCCCTTATCCATCAAAACCGCTGAAGATAAACTGAATGTCAGACCATCCATTGCCGAATTTGTGATCCCGATCGGTGCCACCATCAATATGAATGGCACCGCGCTGTATCAGGGGGTAGCAACGATATTCTTGGCGCAGGTTTATGGTATAGACCTCAGTACCGGCTCCCTGGCTTTGCTGGTGGTAGTTGCCGTAGGTGCATCAATTGGCTCACCGGCCACTCCGGGTGTGGGCATAGTCATTTTGTCGATGGTGTTGAGCACGGTGGGCATTCCGGCTTCGGGCATTGCCTTGCTGATGGGTGTAGACCGGATTCTGGATATGTGTCGAACCTCGGTGAATGTTGCCGGGGACATGGTTGCCTGTGTTGTCATGGACAAATGGGTTGGCGGTGAAAACAGCCATGAAGAAGAAAGGCGACAGCAACAAGAATTGCAGCAGCAACGCAGGCAATCCGGCGAAGATTTAATGATCAAGTAAAGCGCAGGCAAGCATTTCTGGCACCTCACCCAGATCAGCAGCACCAGACCCGGCTATCCAAAGGCCTGACAAGGCTTTTTAACAATGCATTAACGTCCTTAAACAGTTCAACAACGGTTAAGTACGGCCCTTTTCCCGGCAACTGAGATAGAGTGGAGCCATGAGCTTTGGCTCAGTCAGTCATTGAAATCAGTTAGGGAAGCAAGGGCATGTATAAAACATTAGCCAGGACAAACAAAAGACTCACGCTTAATGCAGGCTTATTAAGCGCAGCTATGGCGAGTGCTATGGCAATTGCCCAACCTGGTGCTCAGATTGAAGAAGTCGTGGTGTTTGGCCGAAATACTGACCTGGTGGGTGTGGCAGAATCTGCCAGTGTTGGCTATGTCGGAGGCGCGGACCTCCTGATACGGCCCCTGGTTAAAACAGCAGAATTGCTTGAATCCATGCCCGGCATGGTCGCCGTCCAGCATTCCGGCAGTGGCAAGGCGAATCAATATTTCTTGCGAGGCTTCAATCTGGATCATGGTACTGACTACACCGTAAGGCTGGACGGTACGCCGTTGAATTTACGGACTCATGGCCATGGACAGGGCTATCTGGACGTCAACGGCATTATTCCTGAAACGGTAGATGGTATCGATTATCGCAAAGGGCCCTATTATGCTGATCTGGGGGATTTTTCACTGGCTGGTGCTTCTTTTATCCACACCATTGATATTGTCGAGAGACCCTTTGTTTCTACTGAGCTGGGACAGAATGGCTGGCACCGTTATGTCGGCGGCATGAGTCAGGAGTTGGACGACGGGACTCTGTCTGTCATTGGGGAGTACAAAACATATGATGGCCCCTGGGAGCATTCAGAAGATCTCAATCACTTTTCCCTATGGGCCAAATACCTGACGGATTTGAGTTTTGCGGAAGCGGCTTTTACGCTTTCAGCCTATAAAGCCAGCTGGGAACCAACAGAACAGATTCCTGAACGCGCCTTTGGCACCAGTGTCTGTGAAGATGCCTTTTGCTCTCTGGATAGCACCGCCAAAGGTGAAACAACACGTTGGATCGCTAATCTGGGGCTGGATGGCAATGACTGGAATGCGAATGTCTATGCCCAGTTTTATGATTGGACCATGTCCTCTGATCCAACTTATGACTTCCAGATCAACCAGTTTGATAAGCGCTGGATACTTGGTGGAGATAGCAATTATACAGTGGTTGATAGTGCCGATTATGTGATCACGGCGGGTGCAGAGTTTCGGCATGATAATGGCAGCCGTGTCGGGGTGGAACAATTTAATAACGGTGTCTATGTTGCTGACATTGCCGAAAATGAGATTGCCGAGACCTCAATTGGTACCTATGTCGAGGCAATCTGGTATGCCAGTCGTAACCTGCGGGTAACCGGTGGCCTGCGTTCCGACTTTTATAATTTTGATATTACCGCCAAGAACAGCATGAGCGCCGATGGCAAGGAAGAGGCAGCCAAGGCTTCACCTAAAATAGGTCTGGCCTACACGGCACTTGAAAATCTTGAACTATATTACAACTGGGGCAGGGGCTTTCACTCCAATGATGGCAGAGGTGTGGTAAACAGAACAGATCCCATCGCGGGTATTTCTGCCGGCACAGGTTACGAAGTAGGTGGTCGTCTAAGCCTGGGAGACTTCAAGTTCACCAGTGCATACTGGTGGCTGAATCAGGATAGTGAACTGATTTTCGTCGGTGATTCCAACTCGGTTGAGCCGAAGGGCGGATCGGAAAGAGAGGGGCTGGAATTAACCATGTTCTGGCAGCCAACTGACTGGTTAGGACTGGATGCGGTTTTTACCAGCAGTGAAGCCCGTTACGTGAATAACCCCGATGGAATCTATGTTGAGCAGGCGGTGGAAGAAGCCGCACAATTAGGCCTGTCACTGACACGGCCCGATTGGGATGCCAGTATCCGCATGCGTTATCTGGGGCCTTATGCATTGGATGCTGCCAATACTCATCGCGGAGAGTCTCTGACGACTATCAATTTACGTGGCGCCTATCACTGGGATTCGCTGACCATGTTTGTGGAGGTCATCAATCTGGCTGATACCGACGGCAAGGAAATCGTTTATTACTATCCGGCTTATGTTCAGGGCTTGGATGCGCCTGGCCTGACTTCTGAGGATATTGATTGCGATGTGACGAACTGTTTAATGAGTCGTGCAACGACACCCAGGGCTTTCAGAGTTGGCGTTAGCTACCAGTTTTAACGTTAATAAATAAATTCAGAGCGCCTGATAAGGTATTTGATAATACAGGCAGGATACTCGATTAACGCCAAAACCGAGCTTCCTGTTCCAGCAATTTCCGTTTTCTGGAATTTATGTAACATGCTGATATTTAATAAGATAAATTCGTTAATTTGCGTTAAACAGAAAACCTCTGGTTCTTCTTGCCACAATCGTTAACGTTAAAAAAGCACTTGTTATTTTTATAGATTGCGCCACAATGCACATCTTTTCATGGCATCGGCAATCAAATGAATAATATTCAGCCCGAGGAACTTCAGGCACTGGTTCAGCGCATTATCAACAGTGGTGTTCTGGGTCGCTCACAAACTTATAGTGACATTCTGAACTATCTGGCCGAATGCGCCCTGAGCGGACACAATCCCAAGGAAATGGCGATTGCGATTGATGTGCTGGGCCGTGATGCGGAATTTGATGTTGGCAAGGACTCCATCGTGCGGGTGCATATTTATCATCTGCGAAATAAACTAAAAACCTACTTTGATAAGTATGGGAAACAGGAAAAATATCGCCTGGACATCCCCAAAGGGCAGTATCTGCTGACTGCCGTACTCAGTGAAGATATTCCCCAGCCAGCCGAGCCTACGCTAAGTGTGACCGGCAAGACCCTGAAACGGCAGGCCAGGACTCAAGTGCTGGCTAGCCTTGCCATTTTACTATTGCTGGTCAACTTGCTTATTCAGCTTGGTTCAAACAATGAAGAAAATGCAGCAGAGGATGCAAGGGCATATCCGCTGGCGGCCTTCAGTCCCTGGGATATGATCTTTGATGATGAAGCTCCCATACTGATTCTGATTGGCGACTATTACATCTTCGGCGAGGTAAATGCCAATGGAGACGTCGCCAAACTGGTGCGGGAATTCGATGTGAATTCCGCCGAGGAACTCGACTTTCTGCAGGACATGGGACTCGAAGGGACTGCTCAGTATTTTGATATCGGCCTGAATTACATCCCGAGTTCCACTGCTTATGCACTGGCACAGGTGATGGAAGTGTTGCTGCATGGCGTAAATGCCGATCGGATAAATATCAAGATGGTTTCTGACTACACGACTGCTGATTTGGCCAATAACCATGTTATTTACCTGGGTTTATTAAGCGGTTTGAATAATTTATACAGTCTGATGTTCGTGGATTCCGCCCTGCAGATTGGCAATACCTACGATGAACTGATCAATCTGGAGACTGGCGATTATTATGTTAGTAATTCAGGACTTTCCGGTGCCGATTCCTATCAGGACTTCAGCATGCTGGCCACCTTCCCTTCGCCAAACGGCCATCAGATAACCATGATTGCCGGTATGCGGGATGAAAGCCTGATCAATATCTCACAGCTGATTGACAGTGAAGAAATGCTGGCAGAGATTCAGGCAAGTCCGAATTTATCAGCCTCAGACGCCAATAGTTTCGAAGCCTTGTTTGAAGTATTTGGCTTTGATAAGACTAATTTTGATTCCAGCCTGATTTATACAAAAGGTCGGGATCCGGAAGTCGTGAAAAGCCTGTTTGGCGGCAAGTAAAAGTTAGTTTTAGTTTATAAGCGAGTGTGGAAAGCTCACTGTTTAGGTATTTTCAAGATAAAAAATACGACTAGTGGTTCCCGTTTTTGGGTAGTGCGTCAGTTTGAAAAGGCTGACGTTGTAGAAGCCGCCGCTTCTGCCATGTTCACCCTTCGATCTTTCCTTCCTGTTTTTCCGGCGCTGCGGAACTCGTCGCTTTGCGACTCAGACAGTCCTCGCGCTTGATCGGAAAAACACTCAGGAAAACTACATCTCAATGGGTTCACATGGCAGGAAGGGCGGCTTTCCTAGCATTGTCGACTTTTAAAGGATGTTTAATGCACAGTCTTAATGATGAGCTATCAGGTTGGCGACCGTCTGACGACAGGGATGTCGTCAGCCGAGCCTGTACAAGGATGTACGCTTTTTGGCGTGTCGTCAAAAGGATAGCTCATCATTAAGACTGAGAATAAACAGTAAAATTTCAAACGGATGCACTACCCGTTTTTGAGAATTTCAAGACAAAAAAAGGAGCTAAGGGCTCCCGGTCTGGTATTGTCAGCACATAAAAAAATAATTAAATCTCACTATCTGGTATTCGAAAGACAAAAAAAAAGGGAGCTAAGGGCTCCCGGTCTGGTATTTTCAGCACATAAAAAACAATTAAATCTCACTATCTGGTATTCGAAAGACAAAAAAAAAGGGGAGCTAAGGGCTCCCGGTCTGGTATTTTCAGCACATAAAAAAATAATTAAATCTCACTATCTGGTATTCAAAAGACAAAAAAAAAGGGAGCTTTTGGCTCCCTTTTTGGTACTGCAAAGACTCAGTTATTCTTCGTCTTTTACTGCAGATTCTTCAGATGCTTCTGATAAATCCTGATCCTGCTTGCCTTCTATCTCTTCCATGGCGGCAATGGTTTCAGCCGGAGCAGAAGAGCCAGTTACCAGAAGGGTGATTTCGGCAGTTACTTCAGAACCCAATGACAGACTCACCACAAATTCTCCGGTATTACGCAGCGCGCCTTCTGGCAACAACACTTCGCTTTTCTCGATTTCATGTCCGGCAGCAATCAGGGCATCGGCAATATCGCGGGTTCCGATTGAACCGAACAATTTGCCTTCCTCACCGGCGTTGGCTTCGATGGTGATAGCCAGGCCAGACAGTTTGTCGGCACGTGCCTGTGCGATAGCCATTTTTTCATTGGCAGCTTTCATTAATTCTTCTTTGCGTGTTTCAAAATCAGCAACATTGGATTTGGTCGCCGGAATTGCCTTGGCAAAAGGAAATAAATAATTGCGGGCATAACCAGCCTTGACGTTGACCTGATCACCGACGTCGCCAATTTTTCCGACTTTTTCCAGTAGTATTACGTTCATCTTAACCTCGCCTATTACCAGAGCCTGAATCAGTTACTGGTAATTCGTTTTCTAAAATTCATTACGCTGTCCAGCAGTCCCAATAAAATCACCAGGGGTGATATGAACAGAGCCGCCAGCCATGCCATCACAATCCAGCTCAGGCTGAGCTTTTTATAGGCCACCATATAATGCAGTAGGGCCAGCCCTCCCAATAAAGGAGGTATACACAGGATTGCCAGCCAACTACTCAAGGGCGGCACCCCTGCCAGCGCGGCAATAATAAAACCCGTCAGCAATATTGCAAAACCGGGTTCCAGCCGCAACTGGTGAAATTCATGCTTAAACCCACCGGGGTTATACAGTCTCGCCTGCCACCAGCGTGCCAGAACCAGGCACGAAATGACGATGGCAAAATGGTAAGCGCCGTAAAAACCAAGCAGCAAACCGACCAGTTCATCGGCAGTGTAGTCATACACGACTCCCTGACTTTCCTGCAGAATGATGACTTCATTCATCATCGAGGTCAGTTGAGCCACATACTCACCCTGCCAGACCAGACTGAGCTGTGCGAGTATTCCTAACACAGTTCCCAGCATGATCACTTTGGACCAGGACTCCAGATATTTGAGGGCCTGGGCCAGTACAGCAACACTTAACATCAGGATCAGCGGCTGACTATCACCGAGAATCCAGTAGATTCCTGCCGGAATCAGAGACCACAGCAGAATCAATAAACCTTCTGTAGCATTTTTGCGCAGATTAACTAATCCGACGACAGCCGCGCTAAGGCAATAAACCAGTGGAAAGATGCCGGTCAGCAACACGACAATGATGGCCTGACGGCGGCCATGCATTGCATATCCCGCTAAGCCACGCATCCCTTCCTCCCTGGGTTCTTAAACTTCGTGTGAATCCGTATAAGGTATCAAGGACAGATAGCGAGCTCGTTTGATTGCGGTCGCCAGCTGACGTTGATAACGGGCTTTTGTGCCAGTAATACGACTGGGAACAATTTTGCCTGTTTCACTGATATTAGCTTTCAGGGTATCCAAATCTTTGTAATCTATTTCTGTCACGCCTTCAGCAGTAAATTTGCAGAAGCGTCGACGTCTAAAAAATCGGGGAGCCATAGTTTTTCTCCAAATCTCTTTGCTTAACTTTTAGGTTCTTCTTCATCCGAACTTTCTACAGCCGGAGAATCAACATCTGCTGTAACAGTATCTGTGTCGTCATCATCATCATCGTCATCGTCAGAGTCTGGAGCACTGTAATCGGCTTCTTCCTGCATACGCTGACTAACGCGGGCTTTACGCTCACGATTTTCATTCTCAGCTTTCTGGATATCAGACATTTCAGTGACGGCTTCCTTGCGTTTTATAACAAGGTTACGAATGACCGCGTCGTTATAACGGAATAGTGTAGTGATTTCTTCCAGAACATCAGAGCCCGTTTCAACATTCATTAACACATAATGTGCCTTGTGAATTTTATTGATTGGATAGGCTAACTGGCGTCGACCCCAGTCTTCCAGACGGTGAATAGCACCACCGCTTTCGGTGATCAAAGTGCTGTATTTTTCGATCATCCCGGGAACCTGATCGGACTGGTCGGGATGCACCATAAATACTATTTCATAGTGTCGCATTACTTCTCCTTACGGATTGGCAGTCTTCCAGCAGGGCTCATTGTGGAGCCTTCAGCTATCTTTAAGCTTCTGCGGTAAGACAAGGAGTTAAAAAGAGGGCGAATTGTAGAGAGGTTGGGGGCCAGATGCAAATCTATTTGAACAATATAGGTATTGAAGCCCAGCTCTTGCTTCGGTTCACCCTTCATTCTTCCCTTCACTTAAGTTCGGCGCTGCGGAACTCGCCGCTTCGCGACTCAGACAGTCCTCGCTTGAATCCGAACTTAAGCCAAGGGAGAAAGCAATTCAATGGGCTCACGAGGCTAAGAGTAAGTCTGAACTCCAACTCAGGCCGCGTTATGAGCGAAGAAAGATCGAGGCAAAGCAGCTTGTTATCGGCGGAGTTTACAAGCCCGTAATTGAGCAAGATAACAAGCTGCTTTAACGAAGAGATTTCAAGCGCAATAGCGGCAAATAAAGTTAAATAATTAACCAATACGCTGGCGAAGCGCCTCAAAAAGGAAAACCCCTGCCGATACCGATACATTCAGTGAACTGGTTTCACCCTGCATGGGAATAGCCAGTAACTGATCGCAGGTTTCCCGGGTCAGGCGGCGCAGTCCTGTACCTTCGGCGCCCAGTACGATGGCAATGGCGCCTTTCAGATCAGCGTCGTATAAAGACTTATCGGCTTCGCCGGCAGCTCCCATAATCCAGATACCCCGCTTCTGCAGAGTCTGCAGGCAGCGCACCAGGTTGGTCACAACGATAAAGGGAATAATTTCTGCGGCTCCGCTGGCTACTTTCCTGACCGTCGCATTCATCAGCACAGATTTATCCCGGGCCACAAGAACGGCATCCACGCCGGCTGCTTCTGCCGAACGTAAACAGGCCCCCAGGTTGTGCGGGTCGGTGACAGCATCCAGGACCAATAATAGTGGTGGTCGCTCAAGCTTATCCAAAAGCTGCTCCAGATAGGCTTCGTTATATTCAAGTTTTATATCCTTACAAAGGGCAATGACGCCCTGGTGTACGCCATTGGCTTTTTTGTCCAGTGCATTTTTATCCAGCACTTCAATGGCAATGCCCAGACTGTTGCATTGATCAGTGATGGCTGAAATACGTTGATCCAGTCGACCGCTTTGCATAAAAATCTGCAGTACGACTTCCGGACGATGTTTCAGGAGTGCATTGATGGCATGTATGCCAAAGACCCATTCAGTTTTGCTCATAATGTTCTGTAATCTTTTTGTGCTGTCCAGGAATTAGCTTTATTTCTTCCGTGGTTTGCTGCGTTTTCGGGATGACCTGGATAACTTTTTACGCGCCAGATCGCGCAGTTTTGTGGAACGCTGCCGTTGTGGAATGTTTTTACCTTTCGTGCCTTTGCGCTGGGTCTTGGTATCGGTAATGATCTGTAAGTCTATTTTCTTGTCATCCAGATCAACTCGCGCAACGATTACCCGCACTTTATCACCCATCTGGTACTGATAACTGGTGCGCTCTCCGGTCAGGGTATGAGCCGTGGCATCGTAGTGATAATAATCATTCTGCAGGGCCGTTACATGCACCAGACCTTCCACGTACACATCATCCAGCTGCACAAAGAGCCCAAAGCTGGTGACCGAGGCAACGGTGCCTGAAAACTCTTCACCAATATGCTCCTTGATATATTCACACTTGAGCCAGTCGATGACATCGTAGGTCGCTGCATCGGCGCGACGCTCCGTCATGGATAATTCCTGACCCAGGTTCTCCAGATCAGCCAGTTTATAGGGATATATTTCCTGCCTGGCAATTGGCTTAGCACCAGGAGCCTGCAAGGTATGCTCTTTATGTTTACCGCTACGAATCAGGTAGCGAATTGCCCGGTGGACCAGGAGGTCGGGGTAGCGTCGTATCGGTGAAGTAAAATGCGTATAGGCTTCAAAGCCCAGGCCAAAGTGACCGGCATTCTGCGGCTGATAGACCGCCTGCATCAGAGAGCGGATAACCATGATTTGCAGCAGGTGACGATCAGCTCTGTTTTTCAGTCGTTCCAGAATGGCCTGGTAATCAATGGGCGTGGGTTTCTTTTTGCGTGCCAGACCTATGCCAATGCCCCGCATAAAGTCATACAGTTTAGTGACTTTTTCTTCGTTTGGACCTTCATGGACACGATACAAGGCCGGTAATTTTGCATGCAATAAAAATTCTGCGCTGCACACATTGGCGCACAACATACACTCCTCAATAAGCCGGTGAGCATCGTTACGTTCTACCGGAATAATTTCCTTAATCTTTTTCTTTTCAGAAAAAATAATGCGGGTTTCTGTGCTTTCAAAATCCAGTGCGCCACGCTGTTTGCGGGAATGATGCAGGACCTTGTATAAGGCATAAAGATTTTTGAGATCAGGAAGCAGCACCTGATTTTTTTCCTGAATGCGCTGTTGCAAGCGTTTGTCGGTATCTGATTTGGCAGGTTCCAGCATGGCAGCGACTTCTGTGTAGGTCAGTCGGGCATGGGAATGGATAATGCTTTCACAGAATTTATAGGATGTGATATTGCCATCCCGGTCGATGTCCATGATGCAAACCATCACCAGGCGATCTTCCCTGGGTTTCAACGAGCACAACCCGTTGGATAAATCTTCCGGCAACATTGGAATCACATGGCCAGGGAAATACACGGAGTTACCACGTTGCTGAGCTTCGTGATCCAGCACGCTATCGACTTTGACATAGTGTGAAACATCAGCGATGGCGACATACAGGGTCCAGCCCTTGCCACGCTGGCGTTGGCAATACACGGCATCATCATAATCCTTGGCATCTTCACCATCGATGGTGACAAAGGGCAGATGACGCAGATCGATACGCTGCCCGGCTTCCTTTGAGGGAGCAGACTGTTTGGCAATTTTATTGAGCTCACTGATAATGGCCTTGGGCCAGATGCGTGGAATCTCATGTGCCCGAATGGCAACTTCTATCTCCATGCCGGGTTTGGCAACATCGCCCAGCACTTCAGTGACAACGCCGGTACTTTTAACATGGTTTTGCGCAAATTTAAGAATATCCACCACGACAAAATCACCATCTTTGGCATTCTTGTGCTTTTTAGGGGGAATCAGTATTTCCTGTGAAATGCGGCGGTTTTGCGGAATCACCACACCCACGCCGGATTCGAGATAAAAACGGCCGACAAACTGATTGCGCTTGCGTTCCAGCACTTCAACAATCTTGCCTTCCAGGCGACCACGCTTATCCCTGCCCGATATCCGTGCCAGTACTGTATCGCCATCGAAGACCTTGTTCATCTGATGTGGTGACAGGAACAGGTCGTCTGTTCCGTCATCGGGTATGACAAAACCAAAGCCTTCCTTATTGCCCTGGATTACGCCCTTGAGCAGATCCATCTTGCGCACCAGCCCATAGGCTCCACCACGGTTTTCGATCAGCTGGCCATCACGCGCCATGGCGATAAGACGGCGTCGTAGTGCCTCTTGTGATTCGGCATCGAATAAGAGTAATTCGGTACAAAGTTCCAGATGGGCTACAGGTTCGCCGCGCTCTTCCAGATGCTCCAGAATAAATTCACGACTGGGAATAGGGTTATCGTAACGCGTCGCTTCGCGCTTGGCGTGGGGGTCTTTGGTGTTTTTAGGTCTTGGCATGCAAGCCTGCGTGTAGATGAATAAGGGGCTAGTATAGCACTCGGGTGCTTAAACGACATTGACAGAGCAGGGTAGAATCGGTAAATTGCGCCCCCTGCAAATTGCAGTTCACTTCTCAGGCCCAGGTGGTGGAATTGGTAGACACGCTAGCTTCAGGTGCTAGTGATCGAAAGGTCGTGGAGGTTCAAGTCCTCTCCTGGGCACCAAACCATTCTTTAGGTAAATAACTCTTTTTTACGCGTCCAGTTGCTTAGGGGTCGAGCCACAGAGGACTATCCAGCTCGCTGATAAGGCGCTCGCGTTCAGTCTGCCATGAAGCTGCGCTTCATAAACGGCAGACTTCACCCTCTCCTGGGCACCAAACCATTCTTTAGGTAAATAACTCCTTTTTTCGCGTCCAGTTGCTTAGGGGTCGAGCCACAGAGGACTATCCAGCTCGCTGATAAGGCTCTCGCGTTCAGTTTGGTGTAGACATACCTTGAATTAATAAAAATTGAGGGTTAGTTTAGACTGAAACTTGGATTTTGAGGCTTCACTCGTGACCATTCCTAAACGCAAAGCTAATTTGCTGATTATTTATTTAGTCGTGCTGTTTTTATCGGGTGCAAATGCTGCCTTAGCTCAGAGTGACGCTCAGCTTATTGTAAATAATCTGGAATCCGGCAATCGTGAAATGGCTCAGTTCTACATGGATCGAATAACGGGGCTTGAGGCGGGCAGGCTGCAATGCCGGCTCCTGACTAATTTTAACTACGTTTTTGACTACGATAGCAGCTTATTCAACATGGATAACATGCAGTGGTTATTAGATGGTTTTAAAAATAAAGCTTACGCGTGGCCATCTACCTGCAACTTTAACAGGCAGGAGCAGGATGCCCAATGTTTAATATTTGGTGATGATTTAAACACCACTCAGGCCGGTTTGCTGTATCAGGTCTTTGAACAATTAAGTATTTGCCCGGTTAATGACCTGCAGTGTACTAATGCTCATAACATGTATGAGAATGCTGAACACATGGACGTTTATTTATATGTTGTGGAGCGTTTTTTTTCAGAAGCCAATCAGGCTGATATAAGCAGAAGCAGTTGTACGAATTCCCAGACCTGGGAGGAAGCCGTTGTCCGGCTACACAGAGGATATTTTAATTTAGGCTGGGCTGTGTACAGCAGTTTTCAACTGGAATCCGGAGCGGTTTCATTACAAAAATCCTTAGCAGGTATGCAAAGGCTGGCCAGCATTGAAAGCGACTTGCTTGTGTTGGAATATGAGTCCCTGCGCAAGGATCTGGCAGACAGTGACAGCGCGGGTGCAAATGGAAAATACAGAATGTTAATGAATACTTTATTGCCCTATATAGAATAATAAATTACTGATCTAATGCTTTTTTGTCCGAAATAAATAGAAAAACTAAAAAAATAGAACTGGCACCTTAAATTTCCAGGTCAATCATCCCAACTGGTCAATCCAGGTTCTTATCCTTTGTTGTGATGGAAACAGGCGTGTTCATAATAACTTCTCTATGCGGATAAGGAATTTTGATGCCGTGTTCTTTAAAGGTATCCCATAGCGCCAACAAGGCCTGGCCACGTATATTGGTTAAGCCGTTTTGAGGGTCCCGGATCCAGAATCGTAGAAGAAAATCCAGCGATGAATCGCCGAAGCCTGTTAGCCAGCATACTGGCGATGGTGTTTCTATCACACGATCAACCTGCTTGATTGCCAGAATAGCTAATTCAGTTACCTGATGAGGGTTTGAGTCATAGGAAACGCCAAAGGGCACATCCAGCCTGACCATATCATCCGAGAAGGACCAGTTGATAACTTCACGGGTAATAAAATCCTCGTTAGGTATCAGAAATTCTCTGCCATCCCTGGTCACTACTGAGACAAAGCGCGCTCTTAGTTCACGTATCCAGCCAAAGGTATCTCCCAGAGAAATGGTGTCACCCGGTTTGATAGAGCGGTCAGCCAGGATAATCAGTCCGGAAATAAAATTGGAGATAACTTTCTGGAAACCAAAACCGATGCCGACACCGATAGCGCCAGATAGCACTGAAAAAACGGTAAGGTCTATTCCGATTCCTGAGATGGCTACCATCACCGCAATAAAAATCAGGGTGATTTTTAAAATCTTGCCGATCAGCACACGCAGACTAGGGGTCAGTTCGTCATTTTTTTGAATACGACGGTCAAGGAAATTGCCTGTTGAAATGGCTATCCAGAAGGTGACACCCAGAAACACAAAGACCTTGAAAACAAGCAGTAGTGAGATGCGAAATTCACCGATGGTGAAACCTGCAGCGTCAAGGAAGAGCGTGGTATTTTCTGTGATGCCAAGTATGGTAATCGCCACGTATGCCCAGCCCATCAGTGCTACCAGCTGACTAAGGGAGCGGTTTCTGATGGATTGAGTGGCGACTGAGATGATCAGCCATGCTAACGATAAAAGCAGGGCAAGATAGATCAGATAACTTTGCTCACGCCATCCCATACCGGTAATGAGGGCCAGCACAATGGCGAGCTCGAAAACAAAACAAACCCAGTTGGAGCGGCGTAAAATCGAGATAACAACCCGCAACAGGCCGGGGTAACCCTTGATTTTTCTGGCATAGACCTCCAGACGGGGTTCAATTTTTTTTGCAATGATCAGGGCAAGACCGTAGAGGATTACCAGAATGATAATCTGATACAGGGCATCAGTTTGAGAAGACCAGTCAGCAAGCTTGCCCGGCAGTGTGGATAACATTTGGGAAATTGACTGAAAACTAAATTCCATAGGCTTTGTCGTACAGGTTCATTCAGTGAAGATTCAATCTAGCACCAAAACAAAAAATTAGCTAAGGCAGGCTATTGTGCAATCAGCGGCAGTTTGCAGGCAGACACACAAATCGACAACTTTACTTAACGGGACCGGGCAGCATCCTGCACATTCTGTTCCTGCCTGCATAAAAGAAGACACAGAGCCTGTTAAATCAATGAGAAATAAGGAGAAATTATGGAACTTTCTGCTTTCGTCTCTAATAACTTCAATTTACCTGTGAAGTTATTATACTCCTGCACCGTTCATTGTTGATTTGCAACAATCCAAAGCGGAGCAATCCTATTGAAGCTGTATCGGCTCATCGTTCTGATTTTATCTATCTGCCCAATGATTGCGCTGGCGCAGAGCAGTTCATCAACTGCTACGCCACAAAATTCTGAAATCAAGCTGGCCGAAATACGTAAAACCACTTTAAGACCCGTTCTTGATGGGCTGCTGGATGATCCTATCTGGCGTGAAGCTACTGTGATCACTGACTTTCATCAGGTTCAGCCGGTTGATCATGGCGAGCCCACCGAAGTGAGCGAATATTACATCACCTATGATGAAAATAACTTTTATATGGCGGCACGTCTTTATGATGGGGATCCCTCACTGATCAGGGCCAACCAGCTTATTCAGGGCCAGAACGTGAATGGAGATGATACTGCAGATATTCTTCTGGATACCTTTAACAACGATCGCACAGCCTTTTATTTTCAGACCAATCCCAATGGTGTACGCAGTGAAGGCGTCTGGGAAAGTGCCAGCACCTTTAATGGTGACTGGAGCGGTATCTGGCAGGTTGAGTCCAGAATTGATGAGCAGGGCTGGACGACGGAAATGATCATTCCTTTCACCACACTTAATTTCGACCCGAATACAGACGAATGGGGACTCAATCTGGGACGTTCAATCGCACGTAAAAACGAAAGAATTTACTGGTCTTCATTTAATCGTAGTACCAATCCTTCCACAGCAGGTCAGGTCGCAGGAATAAATGAGATCCGCCAGGGGCTGGGCCTGGATATTGTGCCTTCTATTACAGTTGCCCAGGCAGAGAATCAAGTGACCGGTGATACTAAAGATCGTGTGGACCCTTCGCTGGATGTGTTCTACAAATTCACCCCAAACCTTACCGGTGTACTGACGCTGAATACCGATTTTTCAGCCACCGAAGTCGATGACCGGCAGGTAAACCTGACGCGTTTTTCGCTGTTTTTTCCAGAAAAGCGCGATTTTTTCCTGCAGGATTCCGAGATATTCAGTTTTGGAAATATCGGTGTTTCGAGCAGCAGCGGTGGTACGGCACCACCAGGCGCCAAGCTTCGCAATGGCATCCCGTTTTATTCAAGACGTATCGGTCTTAACCCTGCCAGCGGACAGCCGGTTGATATCGATGTAGGTGGAAAACTGGCCGGACGCGTGGGCAATCTCAGTATTGGTGCACTGGCGATACAACAGGGTGATCGTATTGGTCTGGAAGGACAGGATGTGTTCGTGGGTCGTATCACCTCGAATATTCTTTCGGAATCCAGAATAGGCGCCATATTCACCAACGGAGATCCCAATAGTCTTACCGATAACTCACTGGCTGGCGTTGATTTTACCTACCGTAATACCCAGTTCTCCAACAGTCATACGCTGACCAGTGATCTGTGGTACCAGCAAACCGATACGCAAGGACTTGACGGCGATGACAAGGCCTATAACGCCAATGTTAATTATTCAACACAGGGAACCGGGGCCAGTCTGGAACTGGATTACAGCTATATCGGTGATCAGTTCAATCCGAGCCTGGGTTTCGCCAACCGTAAAGGCATTGAACGAGCAGCCTTTTCAAGCAATTACCGGTATTTTCTGGATGCGAATCCATTTATACGGAATCTGACCTTTGTACTGAGAGGCGATGAGATTCGGGATGTTGCGACCGGAGAATTGCAAAGTGGTTTCATTCAGTTTAACCCCCTGGCTTTTGATACCATGCAGGGTGATCTGGTATTTATCATGCTGCAAAGGGACAGGGAAGGGCTTACCCAGCCTTTTCAGATTCAGCCGGGTATCTTTATACCGGCTGGCAATTATTCCTTTGACTACGCGCAGCTTATGATCAGGTCTAGCAGAAACCGTAATATTGCCCCCAATCTTACCTATCGGGAAGGTGAGTTCTATGATGGGGATAGTCGTGTAGTAAATGCTGGTGTAGGCTGGAATCCGAATCGTAACCTGTCACTCGACTTTGCCTATAATTTCACGCACGCCTCATTACCTGCAGGAGATTTCATCACCCGCCTGATCACTATGAATGCCAGTTTTGCTTTTAATGCCAGATGGTCCTGGGTAAATCTGCTGCAATACGACAATGGTTCAGGTTCGGCAGGTATTAACAGCCGATTACGCTGGAATCCGCGTGCTGGTGAGAATCTGTACCTGGTTGTTAACTACAATTTTGATTCCAGCTCCGGTGCTTTTAAGGAATTAAATCCTGTTGATTCAGAGCTGGTTGTGAAATACAGCCGCAATCTTCGTTTCTGAAATTGTGGCTAGCGCCTAGCTCAATTCAACCCAGCTTAATTCACAATCACCCTTATCTGTAGTCACGTATGCCGAGTCACCGGTAAGGGTGACAGACATCTCCATGGTGCGCTCCACAAGCTTGCTAAGCGCCTGAATCTGTACCCAGTCGAAGCGATAGAAAATAGCCTTGAGTTTATTGAACTTGTCCCTGTCCTGCTGCCACCAGGTGTCGGCTTTGCTATTGAAGCTGTAGACCAGTACTTCTCTGGCAAGACCGGAGGCTTTCTTAATGCGGTCCAGCTGAGGCTCGCCAACATCTATCCAGAGTTCCAGGCTTCCATTCAGGCTGTGTTGCCACAAGGCGGGCTCATCGGGATCACTGATACCTTTGCTGAAGATTAGATGTTCGCGGACATTTATACAGTAAGCAATGATGCGAGCCATCATGCGCTCCAGTGTTTCAGATGGATGCAGGGCGACGGTCAGGTTTAGTGTTTCGTAATGGTTACGATTAAGATCAGACAGATCTATACGACATTTGTAGATGGTAGGTTTGGTGGCCATGCTTTGCTATTGCCCGAATATCCGGATTAAAGGTGCGGCAAGCTTAGCACTTCCACTGCATGTTTTTGGTTCTTTTTTAGCTGTTGTCGACCAGGGTCGCCAGCTCCAGAAATTCGACACTGGGTCTGACGCCGTATGCTTTTGTAACGCCTTCCAGAGTCTGTTCCGAGAAAAAATTTCTGGCGGCACTTTCATCATCCCAGAGGTAAAAATTAACGCCTTGCTTTTTTGCTACATTGATAGTGAATGCTTTTGAACGCAGGCCGGGCATGTTCTCGAATTTGCCTCTTACTTTTTCAGCAATGCTGCGAAGCTGATCCTTATTGAAATTGTCGGTATAGGTAAATGTAACTAAAGTAGCAATCATGTCTTCTCCGGATATATGGTCAGCGTTCAGGAAAGCCTAAACAAAGTTTATTAAAACTTAAGGCTCCAGTCCCTGAGTTAATTCAATATAAGTTCCCCAGGGATCAGTTAAAAAGGCAATGGTCAGATTGGCCGCTTCAATTTCCCGATAGCCGGAAACTGTGATACCCGCTGCTTCCAGTTTGGCAATGGTGGCGCTTAAATCACTGACTTCAAATCCGATATGATCCAGCACAGTTCCCTGCGTTGCCTGCACCGGGGCTTCAGCCTGATTGAAAGTAAGATTAACACCGGGGATATCGGCGGCCTGGAAATTACCACGCATGCCGGGTACGGCTCCAAACATATCGCTGTACCAGGCCTGCATGGCTGCAATATCAGGCGTTTCCCAGTGGATATGATGCATCTGAATCGGTGTATTAATTTCAGTGTTCTGAAGAATTTCAATTAACAGGCCATCCGGGCCGTGAACCCAGAGTTGTCCGGGGAACCCGCCTCGTTCTACATCAATACCAGCAGCCTGCCAGCCTTCGTAAGCAGCATTCACATCAGGCACATGAAAGCCGACATGAATAATCATATTGCCTGCCGAGCCACTGCTGGGTCTTGCTTCGCGGACCAGTATCAGCACACCCGGTATGCCATACATGTTTAAAGGGCCATTCTGAACCTGCTGTGCCCCGAGTTTTTGCCAGAATTCTCCGGCTGCTTCTGCATCAGCGGCCTGGAAGTGTAAATGTCCCATGCTGGTACCCATGGCATTCGGTTCTGCCAGCTGGGCAGTGGACATTCCAGGTAGCAGTGTCAGGCAAAGCGCTAATGCGCAGCTAAAATATGTTGTTATTCTGAAAGTGCTCAGTGTGGTCATCTAAGTCTCCCTTGAAGCTTGTCCGAGTATACCAATGCTTGTTAATAAGTGAATGCTAAATAAAAAAAGTTGGCCACCAGAAAGAGAGTCATGACATCCACGATTGTTTCGTGAATACCGTCTGTCATCCATCTCAGTACTTTCTGGCCCAGGTAGTTGCCGGGAATAGTGGACAGCCCTGCAATGATGCCCAGAATAATTAATTCCGGAGTGAGCAGGTCGGTATAGCCAAAGACCGAAACCTTGATCAGGTTCATGACAAGGGTAATGGTTGCCAGCGTGCCGACGAAAGTCAGGCGGTTCATGCCTGTGCCTAACAGGAAAGGGGCCAGGAAAAAGCCCGGGCCAATAACATTACCGGCCAGGCCACCCCAGAGGACCGATGCACCAGCCAGCAGTTTGGGCCCGGTTTTAATGGAATACTGTCTGGCCCAGTACTTGATGGGTACAGAAGCCGTCAATACAAAACCAAAAACCAGCGCGATAATCCGTGGTGGAAGATAGCCGAATACGATTGAGCCCAGCACGACGGTCGGCAGACCGAATAACAGAACATGACGCACTATCTTAAAGTCAGTATCTTTTCTGAGCATGTAACCACGACTGAAGTGGCTGAAAATCAATGCGCAGGTAACGAGGGGAACCGTCGCTTTTATACCAATAAAATGTGCAATAACGGCGGTCATCAACAGACCGCCAACCATGCCAATTGCGCCGTGAACCAGGCCGGCTATAAAGGATGCTGCAATGATGATCAGCAGCAGCCATGGCTCTGCACCCAGTAGCTCAAACATCGGATTTATTTTTTTTCAAGGGCTGGATATCCAGGCAGGAGAAGTAAGCAGGTTCTATTCGGGTTCGTCCCAAAGGTATTCATAGCTGTAAGGACCACCCCAGAGTCTGCCATCCAGAAGTCGGCAATGCTGATCCAGATTCTTAATCTGATCCATTTCTTCAGGTTTAAGCGTGAGTTTGGCAGCTGCGAGGTTTTCTTGCATGCGTGCAGGCTTAACCGTTTTAGGAATCACAGCCGTGCCACGCTGCATAGCCCAGGCCAGTAAGACCTGTGCCGGGCTGGCCTGATGTTGGTCTGCGATGGCTTTAATAAGCGGCAGTTCAAGCGGAACGGGACTATCGGCATTTTGGAAAAAAGCCGGTCTGTCGCCGGAACCCAGTGGCGCATAGGCGGTCAGAAAAATATTTTCTACATCACAGTAATCTTTCAGTTCAGGTTGTTGTAGCAGGGGATGTAATTCCACCTGGTTCATCTCCGGTTTGATGCGACACAGGGCTACCAGATCCTGCAGTTTTGCAGCGCTAAAATTTGACACCCCAATATGCTTTACCAGCCCGGCATCGACACAGGCTTCCATGGCTCGCCAGGTTTCTATAATTGGTGCTTCAACCAGACTCAGATAATCATCGTCAGATTGTGGAAAGCCGACCCCGGGTTTGACCGCCACCGGCCAATGAATCAGATAAAGGTCGAGATAGTCGACTTGCAGATCGTTCAGCGTTTTTCTGAGCGCCGGTTCCACGTCTTCTGCCAGATGCGCGTTGTTCCAGAGTTTGGATGTCAGCCACAGGTCCTGACGGCTTAGCACCTTGTCAGCAAAAACTTCGCTCAGGGCTTGCCCTATGCCGCTTTCATTGCCATAGACGGCGGCACAATCCAGATGCCGGTAACCGTATTCAAGGGCCTGTTTGATAACCGGCCTGATGGCATCATCAGAGGTTTTCCAGGTACCGAGCCCGAGGATGGGCATCTGGTCACCATTGCTGAATTTAAGAGTCTGCATGCTTTGTCTCGTTAATATCATGAGCTTGAATGGCACCAGTATACGTGAAGCTGACTGCTTAAGTTTATGTTTAAACACACACATAGAAACAAGCAGTAAGATGAGGTATTGCTTAGCATGAATTCTAACAAATACTTGTTTGCGGCAAACTGGAATTAAGCAATTAATACCTTTATGCTATTTTCCTTTTACATTTAGTCTGGAGTGGAGCATAGGTATGCGCCATGCAATGTTCATGATCTTTAATCAAAGCTCTGGATGGCTCTTGGGCTTGCTCTTGCTTTGCGGGCCTTTCCTGACTACGCAGGCACATCATTCCCGTGCACCTTTTTTAATAGACGAGACTTTTACGGTGACTGGAACTGTCAAACAGGTCAGATGGCGTAGCCCTCATGTTTTTTGGGCTGTAGATGTTGTTAATGACGATGGCCAGATTGAAACCTGGACTTTTGAGGGCCATTCGATTGCCGGACTGATGAATAATGGCTGGCAACAGGACTCTGTAAAGGAAGGCGATATTGTCCAGGTGGTTGCTAATCCAAATCGAGATGCGAGTCGAAAGTTCGGCTTGCTGGATTACTTTCAGCATGAAGATGGCCGCGTATTTTATTCATTTAGAGCCCCTGAAGGGGTAGAGGTAATGCCGGCAACGAATCTAATTGGTGATGGCGAGATAGTTCCTTCCAGTGATTTTTCCGGTACCTGGACGGGTTTGTCCGACCTCTCTCCTGAAGAGCGACTTCGCAGGGCCTTGATTGGTCCCGGATTTTCCGGCCCTACTGGTTTGCCCCTGACAGCAAAAGGGGAAGAGCAGCTTGTGGAGTTTGATCTTAATAATGATCCCTTTCTGCAATGTCTGCCTTTAAGTGTGCCCAGACGAATAACCTGGCCTTATGCAACCTACATTTCCCGCACTGAAAACATGCTGCAATTTGAAACTGAGTTGTTACCGGAGATCCGCACGGTTTACTTTGATCAGGCAGGACCGCCGGCAGATTATGTAGCAGATGAATTGGGTTTTGCCAGAGCTGAATTCATGGATGAGGGAAGAACCTTGCTTATTACCAGCACAGATTTTGCCGCTACGCCCTGGGGAATAACCAGAGGCCTTGATTCCAGTACTGAAAAGCAGACCGTAGAGGAATATAAGCTATCAGATGATGGCCTGGTTATTTCCTATCGTATAACGACAACAGACCCTGTTTTTCTTACAGAGCCCGTGGTGACGGAAGGGCGTTATCAGAAAGTTGCCGATAAAGTCTTTACGCGTGAATACTGCGATTTAGAAGCATCGAACCTGCATTTACAATTCGAATAAAATGAGCCTCGTGCATACAGCCAGTTCTGTGAGCTGACTGTATGCCCTATTACTTTGTCAGCACGACTGTGCGCTTACCATCGTTGAAAAATTACTAAACTGCCTGGATAGCACAAGACGTTTTAAATTGAGCTACTACCAACCAAGGGGCAAGCTTCACTTCTACCGGAAAATCCGAGATACTTATCTGTTCACACATGTCAAAGGCGTAGGCCATGAAAAAATTTACTTTAGTTATTATGCTTGGTTTTACCTGTTTCGCTTTGGTTTCCTGTGGTTCAGAAGAGGCCGCCGCTCCCGCAGCACCTTCTGCTTCTCAGGCCAGCACATCAACTCCTCCATCTTCGGCCAATGAGGCCATTGAAAGCACTCAGGCTGAAGCAGCAAATAGGGTCGAGCAAGCTGAAGCAATGCTGGCGGAAACTGTCGTAGCTGCTGAAACAAGAATGGATGAAGCCCTGGAGCAATCGGAAAGAGCCAGTGAAGAACTGATGGATGAAATAGATGAAATGGATGAGAAGGAAGATGAAGCCTTGCAAGCGGTTAGCGATCAGCTCAACAGCTTGCGCAATTAATCTTTGGCTGACAAAAACTTTATAAAGTAAAACAAGAAAAGAAGGAAATTATAATGACAACTTATGTATTGGTTCATGGCGCCTGGCACGGTGCCTGGTGTTGGAATAAAGTGGTTCCGGGTCTTGAGGCCGCAGGTCATCGGGTGCTGACACCGGAGCTGCCTGGCTCGGGTGAAGATACTACACCTGCCTCAGAAGTCACGCTGGAAGCCTATGCCAATAAACTGGTTGAGCTGCTTGACCAGGAGGATGATAAAGTCATTATGCTGGGCCATTCGATGGGTGGCCTGGCTATTTCTGCAGCAGCAGAAATACGTCCCGAAAAAATTGGCGGCTTGGTTTATCTTTCGGGTTTTTTACCGCAATCAGGGCAGTCTTTATTGTCGCTTGAAGAATCCAATCCACATTCATCTGTTCCACCAGCCCTGCAGGTTGCAGAAGACGGCGTAACCGGCGACATTAAAAAGGACATGATCAAGGAGCTTTTTTATCATGACTGCAGCGATGAAGATGTGGCCTTTGCCATTGCTCATCAGCATGCTCAGGCTCTGGCGCCATTGGCTACACCGGTGATCGTGACAGATGAAAATTTTGGTTCGGTACCGAGATATTATATTGTGCTGACGGAAGACAGGGCCATTCATCCGGATATGCAAAGACAGATGATTGCTGCTTCCCCTTGTAAAGAGGTTTTTGAAATTGCTTCCAGCCATTCGCCGTTTTATTCCAAAACGGCAGAGCTGGTCGAAACGCTTCAGAAGATCAGCGTATAAAACAAAACGGCTGACTGTTAACCGTTAACGACAAGAGTTGAACCCTTAACAGTCAGCCATTAGTAAAATTTTTCTAGAGACCCTGAGCAAGGGTGTTAATGGCAAAAATTTCCACATCCCTGATCGACACACCAAACAAGGTTCGCTTATCAGGTCCTCCAAAGGATACCGAGATCATGCTGCGCGGGGTGTTGATAAAACCCAGGATGTCCCCTCCAGCGCTGATAACCCAGATGCCGCCATTGCCTGTCACATAACTTCGGCCCTCGGTATCAACCGCCATGCCATCGCCACCGGCCCAGGCGAATTGCCGCTCATTGCGCAGCGAACCATCGGGCTGAACATCATAGGCAACCAGTCCTCCGGTGGGTTCGGGCGCGTTGGCCGGGACGGAAAGGTTGGCCGGAGGATTGGCATTGGGCAGGCGACCTGTTACATAGAGGATACTGCCATCGGGACTTAAGGCCAGCCCGTTACCACCATTGATACCGTAGCGACCACTGACTACCCCTTGCGGGTTTGTATAGTAAACACCACCCATGGTCATATAGATGCCACCCTTGCTGTCAGCAATCATGTCATTGAGTACGCCGGTGGTCAGGCATTCCAGAGGCTCACCGTTCATGGTATTGGCGAAGAGCTCTCTGGGCTCTACCTGCCAGATGCCACGATTCAAAGCGCGTTCCCCGACATAAAGTGTGCCATCTGGCGTAAGTGCCAGGGCTCCGCCGGTATAAGTATCGGTGGCAACAAGCTCAACCACGCCGTCCAGTCGCACCTTGAGTATCTGGCTCTTATCATTCTGTGCGACCAGTACACCGTCTGCTACACCGATAGGGCTGTCGGCATTATTGCCGGTATCTGTCCACAAGGTACGCCAGCCTGCACCATTGGCAATGACGCCGGGGATTCCACTGACGGTGGATCTTGCCTGTCCGGGAGCCGGAGTACCAGGACCACCACCGCCACGACCTCGTCCGCCTTGTTCAGGCATGGCCGGGTTACTGCAATGCTGCATGACCCAGGCTGTCCGCATGGGGTCTGGTCCGGCCTGTACACCGGGAGTACGTTCGGGGTCGGCGGCCTGTTGCTGTGCCAATGCAGGTAAAACCGCAGTGCCGATAAGTGAAAGTGACAGATAGAGCATTGGTGTTGTTATTTTCATGATGGCTCCTTATATAAATATCAGGCGTGGTATGTCAGTTATTAAATTTAATAATTGCGTCTTGTTTAGTCTCTGCTTAGCGCCATTGACTGGCAGGCTCATTAGGGTCTGATCTGAGGAAGCGTATCAGGTCGGCGTGAACCTGGTCGGGAATTTCAATTTGAGGAGCATGACCAATCCCCGGATAGAGCAATAAAGTGGAATTCTGTAATTCATTGTTCACGTGACGGGCCAGCGCCGGATAATCATCAACCAGACGGTCTTCTTCTCCGCCCATAACCAAAGCCTTGCTGCTGATATGTTGCCAGTCATAGACGACCGGATCGATGTAAAGCATCTGCATCTGTAATCTTCTTACCATGGCCAGACGCGGCCATTCACCACTCAACGACTGTCCGTATTGCCGACGCACGAACTCCAGATGTTCGGGTGGCCAGGCATTGGGGAAGTAACGCTGGTGACGTTGCAGTACCCACTGATAATCAATACTGTCAACGCCACCTGTATAGGGGTCTGTCCACTCCTGGCTCTGGCGCTGATCGCTCAGTCCGATCTGATTGATCATCACAACATGAGTAGTTATTTCAGGATATAACATGGCGAAGCGACTCACGACCATGCCTCCCATTGAGTGCCCCACAATGGCGGTTTTGCTTATGTCCAGTTCATCCAGCAAAGCCTTCATGTTGGCCGCCACAAAATTAAAATCATAGGGAATGATTGGCTTGGATGACTTGGCATAACCGATGCGGTCAACGGCAATAACACGAAAGCCGGCTTCCGACAGTGCCTTAATGGTTGGGGTATAGGCTTCAGAATAAAAATTCATGCCGTGCTGGATAAAAACGTTCTGGCCATTCGGTGTGCCTGCTGGAGGAACATCCATATAAGCCATTCTCATATCCTGACCAAAGCGATTCAGCGCCAGAAAATGGACAGGATAGGGGTAGGGGATCTCTTCAAAATTTGCCGAAACCGGGCCCCAGTCTGCAGGTGCCTCAGCCGGAGGTGTGGCTGGCCAGTTCTGTGCAAAGCTTATTGAGCTGCACAGCATCAGCAGGCTGCCAGCTAAAGCCAGGAACTTTTGTGCTGTATTAGATGACATTGTTTCAGACTCCTGTTCTCTTTTTGATGAGTGAGTATTGTATTTACAGTGGGAGTGGCGGACAAAGCGCTTTAACGTGCAGATGAAGCACATAGGACTAGTGGCAATTTCTCTTTAAAAGCCCATTGCCGTATCGTCTCCAAAGTCACTGGCACCGCCTGTCATGGTTCCGAAGTCCTGATTAAAAAGAATGGCGGTGATCGGGCCGGAAGTCTTTTCGCGGAATTCCAGGCCATAGCCCATTCTGATCAGGGTTCTTAGAACCAGTGTATTCATATCGCTGCGCAACACGATTCGGCCTGGCTGGCTGTAGTGGTCACCGAAAGAACTGTGAACCTGAAAACTTTCAAAGTTGGCGGCTTCACTTGCCTGCTGGACATCCATACCGAATTCAACAATATTCAGAAAGAACTGCAAAAGCCATTGCTCCTGACCGTCACCCCCCTGTACCCCAAAAGCCATATAGGGCTTGCCATTTTTCAAGGCTATAGTTGGAGTTAGTGTTGCACGCGGGCGTTTGCCGGGTTCGAGGGTGTTGTAAGGATTACGATTTTCGGAAAGCTCAAAACTTTGCATGCGTTGTGACAGGCTCATGCCGGTTGTGCCGGCAATAAAAGCAGGCATCCAGGCTCCGCTTGGGGTAATGGAGACAACCCAGCCTTCTGCATCGGCGGCCTGTATTGACGTCGTGCCAGCATGAAACCCTTCATCATGACTCATGATGCTGACGACGTTGCCTTCAGCGTCTTCTTCTCTGATTTCGGCCACCTGTGTGGCGGGTTCTGCTCCGCTTTCCAGACTCGCTCCCCGCCATTCCGGTTCAACATTCGGCTGCCATTTTTGCAGCTGCTGGCTAAAGGGGTTGGTCTCCCCCTGATAGGGGTAAGGGTCACCGGGTCCAATGTCTGTCCGGTTGCGGGCAGGGTCAATCAGAGCGGCGCGGTCACGGGCATAGTCCTTGGAAAGCAGGCCGCTGATTGGTTCTTCCGGTGGGTAGTAGGGGTCTCCGTAATAAAAGTCGCGATCTGCAAAGACCAGGTTCATGACCTGGTAGAGGGTATGAATATATTCGGCACTGTTGTAACCCATGCTTTTCACATCCATGGATTCCAGCATATTCAGCATTTGCAGCATAGCAGGACCCTGAACCCAGCTATTGAGTTTGAATACTTCTATACCTTTGTAGTTTGTGGATACGGGCTCTTCAATATAAACCTGCCATTGATCCAGATCTTGCATGGTGAAGAGGCCGCCTGCTGCCCGGGTCGCACGCACAATTTCCTCGGCAATATCACCTCGGTAAAACCGGTCATAAGCCGCCATAATGGCTTCTTTACGGCTTGCCCCACCAGCCAGTGCATTCTGTTCTGTTTCAACCAGTTTGCTCAGCGTGCTGTGTAATTCATTCTGCACAAATAATTGTCCGGGGTAGGGTGCAGACCAGGCTCTGGGATCAGCCGGGTCAAAATTGGGCAGCATCACTCTGGCTGTGTCGGGCCACAGGCGCAGAAACTGTTTATCCTGTTCTATGCGTTCGGCCTGAATTTGTTCAATGGGATAGCCAGCCGCCATTTCGATGGAAGGAGCCAGTATGTCGGCCAGACTCATGGTGCCGAATTCAGCCAGCATGACCATCAGTCCTCCCGGGGTTCCAGGTGTGACAGCTGCAAGCGGGCCGTAATCGGGAGGAGTCTTGTAGTTCAGGTTCTGGAAATATTCGGCAGTTGCTCCACTGGGGGCCGCGCCAAGAGCATTGATTGCGACAACCTCGCCAGTGTTGGGATTGTGAATCAGGGCCTGGGTTTCCCCGCCCCAACCCATGGTGTCCCACATGGTTGCTGAGGCAGCCAGCATGGCACTGGCAGCATCGACTGCATTGCCACCCTGACTGAAAATCATGCTGCCGACTGAAACAGACAAGGGTTTACCGGCTGCGGCCATCCAGTGACTGCCGTGTACCGGAGGCTTGTTTGAATGCTGGGGTTCCTGGGCCAGGATCGAAGAATAGGATGCACAGAGCAGGCTGCCCAGTAAAAAAGCATGGGTGAGCACTTTTTTAAAATTAAAAGTCTTACTCATAAGTTTAGCCGTCTACCTGCCAGTATAACTAACCAGAAACTATATTCTGTTTAGTCGGGGTTTTATTGCTATGGTCTGAGTCTGTGACTTTACTCGTCTGGCAAGCTCATTACCACAGTGACTTTGAAGGCTCCAACTTCACCGAAGCGCTCCTGTTCCAGAACCTGGGTACCTTCGGTAAAAGAGAATTTCACATTACGATAGCTATGGCCTCCGTGCTCACGCGAGGCTTCAACATGCAGTAAATAATCTCCAGGCTGTATCATGGTGCCTGAATCATCGCGGCCATCCCAGACTAACTGATATTCTCCGGGGCTGCGGGTAGGCCGGGTGACATTGTTTTTATCGATCGTATCGAGCCGTCCCGCATAGCGCCACCAGCGGGAATTACTGCCGGCCCAGCGCTGTTCACCACCATAAAGAATCAAATTCTTGATGGCGCGCTGCTTGGTGTCGCTGACCCAGATAGCCACATAAGGTTTTTCATAACCACGTTCTTCTACGTCCGGGATGCTGTATTCCAGGCTCAGCTCAAAATTGGCATTGGATAACTGCAGCAGTTCATCACTTAGAAAGTTATTCCAGCCGGAGGAAGCTCGCTGAGCTCCGCCGCTATCTATCAGCAGGGCTTCTATTCCCGGGAAGGCTTCAACCATGTCCAGCGCATCTGTCAATGACAGTACGGAAAGGGCAGTGGCCAGAGCATCTGCGGTCATGGCATCCTCGGCGAGTACTACGGCATATAAACCATTAAGTACCGGCCAGCCCGTTTGCGGTGTGAAAATATGACTGAATTCGCGCATCAGAATACGTCTGACCCGTGAGTTGTGCCCGCTGGTCGCTACAGCCTTGGATGCTACATTGAGGCTGGAGATAAAGTTGGCATTATCGGCAGTGGTCTTGGGGTCTGCTACCATGACTTCCCAGCCATCTTCAGCCGGAGGAGCTCCCCAATAAGAGGCATCACCGCCGATATCAACTTTTATCGCCGTTGCTTGCGGCAGTTCACGGCGCAAAACTTCCATGGCCCTGTCAATGATGTAGCCCTTGGCAAGACCAGACGGATCCAGCTTGATACCGTCGCCTAGCTGAATCTGCATCTGATCGGCATTGATCAGTAACTCAGCATTATTTGCAGCGCGCGCAATCGGAGCTATATCCTGGCGGCCGGGAACTTGTTGTGCTTCTTCAGTTGCATCCCAGAAGGCAACTACTTCGCCCATGCGACAGGAAAACTGGCCTTCTGTTTTTACCAGCCAGTCTTCACAAGCGCTGACCACTTCTATTAAGGCTGTTGATGCTGAGTCAGTACTCCGGGCAATATTCAACTGCATGAGTTCACTATCTTCCTGATAAGTTGTGAGCATCTGTTCCAGTCTGGCAATTTCCGCTACAGCAATTTCAATCGCACTGGCCGTGTTGCTTTGATCAGGCGCATAAACGGTTATGTCCAGAGATGTTCCCAGTACACCATCATAGTGTTCCCTGACTTCCTGAGCCTGCAGGCTTGCCGCAGCAAAAGATGCACAGACCAGTAAAATACAGGATAATGCCCGCGGTGTGGTGCAGAGCAAGGTCGATATAAATTGTTGTAAGTTTCTTGCGCGTATTTTAGTCATACTTTTTGCTTAGGCTCTTTCTGAAAGTTTGAATAAGTAAATAAAAAATAAAAATAATAAAAGTTATAAAAGGAACAGCAACATTATGGCAATTAATCGCACCTTAGTGAATTGGTCCCGTACCGTCCATGTTTATCTTTCCATAGCACTGCTGATCGTTCTGGTGTTCTTTTCCATAACCGGAATTACGCTTAACCATGCCGAATCCATGACGGCGGAGCCCAGCACTGAAACCATTATTCTGGATGAGCTTCCGCCATTGCCTTTGAATGAAGAAGGAACGATTTCCGATTCCCCGGAACTGGCAGATTTTATACGCAGAGAATTTGGAATCCGCATGGAATTTGCCACCGCGACTTTCGATGAGTTTCTTATAACCATCGAATATGACGGTCCGGGGACACAGTCTCTTATTGAAATTGACCAGGATCTTGGTGAAGTGTACGCAGAAACAACCAATTACGGGCTGGTCGCGGCACTCAATGATCTGCATAAAGGGCGCTATACTCATATTGTCTGGAATGCCTTAATTGATATCAGTGCCATTATTCTCGTCATATTTTCACTGGCCGGTTTCGTGCTGTTATTACCGAATAAATACCGTTTTAAAAGTGTGGCCAGGTACTCAGTGTTGGGAATTATCCTGACCACTGTTGTGTATTTTATTGCGACTTTATAAATCAGGCAGCCGCAACATTAACTGTTCTTTTCTACTACACAGCCTGATTAATATCTGAAAGTGTATTTGAATTTCAGACTAAGATTCGACTGAGTTGAATGAAAAGTATTGTCTTTATCCTGATCCTGCAAGTTGTAATTAAGCACAATGAACGCTTCCTGGCCCGCTTCGGGTATCCAGTGCAGGCGTGTATTGATGCCCATGTTTTCTGAAAGATTGTCGTATTGCACTAGACTGATCCAGTACAGCGTTGAGGAGAAAGCAACCTGTGTACTCAGACTGCTTAAGCGAGCAATAAAATCACCCTGCGGTAAATCAACATCTGTCCATTCATGTCCCAATGACATGACAAAATAGCGCGACTGGTTCCAATTTAATTCAGCGCCAATTTCAGTGGTTTCACCGTCATAAAAGTCGCCGCGTAAATAACTGAAGCCTGTGGAAAACTCGCGCTGACTGCCGGTGTCTATACTGAAGTCGAAGGTGTCGAATTCATAGCTGCCAGGATTTATAGTAACCGAACGAGTCGGTTCAGAATAAATAGTAAAAGGTGAGAGCACGACTTCTTTGCTGCGAGTATGGCCAAACTGGAAAGAGTCACGTGTATTATTTTGTAATTCAAGCAGGCGGAACTTTAATTCTTCACTTTGCAGGCCTCCGTCAATCACCTCAACACGATAAGCGTTGATGCCCGTGAATACCTGTTGCCAATAGTCACTATCAAAGTAATGTGTATAGCCAACATCAGCGGCATAGTCTTGTATATTGGAGCGATTAATGTAACCCAGTGCAGGATTGAAATTGCGCTGAACATTTTTCATCGATGCTCCTCCACGCCAGCCGGCATTATTGGGGGAGGATATCCCGAGTCCCCAGGAGGCATTGTCATCATCCAGCCCAGGACTATCTGATTGCTGATACCAGGCATCGCCTTCAATCTGTTTGCCGCTGGCCAGGCGAGTGTTCAGATAACGAAAATCTGCTCCATAAACCGTATTGGAAAGGTTCGATTTCGGATCACCATCTGTAATGATGAAACCCAGGCTGGATTCATCAAGAACATTGGCCGACATACGTGCCACAAATAAACTGGAGCTGTCGACCAGTCCTGATTTATCCTGTCTTACGGCCAGTGTGCCGATATTCCAGCGACCAACGCGGCCACTGACACGACCGCCATATTCTATATCAACTGGTGAGCCGTTCTGGTCTATACCGATATTACGTGAAAAGAAGGGGCGGGCATTTTGGCGGCTACCCTGTGAAGTTGCCTGATTGTTATTGCCGCCGCCAATACTGCCGAACTGAAAAAGATCGGCATCATTCAGAAAGAAGTCACGTTTTTCAGGGAAAAACAGATTGAAACGGGTCAGATTGACCTGTCGGTTATCTACTTCCGTTGCAGAAAAATCGGTATTGATGGTTAGCGCTGCATTAAGTGAGGGCGTCAGGCGATAGAAGACGTCCAGGGAGGGATCGAAATCATTTTCAGTATCACCAGGATTAAAACTGCGTTGCTGGTTAACGGTAAATGAAGGCACTACATCAAGGCCCAGACCCTGATCCATGCCCTGTAAGCCAGAGGCGACTCCGACAATGCTGGGGTTGTATGAACGGTTATAACTTACCCAAGCCATTTCCTCTCCACGACGACGAATCCCGCGGCCAAAATTAAAACCCCAGGTATCCAGGTTGGGATCAAAAGGCAGCGTCTTGAAGGGAATTTCAATCTCGGCGATCCAACCCTCATCGAAGGTGTCGGTTGCAACATCCCAGATGACGGTCCATTCCTGTTGAAATGACCTGACGCTCTCATAAAGGGCATCATGCCGCACGCCATTCAGGTTGGTTTCAAAACGATAGCCCACTCGCCGGGTATTAAAAGGATCAAGAATGATCACCAGGCGATCATCACCACCCAGGCCCTGACCATGACGAATGGTGGGTGCTGCAATCAATTCAGGGTTGGAGTCATACATGCGGGCACCAATGTATAAGGCGTCCTCGGTGTAGACCATATAGACTTCGGTACGTTCGGAAGGTGTGGCACCATCTCCAGGGCTGATCTGATGAAAATCATCAATGACCTGAGACTCTTGCCAGACAGCATCGTCCAGGCTGCCGTCCATTACCGGCGCAGTACTCACACGGGTAGCCTTGATTTCCTTTAATCCTTGCGGATTATTGCTTTCCTGAGCATTGGCCGAGAATGCCATTGATACTATCAATGCAAGCCCAAGTCGTCCGTGTAGTCTCATCTATGTGATCCCGTTTATTTTTAAAATTAAACACTGCAGTCTACTGATAGAATTTGTAAGAAATGTGTACTTGTTGTATTACTGGTTCCGCACCATCTCAAGGTAGCCCTGTCCGAGCGGGGTATCGCTATCGGCATCTACTATATCTACGGCGCCTTCCCAGTATGGTACAGACAGGTCCATCATTTGCTCGTCAAACAAGGCCCTGATTAACCAGCGTTGCCCGCGATAAGTCATTAACCATTGCGTGCCGTAGCTGACGCCTTGCGGGCTAAGCCAGCTTTGTCTTTCTTGCAGTCTGATATCTCCTGGTTCGATAGCTGTTTGTCGGGCCAGCTGGTCAGTCCAGGAGCCATCACTGCTGGGGTGTGCGAGACCCAAGGTATCTCGTAATTGGTAATACATCAGTTCCTGGCCATCATTGAATTGCAGGGAAAACCAGTCCCAGCCTGTCTGGTCATCAGCCAGTGCCGATGTGCTCCATTCTCTATCCAGCCAGCTTGATCCAACAACACGATAGTCTTCATTATTGATATTAATTACACCTTCGCTCTGAAGCCGGGTATAGCTGTAATAATAGGAGGCATTGCCAGGCTCGGGACTCTTCTGGCTGAGTCCTGCATCACCTTGCAGTACCAGGTCTTTTTCGGGCTCCAGTTCCAGTGACAATGAGAAAGCTGCATCGCTAATGTTTAAGTGCCAGGGGAAGTCGTTACTGTCGGATTGCAGTGACCAGTTTTCCAGCCAGACCTTGAAAGGGTTTAACTGCGCACCAGCCAGCCCTGGATTTTCACGGGAGAATCTTTCCAGAGCTATATGTTCTTTATTTTCGACATCACTTAAGGCGGCATGTGCCATCCAGATGCGTGAGCTTTGCCAGCCGGTATTTTGCTGCGCATCGCTTTTTAGTGTCGTACTGAAAAAT
Organism: uncultured Gammaproteobacteria bacterium; assembly: GCA_963975155.1. GTDB lineage: Bacteria > Pseudomonadota > Gammaproteobacteria > Pseudomonadales > Pseudohongiellaceae > UBA5109. The sequence goes on along the minus strand of CAXBFG010000002.1, from coordinate 251,851 downwards.
GTCACCTGATAACCAAAGCGTCTGCCGTTCTGGTCTTCGAGGTTGCCAGTCAAATACCACCATTCATTCCGAAACCCGGGATGCAAGCCATGATCTTCCGGAAATGAAAATTCCCGGGCTGCATCTGCACGTAAAAAGCCCGCTGTGTCGTTGCCTCCCAATACGCTATTTACATCGAGAGTAAAAGCAGCGTTATTTCGTGGTGTTGATGTTTGTGTTTCAGGTGCGCAGGCTGTCAATGACAATAAAGTCATCAGCAATAAATACAGTTGAGCTCGCCATGGGGCTAAGTTTGTGTTCATCGATATTCTTACTCTGTATTATCTGGTGGTACAGAAAATAAATAGCAGTCAACCTGGTATCAGGGTTTAGATTTTCAGCAAAGAGGCAGAGTAATTTGATTCCAGACAGGAATCAAATTACCTGGATTGAAAAGTTCTTGTTGGTGATTTTCTCACTGGGCTATTCGCCGCCACTAAAACCAAAACAGCAATTCAGGCTGCTAAACCGCTGTTTGTTTTAGATTCAGGATTTCCAGACAGTTACCGTGTTGGCACTGGCTTTTGCATGTGGCCTGTTGGAGTTTGCTCTTGGCGGGCGTCTGCTATTGCCATTAGCACCTGACCCCATGGCTTTACGACGCCGGGAACTATTACGCGAAGAAGTAGCGGCAGGCGAATTTTCCGCTCTGGGTTCTGCAGTTTTTTGAATGCTTTTAGCGCTGGCTTGAAAATCACTATCAAGCTCGTCGCGGGTGATAGCAGTTTTTATCAAGCGCTCAATAGCGCGTAATTGTTTATTTTCGTCAGGACTGACCAGGGAAATGGCCACACCACTTGCGCCGGCACGACCGGTACGACCAATGCGATGCACATAATCTTCCGGAACCTGTGGTAAATCAAAATTGATGACCTGAGCCAGCAAGTCTATGTCGATACCTCTTGCTGCAATATCGGTTGCCACCAGCACCTGCACTTTATTTTGTTTGAAATCGTGCAGGGCTTTGGTGCGCTGATTCTGACTTTTATTGCCATGAATCGCCGCCGCCATTATGTTGGCGTTATTCAATTGTTTAGCCAGTTTGTTCGCGCCGTGTTTGGTGCGACTGAAAACCAGAGTTTGTTCAGAACTCTGACTCAGTAAATGGCACAGGAAGGCACTCTTGTGCTCCTTGGGCAGAAGATAAAGCTTTTGCGTGATGGCTTGCACAGTTGAGTTTCGAGGTGCCACATCTATTTCAACCGGATTGGAGCAAATGGTTTTTGCCAGTATCCGAATCTCGTCTGAAAAGGTTGCTGAGAACAACAGGTTCTGTCGTTTGCGCGGCAAGAGAGCAATAATTTTTCGTATGTCCCGAATAAAACCCATATCCAGCATGCGATCTGCTTCGTCGAGGACAAGCACTTCGATTTCGCTGAATTTAACGGCATTTTGCTGGAACAGATCCAGCAGGCGACCCGGTGTGGCGACAAGAATATCCACACCTCGTCTTAATGCTTTCATTTGCGGATTAATATTTACGCCACCGAAAACAACTGTAGAGCGTAAATTTTCATTTTTGCCGTAAGTCTGGATGCTTTCCTGTATTTGTGCAGCGAGTTCTCGTGTCGGGGTCAACACCAGTGCGCGGCAATGGTTACTTTTCACGGGCGCTTTGCCGTTCAGTAATTGCAGTAAAGGCAAGGTAAAGCCCGCTGTTTTTCCGGTGCCTGTTTGCGCCGCAGCCATCAGATCCTTACCTGTTAAAATGGCAGGTATGGCCTTGGCCTGAATAGGTGTTGCTTCTGTATAGCCGGTTTCTTGTACGGCAAGTAAAAGTGTTTCGGACAAGCCGAGTGTATTAAAGGTCATGCTAAGTCTCATTAGTAATCTATCATGGTTAAGGCGAGCGCATACCTGCAACCGAGTCTGCAATAAAACACAGACCCTGATGGTCTCATCAATAAATGATTCCGTCAGTGTATCGGCTCGCACGAGTGTGCATTCAATAGGAAACTTTTGAGAAACAACGTGAGTTAAAAAGACGTTGCCAGCAAGAGTAAAGGACGGAACGGCCAACAATTCAGATAAACCGGCTTTCAGTCTATTCGGTAATGTTTCCGTCTCAGCTCACCAGAATATTAAACATGTTCCGGGAAAGGGACCTTAATGCCAAAGAAAATGCACTGGTAGTTGAAGAAATCATTTTCATCAACTACCGGGGCGGCACTTTACCACAAACCGGTACAGATAAGTATCTATTAAATTTGGTGCTAGTGCTTCAGTCTGAAATTTCATGCGATGTAGTATTTTCAATGATGTTAAACGTACAGGCGTGATAATAAGCTGAAAAAATTTCAAACTGAAGCACTACCAAGCGACTTAAGTGTCGAAGCAAGATGTTGGATTTTTTGAGAAATCAGATCTTTTTACCTGAGCGGCGACCAGTGTGTAGTACGCTCACTAAGATGCTACACACCTACTGACGAAATTTGTTCACTAAAGCATCAAAGCAAAACCAAGACTACTCAAACTATGCAAGCCAGGGTTATGCTTAAGGCTGCAAAGATAAACATACAAACCTTCAGGTTGGCTTATGCAAAGTTCAGAGAAAACAAAAGATCAGGCCGTGTCCTTACTTATTCATCATGAAGTGCATGCTGATGCCTTGGTTCAGTACGAAGCCTGGCTGAAAAAAGTTATCGATATCGCTTCGGGTTTTGCAGGTCATCAGGGCGTCTTTGTTTTAAAGCCTGAACAGGGGAAAAACAAATACGAAATAGCCGTGAGCTTTAGCAGTGAAGTGTTCGCCAGAGCATGGCTTGCCTCTACGGAACGAAGACAGCTTATTGAAGAAATTGAACCGGCTTTGATAAGGTCAGATGATGTGGAAATTCAATCCGGGATTGATTACTGGTTTTCCAGTATTGCCCCACCCATGCAGCAACCGGTGAGATGGAAACAATGGTTGTTATTAAGTCTGGCTATTTGTGTGCTAATGCTGGTGTTTGAACCGGTTTTTGCCGGTATATTTGGTTTTCTGCCGCTGCTGGCGAGCTGGGGCCTAAGGCAGGCAATCGTGGCTGGATTTAATGTGGCCCTGCTGGTCTATTTTATTATGCCGCGATTGGTAAAGCTGAGTAGTCCCTGGTTATTTAAAAGATAAGCACCTTTGCTTCCCCTGGTTTATTTTATTCTTCGCGTAAAGCCCGTGCCGGGCTGATGGTGGCACTCTTCCAGGCAGGATAAATACCTGCCAACAGGGCGGCAACAATGGCCAGCATCAGGGCATCACTAAATACCGACCAGGGTAAAAAGTGTTGCATGCTCCAGCCGAAAGAGCGCTTGTTAATAACATCAATCAGCACATCAGACATCAGCAAACCCAGTGGCAGTGAAAGTAATCCGGCAAATAGTCCCATCAGGGCGGTTTGACCAAGAATCAATTTGATAATTTGTGTTGGTGTCATGCCGGTGGCGCGTAAGGTGGCAAATTCTCTGCCACGTTCGAGCAGTAAAGCCATCAGTGCACTCAGCACGCCTATGAAGGCAATGATGATGGCTAGAATGCGTAAGACATAGGTGATTGCAAAAGTCCTGTCGAAAATCGTCAGGGTTATCTCCCGAATTTGCTGGTTGGGAAAAACACTGATTTGTTCAAATTGCTTTAATAGCTGTTCGACATCGAACAGTAAATCAGGATTGCTGTCATCGCTTAACAGCGTCAACCGGGATAAGGTCTGATCCAGCCACCATTGCTGATAAAGATTCTGGTGAACCGCAATCATGCCCTGACTTGGCGTGTAATCATAAAAAATTCCCAGCACCGGAAAAGATTGAGCCCCACGATCCGTATATAAGGTGATAGCAGCGCCGGTTTCAATGCCCTGTAACCAGGCCAGCGGTTCAGACAGAAATACGCCTTCGCCACTATTAAACCGTGCCAGATCTCCCTGATTAAACTGCTTCATATAATAAGCCTGATCACCATCGAGGTCGCTGACATTCAGACGCGCCTGACCAATTGTGGTTTCCACGGATGTGCTGATCGTGGAAGACACTCTGCTGACACCGGGCAAAAGCGTTAACTGTTCACGCAAATCGCCATTAAGATTGGCGCCGGTAATTTCCAGGTCGCCATTGAAAGATTGATCGAGCCAGATAATCACTGTATTGCGAAAGCTGTCGACCATGACGCCGACACCGACGGTGACTGAAATTGCAACAGTTAAAGCTGCAACGGCCAGGCCGGTACGATTAAGCCCGCTGTAAATATTTCTCAGTGCCATCCGTGCCGGAAGTTTTAGTTTGGGAGATAAAAAATACAGCATGAATTTTAAACTTACCGACATAAAGCCCGGCACGAGAAAACAGAAACCGAAAATTATGAAGGTGAGCGCTACGAAGCCACCAACCAAAGCGCCCCAGCCGCTTTGCAAGAGTAAAAAACCAATAAGCAGCATCGCGAGTCCGGTATAGGTCAGCGCAGGCAGATATTGTCGCCATTCATAATCATGTGAAGCGCGTTGTTGCAGCGTTATGGGTTGCGCCTGTGTCGCCCGCCAGGCAGGTATGGCAGCTGACAGTAGTGTAATGCCCAGCCCCAACAGAAAACCCAGTGCCAGCGAGGAGGGTTCGACCAGAAAAGTGCTGACATTGAGACGGTAATTTAAATTTGGAATTGCGGCAGTGACCAGATCAAGCAGTGCATTGCCGAGCCAGTAACCGAGTATTACACCCAAAGTGCTGGCCAGCATGCCATTGATAGCAGCTTCACCAAGCACCAGTTGATAAATCTGTAAGCGGGTAACTCCCTGGGCCCGAAAAATACCCAGTGTACGTTCACGCCGCAGAACGGATAGCGTAACGGTGTTGTAGATAAGCAGCGCGGCAACCAGCAAGGATAATAGACTCATCGCCAGTAAATTAATGTGGAAGGCCGAGGTCATTTGTTCAAGAGAGGAGTTGCGGGTTTGTGCATCGACCAGACTCACGCCTGCAGGCAGCCAGCTTTGAATTTGTTCGCTTTGCTCCGCCGTCAGGATCAAATCAATACTGTCGATACGGCCCTGCCTGTTGAGGATATCCTGTGCTATGGCGATATCGGTATAAAGCATGCCTTCAGTAGCAACCGGATCGGAGCTGGGCAGGGTTGCCGTCAGTTCCAGGGTTTTCTCCGGCCCTGAAATATTGCGACCAGAGCCAGCCCTCGCTGTTAATATAGATCCGACATTGAATCCTGCACTCTGTGCCGCAGTCTGGCTCATCATGACGGCCTTGTCGGATACCAGCACATTGAAAAGCTCGGGATTAAAAATTAATCCGCTGGTTTCAAAACCGGCACGTTGCCTTTGCAGGCTCAGTTCACTGAAGATGTCCTGGCCAAGCAGGGTGAACGCTTCATTATTGATTGTAAGGGTGCCGGTAATGGTTGGAGCCGATCGCCTGATGCCCAGTTCGGTTCGCAATTGCGTGTAGATTAATTCGGGGATGCCTTCATCGGCGGTGCCGACTATCTGGTGTGTTATAGCGCCGTTTACTGATTCCACGGCCAGGGCAAAGGCACGGTTGGCACTGTTGTTGGCCAGATCTATAGCCACCACCATCATCACACCCAGCACGATACCCAGAAAACTCAGCCAGCTTTGCCAGGGATGCTGGCGGGCATAACGCCAGGCGCTTAAACGTAATAAGCGATTACCAGGCGAAATCACTGTTACGTTCCTCCAGCCTGCCGTCTTCCAGAGTAACAATGCGGTCGGTACTGTTAGCAACTTCCAGGCTATGCGTCACGAGTAATAGAGTGCTGTGCTGATCCTTTAACATTTTATGCAACAGGGTCAGGATAGTTTGCCCGGTTCGGGCATCCAGATTTCCGGTTGGCTCATCGGCAAGCACTACTTTGGGTTTATGAATGAGTGCTCTGGCAATCGCAACCCGCTGCTGTTCACCACCGGAAAGCTGGGCGGGATAACGTCCGGCTTTGTCTGCAATATCCAGAGCTTCCATCAGATTCAGCACTCTATTTGTGGATTCTTCTGCAGGGATGCCATTCAGTTCCAGAGTGAACTCAATATTTTCCTGTGCCGTCAGGCTTGGTACCAAATTAAAAAACTGATAAATAAAGCCAATATGTTCACGGCGAAACAAGGTGCGTTTGTGTTCATTCAGCGCGGTTAATTCAAGGCCATCCACACTGACTTTACCGGTGTCAGGCATATCGATGCCACTGATCAGGTTAAGCAGGGTCGACTTACCAGAGCCGCTGCGGCCTAACAGGGCAACACTATCACCTTTGCCTATATTAAGGCTGACATCAGCCAATACCGGATGCTTTGTGCCGGCATCGTCATAGCTGCGGCTTAAATGTTCGAGGCAAATAAAAGCATTCGAGTCTTTGGTCATGGTAAATTTTGCGTATAGCAGAGCGGCATATTAAGGCAAGAGTACCACAGGCAAGACGACTTTCTTTGAGGGTTTGGGCCAAGAATTGCTGCTGGAGTAAAAAAAGGCCACAAACGGGTAGTTAAGCGGATTATCTCGACTTAGTCGATCAGGCTTACTATGATTCCTGCCTGTAAATTTTAAAAAAGGAGTGTGCAAAATGATAAATAGAATGGCCATGCTCAGTATCGTTGTTATGTTTTCCGGTTCCCTGTATGCCCAGTCCCCTGGAGGGCGCGGGAATATCAACCTGACCTTGCCTGCTGGTGATGGCAAAGCGTTGATCGAGTCTATCTGTTATAGCTGTCATACCGTTTTTAATATTGTGGGTTCGGCTGGTTATAACACATCAGAGGAATGGCAGAGTGTGTTTGGTACCATGATTGATCTGCCGGAAAGGCAGGCAGCTACCATTGGTAATTATCTGGCTGAACATTACCCGGCTGACCCTTCACGGGCACCGACACTGGTTGATGGAGATTTTGAAATTGAGATTATTGAATGGCAGGCCCCGACACTGGGGCAACGCGCCCGTGATCCGGTTGAAGCGCCGGATGGCTCCATATGGTGGACTGGTATGTATGCGAGTTTGATTGGTCGTCTGGATCCGCAAACCGGAGCAATGGAAGAGTTCCGTCTGCCGGCAGCAGCACGCCCGCACAGCATAATTCCGGATCAAGAAGGGAATATCTGGTATACCGGCAACAGTAATTCCACCATTGGCAAGCTTGATCCCGGGACCGGGCTGATTACAGAGTACCCGACTGAAGCCCGTGATCCGCATACCATGACCTGGCACCCCAACGGTGATTTGTATTTCACCTCGCAGAATTCGAATATGCTGGGCAGGCTTGATCCGCAAACGGGTGAAATGGATGAAATACAGACCGAACCCAGGCCTTATGGCATCAAGGTGGGTCGCAATGGCACGGTTTATATTGCCTATAACGGCACCAATAAAATTGGCGCCATGGACCCGGAAACCATGGAGGTCCGGTATTTTACAATTTCTGAACCTGAAAGCCGTATCCGGCGGCTGGATCTGGCCAGCGATGGCAGCATCTGGTACGTCAATTCCAGCATGGGCAGAATTGGCCACCTTGATACGAACACCGGTGTATATGAGGAGTGGGAATCCCCCAGCGGACCCCAATCCCATCCTTATGCCATCTCCGTTATTGATGACGTAGTCTGGTATAACGAATCAGGTATGCGCCCGGATACATTGGTGCGTTTTGATCCTGCTGCTGAGACTTTCCAGAGTTGGCCAATTCCTTCTGGTGTAGGAATTGTCCGTAATAGCTGGGTCACCCAGGATGGTAATCTGTTGATTCATCAGAGCAGCACTAACAAAATAGGTTTAGTCCTTATTCCTAAAGATTGAGTCTGGCTATACGGCATTAAAAATGGTGGAAATTGCACGTTTACTTTTCGTAAACACCGCTTTTTCACCATTTTTGTCATATTGGTCTGCGCTTGTGATGCTTAAATAACCAAAAGTAATTACTGCTAGAATCATAAGCGCGCGAATCACAAATTATCACTCGCAAGATGCTCAGGTTGCCAAACTAAATTAGCAGTGCAGCCAGGACTAAGTTGCCGTCCAGCCCCTGCTCTAGTAGGCTTCCATGCCCATGCTTAAAGTCTTCATTAAATTGTCCATTGTGTTCAGCCTGTTTGTGCTGGGCCAGTCTGTAGTGGCTCAAGAGTTTGTTGGCAGCACAGCCTGTGCAGCCTGCCACCAGGAAGCCTTTAGCAACTGGCAGCTAAGTGATCACTGGCACGCCATGGAGCTGGCAGACGCCGATTCGGTGCTGGGTGATTTCAGTGACAGCAGCTTTGATTATTTCGGTAACACGACACGATTCTATCAGCGTGATAATGAGTATTTTGTCGAAACAGAAAATGGCGCAGGGGAGTTGCAGGAATTTAAAATTGCCTACACCTTTGGTTACTTTCCCCTGCAACAGTATCTGGTCGAATTTCCCGATGGTCGTCTGCAAACCTTAAGTATCAGCTGGGATGCGCGCGCGCAGGAAGAAGGAGGTCAACGCTGGTACCACCTCTATGAAGATGAAGAAATTACAGCCGATGATCCTCTGCACTGGACCGGGGCTTTTCAAAACTGGAACTCAAGATGCGCCAGTTGCCACACAACAGATCTTGATAAAAATTATTCCCCTGCAACAAACAGTTATGACACAAGATGGGCAGAAATGAATGTCGGTTGTGAAGCCTGTCACGGGGCCGGGTCGCAGCACCTTGAATGGGCTAACGGCAATACGCTTTTAAGCAATATGGGTTTGCTGATAAATATTGATAAAGTCTGGGAGCCGATTGCCGGACAAGTGCAGATTCCGGACACAGTTGATAATCCCATGAGTCAGCAATTACAGGTATGCGGTTCTTGTCATTCACGGCGTGGCGAATTACAGCATCGGGACATCGGTGCAGATTATTTAGACAACTTCAGTCTCAGCCCCTTACAGGAAACCTTATATTTTCCGGACGGACAGATTCAGGATGAGGTCTATGTGCTGGGTTCCTTTATGCAAAGTCTTATGCATGCGAACCAGGTGTCTTGCTCTAACTGTCATGAACCGCATAGTAATAAATTACTTATCGCGGGCAATGGTTTATGCCTGCAATGCCATGCAGCGCAAACCTTTCAAAGTGAAGCGCATTTTTTTCATGAAGCAGAAAGCAGTGGCGCCCAGTGTGTGAATTGTCATATGCCGGAAAGGACTTATATGGGTGTTGATCCGCGTCGTGATCATTCCTTCCGAATTCCGGACCCGCTTGCCAGCCTTGAACTTGCTGTGCCCAATGCCTGCACGCAATGCCATCGTGATCAGACCGATCAATGGGCGGCAGATTTCATGATTAGCCGTAACGGCAATACTGAGATTCATTATGGGCATGCCGCTGTTATAGCCGCGGCAAGAGCGGGTGATGCGAGCATTGCTCCTGATTTGCTTGCACTGGCCAGTGATGAAAGCCAGCCGGCTATGATACGTTCCATAGCACTGATTGAAAGTGCGCGCTTCCCGGCACAGCGCAATCTGGGCATTATTTTAAATGCCTTGAATTCCCCCGAAGCTTTAATACGCATGAATGCCGTTAGTGCTTTAGGCTTTCTGGATATAAGCCAGCGTTTTCAGTATCTGCAGGCCTTGCTGAATGACCCGGTGAAATCAGTACGCATCGCCGTGGTCCGACAGTTATCCGGCTTGCCCGTGAATCAGGTACCTCAGCGTTTACAGGCACAATTTTCAGCACTACTGGCTGAGTATGAAGAGAGCCTGTTATTTAATGCCGATATGCCTGAGTCCATGAGTGAGCTGGGTGTCTTTTATGCCGTGCGTGGTGATTTAGCGTCGGCCGAACAAAGCCTGATACATGCCAGGGTATTGTCGCCTGGCTATTTACCGGCAGCGATTAACCTGTCTGATGTTTATCGTGCGCAGGGCAGGGATGATCTCGGGGAAGTGGTGCTGAACGAAGTGTTGGCTTTATATCCGGATTCGGCGGACCTTTCGTATGCACTGGGCATACTTTATGTGCGTACGGGTCGCATAGAACAGTCCCTGGCTTTGTTTCAACGCGCCAGTATGCTGGCAGTGGATAATCCACAGTATGTTTATCTTTATGCAGTTGCCCTGGCTGAATTGGGCAGGGTGGCTGAGGCCATCGGCGAGTTACAGGTCGCCACTCAGCGCTTCCCCAATAATGCCGAGATTCGTCAGGCCTTGCAGGCCTATCGGGCTTTATAAGCATCAGTGTGGATCTGTAAAGTGCTGTTACTTTTATGGCAACAGTGGTTTATATATCACCATCTATCCAGGCGGGTGTTTAATTTTTTAAAGAGAATAAGAATAATTAACTTTTCCATTAACGTTAACAAACAGTTCTATAACCGTTAAAAGCAATCCAATTCCATTAAGTTCGGGCATTATCCACCCCCTAAACTGAAGTACTCTTTCTTCAGCCTTCAGCAGTTTAAACACAATAGAGGATAGAACTTATGGGACATTATGGATCAACGCCTTCGATTATATTCAAAAGAACAATACTTGCAGCATTGACGGCAGGTATTGTGGCTAACACTATACAAACTACTAACGCTGCTGAAGCAATTGAAGAAATCATTGTCTTTGGTACTCAAAGCCGTCTGGACAGTGAAACAGGCAGCCGTTTGAACTTAAGTGTTCTTGAGACCCCCGCTACTATAGATGTGCTGGATGGCAATGCGATACGCGCCAGAATTGATACCAGCGTAATAGATGCGGTAACTCGAAGTGCTGGTTTTACCAATGCAGCAAATCCAGGCAACGGCCATTCCAGTGTCACCGCACGTGGCTTTAGCGGACAAGGCAGTGTTACTAAACTTTATGATGGCAGTAATTATTTCACTGCGGCGGGTACCATTACTTTCCCTTTTGACACATGGGGAGTTGAGCAAATAGAAATATTGAAAGGTCCTTCATCTGTTATCTATGGAGAAGGCGGAATTGGCGGTGCAATAAATATTATTCCCAAGAAACCACAATTTGATCGCAGTGGGGCAGTCAGACTTAGCCTGGGAGAGAATAGCACTCGCTTTGTCGGTTTAGACTACACCGACAAAATTACTGATTCTTTAGCCTACCGGGTAAATTACAGTAGCAATCAATCTGATAATTGGGTTGCTAATGGTAAAAGTGAGGCTGAGATGTTTTCCCTGGCGTTACAATGGGATTTCAGTAGAGATCTAACTTTAAGTGCACGTTATGACCGCGGCGATCAAGAGCCCATGAAATATTTCGGGGTGCCGATAATTAATAATAATTTTGTCGATAGCTTGCTGGAATCAAACTTTAATGTCGCAGATTCAATAATAAACTATGAAGACTCTTCTATTCGTGTAAAAGCAGATTGGTCTGTAACAAATTCCACGCGTCTGCTTACTGAAATATATCGCTTATCGACGGATCGTTACTGGAGTAATTCAGAGTTTTATACTTATGACTCTGCTACCCAACTTGTAGACCGTTTTGATCCACTTGTGATTGGACATGATATGAGCCATAACGGTTTACGTTCAAATTTGAGTTTCTCGTTGGCTGAAAATCGATTGAATATTTCAACTGGTTTTGAAGTGAATGATATTTCTTTTGTCCGGCCTAGCAACTTTGGTCCTGCCAATCCCGACCCTTTGGATTTTAGCAATGATTTTGATACGGTTAATGCAGCAAACTTTCAACCAGGAACCCTGTTAAGTTTAACCGATGCACCTGTCCTGACAGATAATATATCTGATGTCCGACAAGCAGCCGTTTTTACTGAGGCTCAATTTAAACTAACTGAAACGATAGCAATTGTAGGCGCTTTACGATTTGATGATTTCTCCACTGACTACGTACGTCTGGGGCAGGCACCTTTTGAACAGAATACTGATGCTTTGACTGGGCGTATGGGCGCTGTTTTTGATATTTCAGAAACTACGGCTGTCTATGCACAATATGGAACTGGAGCAACACATCCCAGCAATTCTATTGTGACTGCTTCTGCCTCAAATCGACAATCCGACTTGATTGAAAGTGAACAGTTTGAAATCGGCATTAAAAACCAGGTGAATAATACCAGCCTGCAATGGAGTGCTGCGATTTTTGATATCACCAGGAAAAATCTGACTGAGGATGATCCTGATTCAGGCAATCCAATTGATGTCATTGTAATCCCTGAGCAAACATCGCAAGGTATTGAACTGGGACTGGATTATGGTTTCAATAATGGGGTACAGCTTTACGGTAATATCTCTCTTTTAAATGCAGAAACCGATACTGGAGCAACTCCAAACTATATCCCTGAAAAAAATGCTAATCTCGGCTTAGCCTGGCAATGGGATAATCGATTTAGATTTATTGCCGACGCCCGGTATGTCGGAGAACGTTTCCACCCTAACAATCCAATCCCTTCATACACTGTTGTAGATGCATCATTGCGTTGGGATATTGATAGTAATCTCGGGCTTACATTCAAAGCAGCGAATCTGTTTGATGAGTTATATGCATCCTCAGAATATTACTCAACAACCTGGTTAGTGGGCCAGCCCAGAACTTTGAGTATTACAGCGGATTATAATTTTTAAATTGTTAATCAAAACCAAATCAAGTCTATGTACCAGCTTTACATGTTTAATAGTGTAAAGCTGGCATTACCGGCTATATAGTTCCAACATGAATAGATTCCTGTTTCTTACACATCGTTATTTAGGTATCAGCATTAGTCTTATACTATTGCTATGGTGCCTGTCCGGTTTTGTGATGATGTATAAGCCTTACCCGGAATTAAGCACCCAGCAACAACTGGAATCTTTAGCCGCTTTAGATTTTACAAACTGCTGCACGCAATTAAATCCAGCCGATTTTCCAGGCACTGGATATAGCCAGTTTCAAATTCATATGTTGAACCAGGAGCCTGTTTTATTGTTGGCATCAGAATTTGGACAAGTCAGCAGTGTAAATTTAAAAAGCGGACAGCAGTTTTACGGCATTTCAGAGGAGGCGGCTCAAGCCATAGCGAATGACTATGCAAGCAAATATCAATATCCGGCACCGACACTGAAAGCCACTATTACTAACGATCAGTGGACAGTCTACCCATCCTATAATCCACATCGTCCACTTTACCAGTTTCAGGCTAATGACGAGGCTGGAACACAATGGTATATCTCAAGCCTCACTGGCGAGATAGTCCAGATCATTACACGTGAACAACGCATTTGGGGTTACCTTGGGCCAGTTATTCACTGGCTTTACCCGACAATATTGAGAGAAAAAGCACAACTCTGGAACCAGACTGTTATCTGGCTTTCTGTACTGGGCACTTTCCTCACCTTAACCGGAATTTATATTGGCCTGAAACAATATAAATTCAAAAAAAATGGCAAACGATCGCCTTATAAAGGCATGGCTCTTTGGCATCATTATGTTGGCCTGGTGTTTGGTCTATTAACCTTCACCTGGATGTTGAGCGGATTATTTTCCATGCAGCCATGGGGTTTATTTGAACCCTCAGGGTCTGGCCAGGAAAGGCAAGTCATCCAGGGTGGCACTTTCAGCCTGGATCAAATCAATTTAACACTTGGACTGCTTGATAAACTTCCCCTGGAAAACAAGCCTGTCATGATCAGCGGGATGAACTTTCAGGGCGCATTATTTATTACCAGCATGAATGCCGATCTGGATACCATCAGATACAGGGGCGACAATCTAAATCCGTCTACTCTCACAGAATCTGACTTATATAATCTTTCCAGCGTGATACTTGCTAATGATGGCATCAAGGAAGCTGCTATGCTCTACGAAGAAGATAACTACTATTTTTCATATCACACTCAAGTCAGTTTTCCCGTGTACAAAGTTGTAGCTGATAATAATGAACAAACTATTTATTACTTAAATCCTCTGGATGGCACTTTATCAGCTAAATATGATGCAGCTAATAAGGGATTTCGCTGGTTTCATCTGGGGCTGCACAGACTGGATTTTACAGGCTTACTTAGAAGCAGACCGCTGCGTGATTTTTTTATGTGGTTTTTACTTTCAGGTGTGACCTTAGGAGTTTTTACTGGTTTTTATCTTGGATTCAGGCGTGTGTATCGTAGTTTTTAATTGCTGAGGACTAAATTATGAAATATTTACTTTTACTGATTCCAATCACTTTCCTTGCTTCCTGTGCCCAGTTACCTGAACCAGTGAATGGCTGGATTGATATTCCTCTTAGTGCAAACACGTTCAGAGAAAGTACGGTCGCCTATAAAACCGGTAGCTATGAAATACCCGTTTATGCTTATGAAGCTCTTGAGTATAAATTGGGTATCCTGGAGGGAGATGCCATTTCTTATGAATGGTCTGTGACCATGAGTAAGCCGGAATTACTGGAAGTTGAATTCCATGGACACACTGACCGCATCGGTGATGAAGCAGGACTATTGATGTATTACAAAGTTCATAATGAAGGTGAAGAAAGTGGTACGCTTAAAGCTCCGTTTAGTGGCATACATGGCTGGTACCTGAATAATCAAAGTGATGAAGACATTGTGGTTACACTCAATGTTTCTGGTTTTTATACTGAATTGGAGCAATAACTGATCGATTTAAAATACGGTATAGCATTGCCCTGTTTTAAAATCTCAATGTCTGCTTCTGGTCAAATGCAGAAATAAGGCCGGATTAATATCAAATATTGGAATTGCTTCACTAAATTGCCGTTGCGTTGAAAAAGCGTCGCAAGGCTTCCAGATTGGCAATGGCCGATTGCATGGTTGGATTGATCTGTAGCACCCGCAGCAGGGCATTCCGGGCGTCGTTATATTGGCCGAGATCGACATAAACCGCAGCAAGACCGCTTAGGGCACCAAAATGATTGGGTTCGAGTTCCAGAGTCTTCATGATGTCGGCTTCAGATTCGCGATAATTCCCCAGGATATAGTGAGTGGTGGCTCGCATGTTCCAGGCTTCAGCAAAGTCGGGATCACGTTCAATAATTTGTGTAAACAGGCGTAGTGCTGTTGCGTACTGATCGCCACCGAGTTCATCCATGGCAGTCACCATCAAGGCGCTAATTTCAGGGTCGGGATGTTCGGCCCAGATATCCCAGATGCGAAACTCAAACTGACTGGCCTGCATTTCATTTTCTGCTGACTTCAGTTGTGCAAATAGCTCAGGCAGGCGTGGATCTTTCTGGTCTGCCATTGCCCAGTTTGAGAACACAATCAGTAAAAGCGGAAGAAAGTTTTTCATATTCTGTAGCAACTATAAACCTGTTCGCGCAACTATAACAATTCATGTTGTTCGTGTGGAGAGTGCAATACCCTTCAGTCCTAATTAGCGATGATTCTGATGCCCGTCACTTGGATAGTGCGTCTACATGCCTTTTGGAATTACTTGTGGTCTATAAGCAGTTGCTCCTGTCTGGCTCACCCTTCGATCTTTTCTTCCTATTTTCCCGGCGCTGCGGAACTCGTCGCTGCGCTCCTCAAACAGTCCTCGCGCTTCATCGGGAAAATATTCAGGAAAAAAGCATCTCAATGGGTTCACATGACAGGAACACCTGCTTTCCCAGAATTGGTGTAAATTTTCACGGATGTTCAATTCACAGGCGTGATACCTAACTGCCCAGTCGGCGACCGTCTGACGACAGGGACGTCGTCAGCCGAGCCTGTACATGGATGTACGTTGTTTGGCGTGTCGACGAAAGGCAGTTAGGCATCGGGCCTGAGCTAATCAGAAAGAATTCAAATTGAGACACCGCTAAAATGATGCGCGGCGCTTTTGAATTTACTTAATTATGCAAAAGGATGTTTCAGAAGAATGGTTTCTTCACGGTCAGGGCCCGTAGAAATAATATCCACCGGTGCTTCGATTTTTTCTTCAATGTATCGAATGTAAGCGCGGGCATTTTCCGGAAGTTCATCCAGTGATTTAACCCCGAAAGTGGATTCAGACCAGCCGGGCAGCTCATCATAAACGGGCACCAAATGATCGTACTGATCAAAACTGGTCAGGCAGGCCATGGAAGAACCATTGATACCTTTATAACCGGTGCAGACTTTTACCGTTTCCAGTCCATCCAGTACATCGAGTTTGGTCAGGCAGATGCCGGACACGGAATTGATTCTGATGGCCATTTTTAAGGCCGCAGCATCAAACCAGCCACATCGTCTGTTGCGTCCGGTTGTTGCCCCACGCTCCTTACCCTTGGTAAATAACTGCTCACCGACTGCATCAAACAGTTCGGTAGGGAAGGGACCGGCACCTACTCGTGTCGTGTAGGCCTTGGTTATGCCAAGCACATAATCCAGATAAAGCGGCCCGAATCCACTGCCAGTGGCTGTACCACCAGCTGTTGTGTTGGAAGAAGTGACAAAAGGATAAGTGCCGTGGTCGATATCGAGTAAGGAACCCTGGGCTCCTTCGAAGAGAATATTTTCGCCGTTTTTGCGTGCAGTGTGCAGAATATCGATCGTATCGCCAACCATGGGTCTGATACGTTCGCCCATGGCCAGACTCTCATCCAGTGTCTGCTGATAATCAATCGCTGCGACGCCATAATAGGATTGCAGGGCAAAATTGTGATATTCCAGAACTTCCTGCAGGCGGCCGGCAAAATGTTCGGCGTTTAATAATTCGCCAAGACGTATACCGCGACGCGCCACTTTATCTTCATAAGCCGGACCAATCCCGCGACCGGTGGTGCCGATTGCAGCAGTGCCTTTCTTCAGTTCCCGGGCCTGATCCAGCGCAACATGATAGGGAAGGATCAGGGGACAGGCAGAGCTGATATTGAGCTTTTCTGTGACGGAAAGCCCCTTGCTCTCGAGTTCGTCAATTTCATGCAGCAAGGCTTGCGGAGACAGCACGACTCCGTTGCCGATAATGCAACGCACATTGTCACGTAAAATTCCCGATGGCAGCAGATGCAGAACGGTTTTTTCGCCATCTATAACCAGTGTGTGACCGGCATTATGACCACCCTGGAAACGTACTACCGTTGAGGCTTTTTCGGTGAGCAGATCAACAATCTTACCCTTGCCTTCATCTCCCCATTGCGTCCCAAGAACAACTACACTTTTACCCATGACTATGCCTTTCTGCTATACGAAATAAATTTAAAATTAATTGATGTTGATGATTTACAGTGGGCTAAGTTGCCACTTTCCTTTTCGTTGAACGATTTCCTGAGTACAACCAAGTTCCTGTGCCGAGACGTCTTGTTCGGACAAGGAGCTTAAAACCTGATAACCCTCGTTTCTTAATGCCTTGATAAATGCCAGCAATTCACTGTCTGCCCCAGCAGGCGCAAAGATTTTTTCTGCGCTGATAAAGTCCCGTGAACCCAGCGTCAATAAACTTTTCAGATCGCTGTCAAAACCGGTCGCCGCTCTGGCGCGTCCAAACCCGGAACCAATTTCATCATAGCGTCCGCCCTTGGCAATTGAAGAACCGAAGCCATTTGTATACGCGGCGAAAACAACGCCGGTGTGATAGTCATAACCACGCAGTTCGCTTAAATCGAAATACAGGGATTGTTCAGGATAACGGGCCTTGAGCGCTGCAGCGAGTCCGCGTAACTGAGCGATATCTTCCTTAACTGTGCCTGGCGCCTTCGCCAGGACCTGTTCTGCCTGCTCCAGTACACTTTCATCACCACTAAGTGTGGGTAAGGCGGTCAGCATCTCAAGTAAGTTTCCATTGGTAGTGAGATTGCCAAGCAGTTGATCAATGTCTTCGGTTGACTTGCTTTGCAGTGCTGCAAAGAGTTTTTCCTCAAGTTCGTCATCGAGATCGGCGTGAGAAATCAGGGAGCGATAAATGCCAACATGACCCAGTGCCAGTTGCACGGGTTCTATTTCAGCCAGCTTCAGGGTTTCCAGCATCAGGCTAATGACCTCAAGGTCACTATCGATGCCATTATGACCATAGAGTTCAGCGCCGATACGATAGGGACTACGTGAACCCAGCATGCTGGAAGGGCGGGTACGTAAAACACTGTCTGCATAGCAAAGACGGTTGGGTCCCTGTTTCTGCATAACATGGGCATCTATACGTGCAACCTGAGAGGTGATATCGGCGCGAATGCCCATGGAGCGCCCGCTGATCTGATCAACTACCTTAAAGGTTTCCAGATGCAGATGTTCACTGGGAACTATATTCAGGGAATCAAGAAACTCAATCAAGGGGGTGATAACAAGCTCGTAGCCCCAGCTACGGTATAAATCCAGAATATCGCGACGCAACATTTCCAGATTATTTGCCTGCGGTGGCAGTATTTCATCCACACCATCAGGCAATAACCAGCGATTGGCTTTTGACATTATCGCTTTTTACTCTGCCGTACTTTTGTTCAGGTATTTGAAGAATTCGCTGTCAGGACTCAATAAGAGTACGTCGCCAGTATCGCTAAAGGTTTGGCGATAAGCATTCAGACTGCGCGTAAATTCATAAAATTCAGGATCGGCATTGAAAGCTTGCGCATAAATTGCTGCGGCCTGAGCATCGCCGTCACCACGAATGATTTCAGCATCACGATAGGCTTCAGCTTCAAGAACCGTTGCGGTACGATCCGCTTCTGCACGAATTATCTCCGAAAGTTCGCGTCCGGTAGATCTGGCCTGCGAGGCTTCCTGCTGTCGTTCCGTATTCATACGGTTGTACACGGAATCTTGAACATCATCCGGCAGGTCGATCTGTTTGACCCTGATATCAACTATCTCTATGCCGAGATCATTCAGGACTATCGCGTTAAGGTTACGGGTTAAATCGGTCATCAACACATCTCGTTCTCCCGACACCACTTCATAAACAGTGCGGCTGGCAAACTGATTTCGCAGACCGGTGTTAATACGCTGTGCAAGCAGATTGTTGGCAATGTTGGCATCGCCTGAAGTACGCGTGTAATAAGTTGCAACTTCAGCAATTCGCCATTTGGCATAGGAGTCTACTTCCAGAAATTCACGATCCGCTGTCAGAAAACTTTGGGTTGGTGCATCCAGAGTCTGTATGCGTGCATCAAATTTCAAAATGGTGTGCACACCGGGAACTTTAAAATGTAAACCGGGCGCAACATCGGCTTCGGTGACTTCCCCGAAGGTGAGAAGTACGCCACGATCGATCTGGCGAACCACATATAAACAGTTGTAGGCAATTATCAAAACGACTGCCAGTAAAGCAAGGGTCAAGGCGCTGGAGTTTTTCATTATCTTCCCGTCCTTGTAGTTGTTTGTCTGTTGAGGTCCTGCAAGACCTGATTGGACAGGTTACGAATATCCTGTGTGCTCATTGCCTCCATGCTGACATTGCCGGAGCGTTGCAGCATCTGATCCAGAGGCAGATACATCATGTTATTACCACCCTCTACATCAATAAGTACTTTAGAACTGTTGCTCAACACTTCCTGCAGTGTTTCCAGATACAGCCTCTCTCTTGTGACACCGGGAGCACGCTGGTATTCCCCCAGCAGTTGAGTAAAGCGCTGTGCTTCACCCTGAGATCTGGCAATAACCTGATCCCGGTAGGCTTCGGCTTCTTCCAGCACTCGACGGGCCAGTCCGCGCGCTTCCGGTATTACCTGATTAGCGTAGGCATTGGCCTGATTCTGAAAAGCGACACGGTCAACACCGGCTTTAATAACATCATCGTAGGCGGCACGGACGGGTGCAGGTTGCTGAACTTCCGCGATATTCACTTCACTGACAATAATGCCGGTCTGATATAAATCCATATAATTCTGCAAGCGTGTCTGCACTGACAGGGCAATTTGTTCTCGGGCGGAAGTGGTTGCTGTTTCCATTTCCGAACTGCCGATTTCATGTCGAATGGCAGACTCTGCTGCGAGCTGTAAACTGGTCACCGGGTCCAGATCATTCAGATAGAAGGCCCTGGCATCAGTGACCTGAAATTGCACAGTCATGGAGACGTCGATGATATTGTTATCTTCAGTCAGCATGGAGTTGCTGAATGATTCGTCATAGACGCGGGTTACATTTATTTTGGTGACTTCATCTATTAATTGCGGATTCCAGTGCAGCCCCGGCATGACCACACCTTCCATGGCCCGGCCAAAACGCAGTACCACGCCACGTTCCTGCTCATCAACGGTATAAAAGCCACTGCCGACCCAGATAATTGCCAGGATAGTCAGCACACCTATAACCAGACCTCCGGAGATGGAACCGCCTCCGCTGGTTTTATTTCCAGAGCCGGTTTTTTTGTCATTACCAAAAAAGCTGGAAAAACGCTTCATCAGTGAAGCAAGAATTTCTTCAAGATCGGGCGGGCCCTGATCATTGCCGCCACCGGGGCGTTTGCTTCCCCAAGGATCTTCATTTTCAGATTTTTTCCCGTCGTTATTATCGGGTTCGTTCCAGGCCATGTGGTTCTCCAGTGATTCTTTTATGGCTATCAGCCATATTAGAA
Organism: uncultured Gammaproteobacteria bacterium; assembly: GCA_963975155.1. GTDB lineage: Bacteria > Pseudomonadota > Gammaproteobacteria > Pseudomonadales > Pseudohongiellaceae > UBA5109. The sequence continues at coordinate 231,467 of CAXBFG010000002.1, read as the reverse complement.
GGACGATTCTATCTAATAACAAAGGCTTTTTACACAGTTTCCGGGCTTTCTGTTACCAGCAGGATACAGGTCGATATCGCTATCGAATGATTGTGTTCATTACTTTCAGGTTCTGAATGAATTGCTCGTGTTCAGATGACTTTCTCTTCTTGTTGCAATGTATCAGCTTAAATAAGCCTGGGCATCGAGGCCCTCTTCTTTTAAAAGTCGTACAAAATCCTGTTTTGGGAGACGAAGACTAAGATGCACTTTGCCTTGCTCATCAAGGCTCTCATTTTTCACTGCGCCCTGGTGGTAGAACTTGGCTCGCAGGCGTCCCTGCTGGGGAGCGAGGTGCATTTCAGGCTCTATAAAATCTTCCCCGAGCAGCTCACTGATGGCCTGCAGGAGTTTGTCGATACCGGCCCCGGTCAAGGCTGAAACCCAAACACGCCATGGCTTACCTTCATCATTGCGTTCGATATCCGGCAAATCACCTTCCAGGAGATCGGCCTTGTTATAGACGAGCAGAGTGGGAATCTGGCTGGCACCTATTTCATGCAGGACGCTATCTACTTCCTTCTGCAGAAGAAAACGTTGCTCACTATGACAGTCTACGACATGTAAAAGCAAACTTGCTTCTGTAGTTTCTTCCAATGTTGCGCGAAAGGCATCAACCAGCTGATGCGGAAGATCACGAATAAACCCTACTGTATCGGCAAGAATGGCAGCACCAAAGTCCGGTAGCTGCATTTTTCTGAGAGTAGAATCCAGTGTTGCAAATAATTGATCAGCAGCATAAAGATCGGCTTTGGTAATGCGATTGAATACTGATGATTTGCCGGCGTTGGTGTAGCCGACCAATGAAACTGTAGGAATTTCAGCACGCTGACGGGATTTCCTGCCCTGCTGTCGTTGGCGACGTACTTTTTCCAGACTCTTGTTTATAGACTTAATGCGAACACTGATCAGGCGTTGGTCAAGTTCCAGCTGGGTTTCACCAGCACCGCGTAATCCCACACCACCTTTTTGACGATCCAAATGCGTCCAGCCCCGGACCAGGCGAGTCATTGAGTGCCTCAGCTGAGCCAGTTCGACCTGCAGTTTACCTTCATGAGAGCGAGCGCGTTGACCAAATATATCCAGAATTAATCCGGTACGATCCAGCACCCGGCATTGCAGGGCTTTTTCCAGGTTTCTTTCCTGACTGGGGGAGAGGCTGTGGTTGAACAAAACCAGTTCGGCCTGATGTGCCTGCAGGGCTTGTTTGATTTCTTCCAGTTTACCGGTACCCACGAAGTAACGCGGTGCAATTTGTTGACGGGAGCCGGTGATAAATTCTACCGGGCAGGCACCTGCAGAAATCGCGAGTTCTTCGAATTCGCGAGCATCTCCATCTGCTTCTGAGTAAATATCCAGCTGGACCAGTATGGCAAGTTCACCGCTATCAGGGCGATCAAAAAACACTATATATTGTTACCTGGCTCAAAAGCCCCTGGTTCTGATCCTTCCTGTAATGGAACACGGATCGGTCGGTTAGGAACTACCGTAGATATAGCGTGTTTATAAACCATTTGGTTAACTGTGTTTTTTAAAACAATAACAAATTGATCAAATGATTCAATCTGTCCCTGTAATTTGATACCGCTTACCAGATAAATAGCAACTGGTACTTTTTCCTTGCGCAGAATGTTCAGGAAAGGGTCTTGTAAAGATTGCCCTTTGGACATGACTGGATCCTCAAATAAAAATTAAAAACAGTAAGGCAGGTAAGGTGCTACCAAGTGCCCATTATAGAGCTTTAACCGGGACGTCTACTACACCTACTTAAGGGTAGAGTTTATTAATTTCAAGCTTTTTTCGCACAATTGTGACATTTCACTATCAAGTAGCTGTAATTCCGGCCAGGACCTGAGCCAGGTAAGTTGTCTTTTGGCTAATTGCCGGGTTGCTGCCAGTGCTTTTTCCTGCATGCTGTCGTAGTCATGGTGCCTGGCAAGATAATCCCAGATTTGCCGATAACCTACTGAGCGAATGGCGGGCAGAGAAGGATCAAGGTCGCCGCGCTCGTAGAGCACTTTTACTTCGTCTACAAATCCATCAGCCAGCATTTGCCTGAATCGGGCAGCAATATTTTCATGCAGAACTGAGCGCTGTTGAGGGTAGATGGCAATGAAATGCAACTGGAAGGCTAGCTTATCGGGGTCAGTCGCCTGTTTATGATGCGCAGTCATGGGAATGCCTGTCAGCTCATAAACTTCTAAAGCGCGTTGCAATCGTTGTGGATCATTGGGATGGATGCGCGCTGCCGAGGCAGGGTCAACTTCAGCCAGCTTATCATGCACTGCCTGCCAACCCTGTTCGGTGGCCAGCTGTATGATTTTTTTACGAACAGTTTCATTGGCTGCCGGCATGGCAGCCAGACCATCTCTGAGAGCCTTGAAATACAGCATGGTGCCGCCTACCAACAAAGGTATCTTGCCCTTTGCCTGTATCGCTGCGATTTCCACCAAGGCATCATGGCGAAAATCCGCTGCCGAGTATGCGTCGGCAGGATCACGGATATCGATTAAACGATGCGGTGCAAGCTGCAGGATTTCCGCACCGGGTTTTCCTGAGCCAATATCCAGGCCTCGATAGACCTGTGCCGAATCGACACTGATTATTTCGAAAGGGCCTTGCTGCACCAACTCAACAGCAAGTTTGGTTTTGCCTGAGGCGGTTGGCCCCATAATGCAGAAAACTGGTGGACGCTTGTTATTCAATTTTTTACTGCGACTTTTGCCTGTAGAATAAATCTGCACTTACTATAGCAAGAAATACGATACAATCGTTTCCTTTTGCCTAGTAAGCGGCACTTTAATCGTATTAAAAAGCACTATGCCTTCAGATTTTCCTATTGGTGTAATTGACTCCGGCGTCGGAGGACTTTCGGTACTGAAAAAAATTCGCCAGCTGCTACCCAATGAGGAGCTGCTTTATGTAGCAGATTCCCGCCATGCCCCTTACGGTGAGAAAAGCAAAGCGGCTATCAAGCAACGCTGTTTTGAGAATATGGGCTTTTTCAATTTACAGCATGCCAAGGCCATTGTGCTGGCCTGTAACACGGCGACAGCTGCGGCGGTGAAAGAACTCAGGGCAGAATTTGATTTACCAATCATCGGCATGGAGCCCGCCATCAAGCCGGCTGCCGATTTAACCAGGACAGGGGTTATAGGTGTGCTGGCAACTGCCGGCACAGTGGACAGTGATAAATATATGGATTTGCAAAGTCTCTACAGAGACCGGGTGGAAATTATTACCAAGGCCTGTCCGGGGCTGGTAGATGAAATTGAAAAAATGCAGCCCGACAGGGGCGAAATCATTAAACTGGTCACCGAATACACCGAAGCCTTTCTGGCAAAGGGTGGCGATACTTTAGTACTTGGTTGTACTCACTATGCCTTGATTTCAGACATCATTTCCGAAATAGTTGGGCCGGAAGTCGTGCTGGTCGATACCGGCATGGCAGTTGCTAAGGAACTGAAACGCCGTTTGCAGGCAAACGATTTGCTTTCCGAGTCAACTGACAAGGGCAGGCTCAGCTTTTTTACCAGCGGACATGTTGAGGATCAACAAATTCTTTTATCCCGCTATTGGGGCGAAGAAATTCCTGTCTATCACTATATGAATTTTGTCCTGACTATTTAAAGGGCATTTAATAAAAAGCCTGAACACTTACTGACCGCGTAAAAATAGTTTATCCAGATCCGTTAGCTTTTGTTGTACCCAGGTGGGCCGGCCATGATTGCACTGACCACTTCTTTCAGTCTGTTCCATATCCCGTAACAAGGCGTTCATTTCGGGAATAGTGAGATGGCGATTGGCGCGCACAGAACCATGACAGGCCATGGTAGAAAGAATTTCATCGCGGTGTGCTTCCAGTCTGTCGCTAGTGCCATGGTCCAGAATATCGGATAGCACATCACGCAAGAGCTGTTCAACATTGGCGTTGGCCAGAATCGTCGGCACTTGTCGCAGACTGATGGTTTCAGGCCCGAGGCGTTCAATTTCCATACCCAGACCAGCCAGATAGTGATTATGTTCTTCTGCCAGGTCGGCTTCCCTTTCACTGACTGAAATATTTAAAGGCACCAGCAGAGGCTGTACTTTTATGCCTTCGCTATTGCTGGCACTTTTCATGTGCTCATAAGTTATTCGTTCATGTGCCGCATGCATGTCGACAAGTACCAGGCCCTGTGCATTCTGCGCCAGAATATAAATGCCATGCAATTGTGCAATGGCGAAACCCAGCGGCGGAATATCTGCTGTGTTTTCCGGGAGCTCAGCTTGTTCGGAATTTTGTCGCAAGCTGGCGTAACTTGCTAACTGGTTTTGTACTTGGCTGGCATAGTTGCCGCCACGATCGCCGCGTTCATAGCTGGAGAATTGAATCGCAGATTGTGAACCGGTCGTTTCACTTTCCTGTGAAGCAAATTGCTCGGAAGCAGGAGCGTTATGCTGCAGGTGATCTTCGGGCCGTACCGAAGCCAGACTTCGGTGCAAGACAGAATACAGGAAGTTATGCACTGTGCGACTTTCACGAAAGCGGACTTCGTGTTTTGTGGGATGTACATTTACATCCACCTCGGCCGGATCGAGTTCCAGAAATAAGGCAAAGACCGGGTGCCGCCCATGAAAGAGTACATCACGGTAAGCCTGTTTGACGGCATGTGAAACAACCTTGTCCCGAATGGTGCGCCCGTTAACATAAAAAAACTGCATGTCCGCTTGTGAGCGTGAAAAGGTTGGCAGTGATACCCAGCCCCAGAGTTTTAAACCATCCAGTTCCATATCGATGTAAATTGAGTTTTCTATAAAGGCCGGGCCATAAATTTGTGCAACCCGGCGTTGCTGTTCCTGTTCGCTGCTGGCTTTTTCAAACTTGTGAATCTGGCGCTGGTTATGCTGCACACTGAAAGTGGTATCGAATCGGCTTAATGCCAGATGTTTAACGATATCGTCGATACGTTTGAATTCGGTTTGTTCGGTGCGCAGGAATTTGCGGCGCGCAGGAGTGTTAAAAAATAAATCCCTGACTTCCACATTGGTCCCGACAGGATGCGCAGCCGGTGACAGCTTGCTTTGCATGTCGATGCCTTCGGTTTCAACTTTCCAGGCTTCGGAGGCCGCAGGTGTGCGGGAAATCAATGCCAGTCGGGAGACCGAGGCAATACTCGCTAAAGCCTCGCCGCGAAAACCGAGACTAACGACTCTTTCGAGATCTTCCAGTTCCGTGATTTTGCTGGTGGCATGTCGGTTGAGTGCCAGGGGCAAATCTTCCTTATCAATACCCTGTCCGTTATCGCGGATACGAATAAGCTTGATGCCGCCTTGCTCCAATTCAATATCTATACGGTCGGCGCCGGCATCCAGACTGTTTTCCAGTAATTCTTTAACTACAGAAGCAGGCCGCTCAACGACTTCACCGGCAGCAATTTGGTTAGTCAGACGCTGACTAAGGAGTTGTATTCTAGCCATGGGTGGTTTTGAAACAGCTAAGCCCTATAAAGCAGGTATTCTTAAAATTTGACCAACCCGAATGGTATCACTATTTAACTGGTTTGTTTCGCGAATCCTTTGCATGGGTACAGCATAGTCTTCAGCGATGCGTGACAGGGATTCGCCGCGGCTGACCACATGTTCACGAAAGGTAAGCTGCGCCAATATGGGAGTCAGCGCATTTGGAATTATCAGCTGTTGACCAACATGTATGACGGAACCGGTGATGTTGTTGGCTGCTTTCAGGTTTGCCAGCGGTACATTAAAACGCTCGGCTATTTCTGACAGGTTGTCGCCACGGCCGACAACATAGGTGCTTGGTCCGCCACCATTAGCCTTGTGCCAGGCCACCAGTGTCCCGCGCGGGGGTGTTGCATAAAAGTATCCGGTAATGCCGCTGACCACTGCCTGCGCAAATTGTTTCTGAAAGTTCGCTGAGTTCAGGTTGCGGGCATCGTTCGGGTTAGTGATATAGCCGGCTTCAATTAATAGCGAGGGTATATCTGCCTGTTTCAACACCACAAAGGCGGCTTGTTCCACATTGGTTCTGCGCATGTGCGTGACATTACCCAGGGCGGAAATGATTTTACTACCGGCTTCCAGGCTTGAGGCAATACTTGCCGTCATGGATAAGTCCACCAGAACCGATGCCAATACTTCATCTTTATCCGCCAGACTCACTGAGCCGACCCCGCCGATCAGGTCGGCGCCGTTTTCTTTTTCTGCCAGACGGCGTGCCTGTTCACTGGTAGCGCCACGTTGAGAGAGGGCATAAATGGTTGCTCCCCGGGCGCTGGAATTGCTAAAGGCATCGGCATGAATGGCGATAAAAAAGTCGGCATTGTTCTGATGGGCAATGTTGGTTCTGCCGCGCAGGTCGACGTAGTAATCGCCATCACGGACCATCACCGGTCTGTAACCCGGCATCTGCTTAAGGATACTTTCAATCTCTCTGGCTATGGCAAGTACTACGCGTTTTTCCTGTATGCGGTCAACCCCTATGGAGCCGGGATCTTCTCCGCCATGTCCGGCATCAATGGCAACCACGATGTCACGTTTACCATTGGCGAGGTCGCTTGCGGAAGCAGTGACTACCGGCCGGGAACGCTCAGTTCTTACCGTATCATAAAGGTCAATCACCAGACGATCACCATACTGATCATTTTTATCAAGCAGAAAAGAGCGCGCCTGCACATCGGCATTCAGGTCGAGCACCACACGTGTGTCAGTATCATTGCGAGCGGCAGAACGCAGATTGGTAATCGGTGTCTCACTTAGATTCAAATTCGAGAAATCTGCTGTCAGGCTTGCCGATTTCAGATCAATGACCAGGCGTTTCGGGTCTTCCAGACTAAAGACCTGATGATCGACACGCTCACTGAGATCGAACACCAGACGTGTATATTCAGGGGCGCGGTAGGAGCGGACACTTTCCACGACGGCAGCCTGTACCAGGCTACCCAGGCAACTAAAAAGCAGAGCTATAAACAGACGCACAGGTATGTTCATGGTTTCTGTATGTAAATACCGGCTCTAAAAAAATTAATAAGTTTAAAGATTACAGATATTTAGGAAGATAAGCTAGTATTTTTCTAGGTAAAGGAAGGGAAAAGTTCAGATAATTTTTGCTGCAGCTTTGCGCCTTCATCACTAAAAGATTTCCAACTGATCTGCCGGCCACCTTTGACAACGTCAAGTGTAATGGCCAGATCGGGCTCGGGCAGAAAGTTTTTGCCTTTTTCAGGCCATTCAATCAGACACAATGCCGAGCCATCCAGGTAATCACGAAAGCCCAGATATTCCAGTTCTTCAGGATCAGACAGGCGGTACAAATCAAAATGCATGATTTGCCGGCCATCCAGTTCATAAGGTTCGACCAGTGTGTAGGTTGGGCTTTTAACAGCACCTTTATGGCCCAGAGCATGCATAAAGCCGCGGGTCAGTGTGGTTTTACCTGCCCCCAGATTGCCACTGAGAGTAATCAAGGCACCTTTATCTATCAAACCTGCCAGACTCGCGCCAAAGGCCTCGGTTGCGGCTTCATTCTCCAGAAACACAGCTTTCACCCCGCGTTAACGAGTTTGTGGATATAAGTCAGTAAATCCGTCGCCAGCAGGCCGCGCTCACCAGTATCAGAAGCAGCAAGATCGGCGCTCAGGCTATGGATGCAAACGCCCAGCCTTGCACTGTCGGATAATGAAAAGTTCTGAGCCAGCAGGCCGCCCAAAACGCCGCTAAGAATATCGCCCATACCGCCAGTGCCCATACCAGGGTTGCCATGGGAGCAACGTTCCAGTTGCACCCGATCACTCTGCTGTGCCTGGCCGCCTTGTTTGAAGGCAATTAAAGTGCCGGCTCCTTTCAGAATACAGACACCGCCAAATTTAGCCTGTATATCCAGGCAAGCCTGTTCGCGATTATCCTGCAGATCTGGCAGTTTGCGCTCCAGTAATCTTGCAGCTTCGCCAGGGTGAGGGGTCATAATGAAGAGGCCGGAATCGGGTAGTGGGAGTGAATTCAGGCTGATCAGATTCAGGGCATCGGCATCAAGTATCATTGGTACTTGATGCTCTGATTGTGCCTGCAGGACTTTATCCAGGCAGGCACGTGACCAGGCTGACTGACCTAGGCCAGGGCCGATTATAACGACAGTAGCTTTATCCAGTAAGGGTCCAAGATCATCGGCCTTTTCAAGACCCTGAACCATTATTTCTGGACGGCGTGCCAAAAAGGCATTGATATGAGAGGGTCGGGTCGCAACCGAGACCAGACCTGCTCCTGATCGTGCGCAGGCTTCGGCTGCCATTAAGGCCGCACCACCAAAACCATGCTCCCCACCTATGACCAGGGCATGCCCATTGCTGCCTTTATGTGAGTGCTCACTACGTTTGAATAATAGATGTTTTATAGACTGGTATTTAAGGTTTTTTGCGGGAATCACAAAAGTTTACCTGCTGCATAAGTGATCCCGACAGTATATGGCTAACACTGTCGGCAACCTGGAACTGAAATGAGCCTTGTCTGATTTAGCTTCGGTCTGGAACGTAAACTAGCTGGTCTGGTGACGTTTACCTAAAGTGATATGACGAGGGCCTGAAGTCTGAACCTGACCACTAACACCACTTGGAATCTGCTGGATTTCACCGCCAGATGCTAAAAATTTTGCAGTATGCTCTTCTATATTCATTGAATCAGCTTCTTTGACGGAGCTGCCTTCAACTTTTTTTATCGTGGTTTTCTTTCTTGCATTAGCCATATTGATCCTTTGTCTTTACAGTTAAAACTCGATAGTGGGTCGCGTATTATACGCGAAGAGCGCACTTTTTGCCATGTGGATACATTGAAAGTAATACTGCCAATCAAAAAAGTCGCGGTTTTTCAGCATAAAACATTGCTAGTGAGCTTCTGGATTTTTCGGTATGATTGCGACCTCTTTTCCTGGCGTATAAACTCAAGTCACATGAAAGACAAAGAGAATTCGCCACATTCAGCGCCTGTAGCTCAGCGTTGAATAAAGAGTAGTAACTGGCTTGAAGAAGCCATTAGAAAATCAAAATTCAGCGCCTGTAGCTCAGCGTTGGATAAAGAGTAGTAACTGGCGTTAAGAAGCCAGTATAAAAAACATCTTAAATATAGTTATTAACCAAAATTCAGCGCCTGTAGCTCAGCGTAGGATAAAGAGTAGTAACTGGCGTTAAGATGCCAGTATAAAAAACATCTTAAATATAGTTATTAACCAAAATTCAGCGCCTGTAGCTCAGCGTAGGATAAAGAGTAGTAACTGGCTTGAAGAAGCCATTAGAAAATCAAAATTCAGCGCCTGTAGCTCAGCGTTGGATAAAGAGTAGTAACTGGCTTCACGAAGCCAGTATAAATAACATCGTAAATATAGTTATTAACCAAAATTCAGCGCCTGTAGCTCAGCTGGATAGAGTAACTGGCTTCGAACCAGTTGGTCGGGAGTTCGAATCTCTCCAGGCGCGCCATTTCAAGTTGAAAGTAATTCAAGCAATTAGGCCATTAATAGAATTGTTGCTTTCTTTCAGACCTAGTTGATTCAACATTTGGTGTTTAATCGTCCAGCGATTCCTCTTACCCAGAGATCGACAACAGCTATTGTTGGGAAGGCAGCTGGCCATGTTGTCATACAACTTCAAACCAACTCTCCTAGGTGCTCAGAGTCAAAACCCCGAGAGATTTTCAAGAACAAAGGCTGAATTAATACAGACCATAATGGCTGAGAATTGGGCGCTGAATAGGATTGGCACAAATCGAGCAGGAAGAGGCTTTAGAAAGCTGCCAGCCTCTTATTAACTCTGACCATTTAATCCAAAGTGGGCAATAGCTAGTACTTAAGTTAGTGAAAAAGGGTACGGAATTTGCTTATTAAAATGCACTGATCGCAATTATTGTCATATGAATATTTGGACTAGCATGCAACACTAAGCGGCAGCCGAATTTTACTCTTCCTAGAGCTTGATAATAACATTATCGAAAATATGGATTTTGGAGTGACACTGACACTTTTTGGTGCACTCGAACTTGAATAACCGCAATATAAAACATTATCTCTGTATTATTTTGTGGATTAGGAATTAAATGGTTTTATGGAATAGATGAATTTATTAGGAGTATGTGATGGTTTTTATAAAAATTAAGCAAGTGACTTTTTATTGCTGTATAGCACTGATATTGATAACTCATAACAGTGTTGCACAGACAGAAGATTTAAGCAGTTTAAAAGCCGAGGCTATGCAATCCATCGATGATCAGGCCAAACTTATTCAAGAAATTGTTGATAGTCTTTTCTCTTTTTCAGAATTGGGTTTTCAGGAATTTGAAACACAGCGGTACTTAACCGATATTCTTAAGGAAAATGATTTTAAAGTAGAGCTGGGTATTGCTGGCATTCCATCATCATGGTGGGCTACCTGGGGTAGCGGCCAACCTGTAATAGCACTAGGCTCTGATGTGGATGGCATTCCCAGAGCGTCCCAGATGCCCGGGGTTGCATATCGCCAGCCTATCATTGAAGGGGCTCCTGGGCATGGCGAAGGTCATAATTCTGGCCAAGCGGTGAATATTGCTGCCGCTCTTACCGTTAAAAAAATTATGGAAAGGGAAAACCTGCCTGGGACAATTGTATTATGGCCAGGAATTGCTGAAGAACTTCTTGGGGCAAAAGCCTGGTATGCCAGAGATGGTTTTTTTAATGATATTGATATTGTGTTATTCAATCATGTAGCTAGTAACCTAGAAGTAAGCTGGGGGCAGCCTATTGGGACGGGACTCGTTTCAGTTGAGTATATGTTTGATGGTGTCGCTGCTCATGGTGCTGGAGCTCCATGGCAAGGCCGAAGTGCTCTTGATGCCGTTGAGCTGACAAATATCGGTTGGAATTTTCGCCGTGAACATCTCCATCCACTTCAGCGCTCACACTATGTGATTACTAATGGCGGAGACCAACCAAACGTAGTGCCTTCTTATGCAAGTGTTTGGTACTTCATAAGAGAAGTTAGCGCTGATGGCATTCGAGAAAATTTCAACATCTTACAAAGAATTGCTGAAGGAGCAGCGATGATGACAGATACAACCTTAAGTAGACGTATTGTAGGTGCCGCATATCCAAAACATTACAACCGCCCAGTCGCTATGGCTATGGCAGAAAATATATACCAGGTAGGCTTGCCTGAATGGTCAGAAGAGGATCATATTTTTGCCAGAGCCCTTCAAACAATGATGGGAGAAGCTGAACCGGCAGGTTTGGCGACTGAAGTTGCGGGAGTGGAAGAACCCGCCAGTTCGCCGGTTTCCGGACCCTCTGACGATATTGGCGATGTTTCCTGGAACGTACCAACAGTGACTCTTAGATTTCCTGCTAATGTACCGGGGATGCAAGCACATCATTGGTCAAGCGCCATGGCTATGGCGACCCCCATTGCTCACAAGGGAGCTGCAGCTGGAGCCAAAGTCGTAGCCACTACAATGCTGGATTTATTAATGGATGAACACCTAGTCCAGGAAGCTAAAAATTACTTCAATGACATCCAAACTGCAAATGAACAATATATGCCTTTTATAGGTCCTGATGATGATCCGGCTATCGAAAAAAATGCAGAAATCATGGCTCAGTTCAAACCCATATTAGAGGAGTATTATTACGATCCATCAAGGTACGAGACATACTTAGAGCAATTAGGCATTACTTACCCACAACTGGCTCCTTAAGTCCGTATCTAGATAACAGAAGCACCCTGTTTTGGTGTGCTTTTTCTGAATAGAAAATCAAAGGGGTCAGAAATCAAAGGGGTCAGAGTAATTTGATTTTAGTTTTTCTAGAATTTTTCTGATTTTCTATCACCGCCCCTGGGGAGGGGCGGTATTGCATGTCCTAACTGCCTTTCTATTTGTTGTTTGAATCGAGTATTGCCTAATACCCAAGACTTATTCGTGGCAACTCTTATCTCATCTAAAGTTAGTTCCGGGATGTGATCTTTAAATAATGCCTGATAAGCGTCTTGTCTACCTTTTGGAGTTTGAGCTAAAGATAGATAAATCTGATGTGGCGTTATTAAGTTGATGGCTTTACCTAAGGCATTATGATGGTAGCTTGACCATGGATACTCGGCTGGATGCGAAACCATTTTTGCTCTAACTGGGTTTAATTCTATATAGCGGCTAACTGTTAGCAAGTACTTTTCGGAATTTACCATTGACGCTTTAAATCTACCTTCCCATAGGGTTCCTGTACGCTGATAGCTACTGTTAACGAAGCGAACGAAATATCGACCAAGTGATTGTAGAAGCTGACTAACAGCCGTCGTTGTTGTTGGAGTCAGCAACAGGTGAACATGGTTTGTCATTAACACATAACTATGGATAGCAATCTCAAACTTAAGGCTATAATGATGTAGTTTTTCAAGATATATAATGTAGTCTCGTTCAGAGAAGTAGCAAGACTGACGATTGTTGCCACGTTGGATAATATGCAGTGGAATATTAGGCAGAAAATTTCTGTTGTGTCGAGGCATATGAGAATCCATTCTCAAGTTAAAATGTGGCGTTACTAAAGTGTCATAGCTATCTAGTTAAAATTTAGACCTAGAATGGAGATAAAACAAATCAAATTACTCTGACCCCTTTGATTCTAGATAAAACAAATCAAATTACTCTGACCCCTTTGATTGCCTTTAATTTAAAAAGTTTTACCGTCAAGATGTTGGCTATTCAGCTTTCTGGGATCTACACCAGATAAGCAATTGGCATTAACGCCAACGGCCGGGGTTCCATCCGGCATCATGGCGTAACCGAAACTTTCAACACCACAAATGCTGCAGAAAAGGTGTCGAATCACTTTATTGTTAAAAAGATATTCGGTGAGCTTCTCCTCTCCAGATTTCAAGTGAAAATTCTCTGGCGCAGCAAATCCCAAAACAAAACCCATTCGTTGGCAGCGGGAGCAATTACAGGTGATCGTATTCTCAAGATTCAGATCGACTTCAAATTCTACTGCTCCACATTGGCAGCTACCTTCGTAATGAGTAAGTTCCACGAGTTATTTCCTTTTCAGTTGGATGGGATTTTTTGTCTACCTGAAAGATACAAATAAAACCTTTGCCAATTAGTATCACCAGGCATGATTATGCCGCGCGAATAATAACATACCTTAAATCCAGAATTATAAATTTTCCGGATTCTAATTAGATTCATTACTCTTTATTATTTTATGCATGAATTGTATCCAGGCTTGGTTATCTTTCTTTAATAAACTATTAGAATACACAAATGTCCAGTATCATCTGGCAGATACTTTTAAAGATTATGGAGCTGTTATGGATTCACTTGGCTTTATGAAAGGTTTGATTTTATTGGCTATTGGCTTTGCCTGGTCAAACTGCATTGCGCAGGAGGTTGATTTTTCAGGTGAATGGCGGCCGCTCTTCCATGAAGATGCTCCGGAAAGAGGCCCTGGGCCTCATTTTGGTGATTTTTCCGGCCTGCCTCTTAATGATGAAGCGAGGATGCGAGGTGAGAGCTATCAGCCGGACCGGATATCTGTGGTGACTGAATACATTTGCCGGCCTCATGGAGCAGATTATTCCATGCGCGGCTTGTCCTATATGCGAGTGCAGAGAATGACAGATGAGCGTTCTCAACAGGTCGTTGCTTTTAAAACCAGAATGGGCTGGAACAATATGGAGCGCACCATTTGGCTCGACGGGAGAGAACATCCCCCGGAAGGGTCTGCCCATACTTTTCAGGGTTTTTCTACAGGTGTCTGGGATGGAAATATACTGACCATTTCTACCACTCATCTAAAAGAAAGTTATCACAGACGAAATGGAATTCCTTCAAGCAGTGAGCGAACCTTTACCGAACATTGGATGCTGCATGATAACTATCTGACGATTGTTACGGTTATTGATGATCCGGTTTTCTTTACGGAACCATTGGTTCGTACTCAGGACTGGGTATACGACCCCAGTTTCAGAATTGATTTTTTTAATTGCGATTATTCCGAAGAGTTACCCATAAACCCTGATAATCTGGTGCCTAATTATCTGCCAGGTGAGAACCCATATTTAACGGAATTTGCTGAAAATTACAGACTTCCCATGAGTGGCGTTAGCGGTGGTGCAGAAACCATGTATCCTGAGTTTCGGAATAACATGGGCCCCTTACTGGGGGATGCACAATTTTGTTCTACCGAAGAATGCGACTGAATAATTTTAGTCTAAGCCAAGCTATTATTTGTTGGATCAATTTATGATAAAGAACAATAATAAATTTACACAAATTCTGAAATTAATAATTTCACTTTTCCTCATTCAAAATGGTTTCGCACAGGATCAGGCTCTTAACCTGTTACATGTTCAGGATCAGGTTTATATGTTGTATGGAGCTGATGTTAACGTCACAGTACAGATAGGTGATAATTCTCTGGTTTTTGTTGATTCGCCTGATCCATCCGTAATCCCCCAAATGATGTCTCTGATAAGAGAAATATCAGATCGACCCGTACACTATTTAATAACAACTCACTTTGACCCGCTGCATGTTGCCGGCAATGACATTCTCAGCACAATGGGCGATAGCTCTGGCGTGGGAGTATTCAGGCCGGATAGTTCAGTAGCGGTGGGCGGTGCCAGTGAAGGGGTAACTGTTTTGAGTCATGAAAATGTCCTGAACAGGTTTTATTTAACCGAGCACGATATTCCTTCACTTACCATAACCAATACCTATTATTCCAAAAAGAAAGATTTTTTCGAGAATGGTGAGGCAATTATCGTTTATCACATGCCGGCGGCACATACTGACGGCGACAGCATTGTTTATTTCAGGGATTCGGATGTAATAAGCACAGGAGATATTTTCACACCGGGTTTATACCCGCTTATCGATTCGGATCTTGGCGGAAGTGTGAACGGTCTTATTGATGCACTGAATTTTATTCTGGATTTAATAGTGCCAGGTCCTTTTGCTGAAGGTGGGACTTATGTGGTACCAGGCCACGGCCGGATGGGTGACGAAATTGATGTCGTTGAGTATCGAAATATGGTTTATATCGTCAGGGATCGAATTAAAAATATGATTGAGAAAGGCGCCAGCCTGGAAGAAGTGATAGCCAGCGATCCCACGTTTGATTATGACACAGAATACGGAGGGCATAGAGGCGGACCTACCAACATTGAATTTATTAGCTCTGTTTATCAAAGCCTGCAGCAGGATATGGATTAAGCATATGAAAAAGACTACCTTGTTATTGTTTGTGACATTACTTGCTCCGGTTAATTCAGTTTTCGCTCAAGGTGAACAAGACGCCATATTGACCGGGCGGTCAGCAGCTCCAATAGATATTACCGGAACCTGGGTGTCGGTTATATCAGAAGACTGGATATGGCGTATGGTAACGCCGCTTATCGGTGACTTCTCGAGCATTCCGGAAAACGAAGCTGCCAGAGAGCTGGCCATGCAATGGCGCCCGGAGAATGATGCCGGCAATGAATGCATTGGCTATGGAGCTCCTGCAATCATGAATGAACCTGCACGGCTCAGGATCAGTTGGCAGGATGAACAAACTTTAAAAATGGAAATTGACTCGGGTATGCAGACACGCTTATTCCATTTCGGAGAAAACAGCTTGCCCGGTGAACCTTCCAGACAAGGGCATACTGTTGCTTCCTGGAGTCGTGGCATCTCTAATCCAACCAGAGGATCGTTGGGAGTACGAGGCGGATTTGGTGATAAGGGAAAAACCATGGTCGCCCATACCAGTAATCTTGTTCCTGGTTATCTCAGGAAAAACGGAATTCCATTTAGTGATCAGACAACGGTAACCGAATACTTTGAGGTAATTGATCTTGCTGATGGCCACACCTGGTTGTTTGATACCGTTGTAGTGGATGATCCAGTGTTTCTGATGGAACCCTGGGTGGTAAGCAGAAATTTCAAGAAAGAGCCAGATGATTCGAAATGGGATCCTCAGGAATGTTTTGTTATACAGCAATAAAAGTAATCAAATGGGGAATCAAAGGGGCCAGAAAGAATCAAAGGAATAATCAAGTTACTCTGACCCCTTTGATTACCTTTGATTACTTTGATTTAAAGCCAGCTGTAATCGATTAAAAAAATTCGGAGATAAAAATGAGAGTCATGAAAAAAAGTATAAAGTTAATGGGTTTATTAATACTTACTTGCAGTGTTTGCTATCAGGCAGTTGCACAGGAGTACATGGTGCCGGCTAACACGCCTGCACATATCCGTGCTGCTGTTGAGTCGAGCGAGCGAAGCGATGAGGAAACCGCCCGTGATATCAACCGTTTACCAGCACATATTTTGACACTGGCTGATTTAAATGAAGGTGACACGGTAATTGAATTATCTGTGCTGGGACAGTACTACTCGAAGATCATTGCAAATGCGATTGGCTCAAATGGCAGACTGTATATGTATGACCTGGTTGCCTTTGAAGGATTTGGTGCTGAAGCGGGAAATGCCTTTGCGGCCAGCCACGCGAATACAGAGTATAACCTGCAGGATTACGATAATGCGGATTATCCGGCAAATGCTGATGCTGCCTATTTGATTAATGGTTACCATGACCTGCCGGCGCGTGATAATGATCCGGCAGTGATGAACAGAATGCTGTATGCGGCTTTGAGACCGGGTGGTAAATACATTGTCATAGACCACAAAGCGGTCGATGGTGCAGGCTGGAGTGTTGCAGATACCATTCACCGAATTGATGCCGATACGATTATCGACGAAGTAAGGGCTGCAGGCTTTGAATTGATAGTAGATAGTTCCTTGCTCGCGCATCCGGAAGATAGTCGTGAAGCTGGACCTTTTTCAATGCAAGGCCTGACCGACCGGGCAGTGTTTATATTCCAGAAACCTTATTAAGAAATAGAATATTGAAAACAAAAAGCCCTGTTTGTGCAGGGCTTTTTTATGTCTGAGAATCAAAGGGGTCAGAATCAAAGGGGTCAGAGTGATTTGATTCCTCAAGGTTACGCAGTTAATTGCGCAACGATACGCCTTACCCAGGGAGCAACTACAGCTACCGTTGGAAAGGCAACGGGCCATGTTGTCAGACAACTTCTAAGCCATTGCCCAAGGTACTCAGAGTTAAAGCCCTGAGAGATGGCAAGGACGAAGGCGGAAACAATACAGACCATAATGGCTGAAAGCAGTGCACTGAATAAGATTGGTGCAAATCGAGCAGGAACACGCATTTAAATCTCCTTTAATAATTACTTAATGGGTATTGGGGGTTAAAAAATAAATCAACATTCTTGGTTAATAAAAAAAGCTTAGAACCCGGCCCGTTGCATAGAGTCCTAGACCGAACACACCATGCATAATGAAGCTTTGCAATCGTGCTGCACCAGGGTTAGGAGTCCGTGACGCGGCGATACCGGATCCCATTCCAGGCTGCATCAATAAAAATGGTGCTAATACAGTCCCAAGACCGACTGCGAGTGCAGGCCCAATTGTGGGGTGCTGAATCCATGCTTCTCCCCATATGCCAATTAGCAGTGCTGCAAAAACAATTCCTATCAGATAATGGGCGGCCCACCCTATGACTGCTTCACCATGAATGCTGGAAGCAGACTTAATAGAAGCATGATGAAATCTTCCATAAATCATATGGGAAAACCAACGTCCAACCAGTGCATAGTTTGGAGCAGGGATGCCGAGTAAATACTTACGCAGCAAGCCCCATAAGTCGGTTATTAAGGTCGCGCCTATACCCAGTAACAAAGTGATTAATAGGTAGTTCATATACTGCTCCTGTAATTGTTCAGAATTGAATGTAGTGCTACTGTACAAGTTCAAGTCGACTTTAAGTCAAGAGGAATTTATGGATATTTCTGAAATTGTGAAACGCTCTGGTCTACCGGCTTCGACTCTACGTTTCTATGAAGAGAAGGGCCTGATCTCATCCTTTGGCAGGAAAGGTCTACGAAGGCAATTTGGTGCTGCCATGCTGGAGCGATTGGCCTTGATTGCCTTAGGGCGTTCTGCCGGGTTTTCTTTAGATGAAATCGCCAGCATGCTAGGGACAGATGGACGACCTAAGATTGACAGGAAATTACTTGAGCAAAAGGCAGATGAGCTCGACAGCTTAATAAAAAAAATGAGCACCATGCGCGATGGGCTCAGGCATGCTTCAGTTTGCTCTGCTCCCAGTCATTTGGAATGCCCAAAATTTCGTCGCTTGATGGGCCTGGCTGCAGTGGGGGCAATAGGGGGCTCAATGAAAGGAAAAATCAAAGGGGTCAGAGTAACTTGATTTAAGAAGTTTCTTACCGGGCTACCTATAACTAATATTGTTTCTCCCATAAAAAAACGGCGACATAGGATATGTCGCCGTTTTGTATTGCAGATACTGCTATTAAATACTGATCAATTTAAATCAAAGCGATCAGCAGTCATTACTTTAGTCCATGCAGCAACAAAATCCTGTACAAACTGCTCTTTGGCATCATCGGCTGCATAATATTCAGCGACGGCACGTAACTCGGAGTTTGAGCCAAAAATCAGGTCAACAGGAGTTCCGGTCCAGATCAATTCTCCGCTTTGACGATTACGTCCTTCGTAGACATCTGCAACATCAGACGATGGCGTCCATTGCACTGACATATCGAGCAGATTCACAAAGAAATCATTGCTCAAAGTACCAGGCTGATCTGTGAATACGCCGTGCGCTACGCCACCGGTATTGGCATTCAGGGTACGCATGCCGCCAAGCAGAACAGTCATTTCAGGAATGCTCAGGTCGAGCAGGTCGGCTTTGTTTACCAGCGCCTCTGCGGGTGATAGACGTTGACCGGCTTCATAGTAGTTACGGAAGCCATCGGCAATAGGCTCAAGTACCGCAAAAGCGTTTACATCGGTTTGTTCCTCTAAGGCATCAGTCCGGCCAGCCACAAAAGGAACAGTAACATCGTATCCGGCTCTGTCGGCAGCTTGTTCAATGGCAGCAGCACCGCCCAGAACAATCAAATCAGCGAGTGAAACCTGGCGACGTGAATTTTCATTGTTGAACTCATTCTGAATGCCTTCCAGAACTTCGAGTACTCTGGCAAGCTCAGCCGGGTTATTGGCCGCCCAGTCTCTTTGTGGCGCCATGCTTATTCGTGCACCATTTGCACCGCCGCGCATATCAGTATCGCGGAAAGTTGAAGCTGAGGCCCAGGCAGTCCGGACCAGTTCCGGGACGGTCAATCCGGATTCAAGAATCTCGGACTTCAGCTCTCTGATATCTCTGGCATTGATCTGTGCATAGTCTGCAACAGGTACCGGATCCTGCCACAGCAATTGCTCAGTAGGTGCTAATGAGCCGAGATAGCGAGAGCTTGGGCCCATGTCGCGGTGGGTCAGTTTGAACCAGGCCTTGGCAAAAGCCTCTTCGAACTGTGCCGGGTTATTCAGCCAGCGCATGGTTATTTCGCGATAAGAGGGATCAAATTTCAGCGCCAGATCAGTTGTAAACATGATGGGTGCATGTCTCAGTGATGGATCGTGTGCATCCGGCACCAGGTTAGATGCTGCACCGCCAGCGGGGATCCACTGCGTGGCACCTGCCGGGCTTTCTGTCTGCACCCAATCCCAGTTATAGAGGTTCTGTATATAGCTGATACTCCAGGCAGTCGGGGTAGCAGTCCACGCACCTTCCAGTCCGCTGGTGATCGTGTCAACGCCTACGCCGCTACCACAAGTGTTGGTCCAGCCCAGCCCTTGCTCTTCCAGACTTGCGGCCTCGGGTTCAGGACCCACACAGCCTGTTGGCGGAGCGGCACCATGTGCTTTACCAAAGGAATGTCCTCCTGCGATCAGAGCGACTGTCTCTTCATCATTCATTGCCATACGGCCAAAAGTATCACGGATATCGTCTGCAGCCGCGAGTGGGTCAGGGTTGCCATTTGGTCCCTCGGGATTGACGTAGATCAGGCCCATCTGTACGGCGGCAAGAGGATCTTCCAGGTCTCTATCTCCACTATAGCGCTCGTCGCCCAGCCATTCGCCTTCAGGGCCCCAGTAAATTTCATCGGCTTCCCATTCGTCTATACGTCCTCCGGCGAAACCAAAAGTCTCAAAGCCCATTGACTCCATTGCAACGGTGCCTGCCAGTACGATCAAATCAGCCCATGAGATATTGCGTCCGTACTTTTGCTTGATTGGCCACAATAAACGACGTGCCTTGTCTAGGTTGGCATTATCGGGCCAGCTGTTGAGGGGGGCAAAACGTTGCATACCGCCGTCTGAACCACCTCTGCCATCAGTCATCCGGTATGTGCCTGCGCTATGCCAGGCCATGCGAATAAAAAACGGACCATAATGGCCATAGTCTGCCGGCCACCAGTCTTGTGAAGTGGTCATCAGATCGATCAGATCCTGCTTAACAGCATTCAGGTCAAGACTTTCGAAGGCCTCTGCATAATCGAAATCTGCGGCCGTGGGGTTGGATATCGGGGAGTGCATGCGCAGTGGTGCCAGACTCAGGCGGTTGGGCCACCAGAAATCATTCGTCGCCATACTCTCTTGTGCGTTCGCAAGGTTAATCGAGGCGAGTGGAGAGAGTCCAATTGCCAGTGTTGTTAATAGTGGTAAGGTTCGCTTAAACATTAAAATAATCTCCATTTATATTAGTTTTGGCATGTCAGAAGCATATATGGTTATGACGTGCTTGATTTGGCATAAATCAAATTTGTGACTTCATTTGTTACTTATCTGACTCAACAGCCAAACATTAACAGCGGAGAATCAATCTATAAAATGAATTAAACCAATAATTATGATCGTAAATATCGATAGTTGAGGATGATGAAATGAGCAGCTGCCACAGATTCATACCCAGCACCAAAGCAAGCCTCTGTGGGCACAACCTAATTAGCGCTGGTGGTAAGCTGCAAAATATACGATAGTTGTGGCTTGGCACTATTGGAGACTGATTAATGAAAACCATAATTAAACGCTTATCAATCTGCTTAACCGCTGTGCTCACTTTTGGAGCTGCTTTTTTATTGTTGGTTCAACCCAGTGTAGGGCAGGTTGAAGAGGAATTTACCAATTTACAGTTTTTTCCCGTGGATATAGATCGCGATCGGCTGATCGATATCATGAGAAACTGGGAAGCAGAGCTGGGTGTGGATTGCGGGCATTGTCATGTGGCCTATGGGCGTGATGATCCACGCAATGATTTTGCATCTGACGATAAACAACCAAAACTGGTTGCCAGATTAATGCTGGATAATCTGATCGCTTTTAACAGGACTTTGACGACAGAAGCCCTGGCTAAACCAGTTGATGAAATCGAACGGGTGCAATGTTCAACATGCCATCAGGGTAATGCGATTCCTCCGGTTTACGAAATTCCGGAGGAGTGATTCGTGCGCACAAAATGATATAACTAACTTATGGCAAGGAGCTGAAATACAGAAACTGACTATTTCAATGTTTCACTGTTGTTTCCCTGATCGGAATAATAAGTTTTGGTATTGCTCCTTGAGCATCGCTCTTATTAATTGCGCTTATTAATTGCTCTTCTCAATTGCTCTTCTCAATTGCTCTTATCAATTGCTCTTATCAATAAAGCCGTGTTAAGTACGATTCTGAAATTAATTCGTTTTACATTTAGCAACAAAGCGTTTCCAAAAGCATGTCGTTCCATAAAATGTTTTAGCACTGTTTTTTATAGGGGCATCTGTTGGAATGTGTCGGATAATCTAATTTTTTTTGGGTGCACCTTAAGCCGAAACATGAAAATTTTCCGATTCCTGAACGGCTATCTGCTTTGAATGGAAGGGGAAATTATGAAATTGACAGCTTCTGTGCTTAGGGATAGGATTGCCGCTGAGGTTTGATTGATGCTCCTGTCCGCTCCAAAAATATTCAGAATACTGCTGGCTCTCATATTAATGAGCCAGATTGCATTGACCGCTCACGTGGCAACCCACGTGTCAACGGACAATACCAATTGCGAACTGTGTTCAGGGTATCAGGGCTTTGGTCAGGCATTATCGACTACAAGTCCGGCTGTAGAGCCGATCTTTTTCAGTATCGCATACAGCAGCACTTCCCAGATTGTTCCCCCTGGCATAACGCTATTTTCCTATCAACAACGTGCCCCACCGGTTCTGATTTTCTTATAGATATATTCAAAAACCGCTCATTTTTAAAAATGAGCGCTTATCGTTAATTGAAAATCAGGAAAGAAAAATGAAAACTTTTACATATAAGTTGTCATCGTCGGTGGCCGCAATGTTGGCTTTGTTGCCGGGTATTACGCTGGCGCAAGGCAGTAACAACAGAATTAATGTTGAAGAAATTATCGTGACTGCAAGTCCGCTGGGCAGTGCCGAACTGCATCTGGCACAACCAGTTACTGTGTTAAGTGGAGAACAACTGGCCAATGAAATGTCCTCCAGCATTGGCGAGACACTTTCACATCAATTGGGCATTACATCAACCGCCTTTGGCGCAGGGGCCAGCCGTCCGGTGATCAGGGGACAGAGCGATTCAAGAGTTCGTATCCTGCAAAGCGGGATCAGCTCAATGGACGTTTCAAATCTGAGTCCGGATCATGCTATTCCTATTGAGCCGTTGGCGGCGACGCAAATAGAGGTGCTTAAGGGGCCATCCACACTGCTTTTTGGCAGTGGCGCTTCGGGCGGAGTGGTCAATGTGGTGACTAATCGCATCGCCACGCAATACCCGGAAGTTCCTTCTCTAAGTGCGCTACTGGAATTTAACAGTGTTTCCGGAGAACGAGCCGCTGCCTTCACTGCCGATGCGGGACTGGGAGACTTTGCCTTTCATATTGATGGCTCTGATCGGAGTGCTGACGACTACGATATTCCTGAATTCGGAAATCTGCAGCCGGAACCCGGCGAGCAGTCTGGCACCTTGCGTTTCAGCGACCTGAATACTGACAATATCAATCTGGGTGGCAGCTATATCGGTGATCGTGGCTATCTGGGCCTGGATATCGGGCGTTACCAAAGCGATTACGGCATTCCAGGGGAAGGCGCGCGCATTGTGCTTGATCAGGAGCGTTATGATATCAAGGGCGAACTCAATGAACCTTTCAGCGGTATAGAAAAAGTCAAATTCCAGTTGGGCCATGTGGATTACACGCATAAGGAACTGGAACCAGGCGGCGATGTTGGAACCACCTTTCTGAATGATGAATACGAGAGTCGGCTGGAACTGTTACACGCACCGGTTGCCGACTGGCACGGTGCCTTTGGTTTGCAGATCGGTTACCGGGATTTTTCTGCTATTGGAGAAGAAGCTTTGACGCCGCAAGTGACGCAAAAATCCAGGGGTCTGTTTTTGGTAGAAGAGCGTGATATGGGCGACTGGCATGTGGAACTAGGCGGCCGGATTGAGAAACAGGATGTCGATCCTAAAGACGCAACACCTTCCAGAAGCCATACGGTAACCAGTCTTTCCGGTGGCGCTATCTGGGAGTTTGTGCCGGATTATTCTCTGGCACTTTATGCGTCCAGGGCGCAACGTGCCCCTAGCCTGGAGGAACTCTATAACAGAGGACCACATAAAGCCACGGCCACTTTTGAAATTGGTAATATCAATCTGCAGCGGGAGACCGCCAATAACGTGGATCTGACTTTACGCAGAGCCGGAGAGGGCTGGGATTGGCAGGTGAACCTGTTTTCCAACCGGATCAGGGATTATATTTTTGGTCAGAGTGTCGACAGTAATAACGATGGACTGGCTGACAGGGTGGATGAGGATGGAAATCTGACGCTGGTCGATGATTCCCTGTTGCTGATTAATTACGCACAGGACGATGCCCACTTCTATGGTATTGAGGCCGAAACGACATACTCACTGGGAAGCATTTCCCAAGCTGATGTGGATGTACATCTCAGCTTTGATTCAGTGCGTGCCAGCCTGAACAACGGAGAAAACCTTCCCCGTATGACGCCCAAACGTCTGGGTGCGGGACTCGACTATTACCGTGGTAACTGGACCGGCATCTTCGACCTGTATCATGTGTTTGATCAGGATAAAACCAGTCCCTTGGAAACTGAGACCGATGGTTACAATCTTTTGGAAGCTTCAGTCAGTTATCTGATTTCCAGCAGGACAGGCGGGGAATATGAAATCTCTCTGCGTGGCCGTAACTTACTTGATGAAGATGTTCGTGTGCATACTTCGTTCCTGAAAGATGTTGCACCTTTGCCGGGGCGAGCTTTTATCATCAGTTTGCGAGCGACGTTCTAAACGCTTAAGTATCATTCCGGCAATTAGTCGGATGTTTGGAACTTGTAATCAAGAGGGCAGAGTATTCCGGATTTCCAGATGCTCAGCCACTTGATTGCTTTCATACGAAACTAATTTCATGTCCGGATAGATCAGTTTTATTTATGGCGGGCAATAAAATCCCCAATGATGGTGGCTGCTGCTCCGGGTTTCTCCACGGGTGCCATGTGTCCGGCATCGTGCATAAGCTGCAATTCATTAACAGCAATATGCTCAGCCATTGCTTGGTGCTGTTCAAGCGGACTCCACTTATCTTCATCCGCAGCGACCAGTAAGACGGGAACCTTAATGGCAGGCAGCAGACTTTCAACTTCAGGTCGAAGTAACAAAGCCTGAATCTGATCAGTTAATTGTTGCAGGGAATAACGGGTGACCATTTGTTTTAAGCGCTGTATTAAATGTTGATCCTGTAATGCAGTCGCACCCATCATGGGAGTTAACCAGGCATTTGCCAGTGTTTCCATGCCTTCTTTATTGGCAAGGTCCAAAAATGTCTGCCGGGCCGTTTTTTCGCCCTCTTTAAGAGGATGGGCTCCCGTGTTAAACAAGCCCAGCAATTCAATTCTGTCCGGACTTTGGCGATACGCCTCCAGAGCAACACGCCCGCCCATTGAATGGCCAATTAATATAAAGCGTGGTGGAGCCTGCTCCAGTACAGCTTTGGCCATTTCGGCAAGACTGTTAAAACCGGCGAAAGAAATTATGCTGCAATCAAAATCATCCTGTAAGTGGTCGGCAACTTTTTGCCACACCAGCTTGTCACTAAGTAAGCCGCACAGGAAAACGATATGGCGAACCTGCTGCTTGCCGTCTTGAAGTGGTTTATTCAAACTATTCCAGTCTTTCAGCAGCCTATCGGGGCACCAAAGCACCGCGCATATAGACATTCACAATACGACGTGTATTGCTGATGTCATCGAGCGGGTTAGCTTCCAGCACAATAAAGTCTGCACTCTTGCCGGTTTCTATTGTACCCAGATCATCCAGCCCCAGTAGCTCGGCTGAATTTCTGGTGGCGGCAATAAGCACATCGGCTGCCGACATGCCTGAAGCTACCATGTCTTCCATTTCGATGTGTGGACCCCAGTAGGAATTTCCATCCGTGCCCATGGCAATGGTCATGCCCTCTGCATTCATCCGGGCCAGATTGCGTGCCTGTATGGCAAAGAAATCCTCAACCTCGGGTCTAGGAATATTGGTGTTTTGCAAGGCAGTCATTGCTTGCTGAGGCATGCTGGTGCTGAGCCAGCCAAGATCGGCAGGCACACCGCGATAGGGAAGATTGGGTATTAATACCACCTCAGGACGCTCACGCATGAGTTGAATAAACTCCTCATCGATATCCTGATCTCTTACGCCGTGTGCAAAAATATCAATACCGGCACGCAACAGGCCCTTGGCATCCTCTAGGGCAAAAATATGCGCTGCAACCTGCAGATTATTTTGATGAGCTTCGTCAATAATCGCGCCATACAGGGCAGGGTTTAATTTTTCATATTGACCATCACGGTCATCAACCCAGATCTTGATGAAGTCAACATCGCGTGCAACTTCATCCCGGACTGCCTGTCTTGCTTCGGCTTCTGTGCTTACCCAGTGCGGAATCTCGGAGCGTCCTGGTTCGGGAGAAGTAATACCCCGACCGGCGGAAAGATAGCGCGCAGTTCCTGGGATCACTTCATCGCGCATCTCCAGGGGCGTGTCTGGTCCGTCTGAGCCAAGACTCAAAGCTGCAGCAATTCCCTGTGCCGCACGATTCTGTAAATCTGCTGTCAGATCACTGCGATTGGTGCTCAGGTGAACATGGGAATCAATGATGGCGGGCATTACGGTCATGCCGCTCAGGTCTATGCGCACGGCATTCTCAGGTAGAGCCACAGCAGCAGTCTGACCTACAATTTCAAAACGGCCGTTGGCCACAGAAAAAATGGCGTTTTCTATAATTTGACCATTCCCTACAATCAGTCGTGCATTTTCGTATACGACGGAGTCAGTAATGACTGAAGGGGCTTCCTGTGCTGATTCAGTACAGGCAGTTAACAGCAGGCTCAGTGCCAGTGAAATACCCAGAACGCGAGACTGTTGTAGTTTATTGTTGGATCTGGACATTGTTAATCCCCTTGGTTAAGAAGCTACGGACGAAAAAGTATACGCGATTTGGCAATATAGACCATAGCCTTGCTTATATAACAAAAGTACAGCTAAGCTTATTGTAAATACAGGATTTTAAAAAAGGTCTCAGGCTGCTCAGATGCCTGCCATTAATCCGAGGATGACCATTATGAATACACGCGATCATGCGCGGCGCAAATTATTACAGTATTTTCTTGGCAGCCCCTTATTGGCGGGTTTAAGCACCTTTCCCCTGATGGCAGCAGAGCGGCTTGATGACAGCGACTATATTGCCGAGTCAGTCGAATGGGCGGTAAATGTTTTTGACATGGAAAATGTCGCCTTGCGAAATCTGAACCAGGCACACTGGACTTACATCTCACAGGGCGTGGATGATGATCTGACCCTGCGTGCCAACCGTGAAGGATATGAACGTCTGCATATCAGAGCCCGCCGTCTTATTGATGTCAGCATAATCAATAAGCAAACCGAATTACTCGGTCATATGTTGCCGTCTCCGATTATTATGGCGCCGGTTGGTGGCCTGGGTATGGCGCATCCTGATGGCGATCTGGGCGCGGCCCGAGGCGCAAGAGTCACGGGGCATAAAATGATCATGTCAACGGCGGCAACATTCGGCATCGAAGAAATTACCGAAGCACGTGGCGAGCCAGTGTGGTATCAACTTTATCCAACCAGTATATGGGAACTCACCCAGGGCATGCTCAGACGGGTGGAAGCGACTGGTTCTGACGTGCTGTTTCTGACTACCGATATTCCCGCCCGCAATCAGGATCGGATGCGTCGCTTCGACCAGAATTCAGACGACTGCACACTTTGTCACAGTCCGGGTTCCAGCTTTGCCGACAAGGCTATGCTGCAGGGATTAAATGCTCCCCGTAACATCAGCTCCCAGAATTTGTCGATGGATTGGGATTGGGTCAAGCGACTGCGTGATTCCACCAATATGAAATTAGTGATCAAGGGCCTTACTCACCCTGAAGATGCCAGGCTGGCACTGAGTGCCGGCGTTGATGCCATTCATGTATCCAATCACGGCGGCAGAGCCGATGAAAGCGGCTTCGCTACCATTGATTCATTGCCGGAAGTTGTGGATACCGTTCGAGGCCGGGTTCCCGTCATTGTCGATGGGGGTATTCGCCGCGGTACGGATGTACTGAAAGCGCTGGCTCTTGGGGCCGATGCAGTCTGTGTGGGAAGACCTTATATCTGGGGGCTGGGAGCCTTTGGACAAGAGGGTGTGACGAAGGTATTACAGATTCTCGACAGTGAACTGGATGTGGCAATGCGTCAGGCTGGAACACCAGGGCTTGCGGATATAACAAGAGCAGCACTTAGGTAGTTTGCTGACAAATAAATTGCGCTATTGTATTTGCAGCTGCTGACCGTCAGGCATGGTTATGGTCAACAGGCGAATAAGTTTGCGACCGTCTCGTGTAGGGTTACCTGTTACGGTTATGCTTTGTCCGGGCTGTAAGGTCATGGGTGTGACACCTCTACGCGATAACATCCCTGGAGTCGTAGTTTCAACTTCCCAGATTACCTGAGTTTGATTGTCGTCGGTCTCAGCGAGTTGAATATAACTGTGCGGAGCAATGAATTTGAATTCGACAACCTGTCCCGTGATGGAGATTGTGTTCGATACATCAAATAGTGCATTAAAGGAATGGTGGGCCTGTGCTTGTGTTAACACATTCAGCAAGAACATGAAGCCCACAATTAACTTAATTTTTATCATGTGTTTCCTTTAGCTAAAAACGACTATCTGCGGGATCACAAACGGATTCAAATATCATAGCCTCGGGGTCTCGTTCCCAGCTGAAAAGCCGCGACCAGGGCTCGGCAAAGGTCTGTGGTGCTGTGATATCAACCTGTGCCTGAAGTTCTCCACTGCCTGTGAGGCGATAGCGCTCCTGCACTGTAATATCGCCATATTGATTGAGGCCCGTACCATCGAGCAGGCCTGCCGCAATATTATGTGTTTCGATGACCAGTTCATCCTGTTCCCAATGACCCAGGGAATATCCCATGCGACTTGGTGGCAGATAGTCGGGGGGCTGTCTGCCGTCCATATAAATACGTCGAACCATGCCGAAAGACTCATATAAAAAAAGGATCATGGAATCAGTCTGCACGATTTCAAAAGGATATATGATCAGGCCGCTGCGCGGGAAGCCTGGCATGACACAGCGAATGATCGGGTCGCTAAGGGGGTCGAAAGATTCAATATCTGCCCTGGCCCGTGCTGTTAGTTCCGGCATATTGTCTGTGAGGATACTGCGTGGCGATGTTGCCATCCAGATACCACTTAAATCGGGTGCTTGCTGGGCAAGTGATGCCGGGCTGCTGAAAACTGCCAGGCAAGCCAATCCCAGGGCAAGTTTCCATGCCTGCCATATGTTTTGCCTTAATGCGCTATCTTTTAAGGGGTAAATGAAAGAGCGAGGCGAAAAGTTAAAAACCGGGCCATGCAACATTCGACTGATATCTTCCTATTGCCGTGAAGAAAGCAGTGTATAACAAAAATTTCATGTGATGTAGATGTTGCCGCTGTGCGCCAGAAAATTTACTGATCATTGCCAAATAAATCACGGGTATACACCTTGGATCTTACATCGGCAATTTCATCGGAAATTCTGTTGGCTACAATAACATCAGAAATGCTCTTGAACTCAGCCAGATTATTTATCACTCTGGACTTGTAAAATTCGGTTTCGGAAATTACCGGCTCATAAACAACCACTTCGATGCCTTTCGCTTTTATGCGCTTCATGACGCCCTGTATCGCCGAAGCTCGAAAATTATCTGAACCACTTTTCATCACCAACCGGTAAATACCGACAACCTTTGGATTTTTTTCGATGATGGAAAAGGCAATAAAGTCTTTCCGAGTGGTATTGGCATCAACGATGGCGCTGATCAGTTTGCTTGGCACATTTTGATAATTGGCCAACAGCTGTTTGGTATCCTTTGGCAGACAATAACCACCATAACCAAAGGAAGGATTGTTGTAGTGAGAGCCGATTCTCGGATCGAGGCATACACCATCAATAATTTGCCGACTATCCAGATTGTGAGCCTCAGCATACGAATCGAGTTCATTGAAGTAGGCAACTCGCATAGCCAGATAGGTATTTGAAAATAATTTAATGGCTTCTGCTTCGGAAGAACTGGTAAAGAGTACAGGGATGTCCTGTTTGACTGCGCCCTCGGCGAGCAGATCTGCAAAAATTCTGGCACGTTCGGTTTTTTCTCCAACAAGTATTCTTGCAGGGTAAAGATTGTCTGATAAAGCTTTGCCTTCGCGGAGGAATTCCGGTGAGAAGATAATATTGTTATTGCAAAGTCGGCGTTTGATGTTGGAAGTAAAGCCGACAGGAACAGTCGACTTGATAACAATTGTTGCTGAGGGATTTATCTCGCTCACTGCATCAATCAGGGATTCAACAGTTGAAGTATCGAAATGATTGTTTTTTTCATTGTAATCAGTGGGAGTGGCCACTACGACAAAATCAGCGTTCTCAAAAGCTTCCTGCTTATCGAGTGTGGCCTTGAAATTGAGTTTTTTATTGGCGAGGAAGTCCTCAATTTCAGGATCCTCGATAGGAGATAGTTTGTTATTCAGCAGTGCAACTCTTTGTTCTATGATATCCAGAGCGACAACATCATGATGCTGTGCCAGCAGCATCGAAATAGACAAACCGACATAACCGGTACCTGCAACTGCTATTTTCATATGTACTTATATAAACTGCATGCTATTTGTGTGCCAGCACCATGCTGTTTCAATGATGTCTTCAATCCTGGTGTAGTGTGGCTTCCAGCCGAGGATTTTTCTTGCCGCCGAGGCATTGGCTATGAGCACGGGAGGATCACCGGGTCTGCGATTGCAAACATCATATGCAATGGTCTTGCCCGTTACCCGCTCCGCAGCTGTAATGATGTCCAGTACACTAAAGCCATGTCCATTGCCCAGATTGAAAACATGGAACCCAGCCTGTTGTTCCAAAAAATGTGCGGCGGCTAAATGTGCGCTGGCCAGATCGTTGACATGAATATAGTCCCTCACACAGGAACCATCCGGGGTTTGATAATCAACACCAAATACCTTGAGTCTGTGTTTATTTGCATGCGCAACTGAATTTAATACGTTAGGAATGAGATGGGTTTCAGGGTCATGCTTTTCCCCTATCAGGCCGGATGGGTCTGCACCCGCCGCATTGAAATAGCGCAAACTCACGACATCCAGGCCATAGGCAGCAGCATAATCCTGCAAGATGTGTTCTACCATCAACTTGCTTCTGCCATAGGGGTTGATGGGTTTCAGTGGATGATCTTCGGCTAAAGCTGTTTGTTCAGGATTGCCATAGACTGCTGCTGAAGATGAAAAGACCAGTTTATTGTGCCCCGTTTGCTGCATGGCTTTTAACAGGGTCAGGGTACTGCTGACATTGTTCTCGTAATATTTGGCCGGATCGATAATGGATTCGCCGACAAGTGAGTGAGCACAAAAATGCATCACAAGATCACAGGGATTTTGCTGCAGTAAGTTTTTTAGCCAGGCAAAGTTATTTATATCTCCCTGTACAAGAGTTGCGCTCATGACTGCTTTGGCATGACCGGTGGATAAATTATCCAGGACAATGAGATCATGGCCCATTTCATAGGCTGATTTGACCAAATGGGACCCTATGTAACCGGCGCCACCACAAACCAGAATGCGCATCTCAGTTTCCTTTATAGGGAGAAGATTGTTGCTGGCAAGGTCGACATTTTGAATGCAATTTTGGTATCACGATTTGCACGGAAAGCCTGTTCATGAGGCCAGACGCTGATCTTGCAGATAAGGCTCCTGCCATAATTCTTCAGCAAGCGTCTCAACGCCTGCCTGGCAACCACCAGCTATCCACTCTGCCAATTTCGAGGCGACATCCGGATAACTAAGCTGAATAATTTCGTTGTCCTGGGAAAGCCAGTTAAATATCGCATTGAATTCCAGCTTGTTAAGAATCTTCGCATAACCAAGCTTATCCAGTGCATGGGCATTGGATAATTGTTCCATCTGTCCCATTAAAGGTTTTACCAGAATGCTTTTGCCGATCTGCAGACATTCACTGATGAGTTCAAAGCCTCCATTGGTAATGACATGTCTGGAGCTGATCAGGTCATCTTTGAAACTGGTTCGGGAAATTGCCCGGCAATGTAGATTCCCTTCATCAGTATCTTTTAATTCGGGGTGATAAATGTAAAATTCGAAATTGTCCATTCCCGAGAATAGCTCACGAATCTTAGCGGGACTTTCAAAGGGCAGGTACACCAATACTTTATTCTGGATAACTGGCGGCATTATTGCTGGAATAACCAAATCAATTATTGGCGGCAAAATAGGGTAGCCGAAATGATGCCAGTGCAAACCAACACCCAATGTTACAGGGGCAAATCTTTGCATAATGGATTTGCTGATGAAATTGGCCCCTTTGGTGGGGATATCATAATTAAAGGCATATTGATGCCCGATACCCACAACTGGCAGATTTTGTTTTTTAGCTGCATGACTGATGACCGGCTCAAAGTCAGAAATAATCAGGTCGTAAGGTTTTAGATCAAGTTCATTAACATCCTGCCTGAATGATGAGAAGTTAAAGTTCATCAAAGTTTCAACAACATTGATTTTTCCTGCTTTGACAACAAAGGTGATGCCTTCACGCCATAAAAAGTTTTGAATATCACCGCAGCCCCTTGCTTTTTCGCGCCCGCTTAGCAGCCAGGTGATTTCTATATCCTGATATTTCCGGAAAGCTTCCGCCATTGCGCATGCTCTGCTTATATGGCCATTTCCTGTGCCCTGTACGCCATAAAGTATTTTCATGTCATGGTATCCGTATAGTTGTATGAGTTTTGAAGATAATGATATTCAGACTACTTTTACTTTTTGCTGCCTTGCATATTTGGGTTCTTTTGCCTGCTCAATTTTTATGACATTTGAATTTTCATGATTGAGTTCAGCCCAGTGAATTATCTGAATTTCACCATTTTCATCTTCAATAAGTGCCGTGCAGCTTTCAACCCAGTCGCCGCAGTTGTAGTAATTTACTCCATCGATAATTTTCTTTTCAGCATGGTGAATATGCCCGCAGATAACGCTGTCAACCTTACGCTTTTTTGCTTCCCTGGCGACAATGATTTCAAAATCAAAAATAAAATTGACTGCACCTTTTACTTTTTTCTTGATAGCTTTCGAAAGGGACCAGTAGGGCAACCTTAAAAGTCTGGACATTGTGTTAAACCAGCGGTTAGCTCTTAACAGGAAGTTGTAACCGACATCACCGGCTATAGCGACCCAGCGATGATGTCTGGTGACACCGTCATAATCATCGCCATGAACGACCCAGACTTTTTCTCCTGCGGATGTTTCATAATAAATTTCATCAACAACTTCTATATTTCCCATAATAAAACTATGTTCGGAAATATAGTCACGAAGAAATTCGTCATGATTGCCGGTGATATAAAAAACACGGGTATCTTCTTTTTCAGATTTACGTAGTATCTGTCTGACAACCTGATTGTGTTCAGAAGGCCAATACCATTTGCTGGTGGAAATTCTCCAGCCGTCAATGATGTCGCCTACCAGAAAGAGATTATCAGTTTGATAATGTTTGAGGAATGAACAGAGAAGGGCGGCCTTACAATCCTTGGTTCCTAAGTGAACGTCGGAAATCCAGATGGCACGACATTTTTTCTTTTTACTCATATTTACTTCTTGTTTGCATTTCAAGGCGAATACTAAACAGTAAATATTTAGTATTAATGAATAATTTATGAAGGAATTATTAAATTTGAGGATTGTTAAAGAGGGCGATCAGGGCTGGCTTTGGATAAATAAGGCCTGTGAATATCTGGTAAGAATGAAAATAACGGTACAGCGCTTAGTTTATAGTCTGTTCAATAACATGCTGATCACCGGGCTTGATTGATTTTCCTTTTGTTACTGCGGTCTCAACACAGAGCATATATTTATAGCCATCATTATCCATGTCATTCAATTGAATTGAATTTTGCTGCCAGGGATTCCAGACCACAATGGAGTCATGCCCTTCAGAATTCACCACGGTCTTGAGACCCTTTTCAATAATGCTGACTTTTCTATGCGGATTTAAATGAATTCTGTCGGTTTCAGTTGTAAAGCGATAAGGGTTGGGCGTATCAAATAGTTTGAAACCGCTGAGTTTGTCAGCGTACTTGCCACTTAAACCGTCCAGCTCAACCTCACTGATATCCTGTACATTAAAATAACTATGCAGTGCGCAAGTATAAATAAAGCTCCTGGTGCCGAGATTTGTGGTAATCAGTTTAATATTTAATTCTGATCCAACCGTGATACTGAGTGTGAGGGAGGCCAGGCCATCAAAACCGGCTCCCTGGCTGTCAGTTGGAGACAGAATGAGTGAACTCGAATTCTCAGTGTCGCTGCTTTCCAGACATTGCCAAAGCCTGTTGCGGACAAAGCCGTGAGCAGGGTGTTGTCCATCAGGGTGCTGGCCGAACCAGGGCCAGCAAACCGGCACGCCTCCACGTAAGGATTGACTGCCATCCCAGACTGCCTTGTTGCTTAACCAGAGTCTTTCCCGGCCATCATGCCTGGGTATGAAACTCAGTACCTGTCCCCCGAATAAAGAAATCCGTGCACTTGCCGCGGCGTTATTTATTAGCAGTTGGGGCTGAACTTCCTGAATCAGTTTTATGCTTGGTGCCAGCTTGCTCATCGAATTGTTCAGGCCCTGATGTTCTGTGAAGAGGGCATTGTACAGGCTGTTAGCCAGCAGTGTGAGCAAATCCATAGGCATGGTCTGGCGCAGGTAATTTTCATCAGCGTCAGCATGTGGGCCTGTTTAGGCTTGAATAAATAAGCATAATTGGTTCCAATCCAAGACTGAGTCGTTGTAAGTTTGCATTGCCGCATTTCACAATAACAATAATAAGACGCCAGTGGAGGTGTTGATGAAGTATCCCGTTTCAAGAACCAGCTTTTTGTTTTATGTCATTCTGGCCTTACAGGCCTGCTTTTCGACCGCGGCCCTTGCGCAATGGCCCCTGCATATGGACGGAGTACCTCTGTTGCCTGATGGTACGCCGGATTTGAATGCGCCAGCTCCACGTACCCTTGATGGCAAACCGGATTTATCGGGGGTCTGGGACTTTCCTTTCCCGCACCAAAGTGGAGAGCAGGGCCGGCCTGTTGGTGAGCCACGTCAGCCGCCACCGGGCGTAGCACCTTATGCCACCTTCTGGGATCAGGGTTTTGGCTTTGAAAATGGTTTGCCATATCAGCCATGGGCGCGAGAAAAGCGAGCCGAAAGAATGGCCAATAATGGTATCGAAAATCCGGATAGTTTTTGCCTGCCCCTGGGGCATATGCAGTTTCATACCCATCCGCAGCCCAATGAAATTATTCAATCCGAAAATCGGCTGGTCATTCTTTATGAAGCCAGTGCCGGTGTGAGAGAGATTTTTCTGGATGGCAGGCCCCTGCCACCGCAAGGTGAACCCCTGCCCACCTGGTATGGCTATTCAGTAGGTCACTGGGAAGGCGACACCCTGGTGGTACAGACCAATAATTTTCGTGGTGATGGCTGGCTGGATTTTAACGGCAGTCCAACCACAGAACAGCTGGTGATTACCGAACGCTTCCGGCGTGTCAGTTATGGCAGGCTGGAGCTCGATATTAATATTGATGATCCTGGTGCTTATACCGAGGATTTTGATTTGCGTATTAATTTCGACATTATGCCGGGCGACAGTCTGATTGAATGGGTGTGTGAGAATGAAGCATCCGTACAGTATTTTAGTCAGTAAACCCTTAAGAAAACGAAACTGCGAAGGAGTTTATATGAATGTTAAGGCATTTTTTATCAGCTTGATTCTTGGCCTGGGTATGTTGCCGCCTGCCTCCACAGCTCATCATAATTGGTTAGCTGAATTTGATCCTGATTTGCCGGTTATCGTCAGTGGTACGGTAGTCAATTTCCAGCTGACAAATCCGCATGCTCGCCTGTATGTTGATGAAATACAGGAAAATGGTGAGCTGAAACACTGGAATTTTGAACTGGCAGCTGCTGCCATGTTAATGCGACAAAATATTAAGCGGGATACCTTAAAACCCGGTGATAGAGTCATAATACATGCGGCAAGAGCAAGAGAGGTTGCTAATGTGGCGAATGTTGAATATGTTGTCATTATGGACGAGGCTGGTAATGAAATATTTACTTTTGGTTCGGCCAGACAATAAGCATAATCAACTATTATTTTGATAAAACTAAAACAAGAGGGAACCAAAATGAAAGACTATACAGATTTAGCAGGGCGAGTCTTACTCGCATTGTTGTTTTTACTTGCCGGTATTGGGAAACTCGGGGAAGCTTATGCAGGAACTCAGGGCTATATGGAAGCCTTTGGTGTTCCAGGCATGCTCTTACCACTGGTTATTTTAGTAGAGGCTGGTGGAGCCTTGCTGCTGATTGTGGGTTATCAAACTCGCTGGGCTGCTTTGGCATTAGCCGGATTTTCAATATTATCAGCGGCGATTTTCCATAGCGACTTTGGTGATCAGGCACAAATGACTAATTTCCTGAAAAACCTCTCAATTGCTGGTGGCCTGTTGCTGCTATACGCTAATGGACCTGGAAGTTATAGTCTGGATAACAGAAAGAAAGCATAGTTGCTCTTTTTGTTTGGATAAAACTATCTTCCTAACTTTAGTCGGGTTGGCTAAAGTTAGGAAGATTTTGATTAACTATCGAAGCAAAATCAAAAGCTCCTAATCGAATTACTACTAACCGAATTACTACTAACCGAATTACTACTAACCGAAATTTTTATTTAGACTTAGCGGTTAAATATAAATACCGGATTTTCCGGGTGCGATAATTCCTTTAGGGTCCAATGCCTGTTTGATGCGTTGATTGACATCACGCTTTACCGGGCCGAAGGTTTCAGCGACTTTATCCATGAATGCGATATTGGTGCGATAAGAGCCCCAGCCACGATTACTGAATTCGGTTAACAGTTCATTAAAGCACTGATTTGCCCGTTCGGTTTCTTCAGCATTGGTCTTATCAAACAGCAGGTCAATAATATGGTGAACCTCACGCCAGCCAACGACATATTCAGCGACGTAATCAAAGCCATATTTACCCAGGATTTCCTTTGCCAGCTGCATTTGTAAAAGTCCTTCCGAACCTTTTGCCTGGGCAACCGGTGCGAACCAGCTTGAGCCACCACCACCGCGCCAGTTATAGAGGCCAAATTCTTTGAGAGTCATGTCTCCTTTCATCAATTTCGCCCGGTAATCGAAAGTAGGGTTGCCGGCCATTTCTACCTCATCCTGAACAAGGGCTCCAGTTGCTTCAAAAGCGCCTTTGACTATATTCCAGTTCAATTCGTTCTGTTCTTCTGTGCCATAAAGACCGGCGTAAATATTCCATGCCCCCATACCCAGATCAGTTTTCATTCTCTCAACAGCTTCATCAGAAATTGACCCTTCGCCCTGGTAATAGTCGCTACGCACCACTTCTGCGCCGCCTTCCCAGAGTGCGTGGGCAATAACGACTCCGTTTGGAATAATTTGCGCAATTCGCAATGGGCGGATTGTTTCTATAGCGGTGACAATATCCTCATCATTCGGATAACGAATGACAAAAGGTTTAAACGCTGGCGGTTGCGGCATAAGCCACATGCCAAGTTTGGTGACAATGCCATAGTTGGACTGGGTGAAGATACCATCCAGATAGGGGCCATAACCCCATTTAAATACCTGCCAAGATGTTGAATTTGGCATGGAGCCCATGCCAGTGCGTAGAATTTCGCCATTGGCCATCACGACTTCCATGCCGCAGGAAAAGAAAAAATTATCTCCATAAGGCGTGTAGCCAACACCTCTGTCCAGAGCATTGCCGACGGGGCTGGCAATAGCCGAAGGAGCAGGCGGTGAAAGCCAAAGAGGAATATTGTTCTCAACCAGATAATCTTTTAATTGTTGATAAGTTACGCCTGGCTCAAGCAGAGCTGTACCCAGCTCAACATCAACTTCAATAATTTTATTCATGCGCCGTAAATCGAGGATGACCTGGCCGCGGGTGGCTGCTGCCGCCGAACCATAACCAAAGTTCTTGCCGGTAGAGACTGGCCAGACCGGGATTACGTATTTATCACATACCCCAATAATTGCCTGAACTTCTTCAACCGAGGCGGGTGCCAAAGCAGCTGAGGGAGCATGTTCGCTGTCATCCACAGGCAGCATGATCTTGTTATAACTAGTAAGATTGTCAGCGGCAACAAAAACATTTTCATCACCAACGATGGCGGCATATTCTTCAATAGCAAAGCCGAACTGCTCCGCTGTTATACCTTCGGGTAGTACGTTAAAGGTGGCCATTTCATTCTCCTGGGAGCTAACTGGCTGAAATAAAAATTATAGTTGCGCGTAAAAACTAATCAGGCTGCCGTTCTTGTTCTGGCTGCTTGTGACTGTACCGGCAGGGATCTTGTTTAAATTTGTAAAGGCAATATTTGTCGTTGTTGTAGCCAAATCAGCCACTTGCTGGTCCGTTGCCGTAGTTTTATTTACACGGTTTGTTGTTGTAATCAGAGCTTGGCGATCATGAAGCATGGAGTCGATTAATACTTTTTCAGCATCGTTTACCAAGCCAATTAATATTGAGTTGGCTGGTAAGTGAGCGAGTGAAATTAAAGTCTCGTAATTATTACTGGAAATTTGTAGTGTATTTATTGGTGTAATTCTCTTAATGGCATTAATGAATGCTTGTTCGATACTCTCTCCGTTAGTTATAACAAAGACGGGACTCGCTTCACCTGCATAAGAAAATTGCAGAGGTAATAAGGAAAGCGCAACTGTACCCGAAATGAGTTTTAAACAATGTCTTCTGGAAAAATTAATGCTCACAGATTTTCCTCGCTGCTTTCACTCAGGTAAATGCCGATCTTTTCAAGATCGCTGTCGGAGAGTTCACTTGGTCTGAATGCGGGCATGGCTCTTAATCCACTGCGAGCAATAACTGTAAAGAAAACGGGGGGTAAATTGCGACCTGTCAACACTGGTCCGACATTCTGCGTATGGCAGTATTGGCATACCTTGTCGAAAATCTGTTTGCCAGACTCCCATTCATCAGCAGCTTGAGCCAAAGCTGTTGTGTTCCAAAACAGTAGTCCTATTGATATATATAGTAATCTACTCAGTATGGATAAAATCATCGACTTTCCCTTTTATAAAAAAGATTGGTTCAGCTAGCAAGAGCAGAATAGCCAGAAATAAAAAAAGGCAGTTTATTACCAGGCTTGAGACGGCAAGTTTTAGTTAGCTCTTAGAGCCAAAAAATCACTGATCTGTGTATATAATCACGAATCATTCGATAGTGCAAACAGCATTAAATCTGACTATCTGGGAGGGATAATAGGCAATATTTGCTGCTTGAATTTATCACAGCGTCGTAAAAAAAATAGCGGCGAGAAAGCCCAACAACGTAGAGATTCCCGTCACTCCACCACCTCGGTGATAAGCTTCGGGTAACATGGTTTCAGCAATAACTGTCAACATGGCGCCAGCAGCGATCCCTTCAACCATAGAAAAAGTTGTCAGTTCAACAGCAACAAAAAATATACTTCCAAACCAGGCCCCGACCCCGGTGAAAAGCATGAGCGAGCTCCACATAGTCAAGATGCGCTTAAAACTATAGCCTTGTTCGCGCATGCCCAATGAGCTGGAGAATGCTTCAGGAAAATTGGACAGGAACAGTCCTGCGAGCAGGGAAAGACTGATACTTGCATGTAACATACTGGAGCCGATGACAAAGGATTCAGGAATACCGTCCAGAAAAATGCCAAGCCAGATGGCAAGAGGCGCAGCACTAAAGCTTGCAGCGGCTTCTTTGACATCACTGGCGCTTGGTGGTGAGATTGCATCATCGACTTTGTGTTTGGCTACGTCATACCATTCTTCAGCTTGTGCTTCAGTCAATGCCTGTTCCGCGCCAAGTAGTTTCAGTCTGTGCTGGGTTAAACCCATAATAGCAGTGGCAAAAGCCGGCGTTTCTCTGACCAGCTCGTCGAAATCATCTTTTTGTAGGACCCAGGTTAACACTTCGCCATCCGCTATCACGGAAGTCGTATGGGCTGCACCGCTTAACAGGGCAATTTCTCCAACAACATCATCAGGGCCCAAACGAGCAAGCAGATGCTGCTTATCATCAATTATATTGACCTGTCCCTGATCAATTATAAAAAGTCTCTCGCCGGGCTGTCCCTGTCGCATTAAGGCTTCCCCGAACTTAAAGGTCTGCCGTTCTATAAGAGGCACCAGGTGATGGATCTGTTGCGGGGGCAGGGCATTAAACAAGGGTGAACGGCTAAGGCGTTTAAATAGACGCCGATATTCCTTGCTCTTGGAACGCGTCAGGTAGCTGGCTGTAGTGCCAACTTTGCGCAAGAAACCTCCCTGATTGTTGATCAATTTGTTCAGTGCTACAAAAAGAATTCCACCAATCAGGCAGCCTGCAGCAAGTGGGTAAAAATGGCCTCTTTCCAAGGCTTCACCTACGAGATCTATGGTAAGTGCGGCAAGAAGTGCGCCACCACCGAAGGCCATAAGCGCAGCGATAACTCTGTTACCAGGGGACCAAAAGTGCGCGACCAGCGCTCCGAGGGGTAGCGAAGCCGCGCTAATTATGCCAAATATAAAAGCTTGAAGGGAAATAGACTCGGGCATCGATGGTAATTAAATCAAAGCGTAGCATATTGAAGATAGCTGAATCTCATTTAGAGATATTCACACCATTTAAAGGTTTTCAACAAGTTCAACCAGCAGGCCGTCAGGGCTGCGGACTAGCGCCCCCAGTCGATTACTACCAAGACTGACTGCCAGTCCGCCGGGTGTCTCTATCTGAAAGCCAGCAGCTCTTATTTGATTCAGCAATGCCGGTAAACCTTCTACCAATAGAGAAATAGCCGAGGCCCCCGGATCCTGTACACTGGGTTCTTGTTTGGTGCGTGCAATATTACTGAATTCCCAGAAAAACCACACGTTGGTTGAGCCGGGTGGTTGGGTACGGGATGTTCTTGCAATAGCATCCGGGGTTCCTTCTAGCCTTAATACAGCCTCATTAACTGTATTCGGCTGTGCTGCTTCATAGCCAAGAATATCACGGTAAAATTCGAGTGAACGCTCCAGATTTTCAAGCGCCAGTGAGGAGCGTGCA
Source organism: uncultured Gammaproteobacteria bacterium (assembly GCA_963975155.1). Lineage (GTDB taxonomy): Bacteria > Pseudomonadota > Gammaproteobacteria > Pseudomonadales > Pseudohongiellaceae > UBA5109. The sequence continues at coordinate 190,749 of CAXBFG010000002.1, read as the reverse complement.
TTATAGATATTACTGCTTTCGGGGACATCCGTTTCCACTGGATTGCCGGACTCAACAAATTCAAACACAAAGCCATCCAGATCACGCATCATGACTGCGCGTGTTTCATTACGCGGGCGTTGAGTGTAAACGGGTTCTCCGCCAGTGCTGTCGACGATAACGTTGTAGGCTTGTACTGCTGCAAAGGCCACATCTATATCGCGAACTGAAATAGAGAAACGGGTAACGCCGGGGTCATAGAGTCTTTGCGTAAAGGGCTTGCGTTCAAGGCCGGAAAATTCGATGAGCTGTAAATCCATTTCTGAACCGGGTATGTTAAAAACGGCAATCTGCCCTGAACTATCAGGTGCGTTTACCTGTAAGCGCTGTAACAGTGCTGAGCCAGATAAAGGGCCTGGGCCTGAAACCAGTTCAAAGCCAACAGCATCCCGGTAAAAAGCCACTGATGGCTCAAGCTCATTTACAACATGAATCAGGGCATTGGGTTGCAGCATTCTGCCAGCCTTGCTTTCTGAAATGTCAGGAAGAAGCGAAATAGATTGCTCAATTGACGGTTCATCGTTTTGACAGGCAGAAAGTACCAGGCCGTAGATAAATATCATCAATACATGGTGGATATTTTTCATGACTCATGCCTTTTTATTAAATACCGGATTTGCAGATAGCATATATGAATGAGCCAAAATTAACGATTAATATGAAAGTATATGAACACATAGCAAATGTTTACCAGCTGCGCATATATCAGGGTATTTGCCATAAAATGATCTGAGGTTAATATGGTAGGCTGTGCTAATACGCAGGCCGGCGACTATAAGAAGATCCGGCTTTTTTTTACTCTTACTTGGGGGAAGTATCATGAAACTGGAAACCATTGCTCTGCATTCAGGCTATGACGGTGACCCGGCGACCAATGCCGCGACAACACCAATCTATCAGACAACATCGTATACCTTTGATAATACACAGCATGGCGCAGATTTATTTAATCTGGCGGTTCCCGGGAATATTTATACCCGAATCATGAACCCTACAACGGCCGTACTCGAAGCCCGTCTCACTGAAATGGAGGGTGGTATAGGTGCCCTGGGTCTTGCATCCGGAATGGCTGCAATCACCTATGCCATTCAGGCAATAACGCGGGTGGGTAGTAATATTGTCAGTACTACTCAACTATATGGTGGTACCTATAACTTGTTTGCACATACCTTGCCGGCACAGGGAGTGGAAACCCGCTTTGCCTCCTGTGATGATCATGCAGGTCTGGAAGCACTAATTGATGAAAACACCAAAGCCATGTTTTGTGAAACAATCGGAAATCCGGCAGGCAATATTGTTGATATTGAAGCGCTCGCAAAAATCGCCCACAAGCACGGCATTCCACTGATTGTCGATAACACTGTTGCTACACCATTTCTATGCAGAGTATTTGATTTAGGTGCGGATATTTCTATTCATTCACTCACCAAATATATAGGTGGACATGGCACCTCTATTGGCGGGGTCATCGTCGATTCCGGTAAATTTAACTGGGCAGCACATAAAGAAAAATATCCCATGCTGAATGAACCAGATCCGTCCTATCATGGAGTTGTTTATACCGAAGCTCTGGGCGAAGCGGCTTTTATTGGCCGTTGTCGAGTAGTCCCCTTACGCAATACGGGCGCTGCTATTTCGCCAATGAATTCGTTTCAGATTATGCAGGGACTGGAAACGCTTGGTATCCGCATGGAACGGCATTGCGAAAATGCCCAGGCGGTCGCGGAATTTCTGGAGGCGCATGAACAGGTGGAGTGGGTCAAATATGCTGGCCTGAAATCCAGCCCTTATCATGGACTCTGCCAAAAAGTTGTTGGCGGACGTGCATCTGGAATTCTGAGTTTCGGGATCAAAGGCGGCGAACAGGCAGGGGCTAAATTCATAGATGCCTTGCAAATGATTCTGCGGCTGGTAAATATCGGTGATGCAAAATCATTAGCCTGCCATCCGGCATCTACAACCCACAGGCAACTGAATGAGAAAGAACTTGAAACCGCTGGAGTCAGTAAAGAGATGATTCGCTTATCGATTGGCATTGAGCATATCGATGACATACTCGATGATATCAAACAGGCGCTTAAAGCGGCAAAATAACAAAAGCTGAATTATCAGAGCAGGCAGTTTTATTATCATGACAATTAAACTGCCTGCATAATTGCTGGCCAGAATTTTAATATCATCGCAAGATGATGATTCCTGGATTAAAAAATCCCGTAATCAATAATTTCATCGTAAAAACCCGTAACGGTTAATTCGATGGTTATCGGGAATTCATTGATATTCAGCCAGAACCAGCCATGTTCGCCAGTAAATGGAGCCGTTAAGGAACCCTTATTTCCCCGACCTTCCTGCTGCTCTTTATAACGGACAAAAAAATCCGGGCCGAACGAAACATCATGACCATGAAAATCTACATAGACGATGCCATCACCGACCACTTCCCAGGAATAGATAATCACTTTGCCCTGGGTTAACTGTGTCTTGATTTCAGTTTGCTCAAAGGCTCCCAGTTCTACCGTCATGGTCATGGTTTCCGCGGCGGCTGGCTGATCCTGAAAAACAGTGGGGTTGGGTAGGGGCGTAGGTGCGCCAAAGTCGGGGACTTCAACTTCGCGCAAAGTATCATTGCCGGCAAAAATATCTGTGACCTCGATGGTAACGGTGGCTTCACCAGACATATCTTCCAGGCCTGTGGCGGCACCAAAACCAGTAAGATCAATGCCGTACTCGGCAGGCAGAATCACAAGTACAAGCACCAGCAAGGCGCCTATTATGGTTAAGGCGGTGGCTTTTAACAGCTTTGGCCCGGAAGGGGGCTCAATGTTGTTAGCCTGGTTTTGATCAGTCATATGATAAGACTCCTGCTAGTGATACTGTTTATGTTGTGTTGCTGTTTATAAAATTCAAGCAATGAAGTAGCCGGTCAGCTGGTAGCCAAAGAGAATAAAACCGGCCGTCATAATAAGTAAATTAGTCGTCAGTGCTCCCTTGATAAAGGTGTCGCTGCGGCGCCAGTACTGAATAGCAATCAGAATTATGGCGAGGGCAGCCAGCTGACCTAGTTCAACGCCAATATTAAAACCGATGATATTAGGAATCAGGCCTTCTCTTGATAAGCTTAGATCCTGAAGTTTTGTTGATAGACCAAAGCCATGCGCCAGTCCAAATAAAAACACTGCTGCCCTGGTGTTGATATTGATCCCTAGTCGCTTGAATCCGCCAATGTTTTCAAAACCTTTGTAAACCACAGACAGCCCGATAATGGCATCGACTATGTAGGCATCTGCATGGATTCCACCAAGCACACCGATTAATAACGTGACACTGTGTCCGATTGCAAAAAGGCTGACGTAAAGTGCGACGTCTTTCATGCGGTATAAAAAGAAAATGACGCCGGCAAGAAATAATAAATGGTCGTAGCCGGTAAACATATGCTTGGCACCAAGATACATATAAGGAATAAAATTCAGACCAGAGATGCGTTCCATATAGGATGCATCGCCGCTTGAGACGCCATGTCCAAAGGCTGCGCCAGACAATAATAAGAGTGGCAATAAACTGAGTATTGCGGTTTTTAGCTGCTGTTTATCAAGTAGTGCCATGTGCGTAAAGTATTTATCAGTTATACATACATGGCATTCTACTACCAATAGCATATTTTGTAATCCAATAAGGAAAAACTAAGGATAATGCAAAGGAAAAATAAAGTTTACCAAGTTTAAATTAGCAAACACTTAATTGTGAGTCTGGTAGTTATTTTGAAGTTGATTGGATGTTCAGGCCGAAATGCCAAATAGCAGTTTGAATAAAAATCAATCCCTGGAGGCTTATTGAATTCTGATTTGTTCAGGAGATAGTGTAGTCGCAAAATACCGACCGTTACGGATAACTGATACATGCACAGAACTGCCTTCTTCAAGCAGACCGACATGATAAATAAACTCTGCTCTGTTGCTGATTGGATGGTTGTCTATGGTTACGACAACATCATTTATTCTTAATCCGGCTAACTGTGCCGGGCTTTCATCAGTGATGCTTGAGATCAATGCACCATATGGTGAAGGCAGCAGGAGCTCCTGAATCTGATAGGGGTCGATATTGTCGACTGAAACGCCTACCCAGCCTCTTGTTACATAGCCATTCAGTATTAGCTGTTTTGAAACGTGATTAATAACTTCTATTGGAATGCCAAATGATAGTCCAATTGAGCCGCCTGTTGTCGACATGATTCTTGAATTAATGCCAATTACTTCACCAAAGGTATTAACAATGGGGCCTCCTGAATTTCCGGGATTAACATTTAAGTCAGTCTGGATGTAAGAAACATATTCGCCCTGCGAAACCAGTCCGGGTAGTGACCTTTCAACATGGCTAACGATTCCGATAGTGACTGAGTTTCTTAATGCAAAGGGGGAACCAAAACCAAGTACCGTCTGGCCAGCTTTAACCTGTCGGCTATTTGCAGCAAATTTTGCTGGGAACAAATTTTCAGCGTCAACTTTCACAATGGCTAAATCAGAAAATTCATCCAGGCCAACAATTTTTGCCTCGAATTCATTACCATCAGATGTTATGACAAAAACTTTACCAGCCTCTTCCAAAACATGTGCATTGGTTAATATAAGTCCGTTTTGTGAGAGCACTATTCCGGAACCGGAACTGAGATAGGAAGCCGGCAATAGTACTGGTGATATAGAGTTATTTTCCAATTGGAATGTTGGATAAAAGTGATTATCTGATTCGCCGGGAGCTGGTTGCTTTACTGTTGATAACTCTTGTTTGATGACTGCAATGGTGACAACGCTTGGAGTGATCCGTTCAACGATAGAAGAGTAATCAGGTAGCTGGGCGCTGACCTGATGAGCCAGCAAGGCAAAAATAATAAAACCTGCCGACTTTTGGCAAAATTTAAGAGGGCAAAAAATTCTGGATGTAATTTGAGTATCCATACATTGATTCCACCACCTGTTGGGTAACACTAATCAGTTCCGGCAGGGCTAAAAAAAAGCTTACGGAACCTCTAAAAAATATTCAGAAAGTTTAAGCGGTTTTCGACAAAGCTAGACTATAAATATTTACTTGGCAATTGTGTCATTCTGATATTAATCTGAAATTATTAATTAAAAACAGTGGCATATTGAAGTAAGCAGCAGGTGTCTTTAAAAAGAAATGAATATCGGCGGCTGCTTATATAGACAAATAACGGATAAAAAATAAAGACGTTAAATTCGGATAGAGCAGGGGACCCGGTTTGCGAATAAACCCCAATGACTTCTGAGAATCACATGAATAGCAAGGCCAGAATTTGTATGACGATTAGTCCGGTCATGCCCATCAGGAAACTCGCTACGGTATGAGTTTTTAACGCCGTAGCGGTATCCATTTCTGAAAATTTTGCCACCACCCAGAAATAGGAATCGTTGACATGCGAAACCGTGATGGAGCCAGCTCCTATAACAAGTACAACCAAAGCTTTACCCAGGCTTGATTCAAAACCAAGTGTCGACATGAGGGGTGCCATTAAAGCAGCAGTAGTGATGATGGCTACGGTAGAAGAGCCTTGTGCGGTTTTCAGGAACGCCGCGATGATAAATGGAATCAAGATCCCAAAGGCTCCTAAATTGACGAAACGACTGGCGAACTCCCCTAAATCCGTTTCTCTTAGTACAGCACCAAATGCTCCGCCAGCGCCAGTAATTAAAATGATGAGTCCGGCTTTTTTTAATGCATCTTCCAGCCACAGGTGCTGGATTTTTTTTCCTGTTCTGACCATAAGAAAGGAGAGTGTCGCTCCGAACAACAGAGCTATGATGGGATCGCCAATAAAGGCAAGTAAAGCAAACAGACCGTCTTCACCGAGAGGGCGTGAAGGTAACTGTGCTATGGATTTAAGCCCGATTAGTACGATGGGAACAAATATTGGCAGCACGGCTAATGTAAATGAAGGTGCAATAGAATTACTTTGGGTCTCGCTTGCATGGTATTCAAAGTTGATAACATAATTTTTGCAGGCTTTACTGGCCCAGAGCAGGGCAACTAACATGACAGGAATAGAAACAAACAGACCCAGCAACATTACCCAACCAATATCTGCCCCCAGCGTTGCTGCTGCGGCGAGAGGACCTGGCGTTGGTGGAACAAAAACATGTGTGGCGTATAAGCCAGATGCCAGCGCTACAGCCAGCACCGCTAGTGAAATATTGACGCGTCTTGCGATGGCCTTGTTTAGTGCTGACAGGACGATAAATCCGGAATCACAAAATACCGGGATAGATACAATGTAGCCAGTCAAACTGATGGCCAGAGGCGCATGTTTTTCGCCCACAGTTTCAAGAATTTTGTTAGCCAGAACCCTGGCGCCTCCACTGTTATGCAAATATTCACCGATGATAGCTCCTGCGGCGATAACAATACCTATACTTCTCAGGGTATTTCCGAAACCATTTGCCAGAGCGTTAACCAGATTGTCTGGTGTCAGGCCTCCCACAAAACCAATGAAAAGGGCTCCGAACAAAAGCCCAAGAAAAGGGTGTAGCTGAAACTTTATAGTCAGCCAGACAATGATGGCAACAGTAAGTAGTAACCAGAGAAAAATATCCATGCCATAAGCCCTTGAGTCTGCGTGTCAGGTAATTACTAAAATAAAAGCGCTGACGGTAAAAATTGAAAGAATTGATGAAATGACAATGGCCGATGCAACCTGACTTTCACAGGCCCGGTATTTAAGTGAAAAAATATAGGGGCTGATGCCAACCGGTGTGGCCGCCAGTAAAACCGCTGTGCCTGCCCATAGAGGGTCAACATCAAAAATTTGAAAAACAAAAAGGTATACCAGGGTGGGCAATAGTAATAACTTTAAAAACACCATAATAATGGAGCAATTTATATTTCCTGCAATTTTGTAACGGGTTAATGCGCCACCAAGAGTAAACAAGGCCATTGGTACAGCGGCTTGTGAAGTGAGGCTGAGGGCACTTAAAAGCGGGGTATAAAGCGGAATGTTTAACAGATTAACAAGCATGCCGGCTAACAGGCTTACGATGATAGGGTTTTTAAAAATATCTTTGATAATTAAGCCGAGATGTTGCAGCAGGCTTGATGAAGAATTTTTTTTAGCGCCAGCAACCAGCACACCAAAGCCAAACAACAATATGTTGTGGATTGAAATAATGATAAAGATAGGCAGGAAGGCAGCACTGCCAAAAACCTGTAAACAAAGCGGAATACCAATGATGGTAACGTTTGAATAGGAGCTTCCCATACCTATAACGCTTAACTCAACAAGACTGTATGAAAAAAGTATTTTGGCAATCAGCATGCCGAGCAGGTAAACAATGAGCACCGAGATATAAAATCCACCCAGTAAGCTCCAATCAATGGTGTGTGGGAATTCAGCAGTGGCGGTACCAAAAAAAAGCAGACAGGGGATTAGCAAGTTAAAAGAGACTTTTTCGAGAGTGACGCCATCAGCATCGGATAGATAATGTTTAAGGCGAACAAAATATCCGGCTATTGCGATAGCGACAATCGGGGAAATAGTATCAATCAGTTCCATAGTTTTAATGAAAAGACTGTGCCGGACTTAAGGTTTTATTCATGCCGTTCCGCTAATCAATAGCGCCGTTCCTTGCAGGTGAATATTCCCGTCTGGAAATTTTTCATGTATTTTGCGGAACACTTCTTCCTTGATTTTTGCGCGCATCTCTATATCAGCATTGCTCATTGCAGCCACTATTGGTGCTCCTACCTCGGTAATCATTTCCCAATAGGTTTCGGCATCCTGATTGAGTACGGTACTGACTTCAGTAACTTTAATATTGTGAAAGCCTGCTGCTTCTAGATGACCCTCCATAAAACCCTCTTTGGCGCAGCGAAACATACCGGGAGCGTCCGCCGGCGGGGCAGGTAAATTCATCAAGTCGCTTATGGTCCCCATCGTCACCATTACCCAGAAATTTTGCGGAGCGCCAGCCCAGACCGATACAGCAAGCCTGCCGTTCGGTTTAAGCACGCGGTGCATTTCATTCAGGGTTGCGCTTATATCCGCAAAGAACATGAATCCCATTCGGCAGCTGATTGCATCAAAATTATGGTCGGGGAAGGGTAGAATACTGACATCGCTGGTAAGGGTCTGGTAATTGGCAAGCTTGCGCTTGGCCGCATGTTCCTGTGCGCTTGCCAGCATCCCTTCAGAGATATCTATGCCAATGACTTTGCCCTTGTTAACACGTTCTGCTATTGAAAGCCCGGGCTCTCCGGTGCCACTTGCAACATCAAGGACTGTGTAGTGATCCTGCAGGGCAAGCTCATCAATGATGCCCTCTCCGACGGGTCTGAGGAAGCGCATGTTGACACTGTCCCATTTTTTCCAACCTGAAGAAAAATTATTCCAGGACTCACGTTGCTGATTGATAATGTCATCCGGATTATTTGTCATATTTGATGAACCTTTGTGGTTTTGTTTATTGATTATCGCCGATATAAGGAATAAAAGCTGTTGAATGGCTTGCACGCAATCCGGAGTTATTGTCTTCCAGAAAATAGGCAGGAATATTATTCTCATTGGCCAGTTGCATTGCCAGCTCCAGACCTAAAACGTTAAAGGCGGTTGCCAGTGCATCAGCAAGTGCAGTTGTTTCTGACAGCACGGTAACCGATAAGAGGCCGTTATTAATGGGGCGGCCGGTACGTGGATCTATAGTATGCGAATATTTCCGGCCAGCCACTTCAAAAAAATTTCGATAATCACCCGAACTGGCAACACTGATATTGTCGATATCAATAATGCGATGATTCTGAGGGGCTATGTTTGCAGACTGTGGAGTTTCGATGGCGATGTGCCACGGTTCTCCTCGTGCATTTCGTCCTTTGCCCTTCAGCTCTCCACCAATTTCCACCAGATAATTGTTTATACCTTGTGCATCCAGCAATTCGGCGATGCGATCAACGGCATAACCCTTGGCTACAGCCGATAAATCGATTTCCAGATCCCGCATTTTGTAAACCGAATAATTTTCCGTAAGCAGTAAATTTTCATAGCCGACTGTTGATTTCGCCTGCGTTATTTCTCCCTCAGAAGGTATAGTTCCGGCATCTGTTGAGTCTGGCCCGAAGCCCCAAAGATTAACCAGTGGTGCCGCAGTAATATCGAATGCGCCTGCACTCATTTTACTTACGGCCTGACTGATCATAAGCACTTCATAAAGAGGGGCTGAGACCCTGACCCAGGTTTTAGGCGGGGCGGCATTCAGGTTCATCAGTTCAGATTCAGGTCGATAGGTAGACATGGTGTTTTCAATTGTTTCCAAAGCTGCGCTGATTGACTCAGGAGTGATCAATGTTTTATCAACGATGGTAATCGTATAAGAAGTGCCCATGCTAAAGCCGCGTAGCTGTCTGCTAGGATTCTCATCAGAACCACCACAGCCTGCCAGCAGCATCATCACCATCAGTAGGCATGGGCGTAAAAAATTTTGGTGAATCAGAAAGACTGGCATTACAAGGTCATCATCAAGAAACCACAAAAGGCTGCATTACTGGGTCTGAGTGATATATCCACCAGGTCTTTCATTTCAAGAATGCTGTTTCTATAAGCCCGATAAAATTCCCAGGTGGGTTGAGGTTTATATGCTAGTCCTGAAAGTTCAAAAGCTGCAATGACGCCTTTGGCAGTTGTAGGTTTTACAAAAACTTCATTGTCTGGGCTGTAGTAATTGGGAATGATCGTCATCAGTGTCCACTTGGCCATCTTGTTGGACCTCAGTATCTCCAGCATGGCATTAAAACCTTTTTGCTGATCTTCATGCAGAAAGTTTTTCAAGCCATTACTTAGTTGTTGTTTTTGTTTTGCAGGCAGGGTTTTTATCAGATCTCGAAATTTTGGTTTTTCAAACAAAGAAACCATGGAAGCGGCACTAATCACTTTAACCATGTCATCGCAAATGCTTTCATGGTTTCGGAATTTGCTCTTTGCGAAGCAGGTCTGTGCCTGAGTAATGCGTTTTCCAACATTATGCTTTTTGCCTATCAATAGCATATCCGGGTTTTCAAATCCGCCTGGATATTTATACAAAAAGGCTGATTCAGCTTCTTTTAATTTTTCGAGATTCATAGGTAGCTGTTGGTTTAATGCGCTATAAGAATAAAAGTTGTTCAGATAATAGCAGGTTTTACTATCTTATCGGGTAATCCACAAAGCAGCATTTTTCATGTAGCATAGCCTCTCGCCAGCACTTTGTTTTTGGAATTCATATAACAGACATTGATAATAAGAAGAGGAAGATCATGGCTAAACCTGAGCAAACAATTAAAGATTTCGACCCGGCAATTCTGGAAGCGTTTCATGAATATGTTCATGGTGGCATGAGTCGGCGGGGCTTTCTGGACCAGGCTGCCAAGTATGCTGTAGGTGGCATGACCGCTGCCGGAATACTTGAAAGTCTATTGCCAAAATACGCGCAAGCACAGGAAATACGTGATGAGGACCCGCGCATTGTTTCTGAATATCTGAATTATCCTTCACCTCAGAACTGGCAGGGATATGTGGCACGCCCGGCCGGCAGAGAGAATCAGCGTTTGCCGGCGGTACTGGTCATACACGAAAATCGTGGGCGCAACCCTTATGTTGAAGATGTTACCCGAAGGCTGGCATTGGTTGGTTTTATGGCCATGTCCCCGGATGCCCTGAGCCCGATGGGCGGCTGGCCCGGCAATGATGATGATGGACGGGAGATGCAGGCTAGTCTGGACCGGGAGGAAATGATGGCCAACTGGCAGGCCGGAGTAACTTATCTGAAAAATCATCCACTCAGTAATGGCCGTGTTGGTGCGGTAGGCTTTTGTTATGGAGGAGGGGTTGTTAATTCATTGGCGGCAAGCATGCCCGCTGAATTGGATGCCGGTGTACCTTTTTATGGAGCGCAGGTTGCAGACAGGGAAGCAGCAAATATCAGAACTCCGCTTTGTATTCAGAACGCCAGCACGGATACCAGAATTCTGGCCGGAAAGGATGCCTATGAAGCAGTGCTGAGTCGAAATGGCGTTGAGTTCGAGTCGCATGTTTATGAGGGAGCCAGCCACGGTTTTCATAACAATACTACGCCGCGCTATGACGAGGCTGCCGCCGCTCTGGCCTGGGAGAGAACACTCGACTGGTTTAACCGTTATCTGATCTGATCACTCTGGATGCAGGGTAGCCTGAGAAGGCTACCCTGATTATTTCTGACTATTCCCCACAGCCATTGCGTGACTGTTCCAGTTCTGCAAACAAGCGTCCCCCGAGTTGATCCCTGCTAACATCAAGACGGTGAGTCTGATCCTCTTCAATCTGAAAATGGATTTTATAATCACGTGCCAACAGTGCCTGATACTGGGCTTGCATGGCAGATCGCCAGCTGGGATCACGATCTCCCACATGCATAAAAATACACAGCGGGCGAAGGGCCTCGAGTCTGTTGTTGGAAGACCCGTTTAGCAGACCCGGATATCCACTCAGGGAAATAAAATAGTCAGGATATAGCGATGCGATATGAAAGGCACTTAAACCGCCATTTGAATGTCCGGTGACATGCAGTTTGCCCTCTGCTACCGGGAAGTTTTCCAGGATGTAGTTGAGAAAATCCGGGAAAATCCGATCGGCTCCCTGAAAATATAACTCACCATTCGGAGAGGCCGGACTGATAACGATGTAGCCATCCCTTTCTGCTCCTTGTCGCCAGTCTGAGTCTGTACTTCTTTCGACAATATTCCAGGTCTGAGAGCCACCAGCAAAATGCAGAATCGCTGGATACATCTGTTCGGGATTATAGTCATCAGGGAGAATCACCCGATAAGAGACATCCAGGCCGCCAAAATTTCCACTTTGTTCTAGGACTTCAGCCTGTGAGGGGAAAGCGGCTAGGCCCAACAGCATTGTGAATAGTGTCTGACAATATTTACGCATGTTATTTACCTTAATTTATACATGGCTGAAATTATTTAGGTTGAGCTGATATTTATCAAGGAAATTGACAGCTCTGTAAATCACAATTATCCAGTTGATAACATTTCAAAGCCTTAGACAAGGAGTTTCCATGAAAAGTCCAGTCCGTCTGTACAGCGCTATATTGGGTTTTTTATTACTTACGATTGCGACTACAAGCCAGGCCATCCCTGCATTTTCAGCACGAGAAAATTTAAATTGTAATTCCTGCCATTCAGCCGTACCGGCATTGAATGGGGTTGGCAGAAACTATAAATTACAGGGCTATGTGATGTACGAGCAGCAAAGAAGGGCGCGGCCTAATCCGCGTTCAAATGCTGCTTCACTTGAAAATGTACTGCCTATCAGTGCCGGCATCATTGCCAGACCCTATGACAAGAAAGACAGCGGGGAAGGCAAGATAAGGGCTATTCATGAAGTTGAGCTGATGGTGGCTGGCCAGATTGCACAGGGATTTTCAGGCTTTATCGAACTGGAAGGCGAAGATGAAGAAGATTTTGATGTATCAGTGGACATCGCCCAGGGCTCCTATCGGCTAAATTCCGCACTGAACTTTCAGGTTTCCAGAGCACCAAGTTTCTATTTCGACCCCTACAACTCATACAGCAGCTCAAGACGAATCACGATCAACAGAAACGCTGTTATTGATCAGAGCTTTGGTGGTGCGGATAACGGCTCCAGTTTGCGCCGGAACCGGCAGAATCTGACCGTATTTGGCAAGGCAGATAATTTATTTTACGGACTGAGTTTCAGCGGAGTAGCAAATGATAATGAAGGTGAAGACGCAGGCACCTTAATCGGCAGAATTGCCTATGAGCTTAATCCGAATTTTATTATTGGCGGGATGCATATTAATGGTAGTTGTAGCAGGCAAAGTGGGGGAGGAAATAATCCCGGCGATCCCTGTTTTCTGGCAGATCGGGATTATTCCCGGTCAGCGCTTGATGTTGAGTGGTCGGGTTTGAATAATCTGATTCTCAATGCGGTGTATATGCAGGCAGATGATGATCTGATCAACGGTATTGGTGAGGAGTCTAATGATTCTTTTTATATACAGGGCTTCTATAACCTGCAAAGGCAAGGACAAACCTTTATAACCCCGATTGCGCGTTATGATTCCTATGAGATCAGCAACGGACTTTACCAAATTGATATGCTGACCCTTGGTATATCCAATTACATTCGACAGAACATCAATCTGCGAGCTGAATTTTCTGATCTATCTGGAGCAGGGCCTGTTGCTGATGATAGCCGTTTTACACTTCAGGTTAATGCTTATTTTTAAGACATCTGTGATAGATACTGATCATTAAAATGTGTAGCCCAGCAGCACTTCTATTGCTGGTCTAGTATTGCTTCAATTCTATCCATCAGGGAATTCATACGGCGTATCACAGGTTCATAGGCTTCCGGCCGGGTCATATCCAGCCCGGCTTCGTTTAATAAAATATTATGCGGGTAATCTGAACCGCCGGCACTGAGCACATTCAGGAAATTGTCTCGCACCTGTACATCTCCGGCCAAAAATTTTTCCGCAAACCAGGCTGCACCGGTAATGCTGGTGGCATACTGAAAGACATAAAAGTCATAGTAAAAATGCGGGATATAAGCCCATTCAACCGCATAGGCGTCATCGATAGTCAAGACGCCTTCATCATGACCGTGATAGCGTTTTAATAAATCACCGTAAGTTTCACTGAGTACGGTGCCATTCAATGGTTCTCCGTTCTCTGCCATTTGATGGATAGCTAATTCAAACTCCGCGAACATGGTCTGGCGATAAAAGGTGCCGCGGATGCTTTCCAGTGCAGAGCCCAGATAAAACAGGCGTTCTTCATCATTACGGGCATTGGCGATCATGTATTCTTCCAGCAATATCTCATTTATCGTAGACGCCATTTCAGCAGTAAAGGTTGAATAGTCAGCGGTCTCCCAGGGATTGTTGGCATTAGCCAGCAGGGAATGCACGGCATGCCCCCACTCATGAGCAAAAGTGGATAAAGAATCATAATCATCATTATGATTAAGCAGGATGTAAGGGTGCACATCATAGGCAGACCCGCTCATATAGGCCCCGGAAGTCTTGCCAGGTTGCGGGTGGCTATGCATCCATTCCTGAGAGAGCCCTTGTTCCAGCAGGCCCAGGTAGGTGTCACCGAAAGGCTTGAGGGCTTCAAGAGCAATCTCTTTGGAGCGTTCAATATCAAAAATGCCGGTATCGACTTCAACAAGGGGAGGATAGATATCGTAGTAACGCAGATCATCGACTCCAAGCATGCGGCCGCGCAATTTCAGGTAGCGGTGGAAAATTGGCAGGGTATTATTCACCTGAGCAACCAGTTCGGTGTACACCTCTGGCGGCAAACCATCCTGAAACAGGTTTTGTTGCAGGACGGAGCCATAAGATCTGGCGCGGGCTGAGAAGACATTGGCCTGCACTTCTGATGCAAGTGTTGCACCCATGCCATCGGCATATTGCTGCCAGGTAGACCAGAAGGTATCAAAAACCAGTTTACGGTCATCACGGTTTTCCACCCCCCGGTAAAAGGTATAACCAGCCTGGGTTAACTGAGCTTCAGTCCCGTCACTCAGGCTGATGGTGGGCCAGGGTATATCGGCATTGGCATACATTTGATAAATCTGTTCGGGTGAGGAAAGCAGCAGTGACGCCTGCGCCAGAATGGCTTCGGTTTTTTCATCCAGGGTATAGGGCGCCATGCGCAGGGTGTCGTTGAGCATGAACTCAAAGTTTGCCAGTGCCGGCTCCTCATCGAGAAAACGATGGACCGTTTCAGCACCTACTGACAGTATTTCAGGACTCATCCAGGATGTCGCTTCACCCCAGTTGGTATAGAGTTGCATGGCCCGGCCAAAACGGCTTTGTTCTTCCGGGTTGCGTTGATCGGCATCTCGCAGCAGGCTGCTGTAGATATAAACTCTGGTGAGATCTTTATAGGAATCAGAGATGCTCATCAGGGCTTCAGCCATGGCTTCGGCGCTATTGCCCAAGGTGCCGCGATAACGCTCTACCGATTGCAAACGCAAGTCCAGATCAGTATAGGCTGCCTCCCAGTCCGCGGAGCTGGCATAGAGGTCTGTCAGATCCCAGATATATTGCTCGGAGTCCTGTGCGCTAACAGTTGGGCTCGAAAAGCCGAGAATAATGGAAATTAGTAAAATTGCGAATCTCATCAAGATTGATCCTCATGGCAGCGGATAGTATTGTCTGATTAAAGCATAACTGGAATCTTTTGTTGAAGAGAGAAATACACTGCCGCATACTCAAAAAATATGAATAGACGCCTTATTTTTATTGTTTTTCTATTAGCCTGTGTTGCTGGCTTATGGAATTTACGTGACCGGCTTACACCGGAAGCGCCCCAGGTCACCCCTTACGCAGCACGTCCTGAGCTGCTCGATAATAATGGGCCAGCCTTGGTCAACACCGTCAATAATGGAGATATTGTTAATGCTGTTATAAATGAGGTGCCGGATAGATTGACGGCTCAGCAGCGTATGGAAGCCGCATTTGTTCCGGAACAGACAGAAGCCTTGCCGGATTTCTCCTGCACTATGGCGCCAGTCAGAGAAGTGGTTGAAGCAAGGACTAATCGCATCTATCAATGGCGGGATGAAAACGGTCTTTTACATTTCAGTGATTCACCGCCTGCCGGCGTGGCTACAGATGAATTTGATGCCAGACAGCCAACGGCTCTTGAATATTTTCAATTAAACATTGATTTCAGAGGCGCTAACGGCGTGCCATTCTTCAGGAATCAACTCGAGGCTCAGGCAAACAGCATGTATAGAATTCTTACCGACATGCTGGGCAGCGAGCGCTTGAAACAGGTCGACCTGAATGTGATTATTTTCCCGGACAGAGGCAGTTACCAGCAATATGCGGTTGCGACGGGGGGAGAGAGCCTGGTTAATTCCGGAGGTTTCTATACCAACGCAAGCAATGAAGCAGTCACTTATATTTATGAAAATGATGAAGAGACCCTCGCGGTAACACGTCACGAAGCAGCTCATGTCATGTTAAATGGGATGCTGGCAACAGGGCCACTTTGGCTGCACGAAGGTATGGCTGAATATTTTGAGCAATTGAGCATGCGTCAGCAATATACTCAGATTGCCCCGAATGCCGACTGGCTGCAAATAGCCAGAACAAGTATTAACAACGGCTACCCGGGTTCCTTGTCGGACTATCTGGATGCAGCACCGGAGGACTGGCGTGGCTCCAGGCAGACAGTCCATTATGCCCTGGCCTGGAGCCTGGTTTATTTTTTGTTGGACAGCAATCAGGGACGTCAAAGCTTGTCAGCCTTGCTACAAAGAACGGCTGACGATTACTGTACGCCGACCAACAGTGTTGTGCAGTTGAATCTGAATTATCCCGGCGGCATACCGGCTCTGCAGGAAAATTTCTATTCCTGGCTTAATAGTGATGACTCAAAAAGAACTCATATTTATTAAGCCTTGCTCAATACCCGCTACTTTCCCAATTCTATTCACGTGTGATTGAGAATTTTTTTTCTTCAGAATAATAAGCCTCTAAGACAGGCTGTGCCTTATCCGGGGACTGTCTGAGGTACTATCTGCATGATCCAGGCTGGACAGGATTTTACTAACAGGTAAACCCTTTTGCCCTTTAAGCGTTTTAAGTACCAGAAACAGATAAATATTGCTTTTAGTTTAATGGGAGATTCATCATGCAAAACATGAAAAAGAAAACGACTATATTGACAAGTGCTGTGCTATTGGCAGTAACGGCTTTTGGTATTGGAACTGTAAGTGCTCAAAATGCTGCAGATGGACAGCAAGAAGGACAGGTCAGTGAGCGCAGGGCTGCCATGGAAGAACGCATGCAGGAACGTCGCGCGGAAGCGGAAACTCGACGAGAAGAACGCAGGGCAGAATTTGCTGCGGCCAATCCTGAACTGGCGGCCGAGCTGCAAGCGCTGCGGGCAGAACGTGAAGCCGAACGTGAACAGCGTCGCGCAGAGTTTGCAGCAAAATATCCAAATCTGGCAGCCGCCATGGAAGAAGGACGCTTTGCCGGGCAGGGTTTTTCCAGAAACGATGGTAATCGTTTCGATAGAGGTGAAGGTTTTGACAGGAACAGAGACTTCGAAAGAAATCATAGAGGGCCGCGTCGCTAGCCGGATTTAGCTAATCATGAATATTGCCCTGAATAGTAGTTATGACAGTTATTTCACTCTGGGCTATGATGCCCAGAGCAAGCCGCTTAATGTGAGGAGCAGTTCACTGGATAATTCTCAAGCGCTGGGGAAATTTCTGGCTACAATTGAAAAAAGAGCCTTTCGCCGCGCACAGATTGCAACCGGCAATATTGATGATGCGCTGGATATAGTTCAGGATGCAATGCTGACCTTGGTTAATAAATATGCAAATAAGGACGCGGATGAATGGGCCTTATTATTCCACAGCATATTAAGCAGCAGGATCATGGATTGGCATCGGCGAACCGCAGTCAGAAGGCGTTTTGGAGCATGGCTGTCCTTTGCCAATGAAGATCTGGATGCGCCGCAATTCGAGGATGTACAGTCACATGGGCCGGAGCAGATCTTGCAAATTAATCAATCTATTGCCATGCTGGAAATAGCATTGCAGGCCTTGCCAATCAAGCAGCAACAGGTTTTTTTACTACGAGCCTGGGAAGGTTTGAGTGAAAAAGAAACAGCGAAGGCAATGTCATGTTCAGTGGGTGCAGTGAAGTCACATTACTCAAGGGCTCGCACATTTTTAAGTAAGGAACTGGAAGAAGAAAGATCATGAATCAACAGCGTGCAGAAAAGCAATTACTCAATGAAATCAAGCAAGAGCTTGATAACAGTTGTGATCGACTTGATGCGCAGACTTTATCGCGTCTGAACTATGCGCGTCATCAGGCACTGGAAGGAAAGCATACGGCATTCTTTCAGCGCCGCGTTTTCACTGGCAGCGCTCTTGCAGCCTGCCTGATGGTCTTAGGTCTTGGGTTCTATATCCAAACTGATTCGCAGGCAGAACTGGATATTGCGCTGTCAGAATTGGAAGACATAGAAATACTCAGTGCCGATGAGAATCTCGAGCTTTATGAAGACATAGAGTTTTATCAGTGGTTGAGCATGAATAATGATTTCTAAATTTTCATTAATCAGTCTGGTTTTATGTATGTTGGCTTTGCCGGCATTTGCACAACCAGGTTCTGCCACGGATACGCCTGCCTTGAGCTGGGAAAATCTTAGTGAAGAACAACAGCAGATGCTGGCTCCCCTGCGGCAAGACTGGGATAGTCTTCAGCCACGTCGGCAACAACATATATTAAGGAATATGCAGAGATGGCAGGAGTTACCGCCTGAACAAAGAGAAAGAATACGACGCAGGGGCAGAGAGTTTTCGGGTCTTGAAGGAGAAAAACGGCAGCGAATCCGGAATAATTTTGAAGCTTTTGCAGATATGTCTGAAGAAGAAAGACGAGAGATCAGACGCAATTATCAACGTTACCGAGAGCTTTCTGAAGAACGTCGCCGTGAGCTCTTTGATGAATTTCAACGTCAGAATCCTTCCAGGGGAAGGGGAGGGCCTGCTGATATGGGCTCCGATCCTAACCAGGGGACACCTGAAAATCGCAGATAGATTCCAGTTCCAGGTAACTCATTTTTGAGTGCATGTCTGAAATTAATAAACGGCCCTGCTGCTTATTATCCTTACAGCTGATGAATTCAATCCGATAAGCAGTCCTGTGCCGACTATATAATTTCCAATTTCCAATTTCCAATTTCCAATTTTCAGTTATTCATAATCTGTGCTGTGGGGTTTAATTCCTATCGGGCATTTGCCTGGGCATTATCCCATTCAGTGAGACCGCCATGGACAGAAGAACTGTATTCAAATTTCAATGTAACTGACGTCAACGACTGCGTTTTACATCTGGCCAGCTATACATGTGAATCGGGTAATAGTTTCTTGCAAGAAAGCAATCTAATAACAGTGACCTAAGCCTGAAATTTGACTACGGGATATGGAATCCACTTTTACATTTTTTATAAGGACTGTGCTGATTATATTTTTCTGTTGAATACCGCTGTGCAAGTCAATAATTTTCCTGTCCTGTGTTACATGCAGGAAGATGAGCTTCTGCGGTCTTGAGCTGGACGTGAAATATTTTATGGCCAATGATTGGTCGCTCAGAATATTTGCTGACAGCATCCCTTAGTAAACTTCAAACAAATGGTTATGTTCCATGAATGCCACCAAAACGATCAGGCTCTGAACTAAATTGCAGTAATGGCGTTATGTCATCATCGTTAAGCATGATGCATGCAAGGGCTCAAAATGACCCAGGCGAAAATGAGTTGGTGACTAAAAGTTATAGTCGGCGTGATGCCGATCAGAATTATTTATTAAGTAATGATAGTGATAGCGAATTGAAATTATTTTTCCGAAATAAAAATATAAAAGAAGAGGAGATCAGGCATTAAACATCCATTTTTCGTGGCTTGGCACCGGAAAATGGGCGTTCTGTCGAATTAGGTGCCAGGTATAGGTTGTAGACCCCAACCTTAATTTTGGAAACAAAACAGGCGCTGAATTAAACAAAGTTTAAAACCAGTACTTGTTTTTTAAATAATGTATTTGACAAGCACTCCTGTTTCTGTCAAAAATCATCTGCTATTCAATAACTTATTAATATAAACTGAATTTTATATAAAGATTGTGTTTAAAAAGTAGTAATAGGTTTTCATGCAGAAAAATAAAAACCCGCCAGATTGGGACGAACTTCTCTCAAGAGATAGCCATCCTTCATGGAAAAGCGAGCTAGGTGTTGGCCCGGTTATCGTGGCGGGCCAAAATATTGTTCCTTATTTTCAGCCTATAGTCAGTTTAACCAGTGGTCGAATAGTTGGTTATGAATGTCTGGCCAGGTCTTTGAACAGTCGAGGTTCTGAACGCAGCTTCGGTCACTTTTTTAACGATACGAAAATCGATAGCGCTTATCAGCTGGAAGTTGATCGAGCATTACGTTATCAGGCGCTGCAATACTTTTCCAATAATACCGAAGCCGGATATATCACATTAAATATCGCACCACACTGGATCGAAAATATTCTTGAAACACAAACCATTCCAACATTGGAAATGATTGAAGAGACGGGTATCGATCCGAAACGTGCCGTTATTGAAATAACCGAGAGCAAAGGTGATCTGGTCAAACTTAAAGAAATGGTCGATATCTATCATCAGGCTGGGCTAATGGTTGCAGTAGATGATTTTGGTGCCGGCTCTTCTCAAATGGATCGGGTTGAAGCACTTGAGCCGGATATTGTAAAACTTGATATGCGTTTGTTTAAGCAGGCATCTCGTGGCGGTAAAAGCGCTGATGTAGCTTTATCTGTTTCGAGTATTGCTAACCGGGTGGGTTGCCATATTGTTTGTGAAGGGGTCGAAACCGAAGAAGAATTTCATTTCGGCATCGAATGTGGCAGCAATCATATACAGGGTCATATTTTTCATAAAGCTATTGCCGATACCATTCGTTCGGATTCAACACTTGATAAAGTACGAATTCTTCAGAAAAGTTACTTAAGAGAAAAATCAAAAAAATTAATCAGAGCTTCAAGACAAAAAGAAAATATAAAAAACGTTGTTCTGGCTATTAAACAAAATTATCTGGATGGAAAACCGTTGCTTACGAATAGAACAATTCTTAACTCTGAAGTTTTTCGATATTTTGTTTGCGATGAAATAGGCAACCAATTGTCGCCAAGCTATGAAATATCGACTGATGGATTTTTTGAGGATTTGGAGTCAATAGGTATGAATTGGTCACATCGTCCTTATTTTCCAATTTTTATTGCTAAAAGTAATTTTTTCACTGAAAATTTTACAGCTTCGGAAGTGTATCGCGATGTAAAAACTCGCATTTTATGCAGAACCTATGCAATCAATCTGGATGAGACTAAAATCCTTTTGGTTGATGCCTCGGTTGAAGATGAGATAATTTTCGCTTTCGATTAAAATCACCTTCTTTCATCATTTATTTCTGAATTGCCTGTCATTTCGCAAAATTCGGCTGCCCAGGTAATTAGCCTGGTCCTTTTGATATCGAGTTTGAGATCGAGCTACATATTGATAAGTGCTCAGCCTGCCCAATTAATCTTGTCTGATATCTTCAAAACCCTGCTTATTGATTATAAATCCAGAGATTTATGTTTTAGATTCTTTGAGTTTATCCATCACAACTAGTACATTGACGCAGCTGACATTAACTATGCTACTCAAGGGCAAATTTTATTCAAATTCAGGAATACAGATGAAATATCTATTGCACGGGATACTGATTTTTATTATTTCTGCTCATGCAAGATCGGCCGAACAATCAATGGACGAACTTGCGGTAGAAACTACTGACGAAACTACTGACGCAAGTACGCAAGAACGTGGCAGTACAGAAACAGTTGCGCCTGAAAATACCACTTATTCAAGGTTCAGCAGTAATGAACCCAACTACTTTGTAGGCGCCTGGGATAATGGCGGCGACTGGCATCTGGAATTTAATCTGTCTATCAAGTATGCACTTTGGCCGCCCACTGCCAGTAAACATAAATTATTATTCATTTATAATGGAACCTATGATTTTTATATGGAGTCACGGGATTCTTCTCCAGTAATTTCACGACGGCAGAATGTTGGCCCCGCTTACCAGTATGCGCTAGGAGGAACGCCTGATTTGCCGGAATATGAATTTCGTGCAGGCTGGTATCATGAGTCCAACGGGCAAACCATTAATAATGATATTGATTATCAGGCAGCCGGTGAATTTGCTATCGACAGGGTAAGTCGGGGTTGGGACTATCTGGGATTGAGCTATATGTCACCTTTGTTTGCAGATTTAAGGCAGCATCTGGATTTACGCTTTTATTGTGATTGCCAGGGTTGGGGAGCGAGACCCAGAGAAGATGAAATTTTCTGGGAAGCACTCGCGGAGCAGCCCAAGGTCAACGACTTTGATGGTATACGCTGGACCATCAATGACATCGAATTACCAGGAAATTTCGGTATTTTGAGAATGGAACTAAAAACCGGTAATCGGAATATTTCGGCCTTGGGTAATATCAGCGGTAAATTTGTTTTTTCAGATTTTCTGGGTTTCCCCTTGAATATATTTTATTCCACGGGTTATGGCAGGGAAATGAGTACTTATCATGAGAGAAACAGTTACGTGGGCGTTGGTATCGAAATGCAGTCATTTCGCTAATGAAGGATAAGAACAATGAATGAAGTTATGCAACTTATGCAAGAGCATAGCTCTGTGCGGTCCTATACTGGTAAAAAAATCAGTGAAAACCTGCTTGCAGAGTTAATTGCCTGTGGTCAGTCTGCTGCTTCTTCCAGTTTTATTCAGGCGTATTCTGTTGTGCGAGTTATTGATCCCGCTAAGCGCCAGATAATTGCTGAAGCCGCGGGCGGGCAAAGCTGGATTATTGAGGCAGCTGAATTTATGGTGCTCTGCGCAGATATGCAACGTATCAACTATGCATCGCAGAAAGCGGGTGAGGGTGAGTTGCAAGGCTATACTGAACATTTTATTGCCGCCACTGTAGATACAGCCTTGATGGCTCAGAATATTTTACTTGCAGCTGAGTCGGCAGGACTGGGCGGGGTCTTTATTGGAGGAATTCGCAATAATCCACAGATTGTAGCCGATACCCTAAAATTGCCGGAGCATGTTTATCCGGCCTTTGGCCTGTGCCTGGGTTGGCCGGCACACAAAAATGCCGTTAAACCTCGCTTGCCTGTATCGGCGGTGTTGCATCAGGATATTTACGATCAGGCAGCAGTCCAAAGCAGCGTTGATAATTATGATAGGCAAATTGCGGAATACTATGGCAAGCGTGCCAGCAACAGTAAAAACAGTGACTGGTCCTCACCAACAGCCCGTGCTATTCAGGGCAAACGACGTGAACACATGCTGGCGTTTTTGCAGGCACGAGGATTTTTAAAACGCTAGAGAAGATAAAGTTCTTTATCTCTTCTTTTTAAAATATTTTTTTTAAACTTCGCTATTTTTAACAAAAAATTAATCTGAGATTTGCAATAGATTTTTATTGCTTGATTAAGCTTCCGATTGTTTGACATTTATCAGTATTAAACATTAATCGGGATGATCTTAAGATGAAATTAAGCAAATTTTCTAGACTAACTGTAAGTAAACTGGCCTTTTCAATTGGTCTGATAGTAACAGCTCAGGTTCAGGCACAGACTGAAATTGAAGAGATTGAAGTGACCGGTACCAGAGCGGCACTCCAAAATGCCATGCAACGGCAGCGTGATTCGGACCAGATAATAGGTGTTGTTGATTCAGATGCATTAGGTAACTTTGGAGATATCAACGTATCTGAATCACTGCGTAGAATTTCAGGCATCATGGTTGAGAATGATCAGGGTGAAGGTCGTTACGTCACCGTCCGTGGCATGAATACAGATCTGAATGCCATGACAATTAACGGCGTTAGTATGGCTTCTCCGGAAGACAGAAGAGGTGTCATGCTTGATGGTGTGCCAACCGACATGCTGGATTCAATGACGGTTTATAAAACGCTTACGCCAGAGCTTGATGCCGATACAATTGGTGGAGCGATTGATTTGGAAACCATCACGGCCTTCAAATATGACGGCATGCACCTCCGCTTGAAAGCTGAAACGAGTTACAACGAACTTACTGAAGATGCCGATAACCCGGCCTTATCCGCAACCTTCACTAATCGGTTTACGATGGAAGATGGAGAGCTGGGACTGGCAATCGTCTTGAGCGATCAATCCCGAAGAATTGTAGCTCAGAATAATGAAGCGGGCGGTTGGGGTGCGATTGCCCCAAATGATGATTATGAAATGCGCTTTTATGATCTTACTCGAGAGAGACAGGGAGTTGTATTCAATCTGGATTACATGGCTAATTCAGGCACAACTTATTACGCGCACTTATTCCACAATATTTATGACGACACTGAATATCGTGGAAAATGGGAAACCAGGGATATCTTTGAAGATTATGTTCCTGTGGTCACAGGTTCCGGCTTCACTTATCCGGCAAGCAGAATGGATAGTGAAGGCAGATACCGCATAGAATCCCGCGAAGTGACTGCACTTCAGATAGGAGCCAGCTTCGAATTGAACAATGGTATCGACGTTGAGCTGGAGCTTTTTGGATCAATGGCAGAGCAGGATGACCGTGATCGCTTTACCACGATTTTTCGTTCTGATGAAATCAATACCCCGCTGAGTTTTGGTGGAGACCCGCGTCAACCAGTGCTTACTTTCGCTCCTTATTTTTATGATCCGGCAAATTTTGAAGCTAATGCCTGGGAAGTGGAGCCCAACCTGACTGAAGATCAGGATTTTGGTGGACGTTTCGATATTTCACAGAATTTTTCTGACAATACAGAAATAAAATATGGCGCCAAGGTTCGCTTAAGAGAGAAATCCAATGATTCGAACTTTTGCGGATACGAACCTGTTGCCGATTCCACGCTGGCTGATTATGGAGTTAAAAATATTCCGGCCTATCTGAATAATGTGCATGGGCCCGCTCCTGACGAAAACACAATCACCGGAATAAGAAATATGCTGGGTAGCGGATTTACTACTTTGTCAGATGGAACCGCACCATGTCAGGCAAGTGGCGCTAATTTCGACTTGAGTGGTGATGAAGAAGAAGAGTCAATTCCGGCAGACTGGACAACCACAGAAGATATTTACGCAGCCTACTTGATGGCGACTACAAGAAGCGATAAGACGACTATGATTTATGGATTACGGTATGAGCATACCGAAGCGACTTATCAGGGTAAGAGCTGGGAGGATACCTTTCTGGGTACAGTCTCCTATGACAACAATTATGGGTTTCTTGCCCCCTCCTTTAACTTGCGACATGAGTTGTCAGAACAACAAGTAGCTCGCTTTGGGATTTTCCGTTCACTGGTCCGACCCGGCTTTACTGAGTCCAGAGCCGGAGCCATTTTGGATTTGGGAGATAATGAAATTGAAGGTGGTAATCCTGATCTCGATCCAACGACAGCCTGGAACTTTGATCTGGGGTACGAGCTTTACCTCAACCAGGAAACTTATTTCAGTGCCGGCGTATTCTATAAAAAGATTGATGATGCAATCGTAGAAGTTGAAAGCGATGATCTGTTTATGCGTGGTCAGACCTGGGATCGTGCCCAAACCTACCTCAATGCGGATGACAGTAGTATTGCCGGTTTTGAACTGTCCCTGCAGACAGCAATGGATAATGGCCTTGTGCTGGTATTGAACTACACCTACGCCGACGGTGAAACAGATTTACCGGCCGGTTCTGTTAGTGGTCAGCGCACCATCCCTTATTTTAAGCAAGCTGAGGACACCGCTAACTTCGTAATTGGCTATGATAAAAATGCCTGGGATATACGTCTGGCAACAAATTATCGAAGCAGTTATATAGACGCTTTAGGTGATGACACCAGCAATGACCGCTATACCAGTGATCACTTTCAGGTCGATCTGACAGCGCGCTATCAAATTAATGACAGAATGCAGCTTAATGTAGCTGCAATCAATCTGAACGATCGACCTGAGTATTATTACTTTGGAAATAATACACGTTTATCACAATATGACGAATACGGAACGACTTATACATTAGGTATGCGTTACGTATTTTAAAGTTAAGCCCCTGCCAATAAAGCGTTTAAGTTTATTAAACGAGTTGCTGGCTTCTTTCAAACTGCCTTAGTTCTACACTGGGAACCGAGGCAGTTTTTTTTAATGAAGGATCAGAATGTATATGCGTGTGATATCGATTTTTTTCTGGGTTATTTTTTTAGCTTCATGTGAAACCTACACAGTAAACATGAGAGCCTTACCTGTCTTTGCTGAATTTGAAACCGAAGCAGTTGCCAGTGGCGGCGATGCTGCGGATGATCCGGCAATCTGGATTAATCCGCAAGACCCTGCACAAAGCCTGATACTGGGAACTGATAAGCTAAGTGGGCTTGCCGTTTATAATTTGCAGGGTGAACTGGTACAGTTTCTTGAGCAGGGTCGGCTCAACAATGTGGATTTGCGAAGCAATGTTATTCTGAATGGGCAGATAACAACGCTGGCTGTGGCGACTAACCGCAGTGATACGACGCTGGATATTTTTGAGATTTCCAACAATGGTCAGGTCAGTCTCAGATATCAGCAGCCTCTTGCAATGACAGATCCCTATGGTGTGTGTATGTATCGGGACCAGCAAGGCCTGGCATTTGCGTTTGTTAACAGCAGTGATGGAATCTATCAGCAGTTTCAGCTCACTGAAAGAATGAACGGAGAGTTATCTCCCATATTGCTGGGTTCATTTAGCGTAGCCTCACAGCCTGAAGGGTGCGTAGTCGATGATCTGGATAGTATGTTTTATTTTGGTGAAGAAGAAGCGGGTATCTGGCGTATGCCTGCTGATGTTAATCGCGCTGATGAACGAGTGATGATAGCTCAGACCGGTTCAGGTGAACTCACAGCCGATGTCGAAGGGCTTGATATTTACAGACATTCTGATGGTTCCCGATATCTGATCGCTTCCAGTCAGGGGGACAACACCTATGCACTTTATGACCTGAATAATGCAGCGATTTATCTGGGTTCTGTACGAGTGGCACTGAATCCCTTAAATGGAGTGGATGCAGTACAGGAAACAGATGGACTGTCAGTTACCTCGCTTGCTTTGGTTAGTCGCTTCCCTCAAGGCATGTTAGTAGTGCAGGATGGCTACAATGAAAACCCCAGAGAGAAACAAAATTTTAAAGTAATATCCTGGGAAAATATCAGTAATGCTTTAGGTCTGAAATAAACCACTGTGGATATATCTTATAAAAAATAATGATAAAAATGACATGCAAAAGCAACACACAAAAAAAGGGCTCTAATGAGCCCTTTATGTTGTTGCTTGTATTGCCATGAATAACTAGAACTGGACCTTGCGCGCATCAGCCATAATCAGGTCATGGTAGACAGGCAAAGACCAGCCTTCAGCTTCCAGTGCATTGAGTCTGCTTTCAAAGCGACTGACATAGGTTGTGGTGGTGCCATATTCCCGTCTCAGATTCGCCTGGGCAACTGGTGTTTGCCATCCGGATAACCTGCACAGCAAAGCTGGTCCCATGACGCCGGCCGCGGAATTCATCGCTGCTTCAGTTGGTTCATTCACCATGGTGTATTTATAGGCTGCGACATCGACATAGGGATTACGAATGCCGCTTTGGGCATTACCGTTAGCATCCAGGGCCATCAATGAACCGTCATTATCAACAAAGTTATCCATCAGTATGCGTGGTGCACGCGGCGGAACAATCCCTTTATCTACCCATTGCAGCAAGTGATGCAAGGCAACGGAGAAATAAGCCTCCTGTGGCAGCATGGAAATCGGGTGCTGGCAATCGTTCTGAGTCACACGGGCTGAATTATTCCGGGCATCCAGATGTGCCAGTCCGGCAAACTCATAAACACGGAATTGGCTGCCGGCTTCATCGCTGTCCTGCAGTGTTGTTGCTCCATTACCATATTCATGTTGGGTCGGTACCTGAATCATGGGGACATCAACGGCTGCAATTTCACTGCCATTTGATGTCGGCATAAATCCATCATAAATATTGCTGCCATCGGCCAAAGTGAAAACGGCATGAGCGGGCAGGTAGCGGGTAAGTATTGCTGAACTTGCAGAAGTACCCCATAAAATCATATTACGGGGATTCAATGCTGCGATCGGGCTCTGTGAGCTTTTGATTAAGGCGCCTGCCTGCGCCAGGATTTCACTGGTCTGGGTAGGTGAAATTTGAATATCCCCGTAACGTGCCGGATTGAATTCCCGGATCTGGTCCGCTCCAAGCGTGCTGATTTCGACGGCGATGTGTCCGGAGTCCATGATGTAGATGGAGTTATATTCAAAGGCATGAGCACCACCAATCGGATGCATGGACTCGGCGACAACCAGTCCACTAAAATCACTGTTATTGGAGGGTTTACGTATTACCAGTCGCGTCGTGTAAGGTTCACCGGCTGCCGTACCGGATATCAGGTATTCATTAATTTCATAGTTATAGTCGGCAATTCCATGACCGGGCCATTGTGCCGGTGATGAGTTCCAGGCTTCTCCACCACCTGTAACAGGGCGAATACCTGGAATGGCAGCGACTGTAGAAACAGCCGGTATAACAGGTGTTACATTAAAGCCGGCTAAAGGACCGCCGCGTCCACCAGGGGCTTGGGCAAGTGCTTGAGTACCTGCTAACAGGATAACTGCCATACAGGCGGTTTTGACAAGTGAATTATTTCTGTTACCCACGATCTTCTCCTCGAGCTTATTATAATTTGATAATTGTTTTATTCTCGTTCAAGAAAGCTGAAAAACTATGCTGGATCAAATGCTGCAATTCCTTCTCGACACCAAGCATAAAGGACTATCAGATAATAATCACCAGCAATTATGCAGCAATTATGAAAGCTTATTTGGGCTCTGGTTTGTCAGCACTGATAAAAAATGAGGGCTCCAAAAATGAAGGGTTGTAGCGCTGGAGCCCTCGAAGGGTAAAGTTATTAACAAGCAGGTAAAAACCAGGATTATCAATCAACTGTATTCTTGGACATATCAATTTAGCTGTTGTTACAGAAGCTGCAATTTATTTTTGGTCGGGCCGTTTTTAATTAAGCGCTGAACTGTGTAGTATCTCCTTTCACTCCAGATCAGAGCAGGTTTAGGGAAAGTATGGACCAGGTCAGCTTCCTGAAAAAACTGAAGGCTCAGGAACATCAGGCATTCAATCAGCTGGTGCAGGAATATCACAAGCCCTTGCTGAGTGTGGCACGTTCTATTGTGGGTGAAGTATGGGCAGAAGAAGTTGTGCAGGAAGCCTGGGTTTCCATATACAAAGCCTTGCCGAAATTCCAGGAGAGGTCATCACTCAAGACCTGGATGTTTACTATTCTCAGAAATGAAGCCTTCAATCGTTATAAAAAGGAATCCAAAACAGTATCTCTGGATAGCCAGTCAGATGCTGATCAGCAGGATAAGCGGCTGGATGAATGGCTGCATAATGCCTTTAAAAGTGACGGGCACTGGCAGAAAGCGCCGGGGGAATGGGATATTAGTTCCCCCGAAGCCTTGATGCAGGAAGAGCAGTTACAGGAATGTATTGAACACACGCTGAATAAACTCAACGCTGATCAGAAAGCCGTTTTTTTATTGCGCGAACAGGAACAACTCGACATGGATGAAGTCTGTAACATACTTGAAATATCTCACTCAAATGCAAGAGTGTTATTGCATCGTGCACGCATGAAGTTATTTCAGGTGATTGATCATTATCAGGAAACGGGTGAGTGTTAGTTTTGAAGAGTTTGAAGAATAAGAAAAACCAAGCAAGGCTGAAGCAAAGAGAACATTATGTTGAAGTGTAATGAAATTGTTGACCAGGCCACTGATTATGTGGATAAGCAACTCAACTGGAAGCAGGCCATGAACATGGCTCTGCATCTGCTTATGTGCAGGAATTGCCGACGCTTCATTCATTATTTTCGCTTATCTCTTCAGATACTGATCAGCAGGAAAACCCTCAGTGCAGAAGCCGCAGCAGACATCGCTGCAAAAGCGATCGCTGAAGCACAGAACAGTACTGACTAGGCTGTTTGTCCATATTTTCAGCAAGACCTAGCGTCTATCTTCTCTTATTCCGGCATTGCCCGTTACTTGAATTCTGAAGGTCCTGCCAGTAAACATTGCTTGCCAATGGACTGCATGAGAGCTCAGTGTAAAATGAGTATTAGCCAGTCATCCAAGTCAATGCCGGACTCGTATCAAGAGTATTGATTGAGTATTAATTCATGGAGCTAGCAGTATTTTGAATAAAATTGCCATTGGGATAAGCAGTTGCTTGCTGGGAGAAGAAGTTCGCTATAACGGCGGGCATAAATTATCGCGTCTGTGTGTGAACACGCTATCAAATTATTTTGACTATAAACCGCTATGCCCTGAAGTTGGTATCGGGCTCGGTATACCTCGTAAACCCATTCACCTTATTGGCGACGCCAGTAAGCCGCGTGCCGTCAATGTCGATGACGAAAGCATTGACGTTACAGAAAAGCTCAGCCACTTTGCCGAGCAGGCTTTGCCTGAGCTGACAAAACTTTGTGGTTATATTTTCATCAAAGGTTCTCCAAGCTGCGGTCTATTCAAGGTAAAGGTGTATCAAAAAGGCAATCCTTCCCCCGAATACTCTGGCAGGGGGATTTTTGCGCAGGCAGTTACCAGTGCGATGCCGCTGCTGCCGGTCGAAGAAGCCGGCCGCCTTACAGATCCGGTTTTAAGGGAAAATTTCATCGCCCGCGTTTATGCCTATCACCGCTGGCAAAACTTGCAGGAAAAGGGTTTGACCAGCTCAGGCATCCTGGATTTTCATGCATCCTATAAATACTGCCTGATGGCACATGCACCCCAGACCTATACCAAATTAGGCCAACTGCTGGCGGATGCCGGAACATATTCAGCGGAGAAACTTGGGCAGCTTTATATCGTTGAATTAATGCAGGCCTTAAGCAAAAAGGCCAATCGGAAAAGCAACACCAATGTTCTGATGCATTTGCAGGGCTATCTGAAAAAGCAGCTCCAGGCCAGAGAAAAGGCAAAGTTGGTGGAAGTCATTGAGCAGTACCGCAAGGGCATCGTGCCCTTAGTCGTGCCGGTGACCCTGTTACAGCATCATTTCAATAATCATCCCAATGACTATATCAGCAAGCAGGCATTTTTTGATCCTTACCCGCAGGAACTCAGTTTGCGTAATGCCATATGAATGTACAACTTTGCTGGTTCAGAAATGATTTACGCATTGGTGACAATACGGCTTTATGGCAGGCTCTTAAGCAGGGGTCGACCCTTGCGATTTATATTGCTACGCCGGAGCAATGGCGGCTACATGATGATGCGCCAATAAAAATAGATTTCTGGCGCAGAAATCTTCAGCAATTACAGCTTCAACTTGAAAATCTTAACATTCCCCTGCTCTTTTTTCAGGTGCCTTACTATCGGGATATTCCCGCATTAATGCAGGAAATCATCTCAAGCTGGAACATTGCTGCCTTACATTGCAATACTGAATATCCATTGAATGAAGTAAAACGTGATGACGCCATAGAGCATATTTGCCGGGAAATGGGTGTTAAATTTTTTGCTTACGAAGATCAATGCTTATTAGCCCCGGATTTAACCCTGAAAGCAGATGGCCAGCCTTTTAAGGTGTTTACACCTTTTGCCAATAAGGCTCGCACTTTACTGCTCTCTCCTGCATCCAGGCAAAAAAATCGAAATTTAAGCATCACGAATTCAGAGCAGTTCATGAATAAATTACACAGGCTGACCAAACAAGTGCGACTCGATGATATCGAATGGCCACAAGCCGAATCCTGGTGGCAGAAACTCTGGCCTGCCGGAGAATCCGAAGCAGCCAGACGACTAAGACATTTCCTCAACAGGAAAGTTAAAGACTATAAACAGCATCGGGATATTCCGTCAGTAGAGGGTACTAGCGCACTCTCGGCTTATTTAAATAGCGGCATTATTTCGGTAAAAACATGTTGGGATAAAACCGACAGCCTGAAAGCTATAGATGCTGTGCACACCTGGCGTACTGAACTTTTATGGCGGGATTTCTATAAATATGTGATGCATCACTATCCCCATGTCAGTAAAAACCAGGCCTGGAACAGCCGATATAAGGACATACCCTGGCGTCAGGATCATACTGATTTTCAGGCCTGGGCCAATGGGGAAACCGGCTTCCCGCTTATTGATGCAGCCATGCGTCAACTGAAGCAAACAGGCTGGATGCATAACCGTTTGCGAATGCTTGTGGCTATGTTTTTAAGCAAGAACTTATTGATAGACTGGCGCTGGGGTGAGCGTTGGTTTATGCAGCATTTGATTGATGGCGATTTTTCAGCCAATAACGGAGGCTGGCAATGGAGCGCATCTACAGGCACAGACGCGGCTCCCTATTTCAGAATATTTAATCCGATTCGGCAGTCAGAGCGTTTTGATCCGGATGGTGTTTTTATAAAAAGCTATATCCCTGAACTGAAAGCCGAGACAGCAAAGACTATTCATGACCCCGGCAAGCTGCGCTCTGATTATGTTAAACCCATTATAGATTTAAGGTTTTCCCGGGAACGTGCCCTGGCTGTTTTCAGGTAATTAGCACTTTAACCCTAAAGCGACCATACAGGAGAGGGTCAGCTATTCTAGCTGGCAACTTTCATCAAAGGTGCAAGCAGGCGGTAAAACCAGTTGGTCATTTGAATGGGCGCATCAAGCGTATACAGACACAGGCAATCTTCATCCTGGGCAGCCACAGGTGTATGTGTCTCACCTTTTGTGCGCACTATGAAGTCGCCCACCTGATAGTGGTCATCCTGATCAGAAAAATGTCCTTTAAGCACGACTGTTATTTCATCACCTTTATGACGATGTCTGGGTACGTTGCCCCCTGCCTTGATGGTGAACAGTGAAGTTTCACGCTGGCTATCACCGGTGTTTAACTCGGAGTAACGAAAGTTCTTGCCGATGGAGTGCCAGTGAAGGGAATCGAGATCATTATTGGTAATTTTATTCAAGGCAGCAGGTAATGAAGAACCTGCAGCGTCCAGAGAGCTGCTTTGTACATGGACATTTTCTTCTGGCAGGGAGTCAATCCGTGCCATCAGGGAAGAAAAATCCTGTTTGAGTTGCAGGGGAGGGAGCTCATCGAGCAGGGTTGAACCGAGTTCGCTAAGCTGAGCCACTTTATGTTTGCAATCATCACAGTAATGTAAATGTGCAGTCACGCATAGTGCCTGTGAAAGCGGCAGGCTGCCTGCAGCAAAGTCGGTAATGAAACGTGTGTCCGGGTGATATTTCGTCATAGTTGAAATTTGATAAGTAATTTAAATATCGATAGTTAATTTAAGTTTTTGTAATGCCAGCCTCACTCTGGATTTAACCGTGCCTAATGGCAGCTTAAGTAATGCTGCCGCTTCAGAGTGTGATAAGCCATCCAGATAAATTGATTTGATAACAGTAAGCTGATCACCGGGTAATTCATTTATAGAGCCCATAATGATGCTCTTCAACTGGCTTTTTTCAAGCTGGGCAGATGCATCATCGGCCTGATCCTGCCAGATATCATCTGCGCTTAATATGGACTCATCAAATTCTTCATTGTTATCGGATAAATGCCTTGAGTGCTTACGTAATAAATCAATTCTGGTGTTTCTGGCTATCGTAAATATCCAGGTTCCAGCTGCGGATTTGTCGGGATTGAAGGTATGTGACTTCAACCAGACCTTGATCATGGTTTCCTGGGCGAGTTCTTCCGCCAGAGCTTCTGCTTGCGAGAGTTTGGAGACCTTGTAGGCATAGGCTTTTACCAGGGGGGCAAAATGCTCAAACAGGGTTTGGAATGCTGCGCGGTCCTTATTCTGTGCAACGCGGACTAGCAGCGTATTCCAAGCTTCGGGGCTCTGCATATTCTCCTGTACTACTTGTCGTAATGGCTGAAGCATTTTAACCCGCTGTCCCAAACTGATCTTTCTTAACATTACTTACGCAAGCAGTCAGGGAGTGGATCATAAAAGTGTTGAAACTAAATAGATTCAAGACCTTAATCCAAAAGTAATCTATCTGCGTATCAATATGCAAACCTAATTAAGGCAAGTTCTATGTCGAATGTTGAAAAAATTCCAGTGCCAGCCGCGGCTAAAGATGTCGTAGCCAAAGTGATGGACTTCTATGCAGACTTTTCCAGAGATTCAGTCCCCCGGATTGATGAACTTTATACACAGGATATTGAGTTTATTGATCCGGTCCACAAGCTGATGGGAAGTCTGGCATTAAAAGCCTATTTGAAAGGTATGGCTGCGAATATGCTGCATTACGAGATGCGTTACCTTGAAAAGATTGAGTCAGAAGGCAGCGCGCACCTCAGCTGGGAAATGACCTTTGCACACAAGCAATTGAATAATGGTAAGCCAATACTCTTGCGTGGCATGTCCTTGCTGAAGTTCACATCCAAGGTTTACTACCATGAAGACAGCTATGATCTGGGGGCACTCGTTTATGAACATGTGCCGGTTCTGGGCAGTGTTATTAAATTCATGAAAAACCGTTTACAGGGTTAAGCTAGATGGCGAACCATAATCAACAGACTTATTGGGTCACCGGCGCCAGTTCAGGTATTGGTAAAGCACTGTGTTGTCAATTAGCTGAGCAAGGACATCATCTGGTGATCAGCAGTCGCAGCACTGAAGCTCTCAATGAACTGGCTGAACTGTATCCGAATTTAATGACGGTCCTGGCTTGTGATATTTCTGATCGCGAATCAATGAGGCGGATTTTTAGCGACAATCTGCCCCACCTGGAAGCACTGGACGGGATATTTCTGTGTGCAGGTATCTGTGAATATATTGACCTGCCGGAATTTAATCTGGATGCCTTTTACCAGGCTATCGCCGTTAACTATCTGGGTACAGTTAATTCCTGTGCCGCCGCAGTCCCATTGCTGGAAAAGAGAGGCTTAAAGGGTTGCGATAAAAAACCCTTCATCGTCGGACTTTGTTCCATGAGTTCTTATATCGGTTTTCCGCGCGCCGAAGCCTACGGCGCATCAAAAGCAGCCATGGCATATTTTCTGGATTCACTGCGCGCAGACATAGGGGATCGTGTGGATGTCATCACCAGCTATCTGGGTTTTGTAAAAACGCCGATGACAGCCGCGAATGATTTCCCCATGCCATTTATAGTCAGCGATCAGCAAGCCGCAGCCGACATTTTGGCGAAATTGCCAAAGCGCCCCCTGCGAATGGTTTTCCCGCGGCGCTTGCATATAAGTTTAACTTTACTGAGCATGATGCAGAGACTCTG
This sequence comes from uncultured Gammaproteobacteria bacterium, assembly GCA_963975155.1. Classification (GTDB taxonomy): domain Bacteria; phylum Pseudomonadota; class Gammaproteobacteria; order Pseudomonadales; family Pseudohongiellaceae; genus UBA5109. The sequence continues at coordinate 155,764 of CAXBFG010000002.1, read as the reverse complement.
GTATAAAAATATTGTGCCACGTCTGCGCCGCAAACCGGGAGTCGTCGGATGAAAATAGCCATAATCGGCAGTGGTATTTCAGGCCTGACAGCGGCGTACCATTTGTCAAAAGATCATGAAGTCAGCCTGTTTGAATCTTCTAATCGTCTGGGTGGGCATACGGCAACTATCAAGCTTGAAAATCAGGGCGAGGCGCTTGCTATTGATACAGGCTTTATTGTTTTTAATGACTGGACCTATCCGAATTTTATTGCCCTGCTGGATGAAATAGGCATCGACAGTCAGGAGACCCAAATGAGTTTCAGTGTCAGTGACAAAGCTACAGGTATTGAATATGCAGGGACTGATCTGAACACTCTATTTGCGCAGCGTGGGAATTTATTTTCGACCAGCTATTTAAAAATGCTAAGTGAAATATTGAGATTTAATAAGCAGGTTGAAAAGCATTTGGACAGTCTACAGAAGAATCACGATTTTACACTGGGCGAATACTTGGATCGCTATGCCTATTCAGAGACTTTTAAAAAGCTCTATATCGTTCCTATGGGGTCTGCTATCTGGTCAGCGAAACAGAGTGATATGCTGGAAATGCCACTAGAATTTTTTGTTAAATTTTTCCGTAATCACGGTTTATTGAATATAAAAAACAGACCACAGTGGCGGGTAATAAAAGGAGGATCAAGTGCGTATATCGAAAAGCTGGTAAGCCCGGATACCTGCAGGATTCATCTAAACACACCGGTAATTGAAGTCGACAGGAATATTACCGGTTCGTATGTCACTCTGAAAACCAGGCATGGGCTGGAAACTTTTGATCATGTGGTGTTTGCCTGTCACAGCAATCAGGCTTTGGCCTGCCTGCCTGATGCGAGTGTCGATGAACAGGAGATATTGTCAGCTATTCCATATAGCAAGAATGAAGTTGTCCTGCATACCGATGAAACAGTGTTGCCGAAAAACAAGCGTGCCTGGGCAAGCTGGAATGTCAGTCTGGATCAAGAAAGTGATATACCGCGACTGAGCTACAACATGAATATCCTGCAGGGGATTAACAGCGAACAGACCTATTGTGTCACTTTAAATCAGACCAGTGCCATTAAGCCGGATCTGATTCTGGGTGTTTATCATTACGAACATCCGATATTTACAGTCAAGGGAATGGCAGCACAGGCACGCTGGGTGGAAATTAACGGTAAAAGAAATACCTGGTTTTGTGGGGCGTACTGGCGTAACGGTTTCCATGAAGATGGCGTATGGAGTGCTCTCAGGGTTATTGAAAATCTGCAATGTAATGCACGCAAATCAATTTTGCGGGTCGCGTGAAGACAATGAACAGAAATTTAGGGAAAAGTGCCATTTATGAAGGGATAGTCAGCCACTGTCGATTATTTCCTGTGCTACATAGTTTTCGTTACAAGGTCTTCATGATGTTTATTGATCTTTCTGAAGCAGAGCAACTGTTCAGGGGATCATGGTTCTGGTCATTTGGAAAATTTAATCTGGCTTGCTTCCTGAGAAAAGATTACCTGGGTAAACACGACGAGTCTCTCGATAAAGCTGTTCGAGATAAGGTAGAAGAACAAAGCGGTCAGCGTCCTTCAGGCAGAATCTGCGTATTAACGAATTTTCGGTATTTTGCTTATCTCGTAAACCCGATTACTTGTTATTACTGTTATGACGAAGCGGACAATCTACAGTATTTGCTGGCAGAAGTTACCAACACGCCCTGGGGTCAAAGACATGCCTATGTTATTCCCTGTACGGATAAAAAGGATTATGTCGTAGCTAATTTCAGCAAGCAGCACCATGTCTCACCTTTTATGCCAATGCAAATGCGCTATTCCTGGCGCAGCAATTTGCCGGATCAACATTTAAAAATACTGATTGATACCTATCGTAAAGATCAGAAGCATTTTTTTGCGAGCTTGATGTTAACGCGCAAAGAAATCAGTCCGGCTACCCTGAGAAGGATATTGCTAGCTTATCCGGCTATGACGCTTAAGGTAGGCCTGGCAATCTACTGGCAGGCGCTGCATCTGTGGCTAAAAAGGATTCCATTTTACCCTAATCCAAATTCAACGAAGCAAACCATAAAGCACGATAAGTCTTCAGAAAATGCATTGATTAAAAAAGTTAAAGGAGTCCAGCCTTGAGAGAAACTGTATTAAATTCCGATAAAAATCTATACCTTAAAGGAACATATTTCCCGGATATGGCTCGTAAAGCCATCTTTGCAGTTCTGGAAAATATCCGCTATGGCTACCTTGTGATACAGGAAGGTGAAGAACAATTCACTTTTGGAGATGCTAATTCACAACATGAACTAAAAGCCCATATTATTGTGAAAGATGCCAGAGCTTACACAATGGTGCTTAAAAATGGAGATCTCGGGGCAGGAGAAGCCTATATGCATGGGTACTGGAGTTCTCCGCAACTATTGGAAGTGATTAGAATCTTTGTAGCCAATATGCAGGCACTTGATAAAATTAATGGTCAACAATCATTATTGCGGCGACTATCCGGTAGCTTGTATCACTGGTTAAGAAACAATAGCCGTAAACAGGCAAAAGAAAATATTGCAGCACACTATGATTTGAGCAACGATTTTTTCTCATTGTTTCTGGATGAAACAATGGCCTATTCTGCGGGAATCTTTTTGCATGCAGATCAAAGTCTGTTTGAAGCATCGCAATTAAAATTCAGACATATCTGTGAGAGATTACAACTCGATAAATCTGATCACCTGCTGGAAATTGGTACAGGGTGGGGAGGTCTGGCGATCTATGCGGCAAAGTATTATGGCTGCCGGGTAAGCACAACTACACTATCTCGGGAACAGTATGCCTATGCAAAAGAATGGGTCTTACGGGAAGGTCTGCAGGATAAAATTACTTTGTACCTTAAAGACTATCGGGAAATTGAAGGAAGTTTTGATAAACTGGTATCCGTTGAAATGATAGAAGCAGTGGGTGCCAAATATTATTCTCAGTATTTTTCAAAATGTAATGAGCTTTTGAAGCAGGATGGCCTTATGCTGATACAGGCAATTACTATCAGTGACCAGAGGTATCAGAGTTCCGTAAATTCTATTGATTTTATCAAGCGTTATATATTCCCGGGCGGACAATTGCCAAGCAACAGTGTTATAAGCGGACATATTGCAAAGGATACCGACATGCAGTTAATCGGACTGGAGGACATGAGTCTTGATTATGCCCAGACGCTCATGCACTGGCGAAAAAACTTTATGAATAAACTGGATGAAGTTAAGCGCCTGGGAGTGGATGATGCCTTTATACGGATGTGGGAATATTATTTTTGCTTTTGTGAAGGCGGTTTTAGTGAAAGAGTAATACATACCGGGCAATTTCTGTTGGCGAAGCCGGGTTTCAGAAAAGTGCCACCCCTGAAAGTTTGATTGCGAATACCAGTTTGTGCAGAAATGATCGGGTTCTGATTAGCACTGGGGATATTACAGTGTAATAACTTACTTAATGGGTAAATATAAATCCGTCACCATATCCTGGTCTTTTATTTCGGGGCCGACATTGACGTAATGAAAAAAGAAAGGGAAGTCACGTAATTCTTCTCCACTTTCAGGTAGCCACTCCCGATAAAGATAGTCAGCTCCAGGGATATATTCTCTGGAACCATGATGCCTGAGGACTGCGCAACGCCCTGCTGGAATCTGCTTGTTTACGACGCCCTGTGGATTGTCATCTACGGGGGCTGAAACAGAGACGCAGATATCAAAGCGATAATCTTCAGGCAGGGTGCTGGCCGGATCACTGTAGTGCAGACCATAAGTCTCACCCGAGGCTGGGCTTATGCCATTTGCCTGACGCCACTCAATAAAACGACGTGTTGTGTTATAGACCAGATGCTCAGGGCCGTGATGTTCCAGAGCAGCTACCAGTGTGTTTGGAAATTCAATTATTTTGACCTGCATGTCTGTACTCCTGTTCAGTTCATTAAGTGTGAAAATGTTTTTCCAGATTTCCCAGTCAGGATTTTTCCTGAACGCGGTTGGACTTTGTTGCTGAACTTTTTTAAAGGCACGACTGAAGGATTCGGCATTTTCAAAACCAGCTTCATAAGCGATGTCACTGATACTAATCTCAGGTGAGAAGAATAAAAGTCTTGATGCTCTTTTCAGGCGTAACAGTTGTACCGCTTTGTATAGCGGGTAACCGGTAGTTGCACGAAACTGGCGATGAAAATGGAAAGGGGAAAAACTGGCTTGCTGACCAAGGGTGTCCAAACTAAGATTTGCATCAATGTTGTTGCTGATATAATCAATAATCTTTTGAACCCGCTGTTCGTAATCGAGTTTCGCTTTATTATGAGTTGTTGCTTTAGGCATGCTGGAATATTGCCATGCTTCAGCGAAATATTCCTGACCTATCTTGCTAATCTTTTCGGCATTCTCACATTGAAAGTCTGGAAGGTTAAATTATTGGTATTGGTTCTGGTTGATATTTCTATTGGCGATGAAGCCGCCCTTCCTGCCATGTGAACCCATTGAGATGCCTTTTTCCTGACTATTTTTCCGATCAAGCGCGAGGACTGTCTGAGGAGCATAGCGACGAGTTCCGCAGCGCCGGAAAAATGGGAAGGAAAGATCGAAGGGTGAACATGACAGAAGCGGCGGCATTGACCCCACTAGAAATTTCAACCTCAACCAATACCAGGTTTACCGGCTTGTTGCGCGGCAGTTTATAGTTCGCCCGCTAGCGCTACGCACTTACAAACTTTAGCTTTAGTGCGCCAGCTATCAGTTAATTCCTGACGATTTGAGTGTCAGAACAGCTTATCGAAGAGTAGGGCACAATAGGGTCAGTACCCGTAATGCTGCGTCGTAACATATCCAGCGCAACGGCACAGCTCATGATTCGAATCAGTGTTCTGGATCGCCTGGGCAATTGGATAGTTTGTATCCAGCAGGTATCTTTGCTTGCCAGGGCAATACAAACCATGCCCACGGGTTTGTCAGTGCTGCCGCCATCGGGCCCGGCTATACCCGTGGTTGCCAGTCCATAATCGCTGCCAGCCAGTGCGCGTACATTTTCAGCCATGGCCTGGGCCGTTTGTATGGATACCGCTCCATGTTGTTGCAGCGTTTCTGCACTGATACCCAGAATATTCTGTTTTGCCTGATTGGAGTAAGTGACCAGGCTCTGGTCCAAATAATTGGAACTGCCTGAAAACTCTACGAGCTGGCTGCTTAACATGCCCCCGGTACAGGATTCTGCAATGCTCAATCTAAGCTTGTTTTCAATCAGCAGTTGATGAACTGCCTCGGCAATTGAGGGGCAGTTTTCGCAAACGATGGCTGGACCAAGTTTGGATTTCACTGCATCGATAAGCAAGGGTAAGTCCCTGATGGCCTTGTCACCACGGGCAAATAATTTTATTTCAACGTGTGGTGCGGAAGGCCGGTATCCAAGTGTAATCCCCTCGGGTATTGTCAGCTGGCTCAGGCTGTCAGCAAGTGTTGACTCGCCATGGCCAAGACAAAGCAGTTTGTGCAATTGTGTTGCCTGGGAAAACTGAAAAGTTTGCTGAATAAAGGGAATAAACTGCTGTACAACCATCGCCTTGAATTCAAAAGGCACGCCGGGAGTGAAAAATAACCAGGCCTGATTAAGTTTGACGCGAAAGCCGGGTGCAGTACCTTCGGGGTTATCAACGCGAATTGCCGAAGCGGGTAACAGACATTGCTTAAGATTGCTTGAGGGAAATTGGCGACCTATACCTTGATAAAATGCTTCCAGATGAAGCCGCCATCCGGCGTCTTCAACCAGTTCTTCTTTAAGCGCTTTGGCTATTGCCTCGGCAGATAAATCATCTGAAGTTGGTCCCAGTCCGCCATTGACGAGAATTACATCGGCATGCTGGCTGCGTTCTTTGAAAGTTGCGATCAGATCCTGCATGCGATCACCAACTGTGACCCGATACTGTAATTCGATACCATGATTCATCATGGTGTCAGCAAACCAGGCTGCATTGGTATCGACTATCTGGCCGGAGAGTACTTCTTCACCTGTGCAAATCATTTCCAGTTTCATAGTCTGGATGATAGCAGGGGGTATACAGTAAGTAACAGGGAATAGGGAAAAGAAAAATTCTAGTCGTCGTCTTCGAGGTCAGAAGCAATTTTTTTCAGGCGTTTGCCAGCTTCTTTGGAAACTTCTTCAGGTATATCAAGTTCGCTGTGCCAGCTAACCAGATCCTTATCCTTGCCTTCAGTAATCAGTTCCTTACTGAGTACGGAAGCTCCGGTGATGAGATTCAGGCATCGAATCCGCAATTGCTTGTCATCGTCATCCGCGGGTTCTTCTTCGTCTTTCAGTAACAGGCCGCTTTCGAATAATGCCCACTCATTATCTTTGGATTTCCAGAAAGAGTGGCTTTCACTAAGCGCAGCTTTCAGTTCAAGATCAAGACGTTCTTTTTCAGCTGTGGTTTCCTTGAGTTCTTTGCGTGTAGTAACCAGAGCCGTATTGACTGTTTTATTTTCACTGGCTTGAGTGATAGTTTTCTTTTTCAGGTCTGCAAGCTGGCGCTTAAGTCGAATCGGATCAAGCTTTTTCAGTTCCTTGAGTTCCTGTTGCAAATCCTTCACTTCTTCACGGGCTTTTTTGATAGCAGAAGCATTCTGTGCTTCCAGTTTCTCGGTGCTGATCAGGTTTTCCAGTCTTTCCAGCTGGACTTCCTGCTGCAGGGCATCAAAGTCAGCTTCTATGCCCGCAAAGTGATCGAACTGCTTTTCCAGATGTTCAAAATCTTTTTTCTGATGCAGCAGGTCATCCTGAACTTTCTTGAGTAGTTTTTTCTCGCGCTCGAGTTTAGCCAATAGCTCATTTTTATCGGCTTCCAACTGGCTAATTTCAGTTTTTAGAGTATTAGTATCGCGAAGGCTTTTAAGGCTTAGTGTGCTACTGGCCATAGATGAGGAAGAATTAATAATTTTGTGCTCTAGAAGTAAATCCGGCGCGCATTATAGCATGAAACAGTGGCACCTACTCAAGCCCGTTGACCTGTAATCTTAATTCACTCATCAGGCCGTCAATTCCGGAGCGTCTGATAATGCTTCGATAGGTAGAACGGTAAGAGCTTAAAAGGCTGACATCTTCGACTACGATGTCGTAGATGAACCAGCCATTGGGTCGTTGTCGCAGACTGTAATCAAGAGTGATCTGTGAGTTGGTTGTGTAAATGATGGAATTTACTGTACTCCGGTTACCATCAACTTCTTCGCCCGTAATTTCAGTTGTTTCATCAGTATAAGCGCCCAAACGATCAATATAGGTATTTTTTAAAATCTGGAAGAAGATGGCCTCAAATTCAGCACGTTGTTCGGTACTCAAATCGCGATAGCTTGCTGCCAGAGCGCTCTGGGCGATTGTATTGGGGTCAAAGGCGGCATCGACAGCCTCTTCAATAGCTGCTTTATCACGCCCCAGATTGAAATCAGGAGCTCTCAGGATTTCGAATATCGAATCGAGCATATGCTGAATTGTTCCAGTCGGGCTGGAATTTTGTGCCAGTGACTGTGAGCAGATTCCCAGACTCAGGATCAGTGACAGAAAAAAGACAGTAACCGAATGATTTTTCATAAGTTTTTACTCATTTCTTCAATAAATCAGTGTGACAGATACATGATATAGGCTGAATACTGACCCCAACCTTAACGGCTTACTTATTAACATCACCCGCTCTGACCTGCACATAAGCGCTGCGGAAGAAAGCATAGGGATCAAGAGCGCTATCATACAGTGATGTGTAATTATCGACATTAAAGGATAGGTCATTAACTTCGTCCAGCGTCTGAAATGCAATGTAGTCATCCAGTTCCGGATCCCAGATATGGTTTATCGGGTTCAATAATGAATTACCAACCCGACTACCTAAATCCCTGAAACTGGAAAAACTGAGAATCGGTAAAACGATATAGAAACCATGACCTACGCCATAATGCCCCAGAGTCTGGCCGAAGTCTTCGCGGTCTTCCTCTATACCCAATCGGGTTGCAGGATCGAAAAAGCCCAGAATGCCGATAGTGGAATTCACAATAAAGCGTGATAATTCAGAGCCGGCATTAGGGACATCCAGTTGTAATACGGCATTGACGGCAGACAATGGAGTGGTCAGATTGGAGTAAAAATTTGAAACCGAAGCCCGCACTGGCCGGGGAACCAAGCGGTAGGTTTTTACCACCGGGCTTAAAACGGCTCGAAACAGCCGGTCATTTATTGTAAACACAACACGGTTTATGGGCTCAAAAGGGTCGGCAATTTCATCATCGAAAGTTTGTCCTTCCTCGAAAAAGAAAAAGTCATCTTCTTCTTCAATTTCATCCTGGGCGTAGGCAGCCGAGAATGTTGCAATAAAGCCAAGCAAGATTAAAAGTTTGCAACAGTATTTAAAAAAATAGTCCTTCATTAGTAACTGCTCCAAAATAATGGCTGCTCCAAAATTACAACTCCAGGTGTACAAAAATTAAGGACAGATTTGAAGGGCCACATTATAAAAGCTTCAAAGCAGTAAATCCATGCTGGTAATTTGTTTCAGTTCACGCTTTTAACGACGCAGCCGATCCAAAGCCTGATTGAATATTTCCTGGGCCGGGTTGCTTTGTTGTTGGTTGTTTTGTGATTCATTCCCGGTACTTTCCCCGGCACTTTCCCCGCTACTTTCACCTGCAGTTTCTCCGCTCGCGGCTCCCGAACCTAATACTCGTTCCAATAAGCTGCCAACGCCTTCCTGAATGACATTGCTAACTGCCGCGCTAAAAATGCTATTAACATCAGGCAGGCATCTGGGTGAACTCATGTTGCCGCTGCAATTAATCGGCAAGGAGTAACCACCGATATCATATTCCTCACTTTCCAGTGTGGCAGTAGCCGGGTTAACAGTCGCCAGCAAGTCAAAATTAATACTCTGATTTTGTAAATTAGCCAGGGTACCTGTGCCGTTTATATTAAAGCCCGGAGATTGAATAAGCAGATCATTACTGCGGGCAATACCATTGCTAATCTGGATACTGGCACTGAGATTATCGAATGCAGTCTGTTCACCACGATTGACAGTTAGCAGTCGTCGACTACGTAACATGGTTTCAAGCTGGGAGAGAATATAGCCGACGTCTGCACCTTTAAATATGCCTTCGTTTAAATTCAGGTCTGCAGTGCCGTTCAGATTGCCAATAAGCGTTTGTGTATTACGGCCCTGAGCACTCAGTGCCAGATTAATGCTTCCCAAACCGCTGAGATAAGATGCCCCGATAAAATCGGTGGATAAGGGAGCGACGCTGATGTTCTGTAAAGTGGATTGCATGCTCAAAGCCGGGGTTTCACTGCTGAGGTCCAGGCTCAGTGAACCCGAATAAGTACCCTGATACAGTCTGGCCTGAACCGCTGTTAATGCAATGAGTCCCTGCTCTGCCTCCATGCCAAGTAAGACATCATTAAGGGTCAGTCCGGACACAAATAATTCATCAATATTGATTTCACCCTGCAGCATAAGCCCCCGCAGTGTCGTTAGAGGCAGTTCGTCACTTGCACTCGCTGTGGCGCTGGAACCTGTCGTTTGTTGCGGACTCAGATAGCGGTCGATATCAATACTGTCTATAGCAATATCAAAGTTCAGATCGAGGCTGTCAAAACTGTTTGCCTGTACGGAGCCGGTCACCAGACTGTCATCCAGTTCCAGGATGAAGCGGTTCAATTCAGCTGCTTCGGTACTTACAGAAAAGCTGCTTGAAAAGGCTAGTTGTTCAAGCACATCGGGATCCCTGGTTAGCGGTAATTCGATATCGATCAAGGTACTTAGTTCTTTCGGATTAAAGCTTTGCAGATCCATTTCGCCGGTAATATTGGCGGTGCTCATAAAATTACTGATATTGAGCTTGCCATCCATGATCAAGCCCAGTGCTGATAAATTGAAATCATTGAGCATCAGATTTTCATCATCAAGATTAAGTTCAGCATTGGTGAATAAGTGTAGCTGGGTCGGGGATCTTAATGGGGAGCCTGAAATATCGATATTCAAATCGAAGGGACTGAAAATAATATTGTCTGCATTGCCGTCCAGGAATATCAGCAGTTGCATGTTATCGACACGTTCTGCCAGTTCGCTTTGACCGAAGAGGGCAAACAGCTCACGGGTGCGCTCACTGCTAAAATTGACAGTACCGCTGATGTCGCCGTTGTCACTGCGCAAATCTGCCTGCAAGCGGCTATCCAGGAAATCCAGATTCAGGTCATTCAGGGCATAGATGTCGTTATCCAGATCATAGATCACTGTACTGCTCAGGCTGATGTCACTGACCAGTGAAGGATTGCTTGAGTTGAGCCTGAAGCTCATATTGAGTTGCAAGGGTTCCCCGTAAACCAGTTCGGGGATGCTCATATTGATTTCACTGGCGGTGATGTTTTGATCGCTTACCTGATCAATATAATTGACCTGCACATCTTCGATAGCTACGCCTCCGATAATCAATTTATTGAAAGAGAAAGAAGTGCTTTCGCTGGTGTCTGTATTGCCCGGATCATCTGTAGCTGAAAAACCGGACCAGTTCGAAACACCTGCGCTATTGACGGCAAGGTTGAGGCGCGTACCGCGTAGCTCGACAGTATCTATTTCATATTCCTGATTGAGCAAAGGCATCAGCTTAATTCTGAATGCTGCATAGTCACTGTACAGAAACTCCCTGTCAGTCCGGCCGCTTAAAACAAAGTTTTCAGGGTTTGAAATACTCAGCCCTTCTATCTCCAGGCCAAGCCACGGATAAAAGCTGGTTTGTATGTCGCCGCTGATGCTCAGTTCGCGGCCTGTTTGTTCATAAAATTTTGCACTGATCCAGTCCTTGTACTCATTTGGATCCAGGTTGGACAAAAACAGAATGCCGATCACAATTGCTGCAAAGCACAGAGAGATCAGTCCGGTAAAAATCAGAATAAGTTTTTTCATAATATATAGACTCAGGCAGAGCCAGGTGTGTGGATTGCGATTATAAAAATAAATTACCTATAATGCTTAACTATTTTGCAGGTAGATACTATGTCGCTGATTAAGACTACACTAAAACAACCCCTTGTTCATTTTATGTTTTTAGGGGCATTGTTGTTCATGTTCTATAGCCTGAGAGGCACAGAAAGCGGGCTTTCAGACGCCAGCCAGATTAATGTTGACCGGGCGGCTTTACTGACTTTTTTACAGTATCGAGCCAATACTTTTAATGAAGAGCTGTTTGCCGAACAACTGGACAACATGAGTGCCGAACAGCGCCAGTTACTGATAGATGATTATTTTCGGGAAGAAGCCTTGTACCGGGAAGCACTGGCCATGGGTATGGATGAAGGTGATTACGATATTAAACAGCGCATGGTGGAGAAACTGGTTTTCCTCTTGCAGGATACAGTGACAAGCCTGCCAGAGCCTGCTGAAGAGGAGCTGCAAGCCTATTATGCCGAGAATGCAGACGTTTACCGTCGGCCTGCTTCTTATACTTTTACGCATGTTTACGTCAGCGACCCTGAACATACGCAGGAGGGCAGAAGCAGAGCAGAAGCCCTGCTGACTGAATTGAGTGAAAACAATATCGATTTTTTTGCTGCGCAGGACTTTGGTGACAGATTTCCTTATTTACAAAACTATGTACGGCGCAGCAGGGATTTTATTCGCAATAATTTTGATGACGACTTTGCAGACAGTCTGGATACTTTGCCTGTACAGGATGGACTCTGGCAGGGGCCACTGGAATCATCCTTTGGTTTCCATCTGCTCATGCTAAGTAATCGTTTCCCGGCTGAATTGCTGCCCCTTGAAGATATGCGTGATCGCATTCTGGAAGATTATTACATCGAAAGGCTGTACCAGATGCGGCGCGAAGCCGAAAATAGACTGCTCGAAAAGTACCAGCTCGTGGAAGGAGAGTTGTAGATGCGAGCTGTCTGCAGCAGTCTGCTGGTTTTGATGTTTATTTTGTTCAGTCCACTGAGTCTGGCACATGATGCGCGCCCGGTGGTCATTACCCTGACGGAACAGGCACCAAATGTTTTTTATGCCACTTTAAGAGCTCCGCCAGTGCTTGGTGCAAATAATTATCCTGCCTTGCTGTGGCCGCAAAGCTGTGTCAATCAGGAGGCGCAGGGGGCAATAAATACCTGGCTTTGTCCGGAGGGGCTGGAAGGGCAGCGCTTTGCCTTGCAGTTTCCATTGGGCAATCCTGCTTTGGCGTCCTATTTTACTGTGCTATTTCAGGATGGAACATCACGCAACATGATGTTGACGCCATCGGAAAGCAGCTGGGAAGTAGAAGGCCCGCCGACAACCTTAGGCGTTATTGAAGATTACACAATTCTCGGGTTTGAGCATATTCTGGCAGGACTGGATCATTTACTGTTTGTACTGGGTTTATTAGTGATATCCGGCACCTTAAAAAGAATTTTATTAACGGTCACCGGCTTTACCCTGGCGCACTCTATTACACTGTTCCTGTCGGCCATGGGTTTTATCAGCATTCCTATAGTCCCGGTCGAAGCCGTGATCGCGTTATCGATTTTATTTTTGGCCCACGAAATTGCACGGCAGCATACTGATTCCTGGACATATCGTGCACCGGTAGTGGTGTCTTTCGGCTTTGGCCTGCTGCATGGACTGGGTTTTGCCAGCGCCCTGGGTGAACTGGGTCTGGTTGCCAATCAGGTTTTGGTCTCGCTGCTGTTTTTTAATGTGGGAGTAGAATTGGGACAGCTGGCATTTATAGCCGGCGTGACAGCAGTGTATTTATTGTTCAAGGAAGTTTATCTGCGCGTCACGGCAAGCGAATTTAATTTACAAGGCTCTGCACTAAATCTGGAATTGTTGGTAGCCTATGTTATCGGTATTCCATCGGCTTACTGGGTAATAGAACGCAGCGCCGGGTTTCTACTTTAAGTACTTCATATGATGCTCGATATGATCAGCAATAAAGCTGGCGATAAAGAAGAAGGAATGATCATAGCCGGGCTGCATCCGCAAAAGCAAAGGATGGCCTGTTTCTTCACAGGCAGCTTGTAATAATTGCGGCTTTAATTGTAGTGTTAAAAAATCATCGGCATCACCCTGATCAACCAGGATGGGCAATTTCTCTTCTGCTTTGGCAAGCAGTGCGCAGGTGTCATAGTCACTCCAGGTTTGCTGGTCATTACCGAGGTAATGACTGAATGCTTTCACGCCCCAGGGGCACTTCGTCGGCGAGCAAATTGGAGCGAAAGCTGAAACTGCCTGGTACTTTCCCGGATTTTTTAATGCTATGGTCAGGGCGCCGTGCCCACCCATGGAATGGCCCATGATTGACGCTTTATCCATCTGCAAGGGTAGATCACTTGCAGCCAGTACCGCAGGTAATTCAGACGTGATATAGGAATACATCTGATAATGTTTTTGCCAGGGTTTTTGTGTGGCATCAACATAAAATCCCGCACCCAGTCCAAAATCATATGCCGCCTCAAGATCGTCCGGCACCCCGTCTCCACGCGGACTGGTATCCGGACAGACGATGGCGAGACCCGCTTTAGCAGCATGAGCTTGTGCTCCTGCTTTTTGTACAAAGTTATCGTCGGTGCAGGTTAAACCCGATAACCAATAAATTAAAGGTACAGGTTTTTGTTCAGCCTGTGGTGGAAGATAAACTGAAAAAGTCATTTCACAATTCAGCACATCGGAATGATGTGAAAATTTTAATTGTTGTCCGCCAAAGCTAAGGTTTCGACTAATTTGTGTCATTAACATTTACATATCTCTTTAAAGTTGTTTTTTTCTATTAAGTAGCGTGATGTTTGAAATTCCAGCTGTTGTAGCAGCCGCTCCAGTCTCGCTCACCCTTCGATTTTTCCTTCCCATTTTCCCGGCGCTGCGGAACTCGTCGCCTTGCTCCTCAGACAGTCCTCGCGCTAAATCGGGACTTTACTCAGGAAAAACGCATCTCAATGGGTTCCCGCGATAGGAGGGGCTGCTTTCTCAGTGATGTTTAAGTTTTCAATATTGTTACAAGAACAGGCGTGATACAACACTATGCAATAGGCGACCGTCTGACGACAGGCCGAAATATGCTCCTGCAATTTCGACATTCCCGCCATCCCTGGCGGTCAGATGTCGTCAGCCGAGCTTGTACAGGGATGTACGCATTTTGGCGTGTCGACGAAGGGATAGTGTTGTATTGCGACTGAGCATAAGCAGCAAAATTCAAAATCACTAGCCTAAATTGCTCTTTATGCTAATAAATCACAACCGAGCGGATACTTTCACCCGCATGCATTAAATCAAAAGCCTTGTTGATATCTTCCAGCGGCATGGTGTGTGTAATCAGATCATCGATATTGATTTTATTTTCCATATACCAGTCGACAATTTTCGGGACATCGGTTCGACCTCTGGCGCCACCGAAGGCAGTGCCGTGCCAGGACCGTCCCGTAACCAGCTGGAAGGGGCGCGTTGAAATTTCCTGACCAGCACCAGCCACGCCAATAATATAGGATTCTCCCCAACCCTTGTGCGTGCACTCCAAAGCCTGCCGCATGACCTGTACATTGCCGATACACTCAAAGCTGTAATCCACGCCGCCAGTTAGCTGCACGATATGATCTACAACATTCTCGACTTTGCTTGGATTAATAAAATCAGTCATGCCGAACTTTTTGCCCAGTGCTTCACGGGCCGGGTTTAGATCCACGCCGATAATTTTAGTGGCCCCGGCCATTTTCAGGCCCTGAATTACATTCAGACCTATCCCGCCCAAACCAAAGACGGCTGCAGTAGAGCCATATTCCGCTTTGGCCTGGAAAATCACCGCACCCACACCCGTGGTTACGCCACAACCGATGTAACAGGCTTTGTCATAAGGGGCATCGGAACGAATTTTGGCTACCGCGATTTCCGGCAACACCGTAAAGTTGGAAAAGGTAGAGCAGCCCATGTAATGCAGGATGGGCTTGCCATCCAGAGAAAAACGGCTGGTTCCGTCAGGCATCAGGCCCTGGCCCTGAGTAGCCCGAACCGCCTGACATAAATTGGTTTTCGGGTGCAGGCAATAATCGCATTCACGACATTCAGCGGTATAAAGCGGAATCACAGTATCCCCGACCTTGAGTGATTTCACGCCGGCCCCGACCTCAACCACTACGCCGCAACCCTCGTGACCAAGGATGGCCGGAAATGCACCTTCAGGATCGGCGCCACTGAGTGTAAATTCGTCAGTATGGCAAATGCCTGTGGCCTTTAATTCAATCATTACTTCACCAGCTTTCGGGCCCTCCAGGTCAACTTCACATATTTCGAGGGCTTTGCCGGCTTCAAATGCCACTGCAGCGCGCGTTTTCATTAAGACTCCTTACCTTTGATTCATTATTAGTCTATTCTGACAGTCAACAGAGCTTCAGACAAATACAAAAAAAATCTTGCTAATAGCCATAAACAGGCATATATAGCGCTTTTATTTTTATGCAAACGCAAGGATTCGCTAGAAATGCCCGCACAAAACCAGGCCTTAAACTACCTCAGTAATGCCGTTCACACTGGTTTGCCTCTGGGCTTTGTCGATCTACTTGCCACTCTTATTCGTCAACCCAGTGTTGTCGGAGCCGAACATGCTTTTTTTCGTGTCCTGCAGCGCGAACTGGAAGAACGAAACGCCAGGGTTACCTGGTACGAAGGCCTACTGGTTGCACAGGGAAGCAAGCCGGAAAGTTTATTTTTATCGGCCCACATTGATCGCCATGGTTTGATCTGTACGGGACCAAATGAGTTTCAGTATGCGGCTTTTATCAGTGGTGCACGTTCTGATTTGCTGGGCAATTCGGTCAGTGAAGAATTGATGCATAAAATCAGACACCGTTTGGATGATGAAGAGGTGTTTGCCTATGATCCCTGGTCTGGCGCATATCGTGATAAAGGCAAGATCACCAGTACGCATATCTGTGAATTTCGTAACAACCTGATATTTGAACTGGAAGGTTTGGAACATCTGGTTGCAGGCACGCCGGTCGCCTTCAGAAATAAACTGAATATTACCGAGAATGCACTGGTAGGTCAGTTGGATAATGTATTGTCGGCTGCTGCCCTGGTTTATCTTTTTGAACTGGGTTTTCAAGGCACCTGCTTTTTTACTGCCCAGGAAGAGGCCGGTAAAAGCTGGCGCTATTTACTGGAATGGTTCCGTCGTTTTGGTGGCAGTACCAACCAGTTGTTAGTGGTTGATACAAGCCCCTATCCTGATTTGCAAACTGCGCAACAACAGGAACTGGTACTCAGAAACAAGGATGCCAATGCGAATTTTAATGCAGCTTTAACCGAGCGGCTCGCGCAGCGTTGTGCTCAGCTGGGTTACTCAACACAATTTAAAGATGAATATGCCGAGCAGAAGAATGCAGAATTATTAAAAGCCGGCGAAAAACCGATGTCCATTGGTTCGACAGAGATGGGCAGAATAATTGCAGGCTCCAAAGGCCTGGTAGATGGAACCACATTGCAAGTCCCAACATCGGGGTACCATACCCTGGCCGAAACAGCACCTATCAAGTCTGTATCTGCTTTTCTCGATGTGTTGAGCAGCCTTGCAAATATTGAACTGAGCTAAACTGGCAGACTATGCATAAAACACTGATTATTGTTGATGATGAAAATATTGCTTTGGATGCTGATAATCTGGAAATTATCAGTTTTGATAAGTATGTAAAGGATTACCCAAAACTCAATGAGCCAAAAACCAGAATTATTAATTTATGTGATACCGAGCATTATCTCAGCAAAGGGTATTATTGTTCTTTGCTGGCAGAGGCGCGTGAACACATCGTTTTACCAAGTGTGAAAGTGGTTAATGAATTACGGGTTTTTAATCATGAAGAAGGGCCGCTGATAAATTTACAGCGGGATATCGGCAATGTATTGCACGATAAAGAAGAGCTGGAAGTATTTTCTTATTTTGGCTGGGTCGAAAATCCCTTATTACAGAAGTTAGGTAAAAAGATTTTCAATCAATATCCGGCGCCTATTCTTTATTTCACTCTGTCAAGACGAGGCGCTGACGTCAGCCTGCAAATAAAGCGCTATGCCTATTCGGCACTTAATGCTGAGCAGGCTGAAACATTTCAGCTTAAACTGAACGAGTTTGTACAGACTGTCTGGCGTGTAAGCAATAAACGCAAACCCAGTCGCTGGGATATGGCAATTCTGATTAATCCACAGGAAACGGTGCCACCCAGTAACAAGGAAGCGATTGCACGTTTTATTAAAGCGGCAGGTAAGCATGGTATTGCTGCCGAAACCATTACTGCTGAACAATTTCAGAATATAGGTTATTACGATGCCTTGTTTATCAGGGAAACTACTGCGATCGACCATCACACTTATCGCCTGGCAAGCCGCGCTGAGAATTTGGGCCTGGTGGTTATTGATGATCCGGTATCCATTTTGCGTTGCTGTAACAAGGTTTACCTGCATGACGCTTTTTCCTATCAGAAGGTGCCAAGTCTGTTTACCAAGGTTATTAACAACAGCAGCAAGAATTCGCTGGATGAAATAGAAAACAGTTTTTCCTATCCGCTTGTGCTGAAGATGCCCGAGGGCTCATTTTCACGTGGCGTTTTTAAAGTCAGTAATCGCAAGGAATTAAAGCAGCGATTGAATGAATTGTTTGCAGAAAGTGCACTGGTGCTGGCACAGGAATATTTGTATACCGAATTCGACTGGCGCATAGGTGTGCTGAACGGGCGGGCGATTTATGCCTGTCGTTATCTGATGGCACGTAACCACTGGCAAATATATAACCACAGTGTCAAAAAGAATATTAGTGGAGGCTTTGAAACCTTACCCACTTTTGAAGTGCCTAAAAAAGTTCTCGATGCTGCGGTAAAGGCCGCGAAATTTATTGGCGATGGCTTATACGGAGTCGATGTTAAAGAGCATGAAAATTATGCCTATGTCATTGAAGTGAACGACAACCCCAGTATCGATCATGATGTGGAGGATCAGTATTTAGGGGATGAGCTCTATATGCTGATCATGTCAGAATTTCAGCGACGCCTTGAGCAACGGGGGCGTTAAAGTGCTTAAGTATCGGATTTCTGTTGCTGACTTAAACGATTTGGCAGCATTAATCGCGATTGAAAACAGCTGTTTCGTCACTGATCGCCTGAAGCAGCGGCAAATGCGCTATTTACTGACCAAAGCGAAAGCCTTCACCCTGCTGGCCCGTTCCGAATCAGATTCGAAAATTGTTGCTTACTGTTCCTGCCTGACGCCGGTTATTTCACGACCGGCGCGATTGTATTCCCTGGCGGTTTTGCCTGACTACAGAGCGCAGGGTATTGCCGGTACCTTGATAAAAAAAACCAAACAAAAATTAAGGAACCTGGGCTATAGCTCCTGCAATCTTGAAGTAAGGAAACTCGACAAACTGACGCAACAGCTTTATGAAAAACATGGTTTTGAAGTTGCTCAAGAACTCCCGGGCTATTATGAAGACGGGGCGGACGGGATTAAAATGACCTGTAAAATCAGACCAGCCAAATGAGAACAAGCCTATGAATATAATGGAATTCTTTGATATTAGTCCTTATCGGTGGCATTCAATACTGATCGCAATTCTTTGTGGTGGCATGATCGGCATGGAGCGGCAGCTGAGAGGTAAACCAGTAGGTATCAGAACCGCTTCACTGATTACCCTGGGCACTTATGTGTTTATGGCAACCTCGGCTTCTCTTGCAGCGGAATCATACGATCCAACGCGTGTAATGGGTCAGATAATCACCGGTATTGGCTTCCTCGGGGCAGGCGTTATGATGGCCAGAGATGGCGCCGTAGTCGGCGTGACGTCCGCGGCAACTATCTGGGTACTGGCCGCCGTAGGGGTAATGATTGGTACCGACAACCTGATCGCCGGTGTAAAGGTTTCCTTATTGGTAGTGGGTATTTTATACGGCGTCGATATACTCGAGAAGCATATAAAAATGCTGACCCGGGGTGTGCACGCCAGTATTAAAAATTTGCATCGCAAGGAAAACCATGATGAAGGAGATAAAGCTTCATGACGGAATTGCTCTGTTTAAACAAGACTGATAGCAATTTAGTCAATGAAGATCTGTTCGAGATAATTGCCAGTAATATAAGTACCAAGGGTTACAGCATAAATTTTAATGCCTTGCCAGTGGGTTTGAGCGAAAGCCTGTGGATGCATTTGCAACAGATGAATTCGGCAAAATTTGTTTCAGCCGGTATTGGCAGGGAGAGTGGTCACCAGCTGAATCAGTTTATTCGTAGCGATGAAATATGCTGGATTAACGGTGATTCTGAAGCGGGTAGTGCCTGGCTTGAATGGACTAAGGCACTACAGATATTTTTAAACAGGCGTTTATTTCTTGGTTTGTTTTCCTTTGAGAGTCATTTTGCACACTATGCGCCGGGTGCCTTTTATAAAAAACATCTGGATGCCTTCAAAGGAGAATCGAATCGAAGACTATCTCTGGTTTTTTATTTGAACCCTGGCTGGCTGCCGGAAGATGGCGGTGAGCTAAGGCTTTATACGGGTCAGCAAAATCATACACAGGTTGTGCCAGGTTACGGTACGCTGGTGACCTTTCTCAGTGAAGATTTTCCGCATGAGGTATTGGCTGCCAGACGTGACCGATATTCCATTGCTGGCTGGTTCAGGGTTAACGGTTCAACACCGGACAAAGCAGACCCGCCGCGCTAGCCATGCACAATAATTCCAGAAATACCGTTCTTTAATTTTGAGCCAGCTTGTTTTTTCCCTGAGAAAGATAAATCAAATGCAAGAGTGCAGCTGCAGGCATCAGGGTTGTTAATATAAGTACCAGCCACCAATCATTAAGTAAGATATTGCCTGCCGCTACCTGCATAAGACCGCCAATCACTATGCCAGCTGCCAGTGTGTAAAGAACAGATTTCAGCAATTTTCCCATATTATAGGGCTGCCGAAGCAGGAGCCTCGAACCAAGCATTAATCCGATTGGCCCAATCATGCCCAGAGCGGCATAAGTAATGAATCTTCCATCAGTTCTTATACTTTGTATTTCTATAAAATTCATCATCAGTACAAGAAATATAAAACTCACTGGGATAAAACAACACAGCATTTCTATTGATAATACAAATCTTGAGACACGCAGTGATCCGCTTTTCATAGTATTTATCCTCTCAATTGTTGCAGTTTTTACACAACCTGATACCCATAAAAGTGCCTGCAAGTCGTTAGACAGGTATCTGCTTTCATTCTTCATAGCCCGTGTCCATTCTGATCTATTTTCTGGCATTATTTTTAATGCGTATTCAAGTAGAAAATTGACTAAGCTTCGGATTATTGGTGTTTTCATGCCTGGTTACCTGCAGGCGTATAGGACATATCAGCTGTTACTCCGGATTTGCCAGAAGCAGCAATTTGTTCTTTTGCAAAGCTTAAACCTGAAGCAGAAAGACGATACATATGACGCGGAGGACGTCCCGCTGCAGGCGAGTCTTCCCATGTTGATTCAAGAAAATTCCTGTCACTTAAACGCATTAAAATCGGATAAAGTGAGCCTGATTTAAGCTGGGCCTGTTTGGATAACTCATAACCATAACCCCACTCAGGATAGGAATTTAATAAGGAAGACAGGACAGCTACGGTCTGTTTTGAGCTTGTTCGGTTTCGTTTCATGCAGGTTATTCTACATATGTAGACTTAATAGTCAACACATAATATATCCATGCGAAGTAATACAGTGATCAGGTCGATTCAAGTCCTTTGCAGTTTGCCTTTCGGGCTGGGACTGAGATCAGAACTTCCTGGCATGTAATCAGCAGGCAAGGTGATCTGTAAAAGAGGTGCCTACATCTTATTGAATTCTTTATTCAGTTGAAACTTGCTCGATGTGACATAGGCCTCCATGCGTGCCAGCCGGTCATGCAGGCCAGAATATTTTCTGGAGCAGTTTTTAAAGGTTGTGCGTGGAGAATTTCCGGTTTCATCCAGGGTTTCCTTAAATCTGGAAAATTCGGAATTCTTGCCGCTCTGCTGATGTTTGGGTTTTTTATCCAGAATGATGGCCGCGATGATATAGGCGATCGGGACAAAGGATCCCGGAATTAAACTTGTCAGCACGATAATGATTCGGACAATTGATACATCTATTTCAAGATAGTCGGCAAGACCGGCACAGACACCAAGAAATTTTCCGTCCTTTTTGTTTTTATAAAGCTTTTTCCTGTAATCAACGTTCCGGAAGTGATTGATAGCGGTGTTTGATTTGAATTTCTTTATATTTTCACTCAGGTTTACGCTTTGATTTTTATCCATAAAGAACCAGGCGATAAAATAAACCGGGATCATAAACCAGCCGCCAAAAATAACGCTGACGATAAAGGCCAGTCTGACCATCCATATTTCAACATTCAGGAAGTCGGCCAGCCCGGCGCAGACGCCGAGCAGCTTGCCTTCTTTTTGATTGAGGCAGAGTTTAGGTCTGTCGTTCCGCATCTTGGTCTCTCCATTCAGGACTTTCAGCGTCGAGAATTGTTTCCAGTGATTTAATACGCTCGGCCATTTTTTCAGCCAGTGCATTCAGTTCTTCCAATTGCTGGCTTTCGTCGGCATTCAGGCTGCTAAACTCTTTACTCTTGGATTTATAGTGCAGCACAATCCAGACGATCCAGATTGGCAGTGTAATGGCTGTAAGTGGTATCAGTATTCCAAGGAACTCCATAATTGCTTCCGTCCTATCTTCTTATGGCCGCTTCGGTTTATTTATTGTCAGTGTTTTTCTTTGCAATTCTTGCTTTCAGGTTTGCCAGTTCTTCATCAAGCTTGCCTTCCTTCTCCAGAGCTGCAAATTCAGCTTCTACATTTTTGCCGGACATTTCATAGGCTTCTATTTCACTTTCCATGTGTTCTATCTTGCGTTCATAATGTTCGAACTTATTGATTGCTTTTTCAACCGACCCGTCATGGAGCCTGGAATTTACTGTACGACGTGAAGCAGTAGCATCATGGCGCATTAAAATTGCTTTTTGCCGTGCACGTGCTTCATTCAGCTTGTTTTGCAATTGTTCAATTTCCAGCCCCAGTTTGTCCAGTGCTGAATCTAGTTTTTCCATATCCTCCTGTACCAGGATGATTATTTCGCGCACCGTATTTTTTTCGGATAGCGCTGCCTTGGCCAGATCTTCTCTGCCTTTGGCCAGTGCCAGTTCGGCTTTTGAATCCCAGTCTTCGCCCTGTTTCTCCAAACGTTTGTTGCGGCGAATTAATTCTTTCTTATCGGCAATAATGCGTGCCGTGGTACTTCGTACTTCAACCAGGGTTTCCTCCATTTCCTGTATCACCATACGAATCATTTTTTCCGGGTCTTCGGCTTTATCCAACATGGCATTAATATTGGAATTGACGATATCTGATAATCTTGAAAAAACTCCCATTGTCTTTCTCCTCTGTGCTGATTCTTAGTAATCGAGAATGCGATTACGTAACCGTTGATATTCCTGCTGACTTAATCGACCTTCTTCATAGGCTTCATCCAGATCTTTCAGTTCTTCGCCGAAAGTGGTGCCCATGCTGTCAGACCTTTGTGGACCATGAGCGTCTCTATCCACAATGATGCAGCCTTG
Source organism: uncultured Gammaproteobacteria bacterium (assembly GCA_963975155.1). GTDB lineage: Bacteria > Pseudomonadota > Gammaproteobacteria > Pseudomonadales > Pseudohongiellaceae > UBA5109. The sequence goes on along the minus strand of CAXBFG010000002.1, from coordinate 133,120 downwards.
TAAGAGCAAAACTGTAAATACTGCCACGGCTAAATTGCGAACCCTGTGTTTCATATTTGTATCCTCTACACCTGAAATCAGTGAATGACCAAGTTATAAGCTGGTATTGCAGATCGCGTGCCAACTTTCTAGAGTTATATAAGATATTGATATATATGGATAATATATAGATTAACAGAAATGGCATTTATATTAATTGGGGGAAAAACCAATATGTGGTAGTTTTCACCATGATTTTTTAATGGGGAATGGCATGGATAGGGCGTCACTGGCTGAACGTATGATCGGGGAGTCATCGAACTTTCTGCAAATGCAGGAACACTTGTCGCGCCTGGCACCTCTGAATAAACCGGTATTGATTATTGGTGAGCGGGGTACAGGTAAAGAACTGGTTGCCTCACGTTTACATTATTTATCACAGCGCTGGGAACATGCCTTCCTTAAAATTAATTGTGCATCATTCAATGAAGCCCTCCTTGAATCGCAATTATTTGGACACGAAAGTGGTGCCTTTACAGGAGCCAGTAAGCAGCAAAAGGGATATTTTGAACGTGCTGATCAGGGCACCCTGTTTCTGGATGAACTGGCCACGACCTCAATGGCGGTGCAGGAAAGAATCCTGCGCATTACAGAATACGGTGAACTGGAAAGACTGGGTGGCAATAAAGCCATCGATGTTGATGTCAGGCTGGTTGCTGCCACAAATGTGGATTTGCCACAGTTGGCAGAAGAGGGGAAATTTCGGGAAGACTTACTGGATAGACTGGCTTTTGATGTGATTACCCTGCCACCATTGCGTGAGCGACTTGAAGACATTCCTGTGCTGGCACAACACTTTGCCATCCAAATGATCAAAGAACTGGATAGGGAATTCTTTCCGGGCTTCAGTAAAAGTGCTGCCAAGGAACTGCTTGAATATGCCTGGCCAGGAAATATTCGTGAATTGAAGAATGTGGTTGAAAGAGCTATTTATCAGAATGAAGATGCAGAGCAGCCGATCAAAGATATAGTCTTTGATCCTTTTGAATCACCGTATCGGCCAAAATCCAAAAAATCTTCCCAGCAAAATATGCCAAAGGCTGGTGATAAAAGTCTTAAGCAACAAGTACAGGATTTTGAAGTTGCGATCATTCAGGATGCCTTACAGCAAAGTCAGTATAATCAAAGCAAAACAGCTAAATTATTGGGCTTGAGTTATGATCAGCTGAGAGGCTATCTGCGTAAGTATGAGAAAGTGTTAGATTAAGGCTTAAGGACAAAAGTATATTTTTATAGCATTACATTTCCGGTTTGATAAATCCTATGTTTGACAAACAAAATCTGAGTGGCGATATATACGGCGGCATAACAGCAGCAGCTGTTGCACTGCCTTTGGCTCTGGCTTTTGGTGTTGCCTCAGGGCTCGGTGCTCTGGCTGGCATCTATGGAGCCATCATCGTAGGTTTTTTTGCTGCCCTGTTGGGGGGCACCAAAATGCAGATTTCGGGTCCGACGGGTCCCATGACGGTAGTCGTCGCAGCGATTGTTACCCAGTACGGCGATAATCTGCTGACTGTTTTCAGCATTATCATGCTGGCAGGATTGATCCAGATCAGTTTTGGTCTGGCAGGTTTTGGGCGCTATATAAAACTCGTACCGCAGACGGTGGTTTCGGGGTTCATGACCGGAATCGGCATTATTGTGATCATTCTGCAGATTGGCCCGCTGCTCGGATTTGTTTCACCGGCCGGGAGTAATATGGTAAAGCTGGCTGCCATTCCGGCCATGCTTGTGGATGTAAACTGGCAGGCCCTGGCTTTAGGCCTGTTGAGTTTCATTATAGTGACGTATATTCCGAAAAGTATTGGGCGTTATTTTCCGTCCACATTACTGGCAGTCATTGTTGGCACACTGCTTGGATTTTTCGTGCTCACAGATGCGCCAAGCATCGGAGCGATTCCATCCGGTTTGCCTTCCCTGTACTTTCCTTCATTTGATCTCTTTGATGTGGCGAACATTATTCGATTTGCATTAATACTCGCTTTTCTTGGTTCTATCGACTCCTTGCTGACTTCTTTGGCGGCAGACAGTAAAACCCATACCTTGCATGATTCAAATCGTGAACTGGTGGGGCAGGGTGTTGGTAATTTGCTGGCAGGTTTTCTGGGCGCTGTACCGGGAGCCGGAGCTACCATGCGTACCTTCGTGAATATTCGAGCGGGTGGTAAAACCCGCTTATCGGGTGTAAGCCATTCGCTGGTCTTACTGGCACTGACCGTCGTTTTTGCAACCGAAGCCAGTTATATACCATTGTCTGTTCTGGGGGGAATTTTACTAAGAGTGGGGATAGATATCATCGATTGGCGGAATCTAAAACGCATCATCAAGTTGCCTCGCCCCGGAGTTGTTGTGATGTTAACGACACTCCTGCTTACTGTTTTTGTTGATTTAATTACCGCAGTTGCCGTTGGCATCGTCATGACTTCTGTTTTATTTGTTTCAAAAATGGCGAAAATACAAATGGAAAGCGTTAAATTTTCCTTTGCCTCAGGAGCAGAACCTGAAATGAATGAGGAAGAACAAAAACTCATGCAGGCCTTGGGAGAAAAAGTTGTTCTGTTTCATGTCGAGGGCCCCTTAAGTTTTGCAACGGCAAGGGATATAACCCGCATGATGGAACAGACGCCAAAAAATGATGTATTGGTGATTGATTTATCCAGGGTACCCTTTATCGATAGCAGTGCAGCTGCATCCTTGGAGGAAGTGACTGAAAATCTGGCCGCAAGCGGGGATCATGTGCTTATTTTTGGCGCCAATCAAAGAGTGTTGGATACTTTGAGAAAAACAGATGTTTTCAATGTGATCGGGGAAAACAGAATTGTAGAAACCCGTAGGGAAGCATTGCTTCTTGCACAAAAGCTGGCGATAAAAAATGGACATAGTCAGTAATTATTTTGTCCTGGCTTGATGATATAAATCAAGGTCAGATTTACTGCCTGCTCTACAATCTATCAAATAATTTTAACTAAAGTCCAGGAGTTAGCATGGCTGTTGAGCATCACGATTTATTGCATGAATTCCCACAGTACAAAAACCAGATTCATGATCTGAAAGTTAATAATCATCACTTTCGACGATTATTTGATGAGTATCATGAGCTGACGACGAATGTGGAAAAAATGGAAAATGAGGTAACGCCAGTCTCAACGCTTACAGAAGAAGAAGCAAAAATGCGGCGCGTACATTTGAAAGATGAACTATTTAATATGCTTAAAGAAGCTGCCAAGTCATAATTTTTTAAGCAGCTTTGTCGACTGGGATTATTGCCAGCGCCTCGGGTCTACCTTATAAAAATTATGCAATTCGTTAAAAAGTTCCGGGTGTCTTTCAGCCAGTTGCCCGGGCTTTTCAAAAAAGGTTTCGGTCGCTACCGCAAAAAATTCCGCCGGGTTGCTTGTGCCATAAAAGTCCATCACGGATTTATGCTGTTCTTCAAAGGCCTTATTTAATTCTGCAAATTCCTTTGTGAGTACCTGCGCCCAACTTTGGCAGGCATTTTTACCTAATATGGGTGCGCCGTTGGTAGAGCCTGTTTCGCTATCCAGTTGATGGGCAAACTCATGCAAGCTGACATTATGTCCGTCGTGAATATTGGCAGCACCAAAAGTAACATCATCCCATGACAAGATTATCTTCCCATGCTGCCAGGATTCTCCAAGCAAACCTTGCTGCTGAAGACTGACTGTTCCATCTTCATTGTGCTTTTCATGACCGGCCTGAAAAGCATCCGGGTAGACCAATATGTGCTTCAGGGAAGCATAGCCTGTGGTGGGTCGATTCAGTAATAAGAGGCAGGCTTCTGCTGCGATGGTAACGCGAATATCGTCATTAATAATGAGCCCATTGCAGCCATAGAATTTTTTATCAGCCAGGAAAAGTTGCACCAGTTTTTTTAATTGCTCTTGTTCTCCGGTTTGCAGTTTTCCAAAAAAGGCAAGGCGGCGTTCGATAATAGCCAGCCAATCAGCAGGAAATGCCTTACTGATGATCCACTTGCGGCGCCAGCTCTGATAGGAAAAGCCAACTATAACAACAATAATAACGATGAATAAAGTAATTAATGCTGTCATAAGCATGCTATTGAATAGAGAGCTTATTGTTTGCGCATTTGATAATAAGCAACCACACCGGGATCATTGCTGACCGTTTCGAAATGTTTCAATAAGGCTGGAGCTGTTTTTTCAACCAGATCAGTCGGTATATGATCCAGCATGCCGCTGAGCAGCGTTCGCAATAGTTCAAATACCTTCAAATCAGCCATGCTTAACTTGTTGTCAGCAAAATACTGACCACCGGCGGCGTGTAGTCGTTTGTCGAGTAATTTAAGTATCGTACTTAGTTTACCTGAAGCCAGATCTTCACGAGCCTGCTTGAAGGCGTCGCCTTCCAGGCCAAAAGTCTTGCCCATGGCATTGGAGGCATCTTCAATTATGTCCATGATCTCATCACACAAAAATGCCTGCCAGGGATCATCGGGATAAAGACCGGCCTGTTTGCCGAAATAGCGGTTCATGGCATTGCCCTGAGTATAGGTTTCGCCGTCTATTTCTATCACCGGAACTGCGCCGAGCGGAAGGCGGTGTTTTATTTCACTAATCTGTTGAAAGCTAAGGCGCTCATCTTCAAACGCAATCCCTGCAATTGACAGTGCCAGCCGGGTAGGCTCGGCGCGTCCACCGTCGAAATCAAAATATGTCAGTTTTATCCTGCTCATGTTTTATCCTCTGCATTTTTTATGTCAGTTTTATTCTTACGATCGTACTTGGTTTTATCCTTGTGAACCTGCGCCTTATTGAATTTTGGCGCGTGCTTGGCGACGGGATTGTGTTTTATTTTTTTCACGATTTTAACATTATGAATATTATTGATAACCCTTGGCCTGCAGCCGGAACAGAGTAGCATAATGACCATTCAGGTCTATCAATTGCTGGTGGCTGCCCTGTTCAGAAATCTGACCTTTTTCCAGGACAATAATATGGTCGGCCATGCGTACTGTCGAGAATCGGTGCGAAATAATGATCGAAATTTTATTGTCCGTGAGGTCACGAAAGTGACTGAATATTTCAGCTTCTGCACGAGCATCTATCGCCGCGGTAGGTTCATCCAGTATCAGTATGTCAGCCTTGCTGCGCATAAAGGCCCGGGATAAGGCAATTTTTTGCCATTGACCACCGGATAATTCCTTCCCCTGATTAAACCAGGTGCCCAGCTGAGTATTGTAAGTATCAGGCAAGTCTTTGATAAACGAATCTGCCATGCCTTTAGCGGCGGCAAGACTGACCTGCTCCTGCTCATGAAGATTATCAACATCGCCAATACCGATATTTTCACCGACCAGTAACTGGTAACGGGCAAAATCCTGGAAAATCACACCAACTTTTGCCCGCAGGCTTTCGATATCCCATTCATTCAGATTCAATCCTTCCAGGTAAATATTGCCTTCCGTTGGCGTGTATAAACGTGTCAGCAGTTTTATCAGAGTGGTTTTTCCGCTGCCATTTTCTCCTACCAGTGCCAGACTTTCGCCAGGCTGGATATGCAAATTGATATGATCCAGGGCTGGCGTAGTGGAACCGGCATAACAAAAACTGACGTTTTCAAAGCGTATGCCATCTGCAGGGTCAGGTCCTGCGGTCAGGTTGCCGCTGGCTTCCGGCACTTTGTGTTCCAGGTATTCGGTCAGGGTGGATAGGTATAAATTATCTTCATACATGCCATTTACGGAAGTAAGGCTGTCACTGACCGAATTTTGACCCAGCCTGAACTGGGCGATATACATGGTCATCTGGCCAATGCTGATAGTGGCTGCAATAGCTGCAAAAGCCACCCAGCCATAGGCAAAATAAAAGGCCGCGCTGGCCAGCAATCCCAGTACAAAACCCCAGATACCCCTGCGCAAAACAAGATTACGGTCCTCCTTGTAAATGGCTTTAAATATATCGATATAACGCTGCAGAAACAGTTTACCCAGATCCAGTAACTTGACTTCCTTAACGCCATCTTCACGGGTTAAGACCATTTCCAGATAGAGCTGCATGCGTCGTTCTGCCGAGCGGCGGCGGTAAATTCGAAACGCTTCCCCGGAAAATTTAGCTTCGGCAACAAAGGCCGGGATACCTGCGGCAATCAGCAATATCACCGCAAAAGGAGAAAACTGAAACAGGAAGGCGGCAATAGTCAGCAGGGAGATCATGTTACGGATAAGATCAAAAGTCTTGATGACCAGACTCAGCGGGCGACTGGATGCTTCACGACGGGCGCGAGTGAGTTTGTCGTAAAATTCAGAATCTTCAAAATGAGCCAGCTCCAGGGTCAGGGATTTTTCCAGAATCATGACATTGATCTTGTTGCCAAGCAGGACGCGCAATATGGACTGACATACAGTATTGATGCGTTGTGCCGCAGAAATCAGTACCACCAGTGCAGCCTCAAGCAGGACAAAATAAAGTACCTGCATTCTGGCAGCATCCTGTGCCTGGCCCGTTGCATTCAGGGCACTTACTACAGCATCAACTATAAAGCCGCCGACCAGGGCAATCGACGCCGGTAGTATGCCGGCAACCAGCGTTGAGAGACCCATTACCACTGTCAGCGTTGCACTGGTACTCCATACCAGTTGCAAGGCAACACGGCTGTATTTGAATACCGAGAGGAACTGACCCAGTCGGTTTGTGGGGGAATCTTCTTGCAAAGGGGCGACCTGGTTAATTTAAATAATACGAACAGCCCTGAGGGACAGTCTTAAGGATAGCACTTTGTCAGGGTATAAATAGGGGCGATTAGCTTTAATTCAACTCGTGCCTGTAGCACTGGCTATCTGTGCGGAACCTGAGCTGCCGCTGTCTGATCTGCTCTTTTTGCTCGCACAAGCGCTGAACAGAAAAGTAAAGTGAAAAAATGATGATAGAACTGCATGATTTGAGCATGGCTAAATACTCATCCCGTTAACTATTGAGATGGACTTTAGGCTTTGGGAACGAGAAGGCAGACAAACAAGTTAATTGCTCACATAATAGAAGCTGCTTATCGTAAAAGCGGAAAATTCAGGAGGAGTGCTTATGTCAGTAAAAATAGCAGTATTTATTGCCCTGATGGTGTTTATGGGAGCTTTTGTTCTGCAGAATTCTGAGGTAGTACAGATAGATTTTCTGATCTGGCAAATCGAGGCATCCCGTGTGGTCATTTATCTTGCCATATTCCTGGTCGGAATCACGACCGGTTGGTTAGGTAATTCATTACGTCGCTGGTATAAGATACATCGGGCATGATGCAGCAAGCTAAAGAATAATACCTGTTAAGGTAAATGTGAAAAAGGTCTCATCATTGAGGCTTAATAATACTTAGCCTGACGGATAGCGGCTTTTTATACATACAGGACAATCCATGAAATCAACCATCATAGTTATGCTTTCAATAGTTCTCGTGGTGATTTTTTCACAATTTAGCGTTTCCTTAAAAGACGACAGCCTGCTTGTGAGATATGTGCAGCCATTTTTTTATGAAGCACTGGAGGGCGCCCTTGATATAGTCATGAGTGATGAGAACTCTTTCTCTCCCATTGATTCTCAGGACCTCAAGCAGAACACCGAAGTAGCCGAACTGAGGCAGGTTATAGATGGCGATACCATTGATGTCTTTATCAATGGGGAAACCGAACGCATCCGTTACATTGCAGCCAATACCCCGGAATTTGGAGAGCCCTGTTACCAACAGTCGAGTCTTGCTAACCGTCGTCTGGTGGAAGGCAAAGACCTGCGACTGGGGCGGGATGAAACCGACCGTGATGCGAATGGTCGTTTACTGCGTTATGTCTATGCCGATGGTTTGCTGGTAGAAAGGCAGTTAATTGCAGACGGCTTTGCCGAGGTCGTACGCTATCGCTCAGATGATAATTTTTATGAAGAATTCAAGGCCTTGGAGGAAGCCGCAGCAGAAAGAGGATTAGGATGTCATCTGACAGGGATTTTTGACGATGACTCACTGGTGCGATAAACCATAGTCTTGAGCAAGCCGCTTTGATTCAGAAAAAAAGTGGGCCGGAGGGATGAGGTCCGACCCCAAGCGACACGACGACCAATCAGTAAAAGTCAGTGAATAGCCGGTGAATAATCAGAGCTGATAGCTAAGCGCAGACTGCAATAATTGTTCAGCAGAGCTGCATGACGCGACATCAGCAAAATCAAAAACATAAACCTGATCACGATTGTCAGTATAATTTTGTAACACAATACTGACGTGCTCGTCGTTCTGCAGGGATCGCAGAGTTGCGCCGTAATCACACAATGTGGCCATGATTTCATTTTCGGCCTGACGATTTCTGGCTGCAATCTGTTGTTCCTGGATTTCCTGATATTCCTGCATAAATGCACGATAAGCGTTGTTCTGCTCTTCAAGTTGAGCGGTCTCTGCTTCCAGATCACGTTCAGTCTGGGCTATGCGATTCTCTATATCGCTGCGATCAGTCTCTTCATCACGCAAGCGGCGTTGCAGATCACGGAGCTCGCGCTGCGAATCCCGAATACTTTCCTGTTGGTCGCGTATCAATTCAGACATTTCTTCAATGGCATCACGCTGCTCATCGCTCATGCCAGGCATCATGGGAGATACGAAGGGCATACTGAAGTCCTGGCCGGGGAAGACACGGCGCATTTCCGAGCTTATTTCATCGGCAATGCCGGCCATGTCTATTTCAAGATTGGCAATGGCTTCTGCCGGCAAGGCATTGATATTGATGGCGCGGAAAAAATTCCTGCCTGAACTCATCCTGAAAGAAAACACCATGCCCTGATCGGCCAGATAAATACCCTCATCAAAGGAGGAAATCTGTAAACTGTCACGATTACTTCTACGCTGTTCAGAGGCGGCTTCAAAAATATTGCTCATGATATCCAGTTCTCTTAGCGCCTGACTGTAGTCAGCATTTTGCTGCGCAGCTCCAGACAGGCTTGTCAGACAAGATACAACAGCAAGTGTGAGTAAACTGTATTTGCGGGTTCTGGTTTTCATTAATTTGCTCCTTGGGGTAAGCCAACAGTTCTCAATAAATTGTTCAGATAATCGTTACTATCAATCTGGTTTTCAGCCAGAATATTCAGTTGTTGATTGACACGCTGTCTGTCCAGAGAGCGTTGGGATTCCCAGCCACTCATCAGAAAGTTCAGATCATCCTGGCGCTCTTCCCGGTTTCTATCCATCCATTCGGTGAGTAGCATTTGATTATTCAGATTTTGTAATGCAATGTACTCTTCAATCTGTGTCGTTACTGCCAGGTTTTGGCGGCTTTGATATTGCTGCAATTCCAGCGCCAGCAGTTCCTGTAATTGCGCTTCACTTTGTTTGCCGCCGAAGCTGATATGCAAACCATCATCAACGCGGACTTCCAGTTGCAAAACCACCAGACAGACTGCCAGCAATGAACAGGCAAGCGCGGTCCAGCTGTGCCAGCTTAACTGTCGGTGAGGCGGACGCACGGCATGCTGCATGCGAGACCAGGGCGGAACGCTTTGCTCTTGCCAGTCTTGTGCCAGACGGTAAATTTCCTGTGCTTTATCCAGACTTTGCTGGCAGTGCAGACAATCCTCCAGCACAGCTTCGCATTGTGAGCTGAGATGCTGAGGCAGTGAACCTTCTATATAGGCTGTGAGATGCTCAGCGATAAGTTTGTGATCACAGGACATGTTGTTTCTCCATTTGATCTTTAAGTTTGTTTAATGCGCTGTAGAGGCGCGTTTTGATGGTGTTGACCGGGATATTCAGTTGCATGGCGATTTCTTCGAAGGTGTGCTGCTGAAAAAATTTGAGTTCTATCACCACGCGCTGTTCAAGTGGCAGGCTCTGCATCAAGCTCTTCACCTGTTTCTGATTGTCCGATTGAGAATAATGAAAGTCAGGATCGCTGGCATGGTAACTGTCGTTATGCCGGTAGTCGGACTCATCATAATTTTCGGCATAATTCTGTGGATTGCGTTCCTTGTGGCGCTGAAAATCAATGGTCTTATTGGCGCATACACGCATTAACCATGCTTTGAACTGATTCTGTCCCTGGTAGGAAGGCAGGTTGCGATATACCGCCAGAAACACTTCCTGCATCAGGTCTACGGCTTCGGCGGGGTTTCTGGTCATGCGCAAACAGTAGTTGTATATCAGGCCTTCATAACGTTTAACCAGTTTTACCCAGCCGCGTTGGGAGCCACCTAAAGCCAGGCTGATCAGCTGTTCATCGGTTTTGCTTAGTGTAAACATCCGAACGACCCAAATTGCTTTCTTCCTGATCATATAGACGTTAGCTTTCACTAAAAAGTTTGCTTGCCCGAAGATTTACATAAAAGAAACGGGGGTATGCCTGATAAAATTCCGTAACACATTGATATTAATACTATTATTAAATTTCAAATTTTTATTGGCCTAACAAATTAATTGTAGACAAATTTAGCTGAATAAAGACATGGAGGATTTCTAAAGTTAAAGTGTCATATCCCTCTGGGGAAGAACTATTCGCTTAAAATAATAATAAAGGCAGGACTGGGGGAAGAATGACAACCAAGGATACAGGGGGAACCCAAAATCTACGGAAAAGCTGGTTAGAGCGTTTTATTACAAATCGTAAATTGATGTCTCATGTTGTAGGAAAAATTGTACATCCGGATGAAGTGGAAGATATTCTGCAGGAGACCTTTCTGAACTCTTATGCTGCCGCTCGCAAGGATAAAATTCAGAATCCCAGAGCCTTTATGGTGAAAGTTGCAAGAAACCTTGCCTTGAATCACATAAAGAGATCGGATGTCAGGTTAAATTCATCTTTGGATGATTATGATGAATCTGATTTACATATGGAATCGAAAAGTACCGAAGATCAAGTTCACTCAAATGAAATGTTTCTGGTTTTTTGCAGAGCTGTAACGTCATTACCATTGGCTTGTCGTAGGGTTTTTATTCTCCGTAAGGTCTATGGTCAGAGTCAGTTGGAAGTGGCAAAGTATTTAAAAATCAGTCAGAGCACTGTTGAAAAGCATGTCGCTAAAGGTATGTTTTTAACAGCAAAATACATGATGGAAAGAGGTCACCTCGAAGAGTATTCAAAAGTTTCCTTAACCGGCATGTCTACAACAGGACAAGTAAATGAGTGAGAAAGTAATCAAATTCCCTAAACGCCAGGCAGACCGGGATCAAATTCTTGAGCAGGCTTGCGGGTGGCTGGCAAAGCTGGATGGTAATAAGGGCTGTTCAGTGGAATTACGCGAGCAGATAAAGCAGTGGCTGGCTGAAGACCCGGATCATGTGCAAGCCTTGCTGCAAATGGCTGAACTCTGGGATCAAATGTCCGCTTTATCAGAGCTGTCTGAAATTTTTCCTCTGGAGCAAAAAGCACGCAGATCTTTTGCAAAACCAGGATTACTGGCTGCCGGTTTAGCCTTGTTTTTTATTGCTTTAGTATTTGCTCCGGGCTTGTTTGACGAGACTGTCGATGCACCTTTATTGGCAGGTGAATTTTCATATAGCACGCAAGTGGGTGAACAATCTGAAGTTGATCTTCCTGATGGTTCTGAAATGATTCTAAACACGAATACCAGTATCAATGTGATTTATTCTGAATCAGAAAGGCGAATTTATCTCGATCATGGTGAAGGCTTATTTAAAGTAGCCAAAAATGCTGCAAGACCATTTAGAGTCTACGCTGGTTCCCGGATTGTGGAAGCGGTAGGGACTGCTTTCAGTGTTCAGCATCTGGAAAATGGCAGTGTTGAAATTGTTGTTACCGAAGGAGAAGTAAAAGTTTTACCTGTTGATATTGAGGCCTCTGAGCAGTCACAACGCGGTAATGGGGAGTTCAATATGCTTGCGGGAAATTTCGCCGTAACCAGTAATGACATAGATCTGGGTGCTATTGAATTGAGGCGACTCGAAGTCAGTGAAATAGAAGCTAAATTAGCCTGGCAGCATGGCATGTTGTTATTTGAAGGTGAACCACTTGATGAGGTATTAAAGGAAATTGGTAGATACACGACTATTCAATTCGATATTGATAATGCAATAAATCAAATAAAAGTTGAGGGATATTTTCAGGCCAGCGATATTGAAGGTGTGCTGATGGCCTTAGAAAATAATTTTAATATTGCGATAGATAAAATTAATGAAAACCAATTCTACTTGCGCCCGCTTTAGCGTGACGATAGGGGAGTACGGTGGATTTATAAAAGGAAGCTTAAGAAAAAAATTTAATAAAATAATAAAAGGTGGTAGTTGGCTCAGCAGTTAAAAGGCCAAATTATAATGACGCTCATTAAATATTCATGCCTGGTGCTGGTGCTTTTTGCGATTTTCGGATCGGCAAATATTTTAGGTGCCTCGGCAGAAAGTATCAATTTTCGCATTGAACGTAAAAACGTAAGCGAAGCCCTCCTCGAATTTGCCCAACAGGCAAATATTTCCATACTCATCCCGCGAGAGCAATTTGAAGGTTTAGTGGCCAATCCTTTGAATGGCATTTATTCGATTGAATCAGGCCTGGAAATATTACTCTTAGGTACAGGTGTTGATGCCTACATTTCGACAAGTTCAAATCAGCTTGTGATTCAGAGTGAGTTTGGCTCTGAGTCTGAGGGATCTGACAATACCTGGCCTGTTCAGAACAACACTTTACTGGGTGTGATTAGTTCCTACTTCGGGAAGGAGCAGACGCAAGCAGAACTCACAGAGGAAAGGGATCAGTCCTCTTTCGCTGATCGAACATATCTTGAAAGAATTCTCGTTACTGCTCAACGCAGAGAAGAGGCTCTGCTCGAAACGCCGGTGACGATAACTGCAGTTGGTAGTGAGCAAATAGAGCAGCAGAATATTCGCACTTTTGAAAAACTGTCCGTACAGGTTCCGGGTATGGAAATAGAGCCAGATGGCAGGCGTACTACGATCAGGGTGCGAGGCCTAGGCACTACTGATGGAGCCCCTGCTGCGGAAAATATCACAGCTCTATATATTGATGGAGTTTACTTGTCGCACCGTAATAATCTTGATGGTTACTTTTTTGATATCGATCAGATTGAGGTGTTACTGGGTCCGCAGGGGACACTATATGGCAGGAACACGGCAGCCGGAGCTATCAATATTCGCACCGCACAACCGGCTTTTGAAAATACCGGGGCCCTGGAAATAGAAGCGGGTAATTACGATAGTGCTCGGATTTTCGGAATGTTTAATCAACAGCTTAGTGACAATGTGGCGGTGCGTGCCGCCATCCAGAATCGCTCAAACGATGGTTATTTCAAAAGTGAGGTTGATGAATTTAAAGATACCCATGCACGCTTAAGTCTGCTCTGGCAAGCTAATGAGCGTTTATCGGTACTTGCAAAAATGGAATACGGAGATGTCTGGCAACGCGGTATCGGGACGGCTTATCTAGGGTCAGTTAATAACACCGATCCGGATAACTGGAGATTAACATGGAGAGATGAAGCTCTCTGGTACGATGATTCACTTTTCCATCCTCCGGGCAATGCCATTGATCAAATTAACCAATCACTGATTGAGACAAGAAAGTTAAACGTAATGAGTGAGCTTAACTATGCCATTACACGGCAGACCAGACTTATTCTGAATTTCGCCAGAATCAAAGAGAAAGGTCACTATCGTGTTGTCAATATTGATGGAGAAGCATCAGATCACTCCGGGACAGGTGTATGGGGGGGGCTGCAAGGCAGTGAAGTCAGGGGCAGGCCCTGGGTTGAAAAAACTGCTGAAGTTCGCCTGCAGGGGCGGAGTGCTGATCAACTTGATTGGACCATCGGTTATTTTTATTGGTCGGATGATACCAATGAACCAGCGACGGATCCTAATGGGCTTTCTTTCAATAATATTGTTTCGCTGGCGGAGTCAGAGGCAATATATGGGCAGCTCACCTGGAGACCCTTAGATCTTCAACGCTGGCAATTTACACTTGGTGCTCGTCATACTGTTGATTGGAAACAATGGGACCTTGAAGTTAATAATTTTAACCTGATTACCGTTGGTGGCAGTAATGGTTTGCAAGATCGAAACTGGGATAATAATGATTATAAATTCGGAGTGGCATACGATTTGGATAGTGAGGATATGCTCTATGCGAATTATTCTACTGGCTATCGTGCAGGCAGTTGGTTTCCAGGGGCTTTTCCAAGCTACGACCCGGAATATGTTGACGCCTATGAAATTGGCTGGAAAGGGCGGGTATTGGAAGATACTGTTGAGTTAAGTGCAAATGTATTTATGTATGAGTATTCCAATGCTGCAATGCAATTTAATACCTTTAATACTCTATCTTCAGAGACTGAAATCAGCCTCGCGAATTTGGGGGATGCAGATATCAGTGGAGCAAATTTTAATGGAAATATTTTATTAACCAGAAACAACCTGCTGCAGTTTAATTTTGATTTTACCGATTCTGAATTTTCAACATTTGATTTTTCTTCGCATTTAGCGGCATTGCCAAGTAATTACACTTTATTCAATGCCTTCGATTGGCAAGGGCTGGAATTACCGAATACAAGCAGATATAGATTAACCCTCAGTTGGATGCATGATGCCTATACTCGCTTTGGTGCGCTTAATTTTCATTTGCAGGGAGTCTGGAACAGCGCCAGGTATTACAATTACCGAACTAGTACCCTACAGCAATACAAATTTGAAGGTCGCAAGATTCCTTCTTATTCCGTTTTTAACTGGAATGTAAGTTTCCGTCCTGCTCAGGGTAACTGGGAAGCGGGTTTTTATATTGCAAATATTCTGAACGAGAAGGTTCTGAACTCTCTGGATGGAGGCAGTCATGCTCCTGATATTGGCGGTACTGTGGAGCCTTCTGATTTGCCCGGTACCGATAACAGTTTTTTATTCGGAACTCTCAGGGCCCCCAGAACTTTTGGTGTGCGTCTGCGTTACGACTTCTAGCCCCAGACTGGATGTAAGTACAGCCTTAACTTCTCCACGAATAGCGATACCCTGCAAAATTATTTTCTGATCAAAGGTAGAGGATTTTTATTCTTAGCTTGTCTCCTGTATAAGGGCCGACCCGATTGGTCCTCAAATGATTCCGATTCTGATTTTTTAGATAGTTGCTAAGCAGATTGCGGGAATAACAATGACAGGGGAAAGATTATGAATATAAACAGATTTAGAAAAACCGCAGCACTGTCTGCGGCGGTGGCAGCGGCGGTTACAGCTATAGCAATTCCTGCAGGAAGCGCTTATGGACAAAGAGCTTTGGAAGAAATTGTTGTAACGGCGCAACGTCGTGAAGAAGCATTGCTGGATACGCCTCTAACAGTCACGGCTATCGGCAATGAGTTACTGGAAACACAAAACGTCAGAGATTTGCAGGATATTTCGGTTTTAGTACCGGGTATGACAATCGAGCCAGATGGCTCGCGAACTTCGATTCGAATTCGAGGTTTGGCAACTTCAGACGGCACGCCGGCAGCTGAAAATATTGCTGCACTACATGTTGATGATATTTATATTTCTCACCGAACCACTCTCGAGGGTTATTTCTATGATATCGCTCAAGTAGAGGTGTTACAGGGTCCACAAGGGACCTTATATGGCCGAAATACAGCGGCAGGTACGATTAATATACGTACTGCAAGACCTGTACTCGGCGAAAGAATGGGTTCTGTTGAATTGCAGTATGGGAATTACCGTACACGTCGTGCCAATGGCATGTTAAATATCCCGCTGACAGATACTTTGGCACTACGTGCAGCTTTTCAAACCATGGGGCGCGATGGTTATCTTGCCAGTAATGTCGACAGACAACCGCAGGATATGTATGGACGTATAAGTCTGCAATGGGAACCAAGTGACCGCTTATCGGTTTTTGCAAAATATGAGTTTGGAAGCAATGAAGATCGAGCAAATACCCAGGTTATAGTGGGGACTGTTGATAACAGCACTGATCCAAATAACTGGGCGCTTACCAAGCTTGATGATGACAGCTGGTTTGATGACACGCAATTAGCACATCCCAATGATGCAGCATCTATTGCTATCGATTCAGCCAGAAGAGCCTATAGCCAGTCCGATTTTGAAAGTGTGATGACTGAAATCACTTATGATTTAACAGACAATACTTCATTCATTGCAGCTCTGGCCAGAATTGAAGAAAAATATACCAGTTTTGGTGGAGATCCCGTCGAAGATGGTGCGGTTGGTTTTGGTATTGTGGGTGGTGTGAATGGCAGTTTTACAACTGGTACACCATGGATAGAGCAAACTGCTGATCTGCGATTACAGGGCCTTTGGGCTGATCAACTTAACTGGACAGTGGGGCTCTTCTATTGGGAAGACGACACGAACGAGCCGGCATTCAATCCTACAAATCTGGCATTTAATGCAGCAGCGTCCCTGGCAGAAGCCAAGTCAGTTTACGGGCAGGTTGCTTGGACGCCTCCTTCTCTTGACAGGTTGACTGTCACTCTGGGTGGGCGTTATACGGAAGACTGGAAAGCCTGGGACTTCGAGGTTAACTTCCCCTTCGGTACTGTTGGTGGTAGTGGTGGATACCTGGAACAGGAATGGACAAATGAAGATTATAAAGTTGGTTTAGCCTGGAGTCTTACCGATAACAGTCAGATTTATTTTAATACATCGACCGGTTATCGTGCCGGGAGCTGGTTCCCTGGGCCACTTCCCAGCTATAACCCTGAATATGTAGACGCATGGGAGCTTGGTTGGAAAGGTCGTCTTTTGAATGACACACTGGAGCTTAGTGCCAACACGTATTTCTATGACTATACAGATATGGCGATTCAGTTTGATTCAATCAATACCCTTGCGCCTCCTGGCCGTCAATCTGAGATTGGCTATTACAATCTTGGCGATGCAGAAATTCAGGGTTTCAATTTAAACGGCGTTTGGTTGGCTACCGATGCTGATCGTTTTGATTTTAATGTGGATATTACCAATGCCGAAATTAAAACCTTTGATTTTGCATCTGCTCAGGCAGCATTTCCTGCACACTATTTAGTTGATCCAACTGCGGTTTTTAATTGGGAAGGTTTGGATGTCCCGAACACGATTCCTGTTCGACTAACAGTTGGCTGGGCGCGTGAGTTTAATCTTGCTGATGGCATCGTTGATTCACGTGTTCAAGGTGTCTGGAACGACAGTCGTTTCTATAATTACCGAAGTGACGGGCAATCACAATATGAATTTCCCGGTTACGAGATTGATTCCTATGCAACTTTTGACTGGAACCTTAGGTATACACCTGCGGCTGAAGACTGGTTTGTAGCCTTGTATATCAGGAACATTCTTGATGAACGAGCGCTTACCCAGGTTGGTGGAGGTACTGATGTCCCTGATCCTAATTTGCCGATTGGGCAACAACCAGTACTTAATGGAGGTGATTCGTACCTGACGGGCAGACCTATTGCTCCAAGAACCTTTGGTGTTCGTTTTGGGTTGAACTTCTAGTTCAATACTTAAGCGAACTTTAAATCGGTTTTAAGCCTTCACAGTGTGGCTCGCTTAACAGTTCTCAAAATGTTTCAGCAGAGCCACATTGTGTTTTTTAAAATATCGGTCCCGGTGGCAATAAACTTGAAAAGTTTTTTTCCTCTCCCCCTTGCTCTTCAACTTATTTTTACCGGGGCTGATATCTTTCAACGTTAACATTAATGTTGATAGATATTAATAATTGCTGCAATGTTAAGGTGATCTTTTCAATTTTTAGCAATGCAATCTGGTAGGCCAGAAAGTAAGCAGATGGAGATAAGTATGTTTGTTAACAAAATGAAGGCAGCAATTTTGCTGAGTTTATTAATTCTTAGCCCACAGGTTTTCGCCCAGGTTGATATTGTTGGTCCTTGGGGTACACGTCAGCATGAGGATAGGGCTGAGCGAGGAGGAGGTCCGGAAGTTGGCGATTACACCGGCTTACCAATTACCGATGCTGCCCGTTTTCAGGCCGATACCTGGACCGCAACAAAATGGTCTGTATTGGAGCATCAATGTGAACCTCATCCGGCAGATTACGGCCCTAACTTCAGCAGTATGTTGATTTACAGGGATATGAATGAAGACATCTGGCAAACCCGCGCCTATAAACTGGTAATGGGCTGGATGAATCCGATTCGCACCATCTGGATGGATGGCCGGCCACACCCCTCATCTTATGCCCCTCATACTTGGCAGGGTTTCTCGACAGGCGAATGGCATGGCGACATGCTGGTCGTGACTACCACGCATATTAAAGAAGGCTGGACGCGACGTAATGGTTTGCAACGCAGTGACCAGGCCACACTGACAGAATACTTTATGCGTAACGACAATATTCTGACCTGGGTCAGCATCATTGATGATCCGGTCTATCTGACTGAGCCGCTGATCAGAAGCAGGGATTTTGAAGTTGAACTGGGTTATCAGATGGAGCCCTATGATTGCTCCTATCGCGACGAGATTGGGCTGGATCCGAGTTTTGTGCCACATATTCTGCCCGGGCAAAACGAGTACTTAAGCGAGTTTTCCGAGCGCTATAACATTCCTTTCGAGGCGACCCGTGGCGGCGTAGAATCGACTTATCCAGAATATATGAAGGTCATTAAAGAGCTGTCAGAGTGACTGTCTGCAAGCTAAGGATTGATAGGAATTTAGTTATGTTGAGTTTTATGAAGCAAAGAGCAAAGCAAGCGGGGACCCAGACCTTTGGTGCATTCCTGTTGATGATGTTTTTGATTGTCAGTTCCACTGTGTCTGCACAAACTGAAGATTTCAACCTGGAACTGTTACATGTTCAAGGTAATGTTTATCTGGTTGCCGGCGGCGGGGGCAATACTGCTCTGCTGGTTGGTGAGCAGGGTGTGGTGGTGGTTGATAGTAAATTAAATGCAGCCAGTGATGAGCTGATTGCACTGATTGAAGACAACTTTGAAGTGCCGATTCGTTGGATTGTGAATACCCATGCTCACGCTGATCATGTTGGCGGGAATGCAGCATTGGCTGCTGTGGGTAGTCCGATTGGCGCCAGCCCCTCAGCAGAGAGTTCTGTCAGCGATCCGGCACCAATCTATTCACATATAGGCGTGACGATCACGATGGTATCTGCTGATGAGCTTGATCTGGATGGTTTGCCTGGTAATACCTATACGAATGCTTCAATGGAGTTTTATGCTAATGGCGAGTCCGTACAGTTAATACATCAGCCAGCAGCGCATACCGGTGGTGACAGCCTGGTGTTTTTCCGACAATCGAACGTCCTGGTTGCTGGCGATATTTTTACCATTCAACGTTATCCCTTTATTGATGTGGCAAATGGCGGTTCGGTCAGGGGTCTGATTGACGCTTTGAATAATATGCTGGCGCTTATTATCCCCAACATTAATCAGCAGGGCGGCACTTATGTTATTCCTGGGCATGGCAGAATCACGGATGAATACGAGGTGGTTAATTACCGGGATATGCTGACCATTATTTATGAAAGGATCGAAGATGCGGTAGCGCGTGGTCTAAGTCTGGAAGAGGTGAAAGCCGAGCGTTTAAGTCGTGAATATGATCCTTTGTACGGTTCAGATACGGGTTTCTGGACGACGGAGCAGTTTATCGAAACCATTTATGCGGAATTGAGCCAATAAGTTTTTACAGGTAGGGCATAAGGCTTTATCGGAGGATTTCATGAAAAAGATAATGAATTTTAAAACGACCAATACCCTTGTTTTAGTAATACTGAGCTTGTTTTCGGTGAGTGCTTTCGCGCAACGAGGTGGAGCCCCTGCCGGTCCACCACCTTCTGCTCAGCAAGCAGCAGCATTTGATATGACGGGTTACTGGGTCTCTGTCGTAACGGAAGACTGGCGCTGGCGCATGCTGGTTGCAGAACCAGGGGATGTAGAAAACGGGATTCCGCTTAGTCCAGCTGGCAGGGCATTAGCCGAAGCCTGGAGGCCTGATGACAATGAGCTGGAATCCTGTCTGGTTTTTGGTGGTGCGGGCATTATGCGTTATCCGGGTCGCTTGCATATCAGCTGGGAAGATGAAGAAACCCTGCGTGTAGATTTTAGTGCCGGTGAGCAGAGTCGACTCCTGCATTTCAATGCTGCAGCTGATTCGACTGCTATGACGCCAAGCCTGCAGGGTTACACCACTGCAAACTGGTATAAAGAACGCCAGACTCGTGGGCTGGGTTTTGGCGGGCCGGTCAGAAGTTTTGAGGGCGGTAATCTGAGATCGGTAACACGAAATCTGAGACCAGCTTTTTTGCAGCGCAATGGCATTCCTTACAGTGATCAGACAAGCATTGAAGATTCATACAAGGTTATCGATGCACCTAATGGTGATCGCTGGTTAATTATTACCAGTGTGGTCACTGACCCCGTTAATCTGCAACAGAAGTGGATTACCAGTACCAATTTTAAATATGAAGAGAACGGCGATAACTGGGATCCGATTGCATGTCGCTAAGCGCTATAAAAAATATTCACTAATTAATCGAATTAGAGAAGGAATAACAATATGACTGGCTTTCAATCAGGTATGAAAAAAATCAAAGTATATTCAGCTTGTTTAATTACGGTTCTGGCATTTACACCTTTGGCCTATTCTCAGGAAAAGCCAGCCGTGGTGATGG
This sequence comes from uncultured Gammaproteobacteria bacterium, assembly GCA_963975155.1. Taxonomy (GTDB): domain Bacteria; phylum Pseudomonadota; class Gammaproteobacteria; order Pseudomonadales; family Pseudohongiellaceae; genus UBA5109. Next base: position 112,494 of record CAXBFG010000002.1, on the reverse strand, counting down.
AAGCTGCTGCAGCACTTGGCGGACTGGATGTTATTAATCAGGTGGAAAATATTACCATGATTGGTTATGGGCAATGGCTTTACCAGTTTGGTGGCGCCAACATCACAGGCTCGGAACATGCTCCGCTGAAATGGCAAGCTGCGAATGACATGAGGCGAATTTATGATCTTGGAAATGATCGTTTCCAGCAATTAGAGCGACGTAATTTTTTGTTCCCTTTTGCTGCCAGTGGAGGACATAACTTTAGTTTGCAAAACCTGATTCTGGATGGTGATATTGCCTACAGCATTGGTGGTCTTTTTGGCGGCAATGCCATTAACCGTGAACCTGAATATGCTTCTAGCCCGCTTTATGTTGATGGTGTCTACATGCGGCGTATGTGGATGCTGAATAACCCTGTTGTCCTTGTGCGAACTCTACTGGAAGAAGATACAATTATCAGTAATGTGCGTGAACAGGGAACAGAAACACTTATTGATGTACGTTTACCTCAAAGCTATGAGTTCTCGATTGGTTTTGAAAAGCAAAGCGGATTGCCAAGCTGGATACGCTGGTCACACCCACAACCTAATCTTGGTCAGATTAACCTGACAACTTATTTTACGGGTTATGTGCCAATTGATAATTTGTTACTGCCACTTGGGTATAACACTGAGCTGGACTGGCGTGAACAGGATTACTTTAAAATCTATGTCGACAATTACATCATTAATGGTGAAATCGAAGATGTATCTGCGCCGGCCAGCATCAGAAACGCCCCAGAGCTCGTGAAGTCACCTGCACCACAAATCACCGCAGCTGAAGCGGGTGAAGGTGTATGGCGTTTGAATACAGGTACTATCGTGTTCGAGTTTGAAGATCATCTGACACTCTATGAATTAGGCAACCCGAATGGTTTGGCGGTAATAGAAGCGGCGCGTAATCTGGTGCCTGGCAAACCGGTTACTGAAGTCATTGTTTCACACGGACACTTTGATCATATGCAAGGCATCAGGGATGCAATTGCAGAAGGCATCACGGTAATTGCTCGTAGAGATAATGAAGGTCTGCTTAGAGAGATGGCGACCAATGATGCGCCAGATTTTCCTGATCATCTCGAATTGAATCCTGCGCCATTAAATTTTATTCCCGTGGATGAACATTTGCGTTTGCAAGATAGTCAAATGACCGTGGATGTTTATTGGGACCGTGCCAATATTCACATGGCAGATGCATTGTTTGCTTACGTTCCTGAGCAAAATATTTTTGTAGAAGGGGATATGGCAACAGCCGCAGAAGAATGGCAGTGGTGGGGTGACAATTATCTGGACAATATTGAGTATTACGGATTGGAAGTCGACACATTGGCGCCGGTTCATATGCCCATTATGGCGCATGAAGCTGCTGTGCAAATGGTTGGAGAAGGCGTGGCTCGTGCCAGAGAGCATTGTGCTGCTGAACTTGAAAAAGGTAATTATTTTGCAGGTTGTCCGGTGCAAAGTAAGCGATTTTAAAAAATATATTTTTTAAGAAGTAACTTGGAGATCGATTATGAAAAAATCTAAGCAAAATTTATTTACCACGTTTGTACTGTCACTTGGCTTTAGCTTGTGTGCTACTGGAGCAGTATTTGCTCACCACTCATTTCCGGCAACATATGTCATGGATGAGACAGCAATAATCGAAGGTACGATGGTTCAGTTTTTGTTCCGTAATCCACACTCATTCGTGCATGTCATGGTAACTGATGAAGAGACTGGTCAAAACCAGCGCTGGGCTGTCGAGTGGGGTGGTGCCAGTGCATTGGCTGGGTCTGTCGATCGCGCAAGTCTGAAGCCTGGTGATCAGGTGCGTATTTCTGGTCAACCAGGACGTAACCCGGAAGATCATCGCCTGCGCATGCAAAGTCTTGAAGTGATCGATGGTGACTTTGAATGGAGTGGTGACTTCGATTAAGAAGCAAAATGAGCAATTTGCAATTTTGAGAATTATTCATGAACCAGGTAACCACAATCATTATTAGGTTCAGTTGTTTTTTGCTAATTGTTTGCAGCACTACAGCATTATCTCAGGTAGATATAGCCGGTCACTGGCGCAAACCTAATCATGAAGAGCATGGCAGTGAAGCGGAAATTGGTGATTACACAGGCCTTCCCTTGAATGACGCAGCCAGAATCAGGGCAGACACCTGGAACCCGGAACGCCTATTTGTACCGGAACATCAATGTGAGCCACACCCTTCACCTTATGCTCCGGTAGGCCCGTCGAATATGCGAATCTGGCCAGAAGTAGACCCATTTACCCAGGAAATTATTGCCTGGCACATGGTGCTGCACTGGATGGAAATGCATCGGATTATCTGGATGGACGGCCGCGATCATCCGCCTGTCTGGGCGCCGCATACCTGGATGGGGTTTTCCACAGGAGAATGGAACGGCGACTCTCTAACGGTCACTACGACTCATATTAAACCCGCCTGGACTCGACGTAATGGCGCCCCGCAAAGTGATCAGGCGGTGATGAGGGAACACTGGATGCGGCATGGCGATGTGTTGACTCTGGTGTCTGTCCTGGAAGACCCGCTTTATTTAGAAGAACCCTTGATCCGCAGTTTGAGTTGGGAAACGGCTCCTGGCTATCAGGTTGGCTCTTACCCCTGTCATGCCACAGTGGAGGTGGAGCATCCTGATGGTTATGTACCTTTTAATCTGCCGGGTCAGAATTCGATGCTTAAGGATAATGTAGTGAGTCAACAAGGTTTTCCGTTCGATGCAATTCGAGGCGGAGCAAAGACCCTGTTACCTGAGTACTCGCGCGAGCTTGAAGCCATGCGTATTGATGGAAACTGGAGAGAGAGATGATGACTGTGCTCTCAGCAATTTTCCGGTTCATGTGGATTTTTATTTGTAGCGGCTGGATCATCAGCAGTACTTATGCGCAGCTGGCTATCAAAGCTGATGATGTGGTGAATACCATAAATCAACATTCCGAGCTAAAGGTTTATCCGGTCAGAAAAAACATTTTCTTAGTGATTGATCCTGCAGGCGGCACTAATGTCACGGTGCAAATCGGTGATGAAGGAGCCCTGGTTGTTGATAGCGGCAGTTCAGAAAAAGCTGAATCCTTTTTGGAAGTTATCAGACAGTTAACGGCAAAACCCATACGCTTTTTATTAAATACCAATAGTGATCCTGCTTATGCCGGAGGTAATGTGCTGCTGGCATCAGTCGGCAGGGGATATGCCAGTACAAGCCGGGATGATGACTCTCGTGTTGACGGTATCGCCCATGAAAATGCGCTTTTGAATATGGTTTTTGATAACCGGTTTGAGGGCGCGCCGAATCTGGCGTTTATCAACACCAAGCAATCAATTTTTTTTAATGGCGAAACTGTGGAACTTCGGCATCAACCTGCAGCTACAGAAAGTGGTAATAGTATTGTTTTTTTTCGCTCTTCTGATGTGCTTAGCACAGGTCCGATTTTTCTGACAACAAGTTACCCAGATATAAATCTTGATCTGGGAGGCAGTATTAATGGATTAATTGATGGACTTAACGGGATTATTGACATCACCAATACCCAAAAAAATCAGGAAGGAGGGACTCTTGTCATTTCCGGGGAAGGTGGTGTTACTGATGAAGCGGGAGTGGTTGAGTATCGAGACATGTTAACCGTGATTCGAGATCGCATTAGATATTACATGGCTCAAGGAATGAACCTGGAAGAGGTTCAAGCGGAACGCCCTACCTTTGATTATGATCCGCGTTATGCAACTGTGAGTGGTTTTTCAGAAGCTTCCCGGTTTGTGGAAACCATTTACCGTAGTCTGGAAGCAGGGGAGTAAAGTCGCCATGAATAAGAGTAAAGGGAGTTGCTTTGTATTTTTGTTGGGCCTGGGGCTTAGTGTCACCCAGGCAATTGCACAACGTGGGTTTCAAGGAGAGCCGCCCTCAGCAAGGGAAGTCGCATATTTCGATTTAAGTGGCTACTGGGTTCCGATTATTACAGAAGACTGGCGCTTTCGTATGGTCACGCCGCCCATCGGTGATTTTGGTGGTGTTCCATTAAACACTGAAGGCCAGAGACTTGCTAATGCCTGGAATCCTGAGGTGGATATTGCAGCCGGTAATGAATGCAAAGCCTATGGTGTGGGAGGCATTATGCGCATGCCGACGCGTCTGCGGATAAGCTGGGAAAATAATGAGACGCTACGCATAGACAGCGATGCAGGCAGGCAACGTCGTCTTTTATATTTTCAAGCAGATAATTTGCCATCAAATCGCAGTCTGCAGGGAAGCTCACTGACCTCTTGGGAAAAACAACAACAGTCGAGCGGTTTTAACCCCTTTGCTGCAACAGAAGGGCCGGGCACATTGGTGGTTGAGACTGACAATGTAATGGAAGGTTATCTAAGAAAAAATGGTATACCTTATAGTGAAGAGGCGACGATTAAAGAATATTTCGTTCGCCATGATGATTTTGGTTACTCATGGTTTACCGTGACCACCATCGTGGAAGATCCCGTATATCTGAGTCGTTCGTTTATTACTTCTACGCATTTCAGGAAAGAACCAAATGGTAACAATTGGAACCCTTCTCCTTGTGAAATTACAGAGCCTGTAAGTTTAAGTCAGTAGTTGATTATTCAGCAAAAAAATTTTACAAGCTAATGATAAATATATTTTAGAAGCGGGTATCACACTTTACGAATTAAAACTTAAAGATACAAATAAAGTGCCGCTCAAATTGTTCACTTAGGAATTATTATTTTAAAAAATTGAATCAGGAGGAAACAATGGTCGGGATTAAAATGGGAAAAATAAAAAATATCAGCTTGCTGACACTTCTGGCTAGTCTGTTTCTTACATCTAATGTTCTGGCTCAGGATCAGGATTTAAATGCAGCACAAAACTTGCTGCTTGCTGCAGCTGAAGCGATGGGAGGCCTTGATGAAATAAATGCAGTCAGAACACTGCAGTTATACGGCTACGGTCAGGAAGCTGATGGCTTTGGTAGTGGCAATGTAGCAGGTTCACCCTATGCGCCACAAAAGTGGGGCGCCCAGAATGATTTGCAACGCATCTGGGATCTGGACAATGATCGTTTTATGATTCGCCAACGCGGTAATCTTTTATTTCCTTTTGCTGGAGCCAGAGCCCACGCTTACACCTTAAATAGACAGGTTCTTGATGGTGATACGGCGTTTCGGATTGCTGAAGATGACAGTGCTAATTTAGGTGGCGATGTCAGAGAGTTGAGAATGCAAAGCTTGTCTCATCCTCTGGCTGCCCTGAGAGCAGCAATGGCTGCTGATGCCAGTCTCAGTAATGTGCATGTTGAAGATACTGTGTCAGTGGTAGATGTAAGATTAGCTGGTGGTGAAGAATATAGCATCGGTTTTGAGTGGAAGACCGGATTACCTGCCTTTGTTGCCTGGTCAGGCCCTAATCATTTGTTAGGTGAAGTCCGTTATACCACTCAATTTACCGGCTATGTTCCTTACAGCGGTATTAAACTTCCCTTAGGGATGGTCACCTATATGGACTGGCGCGACATTGAGTTTTTTAAAATTTACGGCGAAGGCTATATTGTTAATGGAGAGATTCCTGATCTGGCTGCGCCACGTTCGCTTTCTGAAACACAACCTGGTGGTCGAAATAGTGGGCCATTACAAGCAGAAAATATTACGGGTGGTCTATGGCGTTTAAGCAATGGCACTGTGGTTATCGAGTTTGCCGATCACCTGACTTTGTTTGAACTGGGTGGTTTTGGTTATGACGATGAGACCTTGCCACAAATCAATCTTGCGCGTTCACTGGTGCCGGGTAAACCGGTTACAGAATATATTGCATCACATCAACATGATGATCATGCTTCAGGTTTGCGTACAGCTGTTGCAGAAGGTTTGACGGTGATCACGCATAGAAACAATGAAGAAATATTCCGGGAAATTGCATCTCGACCGGCACCTAATTTCCCTGACATGTTGCATAGAAATCCACGACCTATTTCTATCATAGAAGTGGGTGACAGGATGCGCTTACAGGATGAAGAACGTACGGTCGATTTATATCATGTTGTTGCTCACAACCATATGGCCGGTGCATTAATGGCCTATCTTCCAGATGAAAATATTTTAATTGAAGCCGATCTTACCCCATCCAGGGAATTACAATGGTGGGCTGACGCTTATGAGCAAAATATTAAGTTGTATGATCTTCATCCTGAAATCATTGTGTCTGTGCATTTTGGGCGTATGAGTCATACCGAAATGCTGGAGTTTCTGGCGCCAGGCAGGATAGGAGGGCAGGAGCGGTGTGTTGCACAGGCAGAGCTTGACCATTTTGTAGCAGGTTGTCCGCCTTTTTATCCTGAAGGAAATCTGATCCCGGGAATGATAGAGTTTTTTGATCCTCCGTTTGAATAATTATAATTTTGGTGGAAGAGCTTAAGAATAAGCAAATTTTAACAACACAGTTTAATAACGAGGCGGCGATAATGAAAATAATAAAAAGCGTAGTTCTGGTTTCTGGATTAGTATTTTTCAATGCCTGTTCCCCTCAGGCAGAGATGCCGGTTCAGGTATCAGCACCAATGGCAGATACATCTGCTATGTTGGCAGTAAGTACCTCAGCCGGGATAATGGATTCCGCTGCCAGTGGGACTGTGCCTGGCTCAACGGCACAGGAAGCCATTATGGCTGTGGCGGAAGCCATGGGTGGCGTTGAGCGTATTCGTACTGTACGTAATATCACCATGCTGGGTTATGGGCACCGCGCTTATCAGAATGGCGGGGGAAATATCACTGCCTTACCGGATGCTCCGCAAAAATATATTCAAGCCAATGACCTGCGCCGTATCTATGATCTGGAAAATGGGCGCTACTATCAGCAGGAGCGTAATAACGACTTGTTTCCCTTTGCTATTTATCGAGGCCATGATTTTGCACTGCAACGGCAAATACTGGATGGCAGCCTGGATGGTGACGTGGCCTACAACCTGAGTGAAACGGGCGTCGCAAGCAGGCGCAGTGAAGCCGAAGTTCGCGATTTGCGCATGTGGATGTATACCAATCCATTGCTTGCTGTACGGGCAGCATTAGATTCTGATGATAAAGTCAGTAATCGCCGCGAAGAAGGTGGTTTGACACTGGTTGATATTACGCTTGATGAAGGAGACATGCTGACTTTGGCAATACGCCCACCCACGAATTTACCAGCCTGGATAAGCTGGATCGGTCCGGATCAAAACCTAGGCGAAGTGACATATAAAACGCATTATTCAGGCTTCGTCCCCTACGATGGAGTTTATCTGCCGCTGGGTTACAACAGTAAACTGGACTGGCGCAATGTGGAATACCTGAAAATGTGGATTGATGGCTATTACATAGACAGTGATATCCAGGATTTATCAGCACCAGAGTCTGTTCTGGCTCAGGAGATACCAGAGGGTTTTGATCCGGCTTCACTGGAAATTGAAGCGGTAGCACGCGGCGTGTGGCGAATTACTGGTGGCACCATGGTCATCGAGTTTGCAGATCACATAACTTTGTATGAAGCCGGTGGCGGTCTGGATCGGGTTCGTGCAGTAGTGGCGCTTGCCAGGACTATAGTTCCGCAAAAACCCATCACTGAAATCATCGTTTCTCATCATCACTTTGACCACACAAGGGGGTTACGCCAGGCGGTTGCAGAAGGGCTGACAGTTATTTCCAGACGCACCAACGGGGTGATTTTCGAAGAAATGATGTCTCGTTCTGCCCCGACTTTTCCGGATGATTTAGAACGCAGCGGTGAGGCACTTGAATTTATTCCTGTAGATGATTCCATGGTGCTTGAAGATGAAAGTATGCGTGTTGAGCTTTACCACACCATTAATAACAACCATACCGCTGATAATTTATTTGCTTATATTCCTGAGCATAAAATGATTATTGAAGCGGATGTGGCCACTGCTGCGGAAGATCTGCAATGGTGGGGTGATAGCTGGCTCGATAATATAGCTTATCGTGGGCTTGATGTTGAGATTAATGTGCCTGTGCATATGCAAGTTATGACTTATGATGAGGTCATCAATATGGTCAATCCCGGCATTGAGCGTGTGAAAGACTGGTGTGCGGAACATGAGGCAAGTGGCAACTTTTTTGCTGGGTGTCCGGCATTTTTGCGTTAAGTGCTCATGCTGTAAAAAATAGATTTATTTAACCGGAGAAAACATATGGCGATTAAAATATTATTAAGAACTTTATTGCTATCACTGCTGGTAACGCAATCTGCTTTGGCGCAACGAGGAGATCCGCCTGTCGCCAAACTAGATATGATGAGCGCCCAAACAGCCATGACTGCTGCATTAGCTGAAGCGGATTCCAGTGATTCCAATGTGTCGATAGCCATTCTCGATGCCAACGGTGATCTGGTATTGTTCACCCGCAAGGATGGTGCATCAGCACGCGCTGTAACCAGTTCACAGGGAAAGGCGCGGGCCAGCCTGATGTTCGGAATGCCTTCCCGCGAAGTTCAGGCTGCAATTGCCAGTGGCGAGCCCTTAACTGCCAGAATTTCAGCGCCGCCGGGTGGAGCCTGGGAAATTACGCCTTTTCAGGGTGCTTTACCGATTGTACGCAATGGCGAAATTATTGGTGCGATTGGTGTAGGCGGTGTGGCGCCATCTCGTGATGAAGAAATAGCTCAAGCCGGCCTTGATGCTTTAAATTGATGATCTGATTCAACCAGGTTTACTAACGTTTGGTAAATTTAATTCTCAAACTGCATTTCAACTACTGTCAAAAATAAATAATCCGTGTCGGCTTATTATTTTTGGCAGTCATTCTTTTTTGATAAACAGTCCCATAATACCGCCAACACATATTCAATTTGAGTTTAATGTAGCAGTAAATCTGAAAGAGATGCCTGATGATGAGCTCATGGAGATGCTCAGTCACGGGTTTGAGTGGGTAAAAGACTGCTGTGCTTAACATGAAATAGTAGTAACTTATTTTGCAGGATGCCCAAAGATCTTGGGTTAAAGTGGTCATGTAAATTTTGTTTAATACTTTTTAGAATGAAAAAATATAGTAAATTTCTAATGTTTAGGCCCGACAAAAGTTCATAAATATAATTTAGGAGTAAAAAATAATAAAAAAATACTGCTGCCAGGTATATTCGGAATCTTGCTTATGCCTTTTAGTGCCTATGCCCAATAAGTTGTAAATCAATACTAAAAATCTAAAGTTAAAAATATTGTCAACGGATATGAAAAAGAATGCTGCCTTAAGAGTTGAAGCTTCACCATTTAAAAAGCAGGTTTGAACTAAAGTTCTGTCACTTTTCAGTCGAGTAATGCTGCAAGATCCTGGTGTTGTTTTAAACGCAGCAACCATTGATAAGGAATACCTGTTTCAGTGCCGACACCAAAATGTGCTCCGGCTATAGCTCCCAACATCATCGCGCGTCCACAGGAATCGCCTCCCGCCAGAATATTCATCTCCGTCGCCTGTTTGAATGAACTGCTATGCTTAAGGATATAAGTGACCAGTGGCATGGTATTTTGCAGGCCACAGCTTTGTCCGAAAATACCGGCTACAGAATCAAGTTCACTTGCATCCATATTCAGGGCAAGTTCCAATTTTTCTTTAATGGCTTGCGGCATGAAATTGCTCGCCTGGTTATAAGCATCGCTGATGGATGCACCAGCCAGAACGGGCATCAAAACACGTGAAAAATATATTCCACAGGACACGGCCAGGTCATTATTGTTGGTAACTCGTATAGCTGATTCCAGAATGCTGTCGCTCACGCTATCTTCTGAGCAATAAGCATATAAAGCTGCGACCGGCGTTAAAGCCGGAATCTGATCATCGTCGGCGCCCGAAGCTTCAGTGCTCTTATTTTCCGCATTGTCAAAATCAATGCTCTGTAAATTCTTTAATGTAATGCCGGTAGGTTTATCGATATATCCGCTAAAACTTCCGCCAGGTCCGAAGGTTGCAATAAAGGACTGCTGAAATTTTCGCATCTGGAATTCACCAGAAGTATGCAGGTGTCCCAAATTAAGCAGATAGGTTTCACCGTAGTGTGACTGATCACCGGCTTGCTTGCCGGCATGAGCAAAATAGCCAACTTTCCCGGCATAATGATCGGGGTTTGGATTAATGAAGGCGGGGGAGTTTCCTGAAGTTTCGGCAATTACCTTTTGAAGACGTTCGAGGTCATACATCCAATGCAAGCCAAGGGCTGCGGCATCTGCAACCAGAGCACCCAGAGCACTGTTTTGCTGTCTTATATTCATGATGATTTTTCCAGTTTAGATCTTAATAAGCCGATACCCATCGCTGCCATGCTGATAGAAACAAAGGCATTCAGGTAGTTGAAAAAAGCATAGGGAGCATATTCAAGCACCGGTACACCAAGTGTGGCGGCATAAAAAGCGCCCGCCGTGGTCCATGGAATCAGGCCTGTTGTGAGGGTGGAACCTTCTTCAACAGAGCGGGATAGCACAGCCTTATCAAGTTTTTTTGCTGCGAAAGCCTCGGAGAATAACTGGCAATTCAGGATGATGGAAATATAGGCTTCGCCCATCGCCATGTTGCCAATAAAGCCTGACATAATCGTTGTGGAAATCAGTGTTGTAAGACGTTTTACCCGTGCGAGTATGCCGGCCAACAACACGTTTAGAAAGCGTCCATTGTGCAAAATGCCTCCCAGCGCCAGTGCCATCAGGGCAAGTATTAAAGTCCAGGACATACTGCTGATGCCGCCGCGCCCAAGCAGGGCATCCAGATTTTCGATACCCGTGGTGCCAGGTGTATTTAGCCACAGCGCATTTAAAACCGTGACCAGACTTTCCTGCTGATACATCACAGCAATCCCAACAGCCGTCAGTATGCTGGCGGACATCGCCAGCTCGGCAGTTACCCTTTTGATACTCAGTACCAGCATAACGAGTAAAGGCAGCAGGGTAATCAGCAGGGATAAGCCAAATTGCTGTTCCAGCGCCTCTTGAATTAATACTATTTCATTAATGGCCAGTGAGCTTTCGTTAAAACGAATGCCAAGCACCAATAAAATTACCAGTGTTATGAGAAGGGTAGGAAAGGTCGTGTACAGCATGCTGCGTATATGTCGGTAGATATCAGTACCTGCACTCATGGCGGCGAGATTGGTGGTATCCGAAATCGGGGACAGTTTATCACCAAATGTTGCACCTGATACCACCATGCCTGCCACCAGGGGCAGGGGGATGCCCATGCTGTCTCCAATACCTATCAGGACCACTCCCAGGGTTCCCGCTGTTCCCCAAGCTGTGCCGGTAGCGACAGACATAAAACAACATAAGACCAGTCCTGCAACCAAAAAGCTTGCCGGGTTGAGTATATTCAGTCCATGGTAAATAAGTGCTGCGATGGTACCGCTATGCATAAAGCTGGCAATCACCATGCCGATCAGAATAAAGATATATATGGCAGGAAGCGCTCTGGTGATGGCTTCAGTCATCCATTTCCGAATGGTTTTGTAATGGCAGCCTAAAAGGCGGGAATTGAAACCCGCCCATAGCAGACAGAGAAACATCAGACTATGCAGGCTGATTTCAAAGGCAAACAAGCCACCGGCAATGATGAGCAGAATTCCACCAAAGCAAGTAATGGCGTGTAACAGTGAAGGTGAGTTAACTAGAGAGTCGGTTTCTGTAGGCATGTACTACGCAGGATATAAACTTTTGCGACTAATGTAAAAAGAGTTCTTCATTGTGTTCTCAGTGGCTGCAGTGATGAATTCAAATTGCTGTAACGTATTACGTGTAATTAGCGCCGGTCAGTTTGTAGTTCGTTCGCATTCGCTCCTCACCTACAAACTGCAACTGCTATTGAGGAACAGTGATGAATTCAAATTGCTGTATCGTATTACGTGTAATTAGCGCCGGTCAGTTTGTAGTTCGCCTCACCTACAAACTGCAGCCGCTATTGAGGAGCAGTGATAAATTCAAATTGCTGTATTGTATTACGTGTTCTTAGCGCCGCTCAGTTTGTAGTTCGCTCGCACTCGCTTCTCACCTACAAACTGCAGCCGCTTATCGAAGAGGTATGCAGATAATAATTTACCTTGATTGATTTAAACTGTTTATATTGTTTCGGAAAAGTATCAACACTCAATACCTTTGAGTAGGTAAAAAACTAATCATTTGTTTTATCACAAATGCATTGATGGCTTATTTGTTAAGCTAGCTTCTGTTTACAAGGATTGCATTTTAAACACTGATAATTATGCCAATAAGTAAACCCTCAACAGTAAAGCCGAGCTGGGTTCAACATCCTCAGAGAGTCTGGTTTCGCAAAGTTTTAATGCAAATTCATTTGTGGAGCGGTATAAGCATCGGGTTGTATATATTTTTTATCAGTATCACCGGAAGCGTGCTGGTTTATCGTAATGAATTGTATGTCGCCGCTACGCCAAATCCAGTAACTGTCAAAAGCTCTGCGCCATTATTGAGCGATGAGAGACTGGTTGAAGAAGCAATACTCAGTTATCCGGATTCCCGCTTAAATCGGATCAACCGATCCGGTGATCCTGATAGGGCAGTGGAAGTCTGGTTAAATTATGAGGGCGAGATCGTAAAGCGTTTTTTTGATCCACGGACCGGGATGGATATTGGTAGTGCAGACAGAACCGGGCAGATGCTGGTGATAGGACTGATAGAGTTGCACGAGAGTTTTCTGGCCGGACCAACCGGGCGAACAATAAATGGCCTTGGTGCAATCGCCATACTTTTATTGGTTTGTACGGGAATCATTATCTGGTGGCCTGGCAGCAAACGCTGGCGGCGTAGCCTGATGCTGAAAACGAACGTCGGATGGAAGCGCTTCATCTGGGATATTCATAGTATGGTTGGCTTCTGGAGCTTTGGCTTCATCGTCGTGTTTGCGTTCAGTGGCATCTATCTTTGTTTTCCGAATTTCTTTCATGACCTGGCCGATAAAATCCAGCCCATTACTGCTGAAAATGCGGGAGAGCGTTTCGTTGACAAGGTACTTTACTGGCTGGCTTTTCTGCATTTTGGGCGCATTAACGGCATTGGCATTTCCTGCAGTGGACCGGGTCTTTGTGATCAGTCTGTGAAGGCAATTTGGGCTTTGTTTGGTCTGGCGCCAGCTGTAATGTTTGTGACCGGTTCGACCATGTGGTGGAACCGGGTAGTAAAACGCTGGAGACGTACAAGCGCTAAAAACAACCGTTCTGCCAGGCAGGAAACTGTCCAATAAGTCGTCAGAAACAAGTCTCATGTTACGCTACTGTAATTTTACAGCCTCAGGTATGCCGTAGACAGGGGTCTGAATGCCTTCCATGCGGGCCTTGATTTGCAAGGCCAGATAGCGTGAATAAAAGCGCGCCTGGTAAAGGTTTCCGGCCTGGAACCAGAGCTTATCCTGTTGCGTGGGTTTCCACATATTACGTGATTCGCCTTCCCAGGGGCCGGGATCATGTATCGTTTCAGAGCCTATTCCGCCACAGATACCAACCTTATCGGCGACTTCCTTGCTGATCAAATCTTCTATCCAGCCAATCATGTTGCCATAGCCGGTTGCGTAAACAATCAGATCTGCTTTCAGTTCAGTATCATCATCAAAGATGACCGAATCTTCAGTAATTTCTTTCACGCCGGTAGTGGTTTTTAATTTGATTTTGCCATCGGCAACCAGTTCACTGGCACCTACATCAATATAGTAGCCAGAGCCGCGACGTAAATACATGATGAAGGCGCCACTGCCGTCTTCGCCGAAATCCAGCATAAAACCGGCTTTTCTGAGACGTGCATAAAATTCTGCATCGCGTTTCTGAATTTCCGCATAAATTTGCTTCTGCCCTTCGGTAAGCAGGCTCACAGAGAGTGAAGCAAGGATCATATCGGCTTTATCTGTAGAAATGCCCTTTTGCACAGCCTCCTCGGAATAGAGGTCATTCAGTGCAAGTTCCATCAGTGGTTCAGATCGCACAATCAGTGTGCTGGAACGTTGTACCATAGTGACGTCGACATCACTTTCCCACAGTGCAGCGGCAATATCGTGGGCTGAATTATTGGAGCCTATCACGAGGGCTTTTTTACCTTTGTAAGCATCAGGTCCGGGGTGGGCGGATGAATGGTGCTGATCTCCTTTAAATTTTTCCATGCCTTTAAAGCTTGGCAAATTGACCTTACCCGACCTGCCTGTGGCCAGAATAAGCTGAGTTGGCTGTAGTTCAAGTTCCTTACCGTCGCGATCAATTGTGACTGACCATAACCCGGTCTCTTCATTGTAGTGAGCCTTTTTGCAACTCGAGTTGGTCCAGTAATTAAGCTCCATAACCTTGGTATAAACTTCCAGCCAGTCGCCCATTTTGTCTTTGGGTGTGAAGACTGGCCAGGTATCCGGAAAAGGCATATAGGGTAAATGGTCATACCAGACAGGGTCATGCAGACACAATGATTTATAGCGCTTACGCCAGTTATCGCCTGCTTTGGGGTTTTTCTCAATGATGATACTGGGTACACCAAGCATGCGCAGTCTTGCGCCCAGCACGATGCCATTCTGGCCGCCGCCAATGATCAGGGCATAGGGCTGTTTCGTATAACCAAGTTCCTGCCTTTCCTGATCAAGAGCAGCTTGCCAGTTCTGCCTGTTTTTTGCTGCGCCGTGTATCGTGCCTAGAGGTCTCTTCGACTTGATACTTTCTTCATATCCCTTTAAATCCGAGATGGTTGTCAGTAAGGAAAATATTTTGCCATCAAGAATTCGGATATGGCCATAACCTTGTGCCACTTCAGTTTCAAAGTTGATCCAGCCTGAATACATGCCATTTTCTTCGCTGACCTGATCCTGTTGGTCGAGTCTGAAGGATGTAGCCTTGATCTGCTGCAATTGATGCAACAACATATCACTGATTTGAGCTTTGCCTTCCAGGGTTTTTATATTCCATGTAAAGGCAAGCAGGTCACGCCAATAGGCGTTCTCATGAAAACAACTCATAATGGAAGTGACATCCATCCTGTCCAGGGCAGTATTAAAAGTGAGCAGAATGGCATTTATTTTAGTTATGATTGAATCATTCAACTTGGTTGCTCCTGTGATAGTGTTTTAATTATTCGCATCCAAAATACTTTAACAAGCAATCCTGGCATCAGGCTCCATAGTAAAATATGAGGATATCTTATCAAGCTCAAATAATGATAAGATTTGATTGAGAGTCTTAATTTCCCCCACTTTGAATTGCGATCATTGTGTTTCCTGTACTCGTCAATGTCCACAAATTTAATTTTTATGGTAGTGTTGAATACAAGCAGAATTTAAATTTCAGTACGACATTTATATATAGGGCGACACGGTTTAATGTAAAAATATGCAAAACTCAAAATATGAAATATTGATCGCAGAAGACAGCCCTACGCAGGCTCAGGTATTGAACTATATACTGGAGAAAAATGGCTTTTTAGTAAACGTAGCCAGCAATGGGTTTATGGCTTTCGAAATGGCTAAGGTTAAAATTCCTGATTTAATAGTCAGTGATATTCTGATGCCAAAATTGGATGGCTATGGTTTAAGCAGGGCAATTAAAACTGATCCTGAATTATGTGATGTCCCCGTAATACTTCTTACTTCTCTGGCAGAATTGCATGATATTTTGAAGGCACTTGAAAGCGGTGCTGACAGTTTTGTACGAAAACCTATTGAAGAAAAATTTCTGATATCACGAATTAATTATTTTTTGGAGATATTTGAACTTAGAAAAAAAATAAAACAAGATAAAAGCAAGAAAAGTTTAGATGTCATTTTAGATGGCGAGCAAAGATCAATTGCAGCAAATCGCCAACAAATTATAGATCTGTTGTTTTCTACCTATGAGCAGGCAATCAATATAAACCATGAGTTAAATGTTTCAAATCAAGAACTAAACCTGGCAAAAACTCTGGCTGAGCAGGCTAATGCCAGCAAATCGCAGTTTTTGGCTAACATGAGTCATGAAATTCGTACGCCCATGAACGGGGTGATAGGCATGGTGGAATTATTGATGCAGACTGATCTAAATCCGGAACAGCAATCTATGTTGAAGATAATTAATGATTCTGGTCAGTCAATGATGGCTATCATTAACGACATACTGGATATTTCCAAAATTGAAGCAAATAAAATGGAACTGGAAGCGGTTACGTTTAATGTTGCGGAGCTGTTAAAAAGTGCAGAACAAATGCTGTCAACAGCTGCTCATAATAAAAATTTAAAATTGCTTGTATCAGTTGCTCCAAATATACCTGTTAAAGTATCAGGAGACCCGGTCAGGATCAGGCAAATTCTTACCAATTTACTTGGCAATGCCATAAAATTTACTGAGCAAGGAGAAATTCGTCTAACATTAGAGAGAGTAGACATTACTGAAAAAGTTGAAGGCGATAACAGTGATGAAAATATTCAGGATAAAGGCGATTTTCTTGCTGTTGGTGATTGTAAGTTAAAGTTTACTGTGGCCGATCAGGGTATTGGGATTGACGAGGAGTATCTGGATGATCTGTTTCTGCCCTTTAGTCAGGAAGATGCATCTACCACGCGTCGCTTTGGAGGGACTGGACTTGGACTTGCAATATGCAAGCAATATGCAGAGTTGATGAATGGGCATATCACCGTCAAAAGTCTACCAGGTAAAGGTTCTGAGTTTTCTGTCATATTGCCATTGACTTTAATAGAAGAATAACCAGACACAGCAGTAAATAATTGGTCTCGGCGTTGGTTCTATCTTGATGAAAATAGCTCTATAGAAGTCGGGGTTTTATTAAAAATTAATTGTAATGATTGATATGCTCGCTGCTTTTATGGCAACACGCTTATGGCAACACGCTGGATAGCCTTATAAGCAGTACATTTAAATGTTCCATCAGAATAGCAAGATTGGTGCTTTCTCCATTTTTAATCTCCAGCTCAGTTGCTGCTGCAAATTTTGCCAGTGTCAGCGCGCCGATGCTATGCGCTGAACCTTTTATACTGTGCGCAATTCTTCTTTGCTCTTCCTGATTCCAATCTGCACCGGATTCCCAGCTTTGAAATATATCACTAAACTCTTCATAAAATGCCTGCAATATTCTTACTAAAGTCGCAGCACCAGTACTGGATAATATTGTTCCTGAAAAATCAAAGCCTGCATCTTTTTCCAGATTGGCTAAAATGCTTTTTGCAGATAATTCATTATTATCATTTTCAGTGCCACTAATTTCAATTTTGTTTGAAGTAAGCGGATGTTTTGCAGGGGCAGGTTTACTTTTATTTGAGGCCTGTACATTCATGTCTGTTTTCAACGGCAGCCATTTTATTAAGGCAGATAGTAGTTTTTCTACGTCAATAGGCTTATTCAAATGATCATCCATCCCGGCCTGGTCGGAACTCTGAATATCTTTCGAAAAAGTTGCTGCAGATAAGGCCAATATGGGTAGGGTGCCACGCGGTTTGAATTTTCTGATTTCAATAGTGGCTTCAAAGCCATCCATTACTGGCATTTGTAAATCCATAAACACTAAATCAACGGCTTCCCTGGATACTGCTTCAACACCTTCTCTGCCATTATTGGCGATGATGATATTAAAGCCGTATTGAGCTAGTAGTTCCTGAATGACAAGCTGATTAGTAATATTATCTTCAACCAGCAATATTTTAGGAGGCTGTGTGAGTTGACTGATTTTAGCTTTTAATTCAATTTCGAGTTCTTCTCTTTTACTGTCTTCCCTTTCTTCAATAATAAACTTAATCACACCCATCTCTGCTAGTGTATTAAGCAGCTTGGAAATAGTAACGGGTTTTTGTAATACCTGTATGTCATCTCTGAAAGCGTCTGATTCTTCAATTTCTGTGCGTTCTGCTCCTGTGACCATTAGCACAGGCGGAACAAACTGCAAATGATGAGTTTCATAAAGCGTCTGAATTTTTTCAATTAACTGGAAGCCATTCATTGCAGGCATTAGCCAGTCCACTACAAAGAAATCAAATTGATCTCCTTTAGCAATTCTGTGGGTAATTTTTTTTAAGGCTTCTGGACCACTAAGGGCTGTAAAAACATTGCACCCCCAATGCGATAGCATTTCAGAAATGATTTCACAAGAGATAGCTTGGTCATCAACCACTAATACATTTTTACGAATTTGCTCAATATTCGTTAATTTAAGTTCTGGTTTGTCACTTAATGGAAATGTAGCATCAAACCAGAAAGTAGAGCCTTCATTGAGAATGCTTTTGGCCTGTAGCGTACTGTTCATTAACTGGACAAGCTTAAAGCTAATTGTCAGACCAAGACCGCTACCGCCAAACATTCTAGTGGTGCTGGTATCTGCCTGTTCAAATGCCTCAAAGAGTCTGGTCATGGCCTCTTTACTAATACCCATGCCGGTATCTACCACACTGAAACGGATCTTAATGGAATCATCTTTGCGGTTTAGCACCGTTGCTGAAAGAACGATCTCACCTTTTTCCGTAAATTTGACAGCATTGCCCAGTAAATTATTTAAAATTTGCGTCAAGCGGGTGCGATCACCAATTAGTATCGAGTTTATTTGGGTATCCATTGATAAGTGGATATGTACACCTTTCATATCAGCACTGGGCGCAAACAAATCTATTGAATTTTCCAGTACTTCAAGTAATGAAAAATCGGCAGCTTCCAGGGTTACTTTGCCAGCTTCGATTTTGCTGATATCAAGGATATCATTGATGATATGCAGCAAAGATCGTGATGAGGATTGAATCTGATGTACATACTGTTGTTGTCTCTTATCTAATTCAGAAAGTCGTAATATATCAATTAGCCCCATAATTGCTGTCATTGGAGTCCTGATTTCATGGCTCATATTTGCCAAAAAGTCACTTTTTACCTGTAGCAGTCGATCAGCATTATTAATTGCTTCGCGTAATTCATTTTCCCTTCTGGCAACACCGTCTTTAATCATTGAAAGTGAATTTATCAAATTATTAACTTCTTTACTGTTTGCTCCTGGTAAGGCCACATTGTAATCACCACCTGCAATTTTCAGCGCCGTAGATGAGAGTGAACTAATCGTTCTCAGTTGTCTGGCGACTAGCAATAAAAGAACAAAAAGGATGATAAGACCGATACCCACCGTAGATACCCAAAAATCCAGTATGAGGGGCAGCAGGCCCAATTCGATTGCAGATTCAGGCAGCACGAACCATATCTTTAATTCGCGGGCATTGGCGCCAGGAATTAAATTGACAGTTTTATCAAAAATATAAAAGGGCCCGTCATTGCTGTCGGCTTCGTATAATGTATTATCAGTGACATCTGCAATATTCAGGTTACTATTATCAGTCCCGTCAAAAATTCTGATGTTTGAGTAATCATCTTGAATTCTGTCGCTTCTGTCATACATGAAGGCAAAGGTTTTACTTCGGTCTGGATGGAAAAGGTATTCGCCATCACTGTTAGTGACAAAAATTTGCAGTGCTGAGTCCTCAGATCGAAGATCAATGTATTCAGCCATGCCTTCAAAGGCTGAGCTTATATTGTAATTAAGAACGATTATGCCGAAGAACTCGCCATTGTCAGCATAGACCGGCGTAGCTGATCGTATGGTGGGACGCGCAGGTTCTTCAATGATTCCACCGTTTTCCGCATTGAGGTCTATGCGTGAGAAGTAAGCAGCATCCACTGGTAACAAACGGGTTTCCTGGAAGTATTCTCGCGGACCTTTAGGCTGTAAATTTTCTTCACTGATAATCGTGATTTCGCCATCGGCTGATTCAACCCTTATTATTTCCTTTCCGTCTTGTGCAGCACCAATATAGCGAGCCTGATAATAATTCGGGTTTATGGATAAAATTTGTACAAAAGTAAATTGCAGGCGCTCAATCCAGTTTTGATGAGTAATGTTAGTGACCGGATCGAGCAGTCCATCTGCAGATGAACGGGTTATCCCTCTTGTGGCAGGGGCTCGTGCCAGGAATAAGGTGTCACGGCGGAGTTTTTCAGTTTCATTGAGCAGGTTGATTTCGAGCTGGCTGCTTAATGCAGTGAGCTGGCTGGTATATTGACGATAATTGGTTTGTTTCTGGTCAGCGGCAAAATAGATTGCAAATAGGGTAGTAGCAACAATCCAGATTATTGTCACCGCCCCAAGCATCTGTGTCCGTAACGAAATATTTCTTAAATCCATGAAATCTTCCCTGCAAGCTGTTTCTTAATTTAGTCGTGGCTATTAGGTGTTTATTAACAGTGTTAAGGACGGCTATTCAAATAGTATGCTAATAAGAACAAATATACGGGTTGGTCAATGTATTGATGAATTGAAGAGTCCCTATACTGTATTTCTATTTTATAATGCCATTTTATATGTTGATGAACTATTGTTTATCAGCTTATACGGATAATAATTAATTTGTATTATTGTCCTATGAAAGGTATTCGTTAGGCGGTGTTTTGTCCAGCAACTTTGATACATTAAAACTATACAGGAATTTTTGGCGCAAATAGTTCAATTGAAGTATACGCAGCAAACGTAGCAGTAGATGAGCTGTTATCGTGTTAAGAGAATGTGAGTAGAGGAGTGCAGCTTTTGAGAAGCTGCAGTAAAGCTGGAATAGACTAGATGGAAAGTGATAATTCAGTTGCGAAATATTGTCCGCTACGTATAGCCGTTACACGCACCGTTTTGTTTGATTGTAGCAAGCTGGCCTGGTACAAAAATTCTTCATTATTTCTCACTATTGCACCATCGACGGTGACGATGACGTCATTAACTTGCAAACCACTCATGTCTGCAGGGCCGCTAGGTGCAACGGTCATTACCAGAGCGCCAATGGCTTGTTGAAGACCCAGTGTGGCGATCATGTTAGTTGTTACGTTAGCGGTTTTAATTCCTACCGGATCCTGATCTGAACCATCAGTATTTAAAAATCTATTGACCATCAGGTCGATGATATTGGCAGGGATGCCGAAAGAGATGCCAATAGAAGAACCGGTGGTTGAAAATATTTTTGAACTCATGCCGATTACTTCGCCGTTACCATTGATAATGGGGCCGCCTGAATTACCTGGATTAATCAGCATGTCAGTCTGTATGTAGGAAGATGCTTGTTGTTGTGAACTTTCGCTGTTCAGGTTTCTGCCTAAATAGCTGATGATGCCCGTAGTGACAGAATATTCAAAAGAATATGGTGAACCTATACCCAAAACTGCCTGACCAACTTTGAGGATCTGGTCTTTATCGGCCAGTTTGACAGGCGTTAAATTGTTAGCGGTAATTTGCAGTAATGCGATATCCGATGCATGGTCTATACCGATTATCGTAGCTTGTGCGGACTGTCCATCATGCAATTTAACGGTAATGGTTTCTGCATTATCAACAACGTGAGCATTGGTTATTACGAATCCGCTTTCTGAAAGAATGAAACCTGAACCTGAATTAACCAGACCTGTATTCAGGATGCTGGCGATAAAGGCGCTTTCTTCTGGGTTGCTGACCGGCATATTGCCTGAATCAGATTGCTGAGCAGCAGCAGAGCTATCCAGAGTCGTGGTTATTGTCACAACACTTGGCAGTACTTCTTCTACAATTTCTGAATAGTCTGGCAGATTGTTTGCGAGCACGTTGAATGGTACAGACAAAGTTGCCAGAGTAAGCAGTAAAAATGTAGTTTTGATGAAAGTGTTCATTGTCTGGCTCTTAAAGTTTTTAACGTGTTACTTGCGTTTCGATAGGATGCATACTGCGGCTCAGAGCATGTTAAGTCTAAGTAATTAGTGTAATTAAAGGTAAAGCGGGAGCGCTGTTTGGTTACAATTGTTTACAATTCAGGTTTCTGGAATGCTCTGCTGCGGTGGCATTCTGCCATCATGAGCGAAAAGGAACCCTAAAGTATAAAAGTGACAGAGTGCCCATATCGGGCGCTGGAAAGCTTAGCGGATAGGTTGATGGGTAAGGAAGCTGGTCAAAATTAATGAGAAGAATTAAATAGCAATAAATTGCAATAGTTTCAGTTGGAATCTACCAGTTTATAACCTTCACCGCGTACCGTGATCAGGGTAAGCCCGCAATCAAATGCCGTAAGCTTTTTACGTAATTTGCTGACCAATACATCGACAGATCTGGTAAAAGGGGACCATTCCCGTTCATAAATATCAAGCGAGATTGTTTCTCTGGATATCGCTTCATCTTTAGCGGTGATAAACAATTCAAATAACTTGAATTCGTAATTGGTTAATTTGATGCTGTTGTTATCCTCTGTGCTTAAGGTGAAGTGATTTTTATCGAGGATCAGCCCGTTAAGAGTCGATTTTCCTGAGCCGTTATTGCTGGCTGTCGTCGTTTCATCTGTAGTTGCACTGTTCAGAGAATTGTCCTGCGCTACGGCAATGCGGCGCAAAACGTTTCGACATCTGGCCTTGAGTTCACGATTGTCGAAAGGTTTGGCTATATAATCATCCACACCAATTTCCAGGCCTACTAATCTGTCTATCTGGTCATCGCTGCCTGTGAGCATAATTAAGCCAAGGTTTTTCAAATTGCGTAGATCCCTGGCGATTTCAAAACCATAATGATTCTTCAGGTTGAGGTCCAGCAAAACAAGATCTACCGAGTGCTTTTCTATGGCCAGATTAATATCCTCACTTTCATCGATTTCGATTGCCTTAAATTCATTCTCTCCAAGTAATTGAAGCAGAATTTTAACCATGAACGGATCGTCATCGATAATCGCTATTACGGGTATTTTTGTATTACTCATTATTCAGAATACTTCTAATTATTGATGGTTGGATATCTTTCCTGCCATTCCTCATACCAGGCTGCCAGGAAATGCGCAGGCATTGGTTTGCTGATGAAATAACCTTGAGCAATATGGCAGCTTGAGTTTGCCAGAAAAATCCAGTCATTAATGTTCTCAACACCTTCTGCTTTGACGTCTATACCCAGATTGATTGCTAACTGCATACTGCCGCTGAATATGCCGAATATAGTTTTATCCTTATATGCATCATGGACAAAGTTTTTATCTAATTTCAATTCATTAAACGGAATGTCCTGAAGCTGGGCTATGGATGAGTGCCCTGTGCCGAAATCATCAATGGACAGATTGACGCCTCTAAGTCGGAGGCTGGTAAGAATATTGAGAACAAGAGGGTACTCTTTCATTAACTGAGATTCTGTTATTTCCAGAGTTAATCTGTCAGCAGGAATGTCAGCGTTCTTTAGAGCGGATTCAATTAAAGTGATGACGTTTGTGGAATTGATGTTTGCCATTGAGATATTGATGGATAAGGAGATATCCAATCCACTTTTTCTGAAATGACTCCAATCTGTAAAGGCCTCAATCAATACATGATTAAAGAGTTCGTCTATTAAGCTATTGTCTTCAGCTAGGGTGATGAACTTGTTGGGTTGCACCAGGCCATCATCAGGATGGGCCCATCGGACAAGTGCTTCTACGCCAATAAATTCACCTGTTTTGACATTAACCTGTGGTTGGTATTCATTAAATAGTTCGCCTGTTGCAAGTGCTTGCCGCAAGCGATCTACTGTATATTCAGCGCCTGTATTATTAACATGTACTTGTGGCTCTGAGTTTGTGAAAATATCCAGATATGTATTTAATTGCTCTGCTGTGATGGGTTTTTGAATTTGTCCGAGTATCGACAGACCATAGCTTGAGGTCATTTTTACGGTGGCATTCTGAATTCTTTCATCTGCACCACTGATCAGTAAAATGCTGCCTGTGAAAGGTGTTTCCTTTAATAATGAAATAAAGGCGACGCCATCCATGATGGGCATATTGAGATCCAACAGGATCAGGGCATCATATAAATTCTTGTTGTTTAACTGATCAATAGCTTCCAGGCCATTGGTGCAGGAAATAATCTTTCTGATACCGTAAGCCGTTAATTGAGCCGTCAGTATTTTTCGCTGAAACTGGTCATCATCAATTAAGACTACCTGGACGTCTTGCCTTTTACTATCCATGCTGATTTCTCCATTGGCTAATTTCATGCATCAGATCTTCAAAGCTGCTATTAAAGGTGTGCATCAGTTCTGATATTTCAAAACTTTCATTCTGCTTGGCCAGAGCTTCCAGATTAATGCAGGTATTTGCAAAACATAATGCACCTATAGAGCTTGAAGAAGATTTAAGCATGTGTGCCTCTCGCTCCAATGCCAGGCAATCTTCTTTCTCTGCTGCTTTTAGTATTTTCTGTTTGGCTGTATTTGCTGAATCTACATAGCTGTTCAAAAAATCAATAATTAGCTCATTATTATTACCAATCAAGTCTGACAAGATTGTTATATCAAGTACAGCTAATCTGCTATCTAACTCCTCTGTAGGAGTTTCAGAAAGATTATTCTTTTGAATGTTATTGTCGATACTGATGGTGTCTGAAATAGATTGTGAAGCTTTTGAGTTTGCAATGTCTAAGTGCTGTTCTTGATTAGTCCACTTGGCCAGGCTTGCACTTAAATCATTTAAAGAGACTGGTTTAACCAGGTACTCATCCATACCGGCATTCAGGCAACGCGTATTTTCTCCTTTGGTTGCATTTGCCGTACAGGCAACAATAGGTAAATGCTGGTCGTCACCTTCCTGATGACGGATCGCATTGGTTAATTCATAACCATCCATCGAAGGCATATGCAGGTCAGTCAATACCATGGAGAATTCTTCCTGATATAACATTTTCAAAGCCTGCGTGCCATTTTCTGCAATCTTGTAACTATAGTTTAAAAATTCTAACTGATTGGCAATAACTTTTTGGTTGATCTCATTATCTTCAACAACAAGAATATGGGCTTTACTTTGGCCGTCTCTGTTGTAGGTGGTCGATTGAAATTCAGGCTTACTTGGTTCCGCTGATTTGTTCTGGCCGGGTAATTCATGGGGGAGTTCCAGGATGGAAAGTAAATCAGAAAATGTTGTTTCAAAAATGGAGTGTCGGGTTACATAAAAAATTCCATGCTCAATGTTGGCGGGGATATTGTCAGACGACGAATGAACGACGACAGTTTTATACGCCTTAATGGACTTCAGTTCATTCAACATCTCTCTGGTAAGTTCATTTTCAGCATTTTGGTTTGTATGCTCGTTTAGAATTAATAATATATCTTGTTTAGTTTTACGATAATCGACTGTTTTTGGATTAATTTGATTTATATCCTGAATGATAAAGGTTTTAGCGCCATAAAATTGCAGCCAGTTAGTCCAGTTATTATTGGTTTCCTCATTGTCGCTGAGTATATAAAAAACGGTTTCAGTGAATTTGGAAGCTGGGGTAAAAACTTTATCAGTGGCAGTCTTTAATGGTATAGAAAACGTAAAGGTGCTGCCAGTGCGCTCTTCACTTTCTACCGCAATTTCTCCCTCCATTAATTCCGCCAGGCGTTTGCAAATAGGTAAACCAAGTCCTGTTCCGCCATAGCGCCTGGTTGTAGAGGAGTCTGCCTGCGAAAAGGGGTCAAAGATTAATGTTTTAGAATGTTCCGCAATGCCAATGCCGTTATCTTTGACCTCAAAACATAACTTGGCATCCTTGCTAAATGCCCTAAGGGACACTGCCCCGGGTGTATGTTGATTTGTCGAAAATTTTATTGCGTTACTGAGCAGGTTTATCAGTACCTGCTTGATCCGGACGGGATCGACTATAACTTGCACAGCTAAGTCGGGTTCCCGATAAAAAGATAAGCTGACGCCAGCAGTATTGGCGACAGGAATAATAGTCTTGCAGGTTTCTATAATTAGTTCGGATAAATTAATTGTTTCTTCATCTAAAATGATTTTGTCTGCTTCGATCTTGGAAAAGTCCAATATATTGTCAATAATCATAAGCAGGTTTTTCGCTGAATATTTGATGATTTCAACTTGATCCTCTTGTTCAGAACCGAGCTTGCTCTGACCCAATATATCAACAGTGCCGATAATGCCGTTCATGGGGGTGCGTATTTCATGACTCATGGTCGCCAGAAAAAGGGATTTTGCCCGGTTTGAGGATTCTGCTAATTGCCTTTCTTTAAGTAAGGCTCTGGTGCGCTCCCTAACTCTGATTTCCAGGGATGTTCTTTCCTTTTCCAGTTCAAGATTTAACTGCATCAGCGATTGTGCATTATTTTCAAGCTCTTTGAGCGTGTTAAACGTATCGGTCATATCATGAATAACACAACTTACCATCATGCGGCCATCTGAGGTGTAAACAGGGTTGATGCCAAGTTCAGTGGGAAAAGTGCTTTTATCTGAATTCATGAATTCAAATTCAATGTTACTTGTGGCTGTGGGATTACTAAGGAAGATTTGACTAAGCTCATCGTGCCTTTTAATTTTGGAATCTGGCATCAGTTCAATGATATTCATTGTTTGTAATTTTTCTACTGTGTACCCAAACAGTTCTTCAGCCTGATGATTAGCCAATTTAATATAACCATCGGTATTGATCAGGAGAATAGCCTCATTGACTGATTCAAAGACTGCTTTAAATAAATTTTCACTTTCTTGCAATGCTTTTTCAGCTTCGGTTCTGTGGGTAACATCGGATCCTATCGTCCCAACAGCATATATTTCTCCGTTCTTGTCGAGTAAGGGGAACTTCAGGGCGCGATAGTCTCTTGCTTCACGGCCTAGAGCCTTGATTGAATAATATTGTTCTATGGCTTTCTTTTCATGAATAACTTCTTGCGTATGTACCTGAAGTTTTACGACTGAATCACTTTCCAGAAATTCATCACTGTTTACGCCTGCAATAGATTCCTCACGCTGCATATTGTTGATTTCCTGCGTTGCCTTGTTGGCATAAATCAAACGGCCAACGATATCGGATACATAGAGAATATCTGGAATATTTTCAAAAAATGTTTGCGTTAGTGATGATGTATTTTCTAGATCGGCAGCTTTACGATTTAATTTTTTGAGCAAATTAAAATTGCGCCACCATAAGAGAGCACCAATAGCCAGTAAAGACAGGAGTATAAGTATAAAGGTGAGCCTATTTTCCAGAATGGCTGTTATGGTCATTTCTGCGTAAAATTATGTTTTTGACAGTTATGATGGCATTCTAACTATATAAGACGGCTTTATCATTGGTTTAATAAATTGACTAATGTTAAATTAGTAGCAATATGCTATTAGCAAAATCTTGAGTTCAAGTGTCTGCTTAGCACAGTAATATCGGGGAAAAGGCGGAGTTATTGGTTTTCACCAGTAGTGATGGAGTCAGGCTAAGGAGTTTTTGTGTTAAAACATCGACTCTTTGGTTTTTAAATAATATGCTGACTCCTCTGGCAAAATTAATGAGATAGACTCCTTAAAAAATAATCCTGAATGAAGCAATATTCTATGTTACTAAATACTTCTGAAAGCCAGCAAAAAAATTCTTTAAAGCGGTTGTTGCCCTCTTTGTTCTCAGCTCTTCTTCTTAGTGTGACACTTTCTACTGTTACGCCACATGCGCAGGCTCAGGCTACTCTGGATGAACTGGATTGGGCCTACGCAATTTCGCCCGCATTTCCACAAGAAGAGGATGACGGGGCACTGTACACCCTGCCCGAGTCGGATGGCCGATTCACACTGGATCAGATTCGCAATCGCTTTGGGCCGGCTGACTGGTATCCTCAGGATCATCCGGACATGCCATCCATAGTAGCCGTCGGTCGTGAAGAAGCGGGTATTATGGCCTGCGCACTTTGTCATTACCCGAATGGTCAGGGTAAGGCAGAAAATGCCAGTGTCGTCGGACTGGAGCCAGGTTACTTCATTCAGCAGTTACAGGATATGCGTGATGGTTTACGGCGCAGTGCAAATACCGCAAAGGCCAATACTTACAACATGATTGCCTTTGCCGTAAATATGACTGACGCAGAAATTGAGGCCGCCGCCGAGTATTATGCTTCTATGAGCTGGAAACCCTGGATCGAAGTTGTTGAAACAGACACCGTTCCATTAACTTTCCGTCGTGGCGGATTACACATTCCACTGGAAGGGCCGGAAGCCGGTGAAGAACCTATTGGACGAAGGATAATTGAAATGCCGGTTAAGCCGGACGAAACCGAATTGCTGCGCAACCCTCGTGCCGGTTTCAGGGCGCTGGTTCCCATTGGTGCTATCAGTGCCGGTGAGCAACTTGCGACAACGGGTGGAGGTAAATCAATCTCATGCTCAATCTGCCATGGTGATCGTCTGGAGGGATTAGGGCAGGTTCCACCCTTGCGTGGCCGCTCACCCAGTTATCTGGCACGGCAATTGTTTGATTTTCAGCAAGGCACCCGGCAGGGAGTCTGGGCTCCATTAATGGATGCCGTGGTTGAGAATCTAAGCGGCGATGACATCATCAACCTCACGGCCTACCTCGGATCCTTAGCCATAGAATCTGATTGATAGTCTGAGTTTTTGCGTGCTGATTTACAGTCTGGAAAACAATAATGTCTGAAGCTGTTGATAAACTGCATCTGGAAGTATTCAGTGATTATGTATGCCCCTGGTGTTATCTAAGTACGCCGAGTATTGAAAAGTTGCAGGCCAATTATCCGCTTGAAATCAAATGGGTGCATTTCCCACTGCATCCGGATACGCCTGATGAAGGCCTTGCGCTGAGCGAGTTATTTCGTGGCAGGGACATAAAACCCGTGCAGGACATGTTGAAACAACGCATGGCAGAAGAGGGCCTGCCCTATGGTGATCGCAGCAAGACCTACAACAGCCGCCTGGCTCAGGAACTGGGCAAGTGGGCAGACACCCAGCCCGGTGGTGATGCAATCCACAAGGCAATTTTTCAGGCTTATTTTGTTGAAGATTTAAATATTGCACATATAGATGTGTTGCTCAATATCGTTGCCTCTGTTGGTCTGGATCAGGAAAGCGCCGGACAGGTCCTGGAGCAAAGAAGTTTTCGTGAGTCAGTTGATCAAGACTGGTTACAATCACGTTCCTATGGCATCAGCGGAGTTCCCGCATTTGTTGCTGTAAATCAAATGGTGGTGGGCTGTCAGCCTTATGATCACCTGGAGGAATTTGTACAATACCTGTTGCAGAAGAATTCCTGAGACAATAAGGGCAGCAGATCAGCAGTCAGTCACAAAAAAATTCAAGATGAGTAATTCAATTCAATGATAAGCCTCTACCCTTATAGCAGTTTAGGTAAAGCCAGCCATGGCTGGCTCAGATCCAGTCACCATTTTAGTTTCGCGGATTATTACAATCCACGACGCATGGGTTTCGGTACCTTACGGGTCATTAATGACGACTGGATTAAACCCGGTATGGGATTCCCGCCTCACCCGCACAGAAATATGGAAATTATCACCTATGTGCGCTCAGGTGCGGTTACCCATGAAGATAACAGGGGTAATAAAGGAGTAACCAAAAACGGAGAAGTCCAGGTTATGAGCGCAGGTCAGGGGGTCGTGCATTCTGAATATAATCACAGTAAAGATCCTCTTGTTCTGTATCAGATCTGGATTCTTACCAATAAGGACAATGTAAAACCGCGCTGGGAGAGCAAAAAATTTCCCAACACGAAAGTAACAACGGCTTTGCCGGTACTGGTCTCAGGGTATCCTGAAGATAGGGACAAGGCGCTGTTTATTAATCAGAAGGCGCGAATTTTCGGCGGGAAACTTTCCAGCGGCACAGTCATTGAGCATGGCATAGAGCATCAGGCGTATATACTGGCATCGGATGGGCGTTTCGAGATTCAGGACAAGGATGCCAAGACCACGATGAGTAAAGGTGACGGCGCTGAACTTACAGCCAGCAAGAGCTTTACAATCACCGCACTGACTGACTGTGAAATTGTCGTGATAGATGCGGCCAAATAATAAATACCAGTAAGTAATATAGATTAAACAAACGAAAATTATTCTTAAAAAAACAGCACTGACTTTTTGGGAAGTGGTATGCAGTTTAAAGATTATTACAAGATCATGGGTGTTGATGAAAAAGCGACAACCCAGGAAATTAAAAAAGCCTATCGTAAATTAGCCAGACGCTTTCATCCTGATGTCAGCAAGGAAACTGATGCGGAACAGAAATTCAAGGAGCTGGGCGAGGCCTATGAAGTCCTGAAAGACACTGAAAAACGTCAGGAGTATGACCAGTTGCGAGCCATGGGTACGGTGAACCAGAACGGAGAATTCAGGCCACCCCCGGACTGGGAATCAGCGATGAAGTACAGTAATTCGGGTTCTGATGATTTCAGTGATTTCTTTGAAAACATTTTTGGGCGACAGGGTAATTTCCATAGATCCTATCAGCCAGGTCAATCAGGCAGAACGCAGTCCTTCAGTATGAGGGGTGAAGACCAGCATTTTGAGTTGACTGTCTCACTTGAAGCGGCCTTTGCCGGAACCAGTCAGGCAATAGAGCTGCGTATACCTGTCGTGGATGAGCAGGGTATGGTCGTTCACAAGAATAAAAAACTTAATGTCAAAATTCCGGCAGGGCTTACAAGCGGCCAGCAATTACGACTAAAAGGCCAGGGCGCGCCTGGAATTGGTTCAGGCAAGCCGGGAGACCTGATACTTACTATCAAAGTAGCGCCTCATTCACTTTATGCCGTTGAAGGCAAAAATATTTCATTGGTTTTACCACTAACACCTTCGGAAGCTGCGCTTGGTACCAAGGTGACCGTGCCTACTCTGACAGGCAAAGTAAAAGTAAGTGTGCCGCCACTTTCGCAGTCCGGACAAAAGTTAAGACTGAAAGGCAAGGGCCTGCCAGGAAAAGTTCCCGGCGATTTTATTGCTACCATAAAAATTGTTATGCCTGACAAGGCAACAGATAAATCTCGTGAGCTGTTTACAGCACTTGCTGAAGAGCTGCCCTTTAATCCTAGAGCGGAATGGGAGAAATGATGATGAGTAAATCCTTCGAACTGGAATTTATAGAGCCGGAACAAAGGTACACGATTCAGGATGTCTGCCAGCGCATTCAATTGGACAAGGAATTTGTTGTGCAGTGCGTTGAATATGGTATTACTGAAATTGAAATTCAGCAGGAACAGGAATGGCTCTTTAGCACCCTGGATATACTGAAACTGCAAAAAGCCTACAGGCTGCAACGTGATCTCGAAATCAATTTTTCAAGTATTGGCATCATTCTCAATTTACTGGAGGATATTGATGACCTGCACGCGCAAGTGAATCAACTTCAACAACAGTTGCAGCACTGGGAAAAAGGCTAAGGCTGTTTTCTATAAAACAGGCCATTAAAAGCCTGATAAGGTGCAGCCAAGTCTTAAGGTAACGTTAAGCCTGGCCTGCTAGCTTGAGTCTTTTTCTTGAATGACTCGCTCATGACCAGGCAAATCTTTAATCGAACTCACCTCTACCTGCCATTAATTTTCTTTATCCTCGCTTTAAGTCTGGATGCAGTTTTTGGTCTGGACTTACACTTGGCAGATTGGCTGTTTAACTTGCAGGATGGCAGCTGGGCACTCCGAGATAGCTGGCTCACGCAAAATTTCCTGCATACAGGCGGCAGAAATTTTTCAGTGTTGCTCGCCTTACTATTACTTATCCTTATTAGCGCAAGCTATGCTGTAGAAAAACTTAAACCCTTACGTCGGGGTTTATGGATGGTTTTTGTAGCTGCATTTGTATCAGCTTTAGTGGTCAGTTTACTTAAATCAGTTACCCATCAGGTTTGCCCCTGGGATATAAACCGCTATGGTGGCGTTAAACCCTTACTGAGTTTTTTTCAGTCTTATGCAGTGAATACCGATGTCGGAGGCTGCTTTCCGGCCGGGCACGCCAGTGCCGGATATAGCTGGTTCGGGCTTTACTTTTTTGCCAGGCAATATGCCTATGGCTGGCGCTTCCATGCACTGATCATTCCTGTAGGTCTGGGCTTGATTTTTGGTTTTGATCAGCAGCTCAGGGGCGCTCACTTTTTGTCGCATGATATATGGACAGCAGGAATATGCTGGATGCTAGCCCTTGCCATGAGCATGCTGTTTAAAACCGGAAACTTCCCAACCAGGGATGTTTTGCTTCCAGGTCGTACGGATAAAGCTGCTGCTTCCTTAAGCTGAACCCAAGCTGGTGTACTTTTAAGCCCGACTATCGACAATCTTTGCATTTGTTTTCACACTTGAGTAATACTGCAAGCGGCAGCAGCAGTGGCTATTCGTATTATGTAAATGCTGTGGCAATATAGCCGGGTCATTTAATATCTTCTGTTCATTCCGGAGTACAAGGGTGTCGATACCGCAGCTAACCATTAAAAAAGTGCGCGCCAGTTTCTTATCACAAACAGTCTTTGCCATGTTGTTATTGCTTTGCATGCCGGGGCTTATGGCGCAGCAACAATATGCCGAATTACATCCGGATCTTGGTGATATCCCGGCGGCCGTGCAGGTTGTTATCGATGGTTATCGTCTGCCAGCCTCCAGTTTCGGTTTCCTGGTGCAGGAAGTCGGAACAGATGTTCCCTTGCTTGCGCGTAATGCCGACACTGCCTTCAATCCGGCCTCTGCAATTAAAACCCTGACAACACTGGCCGCGCTGGAATCCCTTGGCCCGGCGTTTACCTGGAAGACTGAACTATATGCCTTGGGGGCTATCGACAACGGCGTTTTGCAGGGTGACCTGCTGATGAAAGGCGGAGGTGATCCCTTTCTGGTGGAAGAACAGCTCAGGAATATGCTCAAGGCACTGCAGCGCGCCGGCGTCAGGCAAATCACGGGCGACCTGATACTGGATGGCAGTTATTTCGACCCGAATGTAGAGGAAGCTGAAAACATCGACAATCAGAACGGGCGTACCTATAACACCGAACCGAATGCAATACTGTCGAATTTCCAGGCAGTGACTTTCTTTTTCTCGCCACATCCCAATGGACGCGATGTGGTGATACGCACCGATCCGGAATTGCCAAACCTGAGAATTACCAATCGACTGCGTCAGGTCAACCGGTCCTGTGGTGGTTACCAGCGCGGGGTCAGTTTCAATATCAGCGATGAGGATATTTCGGAAATCATCTTCGAAGGCCAGTTTCCGTCTTCATGTGCTCAGTACCAGATGGCACGTGAAGTGCTGGATGCCCCTGCATACACCTTCGGCCTGTTTATGCAGCTATGGAGAGAACTTGGCGGCAGCCTGGCTGGCGGTCAGATAAACGGAACTGTACCGGATGGCATGGAACCTCTCGTGGTCTGGAATTCATCGCCGCTGTCCGATGTCATCAAATCGATTAATAAGTTCAGCAATAATCTCATGACACGTCATTTGCTGCTGACCCTCGGAGCAGAAACCCTGGGTCCGCCAGCGACAGTGGACAAGGGTATTCAGGCAGTGAAGTTCTATCTGCAGGAAAACAATCTGGACACCAATCGTTTGCTTATGAGCAATGGGGCAGGCTTGTCCAGAGATACCCGCATTAGCAACGCCTTGCTGAATGAAGTCCTGCGCATCGGTTGGAGAAGCCCCTACATGCCGGAATATGTGGCATCGCTACCCGTCAATGGTATGGACGGCACCATGAGGCAGCGCTTGCGCGGCAGAGAGATGAGCGGACGCATGCATATAAAAACCGGAACGCTGGACGAAGCATCAGCCATTGCCGGTTTCGTTTATTCCCGCACTAACAAAGTCTATGCTGTAACGGGCATCCTTAATCATGAACTGGCTGACCGTGGTCCTGGTGTTGAATTGATGGATGCCCTGTTAATGTGGGTGTATCAACAGTAATCGCTTCAGTAGCGCAGTCTCTTTAGCCGGACAGGCGTATGGGTTTAAAATCAGTTAACGCTTTCTTTAAAAATAATCAAAGGTTTTTATATGTCCACCACCAATGTTGTTTGCACCTCATGTTTGGCTAAAAACCGTATTCCCAGTGATCGTCTGAAGGAGGGCCCGAAATGCGGCAAGTGCAAGAAGCCTTTGTTTGCTGGTAAATCTTTTGAGCTAACTGGTGCAAATTCCGGGGCGCTACTGGGCAATACGGATTTACCGGTGCTGGTGGATTGCTGGGCAGCCTGGTGCGGGCCCTGCAAAAGTTTTAGGCCCATTTTTGAATCGGCAGCCCGGAAGCATGAGCCGCACTTGTTGTTTGCCAAACTGAATACAGAGACTAATCAGCAACTGGGGAGCAAGTGGGGGATACGTTCCATACCCACGCTAATCTTGTTTAAAGGTGGCAAGGAAAAAGCGCGCGTCTCAGGTGCCTTAATGCTGCCCCAGCTGGAGCAGTGGTTAGCGCAGCAGGGCGTGCTGTAATCAACCTTTACCGAGAATTTTCTGCGTGGCAGTTAACAGGTCTTTAGACGATTTTTCTGACGCCGCTTGTGCGCGCCAGGCAACGATATTATCGGGCCGCACTAACAAGGCGCCGGTTTCCGAAATATCTCTGAGTCTGGCGAAATCGCCATAGACATCTTCGTACTCCTGTCCTGGACCAATGACACGCAAAACCACACTAAGCCCCTGCGCTTTTTCGATCTCGGCCAAGGCCGAAGCCCATTGCTTTACAGCACCCAAACCGGTAATCAAGGTGAACTTTCCTTTGCCACAAATATCAACGGTGGAAATTTTTTGCTGTTGCCGGTCTATTAACCAGGCATGCGGAATGTTTGCACCAGGGCGACTGCTGGCCTGGTGATAAAGTTCCTGGTCACGTTTGAATTCTTCAGCAGGGCTGCCATCGGGGATGATCGCCGAAGATGTATAACGTAAATTCATTTCCACGCCATGACAGTTATAAATATATTGCGTGCCCTCAACGGCCTGACGTAGTTTTTCTCTTTGCTTTTCTGCTTTGGACGTATCCAGTTTACGGTTGGCAATGTTCTGGATTTTTTCTTCGGCGCTGTCCACGCCGGTAATTTCAAGGGCTTCCATAATCGGAATCAGGTCACCTAAACTTTTTGTCGCGCGTTTAACCACCTGTTCGCCGACCGGAATGCGTTCATCGTTATAGGAATCCAGCAGGCTTGCTTCAGCCTGACCGTTTATGACCAAGGCCAGTTTCCAGGCTAGATTAAAGGCATCCTGAATAGATGTGTTGGAGCCCAGGCCATTCATAGGCGTGTGTCTGTGTACCGCATCGCCCAGGCAAAAAATTCTGCCGTTCATATTCTTTTTGGCATACATGCTGTTCACGGTCCAGGTGGAAGTGGAATCAATCTTAATGGCAACCTGGTCATCACCGATTAACTGGTGCAGCACGGCTTTGGCTTCATCATCAGACAAGCTGGGTGCGCCGGCATTAATATCGTAACCCCAGATACACAACCATTTATTCCAGGGCCGTACCATTCTGATCAGGGGGATGCCTAATCCTGCCAGCTCACCACCGGGTTGGATCAACCAGTACAGGAGGCTGGGACGATGCGCGACATATTTTGTTAAATCGGCTTCAAATACAATATTCATGGAGCCCGCCAGACCCATTTCGCCTTCCATCGGTAGTGCAGCATCTTCGGCGACTTTGGAATTTCCTCCATCGGCACCGAGCAAGTATTTGGATCTGACCTGGAATGTTTGCTGCGTGATACGATCCAGCAAGGTCGTGGTTACGCCATCAGCATCCTGTTCAAAGGACAGATATTCAGTATTAAAACGAACCCTGGAGCCTCGATGCGCTGCGGTGCGGGTGAGAATCGGTTCCAACAGGTTTTGCGGTAAATCAAACATTTTGGCAGGACTCGACAGCTCATAGTCGGCTTTTCTTGCCGGCGGTGTTCCCCAGGCCAGCACACGGGCTAATTCTTCACCGGCCAGGCTGGTGGCAAAGGTGTTTTCGCCCATGAGTTCCTGAGGTGTAGCCAGGGCCAGACAGTCAGCTTCCACCCCTAAATCACGCAAGGCTTCGATGGTTCGCTGGTTGGTGATATGGGCGCGCGGGGTGCGGCAGGTCCAGGCAAATTGATTAATCACCATGTTATCAATACCATAAGTGGCCAATAATGCCGAAGCAGTGGAACCCGCAGGCCCTGTGCCTATAATCAGCACGTCAGTTTCTATAAGTGGTAATGTATCGCTCATGGAATATTCGCCTTTTTTATGGTCTTTACTACTCTTGCTTTATCAATGTCCAACTAAGGTACGGTAACGGTAGCTAAACGCTGTGAAAAATACTAACTAGTATGCGGCGATGAATTCCAATACCTTATTCACACCGGATCAATACCCAATAAGGTATGAGGAAGGCTATCAATCGATAAGCGTATTAATAATATTAAAAGCCAGACAAGCTTAAGGAGAGTCTGTTGTTCGACTTGAAGAAACTCAGACAGTTTATCGCCGTCGCCGAAGAACTTAATTTTGGCAGGGCGGCAGTACGCCTGCATATGAGTCAGCCGCCGCTTTCGCGCAGCATTCAGCAAATTGAGAAAGACCTGGAGGTGGACCTGTTTATTCGCCATCCGCATGGCGTTGAACTGACCAATGAAGGTGAGGTATTTCTTAAGGAAGCGCGCAATATATTGCTCACCGTGGAGCGAGCCTATGAACGTACCCTGCAGGCCAAACGTGGCGAAATCGGGCGGCTGGTAATCGGTTATCAGGGCTCTACTGTTTTCGACTTATTGCCGCGTTTGATCGCGCGTTTTAAGCAAAGTCATCCGCAGGCGCAGATTGATATGCACAATATGAATAAAAATGAGCAGTTGCTGAATTTGCGCAATCACAGCATACACATCGGCATTATTCGTCACGTAAATGATGAGCCTGGGATCACCACACAGACTATTGCCAAAGAACCTATCTATGTTGCGGTATCAAATAGTCATGCACTGTCTAAGGCAAAAACTGTTGCGATGAAAGCCCTGGCTGCTGAAGCGCTGATCGTGTTTCCCCGCGACAATCGTCCCGGGTTTGCCGATCAGACGATTGCCGAATGTCGTAAAGCAGGCTTTGTGCCCAACATCGTGCAGGAAACAGAAGATGTGATCAGCGCCCTGGTGTTGGTCAGCGTTGGTTTAGGAGTTGCTTTAGTACCACACTCTGCCTGTAATATTAAAATTCCTGCTGTCAGATTTATTCCGCTGGGCAACCCTGAATTCCATGCCGAACTGTGCTGCATACATTTAACAGAGCGCCGTGCCCCCGTGCTGGAAGCCTTTCTGCAAGTCATTCAAAACAGTACTGAATAAGCACTCAATACCTTTTTAGGTATCAAGCCAGAGCACAATCGGTATTGGATTCTGCTGCTGTTGACTATTATTGTGCTTAAAAATTGCCATAAAAAATCCTGGAGATTCTCACGATGACTGAGCAAGCAAAATTACAAAGAGCCCAATTAATTGTCGGCGATATTATTGACGCTATCAGAGGCGTGCTGCGTAAGCACGATGTTAGCTTCGATGAATACCGTGCGGGTTTCAGGCATATGATCGGGTTGGCTGAGGCCAGGGAAATTCCGCTGGTCCTGGATTGTTTTTTAAACCAGACCATTTGCGATATAGAAATGAAAACCCGGCAGGGCAGCCGTTCCAATGTTGAAGGCCCCTATTTTTTGGAAGGCGCGCCCATGGTGACAGACAGCATAAAAGTGCGCGGTGATACCAAGCCCATGTTGATTCGCTGTCAGGTAAAAGATTTACAAGGCCAGCCGATTCCAGGTGTTGTTACGGATATATGGTTTGCCGATTCCAACGGTGACTACAGTGGTTACAGTGATGACTACCCGAAGGAATATTTCAGAGGCAAAGTCACCACAGACAGCGAAGGTAAATATGCCGTTATGGGATCGATTCCCAAAGAATATCCGATGACCTCCAACGAACATGGGCCAACCGGCACCATCATAGAACTGCTCGGGGGGCAGGGTATGCGTCCGCAACATGTGCATTTTAAATACCTGAAAGAAGGTTATGCACCCTTGACCACACAAGCCTATTTTAAGGGCGGACCATTTCTGGATGTCGATCCGGTTGGGGCGGTCTTTGATGACCTGACTCATGAGTTAAAAGATGAAAATGGTATTGCTGTCCTGGATCTGGACGTTGTGTTGGACCCAGCCGCTTAAATCAGTTTAAAAGGTCTTACCACTATGTGTCATGACACTATACCAGGCGGTTTGCCGACTCCGGGTCCTTACCAGATAAAAGAATCCAAGGGTTTAAGGTATTGGGATTTTTCTACTAATACCGATTCGGAAGTTCGCGTCGCCTTGATAACCGATATCTACGGCTGCAATAATTTTTACCAAAGCATGTCGACCTATTTTGCAGAACAAGGCTGGCAGTCGCATCTGATCGACTTGTTTTCTGAACTGGGCGAACTGAAAGAAGTAAGCCGGGAAGCGGCCTTTGAACGTCGCCATAAATTAAACGACCCGCTTTGTTGTGACCGTATCGCGCAATATATTGTGGATAATCAAATTACCGCGCTGGTGGGTTTTTGTCTGGGCGGCAACTATGTTTTTGAATTAGCCAGAAGAAATGTAAAGACCAGGCATATTGCCTACTATCCTTTTCCAGCCGGTTTACCCACTGAGCATGGACTGGATCCTGCGTTTGACTACCTTGAGCAGTTACAGACCGAGGTCACGGTATTAATTGGCGATGCCGATGATCGTGTCGGGCTGGATAATGTCACCAGACTCAAAGCCATAAGTGAAAGCACAGCTGCTCTCAAGGTAAAGGTGTATCCAGGTAGCAAGCATGCCTTCCTGGAAGATCTGGATAGCAGCGATCCTGACTTAAAGCGTAATGCAGAAGCGTCATTAGTTGCCTGCCTCGAAGCAATTGCATAGAGGCCGACAGTGAACATGCATACGGAAATTATTGAAAAAATTACCACCAGCATTGTCGATCTGCCCTTAAAGCGAATTCATAAATTCGCCGCGACGACGATTAATTCCAAATCCTTTGTCATTGTGCAAATTCATACAAACAATGGTCTTGTCGGTATAGGCGAAGCCACCACCCCGGGCGGCCCCTGGTGGGCAGGTGAAGCGGTAGAAACGATTAAGGTCATGATCGACACTTATCTTGCACCGGCTTTAACAGGTGAAAATGCTCTGCAAATAAATGCCCTGTTAAAAAAAATGCACTGTGTTGCCGCTAATAATCCCTTCGCTAAAGCGGCGCTGGAAATGGCCTTGTTCGATATTAAAGGCCAGGCCCTGGGTGTGCCTGTTTACGAATTATTCGGTGGTTTGATACGCGAATCGATGCCGCTGAAATGGCCGCTGGCGCAAGGTGACCCTAAGGCAGATCTGCAAGAAGCCGAACAGTTAATGTCCAACAATGTTGCACAGGAATTCAAGCTGAAAATGGGCTATATGAGCCCGGCAGATGATGTCAGTTATATCGCTGAGTTGTGCAAAGGCTTAAAAGGTAAAGCGACTTTATGCGGAGACTTAAATGCTACCTGGAGTGAACTGACAGCACAAAAATATGTGCCTGTACTGGCCGACCACGGCATGGCCATGCTGGAGCAACCGGTTGCGGCCTGGAACCGGCAGGCACTGGCAAGAATCCGTAAGGATTCCGCGATGATTATTCTGGCCGATGAATCAATTTGCACGGCGCAGGATGTGCTTGAAATAAACAAGCTCCAGGCAGCCGACATGTTGTCTCTGAAAATATTTAAGCACGGCGGTTTAACGAATACGCAGCAAATTGCGCAAATTGCGGCTGCCAGTGGTGTCGCCTGTTATGCCGGTACCTTTCTGGAAAGCTCAATCGGAACCGCCGCATTTATGCACTTGCTGGCGGCTACGGATAATATCGATGGAGGCAACGAGCTGGTCGGACCCATCTGGTTAGCCGATGATATCGTGCAAAATCCGGTGCAGTACAAGGATAATCAAATCTGGGTGAAGCATGAACCTGGTCTGGGCGTCACTTTGGACCAGGACAAACTCGTTCACTATCAGCGCAGCTGAGGTGGAACAGATAACGTAAGCACAAAGTCGTGGTTTTTATCGTTTAGTTTGCACACTGTTTTAGCGTGCTTCAACTTCAGCTTTACTCGCCCCATCGACAATATTTAAAAAGTCACTGAAAAATAAATAGGCTCGTTCCAGACTTTCTGGCGACACGGTTTCTGCAGTGGAGCCGGAGCTATGGTACCAATGCGAAACTTCCGGGTTCTGTATGACATTTAATCCGGCACCATCAAGTGCCATGGCTTCGCCGGGAATAAGCCGACCGCTGCGCTCCCAAACCGAAGCTGGCTGTGTATACATGTTCATCATTGATGCTCTTTCCCAGGCGGAAACCAGAAAAGGTGTTTTGTTCGACATGGCCACGCCGCGCCATTGACCATCCGAGTTGGTGGGAGAAAACGAATTCGCGATGTTGCCGTAATTATCCAGCTTGCCATCCATTAAATTACCGTCGACAACGGAAACGCCTGTTGATGCCACATGCTCCAGATTAATCGCGATAATGTTGTTGTCGAGTAGTTGTGCATAATTCTCAACAAAAAAACTCGAACCGCCTGCGCCATGATGATGACCGGGTGAGGCAACAAAATAAATATCGTGTAAGGGTTGATGATTAGCAGCGCCATAATAGTCGGCAAGCCCGATAAGAACCGCCAGGCCTGAAGCGTTATCATCAGCACCAGAAAACCAGGTGTCGGTATGAGCCAAAAGAATAATGTTTTCATCACTGGCGCCGGAACCTTCAATTTTGCCGACCAGGTTGAGTGCCTGGCGAACTTCCCGCTCAACGCTGATATCCAGAGCAAGCGTTATTTTATCCAGCTCACCGGCCGCCGCCGCTTCTGCTATAACGGCCTCAAGGAAGGCACTGTCTTCACCGCCCAGATTGAAACACGAAATCTCTGGGCAGTTGCCCAGTTGTACTTGCATATTGCCCGGGGTATTCCACAGGCGCAGTATGCCAACAGCACCGGCCTCAGCAAGACGGGCCATGGAACCGCTGGTGGAAAAATCATAAAAGTGCGGTGCTGTCTCGCCACGAATCACGGCGATTTTCCCGGCAATATCGCGCCCGGCAAGATCAGCGGCCGAACCGCGACCGACATAAATCAAAGGCGCAGTTATTGCGTCAATGGAAGATCTGTTACCCACGCCCATCGGCACGGCAGACTGTAACTCTATGGACTCGCCATTGGCGCCCATCAGTTGCACACTCCAGTTTGTGGTCAGCGACCAGGGAGCCTGATCAAAGCTTTCTAACACAATATTTTCCACACCGGCATCAGCAAGACGATTGTTGAGATAGGCATAAACCAGTTCTTCCTCAGGGAAACCGGAAAAGTTGCCCCAGCGTTGCGGGTTTCTTGCCCGGCTTTGCAGTGCAATGTCTGTCAGCGCTTTAACATGGGCATGCAGTGCTTCGCCCGTAGGTCCTGCCCGGTTTTGATCCGTGTGCAGAACAGGCAGCGGTTTGAAATCAACAGCATTGAAATCAAGCGTTTGCAGGGTCGCGGCACCCGGCAGAGCAAGCCCGTAAAAATCTGCTTTTTGTGCGCTGACAGTTAGTGGAGCTGAGATCACCAGAACGACCAAGGCGAGAATATTAATCAGTTTTGTTTTTCTATTATTTATTTTCATTTTTTTTATTCTTTTTTTGTTCTTATAGTGAAGCCTTAAGCCCTTGTGTTGAACATCATAAGACATACCGATAAAGCGATTCTATAAAAAAGTTTTCCGGATTGGCTGAAGTGATGTCCTGTTTCAATATGCGATTTAATCACCGCGCCACTCAGGCGGAATATCCAGCGCCGGGTTGCGATCAAAAAAGTTAAACGGCATCAGTTCAAATTCGTGCCAGGCACTCGGCATAATCGGAAAGTCTTCGGCTCGCGGTACGTGATGGAAGCCGGCGGTATACCAGAGCACAATGTCGGTATTCTCAATCGCTCGATTCGCTGCTGTCCAGCTGGGCAGGCCGAGTCCAAAGTCGCCCTGATTTACATAATTTCCTGCAGCATAGCGTTCATCGGCATGATAAGGCGTTACCCATAATTGATGCCCGGTAAAGGCAGCGCGTTGATGAGCCGGGTCACTGCTGTCCAGCAAGGTATAGGCAACACTGTTCATGGGTTTGAGAACAAAACCGGGGGAGTGTCCAACAGGGCCTCGGACATTGGGATTGACGACTTTCCAGTTTGTTGGCCGCGCCGGATTATAATTAATCATGGCTTCCTGTTCGCTCGTCGGCACCTGGGGTTCCACCACCCAGGCCGTGCGTGGGCCATCTACATCCCTGGGCACTAAACGATCAAGCGTCAGTGAATTATCAAGCCCGTCTATATCAAGATCCAGCCGAAAACTGAAAAAGTGATCGTGATTGGTGCCCACCAGCCCCGGCGCAACCAGGGTGCCAAAGGCGGTATCTGCGGCGGCGCTCGGGTCGTCCATGGACTGACTGATCACGCCTTTATAGCCATCGTATCCAGAAGCCCCAATCCTTGGTTTGATACGTCCATCCTGGGTAAAAACCCAATCGATAAAATAATCATAATTACCGATTGCCGCGCCCATTCTTAATACCAGCTCTACCGCACGCCGTCCTTCATAACCCGAATCAAATTCAAAATGGCGCCAGGCTGCATCACCCAGGTTGCGTTCGAAAATACAAATGGCATCCGGAATACTGGCGGCAGCGCAAAGATCATCCGGGATAAGCGCATCAATAAACAGCGCAGTATCAGGGCAATCAACACCGGCGGCTAATGGCGTTGCACTGCCACCAAAACCATATTCGCCGGCATCCAGAAAGGTGCGCGTGTACCAATTCGCATCCGGGTCCATATAAGGCACGAATAATTCAGAAACCGCGCCCTGGTAAAGAATGGATCGTTCACGCTCACCATCACGATAAGTGATATCGGAAACCACGAGACCGGAACGTTTTTCCAAACGATAATGCAGGGTCCAGTTGTCCCATTTAACAAGATGACCATTCACCGTGAAATTGGCACCATCGGGCTGGTAAAGCACCGTCTCATTCAGCGCCTGGCGATTGGTGCGCACTAAAGTAGCAGCAGAATTTTCAGCCAGGGGGATAATCCCGTCATCGACCAGTTCAATGACTTCCCGGCTATTCACATCAACAACGGCCCAAAGGCCTTCAATAGGCCGAGTAAAGCGGCTGCCTTCACCCTGCAGGGCATAACACGGTGTTTTAATCACCCGGCGGCCTGCATATAAAGGATTGTTATAGTTACCAACTGTCATTGGCGAGCAGGCAACTTGTTCGGGACTTAAGCCGCGCGCTGCAAGTGCCGCAATATGCCCTTCATCTTCAGCCAGTATCTGAAAGGCGCTGAGATAATCTTCAATCAGTAAACTGGCCTGTACGCCTTCAATTTCCTGCCAGGAAAGTACTGAACTGTTGGACAGATCGACAACAGCTTCAAAGGTTTGCAAGCCCTGTTTGATGATGGCAAAGGCCGCACGGTTAACGTCATCCCCGGCCTGCCATTGCCTGACACTCTGCTTGGAAGGATCGTGTATCTCCAGTGTCGCAAATCTGGAAGCAGCATTGGTGTAGCCTGCATTGTTAAGGATGCTTGTTGCCTGTGTGTACTCGGCGGCAGTTAAAGGGTCCAGAGGATGCTGTATGAGCAGAACAGGCTCGGAAGAATCAATGGCCTGACAGCCCATCAAAACAAAGATCAGTATAGAAAGTACCGGTAAGCGGGTAAGGCGAATTGACTTAAGCATAAGAATTTCCTCTGGGGTCATCATTACATAACTGTGTGACTATTCCCATTCAGTGTAAAGCGGCAGGAGTCGTTATGTGCCTGGAGTTAATGATCCAAAGCCTGGCTTTGGCCGTATTATCACAGCATAGCCAACCCAGTTTCAGACCCGGTCTTTGAGATGTTCAAAATGAGATTAGAAAGCAAAATCACACAATGTTGCCTGGCTTTGCTGCTGCTATTTATTAGCTCCGGCCAGCCTGGCGTGGCGCAAACTTATACAGGGAGAATTGAAATCGAAACAGCTGCCGTTTGGCAGAATAAGAATAGCATCCAGATTCCATCTGATCTGTTTGGTACACGATTTTCAGCAGAAGATATCGTCGGCGATGGCCCCTGGGGGCAGGTTCGGCTGAACGGGGAATATCATTTCAATCATAAGCATGGGCTGCGTGTTGTGCTGTCGCCTTTTTCCTATACGGAGCAGGGCCGCTCAGCCAGGCCCATCAGTTTTGCTGGTGAGAATTATTCGAACACGGAAGAGCTGAGAATTAAGTATAAATTCAATTCCTGGCGGGTCGGCTATCAGTATCATTATTATGAAAGTGATCAAGCGGATGTCTGGTTTGGCCTGACGGGTAAAATCCGCGATGCCGAAATCAGGCTGCAACAAGGTAATACCAGCAGTCGCGATGCAAATGTTGGTTTTGTGCCTTTGCTATATTTGGCCGGCAGGTATCAGTTTAACGAACGCTGGTCGGTTTTTGCGGATATCGATGGCTTGGCCGGTGGCCCGGGAAGAGCCTTCGATATCAGCAGCAAACTCAACTATGCCATGAATGATGACTGGGGTCTTAGCCTGGGTTATCGAATGCTGGAAGGCGGTGTCGATGGCGATGAGGTATATAACTTCGCCTGGTTTAATTCGCTCGTTTTTTCTGCATATTGGTATTTCTGATTGCGCTGACTGTTCGGAATAAAGAAGCAGCCAAGCCGGCATCGACTACCGGGCTCGCCATACATCCGTAGCACTTTTTTAACCGGTTTTTAGCCGGCTGCTTTCTGTGCTTTCCAAGTTTCTCCAACTTTTTCCAACTTTTTTCAACACTTGCCAGTTTTTTCCTGCTCTTTACTGCTGTTTGGCCTGAGGGCAAACACAGCCACATAAAATTCGCGCCAGAGTTTGTTACACTCACAGCCATCGCTGCATAGGCAAAGCTGCAGTGATCATCGTATGCAGTTACAGGCAGGTGCGCAGAGTTAAGGCTTAAGCTGTTGTGCTCATAATTTAAATTCATCAGGTCAGCAGGAAAGTTCTACGTGATTGCCAGTGTGCTTCGAGTATCTACCTTATTAATTGGCGTCGCCTTGCTGCTGACCGGGCACGGTCTGCAACTGGCCTTGTTCCCTTTGCGAGCAGAGCTGATGG
Source organism: uncultured Gammaproteobacteria bacterium (assembly GCA_963975155.1). GTDB lineage: Bacteria > Pseudomonadota > Gammaproteobacteria > Pseudomonadales > Pseudohongiellaceae > UBA5109. The sequence goes on along the minus strand of CAXBFG010000002.1, from coordinate 67,529 downwards.
GCTGGAGCAGTTTAACTGTCGGCGTTCTTGGTTCACTCTACTTTATTGGTTATCTGGCAGGTTGTGTCATTGTGCCTCGTTTCGTTGCCCGCATCGGGCACATACGCAGCTTTGCAACGCTTACCGCCCTGATGACCAGTGCCATACTGTTGCTGGCCCTGACCAATGCCTTTGCTATCTGGCTGATACTGCGTTTTATCACCGGGCTCTCCATTTCAGGTTTGTATCTGGTTGTGGAAAGCTGGCTCAACGAAAAAACAGAGAATGAAGTTCGCGGTAGTGTCCTGGGCGCTTACACGGCCATCGTGCTGACGGCTATGGCCGGTGGGCAGCTACTGCTCAATGTATCATCTGTAGAAGGGTCGGATCTGTTTATTATTGCCGCCTTGCTGATTGTGCTGGCCTCGATTCCGATTTGTGTTACACGCACATCCCAGCCCGCACGCATCCCTGCGGTTGCCTTCTCACCCATGCTTGTCGTGAAAACTTCGCGGGTTGCCGCACTGGGTGCTGTTACGGCGGGGATAGTTGCTGCTGTTTATTACACCCTGGGACCAGCCTATGGCTTACAGATGGGCATGGATATCAGTGCAATCTCTTCGATGATGGCCCTGGGCATAGCCGGCGGGGCGGTTTCGTTACTGCCGCTGGGGCGTTTTTCCGACCGGCGTGACCGGCGTGTGATTATTGCCGGCGTGATGCTGGTGGGAGCCTTCGTGTCACTTGTTGCCTGGCTGGCACCGGCCGTTGCGATACCCGTGCTGATGTTTTTGTTCGGCGCCTGCGTGATGCCGATTCAGGCTTTGTGTCTGGCACATGCCAGTGACAATATAAAAGACCAATCGTTTCTGGAAGTTGGCACCGGCCTGCTGGTAATGAACGCCTCCGGTTCAATCGTCGGCCCCCTGGCTGCGGCACAGGTGATGTATTGGTTTGGGCCTGCGGCTTTCTTTTTGTTTAATGCCTTTATTCTGGGAATAGGCGGCTTGCTGGTGATGGTATTGATTCGTTTACGTGAGCACGCGCCGGATCACTTTTCAAAATTTCAGGCTGCTACAACGGCTGCTGCGCAGGGGGCCTTGCAGCTGGATCCGCGAACGGAGGAGCCTGAGTAAGAATGTAGTTATGTTTTCTCGTCCGAAGCAACATTCCTCTCTGGATTCTTCTAGCTCAGGCTTAAGGAAATCTTAAGGTAGTCGCTGTACTGTTTATGGCTTTCCGCTTGCTGGAATTGATTTACCCCAAACGAGTGTTCGCATTCGCTGGTAATATGCGAGCCTGTGCAAGACTTTTGGAGGAGCAGGTAATGGCTATAAGAGTAAAACGACCGCTGCTGTTGGTGGCAGTGCTGCTATGGGGTGCTTTGGCAAATGGCGTCATGGCGCAGGAAGCCGCCGGGCATGAGGAAGGTGGTCCGGAAAATGGATTACCCTACAACGTGGCGGAGGACAAGGGCTCCGCCCAGTCACCTATCAACATTCTTTCCAGTCGCGCCGTGACCGGCAGTCACCAGGTTGCATTGCAATATCGTGAATCAGGCACCCATATCGCCAACCTGGGACATACGGTGGAGGCCATCATTGATGACGGCAGCCTTGCCAGTTTCGACGGCCAGGATTTCACCCTTCAGCAAATTCATTTCCATACGCCTTCCGAACACCAGGTCGACGGTGTCACCTATCCGATGGAAATGCACATGGTGCATACCCGCAATGATGAGCCCGACAGCTACATGGTCATCAGCGTGTTGTTTCGTGAAGGCGGGGAAAGTCCGGCACTGGAGGATATCCTGGCGGCGGTTCCGGAACGCGCCGGCGAAACCCGTGACCTGCCTGGCAGCTCTATAAATGCCGAAGAATTGCTGGATTTTTCCGGACATTATTTTCATTACGAAGGCTCATTGACGACCCCACCCTATACCGAGACGGTCACCTGGCTGGTCATGCAGGACATCCATCAGGCCGCTCCGGAACAGATACAGCACATCAATATTCTGGAGGGCAATAACGCCAGACATATTCAGGCCCTGCACGCCAGGGTCGTCGACGCTAACTGAGCCTGCGGATAGGGAAAGTAAAAGTAGTGTAAGGGCTGCTGCCCTTATGAATTGTCTGCAAACAAGGCAGTAAGCATAAATTCAGACGAATCCTTAGGGTGTCAGTAGTGATAGGGTGCTTCTGGCATAATCCTGTGCCCCCGGTGTGAGGCCATCCTCTTCGAGCATCTGTTGCAGCAGCTGGCGGGCCGCTTCGCGTTCGTTATCCGCCAGCAGGGCTTCGACCTCGGCAATGCGCTCATTCGAGAGCATGTTGCGCCGCTGCGCAGTGAGGAAGCCGCGGATATTGCCCGGCATCTGCTCATTGGCCAGGATGCCGTCGATGTATTGCACGGCATCGGCATAACGGCCATCGCCGTATAGCAGTTGCAGGCTGTTGGCGATGCCGGTCACCCGGACAAATTCCGACACCATGCGGGTAAAGGCGCGATTGTTACTGGCAATCTGATAGGCCTCGTCATTCGCCTCCTCGATCAGCGCCATCGCCAGATCGTAGTTGCCGGCCAGGGCACTCAGCATTGCCTCGCCGACCAGGATGATGCCCTCGTCCGGGAACAGTGCCTTGCCCAGTTCAATGGCATCGAAGTCGACATCCGTCGCGTTCATGATATTCGGCAGCACCCGCACAAAGGCCAGATAGGTCTCGAGCCGGAAAGGCTGTATCAGAATCGAGCGTGTCAGCAGGTCGGCAATCTGGCGGGCAACTTCGGGTGCGAGGGTGCCGGTGTTGCTGTCTTCGTTCTCTTCCCAGAGGAAGGCCGCCTGCAGCTCATAGGTTTTGGCATTGTTCGAATTCAGCAAGATGGCATTGTTCAGGGCGGTCTCGAGCATCTCACGGTCATTGAGCCGGTTCGCGACCTCGGCGATGATGTCATAGGTGTTGGCCTGCCGCGGCTCCAGGTCCAGCAGTGCCTCGGCATGATCGAAGCCCAGCTCGATGTTATTACCGGCAATCGCCAGTTTCGCCAGGGCGCTCTCGGCATCGGCTGCTGTAGCGATGCCGGTTTCCAGCATACGGTCGTCGGCCGGTACATTGAACATGTCGGTCGGGAAGCTACCAGCAGCCAGATAAGCCGCCAGTGCGGCATCCAGATCTTCATCCGTCAGCCCCAGAGCCTCCTCCAGCGCGCTGCGCCTACCCGAACTGTTTACGTCTTCGACCAGTCTGATCAGCCCGGCAGGGTTCAGACCCGGCTCGCCGAACAGCAGATAATGCACAAAGAGCCAGGCCTGCGGGTAAAAGGTACCGACCTCATGCAGCGCCGAGTCACGCGACACGGCAAAGAAATCGGCCATCGGTTGCAGACCGGACTCACGCAGATAAGCGACATTATCCGTAACCGCCGCGCCCCAGCGCACCGCGTCGCCATCGATCACCAGCGTCGAAAACACCTCGGCAATGCCTTCGGTAAACCAGTAGGGGTAACGCCCGAGCAACATGCTCGAATACCAGTGCACGGCCTCATGGTAGGTAACCTGTTGTGAACTGACATTGCCGTTATTGACCGGCAGCCCGATCACACTCCAGCTGCCCTGGTTCGAGAAGAAGCCGACCAGGTCATTGACCGTGCCGGAGCGCGTGCTCGCCCGATACGGCGCGAAGTCATCCGCGCTGTCAAAGAGCACAATATCCAGCGGCGGCAAGGCCCGCTCATCGACCTCGATCACCTGACCCAGCGCGGCAATAAAGCGCTGAAAATCTTCAGCCCAAACTACAGTAGCTGCTTCATCCAACTGGGAAAGCACGGTGAACTCCGGTGTCGTGAGTCTGACCCAGGGCGCATCGGCAGCCTGAACCGGCTGCAGCAGGAGGCAGCAGGGGAGCAATACTAATGCTGTTTGTCGGAAAAACTTTTTCATAAATTCCCTTACGGCTGGAACATTAAACGACACTATTCAGACCGTTCGAAATAAGCAAGGATGTCCATTTCCTGATGTGCGTGCGGCGTAATGCGATACAGGAGTTCAGGTTTCCTTGTCCAGCTCATCAATCAGTCCATCCATGGAAAAATGTTCAATAAACTCACCGGCTTTCGCCTGGCGTGCTCCCTCTGCCAGATGCGTTCTTAACAGCTCCAGACGTTGCTTGCGTTCTTCCAGTGTACGCAGTGCATCACGGACGACTTCACTTGCGGAGCCGTAACGACCATTGGCGATTTCATTCTTGATGAATGCTTCCCAGTGCTCTCCAAGACTCAGGCTGGTGTTAGCCATATCATGCCTCTGTATTCATAAATAATAATTATGAATATAGTATCGGAATGAACCCAAGGCAAGCCAAGATCCCGGCCCACTTCAGCACTCACTGGGAGTATTGCATTGAGAGGTTTATGAATTAAAGGCAAAGGAGGCATCACCCGCCATTTGCCGGTAAACTCCGCTCTTGGACAGCATTCAGAAATGCAACGACCCATGGCAAGAAAAGCAGCACCCAGACAACAAGATGGAGATGGGTGTAATTTATCATTGAGCTAATGATATGTCGTTTATTGAGGGTTGGGCTTGCGGCACTGTAGAGGCCAAGAGTGGAGGCCAGAGCGGAAACCAAAAGTGGAGCTAGACTAATTGAACGCCGTAGAAATAGAAGAAGCGATTAGCAATTTAGCCGAGCAAGCATTTGTTGCAGCGAGCTTTCCCTATGCTTTTCTGGAGGCCTTCGGCAACAAGACCACCACCATCAAGCGCCTGCAAAGCGGCACGTCCAATGCTTCCGATATTGAAGGCGCGATATTACAACGCAATAACATTCATATCGCTGTCTGCGCGGAAGGTGAAGTCACCGTCACCTTAAATACGTTAAAAGCCAGCCCGGCAACCACCAGGGCCAAAGCCAAGTTTATTCTGGCAACCGATGGCATCAGCCTGGAGGCGGAAGACCTGATTTCTGGTGAAACGGTAGCCTGTTACTATAAAGACTTCCCCAATCACTTCGGCTTTTTCCTGCCGCTGGCAGGCATCACCACGGTCAAACAAATCCGCGAAAGTGCCTTTGATATTCGCGCCACCAGCCGCCTGAACCGCCTGTATGTAGAGCTGTTAAGAAACAATCCCGAGTGGGGCACCTCGGAGCGCCGCCATGATATGAATCACTTTATGGCGCGGCTGATTTTTTGCTTCTTTGCGGAAGATACCGACATATTCAATGGTGACAACCTGTTTACCGCCACCATCGGGCAGATGAGCGCGAAAGACTCCTCCAACACCCACGAGGTGATCAGTGAAATCTTTCGCTCGATGAATACGCTTACCTCAGATCGCAAAAGCACTGGCATCCGCTCCTGGGCAGATGGCTTCCCTTATGTCAACGGTGGACTGTTTTCCGGCAGCACCGACGTGCCACGCCTCACCAAAATAGCTCGCTCGTATTTACTGCACGTAGGCACATTGGACTGGAAGCAGATCAACCCCGATATTTTCGGCTCCATGATTCAGGCTGTGGCCGATGATGAAGAACGCGGCGCCCTGGGCATGCACTACACCAGTGTGCCCAATATCCTCAAGGTGTTGAACCCGCTGTTTCTGGACGACCTGCGAGAGCAACTGGAGCAGGCAGGTGACAATGCCAGAAAACTGTTAAACCTGCGCAAGCGCCTGTCCAACATTCGTGTGTTTGACCCCGCATGCGGCTCGGGCAATTTTCTGGTGATTGCCTACAAGCAAATGCGCGAGATAGAGGCAGCACTTAACACCAGGCGTGGTGAAAAAGGCCGTCCAACGGAAATACCCTTAACCAATTTCAGAGGCATCGAACTGCGGGACTTTCCGGCGGAAATTGCACGGTTGGCACTTATCATTGCTGAATACCAATGTGATCTGCTCTATCGCGGACAAAAACTCGCACTGGCGGAATTCCTGCCACTGGACAAGCAAAACTGGATTACCTGTGGCAATGCATTGCGAATTGACTGGCTTTCAATCTGTCCCCCCACCGGCACAGGGGTGAAACTGATGGGTGATGACCTTTTCAGCACACCGCTTGAACAGGCGGAGATTGATTTTGAAAATGAAGGAGGAGAAACCTATATTTGTGGCAATCCGCCGTATCTTGGCAGCACATGGCAGTCCAAAGAGCAAAAAGCAGATCTGGAGAGTATTTTTAAAAACAGAACCAAAAGCTGGAAATCACTCGACTATGTAGCCGGCTGGTTTATGAAAGCGGCGGACTACGGCACGTATACCAATGCGTCCAGCGCCTTTGTCAGCACCAACTCCATTTGCCAGGGCCAACAAGTGCCCATTCTCTGGCCACTGATTTTCAAAACCGGCAATGAAATTGCCTTTGCTCATACATCATTTAAATGGGCGAATCTGGCCAGTCATAATGCGGGGGTTACAGTTGCGATTGTTGGTATCTCAAATCAGGCAGGCAAGGTTCGGCGCTTGTTTTCAATCGATGAGAATGGAGAAACGATTGAGAAAAAAGCAGAGAATATTAATGCGTATTTGGCTGCTGGAAATAACCTAGAGTTAGAGAAATCTTCAGTGCCACTTACAGATATTACTCCAATGGATCGAGGAGACAGTGCCATTGATGGCGGAGGGCTGCTAATTGATACAAATGAATCTAACGAACTATATGAAGAAAACAGAGAAGCCCATAATAAATACGTCAGACGATACATAGGCTCTGAGGAACTAATTAAGGGTAAATCTCGATACTGTCTTTGGATTCAAGATGATGAATTTGAGAATGCCCACAAAATAGCATTCATCAGGAATCGGCTTGAAAAGGTCTCTGCGATGAGATCGTCAAGTAGTAAATCTCAGACAAAAGATGCTGCAAGTACCCCACACAAATTTGGAGAAATCCGGCATCGGGAAAGCATGTACACTATTGTTGTTCCAAGAGTAAGCTCCGAAAATAGAGAATATCTTCCTGTAGGATTGGTTAAAGGTGGAACGATAATCGGTGACCGTAATTTTGCTCTCTACGATGCACCGCTCTGGAACATGGCGCTCATAGCCTCACGTCTACACTGGGTATGGATTGGTACAGTCTGTGTGAGATTGGAAATGCGATTTTCATATTCAAATACGCTTGGTTGGAATACCTTTCCCGTCCCCAAGCTTACTGAAAAAAACAAAGAAGACCTAACCCATTGCGCGGAAGATATTCTTCTCGCACGTGAAGCACGTTTCCCCGACACGATTGCTGATCTCTATGATCCGGGTAAAATGCCGGAAGACCTGCGCCATGCTCATGAGCGAAACGACGAAGTACTGGAACGAATTTACATAGGTCGACGCTTCAAAAACGATACTGAGCGCCTCGAAAAGCTGTTTGAGCTTTATACCAAAATGACATCAAAAGCGGAAAGGAGAGCTTCCTGATGCAAGCCACTACAATGATATCGCCATCTTCGATGCTGGATATAATTGAGCGTATTGAAAAGGCTCTATGGGAAAAATTTGAGACAAGAAAATATCAAAACGTAAAGCGATATATTTCAAGATGGCATATCGTTTATGATGATTTTGGACATTCAAACTTCGTTATATCTGCTCAAAAAGATAACGATAACATTGATCTTCCAGCGACTCTGGACAGCATGGATGACGAGTTGCTTTTTAAAATTGCAGTGGACCTGAATTTTGAAATCCCTGGCATGATATACAGCGTTGCTGAAATAAAAGGCGTGCTTTCCCAGAAATATGAAGATGTGGGGAGAACTTTTGAAAAAGCGCATGAGAAAATCTATTCAGAACCATCTATGGCGATAATAATGGCCAATTCTGCCTTGGAGCGAATTATCAAAAAGATATGTTCAGACCATTCTATAGATGGCTGCAATTCAAAAGACACATTGTATAAGCTTGCTCTGCATATTCTTAAACAATTCAATTTTTTTCCGGACAAAAACCTGAACACAAATATCAGAAACATAGGTTCAGGCTTATTAAGTGCTTCTCAAGCCATAGAAAATATTAGAAGTAATAATACTGAAGCCCATGGCACAGAGGACGAAATCATATCCGACCCCCTCTATGCAATGCTGGTTGTGAATACGGTTGCTACAGTTGGGTTGTTTCTACTGAATTATTATGAAAAGCATTATCAATCTGAACCTGATTTGGAAGATGAAATATCATTTTAAAAAAGATGTTAAGTTATAACTGCCATTAAATCTAAACACTTCCGTTTTAGAGACCTGTGTAGCCAAGAGTAGATCGTAAAAATCCAGAGAATTGGGCATGCGCATCATGCAGAAGGCCAAGTAAATTTATTCTACACTTACTTAGCACCAGTTGATTTTTCCATTCTGCAAAAAGAAGTGTGATCTGCATCGTTTTGATCGCCAGATGGACGGGGATAGCGTAGGAACACCTTGATTTGTAGTTTTCAATCTCCAACGGGGTGAAGTTGAATCATTAACGGGTAAAACGATTTTATCTTTGCATCCACAAGGACAAATCAACTCTACCTGCCAGGGTTCCTTTTCAGTCCCAATAATATAAAGTGTTTTCTTTTTTGGATGATCAACCGGGTCTTCAACATATCGCACTGAATATGGTTTATCCCAAAATCTGGATAACGGCTGGATGAGCCGCTCAAAAAAGTTTTTTATTGTAGTTTTCATTCATCAAAGCCTTTTATGTTTGTCACCAGTCGCCAGGAATATACCTAATGCAATATTCTCGGAGGAATGTGCGTTGTGCTCATAATATCCATGCGTAAATGAGCGCTCCTGTTCATCAAATTCCTTGTTTGATACGACCCTGTACCCGTTTAAGCGAGCCATAAAATCATCCATTGCCATAACGGCTGCTTCCATTGTTAACGTCATTACAGCCTGGATATCGCTTCTTTCACCTGTATAGCCGAGTTCTTTAAGAATTTTGTAAAATTCTGGGTCATCCCTACGGAAATTTTCATCCCGTAACCTTTCGGCAGAAAACGCTTCCCGATCTAACAGGCATGACTGGTCGGGTTGTAAATAATGGCAACGGGCGACGGCTTGCCTCAAACTACCCGGTAGGCTCCTATCCTCTTTAATGGCTACACCTAAATCGAAGTAAGGGATCAGGTAAGCACATGCAATTTTATTTAGCGCGTGACGTGCTGCAACGTTATCAACACAGCCGAATAGCACATCACATTCAGCGAGAGTGTCTGTAGTTATCTCACAGGGAATCAAGCCATTAATAGGCGTTACTTTTGTTGGCAACCTAGTTTCTTCTATCCACTGCGCACATCGATCAACTTTCAAAGTGCCATTATCTGCATCCTCAACTCGTGACATGAGCATCCTGTTTAAATTTCCTTCCTCGATTTTATCGAAGTCAATCGGGACTAGGTGGCCGATATGATAGCGTAGCAGAAGTTCTACCGTGGGGCTGCCAGTGCCGGAACAGCCGACCACCCCTGCTTTTAGCCCCCGCATTATGCTGGTAGTGCCTGATCCATATACCTGTTCGGTTTTTTTGATGAAATCAGTATTGTTTTCGAAATTTGGAAAGTCTCCGAAATACCGAATATCATCGCCGACGACAGAGACCATATCAATTGAGGTGAATTCGCCACTCTCACTCATTATCCGCGCTATTATGCTGCCATCAGGTAACATAATTGCTGAACCATGCGGTTGCTTTCCTTCAATACATGAAGTCAGACGTGGCAAGATTTTCAAATCATTTTCATTATCGGTATTCGAGAAGCCATTGAACCCGTTTGGGTGGCTATGAAGCATAATTAAAGACAGACATTCCTTCTCTAAGTGTTCGTATTGAGGCATTAAATAGTCTTCTGTAGGCCACAACAAACAAACAGGTGTCCGAGATGCGCAGGCGCTATATGGTATGTTTATTATTTCTTTAATCAGCAGAATGGTGGTTTCTTCATGTAACACAGGTTCGCAGAGTAATAGTGCTCCGGCTTCTTTGCCATCTGGTGCGAGCACATGGGATTTAATGGTGGTATGTTGTTTACCAGTCATACGAAGTTTTATCACCATATTTTTCCCCGTGCTTCTTCGTTCAAAATGTGCTGGATGTAGGATATATGCGTGCCAAGGGTATTAATGCCAGGGCGCCATTTTGTATTTTTTGGGTAATGGCGTGACCACTGCCACCACTTCCTGTTATCGAAATGGTTGGATTCGGTCAATCGTTCAATGCTTTTTCCGTCTGAACGTGTGACATGTTCGTCCGTGAAAAACATGTCAAGTGCAGCACCACTGGTGTAATCCTGTGGCACCTTGATTTTTAGGTTGAGCTTTCTCGGCTGGAAAGGTTGGGGCATTTGGAAACCACACAGGATAACCCCGCGTGTATTACCGTCCTGTATGGCTTCCCATTCAATGCCCAATCCATTAAGGAACTGAATATCCTCTTCGGGGAGAAGAAACTCCCTGCGGAGACCGTCAGCCATTACATGCCTCCGTTGGAACACTCTCGAAACGTTCAATACCTGGCTTTTTCAGGTCTACTTCCTGATCAGGCTCCAGCTTCTCTCGTTTCCCACCTTTGAATTTCTGTTGCAGGTGGTATTCAGAGGGATCCAGGCCCGCAGCGATCAGTATCTCTTTCGCTGTAATTGGGGATTGAACACGAATTTTCTCCTTATCCACCTTAATCAGGTAATACTTCACCCGTTTTGGAATCGGCCTGTCGGAACAGGCATATTCCTCAAGGTCTACTACTTCAATTTCGTCTAATACGTCTTTTACACCTGTCATGTCGTACTCCTTATTTCTTGCGGTTTGGTCGCTGGGTTAAAGCGGACGCAGCCGCAGTTTTCTCGGCTTTACCGGCGGTTTTGCTGCGTAGCACCTTTGATGCTGCAGTGCCGGCACGCTTGCTTGTCGTCTCATTTCGCTTCTTAGCCATGGTTTTTACCCTTAAATAGTTAATATTTAGTTAGTCAGGGGATGGATATCTGCCATCTCATAGATATAGGCGGCTCGAAAAGCATCTCGCGGACAAAAAAAATATTTTTATATTGTGTCTGTATGCGGGGTCTTGGTTAGCCTACATTATTATCAGGGGGTAGAATGATCATGCATAAGATCAAACAGGTAATTTATATGGATAGCACTTACCTATCGAAAGAAGAGCTGGAAGCGGCTGTATCGGCACTAAGTGATGCTGATATTCTCAGGTTGACGGAGATCGCCAGAATATATACTGGCAATCATGAGATGGAAGCCGACGACTTGGTTCAGGAAGCAGTTATAAGAACTCTCTCCGGCGATCGCAAGACATGCCCTAGAAATCTACCAATTGTGAATTTTCTCGTAGGAGTAATGAGAAGTATTGCGAGTAGCGAACGCGAGAAAAAGGAGCGCGAAGGAGACTCGTGTGACATCGAGAAATGCCAGGTAGCTGACCCTGATAGCAGCCCTGAAGATGATGTATTGGAGAAGCAATTATTTAAAGAGTTAGAGATTATTTTTGAAGAGGACGAAGAAATACTAATGCTGATGTTGTACTTACATGATGGGCATTCCCCTGCCGAGATACAGAAAAATGAAGAATGGAGTGAAACACAATACAACACGATACGGAGAAGGATGAGAAGAAAATTTAACGCGCACACAGAACAGGAGCATACATCATGAACAAAAATATAAAGCACAAATTACCTTTATCGGTAAGAGATATTTTGGTTGATGACATTCTGGAATCTTCAGATGAGGAAATTTTGAATGAAGCTCGCGCAATATACGATGACATCAATTCTGAGGTTGATAAAACCCGGAAAATTATGAACGCAGCTCTTCTCAAGAGCCGAAAGTTCAGATTGACTCTTGCTAAAGAGCAGCTTAAAGAAAGTAAACCAGTTAAAACCGATACCAATGTTCTATCATTTCCCATAGGTGATAAAAGAAAGCTAATTAATCAAGCTAAGGAGTCTGTTAATAGTTTAACCCTAGCTGCACGTAATGAGGAGGAAATGTCAGAGATGGATATTGATGGAATTTTGCAAGACCTCATTGATCTTGGTGTAATTGATAAGAATGGAAATATCAAATAGTGCAGCGATTAACGCCATCTGAGGTTTTATTGCAGTCATTGGGTATTACTGAGCCTCATGAGATTGATCTAGAAGCCATAGCCTGGGATCAAGGTGCAGAGGTGAAGTATAGAAACCTGGAAGGTTGTGAAGCCAGAATACTGGGCGCAGGTGATCGGGCAATAATTACTATTCATCAAGGCATATACGACAGACGTAAGCGATTTTCCATCGGTCATGAACTTGGTCATTGGCATCATCACCGAGGTAAATCTTTTGCCTGCCGGACAGAAGATATTGGTAATTATGCTGGAGTAAACGCAACAAGTGACGCAGAAAAAGTTGCAGATAATTACTCCGCTGATTTGCTATTACCAAGATATATTTTTAACGAGGTTGCAAAACAATACACACGACCAACGTTCGATACGATTTTTTCGATTGCGGATAACTTTGATGTAAGCAAAACCTGTACAGCAATAAGATATGTTGAGTATGGAAATTTCCCTTGTATGCTGGTTTGCTATACGCAGAATGGAAGAAAATGGTTTCGTAGAAATAAGGACGTTCCTGCAAAATTGTTTCCACACGACCAGTTAGATCATGAAACAGAAGCGATAGAAGTCTTGTTTGGTGAAAAATCCAAAACGAACAGAATAACCTCATCAGGTGATTCCTGGTTTAATTGGTGGAAAGCAGATAGATATGAAGTTTGTGAGGAAACAGTGCGGTTAGTAGAGGGGGAAACCCTCACCCTACTGACATGGAAAAATGAAAAAATGCTTGAAGAGGCAGGAAAAGATTGAGGTGGTATAGTAGCCAAATTGAGCATCTCTGCTCATTGCCTCTTTTTCCATGATCTATAGAATTTGTGAGTACAGTTTACTTTGATCAAAGTCTTTGTCTGTCCGAGCCGAAATATAAAAGTATTCTAATATAGGTCATTTCTATGAATAATGATTTATTACGGATCAGGATTATTCAGTCGCAATTGACAGAAATACAGACAGAGCAGGAGGTTATCTATTTCGCTGATGAGTTTCCCCTCGTCGTTTACGGTGCTGTTTCTATTCTGAAATCCGCCAAAAGCTTAAGCTAGTATTTCTACGGATATACCATGAAAAACCACTACATAGTGAAGGAATTTCATGGTAAATTGCCTTCATGATTAAACGCCAACATTGGCTGGATGCCGTACAAATTGCTCTTTCCCGCAGCCGGATAACCGTCCTCGCAGGGCCGCGTCAATGCGGTAAAACCACTCTGGCCCGGCAGTTTGTAGAGGAAGATTCACTTAATTACTTTGATCTGGAAGACCCGGTGAGCCTTGCCCGCCTGGACGAGCCCGTAACGGCACTGGGTGAACTGGAAGGTTTGATTGTTATTGATGAGGTTCAACTGCGGCCGCAGTTGTTTCCGGTGCTGCGGGTTTTAGCAGACAGGCAGGATTTCAAAGGGCAGTTTCTAATTCTTGGTAGTGCTTCGGGGGATCTTATGCGCCAGTCAGCGGAATCCCTGGCCGGGCGTAGTGAAACCGTATTGCTGCGCGGGCTGGATTTACAGGAAGTGGGCTGGAGCGCCATGGAGCAGCATTGGTTACGCGGGGGCTTCCCGCTTGCCTTTCTTGCGACTTCGGAGCAGAACAGTCTGGCCTGGCGCAAGGGCTTTATCGAAACCCTGTTACAACGTGATTTTCCCATGTGGGGTGTGCGTGTGGCGGCCACTTCCCTGTGGCGATTCTGGACGATGCTGGCACATTACCACGGGCAAATCTGGAACGCTGCCGAGTTTGCCCGCGCCATGGGCGTGGGGGAATCCACAGTAAGGCGCTATCTGGATTTGTTAACCGACGCTTTCATGGTTCGCCAACTTCAACCCTGGCACGCCAATATTCGCAAGCGGCAGGTAAAGTCCCCTAAAATCTACCTGCGCGATAGCGGCTTGTTACATCAGTTATTGGGAATTACCAGTCAGCGGGATTTGTTGACTCACCCCAAACTGGGTGCTTCCTGGGAAGGCTATGTCATTGAAGAAGTGATAACGGCTGAGAATGTAGAGGACGCTTATTTCTGGGCGACCCATCAGGGGGCGGAAATGGATTTGGTGATACCGAAAAATGGATGCTTGCGGGGGGTGGAATGCAAGCGCGCCGATGTGCCAAAACTAACGCCGTCCATCCGCTCGGCACTGGAAGATCTGCAACTTGAATCCGTCGCCATTGTGTACCCCGGTAACAAGCGTTTCAAACTTGCTGAACAGGTAGAGGCGGTGCCGCTGGCTGCCCTGGCTTCCGAAGGGGTGTTTGGCCGATGAGTGAGCAGAATCAGGAGAACAGCATGACGCATAAAAAAATACCTGCGGTAACGGTCAGTTACGCCAGCAACGGTAGCTCCACCAGAGCGAATGAACTGGGGATGCGCATCATGCAGGAGCGAACCTATGCAAAGCGCGGTGAGCAATATCTGCTGATTAAATCGCCGCCGGCTTCCGGTAAAAGCCGCGCTCTGATGTTTATCGCCCTGGATAAGCTGCACAACCAGAACCTTAAAAAAGCCATCATCGTTGTGCCGGAAAAAGCCATCGGTGCCAGTTTTAATAACGAAGCGTTAAGCCAGTACGGTTTTTATTGGGATTGGCAAGTATCACCCAGATGGAACCTGTGTAATGCCCCCGGCGAAGACGGCGGCAAGGTCAATTCCGTTAAAGCGTTTATGGATAGTGACGATCAGGTGCTGGTGTGCACGCATGCCACATTCAGGTTTGCCGTGGATAAGTTTGGCATCGCTATCTTTGATGATTGCCTGATTGCTATTGATGAATTCCACCACGTCAGCGCCAACCCGGATAACAAGCTCGGTGCCCATCTCGGGCAATTTATTGCCCGTGACAAAGTACATATTGTCGCCATGACGGGGTCCTATTTCCGGGGTGATGCCGAGGCGGTGCTTGCGCCAGAAGACGAGGCCAATTTCGAGACGGTAACCTATACCTATTATGAACAGCTCAACGGCTATGACTACCTTAAAACCCTGGAGATTGGTTATTACTTCTATTCCGGCTCCTACGCCGATGACATATTGAACGTATTAGATCCAAACGAAAAAACCATTATTCATATACCGAATGTGAATTCCCGCGAAAGCACCAAAGATAAAATCAAGGAAGTGGAACATATCATCCATGAGCTGGGTGACTGGCAAGGCACAGACCCTGAAACCGGTTTTCATCTGGTGCAGGATGCTACGGGTAAAATTATTAAAATTGCCGACCTGGTAGATGATGACGCCAGCAAGCGGGATAAAGTTTCCACCGCGCTTAAAATGTCCGCAGTTAAAAATGACAGAGATCATGTCGATATCATTATCGCCCTGGGCATGGCAAAAGAAGGTTTTGACTGGATATGGTGTGAACATGCACTGACGGTTGGCTACCGTTCCAGTCTCACGGAAATTATCCAGATCATTGGTCGTGCCACCCGTGATGCCAAAGACAAAACCCATGCGCGTTTCACCAACCTGATTGCCGAGCCGGATGCCTCGGAAGAAGCCGTGACCGATGCAGTGAATGATACGCTGAAAGCCATTGCCGCCAGCTTACTCATGGAGCAGGTGCTGGCACCAAAATTTAACTTCACGCCAAAGAATCCGCAAAGCGGTCCGATAGAAGGGTTTGATTACGGGGAAAATGGTTATGACCCCAATGGCAATAACGTAGGCTTTAATGAATCCACCGGGCAGTTCCAGATTGAAATTAAAGGGCTGGCCGAACCGAAGAGTCAGTATGCACGGCGCATCTGTGCGGAAGATTTAAACGAGGTGATTACCGCGTTTGTGCAGGATAAAACTGCCCTTGAACGCGGCCTGTTTGATGAAGAAATGGTGCCTGAAGAATTAACCCAGGTACGCATGGGCAAGATTGTGAAGGATAAATATCCGGAACTGGATGACGAAGACCATGAGGCTATCCGTCAACACGCGATTGCAGCCTTGAACCTTACTCAAAAAGCGAAAGAATTAGTGAATCAGGATGATGACCCGGAACGCGGCGGCAGCACCGCTTTCGTGGATGGCGTAAGGAAGTTTGCCATGGATGTGCGCGATCTCGATATTGATTTAATCGATCACATCAATCCCTTCGGTGAGGCTTATGCGATATTAGCCAAATCCATGAGCGAAGAAAGTTTAAAGCAAGTCGCTGCCGTTATTGCCGCTAAGAAAGTCAGTTTAACTGAGGAAGAAGCCAGAGAATTGGTTGATCGTGCTATCAGGTTTAAGAAAGAGCGCGGCCGCTTGCCGGAACTCACTTCCCCTGATCCCTGGGAAAAACGTATGGCAGAAGGCATTGCCTTCCTTGCACGCAAAGTGGCTGAAGAAAATAATGGCTGACGTGAAGGAAAAAAAATCCAATAAGGACCTGCTTGAAGAACTGGGGGTCGATGTAACGCCCAGCAAAAAAGCTGTACACTCGCCAAAAGAAGAGCGCATCATCGCTGGCTTTGAAGAAATTCAACGTTTTGTCGAAGAGCATGGACATTTACCTGAACATGGCGAAGATAAAGATATCTTTGAACGACTGTATGCGGTTCGTTTGGATCGTATTCGCGCACTGGAGGAATGCAGGAACTTGTTGGCTGACTTGGACTATCAGGGTTTGCTGGCAACTGAAAGTGGCGTTTCCGAGCCACCGAAAGAATATAAAACCGATAAAGAAATGCTGGCAGAGCTAGGGGTCGAACCACCAAAAGAAAACGATGTTACTTTCCTCAAGCACGTTAAACCGCGCGCTGAAGTAAAAGCGGCCGAAGAAATTGCCTCGCGTACACGCTGCGCTGATTTCGATAAATTCAAACCTATCTTTGATGCTGTTCAGCAAGAGCTAAAAAGTGGTGTTCGAATAACACGCCCCTACAAGGACAATGCTGAAATAGAAAAGGGGCATTTGTTCATTCTTGCTGGGCAAATTGTTTATGTGGCTGGGGTTGGTGAAGAATTTATTACAGATTATGACCGCAAAGACAGTCGACTTCGCGTCATTTATGACAATGGCACGGAAAGCGATATTCTTCTTCGCTCGCTTCAGCGAGCCTTAAATAAGGATGAGCATGGCCGGCGAATTACAGAAAAGGATTTTGGCCCGCTATTCTCATCCATAACCGATGAAGAAGACACAGCGAGCGGGACCATATATGTCCTGCGCAGCAAATCAGATCACCCTGTCATCGCTGAAAATCGCAACTTGATTCACAAGATCGGTGTAACCGGCGGTAGTGTTAAAACACGCATAGCCAACGCCAAACTGGACCCTACCTACTTAATGGCCGATGTTGAAATTGTAGCGACCTACGAACTCTATAACATCAACCGTACGAAGCTCGAAAATATCCTTCACCGATTCTTTGAATCCGCCAGACTGAATATTCAAATCAATGACCGTTTTGGCAATCCCGTTATCCCCAGAGAATGGTTTTTGGTGCCAGTGTTTATTGTTGATGAGGTCGTTGAAAAAATTAAGGACAGGACCATCGGTAATTATGCCTATGATAGGGAAGCAGCGAAGCTGGTGTCAGCCAAGGGCAAGTGAATCGAAGTTGGTATGATTTCAGGAATCATCAGGGTACGGTGGAGTGGATTTAAAAGGTTAATGACAATGATTTATAAATTCCCAGGCATAGTCCCACCCAATGCGTTCCTGCTCCAGCCGCACGCCGCTGCCATATTTGGCTTGCCTCATCTCATCCAACAAGAGTTTTTCTTCAGTGGTGAGCCTTTGCAGTTGAACGTTTGACGTTTGAGGTTCCGTTGACCAACAGTCACGATGTTTGAGCAATGTCTGCCTGTCCATCAACAGGGAGCGTGCCTGGGGCAGGTAATGACGCAGGCGATCCAGAATGGCAAATCCGTCGGAATCAATATCTCCCCAGTAATAACAGGGCACATCTTTAAGCCAGGGTAACTGACCCAACAGATCTACTGCATATCCCTGCTTCATGAAGACGAGACTGTCGGGCAGATCTTCGAAGGCCAGACCTGTCTGCAGGTTCTCGACGATGAAGACTCTCTTTACCGGAAGCCGCCACTGGGCCAGCTCATTCACTGGTGCCTGAATATCACTAAGTCCACCGTTTGCAGCGCGTAATGCCGGGTCGAGCAGTCTGAGGCGTAAGGTCAAGGGAAGGCGGCGCATACCGGTCAATTGGTAGAGGTCGCCGCCCTCTGTTTGCCCGAGAATGTGCGACAACCAGCGGGTGATGAGCTTATGCCGGGTTTCCAGCCATTTGCTGTCGGTGCCGGGAATCGGGACCTGCCGGATATAGAGCCCGGCACCCCGGTGCGTGTCTAGCCAGTTCACCACCTCCATCAGGTGCTGAAATTCGGCATCACTCCAGTTAGCGAGCACTTCGAAATTGCCGGGTAATACATCTTTCAGTTGCGGCCACCGCCGTATCAGTTCCTGGAATCTGCGTTTGGCACAGGCCCATTGTTCGCTCAGACCGATGATATCGGCTAGCGTCTCCGGCAAGTCAACGATGAACCGTTCTGGCAGGTTTTGACTGCCCAGCGCTTTCCAGCGGCGTTGCGTCCACTGCACTTCTCCCGCACCGCGCCAGTGTTGCCAGTGTGTCTGCCACTCGCGTACCTCTGTAATACGGGACAGAGCTTGCTGTTCTGTGGGAAGGCCAAGAGGGATGGATTGAGGCCAGGTATTTTTCCCTTGTGTTTCATTCAATAGCCAGTGGCGGCACTGCAGTTGGTAGCGTTTTTGCAGCAGGTCGCAGACCCCTGCCGGATTAAGCAGAAACTTCTTTGCCATGGGCGCTTTCCGGCAGTTGCAGGCGTTGATGTGCCTGATCATATTCGATGGGCAAGGTGGCAGAGCGTTTACGCTCACTGATTTCAACAAAGCAGGCCCCGCCAATGAAAGGTTCAAGTGTCATCACGGATTTTAGCGGCGTGGCGACGATCATCTGGAAACCGAATTTTTCAAAGATGCGCATTACCAGCTCGGTGAATTCGTTGTCTGCCTTGCCAAAAGCTTCGTCCAACACCACCGGCGCATAGACTGGCAGACCCCCATCCGAACCACCCAACTGATAGCGCAGTGCTGCGGCCAGACAAGTTGTGGACAGCTTTTCCCGCTGCCCCCCGGATTTACCCGCTCCTGAGCGATAGATTTCGATGACCTGATCCTGTTGGTCCAGCTCCTTGCCGATAAATTCCATATGCAGACGCACATCCAGTACCAGTTCACGCCAGCGGCGTTCCTCGGGCTCCTCGCCGCCCAGCTTTTTTACCAGCTCGCGCAGAACCAGAAAACGTTGTTCGGCGCCCGCCTGATCCATTTGCCAGGCATTCTTGAGCACCTGAGTAACCTGTTCGCGGAATTCCTTGACGGCCGGCAGGTGGCGATCACTGACCTCAATCTGCAGATAGGTGCCGGGGTTGAACTCTGCATCTGCAAGACCTTCGTTGACCAACTCCATGCGCAAGTTGATGTCTTTGCGGGCCTGGGATAAATGTGTACTCAGCGCTGCCAGGTTCTCGGTGCTTTGTTCCTTCAGCATGTCGAAGAAGCGCTTTTCATGCTGCGGCAGCCCATCCCACTCCAGACGGCGCAGTAAGGCCAGAAACTCATTGACAGAAGCAAGCGTGGTATCGAAATCAGCACATTCGTGAGGCCAGTCACGCGCGAAATTTTCAAATGCCTTCTCGATGGTTCTGGTACAAATATTTTCCTCTTCCCGGAGTGTCTTCAAGGTCTCATTGATACCGCGCTCCACACTGCGCCTGCGTTCATCAAGATTGTTCAGGGTGAGCGGCGCTCTGTTCTGGAAGTGCTCTTCCAGGATATGGCGCTGGTGATTATCAGGGAGAATGGACGATTGCAGGGTTAATGCTACATCCTGATGCTGCTGGCGCAGATTGCTCAGATCCTTCCCCAATTGCAGTAGCTTTGCTCGCGTACCACTCAGGGCTTTGTCAGCTTCGTTGATTATTCCGCGCTGCTTGCGGATTCTCTCATCCAGTACCTGGAGTTCCCGATTACCTTCACGCAAGCTGCGTAACTGTTGCTCAAGCGCCTGAATGCGGTCAAGGCTGCTGGCCACATCCACCTCTTTCCATTCCAGATTGATGATTTCACTGGCTGCCTGCAAGGCAGAGGTTTGTTGCTCCTGTTCCTGTTTTACCTGCTCGAGTGCCTGATTCAGCTTGCTGATGGCAAGCCCGAGTTCCTGTGCCTGCTGCTTGTACCTGGACAGCTTTTCACGGTTATCAAAACCCAGCACCCAGCGCCTATGGTCATCAATGGAGAAGCGATCGTCCTTTTCGTGCCGGTCCGGGCCATGCCGCACCTGGCCCTGCCGGGTGAGTGCCCGCTGTTCCTGACGGAAATCTTTCAGGTTATCCACACAGGTGTAATTGAAGCGACGATCCAGCTCGGATTCCAGCCAGGTTTGCAGTGTGGTTTCTTTCAACTCAAGCTTGTTGAGCAGGGAATTGAGCGCAGGATTGGAAACAATGGCCTGTTTATTCGCCCCAACCCGGTAATACACCAGCCTGCCGCGAAGGTGTGTCTCGTCTACATATTTAGTTAGCGCCGTATAAAGCTTGTCTCCCACCAGGAGAGAGAGGCCAAAGCTGTGCAGCACTCGTTCGATGGCACCACGCCACTCTGCCGCTTCTTCTTTCACCTGCATCAGTTCGCCTGCAAAGGGCAGATCCGCCTCCGAAACACCAAGGGCCTGCGCCATGGTTTGACGCAACTCAAGCATATGTGCCGGTATGTTGGAGGGTTGGCGTTCCAGGGCGTTAATTTCCCGACGTACATCCGTGAACTCGGATTCAGCCAGTTTTTTCTGATCTCGTAAGTCATCCCGCCGGGCTACCAGTGCCTCCCCATGCTGTTGCGCATTCTCCGCAATGTTGCGGGCTTCACTGATGCGCTCACTGAAGTAATGGACATTGTCAGGCACGCCCCAGCCCAGCTTGCGACAAGCTGCTTCGAACCACCCTCGGCGATTTTGCCGTGCTTCACGTTCTGTTTGGGCTTCCTTCAGGTTTTGTTCGAGAGCTTCAATGCGGTCTCCGCCCTTATCACGTCGTTGTGACTGCAGGCTCTCCAGATGCTGTTTCAGATCCTCGAGTTTTTCCTCTTGCTGTTTCTCCAGTCCCGCTGTTCCCTGTTCGTCCACCTCTGACTCGTGAATGGCGGATTCGAGCAAGCTGAGCCTGAGCTGGCCGCAATAGCCATCCATACTCAATAGCAGATGCTCGTCTGTCACGATGTTTTTGCGGGTCTCTTCCAGTTTTTCATGGCCGGTTCTGGCAGGCAGCAAGGTTTCCACCTGCTTGCGTGAGGTCACCACTTCCTGATGCGCCGCATCCAGTTCGGCAAACTCGGTTATAAGGCGTTCTGCCGCAGCAAAGGTTTCAGGTTCGTCCAGCATGAACTCCCTGAGGAAATCGTTGAGGTCACCCAGGTTCTTGGCCGATTGCGTTTTGTGTAGCAATTTGAGCGCCATGTCCGATTCGATGCTCATCAACCGCCGGAAGCGTTCTCCATAAGGGCGGAAGATAGTGCCGAAATGCTCTACATCCTGCAGCCGGTGTTTCAACGCCCGGACATCCAGATCGAAGTCATTCAGTTCATTGGAAATCTCGAAAGGGCGTTCGGCAATCATGTAATGGCGCTTGACGTCCTGACTGCCTGATACCGTTCCGCGCAACCAGAAGATCTGGATCAGGGTGATAATCTTACCTTCCTTGTTTGCAAAAGTGAGCGCAAGTGCTGACCAGGTTGTTCCTTTGCGGAGGAACTGGGCGGCGATTTCTCCAGAGTCGCCATCCTTTTGTTCGCCCCAGGCACCCCGGATATAAGTAGCCAGATTTCTGTCCCGGCGGTTGCGCTCCCCTTCACGGGCAGCTGCATTGAATACTTGCCACTGGGGAGGAATCAGCAAGGAAGTCAGCGCATCCAGCAGGGTGGACTTGCCTGAACCGGAACGTCCCACAAACAGAAAGCCCTGCTCAGCGATATTAATGTCATGCAAGCCGGAGAAGGTCCCCCAGTTATAGACTTGCAAGCGGCGCATGCGATACTGCTGCTGAGCTGGCAAATCCTGTAATTCGGCGAAGGATATTTGCTGTGTTGTCATCCCTGATCATCCCTCTGTTCGTCTACTTGAACTTTCTCCTGGACTCTCTTGTCACTCGCCAGCGATTCCTTGTAAACCCCGCTCAGGGCTGCCACCTGTTCTGCGCTAAACAGCAATTTCAGCGTGGGAGAAACTTCAAAGCGGTTATCACTGCCCCGGATGGCGCTGATCAGACTGTTCTTTTTTGCCTTTTCTATTGAGCTGGAGGAGCGCTTCTCAAAACCGGCATGGTCGGTATTCAGAGCAGGTTCATACAGAGACAACTGTTCCATCATTTCTCCGACAGATACAACCGCACGTTCCCCGCGCAGGTCGGCCTCGGCAAGCTGCTGACGGAGATACAGCAGCAATACAGAATCGAGAAAAGTCAGCCTTGTTCTGCGCAACAGGATGGGGGTTTCCAGATCTCCGGTATCGGCCTGACGAACAAATGCCACCTGATCGTCAGTATCCAGCACCAGTTCCAGGAACAGATCGGCCAGCCGGGACCTGATCATATTCTGGTAGCGCAACAGGATGGGCCACAGAACGCCGTGTCTCCGTCCATCCAGTGAAGGGCCTGATAATAGCTGTATCAACAGACGCCGGACCTCCAGAGGTAACTCTCCTGTATCGCCTGGATAAAGTGCTTTGGCTTCTTCAGTAGCATCAGAAAGGCTTTCCGGCGTGTTGTCATCCTGTTCTTGCACGATAAGCCTCTTTGACAAAATAGATACGGGGGATTCTGGCGCTTCTTTCCATGCCATCAAGCCCTTTCCAGGCGACATGGTCAAACTGTTCTGACACCATGCCCTCCTTCACGCCAAGTGCAAGCAATCCTATTACCGACCCCAGCCCTTGCTCGGCAGGGAAAAAATCCAGAATATCTGCGACAGACACTTGCCTGTGCGTTTGCAGCAGAGTGCCGATTTGTTCACGCAAGCGGCGAAAATCAATCTCTGACTGGGCCAGTAACTCGCCAACGGATTCCAGCGAAATATCTGCATCCTGGGCTTTTTCGATGCCTGTTTCGACCCGGTCAACGGCGGGGTCATAAGGTATCCACTGCGATAGCGAACGTAGTCTGGCGCTGGTCAGGTTAAGATCCAGGCCAATTTCCTCCATTGGGCGATACCTGTCCTTGAGCGCAATAGCCTGGCGCTGCGCCTGGGTAATCAGTTGATTAAGTCGGCGCTGTTCCTGATAAGCCCGGCTTTGTACAAACTGTTTAAGGCCACGCGCAAAATTCTGGAATACCTCATGCACCTCCCCGCCATTATCCAGCAGCACCCTGGTCAGCTGTATCAGAAAGCGTCGCTCTCGTCTCTCCAACTTGTGAGTAAAATCACGCGAGAGTACGCGTTCAAGTGAAGATTCAAACTCCAGCGCTTGCTCCGGATCAGTCAGCAATCGCCAGAAAGCACGAAAGGTCTTGCCGGCATCACTTTCCGAAATGAGGTCAACACCTGCAAATACTTTGTCCAGGACCTCGCCTCTGCTCCCTTCATTTTCGATGATCTGCTCTCTGAAGCCACGGTTCAAGCCCTGGAACTCGTCCTGAACGTAGCGAAAATCTTCCGCCAATTCCTGCGCCAGACCTATTATCTCTTTGGCGCGTTCAAGTGCTCTGTCATCAGGAAGTTGTGCTTGCTGACCGCCTCTGACAGCTTCAATCTCTGCATCAATTCTTTCGCGTTCCTGCAGTAGATTGGAGATACGGATATCCGGGTCTGTTTCAGTCTGCTCAGCCAGTTCATTGAGCTGGTTGATTACCAGCGATAATCGGCTTTCCGTGGCAACTGTTCGCTTGTCCTGCAGAGTTTGGATGAACTGTATTGCACGGGTGGCGGCAACGCTCAAGCTATATTCCTCTTCGCTATTATCGGCCAGGAAGGAACGTTCCAGATAGCCGGAATTTAACCAAGCAGACAGGTAGGCTTCGGCTGATTGGGGTAAATCAAGCCCTTGAACACGGAGGATCTCCAGGTCTTTACGCAATCGTTCCAGGAGAATGGAATGCGGAAGCCGCCTGTCTTTTACGAAAAGGTGGGTCTGAAGCAGGGCTAAGGCGACAGGTGAATTATCCAGAGTCAACAGACTCCACGCCGTTTTTAGGCGCAGTCGCTGATTGGTGAATACTTGTTCGACTCCTTTCATACATGCCATCCGGTGGTTCATCAATATTCATTATCGGGTTAGTATCACAACCGCGCCACCTTAGGAAGGCAAGTATAGCTGATTACTCAATATAGCTCAGCTTAGGGCTTCTTATGAAAGGGGTCAAATCAAAGGCAAATCAAAGGAAATCAAAGGAAATCAAAGGGGTCAGAGCAATTTAGAATCAAAGGGGTCAGAGCAATTTGATTGAACGTGATTTTGAAGTTCAATGAATACTAATCATCGCAACTGGCAGCGCGACGAATCACTTTTGGTACTGCACCTGTATTGCCGCACACCCTTCGGTAAGCTTCATCACCGTAATCCCGAGATCATACATCTGGCAGAAGTTATCGATCGAACGCCATCTGCGGTTGCTATGAAGGCAGTGAATTTTGCGCATCTTGATCCAAACCTGAACAGGCAGGGGCTTTCTTCGGTGAGTAAAGCCGACAGAGAACTTTGGGATGAATTTCTTACAGACTCTAATCACATCGCCTTAGCTGCTGAAGACCTTTATGAAAAGCGCATGTTTCCACAAGCTGATGCTGAAAGTATTCATGAGGGACCAATACCTGATGGCCCAACAGAATCAGTACAGGCAGTTAAAGTCAGGCGTGTACAACGTTTCTTTAGAAACAGCGTGCTAACAAGTTATGAAAGTCGTTGTGCTATTTCCGGTTTAAAAATTCCATCACTACTGGTAGCCAGCCATATCATTCCCTGGAAGGATTCCGAAAATCGCAGAGCTGACCCAACTAATGGACTGGCACTCAATAATTTGTATGACAAAGCCTTTGATAAAGGCTTGCTGACTTTTGATGAGCAATGGCGTGTTTGTTTATCTGGCGAATTGAAAATGCATTTCTCAGATAGTGACTTAAGTAAAAGGCTCTTGGATATTGAAGGAAGAGAGTTACAAATGCCGAAGCGTTTTTATCCTGATCCGTCTGCCATGGATTATCATCGACAGAGAGTATTTAAGGGGTAGGGTCAGCCATTTTTCAAGTTGGCACTCAGAGGTTATAAAAAATCCCAGTTTGGTTTTTCCGGGATTTGTTTTGAGAAATAATCAATAAATGCGTTAACTTTAGGGCTTAAAAAGCGTCGCTGTGGATAAACAAGATAGATTGACGCTTCCAATATTTCATAATCATTGAACAGCGTCACTAATTGGCCCTCTTTGATTTCATTACCCACAAGAAAAGAAGGCATCCTGGAGATCCCCATGTGTCCAAGCATGGCAGCCTTTAGTGCAAGGCTGTTGTTCATTTGTAAGCTGCTGCTTAAAGAAACCGAAACATTCTCTCCCCGGGAGTTTTTTAACTGCCACTCCAGAGCATGGTCCTGATGCTGATAACTCAGTATTTTATGTTTGCTTAACTGGTGTGGAGAACCGGGCTTGCCATATTTTTTCAGGTAAGCGGGTGTGGCAACGATCACATGCTTACAAGGCGCTATCCGTTTTGCTATCAAAGTAGAGTCGGGAAGTTCTGTTGTGATTCTGACTGAAATATCGAAACCTTCCCTGATCACATCGACTTTACGGTCATCAAGGTTCATGTCTACTAATACTTCCGGATAGGTGTTTTGAAAGTCTGGTAATGAGGGCGCAATATGCATAATGCCAAATGACATGGGCGCATTGATTTTTAAAATGCCTCGCGGCTTACCTTGCAGTCTTGTGACCGCGCTTTCAGCTTCTTCGATTTCCTGCAGACCCAGACTTGCGTGTTCATAGAACACCTTGCCCACCTCGGTCAGGCTTAGTCGCCGCGTTGTTCGGTTTAATAAGCGGGCATCCAGCCGTTCTTCCAGGCGACTAATATATTTGCTCACCACTGAGCGGGAAAGTTGTAAGCGCTCTGCAGCTGTGGTGAAGCTGCCACTCTTCACGACCTGAACGAATACGGCGATATCGGTGAGATTTTCCATTATTAGTAAATATATGTGAACAGTGTTGTTCAAATATAGCTAATTATCTTTCATATGTTAACTATTATCCTGCGTTTCACAGTTAATCACTAAAGCAGTTACGCCATAGATGGTCTGGTAGTAAATGCAGGAGACGGGTAATGAAAAATATAGATGGTTTGGATCACATCGGAATAAGAGTAGGCGATTTTCCTCGTTCAATTGAATTCTATAAGGCATTTGGTTTTCAACTGCTGCGATCAGATTTTCAGGAAGGGGTGATGGTACTGGTTCATAAACGGGGCCCCACACTTAATCTGCTGGATTCCGCCATAGAGTCAGGGACGCCACATAATATTTTGATGGATGAAAGTATCAAACATGCCGGTTATACCCATATCGCTCTCAAGGTTAATCAAATTACTGAAGCAATTGATCACATCAATAAATTAGGCCATGTGATAACTGAAGGACCAGTGCGCTTTGGTGATGGCAAGACCTCAATCTTCATTCGTGACCCGGATAAAAATGTCATTGAATTCACGCAACATAAATTACCAGCTGATTCAGCTATGAATGGCATCAATAAAACTGGCGGTGCGAAATGAAGGCCCTGCTTCTGTTGATACTTTCCGGGTCGCTGACGGCAGCCTTGTACATGGTGAGAAAGCTGGCAGGCGCGGAATCAATTCCGGTACTGCTTTTCCTGTTTTGGCAATTAAGTGGCAGTGCGTTAGTGGTTTGGATGTTTTCGATCCGTTCCAGACAATTTCCAATCTGGAACCTGGAACACATTCGATACTATCTGATAGGAGGGCTGCTGGGTACAACCATCCCATTTATTCTGGTGTTTGTGGTTTTAGAACAATTGCAGGTAGGACTGGTTGGTTTAGTGACAGCACTTTCACCAATCGCGACATATTTTTTAGCGCGAATCATTGGCTATGAGCAGGCCAGCATGCTGCGCTTAATGGGCTTAATAGTCGGGCTGACCGGTGTTGCTTTTCTCATCACGTCTGGAGAATCCATAAATCAATCGACGAACTGGTTTTTCATAGTGCTGGCGCTGATGATTCCGCTAACGCTGGCAGTTAGTAATATTTATCGAAGTCGATTCTGGCCGGTTGGCAGTGAAGCAATGGCCATAGTGATGGGTATGTTAACGGTGAACGGAATTCTTCTGTTCCTTGTAAATCTGTGGCTCGGGAACTTTCACCTCAATATGTTTGAAAACAGGCAAGTGCTCTATTTGATAGGGATTTTATCTGTACTGGCCGGAGCGGCTTACCTAAGTTCATTTGAATTATTAAAAGAGGGTGGCCCTGTTTATCTAAGCCAAATGGGTTATGTGATTACTGTTGTCACGATACTGGCGGGAATTTTAATTTGGGATGAGCAATACCGTGTTAATGACATGATAAGTATCTCTCTTGTTTTTGGTGGAGTTTTGATGACCACCTGGTCACGTAAGAAAAATATAGTTTCGGAATAAATAAATGTTGAATTATAGGAGGATTGAAGATGAATGTAATTGAAGCACTAAACTGGCGCTATGCCGTCAGGAAATTTTCTGATCATAAACTCAGTGATGAAGAAGTGAAGCGACTTGTCGATGCCACTTTACTGAGCCCTACATCATACGGTCTGCAACCCTACAGGTTATTCGTTATCACGGATCAGGAATTACGCAGGCGGCTGATGGCATCTTCCTTTGGTCAGGAAAAAGTTTTGCATTGCTCTCACCTGGTGGTTTTTGCCGCGCAAACAGTATTCGGTGATGAGTTGGTAGACCGCTATATAGAAAGTGTAGCTGAGACCAGAAAAATAGAAATCCAGGCATTAAGCGGACTTGCTGAACATATGAAGGAAGTGTTCAGAAATAAAAATGCCCGGCAGAAAAAGGAGTGGGCACATCAACAGGCATACATAGCCTTAGGCACTTTATTAACCAGTGCCGCCTTAATGAAGATTGACTCATGTCCGATGGGAGGTATTGATGCAGCCGCCTATGATGAAGCGCTGAATTTAAAAGCATTAAATTTGGAAACCTCAATGATTTCTGCCTTGGGGATTCGGGATCAGAAAGATGAGACTGCAGGTATGCAGAAAGTTCGGTATGACGAATCGGAAATGGTGGTAACGATCTGAATTTGTAGATACATAAATTTAATAAACACAGGAGGCAGGTGAAATGTTAAAAAAATCAATATTATTAATCATTACTCTTTTAATGATTGGCAACAGTGTTGCACAGCAACGATCTGTTGCTATCAGCCCTTGGGGTGAAGCGGATGAAATCGGCCGCTTGAATCTGATGACTATGGAGTCTACGGCATCAATTTTATCCAGGATTTCAGAAGGCAAGGTTTACGATCTCTCAGTAGAGTATTTTATCGGCATGCCAAGCTGGCAGGCTGCCGGTGATCCACACTACCGAATCTGGATGACTCACACGCCCAAGGGTACGGTCATTGATGACCCGCTGAATGTGGGTGAAAACATGAATAGTCATGTGAGCTATACCGGAGCGGCGGTGTCGATGTATACCCATATGGGGACACATATAGACGCGTTAAATCATTTCGGTTTGAATGGAAAAATATGGAATGGTTACAGTGCCGATGAGTTTCTGGGGGACCAGGGCTGGCAAGTAGCCGGGGTCGAAAATATACCACCCATCATTGCCCGCGGAATCCTGATTGATATAGCTGCGGCCAAAGGGATAGATATGTTACCGGCAGCTTACCGAGTCACGCGCCAGGATATTATAGATGCACTGGCAATTCAGCAGACTGAATTACAAACCGGTGATGTGGTGTTGATCAGAACAGGAAGAATGCAACACTATGAAGATGCACAAGCGTATATGTCCAACCCGCCAGGAATGGGTCTGGATGCTGCAAAATATCTCGTTGAAGACTCAGGCGCAATGATAGTGGGTGCAGATAATTTAAGTTTTGAAGCCTTTCCATCCGAACTGGAAACCGATTATGTGCCGGTGCATACCTATTTATTGGCACAACAGGGTGCGCCAATTATTGAGCTTGTTAATCTGGAAGCACTTGCCAGGGATCAGGTTTATGAGTTTGCATTTGTGGGTGGGTCCTTGAAATTCAGAGGCGCTGATGCGGCGCCGATCCGTCCAATAGCAATACCCGTTTATTAAAAAATCTGCAGAGGAGATCAAATGACTAATCAAAATCAGGCATCCAGCCAGCTGGTTTATATGCGATCTGCTGGCTGGCTATATCTGCTTATTATTGTATTTGGCATCACGAGCGAAATGCTTGTTCGATCTCCCCTGATTGTTTTTTCCGATCCTGTGGTGACTGCCGGCAATATAGTGAGATCAGAGGGTTTATTCCGCTTTGGCTTTCTGGCAGATTCAATCATGTTGTTATGTGATGTGGCATTAGCAGTAATATTTTATGTGCTGCTGAAGCCAGTCAATAAAACACTTTCATTACTGGCGGCCGCATTTCGCTTGACGCAGGCAGTGATACTTAGTGTTAATTTATTGCTTTATTATGCAGCCCTGTTATTACTAAACAATGAATATCATTTTTCTGTATTCAGCAACGAACAGATAAATGCACTGAGCCTTTTATTGTTAGAGATGCACAGTCATGGCTATGATCTTGGCTTGATTTTTTTCTCTGTAGCAAACTTCATACTTGGTTACTTGATTATTAAATCAAAGTTTATTCCCGGCGTTTTAGGCTATGGTCTTCTGGCAGTAGCTTTAGCTTATCTGGCAGGGAGCTATACGCGCTTTTTATTGCCAGCTTACAGCGATTCAATTCAGCCTATCTATCTTGTGCCTTTTATTACAGAGTTGGCACTATGTGTCTGGCTGTTAACCAAAGGTATAGGCAAATCAAAGGGGTCAGAGTAATTTGATAAAGGGTTGCTCACTTTTGATGAGGAAATCGAATCAAAGAAATCAAAGGGGTCAGAGTAAGTTGATTAGACAAGTGATTCAGATAGATGCAGGCTATAACAATGTTCACTAATATACTCTGTTCAATAATAATGAACAGTAAAAAATATGAACACGAAAGCATGATGAGGAGTTTGGGGTAGGTAGGTGTTATGTTAAAAGCCGGAATCAGAATCAAAGTAGTTTGATCTATCAAACCCTTAAAGGAAAATAATTAGGGGTGACTTTTCGAACTCTCTAACTTAGACAAGTAATACTTCCAAAACCATTCAGGTAAGACATCCAGATCCAAAGCTTTCAATTCTTCATCCCACTTCTTTTTGCCTTTGATTACTTTGAAATGTGCGAAGGGCTCGTGCCCGCTATCATCATGGGAGTTATCGAAGAAATAGGCTTGGTAGGCAAGCTCTGCCGCGTCATATAACAACTCTAGCGAACGGGCATAACGAGCTTTTATTTTATTTGTTGGTACATCATGTCCGCCTAGTTTTATGCGTACTTCTTTGATGCGTGAAATATTGATGAGAGGACTTTCTGTGCAGATAAAATACAAGTAAATCTTATACCCCATGTCATAGGCGTTTTTCAAAAAGTCTATTTTAGATGGATGTGAGAAAACGGTTTCAAATGAAATCTTTTTTTCTCTCTGCAGCAGACAATTTCGCAAAAAATCTGCCA
Organism: uncultured Gammaproteobacteria bacterium; assembly: GCA_963975155.1. GTDB lineage: Bacteria > Pseudomonadota > Gammaproteobacteria > Pseudomonadales > Pseudohongiellaceae > UBA5109. The sequence continues at coordinate 36,700 of CAXBFG010000002.1, read as the reverse complement.
TTAACTGTGCCATGTGCTCATCCCATTCAGGCTTAACTAATTTGAATACGCCAGCGTTATTTAACGTGAAGCAGGTTTTGAATTTGCCTTCGGGGAAATCTTTATTTATCAGTCCGGACTGCAATGCATGTTCTACAAAATCAGATCGGATGATCTTGCTCAGTTCATACTGCTCGAAAGTAAACGTATCTTCTCTGAGGGTATTGGTAATATCATCCGCATTGATGTAGATGCCAAAATCAATGGGATAGCCATCGACTTTGATATTTTTTAAAGCGTTAATTATTGTGCTTTTACCCGAGCCATTTGGTCCGGCAAATACGCGGAGTCTTTTATTGGATTTAGCTGAAGGCAAGTTTCTTAACGCTTGCTTTAACCTTTGCTTTAGGGGCTTTTTTTATGGGAGCAAGCTTCTCAATTCGGCCATCTGAGTACTTCCTGACTATCATACGGCCTTCCACCACAACAACTGACCCCGCCGTTTCCATAGCCTGTTTCGAGGCTTCTTCAAAACCCTTGCGGGAAGCAGATTTAATATGTCTTTTTGTCAGGTAAGGTGTGCTTTCTTTTTTAGTGGCCATAAGAATATAAATTAGGACGTTTTAAAAATTAAACATTAAAACCAAGTCGGTTCAGCATAGCACAATATTAAAAATTGGTGGAGGCGGGGGGATTTGAACCCCCGTCCGTCAGTCCTCTGCCTTTGGCTCTACATGCATAGCATCGTTTATTGAGTTAACTTCTCACGACCCAACGCGCAGGGTGTTCGAAGCGAGCTTGATACTTTTTAGCCCTTAGGAGTCAAGCACTCCGCCGTGGCGATCCTGTTCTATATGACGATTGCTAAACACTGGTTTACAGGCATCCCTGTGGCAATCGCTAGCTGCTATATTAAGCTGCTAGAGCGTAGTTTTCGTCGTTGGCAACTATATAAGTTGCATAGATTGATTTACGAGAGCCTATACTCTCTCGGCATGCACCTTGGGTTTTGTAACCGGCGTCGAATCCAGAGCGCCCCCAATGTGTTTCTTACTACTCATAAACTACCCGCGCATTATAGCACATTTACGGTGTCTATATGGCGGCTTTAGCGTCAGATTTCAACGGCTACCTTGTAGGTCGGGTCTTCAATAATATTGATATCGATGATCTTCTCGGCGTTCTTCAAGAGTTTTAAACAGTCCGGGCTCAAGTGACGCAAATGTAATTGCTTGCCGGCGCGATGATAACGCTCGGTTATTTTGTTCAGGGCTTCAATGCCGGACATATCCGCAACCCGGCTTTCCTTGAAATCGATAATGACTTTTTGCGGGTCATTTTGGACATCAAACTTTTCCGCAAAGGCCTGCGTCGATCCAAAAAATAAGGGCCCGTATATTTCGTAATGCTTGGTGCCGTCTTCATCGACGTGTTTACGGGCACGAATACGCTTGGCATTCTCCCAGGCGTACATCAGCGCAGAAACAATCACGCCGACCAGCACGGCCAGTGCCAGGTTATGAAACAGCACCGTGATGGCTGCCACCAGGATACCGACGATATTGTCGCGAGCGGGCATTTTGCCCAGCGCCTTGACGCTGGCCCAGGCAAAGGTACCGATAGCCACCATGATCATTAAGCCAGCCAAAGCGGCAATCGGCATCTTCTCGATATAGCTGGAGCCAAACATAATAAAGATCAGCAGCATGACAGAGGCCACGATGCCGGATATGCGGGTGCGCGCCCCGGAAGAAATATTAATCAGACTTTGCCCGATCATGGCGCAACCGCCCATGCCTGAGAAAAAGCCGGTCACGACATTGGCCAGACCCTGCGCAACAGATTCCTTATTACTCTTGCCGCGCGTTTCGGTGATTTCATCAATCAGGTTTAAGGTCAGCAGACTTTCTATTAATCCCACACCGGCGACGATAAAGGCATAAGGCAGAATGATCATAAAGGTTTCCCAGCTGAATGGGATTTCGGGAATATGGAAAGGCGGAAAGCCGCCCTGAATAGAACTGATATCACCTACTGTTCTGGTTTCCAGGCCTAAGGCAAACACGATGGCGCTGATGATCAGAATGGCTACTAAGGGCGCAGGCACCGCTTTAGTGTATTTAGGTAACTGCCAGATGATCAGCATGGTCAGAAAAACCAGCGCAAGCATGGTGTAAAGCTCCTGACCCATCATCCAGGCTGCATCGACTTTGAATGAGTCCAGCTGCGACATAAAGATCACGATGGCCAGACCATTCACAAAGCCGAACATAACCGGGTGCGGAACCAGACGAATAAATTTACCGAGCTTCAGAAAACCGGCGCTCATTTGTATCAGGCCAGCCAGCACCACAGTGGCAAAGATATATTCCACGCCATGACTTTGTGCGAGGCTGACTATCACCACCGCAATGGCGCCGGTGGCACCGGAGATCATGCCCGGGCGACCGCCGAAGATTGAAGTAATCAGGCCGACAGAAAAGGCGGCATACAGGCCGGTAAGCGGAGACAGCCCGGCAATCAGGGCAAAGGCGATGGCTTCCGGAACCAGGGCTAGCGCAACGGTTAAGCCTGACAAAACTTCATTAGTGAGATTGACCCCTTTGCGTAAATCAAAGAGATTGAATACGTACTTCATACTATTTTCCAACAACAAAACACCGAACCGCAGCAATAAATTTGCTTCAGCCAGCGTGAGACTTATTTAATATTCAGTGCAATCGCGTTGGAGGGGAACTTAAGGGTAATTTCAAGTTAACTCTTACAGGCGTACTACAACTTGGTAAAACGGGGCGCGATTGTAACACAGAGCCAGACCACTTATGTGATACATGTCACCTTGATAAAGAACTATTAAGGCTCCATCTATTGATTAGAGTCATAGGAATGTTCACACCTAAGCTTATGATAAACATAGTGCGGGAGAGTGCAGGGCAGCGTGAATGTCGATTCGCTTATAGATGTAATGTATAGGTGTTAAACAGGTGAAGAAAACAATATTGAGTTTAAATGGGACGCTGTTAGTTATCAGCAGGCTCTTGCTGTTGACGTGCCTGTTGTCCTCGGTGGCGCAAGGCCAGCAATCCCAGGGTTATCGAAATCAGCGCTTGCTGGAATACCGTAACCAGGTGCCGATCATCGATTACGAGCAAGCGAGAAGCGATGCGGTGGCGGATTTGTTTACAGCAATTGATGCAGGCCAGGTGAGTCTTAATTACGAAGGAAGTGATGGTTATCTTTCCGGGCTCCTGGATTATTTTGGCATAAGCACCAGTTCGCAGGTATTGGTGTTTTCCAAAACGGCATTGAAAGGCCGACTGATTTCACCACAAACACCCAGAGCCATTTATTTTAATGACGAGGTGTATGTTGCCTTTGTGCCCGGCACGCCATCGATAGAAATTGCCTCCATGGACCCCATGCTGGGGCCGGTGTTTTATGAAATTCCCCTGGAACCCGATGAAGCTATCAGCTTACGTCTTCATACCAGTCGTTGCCTGAGTTGCCATGTGAAAAACTACATGTCGGATGGCGGGGTTCCATTATTCATGCTGCAAACCACTTTGGTTGATAAAAGCGGAGATGCCTTTGCCTTTATTGGCCGAGGTCCGGCAACGACGAGTGCAACTCCATTTGAACAACGCTGGGGTGGCTGGTATGTGACGGGTTTAAGCGAACAGGCGCATCTTGGTAATTTAAGTTTTGATTCACAACCGAGCGTTGATGAGCTGGATCTGTCGGCTAACAGTAACCTTAATAGTCTTGGTGAACTGGTCGATATTAGCGGGTATTTAAGTCCTCACAGCGATATTGTGGCCTTGCTGGTCATGCAGCATCAGGTTGATGTGCAAAATGAAATTGCCCGAGTGAATTATCGCGTGCGTACCATTGCTTCTCGTGAAAGCGAGATCAGCGCCGATACGTTGGCTGAAGAAACCGAGCCTTTAGTGAAAGCAATATTTATGAGTGATGAGTTTGCTTTGACAGGCCCGGTGACAGGTTTATCCGGTTATGCTGAACACTTTCAAAGCCTGGGTCCATTTGCCAGCGATGGCAGTTCCTTGCGTGAGCTGGATTTACAGAAAAGGGTTTTTAAATATCCGCTCAGCTTTCAGATTTATACCGAGGCCTTTGATACTTTGCCGGAGCAGGCCTTGGCATATCTGCGTCAGCGCATCACGGATGTACTTAGCGGGCGGGATCAAAGTGCGGCTTTTGCGCATATTTCTGCTGCGGATCGCCAGCAAATGCTAAGGATTGTGCAGGAGACCAAAGCCAGTCTTCTCGACCAAACAATACTATAGTAATAAGTTTTTTATTTGAGTGTATTGCAGTGGGTTTGCTATATACGATGATATGCCACTAGCTTCGATTGGAGTGACTCATGGCGCGGCGCTTATCCAGGTTCCATTCGCGTTCTTTCTCTACGGCGCGCTTGTCGTATTCGTGCTTGCCCTTGGCAAGCGCCAGCTGACATTTCACCAGATGTCCCTTCCAGTACATTTTCGCACAGACACAGGTGTAGCCTTGCTGTTGTATACCGGCAAAGATTTTGGCGAGTTCCTTTCTGTGCAAGAGCAGTTTGCGGGTGCGGGTTGGGTCGGCAATGACATGTGAAGTGGCGGTGGCCAGCGGTACAATCTGTGCGCCGATTAGCCAGGCTTCGCCGTTTTTGATAATGACATGTGAATCAACCAGTTGTACTTTCTTTTCGCGCAGGCTTTTGACTTCCCAGCCAACCAGTGCAATGCCTGCTTCATAGGTATCGGTGAGGAAATAATCGTGTCGTGCCTTTTTGTTGACGACTATGGTTGAGTCATCGTGTTTCTGCTTCTTTGCCATGGCGCGCATTATAAGGGCAGGGCGGGCTAAAACCTATTTATTGACCGCTTTTCTGGTAAACTCCTTTAGCAGTTCAAGCAGCACATCATGAGGTTAAATGTCGGGATTACGCGGGCAATTCAGTTCCAGACTGGGATTTATTCTGGCGGCGGCAGGTTCAGCAGTTGGCATTGGCAACCTGGTTGGCTTTCCGGTGATGGCAGCTAAAAACGGTGGTGCTGCCTTTCTGATTATCTATATCGCTTTTGTTGCGCTGGTCTGTTTCCCGGTGATGCTGGCAGAAATAGCCATGGGCAGGGCATCCCAGAAAAATCCGGTCGGGGCTTTCTATGCTTTATCCGATAAGAGCAGAGTCTGGGGCAGGGTCGGCGGACTGGCGATAGTGACGCCCTTTATGATCGCGGTATTTTATTCCGTGATTACCGTATGGATCACCTTATATATGCTGCAATCCGCCTTCGGTAACCTGGATCGGCTCGCGGAACCGGCAGCCTTCGGTGAGATTGTTGCTTCACCCACATTATTTATTTATCTGTTTTTTACCCTGGGACTGGTTTATATCATTCTGTCCGGCGGGGTAAGGGATGGTATAGAAAAAGCCGCCAAAATTTTAATGCCGCTATTGTTCCTGATGTTATTGGCGCTGGTTGTCTTCGTCATGACGCTGGAAAATTCCGGAGCTGGAATTAGCTATTATCTGATACCGGACTTCAGCAAGATAAACAGTACAGTAGTCAGATCTGCCCTGAATCAGGCTTTCTTTTCACTGTCATTGGGTATGGGGATTTTAATAACCTACGGTTCCTATTTCAGCCGTGACGAAAAAATTGTCAATTCCACACGTCTGGTTGCCGTAACTGATACAGCGGTGGCCTTTTTTGCCGGTTTGTTAATACTACCGGCAATTTTTGCAATCAATCCGGATGTTGATGTGCAGGGTTTGTCGGACAGCAGTGTCAGTTTGATTTTTTCCTATCTGCCGCAACTGTTTCTCGAGATGCAGACTTTTCTTGGTTACACGGGGGCCAGCATCGTAGCGACCGTATTTTTTGTTTTGGTATTTTTTGCGGCAATCACTTCGCTGGTTTCGATCACCGAAATTCCGATTTCCTGGATGGTGGATGAAAAACATTACAGCCGCCGAAAAGCGCTTGGTGTGATGGGTGTCGTAGCAGGTGCATTTATTATTCTGGCAACGATGTCGCTGGGCATGGTGGGATGGTTGTCGTCCCTGGTGACCTATGGCGGCAACAGTAAATCTTTTTTTGATGTGATTTATGATCTTTTTTACGACACCGTTTTACCTTTGATGGGTTTTCTGGTGTGTATATTTTGTTCCTACCGCTGGAAGCGCAGTGAATTTATGAATGAGGTGGGCGAAGGAGATGAAAAGTACCTGTCTTCCATACTCTGTGCCTATGTGAGCTTTTCTCTGGCAACCTTTATCCCACTGATTTTGCTGCTGGTGTTTGCTAACAACGTGGCACAAATATATTTCGGTTTTAATCTGCTCGGTTTTTAAAACAAAAAGTGTGACCAAGATTCAGCAAAGTGCCTTATTACCTTATTCAGCTCTCTCCATGTTTGAGTTGGTGAATGATATTGCCAGCTATCCGGAATTTATGGATGGCTGCCTCGGTGCAGAAGTCTTGAGTCAGAATGAAGATGAAGTCCTGGCTCGTCTGGATCTGGGCAAGGCGGGTTTTAAATATTCATTTACGACGCGAAATCACTTGCAGTCTCCCTATACCATGGTAATGGAACTGGTTGACGGACCTTTTAAATTTTTCGATGCGCGCTGGACTTTCACGGCCTTAAAAGAAAATGCCTGTAAGGCCAGTCTGGAAATGCAATTTGAATTTCAGTCAGGCTTGCTGGATTTAGCCCTGAAAAATATTTTTGATGCATCGTGTAAAAATCTGGTGAATGCGGTTTGTCGGCGTGCGGATGAACTTTATGGTCAGCGGTAATAATAGCGGCGGCATAACAGACAGTGAGTTGGCTGAGCAACTTAAGGAGCCATGCATTGCAGTTGAAGTCGTTTATGCTTTACCTGACGAACAATTCTTTCAGGCATTATCAGTAAGAAAAGGCAGTACAGCTCAGGCAGCGGTGCTGGCTTCCGGTGTGCTTGGTCAATATCCGCAACTGAATATTAATGAATTAAAAATGGGCATATTTTCCAAACCACTCGATGGCAAGCATCTTCCCTTGCCGCAGGACTATGAGCTGAAAGATAAAGACAGAGTGGAAATTTACCGGCCATTGGCCATTGATCCGAAGCAGGCGCGCATGGATCGCGCAAAAAAAGCTGCCAAACTCGAGATAAAACAAAAAGTCAGGAATAAGAAGAAGGTCAGATTAAAAAAGTAAGAAATCAGGAAAGCAGCAAAATATTATCTGAAGCAGCTTTTGATTGACGGAGTTTCAATTGTTGGCTAATTCACCAAACTGATCATTCTCAGGCGTTTGCTTAAAGTCGCCGGTAAAGTGCGTCATCTGGCCACTCTCATCGAAGAAGATGCTTAACCTTTCCTGGGCGCGATCGCCGCCACCGGGTTGGTAGCTATAGATGTAATCCCAACGACTCTGGTTAAAGGTGTCCTGTATCAGGGGCGTGCCCATGATGAAATTTACCTGGCGTTTAGTGAGTCCAGGTCGTAGCTGATCAACCTGTTCCTGAGTAATGATATTGCCCTGCGGGATATCAATCCGATATACGCCGGGAAAGCGCAGAGGGCTGCTGTTACAGGCAGTAAGAGCTGATATTAAAATTATGATGAACAGGGTTTTCAACGCGCTAACCTTTACTTAGTTCTGTGGACAGGCATAATACCGAAAACGAAGTTGATGTTACAAATACATTACTGAATATACTGAATAAAAGATAAATGCATGTTCTTTTAGTTCGCTTATATAGCTAGCTTAGACAGTCGAAACACTCAGATAGTCTAAAATTAAGAGAAATAATGCCATATAAAGCAAATTGAGGAAGCCAAGTAATGTCAGGTGAAAATCAGGAACTCCGCAAAGCCGGCCTTAAAGTTACGCTACCCCGCGTTAAAATCATGCAGATACTGGAAGCCGCAGAGTCCCGCCATATGAGTGCGGAAGATGTCTACAAAGCATTACGAGATGCGGATGAAGATGTAGGTTTGGCAACTGTGTACAGAGTGCTCACTCAGTTTGAAGCAGCAGGCCTGGTCATGCGTCACCACTTTGAAGGTGGGCATTCCGTCTTTGAAATGATGACCGAAGATCATCACGACCATATCGTATGCACCAAATGCGGCAAGGTCGAAGAGTTTTATGATGAAGTGATAGAAGCTCAGCAGAAGAAACAGGCGGCTTCGAAGGGTTATACGATTAGTGATCATTCGTTGTATATATATGGTCTCTGCAAATCCTGCCAGTAATTGCTACTGCGCTCGGTGATGCTTCGTTAAAAGTCCTATTTCACTCAGTCACTTACTGTTTCGTAAGCTCCTTCGCAAAATAAGCCTTTTGCCTCGCCTGACCTTCGCTCATGACGCAATTACATCCATAAACTGGTTTGAAAATACTTATGCCGCAATTTCTACATAAGATGCTATTTGCAGTGCCAGTTGCCAAATCATCATTCAAATTTTCTGGAATTGTTACCAAGCCTTTCTTTACTTTCAAGATACATACGTCCGTGTATGTTTTTACTTTTTATAGCTGATAAACCAGGTTTACGCCATCATCTGTCTGGCATGTGCCATGGAGCTTTCGTTGTCGGCATTGCCGCCGAGCATGCGGGCAATTTCGATGACTTTTTCCTCTCCGGAGAGTTCATGCACCTGCGTGCTGATTGAATTTTTCCCCGCCAGTTTGCTGACATACAAATGCTGATGACCTTGACTGGCAACCTGCGCCTGGTGTGTTACGCAGAGCACCTGACCCTTCTCACCAAGCTGTCTTAACAATTCGCCAACCGAGAGAGCGACCTTGCCGCCGATACCGACATCCACTTCATCGAAGATCAGTGAGGGGATAGCGGTAGTTTGTGCAGTGACTACCTGTATGGCCAGACTGATTCGTGACAGTTCTCCGCCGGAAGCAATTTTAATCAGTGGCTTGGCTGGCTGGCCGGGATTGGTGCTGACCAGGAATTCGATGGCTTCATTACCCTTGCTTCTTGGCTGCTTGTTCTTGTCCTGATTGAGAGAAACACTGAAAATTGCAGAACTCATATCAAGTTTTTTCAGCTGTGCATTGATCGCTTTGGACAATTTATCGGCACCGACAGTCCGTTTTTTACTCAGCTCATCGGCAAGCTTCTGATATCCGGATTGTAAGCCGCCAAGTTGCTGCCTGAGTTTTGCAATTTGCTCATCCGCGGAACTGGCCGAACCCAGTTCACTCTGCAGTTGCTGATGAAAGGCCGGCAGATCTTCAGGTTTGCATCTGTGTTTGCGGGCCAGCTGATGAATGGCCGACAATCTTTCATCGAGTTCCTGCAAGCGGTCCGGGTTCATATCCAGATGATCGGCTGCCTGGCTTAATTCATGGCCGGCTTCTTCCACCTGAATCAAGGCTGTATTGAGTAGTTCATAGGCCGCGTCCATGCTTTTGCTGCGATAGGGCATATCGTCCAGTAAGGCGATTACCCGGCCCAGCGCCGCCTGAATGTTCTGTTCATCATTTTCTCTGCAGATATCAAGTGCTGCCTGCAAAGCCCCGAGAATGCTTTCGGCATGACTGAGTTGCTGGTGTTCATCCTCCAGCAGGGCATATTCGCCTTCTGCCAGATTCAGCTCATTTAATTCCTTAAGCTGATAGTGCTGTAATTCAAAAAGGGCATTATGTTCTTCGGCCTGATTTTCCAGATCTGCGAGTTTGTGCTGCAATTGTTGCCAGGCCCTGGCGGCGTCGGCAACCTGTATTGCCAGTTCGCCAGTGTCACAAAAATCATCCAGTAAACGCTGGTGAGTAGCCGTAAGTAACAGGGACTGATGTTCATGCTGGCTATGAATATCAACCAGCATTTCCCCGAGTTGCTTTAGTTCATTCAGTGTTACCGGGCTGCCATTGATATAGGCCCTGGAACGGCCTTCGACAGTAACAACACGGCGTAGAATACATTCATTGTCTGCGTTGTAGTCCTGCTCCTCCAGCCAGAGTTGGGCTTGTTTATTCGTGCTGATATCAAAGCTGGCGCGGATATCGGCCTTGCTTTGACCCGGCTGGATAACATCCTTGTCCGCCCGGTCACCCAGGGTGAGTGCCAGGGCATCCAGCATAATTGATTTACCGGCACCGGTTTCACCACTGATGACGGTCATACCTGACTTCAGCTCGAGATCGAGTTGCTCAACAATGGCGTAATTCTTGATAGTAAGTTGGCTTAACAAGGGTGTTTTCAGTAATAGTGAGTTGGTTTAATTCATGAGTCTTGATTGTAGTACAGATTTCACCCGCCTTACGATGTCTATTTTCTCTCAGCTTTTTGCTTGAAACCCCAAAGCCTGCCCCCATATAGCGCTTATTCGTTTGTGTCATAAGCAAGAGCGTATCCGGAGGAAAACATGGCTGAAGAAGAATCTTCGAATAAGAAGGGCAATAATCAGGAGTCAGAGCAGGAAGCACCCGAGTCCATGCAAGATGAGGCAGAGTCGTTTAAGGATGCAACAGGTGCTTCTGATGTCGACCCTGAATTGCAGGCAGCCATTGATGAGGCGGTGCAGGCAGCCCTTGCCGAACAACAGGATTCAGTGCTGCGGGCTCAGGCTGAAGTACAGAATATGCGCCGCCGTTGTGAAGCAGATGTTGAAAAGGCACATAAATATGCGCTGGAGAAGTTCAGCTCTGAGTTATTGCCAGTGATGGACAATATGGAGCGTGCGCTGCAGGCAGTCAGTGATCCGGAAGATGAAAAGGTCAAAGGCTTCTGCGAAGGCATAAAGCTTACTATCAAGGAGTTCTTGTCGATCCTGAACAAATTTTCAATTGAACAGATTGATCCACATGGAGAGCCATTTGACCCGCAGTTACATCAGGCGATTACCATGGTGGAGAACGCTGATGTTGAGCCTAATACGGTAATAACTGTTGTACAGAAAGGCTACAGCCTTAATGGCAGGGTAATACGTCCAGCCATGGTGATGGTCTCAAAATAAGCTCGGACTATCAGACCAGTCAATGGCTCGCTGTACTTTGAGAACGGTCCTGATGGTTTTGAAAAGTTTTGCAATGAAAGATAGTTAAGAACTTTGCTGGTCAGTCCTTGAAAAAAATGTGATAGGGCCAATATATAGAGGCAGAGATAGAGGCAGAACAGGTGCGTTTGCCGAATCAGAGAACATGCACCAATAGAGTTAATTGGAGAGATAAGATTATGGGCAAAATTATTGGTATTGACTTGGGTACTACCAACTCCTGCGTATCTGTGATGGAAGGTGGTAAAGCCAAGGTTATTGAAAACGCCGAAGGCGATCGCACCACGCCGTCTATTATTGCGTATACGGAAGATGGTGAAACCCTGGTAGGTCAGCCTGCCAAGCGTCAGGCGGTGACCAACCCGCATAATACGCTGTTTGCTATCAAGCGATTGATCGGTCGTCAGTTTGACGATTCTGTTGTACAGAAAGACATCAAGATGGTGCCGTACAAAATCGTCAAGGCAGATAACGGTGATGCCTGGGTAGAAGTGCGTGGTGAAAAAATGGCACCGCCGCAGGTTTCTGCACAGGTTCTGATGAAAATGAAGAAAACGGCTGAGGATTATCTGGGTGAACCGGTTACCGAAGCAGTTGTTACCGTGCCTGCCTATTTTAATGATTCACAGCGTCAGGCAACCAAGGATGCCGGTAAAATCGCCGGACTTGATGTCAAGCGTATTATCAATGAGCCAACTGCAGCCGCACTGGCCTATGGTATGGACAAGAAAGGTGGCGATGCCACGATCGCTGTCTATGACCTGGGTGGTGGTACTTTCGATATCTCGATCATTGAAATTGCCGAAACCGATGGTGAGCATTCATTCGAAGTATTGTCCACAAATGGGGATACCTTCCTGGGTGGAGAGGACTTTGACCTGCGTTTGATCGATTATCTGGCCGATACTTTCAAAAAAGAAAGTGGCATGGATCTGCACAATGATCCATTAGCCCTGCAGCGACTGAAAGAAGCTGCCGAGAAAGCCAAGATCGAATTATCTTCTGCGCAATCTACTGAAGTGAATTTACCTTATATCACTGCCGATGCCAGTGGCCCGAAACATCTGGTTGTAAAACTGACCCGTTCCAAACTGGAGTCGCTGGTTGAAGAGCTGGTTGAGCGTACGATTGAGCCTTTAAAAATGGCCCTTAAGGATGCCGGACTGAAAACCTCTGAAATCAACGACGTGATTCTGGTCGGTGGCCAGACCCGTATGCCGCTGGTACAGAAAAAAGTTGCTGAGTTTTTTGGCAAAGAAGCCCGTCACGATGTTAACCCTGATGAAGCTGTAGCCATGGGTGCGTCAATTCAGGCAGCAGTTCTGGCCGGAGATGTGACCGATGTCTTGTTGCTGGATGTGACTCCTTTATCACTGGGTATTGAAACCCTGGGTGGCGTAGCAACAATATTGATCGACAAGAACACAACCATTCCGGTGAGCAAGAAACAGACTTTCTCGACGGCGGAAGACAATCAGAGCGCAGTAACTATTCATGTGGTACAGGGTGAGCGTAAACAGGCAGCCCAGAATAAATCACTGGGTCGTTTCGATCTTTCTGATATCCCGCCTTCACCACGTGGCATGCCACAAATTGAAGTCAGTTTTGATTTGAATGCGGACGGTATCCTGAATGTATCTGCGAAAGATGTCGCTACCGGTAAGCAACAGTCTATTGTGATTAAAGCATCCAGCGGTTTGTCTGATGAAGAAATCGAGAAAATGGTCAACGATGCTGAATCGCACGCTGAGGAAGATAAGAAGTTTGAAGCCTTGATCACGGCAAGAAACACTGCTGATGGTCTGGTACACGCCACTCAGAAAACCCTGACTGAAGCCGGTGATAAGGTTGAAGCAGATGAGAAAGAGAGGATCGAAACGGCCATTGCTGCTTTGGAAGAAGTATTGAAAGGCGACGATCTCGAAGCTATCGAAACCAAGACCAAAGAGCTTACTGAAGCATCAAGTAAACTGGCTGAGCGAATGTACGCTGAGGCGCAGGCTGCAGGTCAGGAAGGTGCTGCAGAAGCAGAAGCTGAAAGCGGCGCTTCTGATGATGCAGTGGATGCTGAATTCGAGGAAGTTAAAGAAGACGATAAGTAAGCATCCAGGCTTTTATCATTTAAGTAATAAAAAAACTAACGTGGGCTGATACCTGCGTTAGTTTTTTCGGTTATAGAGCAGTCTATGAGTAAAAGAGATTATTACGAAGTTCTCGATATAGAACGCGGCGCTACTGATCAGGAAATCAAAAAAGCCTATCGCCGTATCGCAATGAAAAACCATCCGGATCGCAATCCGGACAACGTCGAAGCTGAATCCCGCTTTAAAGAAGCCAACGAAGCCTATGAAGTGCTTATGGATGATGAAAAGCGCTCGGCCTATGACCAGTTCGGCCATGAAGGTCTGAACTCGCAGGGTTTCGGCGGAGCAGGGTCACACGGTTTCGGTGATGTGTTCGGGGATATTTTCGGCGATATTTTCGGTGGAGGCGGGCGTTCCCGTTCCCATGTGCAACGTGGAGCCGATTTAAGTTATACCCTGGATTTAACGCTGGAAGATGCGGTTAAAGGTGCCAATGTAAAAATTCGTATTCCGACCAGTGTAGCGTGTAAAACCTGTGATGGAAGCGGAGCCAAGCCAGGCACTACTCCGGTAGATTGCGCCACCTGTGGCGGAGTCGGGCAAGTCAGGATGCGGCAAGGCCCCTTTTCCGTGCAGCAAACCTGTCCCCGTTGTCAGGGTGCGGGCAAGACCATCAAGGACCCTTGTCATAATTGCCACGGTCGTGGCGCGGTCCAGGATAATAAAACCCTCTCTGTCAAGGTTCCGGCAGGTGTTGATAGCGGCGATCGTATTCGTCTTACCGGAGAAGGCGAAGCCGGTCTGCATGGCGGCCCTCCAGGTGATTTGTATGTGCAAATGGCGGTTAAGGCCCATCCCATTTTCGAACGGGAAGGTCGGGATTTATATTGTGAAATTCCGATCAGTTTTATGGATGCCGCGCTGGGTGGAGAACTGGAAGTCCCTACCCTGGAAGGCAAGGTTAAATTAAAAATACCCTCCGAAACCCAAACAGGAAAACTGTTCCGATTACGTGGTAAAGGGGTAACCCCGGTACGTGGTGGTGCGCAAGGTGATCTCCTGTGCCGCGTGGTGGTAGAAACTCCCATACACCTGACCAAGCGTCAAAAAGAACTGCTGCACGAATTTGAAGAAATTCACCAGAGCCAGGGTGATCGGCAGTCGCCTAAGAAGACCGGGTGGTTTGATGGGGTTAAGTCCTTTGTCGATTCCCTCAAACCCTGAGCTATTGCGCTCGGTGATGCTTCGTTAAAAGCAAAATTTAGCTCAGTTACATACTGTTTCGTATGCTCCTTCACTAAATTTTGCTTTTGCCTCGCCTGACCTTCGCTCATCACGCTCAGATTAACTGGGCTACTGCGCTTGCTTATACTTTGTTGAAAGTGGAATTTAGCTCAGTTACATACTGTTTCGTATGCTCCTTCACTAAATTTTGCTTTTGCCTCGCCTGACCTTCGCTCATCACGCTCAGTGAATTCCGCTTTCGGCCAATAGCAGACATTACCGAATATCTGATATTTAATTTAGAAGATTTAGTCGAAGTATTATTTCGATTTAAGTAGTTAACTTGTCAATACCGTATTGACGACTAATTCGGAATGTCCTCAATGTTTCCGTCCGGTATCACTTCGTTCCCCTCACCGTCGTCGACCACAGTGGAGGCCTCGATATTATCAAACCGGTTAGCCTCGAGATGGTTGCTCTCGCTTCCAGCGGATATCCAAATCCCTGACCCGTTGGCATCTTCCCAGGCCGTCGCATCATCAAACCATGTCAATCCGGGGAACGGGTCTCGTTTCCGAATCCCGCTAATCTCATTGCCGATCAATCGATTCTTCGACCCATGAAGCAGTTCGATACCCAGCCCTGCGCCGCCGAGAACTCGATTGTTCTCAATCAAAACCTCGATGATACGACCGTCTGCCTGGTCTTCGCTCGAACTCGACACACCGTGTAGCCGAATTGCTGTACCGGTAACCGAAGTTCCTCTCACGTCCGGACCAAAGAAGAAGTCACGCAGGTAGTCAGGGTAGTCGTCAGCGAGCAGGACTTGACCCAACCGAATCTCATTGTCGCGAATCTCGTGGCCGCTACACGTTTGCCCCGGATTAGCAAGAACCTGAATCCCGTTCACCGTGCCCTCGATCACGTTCCCTTCGACCCGACTGCCCTCGCAGGTATGCCCGTCGTTCTCCCATCGAGTAATAATGATCCCGCTCTCTGGGTGGTGAGTAGTGGGAACGTCATCTGGCTGGGGAACGCTGATCCTGTTGTTCAGAAAGTGGACTGCCGCGCCATTGGCCTGAAAAGCGTGGTAGGTGTTGATTGCTTCGTTGTCGCGAATCACCGTGGCTTGCTCAGCGGGACCCACGACACGGACGCCGGTGTCCATATATCGAAAGATGTTGTTCTCGATGGTGTGACCGCCTTGCGACGTTTTCGGCACGTCGTCATCGCCGGGGGGAAACCAGGGCGGGGTACCCACCCAAATGCCGTGCAAGGCGTACTCAATTGTCAGGTCGCGGATCGTCTGCCAATCGGCGATCACGTAAAGCCCACCGCAATTTTGAATGATCGCCCCTGGGTTAAGCTCATTCGGCGGAGCCTGAAACTCCATCAGCTCGGGATCGCAGCCACGAAGCACCGTCCCATTGGTGTGCCCTTGCACCGTCACATCGGGTACCACGAGCCGGACGCCTTCTCCAAGCCGGTATGTTCCAGCGGCGAACTGAACAGTGCCGCCGGGCTGCACGCGATCAAGCGCTGCCTGAATGTTCTCACGATCGATCTCCACCTGTCCCGTAGGAGCATCAACTTGAACCGTGTCGGAATCGACTGAGGACAGAGCGCACGCCGTCAACGCGAACATGAGCACGAAGACGACTACTCGGAAGCCTTTGCAACGCTTTATTTCAGTGAAGAAGGACATCTATACCCCTGATATTCTTATTTTTGGATAGAGTTTAACCAAATATTCGGAAAAAAACGCTAAGGTCTGCTTTGGATAGATTGCAGCCCTAGCATTAAGTCTGCTTTCGGCCAGAAGCAGACCTTAACAAGACTACTGGTTTGCTTGCCTCTCCAATATAGCAGTAAGTTGATTTATTGTTCTTTGGGAGCTAACTTTTCTCTCTTGTGAAAGAGTATCAAGAGTGAGAAGATTTTCAAAATACTGGATAGCTTGCTGAAAATCACCCTCATTTATACTTATATTTCCACGAAATACCCAAACAATATACTTATCTGCATCAATCATATCTTCGATATTTACAGTATTTTCATATTTATCTAAAGCTCTAATTACTTCAGATAAGTCAGCCTCTAGTAGTGACGCTCTTTCAGTTGCTTGCACATATAAGTCTATAATATTTGCTACTTCTTTAGATCCTTCAAAGTTAGCCGATACGCTCTGATCAGAAGATTCATCATTTATTGTGGATTCTTCAGTTTGAGCTGCATTACTAATCTCTAAATTTAGGGAAAAGCTAGATTCTTTTTCTATCAAATAAAACGAAAAAACTATTATTACGATAGATGCTGCTATAGCACATCTTTGTATTCCAACTCTAATTATTTTATTTTTATCTGGTTGAAAATTAAAAGATTCATCAAATGTGATTTCAGGGATATCTTCAAATTTAGTGTTGTAGTAACTAACAATACTTTTCTTCATAATTAACCTCTTTGTCTTGAGTGGAGCTTAAAATTAGCTTTAACCTAACTTTAGCTCTGTGATATTCCGATTTCGTTGTTCCTATGCCGACATCTAAAATTTTTGCTATTTCTGAGAGGGGATAATCACAATAAAAGACCAAATAAATGATTTCACGCTGTAAAAGCCCTAATTTATCGAGCGCTTTACTAACTTGCTCTACAGTGTAGAGATAAGGCAAATTACTATCTTCAGTTTCACCTTCTTCATAAAGTCCATCTGTAGAGTTTAGGGATTCTTCAATATGAGATTTAGATTTCCTTTGTGATTCAAACGAAGTTAGCCGAATTAAAGAAAACATCCATGTTTTAAGTGAAGATTCCTTCTTAAAAACTGCTTTTCCTTCAACAATCTTTAAATAACTTTGTTGAAGAATGTCTTTAGCTAGATCAGGGTCGAAATTGGCACAAAAGATTGCCCACTGAGAGCTTTCATGATGAATCTTGCTAAGTTCTTGCTCCGTAATACTTGGATTTTGTAGTAAGCCCATCATAAATTCCTTCTTAGTTACTACTTAGTGACTTTAATAGGTCTTTTGGGTGGCTCCTTTATTAAATAAATATAAAGACCCTAGATAAGAAGATAGAAAGACGTAGGTGTACGGATAATACAATGTATTAGGAAAAGTCTGCTTTGGATAGAAAGCAGTTGATAGGGATATATCATGAAATTAACATGTTAATGATTCTGGATTCGTCCGCTTTGGGACGATAGCAGCCCTAAAAGTAACCGGATAATAAGCATCAAATTTTCATTTCACCATAGATGCAGTGTCGCCTCGATAGTAACTAATTTCTACTCTGACGTCAGTTCAGGAAAAGTGCCTATATCCAGACACTTGTAATAGAATAGCCTCAGGTTTCAGAAAGCAGGAATTCTTTATGTTGAATGTTGCAATCGGCGGTGTAAACGGACGCATGGGTAAAACGCTGGTGCAGGCCATTGCGGAAATGCCGGATATAGAAATCGGTGCAGCTTCGGTGATTGAAGGCAGTCCCGATCTGGGCAAGGATGTGGGTCTGATTGCAGGTCTTGATCCCCTGCATGTTGTGGCTGTCGATGATTTTGAACAGGTCATGGATGATTTTGATCTGCTGATTGATTTCACCGGCACGCAGGCAACCCTTATGCATCTGGATTTATGCAGCAGATATGGGAAGAAAATGGTGATTGGCACTACCGGGTTTAGTGCCGCAGAGAAGCAGCATATCAAGGAACTGGGTGAAAAAATTGCCATCGTGTTCGCGCCGAATATGAGTGTTGGCGTGAATGTATTGTTCAAACTGATTGAACAGGCTACCAAAGTGCTGGGAGAAAGTTCTGATATTGAAATCATCGAGGCACATCACCGTCATAAGGTAGATGCTCCCTCAGGTACAGCCCTGCATATGGGTGAAGTTGCCGCATCGGTGCTGGGCAGAAACCTGAGTGACGTTGCCGTATACGGACGTGAAGGTATTACCGGTGAGCGCAAAGACCAGACGATTGGTTTTGAAACCATACGGGCCGGTGACATCGTGGGTGATCACACCATTATGTTTGCCAGTCCCGGTGAGCGTATCGAGATTACACACAAATCCAGTTCACGCATGACCTATGCCGCCGGAGCCTTGCGCGCAGCCCGGTGGTTGCAGGATAAGGAAAAAGGCTTGTTCAATATGCAGGATGTGTTGGGATTGTAAAAAAGCCCGCTAATAAATTAACGGGCAAGCGCAGACTTGCTTCCGAGAAAGGATGATCGAAGCAAGTGCTGTAAAAAGCTTTTACAACGTTTCCACTCAACAACTCTTTACGCACTCAATCAAATATTGGATTACTTGAACTGCATTTTGCTTGCCAGCTGAAAAAGTTTTAGGCGCAAAGGATCTGTTTGCAACAGGGTTTTCAATCCTGTGTAAGCTATACAGGCTGGAGTCGTTGATACAAAGTAAGATGCAAAAACAACTATTGGTTCAACATATCGATGCCTTACGGCAATGCACCAAGTGCCCGCAGATGCATAAGCCGGTCATTAGCTGCGGACCTGTGGTCAGCAAAGTAATACTGGTAGGACAGGCTCCCGGAATTAAGGAACCGCTCTTGCAAAGACCTTTCGCCTGGACCGCAGGTAAAACCCTGTTTGGCTGGTTTGAAGAACATACGGGTCTCGATGAAGCCGCCTTTCGGCAGGCTGTTTATATGACGGCGGTGTGCCGTTGCTACCCTGGCAAGAATCCGAAAGGGGGAGACCGGGTTCCTGATAAGTCAGAAATCGCGAATTGCAGTGCCTGGCTTAAGGATGATTTCACAATTCTGCAGCCGGAGCTGGTTATCGCGGTTGGGAAGTTGGCAATACAACAATTTCTGACGTTTAATAAGCTGGTAGACGTGGTCGGGCAATCATTCAGTCTTGAAAAGTCCGGCTGTCAGTTTGATTTTATTCCTCTGCCACATCCCTCCGGCTTATCCACCTGGCATCGGGCAGAGCCTGGTCTAGGATTGTTAAGGAAGGCCCTGCAACTGATAAACGAACACAAAGCTTTTCCATCGGGGCAGATAAAGGTTGGTGCGGGAAATGCGGGAAAGTAGTTTTGGTGCGGGTTGGAAATGAAATAGCAGTGACAGATTAACAATTAAGATAGACCTGAAGCGTAATAATTTCTTGGTAAAGGCGGGGAAAAAAATCTGATGATTCTGATTAATCTTATACTCTTCGCGGCATTAATCTATGCCTTAAGCACTATGAAGGCGAAGGGTTTCTCCTTAAGTCAGCGGGTTTTTACTGCACTGATCACAGGCTTCGTCTTTGGCTTGCTGCATCAGCTTTTTTATCAGTCTTCACCGGAAGTCATTCCGGCCACGCTTGAGTGGAGTAATCTGCTTGGCAGTGCATACGTCAGCCTCTTGCAGATGATTGTTATGCCTCTGATACTGGTGTCTATTCTGGCTGCAGTGATCAAATTAAACGATCTTGCCAGTCTTGGAAAAATCAGCCTATCGGTGATCGGCATACTGCTTTTCACTACCATGCTGGCGGCTATTGTCGGCATCATTATCAGCCTTGTGTTTGGATTAAGTGCTGAGGGTTTGACCCAGGGCGCCAGAGAGTTGGCACGGGAACAGGTCCTGCTGGATCGTCAGGCCGGACTGAGCTCTTTGAGTTTTCCTGATCTGATCAGTACTTTTTTACCACAAAATATTTTCAGCGATCTGGCAGGCATGCGAGATACCTCTATCATTGCGGTGGTGATCTTTGCCGTTTTTCTGGGCGTTGCCGGTCTGCAATTGACTAACGATGCTGATGGCCCCGATAAAGACAAGGGACTTGCTTTTCGTCATTTTGTGGAAGTATCCCAGACGCTGGTATTGAAACTCGTGCGCATGGTCATTGGTTTTACACCCTATGGCGTGTTGGCCTTAATGTTTAATGTGGCCGCAGGCTCAGATCTTGGTGATGTTGTCGATTTATTGAATTTTATTCTGGCTTCGTACCTGGCAATATTGCTGATGTTTATTATTCACGGCGGACTACTGGCCTTGGTTAAGGTAAATCCCGTGAGTTATTTTAAAAAGGTTGTCCCGGTACTGACTTTTGCTTTTACCTCAAGAAGTTCTGCGGCGACCATTCCCCTGAATGTTGAGACGCAAATTGATGAACTCGGGAATTCTCCGGCCGTTGCCAACTTTTCAGCCAGTATCGGAGCAACAATCGGTCAAAATGGCTGTGCGGGAATCTATCCCGCTATGCTGGCCGTTATGACGGCACCAAGTATGGGAGTTGACCCGGCCAGTCTAAGTTTTATTATTAGCTTGATTATCATTGTTACAATCAGTTCACTCGGTGTTGCCGGGGTTGGTGGTGGTGCCACGTTTGCTGCCTTGATCGTGTTGCCGGCGCTGGGCTTTCCGGTAGTATTGGTGGCCCTGTTAATTTCAATCGAACCCTTGATCGATATGGCGCGCACGGCATTGAACGTCAATGGTTCAATGATAGCCGGAACGATAAGTTCTCGCTTACTCAGGCCAGCGGATTTGCAGTCCTTTCAAACAGGCAGGGAAACGGAATAATGAAAGATCTGATCAGTGTCAGTGATTTAATAAAACTGGAGCAGGAAAAATCTGTCCTGCTGTTTGATTGCCGGGCCAACCTTATGGATCCGCAGGCTGGCAAATTAGCCTGGCTAGAAGGTCATATCCCCGGTGCCCGTCATGTGGATTTAAACCTGCAACTCAGCAGTCCGCATATTCCGGGTCTTACCGGCAGGCATCCCCTGCCAGACCGGGATAGCTGGATTAACCAGGTAAAGCAATGGGGTATCAGTCCTGAAGTCAGCGTTGTTGCGTATGATGATGCCGGTGGGGCCTTTGCTGCCAGAATGTGGTGGCTGCTACGCTGGATCGGGCATGACAATACGGCGGTACTGGACGGCGGCTGGCAGGCCTGGCTGGATGCAGGAGGAGAGAGTTCAAGTTTGGCCGCCGAAGACAGAGCAGTTTCGGATTATGATTACGCCGCACTTAAACCCTTGAGCAGAACTATTGATGTCGAAGATATCGATGGCAGCAAACAGTTACTGTTGGATGCCCGAGATAGAAAACGCTTTAACGGAGAAGTGGAACCGATAGACCCTGTCGCTGGTCATATTCCTGGTGCAATCTGCTCACCCATGAGTGACAATCTGGATGCTGCAGGACATTTTAAATCCGTCACCGAGCTAAAAGATAAATTCACTGTGGCAGATAAGACTGGAAATGATGTGGTCTGTTATTGTGGCTCAGGTATAACGGCGGCACATAATATACTCGCCATGCGTGTAGCTGGTATGAAAGAGCCGGCACTTTACGCTGGCTCCTGGAGTGAGTGGATTACGAACCCGAGTCGCCCTGTAGCAAAAAATACTGAATAGACAACACACAAAGAACTAACGTAAAACTAACCAATAAAGTGCTCAAACGCTGACAAAAAACAGCAACTACTACAATGCAAAAGTATCTTAGCGGCAAAACTTTCATCATTTCCTGTGTGCTGATAACACTCAGTCAGCCTTCATTATCACAGGATTTTTCAGAATATGATCATCATGATTATTATCGGCTGATTTCGGAATACGTCTATAAAATTGAAAATATCTATGACGGTAACTGGGCTTTTACCTACACCGTTGATGACAAGCTGGACCAGGAAACCCGTACGATACGCAGGAACACCAGTCTGCCGTTTCTGAAAAGTGAACGCTTAATAGCGATTAATGACCTGCCTCCTTCCGGGGCAAGGCTCGAAGAGCATATGCAGCGCCGTCAGAGGGCATTACGGCGCAGGGAGAATAATGAACGGCGGCCGGTGCAGGATGAAGACGAAGGTAATGAGCAGGATCGCTTTCTGGAGATGCTGATTCCGGGAAGTATTCATTTAGTGAGACAGGAAAATGAGCTGCTGTATCTGGGTTTCAGAGCCAGCGAAGAGGGACGCGAAAAAATTTATGCGAATCTGCAGGGTATGCTGATACTTGATACCGATGCTGCTTACATCAAGGAATTGCAAATCAGGGTCGCGGAAGCTTTTACGCCGTTTTTTTTGTCCAGAATTGATGATGGTTATTTTTCGCTGCGCTTCAGTCTGAATGATGGCATCCCAATGCAGTCAGCAATAAGTTTTCAGCTGCAAGGGCAGGCATATTTTATCAGGGATCTTGCGACAGACCGTGAAGTGGTGTGGACCGATCTTGAAAGAATTCAAAACAATCCGCTTTAGGCATTAATTCAGAATAAGGAAGCCAGCCATTAAAGGAATTCAGTATATTGAGTTGTTGGTACTCGGGGCTGTCTGGGGTGCTTCCTTCCTTTTTCTTCGAATTGCCAGCCCGGAATTTGGGCCGCTGGCGCTGATTTCATTACGGCTTTGCATTTCTGCTTTAATATTAACGCCGATTATTTTTTATCGGCGGGAATTTCCGTTGATACGGGCCAATTGGGGGAAATTACTTTGGGCGGGTGCTTTCACTTCGGCATTGCCTTTTACCCTGTTAAGTATTGTTTCGTTATCAATGACAGCCGGCAACACTTCCCTGCTAAATGCTACTGTACCGATGTACAGTGCAATCATCACCTGGTTCTGGCTTAAGGAAAAGCTCAGCGGTATTGGAATAGTCGGTCTGGTTCTGGGCTTTGTCGGCGTTTTTATTTTGGCGTCACCGGAAGGAGGCGATTATCGGTCCATGTGGGTGCCGGTGCTTGCCGCCACACTGGGAACAATTAGTTATGCCTACGGCAGTTGCTATACAAATCTTTATTTACATGGATTCAAACCCATTACAGTGACTACCGGCAGCCAGTTTTACGCGGCCTTGTTAATGCTGCCTTTTGGCATTCTGTTTTGGCCGGACAGCTTGCCTTCAACGCTGTCATGGATAAGTGCTGTTTCACTGGGTATATTTTGCACAGCGATGGCCTTGATCATGTTTTTTCACCTCTTGAGTCAGGTGGGGGTAACCAAAAGTGTCTCAGTGGCATACCTGATTCCTGTATTTGGCATTTTATGGGGTGCTATTTTCCTGGATGAAGCGCTGACCGTGAAGATGATCTTCGGTGGTGCTTTAATTCTCATGGGCGTGTTTTTAACCACGCGTCAGCCCAGATTAAAAATAATCGAGTGAGTGATTAAAAATTTTCTGCTCTGATCGATGCAGTTTTCTTCACTTCTTTCATGAGTGTGTTAGTTGTCAGGCGCGCCTTTCAGAAAAGAAATGCACTTAGAGGACTTTTGCTCTGGACATTGGGAGTCACTTTTTCGTAGAATGTTCGCTCAAGATGAGTGGTCCTGAATTGACAAAATTTTGAATAAAAGCGGGAAGCGCATTAGCTCTTTCCGCTTTTTTTTAAATGCTGTCAGAGCAAATGTTAACCTGTCTCAGGCTCAGCTCTCCCTAATACGATTGTTTAACCAGCAATAAACTGAGGAAGTTTATTTTGCCTGCGAGCACCTACAAATCAGCAATATTGGTACTTGAAGACGGATCGGTGTTTCAGGGCACAGCCATTGGTGCCAAAGGGATGTCGGTAGGGGAGGTGGTTTTTAATACCTCCATGAGCGGATATCAGGAAATCCTGACTGATCCATCTTATGCCAGACAAATTGTTACATTAACCTATCCGCACATAGGCAATACCGGTACTAATGCAGAAGATGAAGAATCTGCAGGCGTCTGGGCAGCAGGTCTGGTTATTCGCAATCTGCCTTTATTGGCGAGTAATTTTCGCAATGAACAAAATCTCGATGAGTATCTGCAAGCTCGTAACGTGGTTGCCATTGCTGAAATAGATACGCGACGTCTGACGCGCATACTGCGCGACAAGGGCGCAATGAATGGCTGCGTGATGGCTGGCGCTGATGTTGATAAGGATATCGAGTCGGCTAAAGCGAAGGCTCTAAAGGCAGCGAAGGATTTTCCAGGTTTGGTGGGCATGGATCTCGCCAAAGAAGTCAGCTGCACTGAAGCCTATGAATGGACTGAAGGAACCTGGCAACTGGGTTCCGGCTATGATCGTGAGTTACCTGCAAGCAAATATCACGTCGTCGCTTACGATTATGGTGTTAAGCGCAATATTCTCCGTATGTTAAGGGACAGGGCCTGCAAGGTTAGCGTTGTCCCCGCCACCACACCCGCCAGTGACGTGCTTGCCATGAATCCGGATGGCGTATTTTTATCCAATGGTCCTGGTGATCCTGAACCCTGTGATTACGCGATTGCGGCCATAAAAACTATTTTGGAAACGGATACGCCGGTATTCGGGATATGTCTGGGACATCAATTGTTGGCACTGGCCAGCGGGGCGGAAACTGCCCATATGAAGCTGGGCCATCATGGCGCGAATCATCCGGTGCAGAATCTGGAGCTGGGAACTGTTTTTATCACCAGTCAAAATCATGGTTTTGCCGTTAATCAGGAAAACCTGCCTGACAATTTAAAAGTTACCCACCTTTCATTATTTGACGGATCACTGCAAGGTATACACAGAACCGATAAAGCGGCTTTTGGTTTTCAGGGACACCCGGAAGCCAGTCCAGGCCCACACGATATTGCTCCGATATTCGATCATTTTATTGAGTTAATGAATAACAGGAAAAACAGCAGCACATAAAATGCCTAAACGTACTGACATCAATACTATTCTAATCATCGGCGCTGGCCCGATAGTCATTGGCCAGGCTTGTGAGTTTGATTATTCCGGTGCTCAGGCCTGTCAGGCTTTGCGGGAAGAAGGTTATCGCATCATTCTGGTGAACTCGAATCCTGCAACCATCATGACTGATCCTGATATGGCGGATGCGACTTACATTGAACCGGTGGAATGGAAGGTACTTGAAAAAATAATCGCCAAGGAACGACCTGATGCCATTTTGCCTACCATGGGTGGGCAAACAGCATTGAACTGCGCACTGGATCTGGACAAGCATGGCGTGCTGGCAAAATACAATGTTGAATTAATCGGCGCCAAAAAACATGCCATTGATAAGGCTGAGGACCGCGAACTGTTTGATGATGCGATGGTTGCCATCGGTCTGGAAACGCCGAAACACATCATGGCACATAATCTGGAAGAAGCCCTGAGTGCCCAGAAAGAACTGGGTTTCCCCTGCATTATACGACCATCTTTTACCATGGGTGGCAGTGGCGGCGGAATCGCCTATAACAAGGAAGAATTCGAGGAAATCTGCAAACGCGGACTGGATCTGAGTCCAACCAATGAGCTGCTTATAGATGAATCACTGATCGGCTGGAAAGAATATGAGCTGGAAGTGGTGCGTGACAAAAACGACAACTGCATCATAGTCTGCAGTATCGAAAATCTTGACCCGATGGGTATACACACCGGGGATTCAATCACGGTTGCGCCGGCACAGACTTTAACTGATAAAGAGTACCAGATACTGCGTAATGCAGCGATTGCGATACTGCGTGAAATAGGTGTTGAGACCGGCGGATCGAATGTACAGTTTGCGATCAACCCTGAAGATGGCCGTCTGGTTGTTATTGAAATGAACCCGCGGGTATCGCGATCATCTGCGCTGGCCTCAAAAGCGACCGGTTTTCCGATCGCACGGGTAGCCGCAAAACTTGCAGTGGGTTTTACTCTGGATGAATTGCGCAATGAAATAACAGGCGGGGTAACTCCTGCTTCTTTTGAACCGACAATAGATTACGTGGTAACAAAAATTCCGCGTTTTACCTTCGAAAAGTTTCCGCAGGCTCCCGATCGGTTAACTACACAGATGAAATCCGTCGGGGAAGTGATGGCGATAGGCCGAACTTTTCAGGAGTCCATGCAAAAAGCACTGCGTGGTCTGGAGATTGGCATCAGCGGTTTTGATCCGGTACTTGATATTGAATCCAGTGATGCCGACAAGATTTTACTGCGCGAATTAAAAGATGCCGGTTGTGATCGTATTCGATATGTTGCTGATGCCTTCAGGCGTGGGATGACAGTTGAAGATCTGTTTGAATACACAGCCATTGATCGATGGTTTTTGATTCAGATCGAAGACATTGTGTTGGAAGAATTAAAACTGGCTGAACTCAACATTGAGGACATTCAGCGGGATTACCTTTATAGACTCAAACGCAAAGGTTTTTCCGATCAGCGTCTGGCCGACATTTTACATGTAAGAGAAGAAGTCGTTCGCAACAAAAGATATGAGTTGGATATTCGTCCTGTTTATAAGCGAGTAGATACCTGTGCCGCTGAATTTCGATCTACTACTGCCTATATGTATTCCTGTTATGAAGAGGAATGCGAAGCAGATGTGAGTGATCGTGAAAAAATTATTGTGCTGGGTGGCGGCCCGAATCGAATCGGGCAGGGCATAGAATTTGATTACTGTTGCGTCCATGCAGCTCTGGCGATGCGGGAAATGGGTTTCGAAGCCATCATGGTTAACTGCAATCCTGAAACCGTATCGACTGACTACAACATTTCTGATCGACTTTATTTTGAACCCATAACCCTGGAAGATGTGCTGGAAATTGTTCACATCGAAAAGCCGAAGGGGGTTATTGTTCAGTTTGGCGGGCAAACCCCGTTGAAACTGGTTACCAGTCTGGAAAAACTGGGAGTCCCCATTATTGGCACCCCGGCTGATGCTATTGATCGTGCCGAAGACCGTGAACGTTTTCAGCACATGATTCAGAAACTGAATTTGAAGCAACCTCCCAATGCAACGGTCAGAAGTCTGGAACAGGCTTTGAAAGAAGCAGACAAGATTGGTTATCCATTGGTGGTTCGCCCTTCCTATGTTCTGGGTGGACGTGCCATGGAAATTGTTTATAACCAGGTGGAATTACAGCGCTACATCAAGGAAGCAGTGCAGGTATCTCATGAAAGTCCGGTACTGCTGGATTACTACCTGAATTCGGCTATTGAAATGGATGTGGATGTCGTTAGCGATGGTAAGCAGGTTGTGGTGGGTTCCATCATGCAGCATATTGAACAGGCTGGTGTGCATTCCGGCGATTCGGCCTGTTCCCTGCCACCATACAGCCTGCCAATGGATGTACAGAATATTATCCGGGAGCAATGCATAAAAATGGCCATAGAGCTGGGCGTTATCGGCTTGATGAATGCTCAATTGGCCTATCAGGATGGTGAAGTCTATATCATCGAAGTAAATCCGCGAGCGTCCAGGACTGTGCCATTTGTTTCCAAGTGTATCGGTGTTTCACTGGCCAAAATCGCTGCCAAATGTATGGCAGGAGCAACACTGCAAGAACTGGGTTTCACAGAGGAAATCGTGCCGACTTTCTATTCAGTTAAAGAAGCGATCTTTCCCTTCAATAAATTCCCTGGTGTTGACCCGATTCTCGGGCCGGAAATGAAATCAACCGGTGAAGTGATGGGCACAGGCTCCACCTTTGCAGAGGCCTACTATAAATCGCAAAGCCTTGGTGAGCAGAATATCGAAAAAGGTGGCAAGATTTTTATCAGTGTCCGTGAAGCGGATAAAGCCGAACTTCCTGAAGTCGCCCTGAGTTTCCATAATCTGGGCTTTCGCCTGGTGGCAACAAAGGGGACTGCGAAAGTAATTGAGGATGCCGGTTTACCGGTCGAAAAGGTAAACAAGGTCATGGAAGGCCGACCGCATATAGTCGATATGTTGAAAAATGATGAAATAGACCTTATCGTGAACACTACTGAAGGCAGGCAGGCGATTGCCGATTCTGCAACAATTCGAAGCACAGCTCTGCGTCATGGCGTTTATTGCACAACTACTCTGGCGAGTGCAAAAGCAGTTTGTGATGCATTGGTTTTCGGTGGTGACATTTCAGTAAACAGCCTGCAAGATCTGACTGCGTAGCAATAACTAGCAGTCCTTAATTTACAATAGGAAACCCATGAGAAAAGTACCCATGACACTTGGTGGAGCCGAGGCATTGAGAGCAGAACTCAATGAATTGAAATCTGTTAGAAGACCGCGGATAGTGCAGGCTATTGCGGAAGCGCGCGAGCATGGTGATCTCAAGGAAAATGCTGAATACCATGCTGCCAGGGAGCAACAGAGTTTCTGTGAAGGGCGTATCAAGGAAATAGAAGGCAAGCTGGCTGATTCTGAGATTATCGATATTTCAAAAATCCCGCGTACCGGAAAAGTTATCTTCGGGACAACAGTAACCTTATACAACCTGGATACTGAGCAAAAAGTCAGCTACCAGATTGTCGGCGAAGACGAGGCCGATGTGAAAAACAATAAAATATCTGTAGGATCGCCTATTGCCCGCGCCATGATGGGCAAGAGTGAGGGTGATGAAATGGTAGTCAATGCACCAGGTGGTGATGTTGAATACGAAATAGAATCAGTGCAGCATATTTGAAAGCCAGGTCCTTTACTTCTTTTTGGATGAATCATCATTACAATAAAAATAAATAAGAAGGAGTCCGCATGTTTAAAGTGATAAAGATGCTAAGTATGGCTGTTTTGGGAATGACTCTGGGTGCCTGCACCCTGTTGGGAAATCCCTCCATGCAAACGCTTTTCGACGGCACCAGCATGCAAAACTGGAATGAGGTCGGGAATGCAGACTGGCGCTTTAATAACGGCTATGTTGAGGGCTCCGGAGAAGCCGGTTTTTTGGTTTCACAACTGCCTTATGGTGATTTTCGCCTGATTGTTGAATTCTGGGCTGATGGACCTGCTAACAGCGGGGTATTCATCCGCTGCGATGATAACCAGACTATCGGCGCTGACAATTGTTATGAGGTCAATGTCTTTGATACTCGTCCAGATCAGACTTACCGGACTGGCAGTATTGTCAATGTCGCAGCGCCCACAGCGACTATAGATGCAGCTAACCGCTGGAACCGCTTAGAAATTCTGGCACAGGGTTCACATTTACAGGTGATTCTAAACGGTGTTGAAACGGTGAATGTTAATGATGATCAGCTCGACTCGGGCTATATCGGGCTGCAATACGGCACGGGTGTTGTCAGGTTCCGTGAAGTCAGAATTCAGCAGCTTTAAACTGCCCGGAGCACTCAGCAGAGTGGCTTTCTCAGCAGCCTTTCAGCTTGAATTTACTGCGTCGCGACTAGCTTTGCGAGTGTCTCAGAATATTTGAGAGTTTTGGATTGGGCTTTCTGGCTGCTTTATAAATCAAGGCGACATGGCCTATCTGCTGTATTAATTCAGCCTTATGGTCATCACAAATTTTTTGCACTAGAGCCTTTTTCACTTCCCGGTCATTATTGTGAACTTTGAGTTTGATGAGTTCATGGTCATTCAGAGCCCGATCAATTTCTTTATTAATATTGTCACTCAGGCCATTAACGATAATGATGATAGGCGATAGTTGATGGCCAATACTTCGGAAGTGTTTGAGCTGTTTATTGTCGATGGGCATACACAAGTATCCTGAAAATGATCTATTCTACTGAATAAGACGTAACTAACCTAAGTATTCAATGACAAAAATCATCAAAAACAAAAGTAAAGCTGGCAGTAAAAGCAGTAAAACCTGGCTTAAGGAGCACCATGATGATTTCTATGTGCGCCAGTCCAAAGCCGATGGCTATCGATCCAGGGCAGCTTATAAGCTGTTAGAAATACATAAAAAGGATCATCTGTTCAGGCCTGGTATGACGATTGTCGACCTCGGCGCAGCTCCCGGGGGCTGGTCTCAGGTTGCAGTTAGTCTGGTAAGGCCCGGTGGCATGGTCTTGGCAACGGATATTCTGGCGATGGAGAGCATCAACGGAGTTGAGTTTGTGCAGGGGGATTTCACCGAAGAAAGCTGCCTTGCGAGCTTAATGGAGGTGCTGGGTGAGCGGGAAATAGACCTTGTTATTTCCGATATGGCCCCCAATATTAGTGGTATGGCTGATATCGATCAGCCCAGAACCATGTATCTTCTGGAATTAGCCATGGACTTTGCTGAAAGTAAATTAAGGACAGGCGGATCCCTGTTAATGAAAGTATTCCAGGGAGAAGGATTTGAAGGATTACTCAGGCAACTGAGAAGCGATTATACAACCGTAGTCAGTCGCAAGCCGGATGCTTCAAGGGCTCGATCCAGGGAAATTTATTTGCTGGCAAAGGGTTTTAAAAGGCCGCATTAGCCTGAATAAAAGCCATGCTTTACCTGAAATGTGGTGCACAAAGGTAGGAAAAATCACCTTTTCATGCCAGAATGAAGGCAGTTATTGCACTTAATTTAATCACATATATCCACCAGACAGACCTGATTTTTTACCGGGCTAATGGTGACAGAGAGAAGGAAGGGGGTATAAGCCCTTGAACGATATGGCAAAAAATTTATTACTTTGGATGATTATTGCAGCAGTACTGTTGACTGTGTTCAATAATTTCAGCCAGCCAAGCTCAGCAGAACAGTTGATCTATTCAGATTTTATTGAAGAGGTTCAATCTGGTCAGGTTGCTGAAGTGAATATTACTAACCTGAATATTGTCGGTTCCCGAAATAATGGTAGCCGTTTTACTACGGTTCTGCCTTATTTTGGTGACGATAAGTTACTGGATGATTTATTGGCCAATGATGTAGATGTCAGGATATCCGAACCTGAGCGGCAAAGTATCTGGACCCAGCTGCTGGTTGCCAGCTTTCCGATTCTGATCATTATTGCCGTCTTTATGTTTTTTATGCGACAGATGCAGGGTGGTGGTGTCGGAGGTAAAGGCGGGCCGATGGCCTTTGGCAAAAGTAAGGCCAAAATGCTTAGTGATGATCAGGTCAAAGTCACTTTTGCCGATGTGGCAGGAGTAGACGAAGCCAAGGATGATGTTAAGGAACTGGTCGACTTTTTGAGGGAACCGGATAAATTTCAGCGCCTGGGTGGCCGTATTCCTCGCGGGGTGCTCATGGTAGGTCAGCCTGGAACCGGTAAAACACTGTTGGCAAAAGCCATTGCCGGTGAAGCTAAAGTACCCTTTTTCTCAATTTCAGGTTCAGATTTCGTTGAGATGTTTGTTGGTGTGGGTGCTTCACGTGTACGCGATATGTTTGAGCAGGCCAAAAAACAATCTCCCTGCATTATCTTTATTGATGAAATTGATGCCGTCGGAAGGCATCGTGGTGCAGGCCTTGGTGGCGGTCATGATGAGCGAGAGCAAACGCTCAACCAGTTATTGGTCGAGATGGACGGTTTTGAAGGCAATGACGGTGTAATCGTTATAGCTGCCACAAACCGGCCGGATGTGTTGGACCCTGCCTTATTGCGACCGGGCCGCTTTGACCGCCAGGTTGTGGTCGGTTTGCCGGATATCCGCGGACGTGAACAAATTCTTAAGGTACATATGCGTAAAGTCCCGATTTCTGAGGGGGTGAATGCAGCAGTTCTGGCACGTGCTACACCAGGGTTTTCCGGTGCAGATTTGGCTAATCTTGTGAATGAGGCGGCCTTGTTTGCTGCGCGCTCACAGAAACAAAAAGTCAATATGGAAGAATTTGAAAAGGCTAAAGACAAAATCATGATGGGTGCCGAGCGCAAATCAATGGTGATGTCTGATAAGGAAAAAATGAATACGGCTTATCATGAAGCCGGTCATACTATTGTTGGCCGTCTGGTCCCTGAACATGATCCGGTCTATAAGGTAAGTATTATTCCTCGCGGACGTGCTCTGGGTGTAACCATGTTCCTGCCAGAAGAGGATCGATACAGTCACAGCAAGCAAAGCATACTGAGTCAGATTTGTTCACTTTATGGTGGTCGTATTGCTGAAGAATTGACGCTTGGAAAAAGCGGAGTCACTACAGGTGCCTCGAATGATATTCAGCGCGCTACCAAAATGGCACATAACATGGTCAAGAAATGGGGCTTGTCTGACAAGCTGGGGCCACTGCAATACGATGATGAACAGGAAGAAGTCTTTCTTGGGCGTTCGGCCAGCGGTGGGAATAAGGTTTTCTCTTCTGATACAACCAAAGCTATCGATGAGGAAGTACGTTCCATTATTGATACATGTTATGCCCAGGCTAAGCAGATACTGGTAGAAAACAGGGATATTCTTGAGGCCATGAAAGATGCCCTGATGGAATATGAAACGCTGGATGTGGGTCAGATTGATGATCTTATGGCTCGCAAAAAACCACGTACTCCCGCAGAATGGAATGATGATGATTATCAGTCAGGGGCGCCATCTTCAGAAAATAAAGAAGAGAGTGACAAGACTTCCAAGAAACCAATTGGTGGTCCTGCTGGAGAACACTAAGATTGCGAATGTTTTAAACTAAAAAGGAGCTCACTGGAGCTCCTTTTTTCATTTCTGATTGCATTATGAATTTTGCCGGAAAAATTTTAGATTTAACTATTCCCAGAGTTATGGGGATTTTAAATGTGACACCCGATTCTTTTTATGATGGTGGTGAGCTGTTGCTGGATTCCGGGAAGGTAGCTCTTGATAAAGCCCTGTTGCGTGCCGAAAAAATGCAAATACAGGGTGCAACTTTTATCGATATAGGTGGAGAATCTACCAGGCCCGGGGCAAAGGAAATTTCCCTTGCCGAAGAAATGGAGCGTGTGCTGCCCCTGGTTGAACTTATACGCCAAAATCTTGATGTAATAATTTCATTGGATACTAGTTCCCCTGAACTGATGCTGGAAGGAAAAAAAATTGGTGCGGGACTGATTAATGATGTCAGAGCCCTGCAAAAACCCGGTGCATTAGAAGCAGCAAGCAAATGCAAGTTGCCGATATGTCTGATGCACATGCAAGGAAACCCGGGGACCATGCAATTGGCTCCGGTCTATGAAAATATCGTAACTGAGATTAAATTGTTTCTGGAGCAGAGGATCAGCGACTGCCTGGCTGCCGGCATAGATCGCAGCAGGATCCTCATTGATCCTGGTTTTGGCTTTGGTAAAACACTGCAGCACAATCTTGAATTGTTAGGCAGACTTCATGAGTTCAAAACGCTAGAATTGCCCCTCATGATTGGCTTGTCCCGCAAAAGAATGCTGGGAGCCATTACCGGAAAGAATGCAAATGAAAGACTGGTGGCCGGAATTTCTGCTGCGGTCATAGGTGTCACACAGGGTGCGAATATTGTACGCACTCATGATGTTGGAGAAGCAGTGGATGCTTTGAAGATATGTCATGCTGTTTATAACGCAGAGACTGGCTAGAAAAAATTAAAAGGAAATCCAGGCAGTGGGAAAAGAAAAAAAATATTTTGGTACAGACGGCATTAGGGGCAAGGTTGGTGAATATCCTGTCACTCCTGATTTTTTCCTGAAGTTAGGCTGGGCAATCGGGAAGGTTTTTGCAAAAAAAACGGGAAGCTGTGTGTTGATTGGTAAAGACACACGTATCTCCGGCTATATGTTTGAATCGGCTCTGGAAGCTGGTCTGACTTCAGCTGGTGTCGATATAAAATTATTAGGTCCTATGCCAACTCCTGCTGTTGCTTATCTCACACGAACATTTCAGGCACAGGCAGGGATTGTGATCAGCGCCTCTCATAATAGTTACGAGGATAACGGCATTAAATTCTTTTCAACAGATGGCACTAAGCTTGGTGATGATATTGAATTTTCCATCGAACAAGCTCTTGATTCAGACTTAGAGACGGTCAGTTCAGATAAAATTGGTAAAGCTTCACGTATTAATGATGCCAGCGGTCGTTACATTGAGTTTTGCAAAGGCACGATAGGTGCCGAGATAAAACTAAACGGTATGAAAATCGTACTGGATTGCGCGAATGGAGCAACCTATCACATAGCTCCCAATGTATTTAAGGAATTGGGCGCTGATGTAAAGGTCATAGGCAATAATCCGGATGGACTCAATATCAATAAAGATTGTGGTTCAACTAAACCGCAGCAATTAGCGAAAGCAGTGCTAAAACACCAGGCTGATCTGGGTATAGCATTTGATGGTGATGGTGATCGCGTACAAATGGTTGATCATACCGGAGCAATTGTGGATGGTGATGAGCTGCTCTTTATAATGGCCTTGTATAAACTCGGCAAATCATCTAACGGCTATGGTGTGGTAGGCACTGTGATGAGTAATCTGGGTCTTGAAATTGCCCTCACTGATCTGAAAATACCTTTCCGTCGCACTCTGGTTGGTGACAGATATGTGATGGAAGAGCTCAAAACCAGACAGTGGCTGTTGGGTGGGGAGTCATCGGGTCATTTGATTTGCCTGGATAAAACCTCTACCGGTGATGGTATTGTGTCGGCATTGCAGGTGTTGGCGGCCATGCGGGTGCTGGATAAGAGTCTGGCAGAATTAAAATCCGGGATGTCAAAATTTCCACAAAGTATGATCAACGTAAGGCTTCGTAACCCGAAAGCCCTGGATGGCAATAAAACTATCTTATCAGCGGTTAAAGATGCAGAGGCCGCGCTGGGGAAAGAAGGCAGGGTATTGCTCAGGCCTTCTGGAACCGAACCAGTGGTGCGGGTCATGGTTGAAGGTTCCAATCTGGCTTTAGTTTCAAGACTGGCAACCGAGTTGTCGGAAGTTGTTTCTGCTGAATTATCGTAAGTGGCATCAAGACTGTGTGTTTAAGCTCTTAGAAAACTGCAACTTGGTTAAGAAAGCCGCCCTTCCTGCATTTGTGAACCCATTGAAGTGTAGTTTTTCTGAGTGTTTTTCCGATTCAGCGTGAGGACTGCCTGGGTCGCACAGCGACGAGTTCCGCAGCGCCGGAAAAACAGGAAGGAAAGATCGAAGGGTGAACAAGGCAGAAGCGACGGCTTCTGGATTGCCAGAATTTTCAAACTGACGCACTACCCAGGGCTTGATTCAGTTGCAAGTTAACCCCATCTTAAGTAGTATTGGCGGCCTTTTCGGCAGTGGGTAGCTGAGGCAATATGCGAAAAAATCTGGTAGCAGCAAACTGGAAAATGCATGGCAGCAAGGCCGAAGTAGCGAAACTACTTAATGCCATTAAGCAAGGCATAAATTCCGTTTCCTGTGATGTGGTAATTTGCCCCCCCAGCTTGTTTTTAGAGCAGGCACAGCGAGAACTGGCAGGTACAGATATTGCCCTTGGTGCGCAAAATGCGCATTCACAGGATGAGGGTGCTTTTACTGGCGAAA
Organism: uncultured Gammaproteobacteria bacterium; assembly: GCA_963975155.1. Taxonomy (GTDB): domain Bacteria; phylum Pseudomonadota; class Gammaproteobacteria; order Pseudomonadales; family Pseudohongiellaceae; genus UBA5109. The sequence continues at coordinate 1,369 of CAXBFG010000002.1, read as the reverse complement.
TATCGTTTGCCATGCTGAATGAGTTTTCTTGCACTTATGCCATTGTCGGACATTCGGAACGCAGGCAACTGTTTGGCGAGAGCGACGAGTTGATTGCAGAGAAATTTTCAGCCGCACAGAGATGTGGTTTAAGACCAATACTTTGTGTTGGCGAAAGTCAGGAGCAGCGAGAAAAAGGGGAGACCCGCGCTGTAGTATTGGGGCAGTTGGAAGCCGTACGCAAGAGTGCAGGTATTGACGCGTTTGCTCAGGCAGTTATAGCCTATGAACCTATATGGGCTATCGGGAGTGGATTAAGCGCCACACCGGAACAGGCTCAGGAAGTACATGCCACGATCCGTGCGTTTCTGGCTGAGAGTGATAAGACAATAGCAGCAAACATGACTATCCTTTATGGCGGAAGTGTAAAGGCAGCGAATGCTGACAGCTTGTTTGTGCAGGCGGATATAGATGGGGCCCTGGTCGGCGGAGCATCTTTGGATGCTAAAGAATTTTTAACAATCTGTACGGCAGCAGCTTAGTCCGACAGTATTTAGTGTAGACAGGAAATATTATGGAATCCTTAATTATTATCGTTCATGTGTTGGCCGCAATTGCTGTGACAGTACTGGTCTTGCTGCAACGCGGTAAAGGCGCTGAAATGGGAGCATCTTTCGGTAGTGGAGCTTCTCAAACCTTATTCGGATCAACGGGTAGTGGCAATGTTTTGACTAAATCGACAACTATTTTTGCGATTGTCTTTTTTGTTACCAGTCTCAGTCTTGCGGTTATTGCCAGGCAATCAGCTGATATGAGTGTTTTAGGTGGTGATTTGATCAATGACTTTGATCAGCTTGGTACTGAAGTTCAGACTAATGAGCTTGTTCCCGAAGCAATCAGCGATGAAGATGTCCCGGTTATAGAGGCCGGAAGTGATATTCCCGTAGCACCAGAATAAAAGCCGAAGTGGTGGAATTGGTAGACACGCTATCTTGAGGGGGTAGTGGCCTAAGGCTGTGCCGGTTCAAGTCCGGCCTTCGGCACCATATATAAATGCTCCAGAACCTAAGCAGTTCTTGACCAGCAGGGGGTAGGTTCTTATAATCACTGCCCTCTTGGAAGCCGCTTGGATCAGGGTTTGCAAAGTTAGATAGTTTGAAACATTGGAAAGTAAGATGCTTTGTTACGGGGTGGAGCAGTCTGGCAGAAGGTCGCCGGGCTCACTAACTCCAAAAGAGCCGAAGGTCGTAGGAAGCCTGCGACCGGTTAGTTAAAAGTAAGATGCTTTGTTGCGGGGTGGAGCAGTCTGGCAGAAGGTCGCCGGGCTCACTAACTCCAAAAGAGCCGAAGGTCGTAGGAAGCCTGCGACCAGTTAGTTAAAAGTAAGATG
>CAXBFG010000001.1:0-488208 GCA_963975155.1 uncultured Gammaproteobacteria bacterium | reverse complement strand
TGGATATGAGCGCTTCCAATATGGAAGGTATGGACCACAGTCAAATGGATATGAGTGCTTCCAATTTGGCAGACATGGATCACAATCTAATGGATCATAGCCAGATGGATATGCCCATGCCAACTTCGCTGGGACGTGCCGGCTTTGGTTCAAGGAATGAAATAAATCATGTGCGCAGTGAATTTGGCCCCCAGGTTGATATGCGCAGTCAAAGCCCGCAAAGCGGTTTGAATGATCCGGGAATTGGTTTGCGCGATCATGCACGACTCTATAATCGCCGGGTTTTAACTTACGGTGATATAAAAAATCTTTATCCCACACTGGATAGCAGAGAACCTGAGCGCGAGATCGAACTGCACTTAACCGGCAATATGAGTCGTTATATGTGGTCGATGAATGGGATTAAGTTTGCTGACGCAGAACCACTGAATCTGCGTTATGGAGAACGCGTACGCATCACCCTGGTTAACGATACGATGATGACGCACCCAATTCATCTGCATGGTATGTGGAGCGAACTGGAAACGGGTGATCCACAACGTATCCCGCGCAAACACACCGTCATTGTTCAACCGGGTTCTAAAATTTCTTACCTGGTGACTGCTGATGCGCGAGGCCGCTGGGCTTACCACTGTCATTTGCTCTATCACATGATGGGCATGTTCCGTGAAGTTAGAGTGAGCTAAGGAAATGCATATGTTAAATAATCAAATAATACTTTATACCTTATGTGCGCTTATCGGGTTAAACCCTGGCTTAAGCCGGGCAGCGATGGCAGATGATCCTTTGCTTTATAATGTGATCGTTAATGAACTGGAAAGTAATGACTCCGGAGGAGCACCTTTAAGCTGGAATGCCCAAGCCTGGTTGGGACATGATTTACATAAGTTGTGGATTAAAACCGAAGGGGAAAGGCTGCAGAGCGATACGGAAGAATTAGAAGTACAGGCACTGTATGGCAAAGCAATTCGCCCTTATTGGGATTTCCAAATTGGACTGCGTCATGATGCTCGACCCAGCCCATCACAAGACTGGGCTGTGATTGGTCTGCAAGGATTGGCGCCATATTTTTTTGAAATAGATGCGGCATTATTTATTGGGGATTCGGGTAATACAGCTTTCCGTTTGGATGCGGAATACGAATTATTATTTACCCAAAAACTTATTCTGACGCCAGAGATTGAAATGAATTTTTATGGACAGGATATTCCTGAGCTGGAACTTGGTGCAGGATTTTCAGACCTAAGTTTAGCTTTGCGATTACGTTATGCAATACGTCGTGAGTTTGCCCCATACCTAGGTCTTGAATGGTCAAAATATTTTGGCAGCAGTGCTGACTTTGTCAGCAGAAATGGAGCGCTGGTTAGTGATACAAAAGTTGTCGCCGGTTTGCGCCTTTGGTTTTAACAGTAGTATTTATCATTTAACGTTAACTGGAGAGTAAAAATGAAAATATCAATGAAATTAGTAAAACTTGTATCGGCTGTCTTGATGCTTAGTGCTTCAATGTTAAGCTCAAATTCCCTTTTTGCGCATACGGCATTAGCTGTAGCGATGCCGGCAAATGGTGCAGTCTTGAATGAGGGGCCAGAGAATGTCACTTTACGATTTACCGAAGAAGTGCGTTTACTGCAACTATCCCTAAGCAATGGTGCGAGTCAGGCAGTTGAAATTGGGTTTACGCCGACGGCAAACATGGATAGAGCATTTTCATTAGCGATGCCTGCCTTGGCAGCTGATACTTATACTGTTGAATGGACGGTCATGGGAAGTGACAGTCACCGTGTCCAGGGTAAATTCACTTTTACAGTTGATCCGGCAGCTGCTGCAGCGATGGGGCAACATGCAGAAATGCCTGCTCAGCATGATGCACACTAAAACAGACCTCACTTAAATGAGTTGGGACATCAGCAGTTTACTTGCCAAGGCCTTCATGTTGATGGCCTTAGTAAGTGTTGTGGGTGGTGTTTTTTGCCTATTTTTAACGACTCAATCTGAGTTGCAGATACGCAGACATTTGTCGAGCTATGTAAACGCTGGAGCCTTATTAGGGTGCCTCTCATCAGTCCTGTATTTTTTTGTGCAAGTAGGGGCCTTTAATCAATCTGGTTTAAACGGCATGTTTGACACACTCATGATCAGCATCCTGGCTCAGTCGGGTCTTGGTTTTTCTGCTTTTTACAGGTTCATTGCTTTCTTTTTGATCCTGTCCCTCGCTATTTATAAAACAAGGATAGGACGTAAAAATGAAATAATTTTTGGAAAGTTTTCATTATTTATCATATTTATAGCGTTGTTATTGTTGGCGTATTCCTTTTCATTAATAGGTCATGTGGCAGAATTAAGCTTGTTGGCAACTATCGCAATTGGCTTTCATATTCTTGCAATTTCTCTATGGCTTGGATCGCTATATCCACTTTGGTACCTGTGCGAGCATGAAAAATTAGAAAATCTTAAAAAAATAATGCAGCGTTTCAGTGAACTGGCGATGGGTTTTGTCGCTGTATTAATACTTAGTGGTGTGTTTTTATTAACACAGTTGCTGGAGTCACCGCTTGAGCTGATCAATACAGCTTACGGCTTAACACTGTTAAGCAAATTAGCAGGAGTATCGGTGTTACTTTTTCTAGGTTCACTTAATAAGTTACGCCTGGTACCGGGATTAACAAATGATCCTGGAGTCAGACAGCTAAAACTATGTATTAGTCTGGAGATAAGTGTTGGGTTCATAGTGTTGATAATTACGGCCTATCTCACGACTCTGGTTGGTATCAGTCACAGTGCATAATACGTAAGCAAATTTAGAAACCGCAGTAGGAATATGAAATGCAAAATTGGTTTTTCAAAACATTCAGATTTATTCATGCCTGGGGTGGCATCACTGTTGCTTTATTACTGTTACTGAGCAGTATCACCGGAACTGTGCTGATTTGGAAAAATGAATTTGTACTCTTGAGTTTTCCTACAGCCGAACGGGATTTTATTGCGAGTCCTGAGTTGTTTGCTGAACTTGCTGATAGCATAGAAGCGCAATTCGACAATACCCAGATTGCTCAACTTGCTTTTCCGACTACAGAATTTCCTCTGGCAAAAGTGACCTTAAGTGAAGCCCGTTATGCCTATCTGGATATTGATGGCAACATCCTTGATCAATGGGTGCAAAATGATCGCTGGGAAGAATGGTTGTATGACCTGCATCATCGGCTTTTGCTGGACGATCTGGGGCTGACTGTTATCGGTCTGCTTGGTATAGCTATGAGCATTCTCGTTATAGCCGGTATGATCAGTTTCTGGCCGTATCGACGTAGTTTTCGGCAGGGTTTTTGGCCCAAAGGCACATCTCGGGCAAAGCTTTTAGTGAGTCACCGTAACATGGGCATCATTGAAGCATTGCCTTTGTTGATGACCTTGATAACGGGTGCTGTCCTGGCTTTTCCCATGCAGGCTGAATATTACTTGCTGGAGCCGTTTCGAGGTGAGGATTACAGTTTGGATTTTAATGTTGGCGTAGACGCTATTACAGGTGATGATAGTGGTGACTGGTTGCCCGTATTACAACGATCCCTGGACAGATTTCCCGGCGCTGCTATTCGTAGTGCTGAAGTACCTAGCAGGTTTTCACCTTATCGCATTATTGGTTTACAGCAAGCAGGGGAACTGCATCCTGAAGGCCTTAGCAAAATTTATATTGAGGCAGAAGGCGGCTATATGGATTTAAGAATTGATTCCCAAAACCAGCATATTTCAGAGCGGCTTTATAACACAGCCTATCCGCTGCATACCGGTAAGTTCGACAATTTAATTTATAAAATATTCCTCAGTCTGAGCGGGCTTCTTGTCAGCATCTTAAGTGTGCTTGGCATCATCAGTTTTATCAAAAAATACCTGCGCTAATCGGGTGGTTAGTATTCGTTTATCTCCTGCTCGTAGTCAGACTTAGGGTCTGCATTGAGGCGAGAAAAATTTGTTAACACTTCCTTGATTTAAGCTATTGACCTGTGTCTTAGACACAGGTGTAGACTGCGGCTGCAGTTGAAACATTTACTCTGGAGAGCAACGATGCGCGTTAATCAGGTGGCGGAAAATCTACAAATATCAGTCGGAACGGTTCGATATTACACAAGGATTGGCTTTATCAAGCCGGGCAAAAATAGTAGCAATGGTTATAAGACTTACAGTCAGGCAGATGTACAACGCCTGCGCTTTATTATCACCGCCCGTCAACTTGGATTCACCGTTGAAGATATTGGTGAAATTCTCGGTGAGGCAGCTAAGGGTAAAACTGCCTGTCCACTGGTAAGAAAGCTAATAGAGCACCGGCTGGCTGAAATTGAAATGCGTTTTGCAGAAACCCAGATTTTATTGAAAAGAATGAAAGCAGCCTTACGAGACTGGGAAGGTAAGCCGGATAAGTCGCCAACGGGCCATATGATTTGTCATTTGATTGAAGAATTTTAAACAGATATTTAATTAACAAAAGTAAACAATTTTTTAATGAGGAAAAAGTCAATGTCGCACACACCTAACACTCACAGCTGTTGTGCAATGAAAGATAAATCTGATCATCAAGATTAGAATGCAGGTCAGATGCTTAACGTTAAAGATCCTGTATGTGGTATGGATGTGGATCCAAATACTACTGAGCACAAGCACCAGCACGCAGGTATTAATTTTTATTTTTGCAGTGAGCACTGTCTACACAAATTCAAGTCGGACTCTGCACAGTATTTGAATGATTCAGCTAAAAAGCAGTCGTCTACTGAAGCTGAAGGAATCGTATATACCTGTCCAATGCATCCGGAAATAGAGCAGATTGGTCCGGGCTCTTGCCCTAAATGCGGTATGGCACTGGAGCCTTTAGATGCATCGGTAGTAGATGAAGATACTACTGAGCTAGATGATATGACTCGACGTTTCTGGATATGTGCAGCCTTATCATTACCAGTCTTGTTGCTGGTGATGTTGGACCATTTACCTGGCAGACCGCTTGCAGCTGTTATCAGTTCATCAACGGCCATGTGGATTGAATTTTCCTTAGCAACGCCAGTAATGCTTTGGGGAGCGATTCCATTTTTCAAGAAAGCCTGGGCTTCTTTGATTAACCTAAGCCCTAATATGTTTACGCTGATTGCGCTGGGTACGGGAGTGGCTTATTTATATTCGGTGATAGCGGCAATATTTCCTGGATTATTCCCGCAGGAAATGTTGATGGGAAATGGCATGGTAGATGTTTATTTTGAAGCTGCTGCTGTGATTATTACTCTGGTCATGTTGGGGCAAGTCATGGAATTGCGGGCGCGTTCAAAAACCAATAGTGCCATTCGAGCCTTGTTAGACCTTTCTCCCAAAACAGCACGCATAGTCCGTGACGATGGGGCAGAAGAAGATGTATCACTGGATCAAATACACCCAGGTGATAAGTTGCGAGTGAGGCCGGGAGACTCAGTACCTGTAGACGGAGAGATTGTAGAGGGTTCCAGCACTATTGATGAATCCATGATTACCGGCGAGTCCATGCCTGCTACCAAAACAGTGGGTGATAAAGTCACTGGGGCGACGCTCAATCAAAGCGGTAGTTTCATAATGGAAGCCAAACGGGTTGGTAGTGAAACGGTGCTAGCCCAAATAGTGCTTATGGTCTCAGAGGCACAACGCAGTCGGGCACCTATTCAAAAGCTGGCAGATATTGTCGCTGGCTATTTTGTACCCTTAGTAGTACTTATCGCAATTATAACTGCAATGGTATGGAGCATATGGGGGCCTGAACCGGCTGTTTCATTTGCACTGATTAATGCAGTTGGGGTACTAATTATTGCCTGTCCTTGTGCCCTTGGTTTAGCAACGCCTATGTCGATAATGGTGGGCACGGGTAGAGGGGCACAGGCAGGTGTTTTGATAAAAAATGCTGAAAGTTTGGAGTTGATGGGAAAAATAGACGTATTAGTCATCGATAAAACCGGGATTTTGACCGAGGGCAAACCCAAACTTATTTCTGTAATTACAGCGCAAGATCAATCTGAAGGTGAGCTATTAGGCTTAGCTGCCAGCTTGGAAAAAGGCAGTGAGCACCCCTTGGCAAATGCCATTGTTGAAGGTGCAAAGGCAAGAGAAATTAAGCTTTCTAATGTCGAAGAATTTGAATCTCTTACAGGAAAAGGCGTAAGCGGTGTTGTTAATGCTAAAAAAGTTGCTCTAGGCAATGATAAATTACTGGAAGCATTAGGTATCGAAGAAACCGATCTTGTTAATCAGGCTGATCAGCTGCGTGCTAAGGGCCAAACAGTTATGTTTGTCGCCGTTGACGGCAAACTGGCTGGGCTGATCGGCGTGGCCGATCCCATTAAGGCAACTACGCCTCAAGCCTTGCATGATATTCGTAAACTTGGCATCCGCATCGTTATGCTGACCGGTGATAACGAAGTTACTGCCAAAGCTGTTGCGGGCCGGTTGGAAATTGATGAGATAGAAGCGGGCGTTTTACCAGAGCGTAAAAGTGAAGTGGTTAAGCGTTTTCAGCAAGAAGGCTATAAAGTTGCGATGGCAGGCGATGGTGTGAATGACTCACCAGCCTTGGCTCAGGCCGATGTTGGTATTGCGATGGGCACTGGAGCAGATATTGCCATGGAAAGTGCAGAAATAACTTTGGTAAAAGGTGATCTTAGCGGCATCGTCAGAGCGAGGAAACTAAGCCAGGCAACCATGCAGAATATACGGCAGAATCTGTTTTTTGCTTTTGCCTATAACGCTATCGGTATTCCAGTCGCTGCAGGCGTACTTTATCCATTTTTCGGTATATTGCTGAGTCCTATCATCGCGAGTGTAGCGATGGTGTTCTCTTCAGTGTCTGTTATTTTGAATGCTTCAAGATTGAAGAAAGTAGCCTTATAAAATATGCAGGTCATGAATAAATTAGCGGTAGAGAATTGCAAACAGGCGGTTAATTATTTTTAGGATGTAAGCGCCAGACGATTGTTGACGGCTTTTCTCATTTAGGTCATTGCGCTTTAAAGGAATTACTGGCTGAATATAAAATATATGCCAGTAACAAAAGGAGTTAAACATGACCCATACCGGACAGGACACGCTCAAAACCCGTAGCACCCTTAGCGTTGATGGCAAGGAATACGACTATTTCAGCCTCAGGGTCGCTGCGGAAAGACTGGGAGATATTTCCCGTCTGCCTTTTACGCTCAAAGTCCTGCTGGAAAATTTACTCCGTTTTGAAGACGGGCGTACGGTGCAAGAAGAAGATATCCGGGCACTGAAAAGCTGGCTGGATAATAAGGGCAAGGTTGATCAGGAAATCGCATTTCGCCCGGCCCGGGTGTTGATGCAGGATTTTACCGGGGTCCCGGCCGTCGTAGATCTTGCCGCTATGCGTGAGGCGATGGTTGCACTGGGTGGCGATGCGCAGGCTATCAATCCGCTGACCCCGGTGGATTTGGTCATAGATCATTCGGTCATGGTCGATGAGTTCGGCACGTCGACGGCTTTCGAGCATAATGTTGAGCGCGAGTTCGAGCGTAACGGCGAGCGTTATGAGTTCCTTCGCTGGGGCCAGCAGGCTTTCCACAATTTCCGTGTTGTTCCGCCGGGTACCGGTATCTGCCACCAGGTCAATCTTGAATATCTCGGTCAGACTGTCTGGGTCGATCAGGATGAAGCAAATGGTAGAAATGTCGCATATCCCGACACCTTGGTAGGTACGGATTCACATACCACTATGATTAACGCGCTGGCAATATTGGGCTGGGGTGTAGGCGGAATTGAGGCAGAGGCCGCAATGCTCGGCCAACCGATCTCTATGATGATCCCCGAAGTTATTGGTTTTAAATTAACCGGCAAGCTCAAAGCGGGGGCAACCGCAACAGACCTGGTACTGACTGTTACAGAAATGCTGCGTGAAAAAGGGGTCGTCGGCAAGTTTGTAGAATTTTTCGGTGACGGTCTCAATCATCTCAGCCTGTCTGACAAAGCGACGCTTTCAAACATGTCGCCGGAATTTGGCAGCACCTGTGGTTTTTTCCCTATCGACAAGGAAACACTGCGTTATCTTGAATTCACCGGACGTGATCCGCAGCGCGTTAAATTGGTCGAAATCTACGCCAAAGAGCAAGGGCTGTGGCGCGATGAAAATAGTCCTGACCCCGTTTTTACCGATATGTTGGTATTGGATATCGCAGACGTTGAAGCCTGTATTGCCGGGCCAAAACGGCCTCAGGACAAGATCAGGCTGGCTGATGCAGCCGATATGTTCCGAAACCATTTACAACTTAGTCTAAGCAACGAACCCTCGAAAGTCGACGAAGAACGCCTGATTAATGAGGCCGGGATTGAGCCTGTACAGGCTGATTCTCATGACCCGCATTTTACCCGCTATGAAGTTCTTGATTCAGAACACGATCTTGGCAACGGCGATGTTGTCATTGCCGCGATCACCAGTTGCACGAATACATCTAACCCTGCGGTGATGATCGGCGCCGGGCTGCTTGCGCGTAACGCTTTGCAAAAAGGGCTAAAGGTCAAGCCGTGGGTAAAAACCTCGCTGGCGCCGGGCTCAAAGGTCGTGACAGATTACCTGGCCAAGGCTGGCCTGCAGGATGATCTTGATGCGCTGGGATTCAATCTTGTCGGTTACGGTTGTACTACCTGTATCGGTAACTCCGGCCCGCTGGACGACAATATCCGCAAGGCAATCGAAGCCAACAACCTTACCGTCTGCGGTGTTTTATCCGGCAACCGGAATTTCGAGGGGCGCATTAACCCCAGTGTCCGCGCTAATTATCTTGCTTCTCCGCCTCTCGTGCTTGCCTATGCGCTGGCTGGCAACATGAAGCATGATCTTTACAATGAGGCGCTTGGACAGGATCAGGACGGCAAGGATGTTTATCTGAAGGATATATGGCCCAGGCCAGAAGAAATTCAACAGATGATTCATGACAGCCTGACTCCGGCAATGTTTACTGATCGTTATGCCAAAGTCTTTGAAGGACCGGAACAGTGGCGCTCTCTCGGAGGCACTAATGCGCGCGAAACCTATGACTGGCGAGCAGCGTCGACTTACGTTAAAAATCCACCCTTCTTCGAAGGAATGAAGGGTGAAGCCGAACAAGTGTCGGATATAAAAAATGCTCATTGCCTTGCGCTATTGGGCGATTCTGTTACGACTGATCATATTTCTCCTGCCGGGTCGATTAAACAGGATTCTCCTGCTGGGCATTACCTGATGGAGCATGACATCGCGCCGCAAGACTTTAACTCCTACGGCTCGCGCCGAGGCAATCACGAGGTCATGATGCGGGGCACTTTCGGCAATATACGCATCAAGAATGAAATGCTAGCGGGTGTTGAAGGTGGCTACACCATCCATATCCCGAGCGGAGAACACATGAGTATCTACGATGCCGCGATGAAATACATGGAAAATGACATTCCGCTGATTGTAATCGCGGGTAAGGAATACGGCACCGGCTCATCACGAGACTGGGCAGCGAAAGGCACACGTCTGCTTGGTGTTAAAGCAGTCATAGCCGAAAGCTTTGAGCGGATTCACCGCTCCAACCTGATCGGTATGGGGGTGCTGCCGCTACAATTCGTTGATGGTCTTAACCGAGAAAAGCTGAAGCTGACCGGCAGCGAGCAATTTGACATAAGCGGTATCGAGGACCTTAAACCGCGCGCTGAACTGAGTCTGAGCATTCATGGCAAGAAGGACATCAAGGTGCTATGTCGCATCGATACCCTTGATGAACTGGATTATTATAAGAATGGCGGGATACTGCATTATGTCCTGCGCAATCTGGCTAAAGTGGCAAACTAAGAAATTCAAAAAAATGGGGAAGTCATGAATCTTCTATACAGCTTCAATCAAATAACTCTGTTGCATCTGCGGGTGTTTTTTGTGGTTTTCACCTTATCAGTTGCTAATGCTTGCTTCGCTCAGTCTTCGATATCAGTTCCAATGGACAGAACAGCAGAACTGGCCTGTTCAAGTCTGCAGGGCATACTTGTCCCTTCTGCTGCCATTGGTCTTGCTACCCAGGGAGCCAGTATCCAGTCTGCCGAATTTATAAGCGCAAACAGTCCTGATAATCATAATGGTGAGTTTTGTAAAGTCATCGGTGCCATTCATCCGTTCACTAATAATGCCCCTGATATCATTTTCGAAGTTAACTTACCCAGTAACTGGAACGGCAAATCTTTACAGATGGGTGGAGGTGGATTAAACGGCACCCTGGTTACTGGTTTAGGACCGCATATCAAACAGGCTGATACTGAAGCCAACCCTTTGGCAAGAGCTTATGTCACCCTGGGCAGCGATTCAGGTCATCAATCTGATGGTGGTTTTGACGGCAGTTTTTTTCTTAACGATGAGGCATTAAGAAATTTTGGTCACGAGCAAATCAAGAAGACACATGATGTTGCTATGTTTCTTGTCAATGCGCGCTATGGTGTTTCTCCAAGCTATAACTATTTTATAGGTGGTTCTCAGGGTGGGCATGAAGCCTTTGATGCTGTGCAACGCTATCCTGATGATTATGACGGTGTGGTTGCGGGTTATCCCGCACATAATCTGGTGATGTTACATTTGTCTGCCAACCACTTTGCTAAGGCGCTGTTTGCAAATGCAGAACGCAGCTGGATAAGCCCCGCCAAAGTAACAGCATTTACCACTGCCGTTTATGCGACTTGTGATGCGCTCGATGATGCAGAAGATGGCATCATCAGTAATATTGCTGCTTGTATCCAGGCAACTGCTGACTTTAAACGCTTTGGTCCTGAAAATCCTATTCGTTGTGTTGGCGGTGCTGACACAGGGAATAATTGTCTTTCTGATGTGCAGATTGAAGCCCTCAATCTTATCGACACGCCCTTTGATCTTGGTTTTAGTGTTTATCCGGATGATGAAGGCAACAGTATTTATCCGAAGTGGACGCCTTATGAAGGCTCGACCTTTGTGGATGGCGGCTTTCCGAATCTGGGCGCCCAGGGGCCGGGACAGGCTTTGCAGTTTGGGCCTGGTAACGCCACACCAAAATACGCCATTGCTCAGGATTTAACACTGGATACCATAAATGATTTTGACCCCAGGCGTTATGCCGGCAGGATAGGTGAGCTTGCTCATTTGATCAGTGCTAATAGCGTTAATCTTGATCGTTATCAGGCAAAGGGCGGCAAGCTGTTGTTCTTCCATGGACGCGCTGATGACTTTATTCCCGTTTACAGTTCAATTCAGTATTACGAACGCTTGCAAGCACGCTATGAGCCGGAGGTTCTGGCTGATTTTGTAAAGTTTTATACGATTCCAGGCATGGGACATATAAGCGGCGTGTTCAATGCCCGTATCTCTTTACTCTCAATTCTCGATAATTGGGTAGCAGCGGGGCAGGAGCCTGGCGAATTAGTGGCTGTAGATGCTAACCCTGAGACAGCTGGTCGCACCAGGCCGGTTTGCGAATACCCACAATGGCCGCGTTATCAAGGCAGGGGTGATATTAATGATGCAGCCAGTTTTACCTGTGTAAATCCTTAAGCTTGTAGCAGCTGTTTGTTTGTCTGAAGCTAAGCACCTGTGCTAATTGCTTCCTGAATAACGCTGAACAACATTTAAGGGACTTGTTGATCCCGATTCTCATACTTACAGACGGTGTTGTTTCAGAGGGTTAACCCGAAAGCCTTGATAATCACTGGCGGGACCAGTGCGGCTTTTACTTCTGATTTATCCCAGATTTATTTACAAGCCTTCAGTACGCATTGTTTAGTTACTGAAATTCCAAACATGACGTATATGATTTAAAGCAATTAGTTTTGAAATATCCATTTAATATATATAGCATTCAGAAACACTTCACTTACTGAGAAGCACTTCACTTTCTAAGAAAAACAAGGACAGCAATAATGCTTATCTCTTTTTGTAATACACATGGCACGAAAACACATCGTATCGCATTAACAGGCTTACTGGCTGGCTGTTTATTGCTCTTAGGAGCCTGCAGTCAATCGGATTCAGAGGCGGAGCTTCGGGCTTTGGTTGCAGAACAGGCAGAGCGTCTACAGCGTATTGAAGATATCCAGGCGATCGAAAAGCTGGAGCGCGCCTATGGTTACTATGTTGATAAGCATTTATGGGACCAGGTAGTGGATCTGTTTGCAGAGGAATCCTCAGTTGAAATTGCACAACGTGGCATATTTCTGAATAAGGAAGGCGTGGAGCGAGCTTTTCTGGGGCGCATGGGTCGTAATCAGATCGGTATCGCCCGAGGCACGCTATTCAATCATATCCAGGTGCAGGGCATCGTGGATGTTGATCCGGGTGGCTTAACAGCAAAAGGTCGGTTCCGTGCGATGGTTCAGGTCGCAGGTTTCGGTAGCAATCGGGAATTCTGGTCTGATGGTATATACGAAAATGAATTTATCAAAGAAGACGGTATCTGGAAATTTAAAAAAATGAAATTCTGGACAACTTATTACACGCCTTTCCATGAAGGCTGGAGTGGGGAACAAGCCGCGTGTATAAATGGCGATGGCAGTGGAATGAGTGAGGGCGCGGATTTACCATCACTGGATGGTGCCGGTGTCTATCCGAACGTTTATTTCCCGCCTTTCCATTATCCGAACCCGGTCACCGGTGAAGAAGTAGATGTTAGTGCTTTCAATGCAAGAGCGGTTGCGGAAACCATATGGCCTGAGTGCTGATCTTTAGTCGTGTAGTTTGTAAATTTCTGGATTTTTGATAATAGGAAAAGTTAGTATCTGAACACCAACGAATACAGAATAATAAAAATTTAGGAGAGCGCAGATGAAAAGCAAGCTAGTGTTATTTATCGCCTTGATGGCGATGGGCACAAACGGTTTTGCTCATCACTCGGAAACCGCTGAATTTGATCCTAACGATCCCGTTAGCGTCAGTGGCACCATTAAGGCAGTGGAATGGAATAACCCGCACGTCTGGTTCTATGTTGATGTGACGGATGCCGATGGTGAGGTGACTACCTGGGGTTTTTCTTCTGCCCCACCAGGCATGCTGATGCGCCGGGGTATCACTAAAGCAGCGCTGGAAATTGGTGCGCTTGTTAATGTTGAAGGTTCACGCGCGCGGGATGGCTCCAATAATGCTTCTGGTCGACGTGTCACTTTCTCGGATGGCAGTAACGTGTTCACCGCAACAGAAGGAGGTGGAAGATGAAATTTTTGAAGAAAAGCACAGCCGGGCTTTTGATATTCGCTTCACTAACGGTCACCGTTGTAAATGCCCAGGTTAATATCCCGCGTATGCAGAATAACAAACCCGATTTTTCGGGTATTTATGCTCCCCCCGCAACAATCAATGCCACCGGCCCTCGCGGCAACCTGATATTTAATGCAGACAAGATGGCTCCTCTTTTACCCGGCGCAGAGAGTCTGCTCTATGAGGAGCGCAACGGAGACCCTTACCATGATGAGCCTCGGGCCATGTGTTTGCCTGGTGGTTTTCCGGGCGGCATGTTGTATATCCTCCCCATACAGATAGTACAGAACACTGACTATCTGGTGTTTCTTCCAGAACTACAGCGAGCTGCCCGTATTATCCCGACTGATGGACGTCCGCATCGCGAGGGCCTGGAGCCTTCCTACTACGGAGATTCAGTTGGTCATTGGGAGGGAGACACACTGGTTATCGATACGGTGAATTTCAAGCGCTGGATTCTGGATGATTATCATTATACGGATCCTACCAAAACCCGTTGGCACAGCGATGCACTGCATACTGTAGAGCGTCTCACCCACCAGGGCGATAAGCTCCTTTATCAGATCACCATAGATGATCCGAAGATATTTACTCGACCTTTCACTCAGGACTTTGAGTTGAGTGCACGTCCGGACTGGGAAGAACTTGGTCTGATGGAATACGTTTGCCAGGAGAATAACCGTTGTGCCGGTGGAACCTGTGAAATGTCTGAAGCGCAGGAATAAATGTCAATTAATTGAACAGGCAGGTATAGGCTGGTGTTTGATTTAACAAACTGGGTTCATTCGTTTACGGGATTATTGCATTTTTCCAGTGCAGTAGTTGGCATGCTGACGGGCTTAATAATGTTGCTTTCAACGAAGGGCACAGCAATACATAAAAAAGCGGGTTATGTATTTGTAGTTGCCCTTTTGATAGTCAATATTTCAGCCCTGTTTATTTATGATTTCAATGATGGCTCCATTGGTGTTTTTCATTTTCTGATTCCTGTGTCACTTGGTTTTTTACTGTTCGGGCTGATACCTATGTTAGGAAAGCGCAAGCCTAATGCAGTGATGCGACATAATATCGGCATGAATGGTGCGGAGCTGGGTTTATGGGCTGCAGGAGCAACAGAGTATTTCGTCCGTGAACTGTCTTACGGTTTGAACCCAAGCCAGTTAATTGCATACTCCTTTCTGATTTCGGTACCCTTTGCGGTGCTGATTACATTCAGCATTATTTATCATAAAAACAAATACAAGCTTGTTTCCCTAAAGTAGCTTCGGGAAATTTCACTGCTGCAAAAATGCACTCAAAAAAAAGCCCCTGAAGAAGGGGCTTTGTACAATGCTTAATTCAACTTTAAATTTACATTGCTGGTTTTCTGACTACAAAAAGAAAACGATCAGTATTTCTGCCGAGAATTGAATCATTTGGACCCATATTGGCAGATAAGGTGTGGTCGTCTGCGTTATTGCGCATTAAATTTGAATCTTCAATGATTTCCAGACCAGCGGCTTCTATCCATGAGCGGACATCAGCAGGCACAACTCTGTGTAAGCGGGAATTATCACGACTTGCATCGCCAATGTGGTCAATGACGGCAACGATGCCACCAGGTTTGAGTGCATTTTTAATTTGTTCAAAATAAGGCACGAAGCGTTCTGCATTGCCATGGTGGACATTTAATGCTGTCACGGCTACATCGACGCTATTGCTTTGGATGTCGCCGAGATCAGCTACCAGTTCAACATTGGACATAGCTGCCATATCAGCAGGAGGAGGGCCGCCACGTACGCCGCCATCTGCACCCTGTGCAATGATGGTTCCTGTTGGTCCTACTGCGGCATCAAATACTCTTGTCCACCAGCCAGTCTGGGAACCTATATCAAGAACTGTCATACCTTCTTCAACACCGAGCAGATTCATAATCTGGTAAGGATGACGGGCCCCATCTCTGGCCCTGTCTGCATCGGGTCTGGCATTGAGTTTTTCGACGAAATCAGGGGCAACCGCATAGGCCCCGCTTACCATGCTTAGCAGGCAAATGACTAAAGTGATTTTTTTTATCAGGGTTTGCATTATTTTTCCTTGGCGTACGAATGAAAGTAAGGCAAAACTAGTCCACCTAAAGCTTAAAATCAAGATATAACTGGCTTATCAGAGACTTGTCTATCAGGACTGTTGTGCTTATTTGCTTTATCGGGTTTGTTCAAGATAGGAGGACCCTGCCTGTATGACTGTGCCATCAGCAAGTGTCACTATTTTTGCATTCGCCAGATTTGCACCGCTTCTGGCCAGATAGCCGTCGACACTTACCTCATCACCAACTTTAATAGTATCGCGGAACCAGCCATATCTGATCAGGGTATTGGGGCTGCCTAATTCGAATGCCCAAAGTTCCTCGACACCAGATTCATTGACTACCGTGACGTCAAAAAAAGCATGGGGGTTCGTCCATCTGACTCTGGCTACTGTTCCATTCATGACGACTTCCTTAGCAGGATCGAACTGACTGATAAAGGAATGATGAGATAGCACGCTTAAAGGAAAAAACGCTAAGAGAAACAGGGTGCAGCAGACGCTTATCTTTTTCATGTTTTTTGTACTCCAGAATATTGTATAGGTTAATTGGGCTTCTCATTATTGATGGCTTCAGGGCCTTCCGCGCCAAACGGGCTGTGCAAAAAGCGAAGTGTCATTTCCTTCGGCACAGACAAATTCAAGTATTTCCTGGCCTTCTACTAATCGGGCTTCATAATGTCTTGTCCAAACTTCAGTATAGGCCTCGGGGTCTTCGGCAATGACTTCAATTAATAAGATGTCATTTTGAGGACGTGTATAACGCTCGGTAATTTTTAATGCTTCCGTATGAACACCAAAACCGGGAGTAATTTCATTAAAACCTGTCGACTCCACCACGAGCGTATCACCCTCCCAGTGACCGCTAGAAAAGCCGTACCATGAAGGATTCCAGATGTCTGGTCGGGTCCTGCCATCCAGGAATATCTGCCGGAATCCGGGTGTGACAAACTCAATCATTTGTACGAGCAGATCATTGGTTTGCACAAATTTATAGGGAAAGATCAGTGTGCTGATAACGGCGCTCTGGGGCAGGCAGTAGGAAGCCGAACCCTGTTGTCCAAGTTCTCTTAACTGTTGCTGGATTTCTGCTGCCCAGGGTTGAAGCGGTTCAGGGCGGATAGGTTCACGGTTTGGTACATTGTACCAAACCCCTGAAAAATCAGGTTTACCATCCGGCATTCTTGGGGTGGGGCCTGATAAATCGCCGGATTGAGAAATCATATCTTCGGCAAGCATGCCTGGATCATCACCGATTGTGCCGAGATTAATGTGCCACTCCAGATTAAGATCGCGTCGCATGGAACTACCTGCGAGTATTTCAACATTTTCTTCTTCATAAGTGCGGTACATGCAACAGGAAACCGGGAAATTCAGGTTATACATACCAGGCGGAATATTGGTGAGTGAATATTGCCCGGCCAATGTAACGTTAGCATCATAGACTGTACCGTTTTCAATACTGGTGAGGGTAATGGACGAACTCAAGCCGGTGATAACGGAACCATTGGGGTCCAGCAGATTACCGGTAATGGTGCCGGTATTAGTCTGCGCCAGTGACGGCAAGGCCAGAAGCATATGGCATAGGGTCAGTAGAGGAATTAACAACCTGATACGAGGTATTTTATTTATCATGGCTCTGCTCTTTTTATTTTAGTTTTGCAGGAATCTTATTGTTTTGGTTTTAATGCTATGACAGTATATTCTTTCCAAGCAGACTATAAAGTGCCTATTTGGAAATTCTTTGTTAACTTAAAATAAATAATAGCGGTCAGTATGCAGGACTTTAGTGCAATTCCTATCTTTATAGCGGTTGTAGAAGAGAAAAGCTTTTCCAGGGCAGCGGAGAGACTTGGAATTACGACTTCTGCTGTCAGCAAACGTGTTTCAGGGCTGGAAGCCAAACTCAACGTTAAATTATTAACGCGAACAACCCGCAAACTGAGCCTCACTGAATCGGGGTCGCGTTATTTTGAATATGCCCAGCAAGCTATGCTGGCGATGCAGGATGCTGAAAATGCCGCCCTCGAAAAAAAAGATGTTCCAAGTGGCACCTTGCGGGTCAGCGCACCAGTAACCTTCGGGCGTCGTATGCTTGCATCCATGGTTCCGCAATTTTTAAAAGAAAATCCGCTGGTCAGTATCCAGATAGAAATGAGTGATGTGTTTTCCAAAGTCAATATCGAGGATTTTGATATTATCCTGTCTACCGGAAATATACCCAGCACATCCTATAAGGCTATCAAGATACTTAATGTGCCGGGAGTTGTCTGTGCAAGCCCTGAATATCTTGCTGCCAGGAGTACCCCTGAACAACCCGCAGAGCTGGTGAACCATAATTGCCTTCTGTTATCGTTTCATCATGTAGCAGATGAGTGGGTATTTATTAAAGATGATGAAGAGACCAAGGTAAAAGTTTCGGGTAATTATTCCTGTAATAATCCTGAGGCCGTCCACAAATCGGCTCTGGCCGGTTTAGGAATAACATGTTTGCCATCTAATTTAGTAATTGAAGATCTGAGCAGTGGAAGTCTGGTGCCATTGTTTGAAGACTACACAATACCACCCAGAATATTCAGGGCGATTTATCCGGAAAAAAGATTTCAGCCCGCAAAAGTACGGGTATTTATTGAATTCCTGATTAACAATTTGGGCGGAGAAAAACCTGACTGGGATTTATTCTGAATTGATGTCCTTACCTGCTTAAGCGATTTTATTCCAGCATCAGGCTGCCATAAGCCGATTCAATAATCGCATCCAGTTGATTGTCATACCCCGTCCAGTCTGAATACTGCGTAAGATCAGCAGATGCCTGGATAGCTTCCAAAGATAAACCCTCGGCAATACCCGCTGAAACAACTGTTCGCAAATCCTCCAGCCAGCGGCGGAAGTTAATCAGGTCCTGCTTATTGCCGGAAGCAAAGTGACTGTTAAGCAGAATATCAAAATCCAGGGCCTCCAGATCTCTGATCGATTCAATCCAGGTGCTAAGTGGTCGTTGATCAAACTGGAAATTGCAGCACATTCTGTTTATCCATACATAATCACTGGCCAGCAAGACGCCATGATCAGGAAAATAAATATCGATCAGATCACTGCTGTGACGATTTTGAGCCCACAGTAGTACAACCCGTTTACCACCCAGATTCAGTTCCAGCCGGTCGGAAAAGACAATATCCGGCCGCACGGTATCAGCCAGCAGTTCTGCCTGAGTCAGGAAATTATCAGCATTGCTGTCCATGGCATCAAAATTGGCCAGGGTGCCGGTTAGAGCTTCATCTCTGGATAAAAGACCGTCGTTGTTTGTGTCGCGTGTATTACCTGGGGGAGGTGCATCGGCTATCGATGCATCGAGGTTGCGCAGCATGTTTGCATGGCCAATAAAGGTGGCGGTATCTGCAAAGGTTGTGGAGCCACGAGTGTGATCCCAGTGATAATGGCTTTCCACCACATAGACAACTTCATGGCCTGGAAAGCGCAGAGCAAGCTCTTCTTTTAACCACTGTGCGCTGTCCGGATTGGGCGGATCGACGATGAGAATGCCATCATCTGTTACCAGAAAAGCAAAAACGGGAGCGACACCGGGACCGGTATTGACCTGATATAAGCCATCGCCAAGGTCGCTTATGCTTCTTTGCGGAGCGGCTGTTTGCGCCGAAACATTAGCGATCCAGACAAAACTGAGGATGAGCTGAAGTAGAATTATGGTGAATAATTTCATGTGACTCCATCGTTAAACAGTAGGTATAAAAGACAAAGCATATGGTTTTAATGGTGCCAGATTTGTTGGCCCAGAGTATATCTGCAAAGATGAATTAACTATGGAAGATATTCAAAAACCTCCTGTTCATGACACAGACTGAGTTTGTTGCCATCCTCGTTGCTTTCTGTGTGCCCGATTACCTGTGCATCTATGTTAAAGCTCTTGCTGATATCGATAACGGTCTGTGCGTGTTCAGGCAGGCAGTAGATCTCCATACGATGGCCCATATTAAAAACCTTGTACATCTCTTTCCATGGGGTATTGGATGCTGCCTGTATGGCTTTAAAAACCGGCGCAGCAGGGAATAGATTATCTTTTATAAAATGGACCTTGGAGGCAAATTTCAGGCACTTGGTCTGTGCGCCTCCGGAACAGTGGATCAGGCCCTGAATCAAACCCGGATGTTCTTCGAGAATTTTATAAATGACAGGGGCATAGGTTCTGGTAGGACTCAGAATGGCTTCTCCGACAGTCATTTCCGATTCCGGCAATGGGTCTTCAAGCTTGTAAGGTCCGCAGTAAACCAGATCACTGGAAACATTGGCATCAAAGGATTCGGGATATTTTTCGGCATAATAGGAACACAGCATGTCATGCCGGGCACTGGTTAAACCATTACTGCCAATGCCACTGTTTACATGACTTTCATAGGAGCTTTGTCCGGTGGATGACAGGCCGACGATAGACAAGCCAGCCTTGATTTGATCACCACTGATGATGTCTTTTTTCTTCATGACTGCGACGGCACAACTGTCAACCACCAGGGTGCCGGTTAAATCGCCAACATCGGCGGTTTCGCCGCCGCCACTGTAAATTTTCACACCAAATTCACGCAAGGTAGCCATAAAAGCTTCACTACCTTCAATAAGGGCAGCAACAACTTCGCCCGGACAATTCAGGGCATTGCGGTTAATGGTGTTGGAGAGCAGTATCCGGCCATTGACCCCAATACAGAGCAGGTCATCCAGATTCATCACAATAGAATCCTGTGAAATACCCTGAAACACCTGGGGGTTGCCGGTTTCCTTATAGCTCAGATAGGCAATGATAGACTTAGTGCCACTGCCATCGGCATGGATCACATTACAATGTTCTGGATTACCGGTCAGATAGTCCTCAGTTATTTTACAAAATGCATTTGGAAACAAACCGTGATCCATTTTATCTACCACCTTATGGACTTCCGTTTTATCAGAAGATACACCACGCGCCTGATAACGACCGATGCTGGCATCGGGACTGGCAACGATATATCCGCTGCGATCCTGGGCCTGAATCAAGCCACGGAACTCCAGCTGGCGGAAGGCCTTGACAACGGTATTGGCTGCCAGACCATAGTCTTCGGCGAGGCTGCGTATGCTGGGTAATTTGTCGCCGGGTTGCAGCTCCTCTGTGTTAATCTTGAAATGCACCTGATCGATGATTTGTTGAAAAATAGGGCTGGTATTGCTGCTGTCCAGGACTAGTTCTAGTTTCATTTTACTTTGTGACCGTATTTAACCTGAGGGAATCTGTATCACAATGATGATACAGATACTAGGAGCCTGGCTCAATGAATATTGCTTTTTATTGTGCAATCGATGCTGACCCCAGTGATGTGCGGGTTTTGCAGCAGACCTTGCAACTGGATGTCGTTGAGAGGCCGCCAGAATCAGGTTATAGCCACCTGCTCAAACTGGATTCAAAGGGATTGTCACTGCAAAGGCTGCAAGCCAGGCTTGGTGAAAAGCACAGCTATCCACTATGGGTAGACTTTCTTGATCCGGCGCTACTCTATCGTCTGAAGACTTCCGGGAAAAACCAGGGACTCGCCAAGGCTGTCGGTCTGAATAAACACGAAGCCATGCAGGTTCTCGATGCCACAGCAGGCTTGGGCAGGGATGCTTTTATTCTTGCCAGTTTGGGTTGCCGTGTCACCTTACTGGAACAGTCAGCACTCATTTACAGTTTGCTGGCGGATGGTTTGCAGCGTGCAGAACAATCTGACTCTGCAGATATTAAAGCGATTATTGCTGGTATGGAGCTGCATCATACCAGTGCTGATGACTGGTTTCTGGCTATTCAAAATGGATTAAAACCCAGGCCCGATGTGATTTATCTTGACCCGATGTTTCCGCCTCGAAATAAAAGCGCGAGCGTCAAAAAAGCCATGCTGCTGTTACAGGAAGTATTAGGTTTTGCTGAAGATACTGACAAACTGATCACAGCTGCCCAGGCCTGTGCGCGGCATCGGGTGGTAGTCAAAAAGCCGGGCAGTGCTGGCAGCAAGATAAATAAAGGTCTTGCAGCTGAGTTAAAACCGAGTTTTATTGTGCCGGGCAAGTCGGCGCATTTCGAAGTCTTTGTCTAAAGCAGAATTTCCTGCAGAATTTTTTCATACATCAATGCAAGCTGATCCAGATCTGCCACGGCAACATGTTCATTATTTTTATGAATACTGGCGTTGCAAGGGCCGAGCTCCACTACCTGTGCACCGCTTGGCGCAATAAAACGCCCATCGCTGGTGCCACCCCCAGTAGACAAGTTACAAGTGGCGCCATTTACAGCAGCAACACTTTTCAGCACGGCATCGGTAAGCACACCGGCTTCGGTAATAAAGGGATTGCCGGATAGCTGCCAGTTAATTTCATAGTTTTCATGATAATAATCAAAAATGGTTTCGGTTTGTGCTATCAATTCCTCAGCGCTGACTTCAGTGGAGAAACGAAAATTAAACAAGACAGCCATCTCACCAGGAACAACATTATTGGTTCCCTGTCCGGCATGAATGTTGGAAATCTGCAGACTGGTAGCGGGGAAATAATCATTGCCCTGATCCCACTCTATCTGACTTAACTCAGCCAATGCAGGCAGAAAGGCGTGGATGGGATTAACAGCCAGTTCCGGATAGGCGACATGACCTTCCTTGCCAAGCACTTTCAAGCTTCCATTTAAAGAACCGCGTCTGCCGTTTCTGGCCGTATCACCGAGTACTTTGTGACTGGAAGGTTCGCCAACAATGCAGTAATCAATCTGCTCATTTCTGTTTTGTAATACTTCAACAACCTTGACGGTACCGTTGATAGCCGCACTTTCTTCATCGCTGGTAATTAAAAAGGCAATAGAGCCCGGATGATCAGGATGATCGGCAAGAAAGTTTTCACAGGCGGTGATCATGGCGGCCAGGCTGCCTTTCATATCAGCACTGCCTCGGCCAAAAAGAAGACCGTCTCGTATTGTTGGTGTGAAGGGATCAGAATCCCAATTGTCAGGATTGCCTGCTGGTACAACGTCGGTATGTCCTGCAAAACAGAACAGGGGTGCTGCACTGCCTCGTCTGGCCCATAAATTTTTAACATCACCAAAGGGCATGGACTCAATAGTAAAGCCTAATGTTTGCAGACGCGCACTTAACAGTTCCTGACAACCTCGGTCATCAGGGCTGACCGAAGCACGGCTGATTAATTCACTGCATAGATCAACGGTAGAAGACATACCTGGCCCTGAATGTAGCTTAGTTATGTGCGTGGAGTTCCGAATTTAGTTCAATACCGCTTAGCCTGGTCAGACACTCCACAGCTCCGCTGGTGGAATTGCGTCGGAACAACATGTTGCTTTTTCCGGACAGATCTCGGGCTTTAACTACCTCAACAAGCTGAAGTTCTTTGTCCAGGACAGAGACTTTGGTGCCTGCGGTCAGATAAAGTCCAGCTTCTATAGTACAGGCATTACCCAGCGAGATACCTAGTCCTGCGTTGGCTCCGATCAGGCAGTTTTCGCCGATGGAAATGACTGCTTTATTGCCGCCGGAAAGAGTTCCCAATATACTGCAGCCGCCACCCAAATCACTGCCTTTGCCAACAAAAACACCGGCGCTGATGCGGCCTTCAATCATGGCCTCACCTTCGGAACCGGCATTAAAATTCACAAAACCTTCGTGCATGATAGTCGTGCCTTCACCCAGATAGGCACCCAGACGGACGCGAGAGGCATCGGCGATTCTGACACCAGAAGGAACTACATAATCCGTCATTTTCGGAAATTTATCGACTGAATTGACGGATAAGTTATGTCCCTGCAAACGGGCTTGTTGCTGGCGAGCAGGTAATTCACTGATCGCAATCGGACCCTCACTGGTCCAGGCAACATTTGGTAAAATTCCAAACATGCCTTCCAGATTTACACTATGTGGTTTAACCAGACGATGTGAAAGAAGGTGCAGTTTCAGATAGACCTCTGGCGTGGATTCGGGTTTGCTGTCAGTTTCCAGCAAGCACAACAGCAAGTTTTTTTTGCTTAACAGCAGATTCGAAAGTAAATCAATTTGTTGTTGATTTTGAGTGGCTCCAAAATTATCCAGCATTTGATTAAGCTGATGCGAATCCAGTTCAAGCGTCACATTGCCTCCTGCATAATTCAGGCTTCCCAGAATTGCTTGCAGGGTTGTAGTGTCGGGGTTAAGCAGAGGGGCAGGGTAATATACTTCTAGCCAGTTGCCGGCTGAGTCTTTGCTTCCTGTGCCAAAAGCTAGGCTGTATAAATTCATAGTTTATCCGCGTCAATTAAAGCAGGCGGCATTATAACAGGCTTTCGTATTCGCTTTGATTAAATCCAAGCAGAAATTTTGAGTCTTTCACCAGTATTGGGCGTTTGATGAGCGAGGGAAGCTCCTGCATTAGCGTGATTGCAGACTCCTCATTGATTTGATCTTTTGTCTCGGCATCGAGTTTACGCCAGGTAGTGCCCCGACGGTTGAGGACATTTTCGTATCCAAATTCATGACACCATTGTTTCAGCAGGGGTGCACCTATGCCTTGTTTCTTGTAATCATGGAATTCATAGGCAATAGCATGCTGATTCAGAAATGCACGAGCTTTTTTTATAGTGTCGCAGTTTGGAATACCGTACAGAGTTATCATGTTCAATCAGGCTGCGTTTAAAGTAGCATCGAGTTTTTGTTTAATCAGCGCTTGTAATTCATCACTGAATTTTTTATCGGTCAGTGACTTGTTTTTATTATCTGTAATAAAAAACACATCTTCTACATTCTCACCAAGGGTTGTGATTTTAGCATTGTGAAGAATGATATTTTTTTCAACAAAAATATTGGCAATTTTGGCAAGCAGCCCAGGCCTGTCAGGACAGAGCACCTCAAGAATAGAGTAAGGAAAATTCTCGGGATTTGTAAAACTCACTTCTGTGGCCCGATTGAAATGGCGTAATTGCCGTGGCATATGTTGTTTATTTTTCGCCTGTCTTTCCTGTGGCAAGGCATACTTGATCAGCATATCCAGAACCTCTGCTGTTCTGGGTGAATTTTTCTTTAGCGGCGTGCCATCTGTTTCCAACACCATAAAGGTCATCAAGGCTTTGTTGGAAGCATTATTAAAGAGTCTGGCGTCATGAATGTTGAGGTTTAAACGATCGAAGGCGTTGGCTATATTGGCAAACAGAAAATTTGAATTTTCAGTATAGATGAAAACCTGTGTTGCCCCTTCGTACTGATGTTCCATGCTGTTTTTAATCAATACCAGAGGCGCATCATCGGCTTCCTGATGTTTGGCGATGGCAATGGTGTGCCAGGCAATATCTTCAGGACTTTCTCTGAGGAAATAATCCTCACTGGGCTTATCCCAAATAAGCATGGCCTGTTTCTTGTCAATATTTTTTTCGCCAAGAATGACGAGTGCCTGCGCCTGATTATCCTTGATACGTGAATTTTTCCCGACGACTTTTTCCAGACCAAGACTCAGGGCGCGTTTGGTAACCTGGTAGAGTTGTCTTAACAGTGAAGCGCGCCAGGCATTCCAGAGACTTGGATTGGTCGCGTTGATATCGGCAACGGTCAGAGTATATAAATAGTCCAGTCGGGTCTGATCACCGACAGCCAGAGCAAAACTTTTTATCACATCTGCATCCTGTATATCCTTGCGCTGTGCAATACTGGACATCAGCAAATGATTCTTGACCAGCCAGGCAACAAGTGCAGTATCCCATTTTCCCAGGTGATGACGAACACAGAAAGCCTCGGCATCTTTTACACCCAGTTCTGAATGGTCCCCACCCCGGCCTTTGGCTATATCGTGATAAAGTCCTGCGATATACAGTAATTCAACTTTAGGCAGTGTTTTTACAATCCTGGCGGCCAGTGGGAATTTTTCCTCTGCTTCAGGATGTCGGAGTCGGCGCATGTTTTCAACAACCTGCAAGGTATGATCATCGACTGAATAAATATGGAAAAGGTCATGTTGCATCTGGCCGATAATGTTGCCGAATTCAGGAAGATAAGCACCGAGAATGCCATAACGTTTCATTTGCCTGAGACGCGTTACCATTTTGTAGGGAGAGCGCAAAAGCTCCATAAACAAGCTGGTATTACGGATATCTTTTCTGAATTCATTATCGATTAACTGGCGACCATTCCTGATCAGCCTGATGGTCGACGCCCTGATGCCTTCGATTTTGTTATCCTGAGCCTGTAATACGAAAATTTCAATCAAGGCGAAGGGTGTTTGCCTGAAAACACGTGAATGAACAGCCTCAATATAATTATTATGAATCTGGAAACGGGCGTTTAGCGTCAGAATTTTTGCTTTTTCTTTAGAGCGAATAATTTCTTCATCGAAAAGCTGCAGCAGAACATCGTTCAATTCACGGAGTGTCTGCACGTTGCGGTAATATTCTTTCATTAATTTTTCAATGCCAAGGCTGTTGTTGTCGTCCTTGTATGAAAAAATTTCAGCCAGTTGACGCTGGTGGCCAAACAGCAAACGATCTTCTCTGCGTTCTGCAAGCATGTGCAGACCGTAGCGTAAAGACCAGAGAAAATTTCTGCCTTTTATTAAATCCTGATATTCATTTTTCTGGAGAAAGCCCCGTTCAACCAGCTCCTGAAAATCAGAGGCCCCGAAATAGCGTTTTGAAATCCAGCCAATTGTCTGAATGTCGCGCAGCCCTCCTGGCGAAACCTTGAGGTTGGGTTCGAGTGCATATTCAATGTCATCATATTTTGCATGGCGGGCACGTTGCTCATCGCGCTTGGCGGTAAAAAACTTTTTCGGTTCCCATATTTTTTTCTTGTTAACTTCCAGGATAAGTTTTTCCAGCAAAGCCGGGTTGCCATACACGGTTCTTGATTCCATCAGCGCAGTAGCTATGGTGATATCTTTAGCGGCCTGTTGTTTGTTTTCGTTAATGGTGCGAACGCTTTGTCCGACTTCGAGATTAATATCCCAAAGAAAAGTCAGAAACTTTTCAATATTGGTTTTATATTTCTTCTGGTTATTTTTGGAAAGCAGAATTTGTATGTCGATATCAGAATAGGGGTGAAGCTCTCCGCGACCATATCCACCTACGGCCAATAGACTGATTTCGGGATCGTCTATCCAGTCATATTGTTGCCAGGCAATGCTCAGCAGCTCATCAATAAAACACGTCAAATCGGCAATGATGTCTTCAATGTTGCCCTTGTTTTTAAAACGCTCATCCAGCTTGGCGCGGGTATCAATGATGGCCTTGCGATAACAACTGATTGGCGATCGGGCCTTGGCAAGACTTTGCTTGAATTCTTTTACATCAAAAAGCGAGGGGTCCAGGGTTCTCATTATGTGCTTAAAAACTTTCCTCGCTACGTCGTGTCAAGACTTCACATCCTGTTTCATTGACAGCCAGGGTATGCTCCCATTGTGCGGAGAGTCGCCGATCCTTGGTTGTTACAGTCCAGCCATCTTTCTTGGAGAGGCGGGTATAGCGCGCGCCGGCATTAATCATGGGCTCAATGGTAAAGGTCATGCCAGCCTGCAGTTCCAGTCCGGTGCCAGGTCTGCCATAGTGCAAAACCTGTGGCTCTTCATGGAAGATACGCCCAATACCGTGACCACAGTATTCTCTGACAACCGAGTAATGACGGCTTTCAGCATATTGCTGTATGGCATGCCCGATATCACCCAGGCGAACGCCGGGCTTCACCATGTCAATTGCCAGATATAGTGCTTCCTGAGTTGTTTTTACCAGGCGTTCTGCATGATTCTGGACTTCACCTACGAGAAACATTTTGCTGGTATCGCCATGAAAACCATCCTTAATCACGGTAATGTCGATATTGATAATATCACCGCTTTTCAGAATTTTGCTGTCGCTTGGAATCCCATGGCAAATCACATGATTTACCGAGGTGCAAATGGATTTTGGAAAGCCGTTATAGTTTAAGGGGGCAGGTATGGCGTGCTGCTTGGAGACAATATGTTCATGACAAATGCGATCAAGCTCCCCGGTGCTGACACCAGGTTGCACAAAGGGCTCAATCATTTCCAGTACTTCAGCAGCAAGTCGACCCGCTTCACGCATAAGGGTAATTTCTTCAGGTGTTTTAATACTTACAGCCATAATTTGGATGGTTTAGTTAAATTGGTAAGGGCAAGAGCGTGATTTTAGTGTAACAGCCACCCCAAAGTACAGGTAGCACTGGCAGTATAGGAAAATAGGTAGTGACTCAACGTGAAGCTGTCCCTGCAACGTTCAGGCCTGATGGCAATCTAGCTTTCGTCGACACGCCAAACTACGTACATCCATGTACAGGCTCGGCTGACGACTTCCCTGTCGCCAGACGGTCGCCGATTAGCAGGATAGGACGAAGGGTGATCAAGGCAGAAGCGACGGCATCTATAACACTAGAAACCGACAGTTGAAGCACTATCACTCGTGATAATTACTTTAAGTTGGCTAAACTTTATGGTATAAAGCCGCACGTTTTAAGGGCCTGAAGCCCGAAAAACAAAAAATATGGCAACATAAGTTGCTGTTAACTATTAATTAACGTCACACATATATCGACACATGACCCCGGGTGCTTTATCGGGTCTACCGTAAGGTTGGGTTCATGGGATATATGGAGGCTTAACCCGAAGGAAAAACTATGACTACTACAAGCATGAAAGAGATGCTGAAGGCCGGCGTACACTTTGGCCATCAATGTCGCTACTGGAACCCGAAAATGGAACGCTATATTTTCGGAGCCCGCAATAAAATCCATATCATTAACCTTGAACACACTGTACCTGCGTTTAATCAGGCTTTAGCCCAGATAAAACAGATGGCCGAGCGTCGTCAGAAAATCCTCTTTGTTGGCACCAAACGAGCTGCCAGTAAAATCATCAAGGAAGAAGCCATCCGTGCAGGCATGCCTTATGTCGATCAACGTTGGTTAGGTGGTATGTTGACCAATTACAAAACCATCCGTGCTTCTATTAAGCGTTTAAAAGATCTGGAAACCCAGTCCACTGACGGAACCTTTGAGCGTTTGACCAAGAAAGAAGCGTTGATGCGCCGAAGGAATATGGAGAAACTTGAAACCGGTATTGGTGGTATCAAGAATATGGGTGGCTTGCCAGATGCTCTTTTTGTTGTCGATGTGGATCATGAACGCATTGCGGTCACTGAAGCTAATAAAATTGGTATACCAGTGATTGGTATAGTTGATACCAACAGTAATCCTGATGGCATTGACATCGTTATCCCAGGTAATGATGATGCACTACGCGCCATACAGTTATATGTTTCAGCTGTCGCTGAGGCCTGTATTGCCGGACGTGGGGTGGCTGATATTGAGGGCAGCGCTAAAGACGATTTCGTTGAAGAAGTAAATACTCAAACTACAGAAGGCGCCCCAAAAGTTACCGTTAAGGCTAAAAGCAAGCCTAAAGCTGCAGATAAGCCTGAACTAAGCGAAGTAGCTGAAGCCAGTGATTCTGCAAGTGCAAAAGAGCCAGCAGAAGTTGCGTCAAAGCCTGAAGTTAAAGCTGCACCGGCTGAAAAAGCTGCGCCAAAAGCCAAGGCCAAAGCCAAAGCTAAAGCAGCTCCAAAAGCTAAGGTCAAAGCCAAAGCCAAAGCAGCTCCAAAAGCCAAGGCTAAAGCCAAAGCAGCTCCAAAAGCCAAAGCAGCTGAAGCTAAAAAAGACGCTTAACAGAGCCGCAAACTAAACATGAAAGGGCGCTTTAGCCCTTTCTTCTGCGCCTGCTTAAACTTTTCTGATTCAGAGCACTCTAAGCAGGGGCAGATCATAAGATATTTCAATTGTAGTAAAGGAGCCGACTATCATGGCTGATATTACAGCAGCATTAGTAAAAGAGTTACGTGAAAGAACCAGCCTGGGCATGATGGAATGTAAAAATGCACTGGTTGAATCCAATGGTGATATTGAAGAGGCCATTGAAATTTTAAGAAAGGCAGGCAGCATGAAGGCCGCTAAAAAAGCCGGTCGTACTGCAGCTGAAGGTGTGGTTTTAGTCAAAATTGCCAGTGATAACAGCATGGGCGTTATGGTTGAGGTCAACAGTGAAACCGACTTTGCCGCCAAGGAAGAAAATTTTGGCAATTTCGCCAGAAAAGTACTGGATAAAGCCTTTGAAACCAAAGAGCTGGATGTCGCTAAATTAATGGATTCCGAAATGGAAGCAGCCCGCCTGGGTCTGGTTCAGAAAATTGGTGAAAATATATCTGTAAGACGCGTCGCATGTGCCGTGGAAGAAGGTTTGACGGTAGGCAGTTATGTTCATTCCAATAATAAAATTGCTGTTCTTGTTAGTCTGCGCGGGGGTGATGAGTCACTGGCCAAAGATATAGCCATGCATGTGGCAGCAGTTAACCCATTGGTGGTAAATGCCGAAGAAGTACCTGCCGAAGTGTTGAGCAAGGAAAGCGAGATTTATACGGCACAAGCCGCCGAGAGTGGCAAGCCAGCAGATATCATAGAAAAAATGGTCAGCGGACGCCTGAGAAAGTTTATTGAGGAAGTCAGTCTTACGGAACAAGCCTTCGTTAAGGATCCTGATATTAAAATCGGTAAAATGGTCAAGGATGCCAATGCTGAGATTCTGGGTTTCACCCGTTTTGAAGTGGGGGAAGGCATTGAGGTAGCTCAGGTAGATTTTGCTGCTGAAGTTGCCGAACAGCTTAAAGGTTCCCAGAAATCTAACTAAGACTGGTAATGACAATATAGACTTCCACTGTCTGCTCACAACTGGATTAATACTGAACAATGAGCAATAAGATACGTAAATACGACAGAATTCTGCTGAAGTTGAGCGGTGAAGCGCTTACTGGCAGTGCGGACTTCGGTATTGATCCAAAAGTGCTGGATCGTCTGGCGCTGGAAATAGGTCAACTGGTCGAGATTGGCGTACAGGTTGGCATTGTGGTTGGAGGAGGTAACCTTTTTCGTGGTGCCGCCTTGCACGAAGCGGGTATGGAAAGAGTTACCGGCGATCACATGGGTATGCTGGCGACTGTCATGAATGCACTGGCCATGCGAGATGCTTTGGAACGTGCCAACATCCCCAGTCGGGTAATGTCTGCAATCCCCATGAGCGGTGTGGTGGAACATTATGACAGGCGAACTGCTATCAGGCATTTGAAAGACGGAGATGTGGTTATTTTTTCCGCCGGAACCGGCAACCCATTCTTTACTACTGATTCAGCAGCCTGTTTACGAGGCATAGAAATAGATGCTGATCTGGTACTTAAAGCAACCAAAGTAGACGGTGTCTATTCTGCTGACCCCATTAAATTTCCGGATGCTGAAAAATATGAGCGACTAACCTTCGATGAGGTGCTGGAAAAGAAACTGGGCGTGATGGACTTAACGGCTATCTGCCTGAGTCGGGACCATAATCTACCGGTCAGGGTGTTCGATATGAACAAGAAGAAAGCGCTTTTTAATATAATGGTCGGCGAAGATGAAGGTACGCTTATAGAGTCGGGCACCTAAGGCTTGATTCAACGCTTAAAAGTGAGTCTGGGCATAGAAACTGAAAGTGATGTTAAAAGTTTAAAGTAAAAAATTAAAGTAATGTGATTGGATAACAAAGAAGTCAGAGGAGTAGAGCGGTGATAGATGAAATTTTGCTGGATGCTGAAGACCGAATGGAGAAAAGCCTACACAGTCTGGATGTCGCCTTCAATAAAATCCGCACCGGTAGAGCCCATCCGAGCATACTCGACAACATCACTCTGGACTATTACGGTGCAGAAACCCCGATTCAACAATTATCAAATATCAGTGTCGAGGACGCTCGAAGCCTGCTCATTACTCCCTGGGAAAAAAATATGCTGGGTGCTATTGAAAAGGCGATCATGAGTTCAGACCTGGGGATTAATCCATCTAACAACGGTGATGTGATCAGGGTTCCTATGCCGGCTCTGACCGAAGAAACCCGCCGGGAGTATACCAAACAGGCGAAACATGAAGCCGAGAATGCGCGTGTGGCTTTAAGGAACATCCGTCGTGATGCCAATCAACATCTCAAAGATTTACTCAAGGAAAAGGAAATCAGCGAAGATGATGAGCGCAGGGCAGAGCAAAATATTCAGAAGTTAACTGACAGTTTTACTGCAAAGGTGGAAGAAAAATATAATACCAAAGAAGCCGATTTGCTGGCTATTTGAGCCTCGATTCAGGTAATCCTTTAGTGTCAACCGACAATAATAAATTACCCCGTCATATCGCGATTATTATGGATGGCAATAATCGCTGGTCGAAACAAGAAAACAATTCCCAATTATCCGGTCATCGAGCCGGAGCAATTCAGGCCCGCAGCATAACCAATTATTGTGCAGACATTAATGTCGAATTTTTAACTCTTTTTGTGTTTAGCAGTGAAAACTGGTTGCGACCGAAGAAGGAAGTTAATGGTCTGATGGCTCTTTTTCTTACTGTGCTGCAACGACAGGAAATTAATAAGCTGCATGCCCGCAACATTAAAATAAATTTTATCGGCGATCGCAGCAGATTTCCCAAGAAGCTCAGAGAGCATATGCAAGCTGCGGTTGATCTGACAAAAAGCAATACAGGCCTTACAGTTAATGTCGCCGCCAATTACGGAGGGCGTTGGGATATAGTTCAGGCAGCCAAAACTGCAGCCGCAAAAATACAAAAGGGCGAAATTGACATTGACGATATAACAGAAGAACTGCTGCAGGACTATATTTCCATTGGCAATATACCTGCGCCTGATTTATGTATCAGGACTGGTGGGGAAAAAAGAATTTCCAACTTTTTGCTTTGGCAGTTCGCTTATACAGAATTATATTTCACAGATGTTTACTGGCCTGACTTTACTGAAAAGGAACTGGATAAAGCATTAAAGGATTACGCAAAAAGACAGCGACGTTTTGGCAGAGTCAGCGAACAAGTAGAGTCCAAAAATGCTGGGTAAAAGACTAGTAACGGCAAGTATTCTGGTTTTTATATTACTGATTGCAGTATTTTTCTTTAATGCTTTTGTCTTTTCTGTTTTCCTGAGTGCAGTGACTCTCATTGGCGTCTGGGAGTGGTCAAGTCTGGCAGGCTTCAAAAGCACAGTTCAGCGTAGCCTTTATTGCCTGATTTTCTCAGGAGCAGGTCTTCTTGCTTACCTGTACCTGCAGGAATACTTTTCTATAGTGCTGATTGTAAGTTTATGCTTCTGGATACTGGCATTTTTTATGATTGGTGTTTTTCCACGCATGTCTTCTTCTTGGGCAAGGCCTGCTCCTTTATCGGTGATAGGCATCCTGGTTCTTTTGCCTTGCTGGCTAGCTTTGCTTTACCTCCGCAACAATGCGCACTTCGCCTTTCATTTTCTGAGTTTAATAGCACTTGTAGCTGCAGCTGATAGTGGTGCCTATTTTTTTGGCAAGTATCTGGGCAGGCGTAAACTGGCTGTACTGGTGAGTCCAAATAAAACATGGGAAGGTGTCTTTGGCGGCTTGCTTGCCTGCGCCATGGTTACGGTTATTTTCAGCCTAGGCTACGGTTTTGTATATTCTCAGGCCGCCGACTTGATCATGCTGTTCCTGCTGCCATTCGTCATTTCTTTTTTTAGCGTGGTTGGTGATTTATTTGAGAGTATGGTGAAGCGGGTACGGGGTGTAAAAGACAGCGGCTCTATCCTGCCGGGTCATGGTGGTATTCTTGACAGAATCGACGGAATTGTCGCTGCCGTTCCGGTATATATATTGATACTGTTCTATTTCACATAAATATTATTCCTATGTCAGCTTCAGAGCCGCAAATAAGTAAGCAAAAGGTAACCATACTGGGTTCAACGGGCTCTGTTGGCGTCAATACCCTCAGGGTTATTGCCAGTAATAACACAAGATATGAAGTGTTTGCCTTAACAGCGAATACCCAGGTCGAATTGTTGTTCCAGCAATGCCTGCAATTTAAGCCGGCTTTTGCAGTAATGCTGAATAAGGAGTCTGCAGGCGATCTAAAAGACAAGCTGAATCAGGCCGGCCTGACAACAAAAGTACTATCGGGCATGGATGGACTCATTCATGTCGCAGGACACGAGGCTGTAGACAGTGTTATGGCGGCAATTGTAGGCGGAGCAGGGCTGTTGCCGACCTTGCAGGCAGCGGCAAAGGGAAAGAAAGTATTGCTGGCAAATAAAGAAGCTCTGGTTATGGCTGGCGATTTGTTTATGCAGACTGTCAAAAAATCGGGGGCAAGATTGTTGCCGATCGATAGTGAACATAATGCTATTTTCCAATGCTTACCCATCAATACCGATGCGCAATTTTTAAATACGCAACCACAAGGTGTCGTCAAAATTGTGCTCACGGCATCGGGCGGTCCATTTTTAGGCAGTGAACTTTCTGATCTGCAACAAGTGACTCCGGAACAGGCTTGCAAACATCCAAACTGGAATATGGGGCCGAAAATTTCGGTTGACTGTGCCAGCATGCTGAACAAGGCATTGGAAGTTATTGAGGCGAGTTTTCTCTTTGCACTTCCTGCCAGCCAGATTGATGTGCTGGTGCATCCTCAGAGTGTCATACATTCCATGGTGCATTACAGGGATGGTTCTGTTTTGGCCCAGTTGGGTAATCCGGATATGAGAACGCCGATTGCCTACGGTCTGTCCTGGCCGGATCGCATTGCCGCCGGGGTGGAAAATCTGGATTTGAGCAAAATTGCTCAATTAAGTTTTCTGCAAGCGGATGAAGAGCGTTTCCCTTGCTTAAAGCTGGGTAAACAAGCCTCACAAGCCAAAGGTACAGCGCCGATTATCCTGAATGCAGCCAATGAAATTGCCGTGGCGGCATTCCTGTCAGGGGACATCAGTTTTACCCAAATTCCTGTTATCATAGAGGGTGCCCTGAATAAGCAGGAAAGCAAGGTAGCCAGCACGATTGAAGAAATACTCGAAGAAGATCATAAGGCCAGGGTGCTGGCTCGGGATTTAATTTCAGCCTGAAGCAGTAATGCTCCGGATCCGGGTATAGAAAGGGCTGTAATCAGTTAATAGGGATTTGGGTTCGTCGCACAAGATCCCTGTCAGACCTACTAAAGCCTTTTATATAAAGTCACGATTAATTGAAACTATTGTTAGAAGATTAATGGAAATTTTACAGACATTTACGATTAACATTTTATCCTTGCTGGTAACGCTGGGTATTCTGGTGACTATCCATGAGTTTGGACACTATTGGGTGGCGAGACGTTGTGGTGTAAAAATAGAATGTTTCTCTATAGGTTTTGGTAAATCAATTTTTAGCTGGTACCGGGGTGACACCGAATACAGGATAGCTGCACTGCCACTGGGTGGTTACGTCAAGATGTTCGGGGAGCGGGATACCGAAATCAGCGAAAGCGACAAGGCACAAGCCTTTAATCATAAAAGTTTAGCTCAGAAAACTGCCATCGTTGCAGCCGGTCCATTAGCAAACTTACTGCTGGCGATAGCGCTCTATTGGTTGATGTTTATTACCGGTGTGAGCGGTATTGCTCCTGTCGTTGGGGGTATTGCTCCCGGATCACCGGCTGAGTCGCTTGGTCTGCAAAGAGATGCTGAAATTATCAGTATAGGTGGTGATGAAACCAGAACCTGGCAGGAAGTACGAATTGCTTTGCTGGAGCGTCTGGGCGAAACCGGGCAGCTCGAGTTTAGCTATGTATTACCTGGTAGTGATTTAAGGGAAAACGGCAGCATTCATATAGACCGGTGGTTAATTAATGATGCCGAACCTGATGTCCTTGGGGCTTTAGGTTTAACCCCTTACAGACTTGATATACCAGCACTGATTGACCAGGTAGTACCCGAAAGCAGAGCCGAGCAGGCAGGTCTGGAGAGCGGTGATCTTATACTGGCTGTTAATCAAGTTGAGATAAGCGGCTGGCTAAATTGGGTTGATATTGTAAGGGCAAATCCGGAACAGGAACTCTTTATTCAAGTAGACAGGCAGGGTCAGTTGCTTGATCTGACTATCCGTCCGGCAATAAGTATTAATAATAATGGCGAACAAACCGGTTATATAGGTGCCGGTGTATCCGCACCTGAAACTATGCCAACTCTCCCGGCTGAGATGAACAGATCTGTACGTTATTCTGTAATTTCGGCGATACCGCAAGCCTTTGAGGAGACATGGGACAACGCAATTTTTATTCTTGTCTCCATAAAGAAAATGATTAGCGGTTTAATCTCGGTAGAAAATCTAAGCGGGCCTATCACGATTGCACAAGTTGCCGGTCAAACTGCAACTTTTGGCCTTGAATACTATCTAAGTTTTCTTGCAGTGCTGAGTATCAGCCTGGGAATTTTGAATTTGTTACCAATACCGGTATTGGATGGCGGTCACTTATTGTATTACCTGATTGAAGCAGTGATACGTCGACCTGTACCGGAAAAATTACAAGCTATGGGCATGCAGTTAGGAATATTTCTGATTGTCTCAATTATGTTTATTGCTTTTTATAACGACATAAACCGACTGTTGTAGGAAATGCCTACCCCCAGACCCAGGTATCAAGACTTTAATTATGCTTAGATTTATACAGCGTTTATCACTTTTTTGTGTCCTTGTTTTTCAATTCCCGATTCTTGTCTTTGCGCAAACATTTACTGTTTCCGAGATTTTTCTGGAAAACCTGCAGCGTGTTTCATCTACTTCTATTTTCAGTGTGTTAAGCGTCAACATTGGCGATGAAATTGATCAGGCAGCCATAGCAAATATCATCCGCGATTTAATGGCTACCGGTTTTTTTGATGATATTGCAGTGCGGCAAGGGGCCAACAACGAACTGATTATAAGTGTCGTGGAAAGACCCTCAATCAGCAGTGTCGAGATTGAAGGAAATGATGCTATTCCGGAAGATATCTTATTTGAAAATTTAGACAGCCTTGGATTGAGTGTAGGCGAGTTATTTAACCCTTCAGTACTGGAAGGATTGCAGATTGCTCTGGAAAGTCAGTATGTAGCACAAGGTCTTTATGGTGCCACTGTCGAAGTGGTTATTGACGAACTGGAACGTAATCGTGTATCTCTGCTGATAAACATTACTGAAGGTGATCCTTCTAAAATTGTGCATATCAATTTTATCGGCAATCAGGCTTTTAGTGATGAAGAATTGCTGGATTTGTTTGAGCTGAAGGAGTCACATTTCACATCATTTTTTCGTGGCGATGATCGCTATACTCGCGAAGAAATTACCGGCGATCTGGAAAGGCTGGAATCATTTTACAGGGATCAGGGTTATGTGAATTTTTCTATTACTTTACCTGTGGTTTCACTTTCACCCAATAAAGAAGAAATCTATATCACCATTAATATAGATGAAGGTGAGATCTACAGGATAGATGACGTATCTTTGGCGGGAGATCTTGTTGGCTCTGAAAATTTACTTAATTCCCTGATGAATTTCATACAGCCCGGACAGGTGTTTTCACAGATTTTGATAACACAGATATCCGAGGCTATGACTAACAGCCTGACTAACCGGGGATACTTTTTCGCAGAAGTTAATGGCGTTCCTATTATTGATGAAGATGAAGGTACTGTAGACGTAACTTTTTTTGTTGTTCCAGGCAACCGGACCTACGTCAACAGAATTAATTTCAGTGGCAATACCAGAACAATCGATGAAGTTTTGCGCCAGGAAATGCGGCAAATGGAAGGCGCGCCAGCCTCAGCTAACGCTATTGAGCAATCAAAGGTGAGACTGGAAAGGCTTGGTTATTTTTCTTCAGTTGAATATGAGACCAATGAAGTTGGTGGAGTAACTGACCAGATAGATGTTGAGTATACGGTTGAAGAACAACTTTCAGGGACGATAAATTTCGCCATCGGTTATGCACAGGTGCAGGGCATGACTTTAAGTACCGAGTTGCAGGAAGCCAACTTTTTAGGTACCGGTAATCAGGTCGGTGTAGGTGTAAATACCAACCGCTTTTCCACCAGCTATCGATTTAATTTCCTGGATCCTTATTACACTATTGATGGTGTAAGCAGAGGCTTTTCGGTATTTTATACAAAGTCAGATTATGCTGAGCTTAACCTGGCCAGTTACAGTACCAATCAATTCGGTGCGACGGTCAATTTTGGTTATCCCATCAATGAGAACCAGTTTTTAAATTTTTCCCTGGGTTATACCAATACCAAAATTGAAACAGGTTTTGGTCCGGTACAGGAGATTATTGGCAGCCCATTACTTGACCCGCTGATTACAAACTATGTTTCCCAGCAACTGCGCAGTAGCGAATTTACAGATACTGGCACGGGAACTGTCTACACCTATTCGGATGCAGTACTGGCGCCTTTATCCAGCCTGCCAGCTTCAGCCTTTACAGAAATTGAGCCGGGCTTTATTGATAAGGAGGGCAACAAATTTAATGATCTGACACTGACCCTGAATTGGAGAAGAAACAACTTACAGCAGCCGGGCTTGTTTGCAACCGGCGGAAATCAGCAAAATATCTCATTCGAATTTGCCGTGCCTGGCAGTGATCTGTCTTTTTATCGTTTGAGTTTGAATGCAGAAACCTATCTGCGAATGAATCGGGCTCTGCCTTTTCTTTCTTCTGAATGGCTTTTTCATCTTGAGTCAACTATTGGCTATGGAGACGCTTACGGCAGTTCGCAGCAGTTGCCATTTTACCGGAACTTTTATGCTGGCGGTCTGAATACGGTGCGTGGTTTCAGGACGAATACCCTGGGTCCAAGAAGTTCATTTGCTCTCTCATATTCGCCACAATTTACCGAATTACTGCGTGACAGTAATGGTGATCTGGTTTTGGATGGCTTTGGAAATGCTACTGTTGATCGAAGTTCTGAGCGTGCCTATACGCTTGAGCAAGCCGTAGACGCCAACAATAACCTCATATACGATGCTACCGGCCAGCCGGTGTATACCAATGAGCTGGATGTAGCGCCAATATATTCAGGTCGCCCCCAACCCTTTGGGGGGAATATTCAGGCGGTTGGTACTGCAGAAATATTGTTTCCGCTTGGTTTTGTTGAGGATAGGAACCGACTGAGATCCAGTGTATTTCTTGATGCCGGAAATGTATTCTCCAGTTATTGTACAGACAGGCAGGTAGCCAGTAATAACTGCTCAAATTTCTCATTTGATGAGTTCAGATATTCAGCCGGATTTTCATTAAGCTGGTTTTCCGGGTTTTTGGGGGTCATGACCTTTAGTCTTGCTAAACCTTTTAATAACAGTATCATTGACGAGAGTGAATTTTTCCAGTTTGATATTGGACAAAGCTTCTAGGTATCTAAAATTTTAAAACAACTAACAGCCTCGGCTGTGTATAGCCGTGTGATGGGGTTTGATAATAAATATGTGTGGAATCAACATGAAAAGTAAATTTAAGCTATATTTTGTGGTTTGCAGCCTGTTTTTCACCGGCAATGCCTTTGCACAGGCTGATACTGTTGGCGCAGAACTTAAGGTAGCCATACTGGATATGGCCGCTGCCTTATATAACTCTGAACTGGCTACTGCTGTGCAGGAAAGGTTGAGTGTCGAAACAGAAAATGATTCCAGAAGAATTAGAGAACTGGCACAGGAAGGTACTGCGCTTCAGGAGCGCATGAGAGTCGATGCTGAAGTCCTTAGTGAGGCAGAAAGAAGAACCATAATGGAAGAGCTGGAAGAGATCGGTGTACAGTACCAATACCTCGAACAAAGAGTCGATACGGTAGTTCAACAAAGAAGGGAAGCATTTGAGCAGACCTATTCTTCTAATCTGATCCAGGCAATAAGCGATGTAGTGGAAGAGCAGGATTATGACATCGTTTTACGAGCAGAAGTCGCGTTATTCTATAAAGGGGCCCTGGATATTACCGCACAGGTGACCGCAAAATTAAATCAGCAGCAATAAAGCGCTTGCAACCATACCAGTGTGTCTAATTCTTCAAACTCACTTTCTTCAGCACCCTATGACCTAGCGACACTAGCAGGCTTACTTGATGCAGAATTAGTAGGGGATGGCTCTGTACAAATCAATGCATTGGCGACTCTAAAGGCGGCACTTAGTGGCGATTTAAGTTTTTACCACAATACCCGTTATTACAATGAATTACTTGAAACCCATGCTTCTGCGGTAATCCTGCATAAAGATCAGGCAGAAAACTATGCAGGTAATAAATTGCTAACAGATGATCCCTACGTCTGTTATGCAAGGGCTTCCCAACTTTTTAACCAGCTTTCCGACTCGACCCAGGAAATTCACCCCAGTGCAAACATACATGCTTCGGCCAGTTTGGGTCATGGTGTCTCGGTGGGCGCAAATGTAGTAATCGCTGAAGGTGTAAAAATTGCCAATGGTGTGAGTATTGCCCCCAACACTGTTATAGAAGCCAATGTACAGATTGGCGAAGCAAGCAAAATCGAAGCCAATGTGACCTTGAGTCACGATATAAAAATTGGCAAACGTGCACATATATATGCAGGTACGGTTATTGGCAGTGATGGCTTTGGATTTGCCAGAGATGGAGAGCGGTACGTAAAAATTGCCCAATTAGGCAGCGTCATTCTTGGTAACGATGTTGAAGTAGGTGCAAATTCCTGTATAGATAGAGGTGCGTTGGATGATACTGTGATCGGCAATGGTGTAAAGATAGATAACCAGGTGCAGATAGCTCACAATGTGCGGATAGGTGATAACACGGTTATTTGTGGATGCAGCGCTGTTGCCGGTAGTTCAATAATTGGTAAAAACTGCGTGATAGCTGGCGGCGTCGGGATTGTTAATCATATAGAGATAGCCGATGGTGTAACCGTTACAGCTATGTCGCTGGTTAATCAATCTATTCGACAAGCCGGCAGTTATTCATCAGGCACGGGGCTTTCCCCAACAGCAGAATGGAAAAAGAATATTGTGCGTTTTCGACAGTTGGACAGTTTGGCTAAATCTATGAAAAAAACTCAAAAATAGTCGTTTGCGTTCGCTAACCAAGGTAATACTTATATGATGTATGTTGAAGAGATAAAAGAATATTTACCGCAGCGCTATCCATTTTTGCTGGTAGACAGAGTGCTTGAACTTGAGCCAAATAAATATATAAAAGCCTATAAAAATGTCACAGGCAATGAGGAATTTTTTCTCGGTCATTTTCCACACAAACCCATTATGCCGGGAGTGCTGATTATTGAAGCAATGGCTCAGGCATCTGGAGTGTTGGGATTCAAGAGCCAGGAAAAAAAGCCGAAAGATGGCTACCTGTATTATTTCGTCGGGGCTGATGGCGTGCGTTTTAAACGACCGGTTGTTCCTGGTGATCAGTTGATTCTTGAATCTGAAATATTAACTGTGAGACGCGGCATTTATAAATTCAGGTGTAAGGCAACTGTTGATGGAAAGACTACTTGTGAAGCCGAAATACTTTGTGCAGAACGCCAGGAATAAAAAGTTATACCGAACTCCTGGCATTAACATCCGGCAACATGGGATATTGACATGAAAATGCATGATCCAATTATCGATCCTTCAGCGAGTATAGGCAGTAATGTTGAAATTGGCCCCTGGACTATTATTGGTCCGGAGGTCGTTATCGGTGATGGCTGCAAAATCGCCTCGCATGTAGTTATCAGAAGCCATACAAAACTGGGCAAGAATAATCAGATTTTCCAGTTTGCTTCTGTTGGGGAAGATCCCTCTGACCTGAAATATCACGGTGAAACTAGCTATCTTGAAATGGGTGATAACAACACGATAAGAGAGGGCGCTACCATTCATCGAGGCACAGAAGTTGGGGGTGGTATAACCCGTATTGGATCCGATAATTTATTTATGCCCTATACGCATGTGGCGCATGATTGTGTCATAGGCAATCACACTATATTTTCCAATAATGCTGCCGTAAGTGGTCATGTTGAGGTTGGTGACTGGGCGATTCTTGCCGGTTATTCGGGTGTCTATCAGTTTTTAAAAATTGGAGTACACAGTTTCATAGGTGGTTTAACTCACGTCAATATGGATGTGCCAGCTTATATGATTGTCAACGGATATCCACCGGTTGCGCGTGGGATAAACAGTACCGGCCTCGAACGCAGGGGTTTCAGTAAAGATGCAATTCGATATATCAGACAGGCTTATAAAATACTTTATCGTGATGGCAGAACTACCGAAGAGGCCCTGCTGGCTATGCAGGATCTGGCTGAAGAGTGTCAGGAAGTTCAGGTTCTTATTGATTCCGTGCGTGCTTCCACAAAAGGCATCACCCGTTAATATTTCAGCATGACCAAGCCTCTACGAATTGGAATTCTGGCAGGTGAAAGTTCCGGTGACATTCTTGGCGCCGGTCTAATGTCCGCATTAAAAAAACAATTTCCTGATGCAAAGTTTGAAGGCATTGGTGGGCAGCTAATGTCAAACCAGGGACTGCAGTCCATGGTGCCTATGGAAAGGTTGTCAGTCATGGGTTTGCTGGAGCCTCTTAAGCGATTGCCGGAATTATTAGGCATAAGAAAAAGCTTGTTAAAACATTTTACCGTCAATAAACCGGATGTTTTTGTCGGTATCGACTCACCGGATTTTAACCTCAGTATTGAAAAGCGTTTAAGGCAGCTGGGCGTTCCGACTGTACATTATGTCAGTCCTTCCGTTTGGGCCTGGCGCAGTAAACGCATTGCCAAAATCGAACAATCAGTTGACCTGATGCTGACACTTTTTCCCTTTGAAGCTCAATTTTACGAACAGCATGCTGTTCCAGTAGTGTGTGTTGGACATCCGCTGGCCGATATCATTCCACTCGAAGCAGATAAGATGCTTGCCAGGCAAACGCTGGGTTTGGATAAAGACAGGCCTGTTCTGGCTTTACTGCCTGGTAGTCGTGCAGGGGAGGTGGCAAGACTGGCGCCGGAATTTTTGGCTTGTGCACGTTTGTGTCG
The DNA here is from genome assembly GCA_963975155.1 of uncultured Gammaproteobacteria bacterium. Classification (GTDB taxonomy): domain Bacteria; phylum Pseudomonadota; class Gammaproteobacteria; order Pseudomonadales; family Pseudohongiellaceae; genus UBA5109. The sequence goes on along the minus strand of CAXBFG010000001.1, from coordinate 446,019 downwards.
GGAGCGTTGGCCTGCAATTCAACTGGCCATTCCCTGTGCGAATTCAGACAGGAAAGAACAGATAGAAAAACTGCTAGCCAGGGACTTCCCGGACTTGCAGCTCAGGCTGTTTGATGCTCAGTCACATGAGGTGATGTCGGCAGCGGACGCTATTCTTATTGCCTCTGGAACCGCCACACTGGAGGCGCTACTGCTGAAAAAACCTATGCTCGTATGTTACAAAATGGCCGCTATTTCATATGCCATTATTTCAAGAATGTTGAAAGTGCCGTATTTCTCCCTGCCGAATTTGCTGGCTGGCAAGCTTCTGGTTGAAGAAAAAGTACAGGCTGAAGTTAATGCCAAAGCACTTTTTAAAAGTATTGAGATACTACTCGAAGATGAAAATAAACAAGCGTTGCTCAACCAGGAATATAGGCATATCCATCAGCAGTTACGTAGAAATGCCAATGAGAGCGCAGCCAAAGCAGTATTGAGATTAATAAAAGCCTAGGAGCAAGAGCATTCTATTGTTTTGCGAAGCCGGTGAAGCCGGACATCAACTGATAGCCGGTGTCGATGAGGTAGGCAGAGGTCCGCTGGCCGGAAATGTGGTGGCTGCAGCTGTGGTATTGAATCCGGATTTAGCCATTCCAGGTTTGAAAGATTCCAAACAACTGAGCCCGCTTAAGCGTGAATCCTTGGCCCAAAGCATTAAAGCATCGGCTTTGGCTTTCGCCATTGCAGAGGCTGATGTGTCTGAAATTGACCGTATTAATATCCTGCAGGCCAGCCTGCTGGCCATGCAACGAGCTGTAGCTGGCTTGTCTGTGCAGCCCGATTTTATCTATGTTGATGGCAATCGCTGCCCGGTATGGGAGTTCCATTCAAAAGCTGTGGTCAAAGGGGATCAACTGATTCAATCAATAGCAGCCGCATCCATTCTGGCTAAAGTTTACAGGGACAAGTGCTTACAGTCTTTACATGAGCAATATCCGAACTATGGTTTTGCCAGGCATAAGGGCTATCCGACTCCCGAACATTTGCGGGCCCTGCGAGCCTATGGTGCCTGCCCAGCCCATCGACGTAGTTTTGCTCCGGTAAAAGCCGTGTTGGACGCAATTTAGCTACCACCAGAGTTAATATAGTATTTCATTCTGAAGTTTAGGCTTTGATTAGCGGGAAAAGTCGTCGATTGTTGCTAAATCACTTTTCATCGATGAAATCGTTTCGCTTTCCATGTTTGAATTTTTCAAGGGTGTTACACGCACAGTCATGTTGAGCAGCCTGCCATTCGGCGACCGTCTGACGACAGGAGGTCATCAGCCGAGCCTGCACAGGGATGTGCGCATTTTGGCGTGTCGACGTAAGGCTGCTGCCCATCATGACTGAACAATAAACATAAAAATATCCATTTCATTTGCCAGCAAATAAGAAATAAATTGTTAGTTTAAGAGCAATCCCGTTACACTTAATTCATTACTAAAGCAGTCCCGGTTATGGCAGAAACTCCTTCATTCATACATCTTAAAGTTCATTCTGAATACTCTCTGGTCGATGGCCTGGTCCGTGTACCAGAACTCATCAATAAGGCCATTGCTTTAGGGCAGCCGGCTGTTGCACTGACCGACCTCGCCAATTTCTATGCCTTGATTAAATTCTATTCGACAGCTATCAATAAAGGTATTAAACCCATCTGCGGCTGCGATTTGATGGTTCACGACGGGAAAAGCGAGGATAGCACAGCATTGCTGACCTTGCTTATTAAAAATAATGAAGGATATCAAAATCTTATAAGGATAATCTCGAAATCATATCAAGAAGGGCAGCGGCGCGGAAAAGTGATTACCCAGCTGCAATGGCTGGAAGAATACAGTGCAGGATTGATTGCTTTGTCCGGCGCACGGGAAGGTGCCATTGGTCAGGCACTATTAAATGATGATCTTGAGCTGGCAAAAACACAGTTGCAGTACTGGATGTCCTTGTTTCCTGATAGCTTCTATCTGGAATTACAACGCACGGAACGCCCCGGCGAAGAAATATACATTCATGCTGCAGTAGAGCTGGCAACTGAGTTTGATTGTCCGGTGGTTGCCACCAATGATGTCCGTTTTTTAACAACTGAAGAATTTGAAGCACATGAAGCCCGCGTTTGTATCAATGACCGGCGCACCCTGGATGACCCCAGACGACCAAGACAGTTTTCGGATGTTCAATACTTGCGCAGCACAGAAGAAATGCAGGCACTATTCAGTGATATCCCGGAGGCGCTCCAAAACAGTGTGGAAATAGCCAAGCGCTGTAATCTTGAATTATCACTGGGCACACCTTGTCTGCCTGACTATCCGGTCCCGCAGGATATGAATATTGATACCTATATGCGCAAGCTTAGTGAAGAGGGCTTGCAGCAGCGTTTAAAAGATATGCCCGCTTTGGCAGATGCGGGTAAACAGAAACTCTATCAAGAACGGCTGGACTTTGAGTTGGATATCATTATTCAGATGGGCTTCCCCGGCTATTTCCTGATTGTCATGGAATTTATTCAATGGGCAAAAGATAACGGTATTCCGGTGGGGCCAGGCAGGGGTTCCGGTGCAGGTTCTCTGGTGGCCTATTCTCTTAAAATTACAGATCTCGACCCACTCCAGTATGACTTGCTGTTCGAACGCTTTCTGAATCCGGAGCGTATTTCCATGCCGGATTTTGATGTGGATTTCTGTATGGATGGCCGTGACAGGGTTATAGAACATGTTGCGGAGCTTTATGGCCGCGATGCCGTCTCACAGATCATTACTTTCGGCACTATGGCTGCAAAAGGAGTTATCCGTGACGTTGCCAGGGTGCAGGGAAAATCTTATGCGCTGGCTGATAAGTTATCAAAACTGGTGCCCTTTGAAATAGGTATGACGCTCGAAAAGGCCATGTCAGCAGAGCCGCAACTGGCATCTTTTGTAGCCAATGATGAAGAAGCCGAAGAAATCATGGAAATGGCCTTTAAGCTGGAAGGCGTGGTTAGAAATGTAGGTAAACATGCCGGTGGTGTGGTTATCGCACCAGGCAGGCTGACCGATTTTACGCCCCTGTATTGCGATGAAACCGGGTCCAATCTGGTCACTCAGTATGATATGACCGATGTGGAGAAGGCCGGGCTGGTGAAATTTGATTTTCTCGGCTTGCGTACACTGACCATTATTAACTGGGCGGTGGGCATGATTAATGCTGAACAGGCCGAACACAAGACTCAGCAAGCTGAGGGAGAAAAGCCCGAGCCTGTGGATATCGTGCATATTCCACTGGATGACCCGGAGGTTTACCAGTTACTGATCAACGGTGAAACCACAGCCGTGTTTCAGCTTGAATCAAAAGGCATGAAGGAGCTAATCAAGCGCCTGAAGCCGAATACCTTTGAAGACATTATTGCCCTGGTGGCCCTGTACCGTCCCGGACCTTTAGGCTCAGGCATGGTTGATGATTTTATCAACCGCAAGCATGGAGCTGAAGTCGTCTATCCACACCCTCTGGTCGAGCCCATCTTAAAGAACACCTATGGCGTTATTTTGTATCAGGAGCAGGTCATGAAAATTGCTCAGGTACTTGCCAATTACAGTCTGGGCGGTGCCGATATGCTGCGTCGCGCAATGGGTAAGAAAAAGCCTGAAGAAATGCAACAGCAAAGGGAAATCTTCATGGCTGGTGCGATCAAAAATAATATTGATAGCAAGCAGGCCGAAGGTATTTTTGATTTGATGGCAAAATTTGCCGGCTATGGATTTAATAAATCGCACTCGGCTGCCTATGCCCTGGTGTCTTACCAGACAGCCTGGCTAAAACGGCATTATCCAGCACACTTTATGGCCTCGGTACTTTCTGCGGATATGCAGAATACTGACAAAATCGTGGTACTGGCAGATGAATGTCGACGTATGGAGCTTCCCTTACAGGCGCCGGATGTGAATATCGGGCGTTATGGTTTTACGGTCGCCTACACCGACAAACAAGCACAGGTCATCTATGGTCTCGGCGCCATCAAGGGGCTCGGTGAAGGTCCGATTGAAAATATTATTAAGACCCGTGAAGAAAGTGGTGTCTTTCACAATTTGTTTGATTTCTGTAAGCGTGTGGATTTAAGCGTGATTAATAAACGCTCCATCGAGGCACTGATTCGTTCGGGCGCCTTTGATTCCATCAGTACTAATGTCGACAGAGCCGTCTTGCTGGCCAGCATGAATGAAGCCATCAGGACTGCGGAACAGGCGGCCAGGATTGAGGAAAGTGGTGTTGATGATTTATTTGGCGCCTTGGTTCCGGACAATGAAACTGAAATTGACGTATATGAGAATTTTCGACATATACGCCCCTGGAGTGAACAACGCCGACTGCAGGAAGAAAAAGAAAGTCTGGGACTCTATTTGAGCGGACATCCGATTGAAGAGTATTTACCGGAAATCGCCAGAATAACCAAAAACCGCATAGCAAATTTACGAGCGGATAATACGGCCCAGCTGGTCATCGGGCTGGTCCACGACATGCGCATAATCCGCAGTAAACGCGGTGATAATATAGCGATACTAACGCTCGATGACCAAAGCGCCAGAATCGAGGTTTCACTGTTTGGGGAAGTCTATGAAAGGGTCAGGGAATCCCTGAGTAAAGATGCCATTATTCTGGTTGAAGGTCAGGTAAGTCAAAATGAGTACGCCGGCGACGGCAGTTTGCAGATTCGGGCAAAAAGCCTGATCAGTTTTCAGGAAGCCAGAGAAAGCTACCTGCGTCATATAACCCTCAATTTACGCGCAGACGGATTCTGCCTGGAAGCCTTGCAAAAGCTGGAGCATATACTCGAAGACTATATTTATCGGCCACAACAGGAAAGTTCTTCCGGGAATAAGGCCTGTAAGGTTGTCGTCAACTATGCAAGAGAGGGTGTGCAAGGTAAAATTGCCTTCGGTAAGTCATGGCGAGTAAAGCCTGATGATGAATTACTGCACCGCTTAAAAGAGCAATATGGTGAGCAAGGTGTTAGCCTTGGTTATTAGCGGGATATAAAACCGGATTTTAGGGAGCGTCTTTTACCTGAAATCCCGCCAACCTGAAATAAAGACACGAATGGATGAGCCCAAAAGTAGTATTTATGAATCCTGATTATCTTGAATTTGAACAACCTATCGCTGAACTTGAAGTGAAAATTAACGAGTTGCGCTTGGTTGGAGTCGACAACAAACTGAACATAACTGAAGAAATTGAAAAACTTCAGGAGAAAAGTCACCGCCTGACCACGAAAATATTTTCTTCACTGAGTCCATGGCAAATCGCAATGCTTGCTCGCCATCCCTTACGCCCCCAAACCGAGGATTATATCCGTTGTATTTGTACGGAGTTTGATGAATTGCATGGCGATCGTATGTTTGCCGATGATCAGTCGATTATGGGTGGCGTGGCTTATCTCGATCAGATTCCGGTTATGATTATCGGTCATCAGAAAGGTCGCAGTACGGAAGAAAAAGTTCGCCGTAATTTCGGTATGCCAAAGCCTGAAGGCTATCGTAAGGCACGTCGACTGATGCTGCTGGCAGAACGTTACAAGATGCCCGTACTGACCTTTATCGATACACTTGGAGCCTATCCGGGTGTCGATTCTGAAGCACGCGGTATCAATGAGGCCATTGCTGAGAATATGGCGCTTATGTCTCGGTTAAGAACCCCGATTATCGCTACAGTGACAGGCGAAGGTAATTCCGGCGGCGCAATTGCTATTGGCGTAAGCGATTATCTTAATATGCTTGAATATTCGACTTACTATGTTATTTCACCCGAAGGTTGTGCCACGATACTCTGGAAATCATCAGACTATAAAGCCGAAGCAGCAGAAGCGATGGGGGTCACTTCCAGTCGACTGGAAGAGCTCGGGATCGTTGACCGAACCATTCAGGAGCCGCTCGGAGGTGCCCACCGGGATATGCAACTTACAGCAGACCGGCTAAAGGAAGCCCTGGTGGAGCAAATTTCTCAATTGCAGAATATGGACGAAGCGGCATTACTGGACAGGCGCTACAAACGGCTGATGAGGCATGGCGCTACTAACTGAGCAGGATATTCTGCCCACACTTCCTGATTTAACGGCAACACCTGATAGCAGATTCTGGGTCGCGTACAGCGGTGGTCTGGATTCGCAAGTGCTATTGTCGCTGTTGCTGAAAATCATCCCCAGACAACAACTCCGGGCCTTACACATCAACCATGGCATAAACCCTCTGGCAGCAAGCTGGCAGACACATTGTCAGCGCTACTGTGAACAGCAGGGCATCATGTTTGAGTGTCGTAAGGTTGCTGTTGATGGCTCCTCAAGCAGTCTGGAATTACAGGCCAGACAGGCTCGTTATGCCGTGTTTGATGCCTTGCTTGAGCCTGAAGATTTTCTTCTGATGGCGCATCATCAGGACGACCAGATGGAAACCGTTCTGTATCGCCTGCTACGCGGCAGTGGACCAAGAGGCCTGGCAGGTATTCCGGCCCGGCGTCCTATAGGCAAGGGTACTTTATTAAGGCCGCTGCTGAAGTTCAACAAGTCAGCTTTAAGTGAATATGCCGAAGCCAATGACCTGAGCTGGATAGAAGATTCCAGCAACAGTGATACTGATTTCGACAGAAATTTTTTACGCCAGGAAATTATACCGCTCTTGAAAAAACGCTGGCCGGAAGCCGGCAAAAGCATTCAACGCAGTGCAGAACTTTGCACGGAGTCTGAAATACTGTTGCAGGAACTGGCCCGACTTGATGGCGGTCTGCATAAAGACAATTTAGCTACTTCTTTGCCATTGGACAGCCTGAACAAACTGGATAAGGCGCGGCAAAGAAATGTATTGCGACACTGGTTTCAAAACTTGTCTGCTCACTATGAGTTGCCTGTACCGGGTTATGAGGAACTGCGTCGCATTGTTGAGGAATTGATTCCAGCATCCATTGATGCCATCCCGCTAGTCGCATGGAACAAGAACAATGATGAGGTTCAGGTGCGCCGCTTTGCCGGCAGTTTGTATGTATTAAAAAATTTCCCCGCACACTTTGATGCTGGCGATCGTGATATAGAGCCTGGTATGCAACTGGAACTCGGTGCCAGACTGGGCACTGTTTTACTGGAAGAAGTCAGCAAGGAAGGCATTCCCTATCAGGAAGGCGATAGACTGCAAATTCGCTTTACCGGCACTGAGAGGGAGGCTAAACCTAAAGGCAGAAAGACCAGAAGTTTTAAAAAACTTTACCAGGATTACGGCGTCCCTCCATGGTTGCGCGACCGGATTCCCTTACTTTACATTAATGGCAATCTGGCTGCTGTAGCGGACATTTTTATTTGTCATGACAATTTGCATGAACAGGGCCGCAAACAGCTCAGATTTAACTGGCAAAGGCTTGATATTCATTGTGGTTATTAGGCTATTTTGGTAACCTGTACTTCCATCTATGTTTCATCTTGATGGGCTGTAAATGACTCGATATATTTTTATTACCGGTGGTGTTGTATCTTCACTTGGTAAAGGCATAACCTCAGCCTCCCTGGCAGCAATCCTCGAAGCGCGTGGTCTCAATGTGACCATGCTCAAACTAGACCCCTACATCAACGTCGATCCCGGAACCATGAGTCCCTTCCAGCATGGTGAAGTCTTTGTTACTGACGATGGCGCCGAAACGGATCTGGATCTTGGCCACTACGAACGCTTTATCCGCACTACCATGAGCCAGGCCAATAACTTTACGGCCGGTCGTGTCTACGAAGAAGTCATCAAGAAAGAAAGGCGCGGTGATTATCTCGGCGCAACTATTCAGGTGATTCCGCATATTACCGATGAAATCAAGAGACGGATTGAAGAGGGTGCGGGTAAGGCCGATGTGGCACTGGTAGAGATTGGCGGCACTGTGGGTGATATTGAATCCCAGCCTTTCCTCGAGGCTGTCCGCCAAATGAAATGGGAACTGGGGCCAGCCAGGGCGATGTTCCTGCACCTGACCTTGGTGCCCTATATCAGGACAGCTGGAGAGACCAAGACCAAACCTACACAGCATTCGGTGCGAGACCTGCGCTCCATAGGTATACAGCCGGACATTCTGGTGTGTCGTTCCGAGCATGAAATTCCGGAATCCGCGCGTCAGAAAATTGCCTTGTTTACCAATGTCGAGTTACGCGCAGTGGTTTCCCTGCAGGATACGGCAACCATATATTCGGCGCCTTTGCTGCTGCATGCTACAGGACTCGATGAGATTGTGGTGGAGCGCTTCAATCTCACATGCCCGCCAGCCGATCTATCGGAATGGCAGGAGGTGGTTGATCGTGTAGGCTCACCGAAACAGCAAGTGGTCATTGCCATGGTGGGTAAATATATGGATTTACTGGATGCCTATAAATCATTAATTGAAGCCATTAAACATGCCGGGCTTCGCACATCTACAGAAATAGTCACGCGCTATGTTGATGCAGAAACCATAGAAAAAGAAGGCACCGATGTGCTCGATGGAGTTGACGCTATAGTCGTTCCTGGAGGCTTTGGTGAACGCGGCATTAATGGCATGATTGAAACGGTAAAGTATGCGCGTGAACATAAGATTCCTTATCTGGGAATCTGTCTTGGTCTGCATATCGCCGTGATTGAATTTGCCAGAAATATACTGGGACTCAATGATGCACACAGCACCGAATTTAAAAAGCACTGTGCCGATCCGGTGATTGGGATGATTACAGAATGGACCACGGCGAAAGGTAAAACTGAAACCCGGGATGAAAATTCTGACCTGGGAGGCACCATGCGTCTGGGCGGGCAGGAATGTCAACTGGAAGAAAACAGCCTGGCGAAATCCTGCTATCAAAAGGATGTGATTGTTGAACGCCATCGGCATCGTTACGAAGTCAATAATAATTATGTAGCAGCATTGGAAGCCAAGGGTATGAAAGTATCCGGTAAATCGATGGATAAGAGTTTAATGGAAATTATTGAGATACCGGATCATCCCTGGTTTTTGGCCTGTCAGTTTCATCCGGAATTTACTTCTTCACCACGTGACGGTCATCCTTTGTTTACCAGCTTTGTGAATGCGGCTGTCAAACAAAGTAAAGCTAACTGAGGGTTTGTTTTTGGAACAAGTTATGCAAAAGGCTTTACAGCTGGGTGAGATCAGCATTTCCAATGATGCTCCCATGGTGCTTGTCGGCGGGCTGAATGTGCTTGAATCAGAAAGTCTGGCTCTGGAAACTGCTGAAGCATTTAAGACCTGTTGTGAAAAATTAAATATTCCTTACATCTTTAAAGCTTCATTTGATAAGGCTAATCGATCTTCGATAGATTCTTATCGTGGTCCTGGATTGGAAAAGGGGCTGAAGATTCTGGAGGCTGTAAAACAGCAAATAGATGTCCCCTTGTTAACAGATGTCCACACGCCGGAGCAGGCTGCTCCGGTGGCTGAAATTGCCGATATCATTCAACTGCCTGCTTTTTTGTCGCGGCAAACAGACCTGGTTGTGGCAATGGCGCAAACCAGAGCCTTTATCAATATTAAAAAAGCCCAGTTTCTGGCGCCGGCTGAAATGCAGCATATTATTAAAAAGTTTCTGGATGCGGGTAATGAAAAGCTTATGTTGTGCGAGCGTGGTAGCAGTTTCGGCTACAACAATCTGGTGGTGGATATGCTGGGCTTTCCGATACTTAAAAGTTTTTCCTATCCGGTGCTGTTTGATGTAACGCATGCCTTGCAGATGCCTGGCGCCAGAACTAACAGTGCCGATGGACGACGCAAGGATGTCACAGCCCTGGCTAAATCAGGAATTGCACAGGGCATAGCCGGACTCTTTCTGGAGGCTCATCCCGACCCCGACAAAGCCTTATGCGATGGACCCTGCGCCTTGCCCCTGAATAAACTGGAAGTCTTTTTACAGCAAATAAAAGATCTGGATGACCTGATCAAATCACAACAAGCTATAGATACAGCCTGACTTATACAAAGATCAGGCAGGAAACAGAGCAGAACTAAACGAAGCGAAGCGAGAGGAAAAGCAGTGACCCTGATTAAAACTATTAAAGCTAGAGAAGTACTGGATTCACGTGGTAATCCGACAGTGCAGGCAGACGTTATACTGGCATCAGGCCAGGTGGGAACAGCCTGCGCACCATCAGGGGCTTCGACAGGCTCAAGAGAAGCCTTGGAATTGCGAGATAAAGATCCATCACGCTATGGCGGCAAAGGTGTGTTAAAGGCCGTAAAGGCGGTTAATGAGGATATCAGGAAGCTCTTGTCAGGCACCGATGCGTCTGAGCAAAAAGTGCTGGATCAAGCCATGATTGATCTGGATGGCACTGAAAACAAAGCCAATCTGGGTGCTAATGCCATTCTGGCTGTTTCCCTGGCAAGCGCAAGAGCAGCTGCTGCCGCGAAACAGCAGAGTCTGTATGCCTATATAGCAGGGCTCGATGGCGGCAATAACAACTATGTGATGCCTGTCCCAATGATGAATATCATCAATGGTGGTGAACACGCAGATAATAATGTCGATATTCAGGAGTTCATGATTCAGCCGGTGGGAGCACCCAGTTTCACCGAGGCTTTGCGCTATGGCGCCGAAGTCTTCCATGCCCTGAAGTCAGTCCTGCACTCACAAGGTCTGAGTACTGCGGTAGGAGACGAAGGAGGTTTTGCGCCGAACCTGCCTTCAAATGTCGCGGCTATTGAAGCGATCCTTACTGCGATTGAAAAGGCGGGTTTTAAAGCCGGCACAGATATTTGTCTGGCTCTCGATTGTGCCGCTTCGGAGTTTTATCGTAATGGAAAATACGAGTTAAGCGGAGAAGGAAAGTCATATAGCAGTGAGGGCTTTGCCGATTATCTGGCCGGACTCTGCCAACAGTTCCCGATTCTTTCTGTTGAAGATGGTATGGATGAGAGCGACTGGGATGGCTGGAGCATATTGACCAGTAAGGTGGGCGATAAGATACAGCTGGTCGGGGATGATTTGTTTGTGACGAATACTAAAATTCTGGCTCAGGGCATAGAACAGAAAGTGGCCAATTCCATTTTGATTAAATTCAATCAGATTGGCACATTGACAGAAACCCTTGCTGCGATAAATATGGCAAAAGCTGCGGGTTATACCGCCGTGATTTCACACCGTTCCGGTGAAACGGAAGACACCACAATTGCAGACCTGGCAGTTGCAAGCTCTGCGGGTCAAATCAAAACCGGTTCATTGTGTCGTTCTGACCGGGTGGCAAAATATAACCGCTTGCTTGTCATAGAAGAAGAATTAGCCGGGGCGGCCAGCTACCGCGGTATCAAGGAGTTTGTAAAAGCCTAGCGCTTATTGGGGGAACAGCTTGAAAATACTGATAGCTGTATTAATACTGATTTTTATTGGCTTGCAATATCGCTTATGGGTTGGCGAAGGCAGTTTTGCTGATATAAATCGCCTGGAGCAACAGATTGATGTGCAGGAGCTTGAGAATGCCGAACTCGAGCAGCGTAATGCAGAGCTCCATAACGAGGTAGCAGAATTACAGACCGGAATGGATGCCATCGAGGAACATGCCCGTAACGAACTCGGGCTAATAAAGGAAGGTGAAACTTTCTTCCTGATTATAGAAGAAGAAACGCCAGCTGATCTTTCCCCAGTTGTTAATCCGGATTCAGAGTAAAGCTGAAAGTCCCACTTAAAGTATTGAGAATGCCTTGTCTGACTTGTCTATTCCAGTAGTGCATCAAAATCAGAAATGCTGGGCATTGGTCCCGGCAGCCGGTATCGGTAAACGCTTTGGCTCAGACACTCCGAAACAATACCTGAAACTGCATAACAGGGAAATTCTTGCCTGGACGCTGCAAACATTAAGGGACTTGCCCTACCTGGAAAAAATAATTCTGGTCTTGCATCCTGATGATGATTATTTTGCTGCCTCTTTGGCTGTGCAATTTCCGGATCTGATCATCGTTGAGGGCGGGGATGAGCGGCTGAACTCCGTTGCCAATGGCCTGCAGGCACTGCATATGCTGGCAGCAGATAATGACTGGGTGATGGTGCATGATGCGGTCAGGCCCTGTGTCATGCCGGAGGATATAAACAAGCTTGTTGTAAGTATGCAGCACGATGATGTTGGGGGAGTGCTGGCCAGTCCGGTGAAGGATACCCTGAAACGTAGTGATGCAGCCATGCAGGTTGTGGATACTCCGGACCGGAGTCAATACTGGTTGGCAGCCACGCCGCAATTGTTTAGATTCGGAGTATTGCGTAATGCAATGAGTGCTGCGCTGCAAAAGGGTTTTTTGGCAACTGATGAAGCTGCTGCAGTCGAAGCCTTAGGTCTGGCTGTAAAACTGGTCGAAGGGCGCAGCGATAATATTAAAATCACCTCACCGGAAGATTTAAAACTTGCGGAGTTTTTATTGATGCAGCTGGGTAAAGTAAAGCCATGAGTCTTGTAGCAACAGTGTTGTCATTAAAAGTCAAAACAGAAGTGCAGTATTATGTTTAGAGTTGGCAGCGGCTTTGACGTTCATCGTTTTGCTAAAGAATCGGCAAATGATGCTTATATTGTACTGGCAGGCGTGCGTATTCCTCATGCACATACCTTGCTGGCGCACTCCGATGGCGATGTACTGAGCCATGCACTTTGTGATGCCCTGCTGGGGGCCGTGGCACTGGGCGATATCGGTCAGCACTTCCCGGATAAGGATCCACAGTATAAAGGTATCAGCAGCCTTGCTTTATTAAAGCAGGTATATGCATTGCTGAGAGAGCGTGGCTGGCGTCTGGGTAATGCCGATATCACGGTCATAGCAGAACAGCCTAAACTGGCTCCATATCAGATGCAGATGCGGGAATCACTGGCAAATACGCTGTCCATCAAAGTTGAGGACATCAGTATCAAAGCAACAACCAGTGAGGGTCTGGGTTTTACAGGCCGAGGAGAAGGTATAGCAGTGCAGGCAATCGTTTTGGTACAGAGTAACTAAGATGACCATGCAAGAACTAGCCTATGCATTTTCTGAACCCGTCATTTCCGCCAGCTATAAAATTAAACCAGAAGATTTTCGGGTCAGCGAAAATTTAAATTTTGAACCCGATGGTGAAGGCGACCACCTTTTTTTATTGGTAGAAAAAACAGGCTTAAGCACCCGGGACGTTCAGAAGCTGCTGATGGATTTGTTTAAGCTTCCGGAGCGTGATGTTTCCTTTTCAGGAATGAAAGATAAACAGGCAGTAAGCAGACAATGGTTCAGTATCAAACCAAGAGAAAAAACCGAAGCTCTTATCGATAATTTTGATTCGGAGCATCTGAAGCTTTGTCGCATACACAGAAATAAGCGCAAACTAAAACGCGGCAGTCATGTCAGTAACAACTTTATTATTCGCCTCAGCGATTTGAGTGATGACCCTGTGAAACTAGACGAACGTTTGCAGCTTATCGCCAAGCACGGGGTGCCAAATTATTTTGGTGAACAACGTTTTGGCAATAACGCGGATAATGTACAGATGGCACGGCAGTTTTTTAGTGGTGAGCTAAGGCTGAGTGATCGTTATCGACGAGGAATCTATTTATCTGCTGCACGTGCCTATTTATTTAACAGGGTTTTGTCACAGCGGGTAGAGCAGCAAAGCTGGAATGCCTACATTCCCGGAGATGTGATGAGTCTGGATGCCAGCTCGGCATGTTTTCTCCCGGACAGCTGGAATGAAGTATTGGCAGAGCGACTTCAACAAAAGGATATACATCCTTCGGGTCCCTTGTGGGGTGCCGGGAAATTGAAGTCACAAGCGCAATGTGCAGCTATGGAGATGGACCTGATATCTTCTGAAAGAGACTTAAAAACAGGCCTGGAGTCAGCAGGCTTGGAGCAACAAAGAAGAGCACTACGATCTGTGCCAGGTCAATTGACTTACAGGATAGAAAATAAAACCGCGCTTGTACTGGAGTTCAGTTTAAATAAGGGGTCTTATGCCACTTCATTGTTACGGGAACTGGTCAAGCTGAGACCCCATAGCAGTACTCAGGAAAATCAACCAGATACCGAGGAGCATGCAACACCGTGAATAGCAGCATTCAGCAACAAGGCATAGGCATGACCTCCTTGCGCACAAGGGAACGCCTGGTGCAGCGTTTAATTGAACAGGGTATCCAGCAGATTGCTGTGCTGGAGGCTATCCGAACCACGCCCAGGCATCTGTTTATCGAAGAGGCACTTTCGCATCGTGCCTACGAAGATGTTTCACTGCCCATTGGTTTCAACCAGACAATTTCGCAGCCCTACATCGTGGCCAGAATGACGGAGATTGTTCTGGCGGCTTTAAGTGAAGACAAGGCCAGCGTGCTGGAGATCGGCACCGGTTGCGGGTATCAAACGGCAATTCTTGCGCAACTGGTAAACCGGGTATACAGCATTGAACGCATTAATCCCTTGTTGATGAAAACCAGGGAACGTCTGGCCCAACTCGGCGTTAATAACATCCAGCTCAAATGTGCAGACGGTCAATATGGCTGGCCACAGCACGCACCATTCGATGCAATCATTACAACTGCGGCTGCTCCTGAAATACCCAAGGCTCTGATTGAGCAACTCGCCGAAGGGGGCCTTATTGTTATTCCGGTTGGCGATTCGAGGAAGCAGGAATTACAAATTTGCAGAAAAGTGAACGGTGAAGTTGAAGTCGAAAGCGTCGAGTCGGTTGTGTTCGTCCCCCTCTTGGGCGGAGTGGAAAGGTAAAATGCCGGACATTGAAAAGTTTTTTAACAAACATCGCCTGATACTTTTTCTGAAGGGGATGGCTATGGGAGCAGCCGATACGGTTCCAGGCGTCTCCGGTGGAACCATTGCCTTTATTACCAATATTTATGAAGAACTCATTTTTTCCATTCAGGCCTGTAATCTTCAGGCATTAAAAATATTACATAAACAGGGCATGAAGGCAGCCTGGAAGCATATCAATGGCAATTTTCTGCTGACCTTGTTTTGCGGCATACTCAGTGCAGCTTTTATTCTGGCAAATGTGGTTGGCTTTCTTCTGGATAATCTTGAAGTCTACGTCATGGCTTTCTTTATTGGACTGATACTGGCGTCCAGCCTGTTCCTCAGAAAACATGTACTGCTTTGGTCCTGGCAAAGAGCACTATTGCTACTTGCCGGTCTGGTATTTGCTGTCAGCCTGAATCTTGTTCCGGAAAGCAACTATGAGGGCAGCTTATGGTTTCTCTTTGTATGTGGTGCTATTGCGATCTGCGCTATGATACTGCCCGGAATCTCCGGGGCTTTTATTCTTGTCTTACTGGGTGCTTACGAGAGAGTATTGGATGCTGTCAGGGAATTTGACTTCGCGGTGCTACTGCTTTTTATGGCTGGCTGTGTGGTGGGACTGATCACTTTCTCAAATATTTTGGCTTACCTGCTTAAGCACAAGCATGAAGCAACGCTGGCATTCTTACTCGGCATATTGCTGGGTTCACTGTATACCATCTGGCCTTTTCATTTGCTAAATGAAGCGATGGGAGCGGGTTTCTGGATCAAGTTTTCCGCGCTGGTACTGGTCGGTTTTTTCCTGGTTTATTTTCTGGAAAAATTTGGCGAGACGAATGAACAGGCCACTAAGCAATTGCATTTACAAACCAAGATAAATGAACATAAATGAACAGCAGCATGTGCTTCCTGGCACCATGATAAACATAAATCTGACTAGAGCTGCTTGCTTAACGGCAATTCTGTTGTTGCTCAGCGCATGTTCCAGCGGCACTTATCGCGCGCCTGTTATTGAAATAGGTCAGCAGGCGGTGGTTTCTGAACGGACCACGGTTGTGATGGGGAATGGTCCACGTCATCGTATCAACGAAGGTGAAACTTTGTATGCAATAGCCTGGATGTATGATCTTGATTACGCTGCCCTGGCCCAGGCAAATAATATACAGGCACCCTATACAATTTACCCGGGACGTGAACTGAATCTGGATATATCCGGTGTTTCCACTGCCCGAACGCCACCTGCTGCTACTGTCACCCGAAACGAACCAGCACCTACCGTAAACAGAAATACCACTGGTAATGCGCAAAGCCGTGCTGCCGGTCCGGCTAATAATTTGCTGCGCTGGATGTGGCCATCACAGGGTAATGTGATTAAAGCCTTCTCAAATACCGGCAATGAAAATAAAGGTATTGATATTGCCGGACGTGAGGGCGATCCGGTATTGGCCGCCGAGTCCGGTGAAGTGGTCTATGCCGGAAACGGCTTGCTGCGTTATGGGGAGCTGATCATTATTAAACATAATGATCAGTTTCTGAGTGCTTACGCACACAACAGCTCATTGAATGTAAGCGAAGGAGACAGAGTGACCAGGGGGCAGCAGATTGCCAGTCTTGGTTCAACCGGAGTGGATCGCGATATGTTGCATTTTGAAATCAGACTGGCTGGTCAGCCGGTAAACCCGGTCTCTTATTTGCCGCCACGCTGAGTTTTGCTATTTCAGTTCCAGAACGCCAATCAGCCAACAAAAAAATTCGCGACGAGATAAAGCTGGTACTATACTGGTCCTTAGTTAAATACTTATTGATTTCCCGACAGTATTGACTGAAAAAAAATGGAGCAAATTCGAGTAAATCGGAAAAGGAGTCCCGATATGGATAATACGAATGATACTTCCACGCCCGCATCAGCAAACCCTTCCTCTAAAAATATAGACAAGCCTCTGCTAGCCACTGCTGTCTCAGAGCCAGAGATACAAGCCAAAGCTGTTCAGCAAGTTAAAAAAATCAAGAAAGCTTCATCGTATAGTGAAGAAGAGAAAGAGGTGAAGCTCGATCCGACTACCATGTATCTGAATGAAATAGGGCACACACCCTTATTATCGGCGCATGAAGAAATCAGGCTGGCCAGAGAAATCAGCAAGGGTAACGAAGATTCAAGAAAACAGATGATCGAATCAAATTTACGCTTGGTCGTGACGCTGGCGAAACGTTCGACTAATCGTGGCCTTTCATTTCTGGATTTAATCGAAGAAGGTAATCTGGGCTTGATGCGGGCAGTCGAAAAATATGACCCTGAGCTGGGCTTTCGTTTTTCCACCTATGCGACCTGGTGGATAAAGCAAAGCATAGACAGGGCCATTATGAATAATGGGCAAACCATTCGTATGCCCATCCATCTGATAAAAGAGATAAATTCCTGTACCCGGGTAATACGTCAACTCACTGAAAGTCTTGGACGAGAACCAACGGATGAAGAGTTGGCCAACAAAATGCAGCTGCCATTGGAACATATCAGCAAGTTAAGGAAAAAAGAAATCAAGGTGTGCTCGGCAGATACGCCACTGGCGAATGAAACGGATAAATGTCTGCTGGATGTGTTTCCCGATGATGAAAATGCCGACCCAGTTAAAATACTGGGTAAAGAAGATTTACGTCAGAAGCTTGAAAACTGGGTTGAGCGACTTTCCGATCGGGAATCGGAAATCATTGCACGCCGTTTTGGCTTGTTTGGTTATGAGTCCAGCACCTTGGACGAGGTGGGTGAAGAAATCGGCCTGACTCGTGAAAGAGTCAGGCAAATTCAGATTGAAGCCCTGATGCGCCTAAGACGTTTTATGGAAAGGGAAGGCCTGAGTTTTGATTACATTACCGATGAGAGTGATTAATATCTTCCTGCTCAATCAGCAAGTCTGATCAACGCTCCAGATATTGTCTTTTATTGGTTTTGTCGGCCCACTCTTCAGCATCAGGCATGGCATCCTTCATTTCAGTTATGTTTGGCCATTGCTCACTGAGTTCGGTATTGAGCTCAAGAAACTCAGCCTGATCCTCAGGCAGTTCGTCTTCGGCATAGATGGCATCAACCGGGCACTCGGGCTCGCAAAGCGCACAGTCAATACACTCATCAGGATTGATGACCAGCATGTTAGGCCCTTCATAGAAACAATCTACAGGGCATACTTCAACACAATCGGTATGTTTACAACGGATACAATTTTCACCAACTACAAAGGTCATCCTAAATCTCCTTAATGCTTTTCAAGCTGCGCATTTTAGCAAGGTTTACTCTTCCCGCACTAGTTTATTCAGCAGATAGAGGAAGTCCTGGGCCTGTTTTGGCGTTAATTCGTCCGGGTCTGTTTCCAGCAGCCGGTCGATAGCCGGGTGGGTTTTATACAAAGAGAACATATCCTCCTGCAAAACCGAAGGCGGGCTGTGTTTAAATTCTTCCGTTTCCAGCTGCTTTAATTTCAGGCGAGCCTGATCAACCACAGCCTTTGGAATACCGGCTAATTGTGCTACCTGCAAACCATAACTTTGGTTAGCCGGACCATCTTCAACGCTGTGCAGAAAGACAATGCCATTGTCGTGTTCCGTCGCATTCAGGTGCACATTTTTGACGGAAGGGTACTGCTCGGCCAGGCTGGTTAGTTCAAAATAGTGGGTAGCAAACAGCGTAGGGGCTTTAATTTTAGTGGCTATATGGACTGCACTTGCCCAGGCCAGGGAAAGTCCGTCGAAGGTGCTGGTGCCGCGACCAATCTCATCCATCAGGACCAGACTTGAAGCGCTGGCATTGTGCAGAATATTGGCTGTTTCTGTCATTTCCACCATAAAGGTTGAACGACCGCCGGCCAGATCATCAGATGAACCGATACGGGTAAAGATCCGATCAACAGGGCCTATTGTGGCCTGTTCTGCAGGCACGAAACAACCAGTGTAAGCCAGCAAGACGATAATGGCACATTGTCTCATGTAGGTAGATTTACCACCCATATTGGGGCCGGTGATGATGATGAGATTAATATCCGGATCCAGCGTCAGGTCATTGGCGACAAAGGCCTCTTCCATGACCTGTTCGACCACGGGATGCCGCCCCTGTTTTATCTGAATGCCGGCTTGTTCACTGAGTTCAGGACAACTCAGATTCAGGGACTGTGCGCGTTCGGCAAAATTAGTCAGCACGTCCAGTTCGGCCAGACCAAAAGCGTTATCCTGCAGTGTCTTCAGTTGCTGTGCCAGGATATCGAGTAGTTCATCATAAAGCTGTTTTTCGCGTGCCAGCGATTTACCTTTGGCGCTGAGCACCTTGTCTTCGAATTCCTTTAATTGCGGGGTAATAAAGCGTTCTGCATTTTTCAGGGTTTGACGGCGAATATAGCTAGCCGGAGCCTGATCGGACTGTAAGCGACTGATTTCAATATAATAGCCGTGAACCCTGTTATAACCGACCTTGAGTGTGCTGATGCCTGTAGTGGCTTTCTCATCCTGTTCCAGTTTACTGAGGAAGTCCCCGGCCGTAGAACTGAGGCTGCGGAGCTCATCAAGCTCACTGTCATAGCCCTTTGCAATGACGCCACCTTCCCGAATCACAACCGGCGGATTTTCTTCAATAGCCTGTTCCAGTTTCTTATGTAAATCAGGATGTTCGCCAATAGCACGCGCCAGACTTTGCAGGAGAGGGGAATCAATGGTCTTCAGATTGCTCTGCAATTCCGGCAACAGGGCCAGTGCTTCCCGCAGTTTCACCAGGTCACGGGGACGTGCAGAGCGCAGGCCAATTCTGGCGACAATGCGTTCCAGGTCACCAATCTGCTTCAGCAGCACCTGAATGTTCTCATAGTGATAGTTGCTGATTAAACTTGATATGGCTTGCTGACGCAGCTGAATCTGACTGATATCCCGAATGGGGCGATGCAGCCAGCGTCTTAAAAGACGTGAACCCATTGCCGTGGAACAATGGTCAAAGACGGCACACAGCGTATTTTCTTTTCCGCCATTCAGATTAAGGTCGATTTCCAGATTGCGACGGCTGATGCTGTCCAGGATCAGGCTGTCATCCTTCTGTTCAACTCCCAGGCTTTGGCAGTGTGGCAGTTCTGAGAATTGCGTTTCTTTTGCATAGTGCAGCAGGCAGCCAGCGGCACTCAAGGCAGCATGCATATCCTGACAACCAAATCCGGCCAGGCTATCGGTGTGGAACTGTTGTTGCAGGGAGCGCAGTGCGCTATCCAGATCAAAATCCCAGTCGGGTCGTTTGCGGACTCCTGCACGAGAAGTCAGGTTCGATGGCCAGGGGGCGCTTTCACTGATTAATAACTCTGCAGGTTTGATACGTTCCAGTTCATTTAACAAGGCATCTTCGGTGTCGACTTCCAGTACAGAAAAGCGACCCGCACTCAAATCCAGTGAGGCCAGGCCATATTTGTGACCCTTGCTGAAGATTGCACATAACAATCGATCCTGAGTATCCTCAAGCAGGGCTTCATCACTCAGGGTTCCAGGTGTGATGAGCTTTACAACTTTGCGTTCAACGGGACCCTTGCTGGTCGTAGGATCGCCTATTTGTTCGCAGATCGCGATTGAGACGCCCAGTTCGACCAGTTTAGCCAGATAGCGATCGACAGCATGGTAGGGTACCCCGCACATGGGAATCGGAGAACCGGAAGATTTACCGCGTGCAGTCAGGGTAATGTCGAGCAGCTTGGCAGCTTTTTCTGCATCACTGAAGAAGAGTTCGTAAAAGTCTCCCATGCGATAAAAAAGTAATTCATCAGGATGTGCAGCCTTTACCTTCAGGTATTGCTGCATCATGGGAGTATGTGGGGACACCGGATTGTTCAAAACGCTTAACTGGGCACCTGTTGATCAGAAAAAAGTGGTGAAAAGAAGTGTCTGGATTCTACGTGAATCACTCTTAGCATACAAAAAACTCTTTTGAATAAGACGGGCTTATCTGCTTTAATAATTACCGTTCGACAGGCAGTTTTATTATCTGAATATTGTCTGTTTTCCTTCCCCCTCAGGGCGTAAAACCGAGCTTGGAATAAATAAGTAAACTACAGAAAATCAAAATTAAAAAATTGATAAATAACAGTTAAATCATACGTAATTAATAGGTAATTCAATGGCAGAGCAAGATACAAATAAAGAAAAAGCGCTCAGTGCAGCGCTGGTACAAATTGAAAGACAGTTCGGCAAAGGCTCAATGATGCGACTGGGGGATTCGGAGCGGGTAGCCATTCCGGCCATCTCAACGGGCTCCCTGGGCCTGGATATTGCTCTGGGTATTGGTGGATTGCCAAAGGGACGGGTCGTTGAAATCTATGGTCCGGAATCTTCCGGTAAAACCACCCTGACCCTACAGGTCATTGCCGAAGCACAAAAAGCCGGCGGAACCTGTGCCTTTATCGATGCCGAGCATGCACTGGACCCGATTTATGCAGGCAACCTGGGCGTGGATGTGGATAACTTATTGGTCAGCCAGCCTGATACCGGCGAACAGGCACTGGAAATCTGCGATATGATTGTACGTTCCGGAGCGGTCGATGTTGTCGTTATCGACTCGGTAGCTGCCTTAACACCAAGGGCTGAAATCGAAGGCGATATGGGCGACAGTCATATGGGTCTGCAGGCCAGGCTGATGTCACAGGCGCTGCGTAAAATGACCGGAAATATCAAGAATTCCAACACCCTGGTGATTTTCATTAACCAGATTCGGATGAAAATTGGCGTGATGTTCGGTTCTCCGGAAACAACCACCGGCGGTAATGCCCTCAAATTTTATTCTTCCGTGCGACTGGATATTCGACGCATTGGTGCCATCAAGGACGGTGATGAAGTAGTGGGTAATGAAACCCGGGTCAAGGTTGTCAAAAACAAGGTAGCACCGCCTTTCAAACAGGTCGAATTCCAGATCTATTATGGCAAGGGTATCTCACGCTTAGGGGAGATTATTGATCTGGGCGTCAAACATGACATGGTGGAAAAATCCGGTGCCTGGTATGCCTATAAGGGTGAAAAAATTGGCCAGGGCAAGAAGAACGCCATTCAGTATCTGGAAGAAAACCCTGAGATAGCAAAAGAAATAGAAACCGCGCTGAGAGAATTATTACTCGCCAAGCCCGGCAAGGGGTCCAAAAGTGCTGCCATCAGCGAAGAGCTTGATGAGGCAGATGAGGCCGTAGCTGTTGAGGAATGAAGAAAGAAAAACAAGAGCAGCTCAAGGATGAAGAGAATGTAGAGAATGTAGAAAGTTCCCAGGCGCAAAGGACTGAAAAGCCTGAGACGGCTATCCGCCGTGCTGCAATGGATCTGCTGGCACGACGGGAGCACTCTTTTATGGAGCTGACACAAAAGCTGTCGGCCAGATTCCCGGATGAGGATGTCCTACCACCGATGGCCAGACTCAGAGATGAAAACCTGCAGTCTGATCAGCGCTATCTGGAAGCCTACATACGCTTTCGGCGCAATAAGGGTTTTGGTCCCTTGAAAATTGAAGCCGAGTTATATCCCAAAGGACTGGATTCGGAACAGGTGCGGGGAGAACTGTATGCTGAAGACAACAACTGGCTGGACTTATGCACTCAAGCCCTCGAAAAACGCTTTCCCGGCTTTAACAAGACCAATCTTAAAGAAAGAGCCAAATGCGAGCGCTTCCTGGTACAACGCGGTTTCAGCCATGAACTCATCAGGGCTGCGATCGCTTCAGTATAGGCTTTGGGTCTAATCGATCGCCAAAACCGAAACCTCGAATTCCACGACACTCATTATTTTCAGAGCCTGTATGCAAGATAAACGATTCGAGTCCTAACAATAAAAGCTCAACTCAACTACAATTCATGCCTGAGTAATGTGTTAAGTTCGAGAGTGTAAGTGCGCAGATGTCTAAATGGTATTTGATACATTGTAAGCCCAGAGAAGAATACAGAGCACTTGAGAATCTGGAAAATCAGGATTTCACGGCCTTCTTGCCACTCCTGCAAAGCTTCAGGTTAATAAAGGGTAAGCAGGCAAAGGTAGTTGAGCCGCTTTTCCCTCGATATTTGTTTATCTTCCTGGATGAGACGTCCAGTCAGTGGCATAAAATTCATTCAACTCGGGGTGTAAGCGCCTTGGTGCGATTTTCAGGGCAGCCTGCAGAAGTGCCTGACTATCTGATTGAGGAACTGAGACTGCAGGTCAACGCTGAAGGTGTTATCGATAAAACGCAGGAAACCCGCCAACTTTTCAAATCAGGCGAGCTGGTAAAAATAACGGATGGCAGCTTTGCAGGCTGGGACGCCATTGTCAAAGAGCAAGATGGTGATCAGCGGGTGCATTTGCTCATCACCATGCTGGGCAGCAAGCAAATTATTAAACTCCCTCTCTCCGCAGTATCAGCACTTAAATAAAAGCTAAACTCCAAATATTTCCATACAAAACTTTTATCGATTACAGGCTAATGGTAGTATCGTTCACCGAATGAACGCACTTATATCTATCATGCTCGCCCGAGTAGGGCGGTAGCGTCTCTGAAAATATAACCATGTCTGTCTTAAGCGACGAAAATCGCTATCAACTCCTAAAGTTACTGGAAGAGAACCCTGAAATGAGTCAGCGGCAGATCGCTTCTGCCCTGGGATTAAGCCTGGGTAAGGTGAATTTCTGTCTGCGGGCCCTGATTCGCAAAGGTTCGGTCAAGATGGCCAATTTCAGCCGCAGCCCCAATAAAAAAGCCTATGTGTATCTGCTTACCCTGAAAGGCATGGAGGAAAAAGGGCGTGTAACCTTACGCTTTCTGGCTAAAAAGCAGGAAGAATACGAAGCCCTGAAACAAGAAATTGACGAATTAAAGAATGAAGCAAAATCTCTTAACTAGCGATGTAGATGCATGACATTAACAGTAGATGATTTAAACTCGCTCATGTATCATTTCGCCTTTGCTGAATGTAAGTAAAATAAGCACTTAGACGATATTATTCAAGCAAGCGTAAGAACAAAAGAAAATATAAAATCTAATAAAGCTAATCCATTTTGAGTCAATGCATGAAAGTAACGGTATTTAATAATTCATCAGTTTTTACCCTCAAAGCAAAACTGATAAAACTCTGCTTTTTATCTGCACTTGCGATGGCGGGTTTTATTTTTCAACCAGCAGCTTATGGGCAGGCTGATATCCTGAGCAATCTTACCCCCGAGCAATTAGCCCAGTTCAATCAGCTTCCACCTGCGCAGCGTCAGGCTCTCTTAAGCCAGCTGCAACTGGGTTCAACATCTGGTTTTGAATTGCCGGTTACCCAGCCGCAAACGGTTACTCCCCGTGGAGGCTTCAATGCTAGAGGAAACGAAGGTGGCAATGAAAATAATGCGAACACTGGTAATTTAAATGGATCCGGGAATGGCGCTCAATCAGATAGTGGTGACAGAAATGAATCGATGGTGGTGGAAGAAAGACCAGAGACCCCCAGAGAGAGAATTTTACGCAAGGCCCAGGAATTATTTAATCTTGGAATAGATGTTGCGGATTTGGATACTTATGGTGAACTTGCCCAAATGGGTATTATTGCTGCCATTCAAGGTGAAGGACTGCCAGTTGCAGTAGAACCTGATGACGTTTCTGGATCTAGTTCGAGGAATGTAGAAAGAACGAGAAATGGCCCGCTTCGTCCCTTTGGTTATGATTTATTCGCAGGTATACCGTCGACCTTTGCTCCCGCCACAGATATTCCGGTACCTACCAATTACATAGTCGGCCCTGGCGACACTGTTGTGTTACAGCTTTATGGGCAGCTGAATGTGCGTTATGAATTGGCTGTTTCCCGTGAAGGGCTTATTCAATTTCCCGAAGTAGGTCCACTCAACGTCTCTGGGCTCAGTTTCGAGGAGATGAGTGAACTAATACAAACTACAGTAGACAATACGCTAATTGGCCAACAAGTCAGCATTACTATGGGGGCCTTAAGATCAATCCAGATTTTTATGCTCGGGGAAATTTATCAACCTGGGATATATACAGTAAGTTCTCTTGCCAGGATGACCAATGCTCTATTTTCCAGCGGTGGCATCACAGATTTGGGTACCTTACGCGATATTCGACTGATCAGAGATGGAGAAGTTATTGTTAACCTGGATCTCTACGATTTATTAATGACAGGTAACACGGGCGATGATGCACGATTACAACCAAACGATGTGATTTTTATCCCCACAAAGGGGCGTACAGTAAGTATTACTGGTGAGGTGCTGAGACCAGCTATATTCGAATTAAATGCAGAGGAAACAGTTGCAGATGTCCTGTCTCTTGCCGGAGGGCTATTGCCATCTGCATTTCCATTATTGGCACATGTCGAACGAATAAACTCTTTTGGACAACGAACGATCACTGATGTAAACCTATCAAATAACGGGGATCTTCAAAGTGTCGTTGTCGATGGAGACCTGATTAAGGTCGATCCGATTCTGGATCAGCTTGAGTTCAGTGTGAGCATAGAAGGTCATGTCTACCGGCCGGGCACCTTCGCCTGGCAAGAAGATATACGAATTAGCGATGTACTGGAGCTCAGTGATCTATTGCCATTGGCAGATTTTGATTATGCGCTGCTGGTGCGAGAAGTTGGACCTACACGACGCATACGTGTTCATCAGATAAGATTAGCCGAAGTTTTCGATACCCCAGGTTCCGGTGACGATATGTTGCTGCAATCAAGAGATAGATTGTTGATCTTTGGTGAAGACTCACTTGAAAACCGGCTGGATCGTCGCTTGCTGATACATCCGCTTATCCAGACCTTGCTTTATCAATCAGAGCAGGGGAGTTTAAGACAGATTGTTACTGCTGTTGGCGCTGTCGGAGCACCGGGAGACTATCCTCTGGTCGAGAATATGAGCATTCAGGACCTTATCGTTGCCGCAGGTGGCACCCTGGAAAGTTCAGATCTTAATCAGTCTGAGTTAACTAAAAATACCAATACGCTTGAACAGGGTATGGTTTCACAAAGTTCAGTGGTTAATCTGACAGATAGCCTGACCTTAAATTCTGCTTTACGCCCGCTGGATAGATTAACTATCAGGGAGATTCCTAACTGGGGTGAAGTGGAGACAGTGTATATAGGAGGAGAGGTTCGTTCACCAGGCACCTATGTTATAGGCAGAGATGACAGGCTGAGTGATTTGGTTGCCAGAGCTGGTGGCTTAACTGAATATGCGGATCCGAAGGCAGGGATATTTTTACGCGAAGAGTTAAAGAACAATGAACAGCGCCTGCTGGATGATTTTAACGAACGTTTAAGTCGCGATATTCTTAGTCAAAGTCTCACCAGATCAACAGGGCAATTGCAAACCTCACAGGTGAATATTGAGGTGATGAATGCCCTGCTTGCACAGATAGAATCAGCTGTTCCAACCGGCAGACTGGTCATTGACCTGCCAGGTTTATTAAGCGGCGCAAGACCAGAAGAAGACGTTATTTTGCGCGACAATGATGAGTTATTAATTCCAAGAACCCGACAGGAAGTCAGTGTGATTGGAGAAGTACAATTACCAACCTCCCATTTATTTAATGGTAATGACACACTTTTTGATTACATTGACAAAAGTGGTGGTTATACCCGAAATGCAGATGAAAAAAATATTTTTGTTATCAAATCCAGTGGAGAAGTTATTCCTTATGGACGAAATAACAGAAGTCGCTTATTTAGTTTTGCAGACTCCAGGGATGTTCGCTTGGAGGCTGGTGATAGTATTGTTGTGCCATATTTTGCAAGGCTTGAAAGTCCTTTGGTCACATGGATGAATGTTTCAACCGTGATGTTTAATCTGGCCACAACAGTTTTAGCCCTACAAAGTATAGGTAGATTGGATTAATGGAAAATAGCGGCTTTCCACAAAGGCAAGTTATGGATGATGAAATCGATCTGCTGGAGCTATGGAATATACTTTGGAAGGGGAAATGGATAATCATTCTGATAACTACAATATTTGCTGTGGGTTCAGTAGCTTATGCCTTGTGGTTGCCGGATATTTATCGTTCTGAGATGTTGCTCTCTCCGGTAGACGATAGTTCTGAAGGTGCGAACAGTGCTTTGTTAGGGCAAATTGGTGGCATTGCCAACTTAGCGGGCATAGATATCGGCGGTGGGACGAGTGCTACAAATAAAGTACGGGCACTTGCTATCCTCAAATCCCGTGCATTTGTTAAAGACTTTTTTGAAAGACATGATTTAACCGTGACATTTATGGCGTCTCGTCCTACTGGTATGAGTGGAGAAGTAGAGATAAACCCTGAGCTATATAACCTAGAGAACCAACAATGGGTGCGAGAAGTAAAGCCGCCTCGCCAATCGGAGCCGACAGATTGGGAAATATATAGGGAGTTTTCCAAAATTCTGACTGTAGTGGAAGATATTGAAACAGGCCTGATTACTGTAGGCTTGGAATGGTATGACCCAATGCAGATTCAGGAGTGGTTGATTTGGCTTGTCCAAGACCTCAACGAAATTATGAGAGGTCGTGAATTAGCTGAAGCAAATAGAGCAATTGAGTATATCAATGGACAACTAGCTCGAACCCAGTTAGTTAGCATGCAAAATGTATTCTATACTCTGATTGAACAACAGACACGAACAGTGATGCTGGCAGATATTAGAGATGAATACGCATTGGAGACGCTAGATCCGGCTGTAGTAGCAGAGGAAAAATCTGCTCCTTCTCGTGCTCTTATCTGTATCATAGGGACACTTTTAGGCGGGATGTTATCCACACTATTTGTATTTCTTCCCCACGCGTTTAGTAAGAGAAAATCGGAATAATTTTTTAGTTTCTTACAATCTAGTCATAGATTTGATCATCTTGAAAAACTAATTCATTGCAACACAAATTTGGAAGCAAAGAAGGCGAGAAAAAAAACTTCGTTCGCTTCTAATACAAGCTCGGGTAATCTGAATTCATGCTCAGAAAGAAATGTTGAAGAGAGCTTGACACGAATAATATATTAGAATAATGCTAATTTTTTAGTGATGTATAGAAAATGAAAATACTTATTACTGGAACAGCCGGCTTTATCGGGTTCCATCTTGCCAATAAATTGCTCACCCGTGGAGACGTAGTTGTTGGTATGGACTGTATTAATGATTATTACGATCCAAACTTGAAATACTCACGTTTATCTAATGCCGGAATTAAAAAGGAAAGTGTCGAATACGGGAAGTTGGTGAGTTCCACTAATTGGGAAAATTACCAATTTATTCAGCTTGATCTGGCAGATAAAGACGGCCTTAACACTTTATTTGAAAATCAAAAATTTGATGCGGTATGCAATCTAGCAGCACAAGCTGGAGTTCGTTATTCATTGGAGAACCCCTCGGCATACATTGATTCCAATGTCGTCGGATTTACAAATATACTTGAAGCCTGTAGGCGCTATAGCGTAAATAATCTTGCCTACGCATCAAGCTCATCTGTTTATGGTCTCAATGAGAAATTACCGTTTTCTACATCTGATAATGTAGATCATCCGATTAGTCTATACGCTGCTTCAAAGAAAACAAACGAACTATTAGCGCATACTTATTCACATCTTTTTGGTATTCAAACCACAGGCTTGAGGTTTTTTACTGTATATGGTCCTTGGGGTCGACCTGATATGGCTCTTTTTTTATTTACCAAGGCTGCATTAGAAGGCAAACCAATTGATATTTTTAATAACGGAGATATGCTTCGTGACTTTACTTACATTGATGATATTGTTGAAGGCGTAAGTAGGGTTATAGATCATCCTGCAAACTCAAATTTGAAATGGAATGCTAGTAACCCTGATCCATCAACATCGTCCGCCCCATATCGTATCTATAATATTGGCAACAACAACCCAGTCAAGTTACTTGATTTTATCTCAGCCATAGAGAAAGAGTTGGGAATTGTTATGGAGAAAAAATTTCTTCCTTTGCAAATGGGAGATGTTCCATCTACTTATGCAAATGTTAATGATTTGGTGAGTGATTTAAATTACAAGCCGGATACAACAATTCAGGAAGGAATTAGTAAGTTTATTACGTGGTATCGAGAGTATTATTTGGTAAAGCTATAAGCTCTTTTCTTAGCGTTCAGGTGTATGAAAAATAAGGATGGATAAAGATAAATCTATGTCGAAAAGTGAAAAAAGAATAGCCGTAATAGGACTAGGTTATGTTGGACTTCCCCTAGCGGTAGAGTTTGCCAAAAAATATCGAACAACAGGGTTTGATATTTCAACCCAAAGGATTAAAGAACTTGGTCAGCTTGTGGATAGAACGCTCGAGATATCATCTGAAAAGCTAAGTAATGCTATTTCCGATAACGGCATGTTACTCACCTCTGATATCGAAAGCTTACGGGATTTCAACGTCTATGTCGTTACGGTCCCCACTCCAGTAGACAAGAATCGAAATCCAGATATTACACCATTACTTAAGGCCAGTGAGAGCATAGGCAAAGTCCTAAAAATAGGAGATTTGGTGATCTATGAATCAACGGTTTACCCTGGTGCTACCGAGGAAGATTGCGTTCCCGTACTTGAAAGGGTCTCGGGCCTGCAATTTAATAAGGACTTTTTTTGTGGGTATTCTCCTGAGCGAATAAACCCAGGTGACAAAACTCATACTGTAACAAAAATTCTTAAGGTGACATCCGGGTCTACTCCGGAAGTTGCTCTAATAGTGGATGAGCTATATGCCAGCATAATCGAAGCCGGTACACACCTTGCGCCCTCTATTAAAGTAGCTGAGGCGGCAAAGGTTATCGAGAATACTCAGCGCGATATTAATATTGCTTTTGTTAACGAGTTGGCAATGATTTTTAACAAAATGGGCATCGATACTAGAGCCGTATTGGAGGCAGCCTCTACAAAATGGAATTTTCTTCCCTTTAAGCCAGGATTGGTTGGTGGGCATTGTATCGGCGTCGATCCTTACTATTTAACGCATAAGGCTCGCGAGATTGGATTTAACCCTGAGATTGTATTAGCTGGGCGCCGAGTAAATGACAATATGGGCGCTTATATTGCGGGACAGATTATCAAGCTAATGATAAAAAAAGGCCAAAAAGTTGAAGGAGCTAGGGTAATTGTATTGGGTATCACTTTCAAAGAAGATTGTCCGGATATTCGTAATTCAAAAGTCGTTGACGTTATAAATGAGCTAAGGGACTTTGGAACAATTGTAGATGTGCACGATCCATGGGCTAACCCCGATGAAGTTTACGAAGAATATGGCATCCAATTAATTCCATCTGTAAGCAAAGTTGATCTATTGCCTTACCAAGCGGTTGTATTTGCTGTGGCCCATAAAGAACTTATAAATCTAGAGATCACAATAAATAGTGAGCAGGTTGTATATGACGTCAAGGGTATACTTCCCGAGGCAGATGGTAGGCTGTGATATTTATTGCATGCTCCTTTTTTGACTTATCAATAGTCAAATGAAATTAACGGGAACAAGTTAATGAGAAAATTGGAAAGCAATAAAAAGATTAGAATTGCAGTAATAGGTTGCGGCCGAATTTCTAATAATCATTTTAATTCTATTACAGTTCATGCAGAAAGCATGGATCTTGTAGCAGTATGCGATAGTGATTCGTCAATTTTAGCTGACCACATGGACAAGTATAAAGTTCCTGGTTATCTAAAGATGGAAGATATGCTTAGATCGGAGCAATTAGATATTGTAGCGCTTTGCACGCCTAGTGGGATTCATCCTGATCAGGCTGTCCTTGCTGCGAAATTCGGTGTTCATGTTATGACGGAGAAACCAATGGCCACGCGCTGGGTAGATGGGAAAAGGATGGTCCGTGCCTGTGACGAAGCTGGTGTATATCTATTTGTGGTTAAACAAAATCGCAGGAACACTACATTACAATTTTTAAAGCGAGCCATTGAAGAAAAGCGTTTTGGGAAAATATATATGGTTCATTTGAATGTTTTTTGGACTAGGCCTCAGTCCTACTACGATCAAGCTAAATGGAGAGGAACTTGGGAGTTTGATGGGGGCGCCTTTATGAATCAGGCTAGTCATTATGTGGATCTACTAGATTGGTTGATTGGCCCAGTGGACAAGGTTCAATGCATGATGGGTACAACACGTGACATCGAAGTGGAAGATAGCGGTGTGCTTAACGTTGCCTGGCGCAACGGGGCATTAGGTTCAATGAGTGTCACTATGCTGACTTACCCGAAAAATCTTGAGGGCAGTATCACTGTCCTTGGTGAGAAGGGTTCAGTACGAATTGGAGGCGTTGCAGTGAATGATATACAGATTTGGGACTTTGAAGACGAGAAAGATTATGACCAAAATATCCAAGAAGCTAATTACGAAACCACTTCTGTTTATGGATTTGGACATCCGTTATATTACAGTAACGTTATTGATGTTCTGCAAGGTAAATGCGAACCTGAAACGGATGGGCGTGAAGGCTTGAAATCACTTGAAGTTCTTATTGCAGCTTATATATCTGCTCGTGATGGTAAAACGGTATCCTTACCTCTAGAACTCTAGCTCTATACCTTTAATTAGTTTTTCGTATTTTAAAATTTCCTAGTCACTAATAAATCTTTATTACTATGATTAATTATACAGCTCATTCAACAGCAATAGTCGATACTGGGGCTTCCATTGGAAAAGGCACCAGAATTTGGCATTGGGTTCACGTTAGTAGTGGTGCAAAAATCGGTGAAAAAGTCTCCTTGGGGCAGAACGTATTTGTCGGGAATGATGTGGTAATAGGCGATCGCTGCAAGGTGCAGAATAATGTTTCCCTGTATGACTCAGTTACGCTAGAAGATGACGTGTTTTGTGGGCCGAGCATGGTATTTACTAACGTCTATAACCCTAGAGCTCATATTGAACGCAAGGAACAGTATCGTAAGACATTGGTGAAAAAAGGAGCTACTCTTGGGGCTAACTGTACAGTTGTTTGCGGCGTCACTATAGAGGAATTTGCATTTGTTGGAGCCGGGGCTCTGATCAACTCAGATGTGAAGGCTTATGCTTTAGTCGTTGGTGTTCCTGCTAGACAAATAGGGTGGATGAGTGAGTTTGGAGAGCGCATGGATTTGCCGCTCAAAGGTAGTGGCGATTATACCTGTCCTCACACCGGCAAACATTATTTACTAAAAAATAACATTGTCTCCAGTGGTTGAAAAAATGACTATACCTTTCATCGATTTGAAAGCTCAGTACAGGGCGCTCGAATCTAACATCCAGACACGGATCAATACAGTGCTCGAACATGGACAATACATAATGGGGCCAGAGGTTGCCGAATTAGAAGGACAGTTGGCTCAGTATGCTGGCACAGATTATTGCGTTACCGTTGCAAGTGGTACAGAAGCCTTGTTGATAAGTCTAATGTCTCTCGGTATCGGGGCAGGAGATGAAGTTATTACAACTCCGTTCACCTTCGTAGCAACAGTGGAAGTAATTGTATTGTTAAATGCAAAACCGGTTTTTGCCGATATAGAGGCAAATACTGGAAATATTAATGTGAGCTCTATTGAGTCGCTCATTACTTCTAAGACGAAAGCTATTATCCCTGTAAGTTTGTATGGACAACCCGCAGACATGGATGAGATCAATGCGATAGCGGTTCGCAATGGAAATATCTCTGTAATTGAAGACGCTGCTCAAAGCTTTGGCGCTTTATACAGAGGTGGTCGGAGCTGCAGTCTTTCTATGATTGGGTGCACGAGCTTTTTCCCAAGCAAACCATTAGGATGTTACGGTGATGGTGGTGCAATATTTACAAATGATCCTATTATTGCACAGGCATGTAAAGAAATTCGCGTGCATGGACAAAGCAAAAGATATGTCCATACGCGTGTTGGTGTGGGTGGACGAATGGATACATTGCAGTGCGCTGTAGTACTGGCGAAACTTGAGCGATTTGACTGGGAAGTGGAGCAGAGGTTCTCCATCGGCAAACGATACAATGAATTAGTAGACGAGGCCGGCATAGAGCGTATCCAGCAAAAATCAGATAGAGAAAGTGTTTTTGCACAGTACACTATATTTGTTCCTAGCCGTGAAAGTATTCGAAAGAATTTGGAAATCAAGGGGATCCCAACTGCAGTTCATTATCATATTCCTTTAAATGAACAGCCGGCATACAAACATCTTTGTAGTTCTGCTTGTACTTCAGTTGCAAAGGAGTCAGCGCAGAAAGTCCTGAGCCTACCGATGCACCCCGATCTAAAAGAAGAAGAATTGATCTTTATTGTTAAAGCAATAAAAGATGCATTAGTAAGTGAAGTTGACTAAATTTTTGCAGCTAACAACCAAATTAACATATCCCGTACGGCTCATATGAAAAGGAATGTTGACTTTCTAATTGTAGGAGCCGGAATTGTTGGCTTAACTATAGCTAGGGAACTAAAAAATCGTCATCCAAGTTCTAAGATATTGGTGTTAGAGAAAGAAGGCAGTGCCGGTTTGCATTCTAGTGGTAGAAACAGCGGTGTATTGCATAGCGGGATATATTATCCTTCTGACAGTTTGAAAGCTAAAGTATGCAAGCAGGGCTCCATAGAGATGGCCGAATATCACCTGGAGAATAAGCTTCGATTAGATCGCCGCGGGAAAATTCTCGTTGTTACCAAGAGTGAAGACTCATCACAACTTGATGCCCTTGCTGACCGAGCTATAAGAAATGGCGTGCCATTTGAATATCTTGATGAGCAAGCATTACACGAGCTGGAACCAGAAGTGCGTAGTGCTAATGGGAGAGGCTTGTGGATACCCTCAACCTCAGTTGGGTCCCCCACTGAAGTGATGGAAGTCCTTGTCCGTGAGATAAGGATTATGGGAATAACCTTACAAACAGAGGCCTCAATGGCAGAGGTGGTGCCAAATCATCAGCTGGTTAGATTAAAGAGTGGAGAAGAAATTTCTTATGGACACTTGGTTAATACTGCTGGATTACATGCTGATACTGTTGCACACAAGTTTGGAGTGGGTAGGCGTTATACATTATTACCTTTCAAGGGGATTTATTGGAAACTAAATCCTGAATCAGGTATTAAGATTAATCATTTAATCTATCCAGTTCCTGATTTGAAAGTCCCTTTTCTGGGGGTTCACACTACGACCACAACGGATGGAAGTACCTATCTCGGGCCTACTGCGGTACCGGCTTTTGGTCGGGAGAATTACCGTGGGATGGTGGATGTTAGCCCGAAAGAACTTGTTCGAATTGGAGGGCTTCTCGCAAAACAGTATATAAGTGGGCAGGACGGATTTCGACGCCTGGCGTGGCAGGAAGGACGTCGATATTTTAAACCTTGGTTCTTAGAGGCAGCACGAATGTTATTGCCAAGGTTGGAATCGGAGCACCTTTGTCCTACAAAAAAGGTAGGTATTCGAGCCCAAATGCTAGATAAGGAAACCGGCCAATTAGTGACAGATTTTGTCGTTGAGCGTCAAACTTCTTCGACCCATATCCTGAATGCGATCTCTCCAGCATGGACTAGCGCATTCCCTTTTGCACGTTACGTATGTGACAACTTTATTTAGAGGAGAAATTAATGAATATTCAAGGCGCCAAGTTAGTCGTGGTAGGCGGAGCTGGTCTCATCGGCTCTCATACTGTCGATCAGTTATTAAAGGAAGATGTGAAAGAGATACTTATTTACGACAACTTTGTTAGAGGGAGCCGCGAAAATTTAAATGAAGCATTAAAAGATCCTCGCGTAAAAATCTACGATGTAGGTGGAGATATCATGCAAACAGATATTCTTCAGTCTGCCTTTAAAGGAGCTGATGGCGTTTTCCATTTTGCTGCACTCTGGCTTTTACAATGCCATGAATTTCCCAGAAGTGCTTTTGATGTGAATGTACGTGGTACTTTTAATGTTATGGAAGCTTGTGTAGCTTCGGGAGTAAAGCGCCTCGTCTACTCTTCTTCTGCATCCGTTTATGGTGATGCCGTAAGAGAACCAATGGATGAAGACCATCCATACAATAACAAGAATTTCTACGGAGCTACTAAGATTGCTTGTGAAGCAATGTTGCGCGCTTTCCATCACAGGTATGGGCTTGATTATGTTGGCTTACGTTACATGAACGTGTATGGGCCACGCCAGGATTATCACGGTGCATACATAGCCGTCATAATGAAGATGCTAGATGCAATAGATAAAGGACAGAGCCCTACCATCATGGGGGACGGCTCGGAAGCTTTTGATTTTGTTGCTGTAGAAGACTGCGGCCTAGCTAATGTCTGTGCAATGAAAGCTGAATCTTCTGATGAGAACTATAACGTAGGAACTGGAAAGCGTACTTCACTAAAAGAATTAGCAGAGCTATTACTTAAGGTGACGGGTAGTAAGATGCCGATTAATTACGCACCCCGTAGTCAAGCGACCTTAGTTCGTAACCGTATAGGGTGCCCAAAGAAAGCTTCCAAAGAAATTGGATTCAAAGCCACTATTGAACTTCTTGAAGGTTTAGCGCGTCTCGTTGATTGGCGTGCTAATCACAAAGTTGAGGTGGCAGCCCGTCGTAAAGCTGTAGGTATTTCAGAATGAGTGCCACAAAAAAGATGAATGTTCCTATTGCTCGTACCAGTCTTACGGAATCAGAAATAGAGAGTGTGTTGGGCCCATTGAAAAGCGGTTGGCTTGTACAAGGACCAAAGGTTCGCGAATTTGAAGAAAAGTGGTCAGCTTTCACGGGGGCAAAGAATTCTATAGCTGTCACTTCTTGTACAACAGCATTGCATTTGTCACTAGCTGGGCTTGGGTTTGGCCCTGGAGATGAAGCAATTGTTCCAGCTTTTACCTGGATAGCTACGGCTAATGTTGTTGAACATCTTGGCGGAAAGGTGGTGTTCTGTGATATTGATCCATTGACATTCAATCTCGATGTAGAAGATTTTCGAAGAAAAATAACTTCTCGTACAAAAGCGGTACTTCCGGTCCATCTGTTTGGATTATCAGCTGATATGGAGCCAATTATGCAGATTGCTGGCAAACATGGGCTCTGGGTTATAGAAGATGCTGCATGTGGTTTTGGTAGTAAGTATAAAGGGCAACACGTTGGAACTATTGGTAACACGGGCTGTTTTAGCTTTCATCCTCGTAAAGCAATCACAACAGGTGAGGGCGGTATGATCACTACTGGGAATGATGAACTGGCTGAGAAATTGCGTCGGTTAAGGGACCATGGTGCGGCCATGACTGACTTACAGCGACATTTGGGAGCCCGTCCCTATTTGCTTGCAGATCATCCGGAAGCTGGATATAACCAACGCATGACTGATATTCAGGCTGCTCTAGGTTCGTCGCAGATGGATCGGGCTGAAGCCATCATCTCAGAACGCCAACGTTTGGCAAAGCGTTACGATGCGGCCTTTGAAAACATTCCTTGGCTGAGAATTCCTGCTCAATTGGAAAACTATGAGCATGGGTACCAAAGCTACCCATGCTTTTTCCAACCTGAGCCCATTACGCTAGAGTCTATACCCCGGGTCAATCAGAAACGTAATGATTGGATGGACAGTCTTCAAAGTGTAGGAATATCAACGCGTCCAGCGACACATGCGGTTCATATGCTCACATTTTATCGAGAGAAATATGACATGCAGGCGGAAAATATGCCGAATGCTTATGCCGCAAATGATTGCAGCATATCCTTGCCGCTGTTTCATGGCATGACCGATGAAGAACAAGACTATGTGATTGAGCATGTCTGTGGATACCAAGCTTAAATGTGCGGTATTACCGGACTCATTAACCTCGATGACTCAGCAGTTTCGCCCGTGGTACTGCAGCGCATGACTGATGCCATAATTCACCGGGGACCTGATGGAGAAGGTCATTGGATAGAGGGAAATGTAGGTATAGGGCATCGGCGCTTGTCTATTATCGATCTGACGCCTGCGGGGCATCAACCGATGGGCACTGGCGATCACCGGTATGTGCTCAGTTATAACGGGGAAATTTATAATTTTCGTGAATTAAGGGCTGAGTTAGAAGCAGCAGGCTATTGGTTCAGAAGTAAGAC
Organism: uncultured Gammaproteobacteria bacterium; assembly: GCA_963975155.1. Taxonomy (GTDB): domain Bacteria; phylum Pseudomonadota; class Gammaproteobacteria; order Pseudomonadales; family Pseudohongiellaceae; genus UBA5109. The sequence continues at coordinate 409,276 of CAXBFG010000001.1, read as the reverse complement.
CGATAGTGAAGTCGTGCTACATTCCCTGGCTCACTGGGGTACAGATGCGCTACTCAAATTCAACGGAATGTTTGCTTTAGCACTATGGGATCGTAAAGAACGTACTTTATTGCTTGCACGTGACCGCTACGGAATTAAACCCTTGTATTACGCCCAACAAGGCAGCAATTTTGCTTTTGGCTCTGAGCAAAAAGCTATTATTGCTCAGCCATCTTTCAAGCGTACTCTAGACAAGCAGGCCTTGTTGGAATATTTTACTTTCCAGAACATTTTTACTGACCGCACTTTGTTAGAAGAGGTACACCTGCTACCTGCAGGTTACTATGCAATACTTGATGTCAATGAGAAGAATCCGACACTTAAGCGATTCCAATATTGGGACTATCGTTTTCGTGAGCCCGACCACCCTGCAAGCAAAGAAGAATACCTCGAAGAACTAGATCGGTTGTTCCGCCAGGCGGTAAATCGACAGTTGGTTGGTGATGTGGAGTTGGGAGGATACCTTAGCGGAGGTATGGACAGTGGGTCGATTACAGCTATTGCTGCACAATCATTCCCAAACTTTAAAACTTTCACATGCGGGTTTGATTTAAGTTCAGCATCTGGTATTGAGTTGGCGTTTGATGAAAGGGCCAAAGCAGAAGCTATGTCAGCAAGGTTTAAGACCGAACATTACGAAATGGTACTAAAGGCTGGCGATATGGAACGTTGTCTACCACAGCTAGCCCACTACCTGGAAGAACCACGTGTTGGTCAAAGTTATCCTAATTACTATGCTGCCAAGCTTGCCAGCAAGTTCGTAAAAGTAGTGCTATCAGGTAGTGGTGGTGATGAACTTTTTGGCGGCTACCCATGGCGTTATTATCGTGGTGCCAGTAGTCAAAGTTTTGAAGAATATATTGATCACTACTACCTATACTGGCAGCGACTAGTTGACAACCGTTTTTTGAAGGATATGTTTGCCCCTGTGAAGTCGGAAGTCGAGGGGGTATGGACCCGAGATATTTTTCGCGATGTTTTTGCTACTCATGAAAACGAGTTGGATCGCCCTGAGGATTACATCAACCATTCCCTCTATTTTGAGGCAAAGACATTTTTACACGGACTTTTTGTAGTGGAAGACAAACTCAGTATGGCACACAGTTTAGAAAATCGAGTTCCATTCATGGATAATGATCTAGTTGAGTTTGCCATGCAGTGCCCTGTTAACCTGAAGCTAAATAACTTGAGCGAAGTTTTGCGTATTAATGAAAATGAACCCGGCGATAAACAGGGTCAATTTTACCAGAAGACAAATGATGGCAAACAAATTCTACGTGATGTTATGAGTCGCTATATACCTAGTGATGTTACGAAAGCTGAGAAGCAAGGTTTTTCTTCGCCTGACGCCAGTTGGTTCAAAGGCGAAAGCATCGATTTTGTCAAGCGTAAGCTGCTAAATGGTAATGCGCGCATTTATGAAGTGCTCGATCAGAAAACAGTTACGGCGTTGGTGGGGGAGCACATGAAAGGTGAGCAGAACCGGCGATTATTAATCTGGTCCTTACTGAATGTGGAGGCTTGGATGGAAGATTGTTTATCCCTTTGAATTTGTATACTGAAAAATATATATGTCCTAAAGATATCCTCTATAGGTATAGGGTTATTACAAGGCGATCACTTTGCAGCATGCTGAAACCAAAATCTACATGAGTTCTTTTACCATTAATGAAGTATTGAGTATCGATTTCCGGATTACAGATCAGACTGCAACAAGTGGTTCTGTTGTTATTCTCTTCGATTCCGGCTAATTTTCCCTGCGGTTATAGTATCGTGTTAAAAGAGGTCAACTATGAGCAATGAATTTAAACGAAACCCCAATTCATCAAACTCCGAAAAGGAAGAGGCTGCAGAAGGTCGACTCGACAAGCTTTTAGATGAACTTCGAGCCTTACTTGCACAGGAAACAAACAGTGTTCAGCAACGTTGGCATAGAAGCCTACCTTTTGCCGACTACATCGTGAACCGTTGGCAAAAGGCTAAGATGCTAGGTTTCAGTGAGGGCGCCAGTATTTACGATAGTGCTTTAGTGTTTGGTGATATTACAGTGGGTATAAATACATGGATCGGCCCCTTTACAGTGCTTGATGGTTCAGGTGGTTTGGAAATAGGTGATTACTGCTCCATTAGCGCTGGCGTTCAAATTTACACACATGACACGGTAGAGTGGGCGATTAGCGGCGGAAAGCAGCAACCCGAACATGCCTCTGTTCGTATAGGCAATTGTTGCTACATTGGACCTAACACCATTATAAATAAGGGTATTGCTATTGGTGATGGTTGCGTTATTGGAGCAAACAGTTTGGTAAACTGCGACATCCCCAGTGGCATGAAAGCCTGGGGCACGCCAGCTCGCTGTCAGAGTAAAACGAATTATATCCAGCAGAGTTAAATGTGCTACTAAATTCTAATATCAATAAGGCTAATCTACAGATTTGTACCCGTTGCATCTATGATGAGCGTGTACCCTCGATTCATTTTGATGAGCAAGGCGTGTGTAACTACTGCCATCAGGTTGAATCACTTGTCGAGCAGTATGGCACTGGTCAGAAGAAAGGTGAAGCAGCATTTTCGGATATCCTTGAAGACATAAAACGTGCTGGTAGGGGGAAACCGTATGACTGTATTTTGGGTGTTAGTGGAGGGACGGATTCTTCCTACTTAGCCTATTTAACAAAAGTGTGGGGTCTTCGGCCGTTAGCAGTACACTACGACAATACATGGAATTCTGCTATTGCTACAATGAATATCCATAGGGTGTTGAGTGGTATGGATATTGATTTGTACACTCATGTCGTTGCGAATAAAGAAGTGGATGATATTTTCAGATCGTTCTTTCTTTCCGGCGTTGCGGAAATTGAAGCTGCTACTGATCTCGGTTATGCATACCTGCTTCGCCAAGTAGCTTCAAAGTTCTCAATAAAATATATTCTTGAGGGACATTCTTTTATTGAAGAAGGCATTACTCCCTTGGGAAGAAACTACTTTGATGGTCGCTATATTCAATCCATTCACAGCCGTTTTGGTCGATTGAAAATGGAAACTTATCCACTAATGACATTTACCCGATTTTTGAAGTCGGCCTTATTGAATCGGATCAAATTCGTTCGGCCCCTCTGGTATATAAAGTATTCTAAAGCCGAAGCGAAAACTTTTTTGCAAGAAAGATTCGATTGGAAATATTATGGCGGTCACCACCTTGAAAATCGAATGACTGCGTTTTATCACAGCGTGTATTTACCTCAGAAATTCAAGGGAGATATGCGTAATAATACACTTTCTGCACTTGTTCGTAATGGCAGCATGTCCCGAGAAGATGCTTGGGCCGAATATAACCAGCCACCGCAAATAGAAGAAGAACTGGTTAATTATTTCAAAAAGCGCCTTGAGCTCTCTGATGAGAAATACGAAGGTATCATGGGTTCTCCTCCAAACAGTTGGACCGATTTTCCAACGTACAAAAAGCGTTTTGAACGTCTACGTCCACTGTTTTTAATTCTTGCCAAGGCTAATCTGGTGCCAATGAGTTTTTACTTGAAATACTGTTTTCCAGTCAAGGGCCCCGCATGATCACAATTGTGGATTACGGTATGGGCAACTTGGGTTCCATGTTAAATATGTTTAAGCGGATAGATGTTAAGGCTCACATTGAAACCGACCCTGAAATAATTCTTCATGCAGACAAGTTGGTCCTGCCTGGTGTGGGTTCGTTTGATGCCGCCATGAAATGCATAAGCCAAACATCTGGGTTACGTGAAGTATTGGATCAGAAAGCGCTTAAAGAGTGTATTCCAGTCCTCGGCGTATGCCTGGGAATGCAATTATTTACACGAGGAAGCGAAGAAGGTAGGTTACCTGGATTGAGTTGGATACCTGCTGATACCACTCGTTTTTCTAAAAATAGTGACCTTAAAGTGCCACATATGGGTTGGAATGTCGCCCAGCCACAAACGCCCAGTGAACTTACCGTGGATGTTGGTATAGAACCACGTTACTATTTCGTACACTCATATTGTGTGCATGTGGATGATCCTGCACATTCCCTGATGCAGACGCATTATGGGATTCATTTCGACTCTGCCATAGGCAGAGATAATATTTACGGAATGCAGTTTCACCCTGAAAAGAGTCATCGGTTTGGAATGCAAATTTTGAAAAATTTCGCGGCGCTTTAACAATGCTTCGAACCCGTGTCATCCCAGCTTTATTACTTCAGAACGAAAGCCTTGTCAAAACCATTCGATTTGGGAAGTTTAGCTATGTAGGGGACCCCTGCAATACGGTTCGTATTTTCAACGAACTAGAAGTGGATGAACTGTTGTTTCTGGACATCACCGCTACTCACGAAGGTCGGAGCCCTAACCTAAAAGTATTGAGCGAAATCGCCAACGAATGCTTTATGCCGTTGGGATATGGTGGGGGAATACGTTCTCTAGATCATGCAAAGTCAGTGTTCGACATTGGGTTCGAAAAGATTGCAGTCAATTCCTGTGCAATCGAGAATCCTGCACTAATCACTGATATTGCTGGTCAATACGGCAGTCAAGCGGTAATGGCCTCTATTGATGTTAAATCTGGCCTGCTAGGGAAATTAACCGTATGCTCCGAAGCAGGCCGACGCAAAAGTCGCCATGATCCAGTTGGCTGGGCTAAAGAAGTAGAGAACCGTGGTGCAGGTGAAATTCTTCTGACTTCCATAGATCGAGAGGGTACTTGGCAAGGGTTCGATTTGGAACTAGTCAGGCGAGTCACTGATGCAGTATCCATTCCTGTGATTGCTCATGGTGGCGCTGGGTCAATCGAGCATATTGTTGAAGTTGTTAAAAATGCGCATGCCTCTGCAGTGGCTCTGGGCAGCATGGTTGTGTTCCAGAAGAAAGGCATGGGTGTACTCGTGAATTTTCCAAATCAGAAGAAATTAGAAGGTGCTCTGCGTTGAAGGTCGGGCTAATAGGGAATATGAACAACAATAATTTTGCTTTATTGCGATATTTTCGCGATCTGGGGATAGAAGCATATTTATTATTGTATGCCAACGACGGGCAAGGAACGCTGAGTCACTTCAAGCCTGAATGCGATACGTGGAACATCAGGAAGTGGGAATCATTTATCCACCAAACAGATATCCCGAATGCGCCCGTGGCGGCCATAGATTTTCCACTCTCATGGTTTATGGCTGCTCGCTCGAGGCTACGAGCATGGTTTGGTTTACAGGATGGTTGTGTATCGGCTGTATCACGTAAGCAAATTAGAAACGCTTATGCGGAGTTTGATCGCTTGGTAGCTTCTGGTATTAGTCCGGCAACTTTGTTGAGGATAAATCAACGCCTGGATATCTTTTATCCTTATGCTAGCCGTGTGGAATTCTTAGGGACTGGCGAATTTGTAAGCCAGTTTGCATCCGCTAATAAACTTACTAATGTTATTTATCGGAAGATTGTAGACAGACAGGCTAGAGGCATCAAAACTGCATTGTATACACTCAATTATGAAATGGGTGTGACGCATGACACTTTGTGTGGCATTGGTGTATCACCTCAAAAGCTCGCCATTCCAATGGTGTACAACAATGAACAATTGCCAAATTATGCGCCAACAGAATATTTAGGTGAAGTTGCAAAGCTGATAGCAAGCACGTCGTTTAGCCTTCTTCATCAATCGCGGCTTATGTGGAAAAACACTGGCAATTACTCGGAAGAAGACTGGAGGTATGAAAGCAAAAATACGCAATGGTTAATTCATGCTTTTGCTGAATTTGTAGGAGCACGACCAGAATTGAACCCGCTTCTATTTATGGTTGAATATGGCCCTGATGTTAAAGTAACAAAAAATCTTGCGATGGAGCTTGGTATTGTGAATCGAATTAAGTGGCTTCCCAAAATGGAACGCAGGGAATTGATGTGGTTGTTGTCTCGCGTCACTATTGGTTGTGGGGAGTTTTACGATGTGCCGAGAATGATCTGGGGTGGCACAGGTTGGGAAGCCTTAGCGAGCGGAAAACCGTTACTGCAAGGTTTTAATTTTGAACCTGGGGAGTTCGAATGGATTTACGGATATCCTCAACCTTCCATGCTACCAGTGCGCAAGCAAGATGATATTCTTAGTCATCTGTTGGAAATATCAGATAACCCAAAAAAATGTGAGGAAATAGGACGAGGCGCCAAAAAGTGGTTCAATCAATACAACGGCATCGGATTGGCCAAACAGTGGCTGGATCTTTTAATGACGAATCGTGAAGGTGCACCTTCGGAGAAGCAGATACTTAAGAAACAAGGTGTCCGTGCCTGAATTGAAGATACCCAGTCCGGTCGGCCTCTCCCAACGTGATCGCCTCAGTTTCCTTCTAAAAGATTCAGTCCTATACGGCGGAGCAGCGGCGATAAGCAAGGCATTCGCGCTGATTACTTTTCCACTACTTGCACGGCATTTCTCCGTGGAAGCTTATGGAATACTTGATTATTTTATGGTGCTTGCCAGTTTTCTGGCTATATTATTTATTTTCGGGCAGGACTCTGCTGTGGCCCGCTATTTTTACGAGCATGAAGACACGGCTGATCGCTGTCAACTCATCTCGCAGTCTCTGGTGTTTCAATTGGCTGGACTGACATTGATTCTGCCATTGTTATGGTGGGGAGTAGAATGGATTTCTAAGGTTTTAATTGATGCAGAGGGCAGTGTTCGGTTCTTCAAGATTGTGATATTCCAGTTGCCGTTTCTGCTGCTGATCAATTTTTCGCAGAACCTTCTTAAATGGACTTATGCTCGAGCCAAATTTCTCGTCATGTCTCTGGGTTTTACACTTGTACAGGCTTCGTTACTAGTCATGGCAGTATTACTACTGGATGTGGGAATTCGGGGTGTGTTGCTGGTTAGTCTATTTACCAGCATAGTATTTGGCTTGCTGGGTTTGCTCTTTATTCGTCGTTGGCTATCTTACCCACGTAATTTCCGCCGTTTGTACGAAATGCTCCCTTATGCTATTCCCTTTGGTGTAATTTGTGTCTTGGCAGCCTTGTCTCCAGCCCTTGAACGAACGCTTACGGATAAATTATTGGGGGCAGAAGATTTGGGCCTCTATGCTGCGGGAACTAAGATTGCAATGTTAATTGGTCTGGCGGTGAGCGCCTTTCAGACAGCTTGGGGGCCTTTTTCTCTTTCGCTCCATAAGCAAGATGATGCAATCAAGACTTATAATTTAGTACTGAAATTGTTTGTCATTGTTACATGTCTCATGGTTTTTACTTTGACGTTGATGGCTCAGCCGCTGATTCATTTTCTGGCATCTGATCGCTATATAGGAGCAGAAGTCGTGGTATTCCCGCTTGCGATGGGGTTGGCGATTCAGGCTACTAGTTGGATTACCGAAATAGGTATCAGTATCTCAAAACGCAGTTATCTCAACCTGTATGCCTATACATTTGCAATAGTATCAACACTAGCCGGCATTATGTTGCTTGCTCCGCTTTTAGGCCTTCTTGGTGTGAGTCTGGGGGTGATGATTGGCTATGCAGTTAAAGCTATATCTTCTTCGTGGCTGGCACAACGGGCATATCCGTTGTTTTGGCAATATTCATCGGTCATTGTGGTTCTCGGGTTGACGTTATTTTTTGGCTTGCTTGCGGAGTGGTTGGGGCTTTACTGGGGGACTATTGTTCATGACATGGTACTGATTTTAGGGATAATTGCGGTAATAGCTGTGGGCTGGTCTGTTCTTCTTAATCCATCGGAACGGCAGGGATTGATAGCGTTATCACGATCTCGACTGGCCAGTTTAATAATCAGAAACTAAATATAAAAATTAGGATAGCAGGCGAATGAAAAAAATTGATGATCCAAACCGTTTTGCCTTCGGTGCCAACTGGTCTCGCTTTCTTTCGGTGCTTGACGACGAACGCATTGAGAAAGCTCAACTGTCATTGCAGCAAATGCTCGATGTAGTAGACTTGCAAGGCAAAAATTTTCTCGACATAGGCTCTGGCAGTGGCTTGTTTAGTTTGGCAGCCCGGCGACTCGGAGCCAGGGTGCACTCTTTCGATTACGACAAGCAATCGGTTGCGTGCACAGAAGAGCTTCAAAGTCGTTACTATCCTGATGATACCGACTGGAAAGTAGAGCAAGGCAGTGCGCTTGATGCTAAATATTTAAGTCAACTCAGGCACTTCGATATAGTTTACTCTTGGGGTGTTTTGCATCATACCGGCGCCATGTGGCTGGGTATTGAGAATGCAATTCAGCGAGTTGCTGGGGGAGGGTTGCTTTACATCGCGATCTACAACGACCAAGGTTTGAAATCCCATTTATGGTGGTTAGTGAAATACATCTACAACAAGCTGCCCCGCCCATTAAATACTGTCTATGCCTATGCGCTTGGGTTGTTAGTAAATGTTTTAAATATATTGAAATATACTTTAAAGCTGAAGCCCATGACGGCAATTTGCCCTTTGATCAATTATAAAAAAAACCGGGGTATGAGTGTGATGCATGATTTGATTGATTGGATAGGAGGTTTTCCTTATGAATTTGCGGGGTATCAATTATTAGAGGATTACTTAAATGTACGTGGTTTTGTATTGGTTCGAGGAATAGAGGCAACAAGTCTGGGTTGCCATCAAATGGTATTTGAAAAACTAACAGAAAATGAATAAGCCATGTGTGGTATAGCAGGCTTTCTTACACCAAAAAATTTCATCGAAGTTGACGGAGCTGCAGATGCGTCGCGAATGCGTGATAGCCTCAGTCACCGTGGCCCCGATGATTCTGGGTTATGGCTAGATGTAAATGCCGGTATCGTATTGGCGCACCGAAGGCTTTCGATTCTAGATCTTTCGGATGCAGGTCATCAGCCCATGCATTCTCCATCTGGTCGTTATGTAATTGTATTCAACGGAGAAATTTATAATCATCAAGACTTAAGGCGTAAGCTCGAAGAGCGAGGTTGTCGTGATTGGCGAGGGCATTCAGATACTGAGACACTATTAGCTGCTATAGAATGGATGGGCCTTGAAAAGGCCTTGCAGGCTTCAATCGGGATGTTTGCTTTAGCGCTTTGGGATAGACAAGAACGAGTTCTGTCTTTGGCGCGTGATCGTATGGGGGAGAAACCTCTTTTCTATGGATGGCAAGGTGGCACATTGCTGTTTGGATCGGAGTTAAAGGCCTTACAAGCTCACCCAGACTTTCGTTCGAAAATTGAGTCTGATGTGTTGCCACTTTATCTGCGCCACGGCTATATCCCAGCACCATGGTGCGTTTGGAACGGTATCCGCAAGCTTTTACCCGGATGCATTGTGCAATTAAATGGGGGGAAGGTAGGTGCCATGCCTGAACCAAAACCGTATTGGAAATTGGCTGAAGCCATAGCGAAAGGGCAGGTTAACACGTTTCAAGGAACGGACAAAGAGGCAATTGACTTACTGGAGGCCCAACTTAGTACAGCTGTGTTCGGGCAGATGATAGCGGATGTGCCGCTGGGCGCGTTTCTTTCTGGGGGTATCGATTCCACTACCGTCGTGGCGTTAATGCAAGCACAATCAAGTCGGCCGATAAAAACGTTCACTATTGGTTTTGAGGATGAGGGATACAATGAGGCGAACCATGCCAAGGTTGTAGCAGCAGTATTGGGGACCGATCACACTGAGTTATATATTACCTCTGGTCAAGCCTTGGATATAATTCCTCAACTGCCAGTTATGTATGACGAGCCATTTGGAGACTCGTCTGCTATCCCAACGCACTTGGTCGCACAACTGGCACGTCGACATGTTGCGGTCTCCTTGAGCGGTGATGGAGGTGATGAGCTATTCGGCGGTTATGGTCGTTATTTCAATCATAAAGCTGAGCGTATTTGGAAACAAACGCATGCCTTAGCTGCTCCCTTGCGAGGCCTAGCGGCAGGGATGCTTCACTCGCCGGCGACAATTTTAGCTGATAGAGCTCTACAAACTCTTGCTACAAGTATAGGCCGTCCATTAGGACAGTCTTTGTCTGCCAAGGCGGCGTTAGTCGGCGATTTATTTGAATGCGACGACCACAAGGCATTTTACCGCGCGATGACGAGCCAGTGGAGTCGACCACCGATATCGCAAAATAGCTCCGAATTGCCTTATGGCGTCTCCGATGCTGTGCTGGATAGTATCAACGAGCCGGTCCAGAAAATGATGGCCACCGATTGCCTGACCTATCTTCCCGATGACATTCTGGCGAAAGTGGACAGGGCTGCTATGGCCGTGAGTCTTGAGACGCGTGTGCCATTACTTGACCACCGTATTGTCGAATTGGCTTGGAGTATGCCTTACACCTTGAAAGTGCGCGACGGCCAAGGCAAATGGCTTTTACGACAGCTACTCTACCGCTACGTACCTAGACAAATGATAGAGCGACCGAAAATGGGATTCGGGGTGCCGGTTGATGAGTGGGTCCGTGGCCCTTTGCGCGACTGGGCTGAATATTTGCTTGATGAGGATCGTCTTCAATCTATGGGATTGTTTGATTCTGCAATGATTCGTCGTCGCTGGCGTGAACATATGACTGGGCGCGCAAATTGGCGGGACAGTATTTGGGCCGTACTCATGTGGCAATCATGGTGTGATAAAGAAGGCTTGTTGGACTAAGATGAAAGAGTTAGCCCAAGGAGAAAATAACTTTGTTATACCCCCTGTCGATATGAGTGTAGAGCGAAGTCATGGTTCATTGACGACTTGGTATGTCAACCTTGCGCTTTTCTTTGCTGGCTTAATTCTCAACTCCTTAGCATACGTTTCAGTTTTACCAGTAGCAGCTGCGTCATTTTTTTTTGCAATTGGTTGGGTGCTTCTTCTAGTGATTGGATGGGGTGGAGAATGGGAAAAAATGATCTATTTAAGGGTGTTTCTCGTTGGCTGGGTTGCGATAGGCATTGCAGGCGTCTATGTGGAGATTCTGTTAGATCAGCTCCAGCTATATAGCGATGCAGGAGGCTTTTTTGATCTGGTAAGAGGGGCTACGAGCGGACAGAGCATTGAAGAAATACGGGATTTTACCGAAGGCGCACTGGCAGTCCTTTTCTGGCGAGAAGTGTATGATTTTTTTGCTACTTTAGGCTTTCCCAAAGAGCGCTACATCGGAGTATTAGTGAACGTCGAAGCGGTCAGCTTAAGCGCAGTATTTGCGTTACGTATGGCACAATCGATCTATGGACAGGATGAACAGAGATTTCGCCGTTTGATTTTGATGTTCACATGGTGTGGTCTCTACTGGCTTTTTGCGGGAATACATCTGCGCGATGGTTTGGTACTGTTAGTTGTCGTAGCATCTATGTGGATTTGGTTATGGTATTTGAAGAATCCTAACTTGGGTATAAGGCTATGGGCCTTGGTAGGATGTTCGCTTATGGCTGGAAGCACTCTTACTTTCTTACGTACGGAGTTTTACTTTGTTCCGCTAGCGTTGGGAGTGTCGGGAGTAACAGCGTTGATATTTAGAGGTGATCGACAGCGTATGAGCCTAGGGTCGAAGTTGGCCTTATTGTTAGGATTATTAGTTGTAATTGCCGGTATTGTTTGGACTTGGGAAACACTAGTTGGTACCCTAGGTAGAGGAGCGGAAGCGTATTTAGATTTAGCTAGGACCCAAAGTGATCCTGATTCGCTCGGTATGGCGTTAATCGTCGAGCAACCGTTGCCGATTCGATTGGTTCTCGGCACCATTTATTTGTATTTATTCCCAATTCCCTTCTGGTCCGGCTTCCAACTCGATAGTGCATATGCACTTTTTAAGTCATTTAATGTATTATTTTTCTACGTGCTGATTCCACTACTTGTGATGAGTTTTGTGAAACTTTGGAAAGATCCTATACAGAGGACGCCAGCACAACTTTTCCTTTTGTTCACGACTATTGGTTTTTCTGTTGCAATCGCGGCAACAAGTCTGGAATCTAGACATCTGGGGAGCTTCCTTGTTCCAGTGTTTCTACTGGCCTTGCTCCCGAGACTGAGTGAGCAGAAAGTTCGACAAGCTTATTTTCAACTGACTATTGTCTTTCTGTTGGGTATAGAACTAGGCCACTTTGTATGGATTCTTCTGCAGGCATGAAGATTCTATGTGTTATTGATTCGCTAGGTTCCGGTGGAGCACAAAGACAAATGAGTTATTTGGTTGCGGGACTCAAACAAAAGAGTCACCAGGTCGAGCTGTTTCTCTATCACCCCGGGCAAAACCATTTTCGATCCGATATCGATAATTATGAAATTCCGATCCATGAAGTTCCTAGAAGTGGTCACAAAGGGTTTTCAATTTCAGTTCTTTGGTCTTTGTTTAGACAATCCCGACAAGGCTTTGATGCAATCATCAGCTTTCAGCCAACAGCTAATATATATTCAGTAATGGCTAATGTCCTGAACTTCAGGTGTAAGTTAATCATTTGTGAACGTAGCGCTTGGGCTGCACCTCGTGGTCGGATTAAAAGGTTACTGTCTTGGTGCGCTGCGATTGGGGCAAACCATGTGGTATGTAACAGCTACAGTCACGCGGCACATTTGTCTCAATTGTTTTGTATGAGCCGAAGAGTCCATGCAATATGGAATGGCTATCCTAAGTTGCCAATTATGGAACGAGGGCAGTGTATATCTGGCCAGTTACAGGAAATCCTGATAGCAAGTAGGGTATCTCCTGAGAAAAACGGACTACGTTTACTCGAAGCGCTGGCTCTTTTTTTTGCACGAAACGGATGGATACCCAGGGTTTCTTGGGCTGGCAGGAAAGAGACAGATGAATCTTCGCAAAACTATTATAGGGTAATGGAAGAATTTCTTACTAGGAACCCCGTTATCGCTTCAAATTGGAACTGGCTGGGTGAAGTGAAAGATATTCAGCAACTTTATGCTGAATCGGATGTTTTGATTCTTCCCAGCCTTTATGAGGGATTACCTAATGTAGTTTGTGAAGCAATGATGACTGGTTGCCCGGTAATAGCTTCTAATGTTTGTGATCACCCTAAATTACTAGGGGTCGAAGAAAGAGGATTGCTTTGCGATCCATTGTCACCTATCTCGATTTGCACTGCATTAGAGCGTTTCAACGTAATGAGTATGGAGATGAAAATTCAAATGGTGCGACAAGCCCGTGACTACGTTGAAAGATATCTGGGAATCGAAAGGATGGTAGATAGCTATGAGCAATTGTTGGTTGATGCTGAACGCAACAAACTCGAATTGACATGATGTTTTGGCTCGAGTGAATCATATCTTTCCCATCAATGACCGTAGTCAAAGTTTTCTTTATGCATAGCATCAAGAAACTACTTATTGTTGGAGCCTTCCCACACCTGGATAGAAAAATATATGGTGGGCAGGTTCGAGCTTGTCAGATGCTCATGCAGTCTTCATTTGCTGATTGCTTCGAAATTATTCCGATAGATTCTACCCAGTTAACAAACCCCCCGCCGGGATTTTTGGTTCGGGCCATAATGGCGCTGAGAAGGGTCTTTATTCTTTTAATAAAACTTATCAGAAGTAGGCCAGATGCTGTTTTGCTTTTTGTTGCAGTTGGCTCGAGTGTTGCAGAAAAAGGATTCATGACGATGATTTGTCGGCTGTTGAGGTTTCCTGTATTGGTCTTTCCACGAGCAGGTGAGCTGATTGAGCAAACTCGGCATTCGAAGATCATGCGTTTAGTCACTCAAATGGGAATAGGTCGCGCGACAACCTTTATTTGTCAAGGGCCACGGTTTCAGGAATTTGCCGTTCACGATTTAGGGTTCCCATTAGCAAGCGCACCTGTGGTGTCTAATTGGACAGCTACAGATCAGTTGTTAAGTATCGGAAGAGAAAGAAATCACAGGGCAAGTAATAAGTGTCAACGAATATTATTTTTAGGTTGGTTGGAAGAATTCAAAGGCGTCAATGAGCTTCTTGAAGCTTGCAAGATGCTTCATGACGCCAGACATGAATTTCATTTAACCTTTGCTGGTGATGGTCATGCAAAAGCTGTTGCCGTAGAATTTGTAAAACAACATGGATTCTCTGAAAAAGTTAGCTTTTTAGGGTGGGTTCCTCGTTCAGCACTTGCTGAGCTTTTAGCTGGGCATCAAATATTTGTTTTACCCTCTTGGGCAGAAGGATTTCCCAATGCTTTAATTGAAGCAATGGCCGCTGGATTGGCAGCGGTAGTTACACCCGTGGGAATGATTACTGATTTTATTCAAGATGAGAAACATGCACTACTTGTTTCTACTCATAATGTGAATTTGTTGAAGATAGCGTTGGAAAGGCTGATTGTGGACGAGGAGTTGCGGATCACATTAGCTAGAAATGCACATCAGCTTGCAATGAAAGAGTTTAGTGTAGAGCCCGCTATGCGAAAGCTCAGAGAAGCAATTGAAAATGCAATAGAAAATCAAGGGAAAATTGAATGAAACGTAAATTGGATGAAACTTCCGGCGACAAAAATATTCCATTTGGTGCTCAATTTCACGAGACAATTGCAAAGACTTGGGCATCTGGTTATGAGAGAAAGGGGTTTAAGCAGAGATTGAAAGTATTCCAAGAGATACTTGAGAAGTATGTTAATTATAATGAACGATGGTTAGATCTGGGATGTGGTTCGGGTGTGCTAACACAATTATTAGCTGAAAAAGGAGTTACCATATCTGCCATGGATGGATCGCCCGCTATGTTAAGAGAGGCTCGAAAGAAAGTAGAAAGTTCGAGTCCTCATGCTAAATTCATACTAGGTGATGTACAAGACCTTTCCTGCTTTAAAGAGGGAGAGTTTGATGGGATCCTATGTTCTAGTGTTATTGAGTATGTCGCTGCCCCGGATGTTTTGTTAACAGAGATTTCTCGTGTGTTAAAGAAAAAAGGTATACTGATCATATCACTTCCCCCTAAAGGTTCCTTAGTAAGAAATTTACAAAAGATCGCGCGTTTTATTTTTAAATGCTTTGGTGTAAATAAATTTACATATTTGAATTTCTCAAAGCATGAAAAAGAACAAGTCAAACTCGAGAAATGGATGGAAGAAAAAGAATTGAAACTAATTAATATATATAACTTTGACCCATTACTCCCTAAAATTCTTCTAAAGGTTTTTAGGCCGGCCCTTGTGATTTGTGAAGCCATAAAAGAGTGATTTGTCATCGTACTCATTTATCAATTATTTTCAAGTCGCTCAAATTTATATTTTTTAGTGTTCATGAACGAGGAATTTAAAAAAATCCTGTTTACTTCAGTGCTAGAAGGTTTTAATCAGAAGAGTTTTTGCTTTGTGTTCATTTGATATGCTTCATCATTGCTTAAGATTTTATCTATGAAAAAGTTGGTTGACCTCATTGTGGGCGCTCGTCCTAATTTTATGAAAGTGGCGCCTATCATAAAGGAGTTACAGCTCCGTCAACTGCAAGGAAGAACGCCAAGTCTAAATTATCGGTTAGTGCATACTGGGCAGCATTACGACTCTCGCATGTCGGGTGATTTTTTTGACCAGCTTGGCATCCCTTTTCCTGATGTTAATTTAGAGGTGGGCTCCGGGACTCAGGCCGGGCAGACCGGCGCTATTATGATACGTTATGAGCAACTATTAATGAAGGAACGTAGCGACCTGTGTTTGGTAGTAGGAGATGTTACCTCGACCATGGCTTGCGCCATCTCAGCACAGAAAATGCAAGTGCCTGTAGCTCATGTTGAAGCTGGAATTCGATCTGGGGACTGGAGTATGCCCGAAGAAATTAATCGAATGGTGACTGATTCCATCAGCAACTGGTTTTTTACAACGACTGAAATAGCCAACAAAAACCTAAACTGTGCAGGAATTTCGCAAGATCGAATTTTCTTTGTTGGGAATACTATGATCGATACGCTTTTGAATAACATGCCTCATTTGAAGAAACCTGATTTTTTTGATGAGTTAAGTTTGAGCATAGGGAAGTACTTTGTTATAACGCTGCACCGTCCTGCCAATGTTGATCAGGGAGATTCCTTTGCTACATTGCTAGCAGAAATAAGTAATTCCTGCCGAGGGCTTCCAATAATTTTCCCAGTGCACCCACGTACTGCTAAAACGATTCAGGAACTTGGGCAGGTGCCAGATAATATTCTTCTAGTCAATCCGCAGCCTTATCTTCAATTCAATTATTTAGTCAAGTATGCGAAAGCAGTTATTACTGATTCTGGTGGCGTCACTGAGGAAACAACAGTAATGGGAGTTCCTTGCCTTACCCTTCGTGATAACACAGAACGACCAGAAACTATTTCTGTGGGTACAAATGAGTTGATTGGTACTAATCCAGCAGCTATCAAGCCAGCATTGGATCGCTTATTTGCTGGCAACTGGAAAAAAGGTGGAATTCCAGAAAAATGGGATGGCAAGACAGGTGAACGCATCGTTGTTGAACTTGAGCGACTTCTATTTACGACTCTATAGAAGTTGTAATACAAACATCGAGATCTATGCTCCTGCCCTTATTTTCAATTGTTTATTGAATATGAATTTCTATACCAAAGAAATTTATGTTACCAACTGGGTTGCGAAGGAAATATGATAATACGAGGAATTTTAAAATTATGAAGCAAGTGCTACAGAACCTGTCTAGTGGTGAAACTCAATTAGTAGACCTTCCCTCCATTAAGAAAAAAGAAGGGAGCTTATTAATTGCCACTTCTCGTACGTTGGTATCAGTTGGCACTGAGCGAATGCTCGTCGATTTCGGTAAAGCCAATTTGATTGATAAAGCTAGGCAACAACCCGACAAAGTCAAAATGGTACTCGACAAAATCCGAACTGATGGGCTTTTGCCCACTTTGGAAGCCGTCCGTTCGAAGCTAGATCAACCCATCGCCTTGGGTTACAGTAATGTTGGGCGGGTAGTTGATACGGGTAAGACCGGATATTACGTTGGTCAACGGGTTGTCTCTAATGGCCCGCATGCTGATTATGTTTGCGTTGCCAAAAACCTTTGTGCAGCTGTTCCTGAAGAAGTAGATGATGAATCGGCAAGCTTTACTGTTGTGGCTGCAATTGCCTTGCAGGGTGTGCGCTTGGCGGATCCGACAATAGGAGAGTCAGTTGTTGTTTTTGGCTTAGGTCTTATTGGGTTGTTGACAGTGCAGATACTAAGGGCTAATGGTTGTCGCGTTTTGGGTTTAGATTATGACTCACGACGCTGCGAGCTTGCGCGTCAATTTGGTGCCGAAATGATTCAGCTGTCGCAAGGACAAGACCCTATCTATGCAGCTCAAGTGTTTTCACGTGGGCGCGGGGTGGATGCAGTATTGATCACGGCAAGTACCAAAAGCAATGAGCCCGTTCATCAAGCCGCCACTATGTGTCGAAAGCGAGGTCGTATTGTGCTAGTTGGTGTAGTGGGTCTTGAACTTTCTCGTGCGGACTTTTATGAAAAGGAACTTAGTTTTCAGGTGTCCTGTTCCTATGGCCCTGGCCGTTATGATTCAGAATTTGAAAAAAAGGGCCACGATTATCCGATTGGTTTTGTACGCTGGACTGAACAACGAAACTTTGAAGCTGTTCTCGATTTGATGGCAAGTGGTGCACTGAATATCAAACCGCTTATCACCCACCGTTTTCCAATTGACCAGGCGATAGAGGCTTACAAACTGCTTGATGACCCTAAAGTCCTAGGGCTTATTTTGGAGTACAAGCCGGACTTTGATAGAACGCCATTAGACCGTGTGTACTTCAGTGAAAGCTTGCCTACTTACAAGGCAAGTGATGTGGTTTGTGCTTTTGTGGGTGCCGGCAACTATGCATCACGAGTATTAATTCCGGCTTTTCAAAAAGCAGGGGCCCACTTGCATACTTTGGTCAGTAGTGGCGGTGTGTCGGGTTTACATCATGGTCGGAAAAACGGGTTTTATGAAACGTCTACTGATTTGCAAGCCGTGCTCGACGATGAACAGGTAAATACGGTGGTTATTGCTACCCGGCACAATTTGCATGCACAGCAAGTTGTGCAGGCACTTAAAACCGGTAAGCATGTATTCATTGAAAAGCCATTGGCACTAAAATCTAAAGATCTAGAATTGATCGATTCTACATGGAAGGCACTCGGAGGCCGGTCAATTTTAATGGTTGGTTATAATCGCCGTTTTTCTCCTTTCATTGAAAGAATGAAAATTTTGATTGATCGAGTTCCAACACCGAAGTGCTTCATCATGACCATGAATGCT
Source organism: uncultured Gammaproteobacteria bacterium (assembly GCA_963975155.1). Taxonomy (GTDB): domain Bacteria; phylum Pseudomonadota; class Gammaproteobacteria; order Pseudomonadales; family Pseudohongiellaceae; genus UBA5109. Next base: position 391,079 of record CAXBFG010000001.1, on the reverse strand, counting down.
GGCGCCATTCCGGCAGATCATTGGACTCAAGATACGGAAGTTGGTGGTGGACGTATTATTGGCGAGGCCTGTCACTATATTGACCTGATGCGTTTTTTGGTTGGAGTGCCAATATCTGGTTATAGCGTAACCATGATGGGTATAGCGCCGGGGGTAGAGGTTCGTGAAGATAAAGCAAGTATCACGCTTAGTTTCGAGGATGGCTCGTTTGGTACCATTCACTACTTGGCTAATGGTGGGAAGGCTTTCCCGAAAGAACGAATTGAAGTTTTTGCCGGTGATGCCGTGTTACAACTGGATAATTTCAAAAATTTACGAGGATACGGTTGGAAAGGGTTCAAACGAATGAGGTCGATATCTCAGAACAAGGGGCAAATGGCCTGTGCAAAAACCTTTGTGAATTCTATTGAACTGGGCATTCAATCTCCAATACCATATGAAGAGATAATGGAGGTAGCGCGTGTCACACTTGAAATTGCCGAATCATTAAGGAAACAAGCTTAATTCGTAATGAGAATTTCGCTTTATTTTCATACTTTACGTTATTTGCGTCCATCACAGCTTTTTTTTCGAGCGTATCGTTGGTGTAAAAGGCCTGATTTCATTCTTCCTGGAGAGTTGCCTGCACCAAGAATAATGAAAGGAGATTGGCGGGTTTGGAATTGTCAGTCTGCTCGGATGGTCGCCAAGGACGAGTTTGTTTTTTTGCGAACCAAAGGCAAACTCGAAAGTTCATTTGACTGGAATGACATCCGTCAAGATAAACTTTGGTTATACAACCTACACTACTTTGATGATTTGGTCGCTGAGGCTGCCGAGTCGAGAAATGAATGGCACAGAGAAATGATTCACCGATGGGTAAATGAAAACCCCGTTGGACTTGGTGTTGGTTGGGAGCCTTATACAATTTCTTTGCGTGTAGTGAATTGGATCAAATGGATACTGAACGGCAATGAACCTGAGCAAAAATGGCTGGATAGTTTAGCTCTTCAAGTGCATGTGCTCACTCAGCAGCTGGAATATCATTTGTTGGGCAATCACCTCTTTGCCAACGCCAAGGCATTGATTTTTGCTGGTTTATTCTTCGAAGGAAAAGTTGCTGAAAAGTGGCTTAAAAAAGGTCTGAAGATTTTGGATCGGGAGATACCTGAGCAGATACTTGAAGATGGTGCTCATTTTGAACTTTCACCTATGTATCACTGTATTATTTTACAAGACATGCTGGATTTGTTGAATATTACTGACGCTTATCCCCACTCGGGATTGAGAGACCGGCTTGATATTTGGAGATCAATAGCTAGTCAGATGTTTTTCTGGATGGATAATATGCTTCACCCAGATGGTGAGATTGCCTTTTTTAATGATGCTGCTTTCGGTGTTGCCCCGGCAGCGGAAAAATTAAAGCAGTATGCCTTTTTACTTCAAATTAATATGAAGGGTCTGCGCGAATATAATGAAATGGTAGCCCCTTCGCTTTTGGATTTGGGTGCGTCGGGATATATTCGTGTTGTTAGTGATGATAGTGTTGTTATTATAGATTGTGCTGACATCGGACCAAACTATATTCCTGGGCATGCCCATGCTGATAGCTTGAGCTTTGAGTTGAGTATTGGTAGTCAGCGTGTATTAGTTAATTCAGGAATCTCTGGTTATGGCCTCTCAGATGAGCGTCATCGTCAACGAAGTACTGCAGCACACAATACGGTAGTCGTGGATGGCTTAAACTCATCCGAAGTTTGGGCGGGTTTTCGAGTGGCACGGCGTGCTCGTATTGTAGAGCGCAAAGTTCTCACTAAGGAAACTGGAGAAGTCGAAATTTGTGCTATGCATAATGGCTTTGTCAAGCAGGGCCTCAAAGTCTTTCATCGCAGAACATGGTCGTTTGGTCAGCGAACTTTGGATGTGATCGATGAGTTGAACGGCGATTTCCACTCTGCAGTTGGTTATCTACACCTTCATCCAGATATTAAAATTGTATCCGAGTCTAATTACAAATTTGTTTTCAAGACTCCAACTCACCAGATAACATTTGAGTTTGCTGGTACTTGTGCGGAACTCATTAACGGAATCTGGCACCCGGAATTTGGCTTAGATATTCCTAATCACTTTATAAAGCTAATTTTCCTCCAGCCAAAAGTGCAGACAAGCGTCTGCTGGCAAGTCTTGCATTGATGCATATTCTTTTTCTTTCCGATAACTTTCCACCAGAGGGAAATGCTCCGGCAAGCCGCACGTACGAGCACGCTAAAGAATGGGTGAAACTAGGCCATAAGGTTACAGTCATTACCTGTGCACCGAATTTCCCAGACGGAATCGTTTTTGAAGGTTATCGGAATTCTTGGTATCAGAAAGCTAATATGGATGGAATTCGGGTGATTCGAGTGAAAACCTATATCACTGCCAACGAAGGCTTTACCCGTCGCATTCTGGATTACTTGTCCTACGCTTTAATGGCTTTCCTAGTTGGTTTGCTTGAAAAAAGACCTGATGTCATTGTGGGGACATCTCCTCAATTTTTCACAGCTTTAAGTGCTTGGTTGCTTTCGGCGGTCAAAAGAAAACCGTTTATTTTCGAGCTTCGTGACATTTGGCCGGCCTCGATTATTGAGGTAGGCGCCATGAAAAAGGGATTACTAATCCGTCAGCTCGAGAAATTAGAACTGTTCTTGTATCGGCGAGCTAAATGTATCATTTCAGTAACACATGCTTTTCGTGAGGAACTCGTACAACGTGGAATTGATGAGTCAAAGATCGTAGTCGTGCTCAATGGTGTTGATCTAAGTCTTTACCAACCGGCGAAGAAAAAGTGTGCGGAATATTTAGATCAGTTCGACTTGCGAGAAAAATTCGTGGTGGGCTACGTAGGTACTCTTGGAATGGCCCATGCATTAGGAAATGTGCTCGATACTGCTGAGATGTTGCGAGGCTATTCTGGAATAAAATTTGTTATCGCCGGTAGTGGCGCCGAACGTGTCTTGTTAGAGCAAAGAATAACTAATGAGGGGTTAGACAACGTGGTTTTAATTCCCCGGCAGCCCAAAGAGAGAATGGCTGATCTGTGGAGTATATGTGATATTTCGCTGGTGCATTTAAAAAATACTCCCTTGTTCAAAACTGTCATTCCTTCGAAGATTTTTGAATCCATGGGCATGGGGTTACCTATTATTATCGCTCAACCTGAAGGGGAAGCAACTGAAATAGTAGCATCTAATGGGGTGGGTATTGCTGTACTTCCTGAAATGCCAGGGGCATTAAAAAAAGCAGTATTAAAGCTTTATGAAGATGCTGACTTTTACAAGCAATTAACAGTCAAAAGTCGTCAGGCTGCAGAGTTATACAATAGAAAAGTTATGGCAAAGAAGATGTTGGGGTTTTTGAAAATTGCTTCTGACTAAATTGATATAAGTAGTAGATGTACATTAATGTTATGTTTGCAAATCTGAGGCTTAAATTAGAGACTTAATGAGGTCGGTGGAATTAGATAGGTGAATGTATAGCTATTTTTTTGTTAAAATAAAGCTGTTCTTCATAAAGCTAATAATTAGTAGGTAAACTAAAAACAAACCTAGAAAAATTAAAAAAGATAAGCTTTCCAAAATCATCTCCTGATGTATCGCAAGTCCAATAAGTCCAATCACGATTCCCACCAGATATAAACTCAAGACGACTCTCTTATTCGAAAACCCCATATCTAACAGTTTATGGTGCAGATGATCTCTGCCGGGATGAAAGGGTGATTTACCTTCCAGTGGTCTTTTAACTAACAGTACGATGGTATCCATTAATGGTAGGGCTAAAAACCAGAGTGCCAACACGGGTGGCATGATGGCGTTTTCGCCTTGTGAAGCTTCGATAAATAACCAGGCCAAAACAAAACCAAGGAAGGTACTACCTGAATCGCCCAGATAAATCATGGCCGTTTTTTTCCAGGGTAATCTGAAATTCAGAGCCAAAAATGCCAGCAGGGCGCTAAGCAGAATTGCAACAAAAGTTAGCAAGGTTGTGTTGCCCGCTTGCCATCCAATAATACCTAAAAAGGCTAGTGCTATAGCGACCATACCACCTGATAAGCCATCAACCCCGTCACTCATATTGACTGCATTGATTACGCCAACGGTTGCTACAACTGTAAGGGGGAAGCTTAACAATCCGAGCCCGATATCTCCCACAAATAAAATATCTCCGAAAGATGTTAACTGCACTTTGGCAGCGAAATACATCAGGCTTGCGGCAACGGCCTGCGAGCCCATTCGAATCCAGACTGACTGGTGTTGGTAATCGTCAATCATGCCGATAACGAGTACGAAGGCTGCTATGCCTAACATAAGAGAGTAATGATTAAATACTGTTGGATTGAAATAGGTAATCAGGAAGATGCCCAGGTAAATGCCTAGGCCGCCAATTAGTGGTGTTGGTTTTGAATGGGTTTTGCGTCCACCGGGGTGATCTAGAAGTCCGACTTTACTGGCTACCGGTTGCAGTGCGAATAGCGAGGCGCCTGTTACAAAGAAGGAGCTAAATAAGCTAATTACATCCATTAATCACCCGGTTATTATCTTAGCTATGCTTTCTTTAAGTGCTTTGATTCTTTAGCTATTTAAGGGATTTAGCTAAAACCTAAACTTATATAAATCATGGTTTTAGGCGCGCAATATAGCAAAAACCTTCAGCTCTTGTACATAACTATTTATTTACGGATTGTGATCTGCTTTGGCAATCTAAACTTAAACAAATCTTAATTTCATGATGAGTTTGTCCGGCAGATCAGCTAAACTTCTCCGCATTAAAAGCAGTTCATCTATCCACTAAGGTATGTCGTCTAAATGCGATTAAAAAGTATTAAACTCGCAGGTTTCAAATCATTCGTAGACCCGACAACCGTTCACCTTCCCAGCAATCTTTGTGCCATCGTCGGCCCCAATGGCTGCGGCAAATCGAATATTATCGATGCCGTGCGCTGGGTGCTCGGCGAAAGCTCGGCCAAGAACCTGCGTGGCGAGCATATGACGGATGTCATCTTTAATGGCTCCAGCAGTCGCAAACCGGTAGGGCAAGCCTCCGTAGAGCTGATATTTGATAACAGTGATCGCACCATTAAAGGGCAATATGCCAGTTTTAATGAAATATCGGTTAAACGTGTCGTCAATACAGAAGCTCAGTCGACCTATCTCTTAAATGGTGAAAAATGCCGCCGCCGGGATATCACGGATATTTTCCTGGGTACCGGCCTTGGGCCTCGTTCCTATTCGATTATTGAGCAGGGCATGGTTAGTCGCCTGATTGAATCCAAACCCGAAGAATTGCGTGTCTTTATCGAAGAAGCGGCGGGTATTTCCAAATACAAGGAAAGACGCCGCGAAACCGAGAATCGTATCAAGCGTACCAAGGAGAACCTGGAACGTCTGGCGGATATTCGGGAAGAACTTGAGCGTCAGTTACAGCACTTGCAAAGACAGGCCAAGGCTGCCCAGCGCTATAAAGAGCACAAACAGAATGAGCGCGATACCCAGGCGCAGTTGAATGCCATACGCTGGCGGGATTTCGACAGCGAAGTGAGTAAGGCCCAGCAGGTCATTCGCGATCTGGAAGTCAAACTGGAAGCCAGTATTGCCTCCTTTCGCTCCTTTGAAGCTGAAATAGAGAAGCAAAGAGAACTGAATACGGATCTGCAGGAGTCTTACCAGACTATACAGGCCAGCTATTACTCTCTGGGTAGTGAAATCAGCAAAATAGAACAGAATATTGAACATCAGCGACAGCGCCAACTCGAGTTATCCGAAGAGCTGAATAATATTGAGCAAAATCTCCAGCATGCTGAACAAGAGCTGCAGGACGATAACCAGCAAATAGCTCAGCTGCAGACAACCATCACACAACTGGAGCCTGAACTGGCAAGGGCCGTGGAACTGGAGAAAGGCTCCACTGAGATACTCGAAAAGGCAGAACAGGCCATGACGACCTGGCAGCAGGATTGGGATCAGTTTAATACACACTCTGCTGAGGCGACCCGTCAGGCCGAAGTTGAACAGCAGCGCATCAGGCACCTTGAAAATATCGTTGAGCGAAGTCTTCAGCGTCAGAGCAGTTTAAGCACCGAATCGGCAGGCTTGCATACGGCCAAAGAAGAGCAGGAGATCGCCGCATTAAGTGAAAAAGTCAGCGCTATTGAAGCACAAGCCACGGAACTGCAAAGCCAGAACAAAAGCATCTTGACCGGCATTGATGAACTTAGATCAAAACTCAAGGAGTCGGGAAATACGCTGGCACAGGATCGTAGCGAATTACAGGGTCTGCTGGGGCGTCATGCCTCGCTGGAAGCATTGCAGCAAGCGGCCCTGGGTAAACAGGATGATAAGGCACTGCAGTGGATAGAGCAGCATGATTTTGCCGCCAACAAACGCTTGCTGGATGAGATCAAGGTAGACGCAGGCTGGGAACTGGCTCTTGAAACCGTGCTGGGCAAACATATGCAGGCCGTTTGTGTGGATAATTTTTCAGCTCTTGAAGGGCTGTTGGGCAGCTTTGAAAATGGCTTATTGCATTTTGTCGAAACGAATAATTCGCACGCGCCGAATCCGTCTGCAAATAGCGCTGCAGTTTTAAAAGACAAGGCCCTGAAATCGAAAGTCAGTAGCGGGAAAAATATAGACAGTCTGCTGGACGGTATTTATGTCGCTGATTCACTATCCCAGGCGCTGGCACTACGCACTGAACTTTTGAGTCATGAATCCATCGTAACCAAGGACGGAATCTGGCTGGGCTCGGGATGGCTGCGCATCTCCAAAGGTTTCGATGAAGAAGCCGGCATGTTAAAGCGACAGGAAGAGATCAAGAATCTTGCTGTCGCTATTGAGCAATTAAACAAAAAAATTGAACTTAACACGGCAGAGTCTGAAACGCTGCAGCAGGAATTAAGCAAACTTGAGACAGCAAAAGAAGCTTATCTGGATCAGGTGTCAGCACTGAACAAGGAAGCCGCCAACTATAATGCCGAACGTTCCGCGGCCAGAGTGAAAGTTGAGCAGGTTACACAGCGAAACCAGCGCATTAAGACAGAGATTAAGGAACTGGAAGAGCAGGTCAAACTTGAGCAGAGTAATATTTCGACGGCTCGTGTGAATTTGCAAGGCGCCCTGGACCGTATGGCCAGAGACACAGAACAGCGCGAAGAACTGTTACAGCAACGTGAAAAAGTTCGCTCTGCTTTGGAGAGTGCTCGCCAGAAAGCCAGACACAATAAAGATCTTAGTCATGAACTGAGCCTGAAGCATCAAACACAGCTGACCCAGTTGAATTCTCTGAATACTGCCCTGAATCGTATTACCACACAGGTAGAGTCCTATAAGAGTCGTCAGCAGCAATTGCTCAGCAGTCTGAAGCAGAGTGATGACCCGGTGCCGGCCCTGAAGCTGGAACTGGAAGAAAAATTAAAATCCCGCGTCAATATAGAAAGTGAAATGAATGCCGCCAAGGCTAAAGTCGATGATGTCGAGCACGAACTCAGGGAACTGGACAAAAGACGTAGCGAGGCGCAGGAGAACAGTCAGGGTATCAGGGATGAATTGGCCGGCAAACGTCTCAGTATTGAAGGTGCCAGTGTTAAACGTGAGGCTCTGGCACAACAGATTGCACAGGCCAATTATAAACTGGAGGATGTGTTATCTACCTTGCCGGAGGACCTAAGTGCTCAGGCAGCAGAAGAAGAACTGGAAAAACTGGCGGCAAGAATTCAGCGTCTGGGCCCAATCAATCTGGCCGCGATCGATGAATATACGACGCAGTCAGAACGTAAAGTCTATCTGGATCTGCAAAATGATGATTTGGAAAAAGCCTTGAATACCTTACAGAATGCAATCCGTAAAATTGATCGTGAAACCCGCACCCGTTTCAAGGAAACCTTCGATAAAATTAACCATGGCTTGCAGGAATTGTTTCCCAAAATATTCGGCGGTGGGCATGCCTATCTCGATATGATCGGTGAAGATTTGCTGGATACCGGTGTTGCTATTATGGCGCGCCCACCCGGCAAACGTAACAGCACCATCCACCTCTTATCGGGTGGTGAAAAAGCCATGACGGCTATTGCGCTGGTATTTTCAATCTTTCATCTCAATCCATCACCCTTTTGTATGCTGGATGAGGTTGATGCGCCACTGGATGATGCCAATATCGCTCGCTATGCCAACCTGGTTAAGGAAATGTCCGGGCTGATCCAGTTTATCTTTATTACCCATAACCGTTTAACCATGGAATCTGCTAACCAGTTAATGGGTGTCACGATGCAGGAACCTGGTGTGTCCAGACTGGTTTCGGTTGATGTAGACGAGGCGGCGGAAATGGTAGCGATGTAACTTTCAATCATGCTCAAACACCGGGAACCAGGGTATTTAAGAATCAACACGCATATGTCAGACTATGGCAGCTTTATGAAACTCAATAAAAATAATATTCACATACAAGATCATTCTGCTGGAGCTAACTCATGGGGATGAGAGATTGGCTAATTATTATTGTTATCGTTGGTATCATCGTTATTTTACTGGACGGATATCGACGTAAAAGAAAAGACAGTATTCGGGTCAAATTAGAAAAAAATATCCCCGATATTGATGACAGCAGCCTGGATAAAGCCGAGTTACCGAACGGTGGTGCCAGAGTCAAACCAAGACATTTCCAGTCACTCGACAGCTATTCTGAGGATGATGAAGAATATGATGCTGAGGATGACGTGGACGATTTAGATGATGAAGCAAACGTTCCGGTATTAATGGATGCAGTTGAGATTGAAGGCCGCAAATCCAGTGGAGAAGCTAAAGCTGCTGGCGCAAACGCCAGGAATTTTCGTGAAGATCAAGATGAACTGGAAGACTTTACAGCAAGCAGTGAATTTGATGATGAAGACAGCGATGATGATGAAGATACCGAATATAACGAAGAAAACGATAAGGATTACGCTGAAACAATAACTGGAACTGAAGCAGGGCAAGCAGATAAGCAGGTAAATGCCTACTCGAAAAATAACGATAGTGAATCCCATAGCTTTGCCAGTACTCAGACTAAATCAAAAATTGCTCCGGAGCAGAGTCGCAAAGGTGGGCGTGTAGAGCCAACCTTCGGTGAGATGGAAGCCTTTTCTGCTGAAGAACTTGAAGATAAACCTTCGCACCTGAAATCCAGAAAAGCGCCCGCCCAGGCTGCAGAGCAAAAAGCAAAAAGCAAAACCGAGCGTAACAAGGAAAGCAAGCATTCTGTTGCCCAGGCAGAACTGTTTTCGGAAAGTCCAAAAGACTTTATGCAGGAAGATTCAGAAACTTTTGAGGACGATGATGATAACCTGGAGCCGGAAGAAGTCATCGTTATCAATGTCATGGCCAAACAGGGAGATGTCTTCGCCGGTAGCGAATTGCTGCCTATTTTATTGCAGCAGGGTATGCAGCTCGGGAAAATGAGTATCTTTCACAAACACCGGGATAGTCAGGGTAATGGCCCGGCCATGTTCAGTATGGCGAATATGGTTAAACCTGGCACCTTTGATGCGACCCAGATGGATGAGTTTACGACACCGGGGGTGAGTTTCTTTTTACAGTTACCCAATTCACTCGGTAATATGCGCTGCTTTGAACAAATGCTTAATGCCGCCAATGCGATCAAGCAAACCCTGAACGGTGATTTGAAAGATGAAAATCGTAGTGTGATTACGCGCCAAACTATCGAACATTGCAGGCAGCGTATCCAGGATTTTGAACTGGCCCAACTCTCGAAAAAATAATCATTATGCCTAGCCCGACAGATCAGCTGAAGTCAGAACTTGCAGATCTTCGTCGGCAAATAGAGCACCACAATCGTTTGTACCATCAACTCGATGCGCCTGTTATTCCAGATCAGGAATATGATCGGCTCTTTGATCGGCTGCTGGAAATTGAACGCTTACATCCCGAACTACTGAGCCCCGATTCTCCCAGTCAGCGTGTGGGCAGTGAGCCCTTGTCGGGCTTTAAACAGGTCAGGCATAAAATCCCCATGCTTTCGCTTGAAAAAGCATCCGACATGGAGAGTATTGAGAAATTCGAAATAAGGGTGCGCAAGCGTTTGGCGCAACAAAGTGCTGATATTGAATATAGCTGTGAACCTAAAATTGATGGTGTAGCAGTCAATCTTCGTTATGAAAAGGGCTTATTGGTTCAGGCTGCAACCCGTGGCGATGGAATGACGGGTGAAGACATTACCCATAACGTTAAGACCATCAGGTCTATCCCCTTAAAGCTGGAGGGTGAAAATTACCCGGATATTCTGGAAGTTCGCGGGGAGATTTTCATGAGTAAATCAGGTTTTGCCCGAATGAACAGTGAGGCCTTGAAGCACGAGGAAAGGACCTTTGTTAATCCCCGCAATGCTGCCGCAGGCACTTTGAGGCAACTTGATTCCCGGATAACGGCGACTCGTCCATTGGCCATGTTTTGCTACAGTCTGGGAGAAGTCAATATGACCTTGCCCGCAACTCTCGGTGAAGTGTTCCAGCTCCTGGACAGTTGGGCTTTGCCGGTGAACCCTATCCGCAAGGTGGTGCGAGGTGCCTCCGCCTGTTTTGCCTATTGCGAATCCCTGTTGCTGCAGCGTGCAAAGCTGGATTATGAAATAGATGGTGCCGTATTAAAGGTAAATGATTTCAGTCAGCAGGAAGAACTGGGCATCAATGCACGGACGCCGCGTTGGGCTATAGCCTATAAGTTTCCGGCTGAAGAAGTGGCAACTACTTTGAATGATGTCGAATTCCAGGTTGGCAGGACGGGCACGATAACACCGGTAGCCCGACTCGAACCGGTATTTGTCGGAGGTGTAACCGTCAGCAATGCAACTTTACATAACATGGATGAGATCAGGCGACTGGATGTGAAAATTGGCGACAAGGTGATTATCCGGCGCGCCGGGGATGTTATCCCTAAAGTGGTTAAAGTCATACTTGAGCAACGCAGTGCTGATGTCCGGGATATTATTGTGCCGACACAATGTCCGGTTTGTCATTCGGACATAGAGCAAGAGGACGGTGAAGTACTGATTCGCTGCACAGGCGGCTTGTATTGCAAGGCGCAACGCACCCAATCCATTATCCATTTTGCTTCCCGATCCGCCATGGACATAGACGGTCTTGGCGTCAAGCTTATTGAGCAACTGGTTAATGAGGGCCTGATAGAGAATGTCGCCGATATCTATCGACTCAATCTTGAACAATTATCCGGCCTGGAACGAATGGCAGAAAAATCAGCCGGCAATTTGCTGCAGGCGATTGAGGCCAGCAAGGATATCAGTCTGCAGCGCTTTATTTATGCCCTGGGCATCAGAGAGGTGGGGGAGGCGACTGCACTTTCGCTTAGCAAGCACTTTGGTTCTCTGCAGGCCATTATGCAGGCAGATGCAGACAGTCTGGTGCAGGTGCCGGATATCGGTGAAATCATGGCCCTGCATATTGTGGCTTTTTTTGCCGAACAGCATAACCGTGATGTGATCGGGGCCTTGCTGGCGGCGGGAGTCAAACCCCGTGAAACGGAGCTCGCCGATCAAAACAGCCTTCCTTTGAGTGGGCAGACTTATGTGGTCACGGGCACACTTGAGCAAATGACACGATCCCAGGCTAAACAATACCTGCAGGAGCTCGGAGCCAAGGTGGCCGGCAGCGTGTCGGCAAAAACCACCTGTGTCATTGCTGGGCCAGGTGCCGGAAGCAAATTAACAAAAGCCGAGGAACTGGGTATAGAGATTATAGATGAAGAAAAGTTTGTGTCATTGCTTACACAACACGGCATAACAGTGTAAAGTATATGCCTGATTTTTCTTTTCAACTCTAGACCCTGAGGAATACAAGAATGCGTCTGATTTTTGTCTTCGTCATTATGACTTTATTAAGTGCCTGTGTGTCTTCTCCGCCAGCGAATACAGCCAACATCTGCACGATATTTGAAGACCGCCGCAGCTGGTATCGGGCCGCCAAAAAGACCGAAAACCGCTGGGGAACACCGGTGTATGTGAGCATGGCAATTATTGAGCAGGAGTCTTCCTTTCAGGGCAGGGCCAAGCCTCCACGCACCAAACTGCTGTGGGTTATTCCCTGGCGTCGGCCATCTTCGGCTTACGGCTATGCCCAGGTGCTCGATGAGACCTGGACAGATTACAAGGAAAGTGCCGGGAACTGGGGTGCCAGCAGGTCCGATTTCTCCGATGCCATGGATTTTGTTGGCTGGTATACCAATGCTTCTACCCGGCAAAACAGAATATCCCGAACCGATGCCTATAACCTTTATCTGGCCTACCATGAAGGCAATGGTGGCTGGGCCAGAAACAGTTACAGCAGTAAGGGCTGGCTGATGGATGTTGCCCGCAATGTACAGAATACCTCGAATATCTATCAGACTCAGTATCAGAGCTGTGAGAAAGAGTTGGGTCGCAACTGGTTTATGAGGCTATTCTTCTGAGCTGGTGGGGCAAAGTCATAGGTGGCACTTTCGGTATGGTGCTGGGCGGCCCTCTGGGAGCCGTGTTTGGTGCGGCGCTGGGGCATAATTTTGATCGCGGCCTCAAAAATACACGCATAGACGGGCCTGGTGCTGCCGATCGGGTTGAGACTATTCAGTCTGCCTTCTTTACCGCTACTTTTTTCATGATGGGCCATATAGCCAAGGCCGACGGGCGTGTATCCCAGCATGAAATCAATATTGCCCAGCACGTCATGCGCCAGATGAATTTGAATGAGCAACAGAAAAAGGTTGCCATTAATTTGTTTGAACAGGGTAAAAATCAGAAGCATCAGGCTCGGGAAATCCTTGAGCAATTTCGTCTGGAGTGTCACCGCCGCCGTAATCTGATGCAGATGTTTCTGGAGATCCTGGTCATGACGGCCTATTCGGACGGAGCCTTACACAACTCTGAGCAGGAAGCGCTATGGGATATAGCCAAAGGCCTGGGCTTCTCTAAAACGGTTTTTCAGCAGATTCTGCAGCGCGGGCAGGCCCAGCAACACTTTCAACAAAACCGCAGAGCCAATCAACAGAGCCGAAGCGCCGATCGCAGCAGAATGACGATGTCTGATGCCTATAAATTACTGGGCATCACTTCCTCAGCCAGTGACGAGGAAGTCAAAAAAGCCTATCGCAGACAGATGAATCAGCATCATCCGGACAAACTGGTATCCAAAGGTTTGCCGCAGGAGATGATGGATATCGCCAATCAACGAACTCAGGATATCAAATCCGCCTACGAGTTGATCAAGCAAAGCCGGAATTAAAAAGCGCTGCTTTTATCCCACAGGAATTTCATATTGAAATACAAAGAAAAATTAGCTTTATGTCTTTAGTTCAAGGCATTCCAAGCCAAATTATTTACATTAAGTTTATGCTATAACTATATGTAAATTAAAGCTTATTTATCTTTAATTCCAGTTTTTCCAATTCTTCTAAATGATCCTTATTGCTGATAATGCCGATGCTGCGCAGCTCGGGTTTCAGGTACTTTTCGGCGACTCTTTGCAGAGCTGGAATATCAACCGCTAAGACCTGTTGCCGGAATTTAGCCCGGTGCTCCTTGCCCCGATTAAACAGCCCATTGTAATAAGCCTGTTTAGCAGTGCCGGCTGGTGAGGCTGGTTTATCCAGGCTGGAAATAACACCCAGGATGGCTTCTTCCAGCTGACTGTAACTGTGTTGCTTGTCTTGTAGCCAGTTCAAGGCATTATCAAAATCATTGAGCGTTTCGCTCAATCGTGGATCACGGTAGGAGAAAAAGCGGAAACTGGCAGAACCGGAATCCTGGCTGGCGCCACCACCATAGGCTCCACCCTGTTCACGAATCGCGCCATGCAGGAAGCCATTACGCAAGAAACCGCCCAGCACGGTTAGTGCAGCGGCATCTTCATGCTCTGAGGCAACGGTAGGATAGGCCAGCGCACAGAAATTAACCTGTGAATTACAAAGCCAGGCTTCGCGGGTGTTTTCGTGGACCGGATCGAGACTAAAGGGTTCCATGTCTGTCTGGTTTTGAGCATCAGACCATAGATCTGTCAGGCTGCGGATCAAAGGCTCTTTTTCATTGGCTTCAGCGATACAAAGCAGGCGTTTATCGCCCTGCATAATGAGCTGATGTAACTGTTGTAACTTTTCAGCATAGTCGGCCATCAGTTTGTCGTCCCGGGAATCTTCCACGAGTTTTTTAAGACGCAGGATACCGGCCATACCCGAGTTTTTATAACTCAGGGCTGCTTTGGGGTTCATTTTACTGGCGGCCACTCCCATTGCCAGCACATGGCCCTGGCTGGTGACGCTCTGCTCTTTATGACTGGCAATTTGCTGCAGTAACTCCTTGAGTCTGCTGAGTTCATCGAAACGGCAGTTATCCAGTAAATCCTTCATCAGAGAGCTTAATTCAGCCTGGTTGGCATACAGCGCCTTACTGCCCAGGATCATATAGGCATCCAGGGCCTGTGTATCATTAAGCTTGTTGCGAATGCTGATATGGGCATTCAGTCCGCCGCTGATTGAAGCTTGCAGGGCCTGCATCTCGAGGTAGCTGGCTTTACCGACACCTACTTCGGTCAGGCAGCTGGAGTAATGCGGGAACAGGCTGGATAACTCTTCGGGTATGGCGGGCAGACGAATAATGATGTCCTGATAACTCAGGCCATTGGTGCCCTGCGGATAAAAGGACAGGGGCATGGTCTTTATCTGTCCGGACTCTGCCTTGGGCCAGATTATCTCGGCAGGGACATCACTAAGCTCAACTTTTGGCAGGACAGACATGTCGTCAATTTGTTGCTGGCGTTCTGCCAGGGCCTGAGCCTGGACGACCAGGCGTTGTTTGTCACTGTCACTGAGCTGTTCTTTGATCTCGCTGAGCTTTACCTTCTCAGCCTGCTTGATTTTGTCCGCCAGTTTGGCATCTGGAACTACCGTCAGGGTTACCCGGTGTGGATTGTCGAGCAAATAGCTTTTTATCAATCGCGGAATATATTCAGGATCCTTGATGTCTTCTTTCAAACCTTTCAGGACCGGATCAATATCGAGCAATTCAATCGGATCGCCACGATGGGTAGCCGTTGATAGGGCCGACAATATCAGCTGTAAACCATAGGGGTAACTGTCGCCGGTAATTTCACGCTGGTGCAGTTCCAGTGTATGCAATGCCGCTTCTACTTTACTTTGCTCAATACCGTCGCTGGCGATATTCCTGAGCGTATCCAGAATCAGTTGTTCAATGTTTGCAGTATCTTTCTGGTCACAACCTTCCAGACCGCAGATAAAACTCATTTCCCTGTGTGAATCTTCGAGGCCGCAAAGCGGGGAAGGTGATGATCCAAGCCCGGTGGTTTCCAGTATATGCAGCAGTGGGCTTGAACTATTATCCAGCAGCACGGAAGCCAGCAGCTGAGCCTTATACAGCTCTTCCAGACTGGTGTTCTTACCCAGCAGCCAGGCGATGACAACATGACTTTTATTTTCTGCCTCAGCTTCTTCCAGCGGGTAGCTTTCCTGTACCCGTATGGGAGCCTGATAGCGCTGCTCATCTCCGACAGCAATATGTACGTCAAGTTTTTTGAATTCCTTTAAGGCGAGCTCTTCAAATCTGCTTTGATGTTCCTGAGCAGGGATATTGCCAAAGGTCATGAAAATGGCATTACTGGGGTGATAGTGTGTTTTATAAAAGCTCAACAAGGCCTCGTAACTCAGCTCTGGAATCTCTGCCGGATCGCCGCCACTGTTGTAATGATAGGTTGTACTTGGAAAAAGGTGTGTACAAAGCTGCTGCCAGATAAGGCTGCTCTGAGAACTCATCGCACCTTTCATTTCATTATAGACAACGCCTTTATATTCAAGTGCAGAATCCGTATTGCCGGTTTCAGAAAATTCCAGACGGTGTCCTTCCTGGGCAAAATCCAGAGGATCGAGGCGTGAAAAAAACACCGCGTCAAGATAGACCTCCAGCAAGTTATTAAAATCCTTAGGGTTTTGGCTGGCAAAGGGATAGGCTGTCCAGTCGCTGCTTGTCATGGCGTTCATAAAGGTATTCATGGAGCGCCTGATCATCATGAAAAAGGGATCTCGGACCGGAAATTTTTTACTGCCACAGAGCGCCGTGTGTTCCAGAATATGGGCCACACCCGTTGAGTCCATCGGTACAGTGCGCAATGCAACCATAAATACATTTTCAGGATTATCGCTGGCCAGATGGTAATGCTTGGCACCGGTAATCTTGTGCTCATATTCTTCCACTCTGATATTCAAAGTGGCGAGGAATTGGCTGCGAATTTGTTGAAATGGGGAGTCTGACGGGTGCGCTGCTGCTGACTGCATTTAATTCACGATCTCAATGGAATCCAAAGCTGGCATTCTAGCTGATTCAAATTGAAAGTTCAGGAAATCCTGGTAGTGCGTCACTTTGAAATTTTTCTGCTTATGTTCAGTCATGATGGCTTAAAGCGCTTCAGTTTATATTTTCTGTTTGCCTGGTGTGTAAATCCGTCTGTCGTTCGCTGGCTCACGCTACTCACTAACATATGAATAGCCACTCTCAACAGGCCCGGTGGAGTCGATAATATTGTTTGAAAATAGCATAGCCTGGAGATAGGAAAGCGGGGCAATGTTGTCGGAGAGGAGCGTGAACGAGCGAACGACAACTTGCTCCGCCAGAAAGCTCAGATAGTCAAATCAAGGTAATAACTGCGGTTTTTCGAGGCTGAGCCTCCCGAGAGCGCCGCTCCTTAAATCGTTAAGCAGGATTTCACTGGCTTTATGAAAGTCGACGCCACCCTTTCGCAGGCAACCGCGCTTTTCGCCAATTTGCCGGAGTAAAGACTGGGCATCGAGTTCAGGCTCAGAAAGCTGGTAGCGATCCAGTAGCCGGGAAGGATAATCCTTACGCAGAAAATCCAGCGCAAACAGGGCAATATCTTCAAATTCAATGGCAGTATTTTTAATAGCTCCGGTAACCGCCAGCCTGTAGGCAGCGTCCTGATCTTCAAGCTTAGGCCATAAGACGCCGGGTGTATCAATCAATCTGATTTGGTCATCCAATATGATTTCCTGGGCGGAGCGTGTAACCGCCGGTTCGTTTCCCACCTTGGCGACTTTGCGGTTAAGCAGGGTGTTCAGGTAGGTGGATTTACCTACATTAGGAATGCCAACAATCATTATCCGTAGCACCTGGCCGGGTTTTTTTCCTGAAATGCGTCGAGCCAGGCTCAGGGATTTCTTTATGGCTTCCTGCTCGCTCTTATCCAGGGCATAGGCGACTATGTTTTTGGCCTTGAAGTCATCCAGCCAAAGCCTGGTAATATCCGGATCTGCAAGATCAGCTTTGTTGAGGATTTTTATGCGCGCCGTATTGGCTATCATCGCATTCAATAATGGATTTTCACTGGAGCAGGGCAGGCGGGCATCGACCAATTCGATGACCAGGTCCACGTTATGGAGAGCTTTCATGATATCCTTGCGGGCCTTATTCATGTGGCCGGGATACCAACCGATAGTCATGTGAAGCTCCTGAATTTATTATTACTATTTCTTGATTGGCGCATTGTAGATCAAGCGAGAACATGACCGTTAACTTGTCAGGGATCTAATATGGCAAATATAGAAAATATCGCAGAGAGCATTACGGCAAAAGTGACACTTGCATTTGAACCTGAGCATCTTGAATTACTGAATGAAAGTCATATGCATGCCGGACCGGCTACTGACTCTCACTTTAATCTGCTTGTGGTGAGTCAGCAATTTGCGCAGATGAGCCGAGTTAAGCGACACCAGGCTGTCTATAAGATTCTGGCTGAAGAGTTGGCTGCGCAGGTGCACGCTCTGGCCTTGCATCTTTATAGCCCGGCAGAATGGCAAGACAGTGCCAAGGAGATTAGCAAATCTCCAGATTGCGAAGGTAAAAAATTATAAATAACAATAAGATATAATAATTACTTAATCTAAAATATAGATATTAATTGCTTGTGTCTGCTAACATTTATGGTAAGATTCGCTGAACTGAAACCGGCTCTTTCGAGAGAATCTAAGGTAAAGCGGCAATGACTCCCTCCCCGCAAAACAACTATCCCCAGTTAGGTTATATTGCTTTTCTTGGTGTGCTTTTTGTAGCTGCACTCTGGTTCCGTAAGGAGCAGGTTGAGCTGATAATAGAGCCTGTGCCAGAACCGGTCATTGAAATTGTTGAGTTGCCTTCTGATATTCCAGACTTTGATTCCATGCTGGATGTACAGGAAAAAAAGACAAGCTTTTTTAATTTTCTGACGCCGTACATTGAGAGGATAAATCAGAAAATATTGAGTCAGCGTCAACAGTTGGCGGTGCTGCGTGATAAATTAAATGGTGGCAGGTCGCTGAGTCGCAATGAAATGAATTATTTATCCAGTTTACGGGTTGCATATGAGCTGGATAATGAAATGCTGAACACCCGCAACCTGATCAACCGTTTATTAAAACGGGCAGACATTATTCCCAGTTCGCTGGCTTTGGCTCAGGCAGCCAATGAATCGGCCTGGGGAACTTCACGTTTTGCACAGGAAGGAAATAATTTTTTCGGTCAATGGTGCTATTCCGAAGGCTGTGGAATTGTTCCAAACCGCCGCCGCGAAGGAGCAAGTCATGAGGTAAAGAGCTTCGATAATGTCCTGGAATCTGTCGAAGCATATATTATGAATCTGAATACCTTCCCAAATTATCAGCACTTACGTGATATCAGGGAAGAACTCAGAGTGCAGGGTTTGCCAATAGATGGTATTACGCTGTCTGAAGGACTGGATACTTATTCAGAACGTGGAAACGAATATATTTTTGAACTGCAATCGATGATTCATTCCAATAATTTACTGGAACTGGATCATGATGATGCCTGAAGGAAGAGCCTGATTGTTCAGCGATTATTCCGGGATTGCAGGATTAACCCAGGGAATTGACAACCAGTAATACCTGCCGTTGGCACCAGGTGCGGTGCAATTGTATCGAAAACGCCTGCTCCGATTTTCAATATGCGAATTTACCTGAAAGCGTTGTGCTTCAGCATCCAGGAGCTGTATTTCAATCACATCATTATTGTTATAGCAGGCCAGCTGATTCAATCCGACTGTGCCGGCACTAAAATCAATTTCTGCACTAGGGCTGCGTTCTGAAGTAAGCGGCGATTGAGGCGCAAGATTATCCAGCGTAAAGGCCAGACTTCTGACTTTGTTCGGGAATGTGTTCATCGATACATAAATACCGGAAAAAGGGAAACGCGGCAGAGCAGTGAAATCTGAACTGCCATTGATAGGCCCTGAGTGCTGTCCGATACCGATAAAACCGAGTTCTGCGATGAGACTTTGAATCTGCGGATCATATTCACCATAGGGATAGGCCAGCAGGCGGTGGCTCTGTCCGGTTTCACGCAGTATGGACTCTTCGGCAATAGTTATTTCACTGCGAATACCATCTAACCACTCGTTTTCTGTTTCCCCGGTTTGCCTGTCGAGGAAGTAGGGATGACTGACTGTATGGTTGGCAATAGTTGCACCAGACTCGGCCATTTCTCTTATTTGATCCCAGCTGGCATAAAGACTTGAATTTGATTCCAGCAGGCCTGTAGTGACGAATACCGTGAAGGGCCAGTTATATTCCCGAAGCACAGGCAAGGCATCAGTGTAGACTGACAGATAGCCATCATCGAAAGTTATTGCCGCACTGAACTCGGGTAAGGACTCCCCATTCTGAAGCCGTGCAAGAATGTCCTGCAGGGAGAGTATGGTGAAATTGTTGCTCGCCAAATAGTCCATGTGGCGACGAAAATCTTCAGGGCTGGTACTGGTAATTGCTGGCGTCGCTGTAGAAATATGATGATATTGCAGGATAACGGCCTGATCCGCAGGCATGGAGCCTGTATTTTGTGCCATCGCAGGCAATACCAGCAGCCCCAGAAAACAGCATGAGGATAAATGGAACAGTCTGCGGAATATTGAATTGTTCATATTAATCTGACTTGTGTTTTGTTCGTCATAGCAAAACCCGAGGTAGAGAATTATACTGTCGGCCTCTATAACTTACCTTATTTATTTGGTTTAGTGGGAATATTGTGGGACAACTATTAAGAAAAAGCAGCCTGCGCATGAACAGACTGCAAAAAAATCTGCGCAGGGAATGTGGCAGAGCTATTGCTGACTTCAATATGATAGAGGATGGCGATCTGGTTATGGTTTGCCTTTCCGGTGGCAAGGATTCCTATGTCATGCTGGATATTTTGCTGAACATGCAACGCCATGCGCCGATAAACTTTAGCATCAAGGCTGTCAATCTGGATCAGAAACAACCCGGTTTTCCGGAACATGTTCTGCCCGAGTACCTGCAATCCATAGGTGTCGATTATCACATTATAGAGCAGGATACCTATTCCATAGTCGTGGATAAAACCACTGAAGGTAAGAGTTATTGTGGTCTTTGTTCGCGCTTACGAAGAGGTAATCTATATTCTTATGCAGAACAAATTGGAGCAAGCAAGCTTGCCCTGGGGCATCACCGTCACGACATTATGGAAACACTTTTTCTGAACATGTTTTTTGGTGGCAAACTCAAAGCCATGCCACCAAAATTATTGAGCGATGATAAAAAACACATCGTGATACGACCGCTGGCCTATTGCAAGGAAAAGGATATCGCTGAATATTCAGAGCTTAAAAAATTTCCGATCATTCCCTGTACCTTATGTGGCAGTCAGGACAATATGCAGCGCCAGGAAATAAAGAGAATGCTCAATGACTGGGACAAACAATATCCCGGTCGCCTTGATGTGCTTTTTAAAAGTATTACAAACGTGGCTCCTTCGCATCTCGCCGATACGAATCTTTTTGATTTTAAACATCTGGAACGGGAACGTTCGGAAGCAGCTGACAATGAGAGATCAGTGGAGCATCAGGACTCGCTGATTACAGCCATAAACCTCTTTTAGATTATATGGAAATTCCCTATCAAGAATTGCAGGCGGATACCCTAAGATCGCTTATTGAAGAATTTGTCAGCAGGGAAGGCACGGATTATGGTGTGCAAATTTATGACCTGAATACAAAGGTCTTGCATGTCATGAAGCAACTGGAACAAGGTAAGGCATTTATCGATTATGATGCTGAGAGTTATAGTTGCAATCTTATATTGAGAGGGAATGGATAAAGTGGCAATGTCTTGTTGGTATAAACCAGGTTCAGGTACACAGATATGACAGGGATAGCTTAAACAGATGTCCGAAACACCAAATAACGCTGAATATATTCTCGATGCGCGTGGTTTATTTTGTCCCGAACCGGTGATGTTGCTGCATAAAAAAATTCGCGAAATTTCTATTGGCGACAAAGTAACAGTACTGGCAACGGATCCATCAACTACCCGTGACATACCAAAATTCTGTCATTTCCTTGGACATGAGCTGATTTCAAATCGGGAAAAGCAGCAGGAGTTTCATTTTATTATACGCAAATCGGATGGTTCAATCTCCACAGAACAGTCCAGTAAATGAATCGAAACGGATTACATATAGTCGCTGATGAGAATATCAGTGGTTTGGAACATTTCGAAAAAATTGCTTCCTTAACAAAAATTGCTGGCCGTGATATTTCTCCGCAAGCAATCAGGCAGGCCGATGCCATACTGGTGAGGTCGGTTACAAAGATTGATAAAGAACTGCTGGACAAGTCTTCGGTAAAATTTGTCGGCAGCACTACCAGCGGCATTGATCATGTCGATACAAATTTCCTCGAACAGGAAAATATCAAATTTGCTTATGCACCCGGCTCTAATGCCAATTCGGTTGTCCAATATGTTGTGGCGTGCTTGGCTTTGCTTTCGGAAAAACATGGCTTTGACTGGCGCAAGCTTTCTGTAGGCATAGTTGGTGCCGGAAATATCGGCAGCTTACTGGCATATTATCTGGACAAACTGTCTATCAACTTTGTTATTTATGATCCTTTTCTGGATAGCAAGCATCCACTGGCAGAACATTTTGTTTCATTTCATGAAGTGCTCAGGCAGGAAGTGATCAGTTTGCATACTCCGCTTACAACAAGTGGGCCCGAACCAAGCTACCATTTATTTAATGCAGAGCTTATACAGAAACTTAAGCCTGATACCATTTTGATAAATGCGGCCAGAGGAGCAGTGATTGATAATCAGGGGCTGCTATCAAGGCTTGTTGATAAGCAGGCTGGCCCCTTGCATTGTGTCCTGGATGTCTGGGAAAACGAACCGGATATAAGTTTGCCTTTACTGGCTCAGGTTGAAATTGGCACCTGTCATATAGCCGGATATAGCCTGGAGGGAAAAGAGCAGGGCACTGAACAGATATATCAGGCCTTTACTGATTTTTTCGGCCTGCATCAGGCCGATAAATATCCACTTAGTCAGGAAAAAATGCCACTCAAAGTTGATCTTGTCGGAAAAAATCCCTTGCAGGAAATTAATCAAAGCATATTGGCGGCTTACGAAATACATATTGATCACCAGCAATTGCAGCAGTTGTTAAATGACAATGCTGTCAACAGCTTTGATCTCTTGCGCAAAGGTTATCCGTTGCGCCGGGAATTTCCCTGTTACCAGCTGGATTATTCAGCTTATTCAGCCGAAGCCGAAAATACCCTTCGAAAACTGGGTTTTAGCTAGGCTTGTGAATATTTATCCAGGAAGCGAGCCAGCTTCTCCAAAGCATCACTCAGGTCATCTTCCCGAGGCAGAAAAACAATTCTGAAATGCTGCTCATCTTTTATATTGAAACCACTGCCTTGCACCATTAATACCTTTTCTTGTAACAGTAATTCCAGAATGAATTTTTCGCCACTTTTTATCTTGAATTTCTTTGGATCAAGTTTCGGGAAAATATAAATAGCCCCTTTGGGGAGCGTGCAGCTAACCCCGGGAATATCATTAAGCATCTGGTAGGCTAAATCGCGCTGATCGCGCAAGCGTCCGCCTGGGATAATTAACTCATTAATACTTTGATAGCCGCCTAATGCTGTTTGAATGCCCAGTTGTGCAGGTACGTTTGAACACAGCCGCATATTGGACAGAATTTCCAGGCCTTCAATATAATCTTTGCCTTTTAATTTATTGCCGCTAATAAACATCCAGCCGGAACGGAAGCCAGCCAGTCGATAGGTTTTTGAAAGTCCGTTAAAGGTAAGCACCAGTAAATCATCACAAAGTGAGGCAAGTGGAACGTGCTTTGCATCGTCATAAAGGATTTTGTCGTATATTTCATCCGAATAGAGAATCAAATCATGCTCTCTAGCCAAATCAACAATTTGTTCCAGTAATGCCTTGCTATAAACGGCCCCCGTCGGATTGTTCGGGTTAATAATAACCAGTGCCTTGGTGCGATCCGTTATTTTGCTTTTTATGTCGTCAATATCAGGAAACCAGTCAGCTTCCTCATCGCACAAATAATGTACCGGGGTTCCACCACTTAAACTTACCGCTGCAGTCCACAATGGATAGTCTGGTGCCGGGATCAACACTTCATCACCATTATTTAACAGGGCCTGCATAGCCATGACGATTAATTCACTGACGCCATTACCAAGGTAGATATCGTTGATTTCAACACCTTTGATATTAAGACGCTGAGTTTCATGCATCACTGCTTTGCGCGCAGAAAAAAGCCCTTTGGAATCAGAATAGGGTTCTGCCTGGCTCAGGTTGTAAATCACATCCTGCAATATTTCTTCTGGCGCCTCAAAGCCGAAGGCGCCTGGATTACCAATATTTAACTTGGCGATCTTATGGCCTTCTTCTTCAAGCTGTTTGGCAGCTTGCAGGGCGGGTCCCCTGATTTCGTAACAAACGTGCTTTAGCTTGTTCGACTGTTTTAGTGTACGCATATCGCTTACCATTAGCTGGTCTTAGACTGTATTAATCCTGTAAGTTGAACTATATACAGCCCTGTGATGCCCGAATTAAGTGGGTTGCGCATTGTACTGAATGAGCAAGATGATAACCAGTCTCTCAGTTTTTATTGTGGAGTATAAGGAATATGGAAAAAGTAATTAAAGACAATAAAGAATGGCAGCAGGCCTTAAGTCCTGATGAATATAAAATTACCCGCGAGAAGGGTACAGAAAGGGCTTTTAGTGGCGAATATTGGGATAAGCATGATGCAGGTGAGTATTTATGTCGTTGTTGTGGCCTGCCATTATTTGAATCGGAGCAGAAGTTTGATTCCGGCTCGGGTTGGCCAAGTTTCACCCACCCGGTAACCAGGAGTCATGTATCAGAAGAGACTGACAGCAGTCATGGGATGTCCAGAACTGAAGTGTTATGTGCTCGTTGTGACGCCCATCTTGGGCATGTATTTCCGGATGGCCCTGGACCTGAAGGACTACGCTATTGTATTAATTCTGCTTCTCTGGACTTTAAGGAAGGGCCACAGCGAAGTGAAAATTCTGACGATGGGTGAGCTGAGAAGGGCTGACAAGGGCTAACAAGATCAGGATTGAATAGTTAAAACTGTATGCGCACGCCGGTCTGGAGTCGGGTTCTGTCATAACTGTATAAATCGATGTTACTTTCATTGTCCGTGTAGGTGAGATCAGTGGTAATGGTTATATTCGAGCGCAATTGCCATATCCAACCGAATGAGGTTGAAAAAGTATCATTTTCACGGGTGATATTGAAAATAGGGTCTGCAGCCTCATGATCATTGCTCTGCAGAGAAGCTCGCGCGTACAGCAAATGCTGCGGCATTAATAAAAACTGATCTGCCAAAGCAATACCGATGAAACTGGTTTCATTATTCTTGGCGACATCATTTAATATCCGGTCATCCCCGTAAAAGGCACTGGCACTCACCTGATTTCTGTTGCTTGATTTGCTCAACACACCAGAGATCAACAGCTGATTAATATCACGCAGATTCGCGTTAGCGTTTTGACCAGTAGCGTATCGAACTGCAGTATAAGCACCAGTCAGGGATTGTGACCATCCGTTGCCGCCAATTCGCTGAATCGTATTAAGCAAACTTGTGCTGTTTTGGAAAGACGCGCCATCCAGTCTCACGATTTGGCTGCGCAGGGCGTGGGAATAACGCAAGCTTGTATCCAGCCCCCAGTTATATGCAACCTGGGCTGAGCCAACTGTCA
Source organism: uncultured Gammaproteobacteria bacterium (assembly GCA_963975155.1). Taxonomy (GTDB): domain Bacteria; phylum Pseudomonadota; class Gammaproteobacteria; order Pseudomonadales; family Pseudohongiellaceae; genus UBA5109. Next base: position 365,950 of record CAXBFG010000001.1, on the reverse strand, counting down.
GATCGAACTGGTCCGTCTTGCGGTTATTTCTGTTGCTGACATTGGCTTGTGCCGTAAAATTCCGGCTTTTATCAATAGGTCGTATAAAGCGTATGCTGCCGTTCAAGTCGGTGAAGTTACTCTCTATTTTCTGGCCTCCGGCACTTAAGGTAACGTCTCCGATAGGGGTGTCGATGACCCCCAGTTCGGTTGCACTATTTATGTTTGAATCCGTGCCGGTATTGAAGCCGACACTCCAGATCAGGATATTGCTGACAGAACTCTGGGCTTGTTCGATTAATTGTAGAAATGCCTGGATATTATTTCTGACATTGTCGGCGGGATTAGTGGCCAGAACTTCGTTGAAGAGGGTTTCTGAGGCTGCATAATTTTCGCTGAGAAAATAGGCACGAGCCAGTTCCAGTTTGACCCGTTGCTGGTCCCTGTTGTTATACACAATTCGCTCAAAAGCAAATACGGCTTCGTCAGGAAAGCCTGACTCCAGGGCTGCCAAGCCATAGGCAAAATCAAAGTTAGGTTCGCCTTCATAATCAAACAAGCCAGTCTGGCCCAACTGGAATGCTTCCTGGTAACGCCCCATTTGGATCAGGGCGTTCATTTGTGCAACTAATTCAGTCTGGGATTCCGCGGCTTGCACAGGGGAAAAAGAAAATAAGGCTGTGGAAAATAAAATACAAATAAGCCTATTCATTATTTTGGTCCGGAGTCTGGCTGGATTTATTGTACCGAGCAACATCAATCCCTGGATTGCTAAGATCAGTTTGCCATTATCCTCAAATTTATATGAATTCCAAGTGTTTCCTGCATTCTGGATAAAAGTATCAGCTTAGCTAAGCACTTGAAATGTTAACTATATTAAACATATTTATGGACCTTGAGCTATAATCCGCGGCTTTCTTGTAAGTTGTATTCGGTCTCTCAGGGAGTTGCATGTTTAAGTACTATCTACAGTTCGCACTAAATAGGCCAAAAACCTGTCTGTTCCTGTTATTGCTGTTAACTCTCACGCTAGGTTGGTTTACCCAATATTTCAGACTTGATGCTTCCTCTGACACCTTGGTTATTGAAGGTGATGCAGATCTGGAATACTCAAGACAGATGAATGATCGCTATAACACCAGCGATTTTGTATTTGTTTCCTATAAGCCGGAGGCTCCCTTGTTTGAGGCCTCAAGTCTGGCCAGGCTGCATAGCATGAAAGATAGCATTGAGTTAATGGAGCGGGTGAGTTCGGTTGACAGTATTTTTAATGTTCCATTACTGAAAGTAGCTGACGTGCCATTATCAGGCCTGGCAGATAACATTCTTACGCTTGATGATCCGGGCATCGATATCGAAGCAGCCAGGGAAGACCTTGCCAGCAATCTTGCCTATCGTAATATCTTGCTCAGCGAAGACGCCCAGACCACTGCTCTTATCGTCAATTTCACGGCTAATCCAGCGCTCGATGAAATTGCCGATCAAAGAGCTGCTTTAAGAGCCATCGCAGGAACTGATCGCAGCCCGGAACAACGCGACGAGCTTGAAATACTGGAAGTGCAATACCGTGAATTAAAGACCATCTCCGATATCAACCGACATAATGATATTGCAGAACTGCGATCAATTTTGAATGAATATCGCTCTGAGGCAACTATCGTTATGGGCGGCGTGCCCATGATTGCCGATGACCTCATCACTTTTGTAAGGAATGATCTGGAAACTTTTGGCATAGTGATTTTATTTTTTATTATTCTGACCTTAGGCTATTTGTTCAGAAAAATCAGATACATTGGGATCCCGCTTTTTTCCTGTGTCGTTACTGCTGTTTGTATTGTCGGTTTATTGGGTTTGCTTGATTGGCCCGTGACGGTCATTTCGTCCAACTTTATTTCATTATTGCTGATAATAACGATTTCCCTGAATGTACATTTAATTGTGCGATACCGGGAACTGGAAGCTGAGGGAAAGGGTGAACCACACAAGGAGCGTATTCGTGCAACCTTACAACACATGGTTAAACCCTGTGCCTATACCAGCCTGACAACAATAGTTGCTTTCGGATCCTTGGTCAGCAGTGACATTCCGCCAATTATCAACTTTGGTCTGATGATGATGGTGGGCGTAGCGCTGTCTTTCATACTGACCTTCCTGGTTTTTCCTACCCTGATGGTCCTCTTAAAGGAAAACCCGACTGCATCAGGGAAACGTTTTGTCGATATTACGCCATATCTGGCCGCATTCACTGCTCGCTTTGGTAAAACCATTCTTGTCATCGCCGGTTTCCTCTTCGTATTCAGTGTTACTGGCATGTACCGTCTGAGTGTTGAAAACAGCTTTATCGATTACTTTGATGAAAGCACTGAAATTTATCAGGGCATGGTGTCTATCGATCAAAACATGGGTGGCACTACACCGCTGGATGTCATCATAGACCTGTATCCACCCGAAGATACGTCTGAAACAACAGATTCTGAAAACGGGCTTTCTGTAGACGAAAGTGCTGGAGACGATTTTTTTCTGGAAGATGATGGTTTCTTTTTCGAAGATGAGCTTAACGAGGATGATGAGGGTTACTGGTTCACAACCGATAAAATGGCTTTAATCCTTGCTATACACAATGCCCTCGATGCCATGCCTGAAACTGGCAAGATTCTATCACTCGGGACCATCCTGCAGCTTGTTTACGAACTGAATGATAATGAACCGCTGGACAACCTTGAACTCGCCGTTCTCTATAACCTGGTACCTCAGGAATACAAGGACGACCTTATTACGCCATATGCTTCGATTGAAAATGACCAGGTACGCTTTTCAATCAGAGTGCTTGAAACCAAGCCTGAACTGGTCAGGAATGAGCTCTTGATCAAGATAAGGGAAAACCTGCAGGGTGAGTTTGATCTGGTTCCGGAACAAATTCACCTGACAGGGATGTTTGTCCTGTATAACAATATGTTATTGAGTTTGTTTGATTCACAAATCCTTACTTTAAGTTTGGTACTGGCTGTAATTTTTATCATGTTTATAGTTATATTCAGGTCCTTCAAGCTGGCAGTTATTGGCATTATCCCCAATATACTTTCAGCTTCTACAGTGCTGGGTTTGATGGGTTGGCTGAATATCCCACTGGACATGATGACGATCACTATTGCAGCAATATCTGTAGGTATTGCTGTAGATGATACGATTCATTATATCCTTCGATTTCAACTGCAATTTCCTCTGCATCAGAACTATAAAGACACCATGCATAAATGCCATGGCAGTATTGGTCAGGCTATGTATTACACCAGTTTTACCATTATTGTCGGATTTTCAATTCTGGTTTTTTCAAACTTCATACCAACCATTTACTTTGGTTTGTTAACCGGTCTGGCAATGTTTATTGCTCTTCTCGGTGCCTTAATTCTGTTGCCACAACTGTTCATTACCTTCAAACCGTTCGGGAAAGAAACGATACAAAGTTCAAATATTGCTGAAAATCAGTAGGGAAAGCCGTTAAAAAGCTATTAAGTAGACGGATAGGGGATATATGGGAAAGTTTGTTGGTCTCCGCTAGTCCAGGATGAACTTTTTATACAGAGCAGATTGGTCTCTGCTTTCATCCTAGACTAGCGAGTGCTGCAAAAGATAGAGTGCTCTGTTTCCGGAATAAATAACGCAAAATTTATGCCAAAGCTGTTGCAAGCGCCTGATCTCCATGCTGGAAACAGGCTGCAAAGAGATTAAAATAATTTATATAAATCAGATAGTTAAATCAGCCAATTAGGTTATAAGCTTTTTGAAATGAACATCATTTCAAATACTTACATCGATTAACTCAAGAAGGCATTTTTCTGTATTTACCCGTCTTTGGTAACGCTGATTTTATTAAAATTCAAAAAAAGTGCTTATGCTTTAACGACTTAAAATTCCCGCGAAAAAATATTTTTTATTTTTACCAAATGTTCAAATAACAATAAAATTTGTTTGCTTAGGTTCTACTAACAAGTGCCTGATTTAACTGTTGAAACTGCTTTAGGGCTATGGCACAATCCGCTCCTGTTAGCTTCCTGAATTAAATAAGCTGCTGATTTATAAAATAATATTTTTACTTTAGCTGTCTAGATTCCTGCTTTCCATATTTGAGGTTTATACATGCAAGTTTCTCTCGAAACGCTGTCTGGTTTGGAGCGTAAATTAACAATTGAAGTGCCTTCTGAAACGATAGACAAGCAGGTACAGCGCCGTTTATCTGAAGCGGCCAAGACTTTTCAGATGAAAGGTTTTCGTAAGGGCAAAGTCCCGATCAATGTCATTAAAAATCGATTTGGCAAGGGCTTGCGTCAGGAAGTCCTGGGTGAAGTGATGAATGAGTCCTATGCCGAAGCACTCAACAAAGAGAAGATCAGACCTGCCGGACAGCCCAAAATAGAGGCGTCTAATATTAAAGAAGGTGAAAATCTCGCCTTTACAGCGACTTTTGAAGTTTATCCAGAGATTACCTTAGGTGACTTTAGCAGCATCAATGTTGAAAAGAAGGTAGCAGAAATCTCCAAGCAAGATGTCGACAACATGATCCAGACTCTGCGTGAACAACGTAAACAGTATCATCAGACTGAGCGTGGCGCGAAAAATGAAGATCAGCTGACGATTGATTTTGTGGGCACTATTGAAGGTGAAGAGTTTGCAGGTGGAAGTGCCAAGGGCAGTAAATTGATACTAGGCTCCAACACTATGATACCCGGTTTTGAGAAAGGACTGCTTGGCGCTAAAGCCGGAGATGACAAAGTATTAAATCTCGAATTTCCCAAGGATTACCACAAGCAGGAACTTGCTGGTAAAGCCTGTACCTTTAAGGTCCATGTGCAATCTGTCGCTGAAGTTCATTTGCCTGAATTGAATGAAGATTTTTTTAAATCATTTGATGTGGCCGAAAGCGGAGAAGAGGCCTTCAGGGAAGAAGTTAAGAAAAATATGCTCAGGGAACTAGAGAATGCCGTCAAAAATAATGTGAAAACACAGGTATTTGAAGGGCTGTTATCCTGTACTGAGCTTACTACTCCTAAAGTAATGGTAGAAAGTGAAATTAATAGTCTTCGTCAGCAGGCTGTACAGCGTTTTGGAGGAAATCAAAATATTGATCCCTCAATGCTGCCTGCTGAAATGTTCCAGTCTCAGGCAGAACAGCGAGTATCCATAGGTTTGATGATGAACGAAATCATTAAGCAGAATGAGCTTAAAGCAAAGCCGGCAAAGGTTAAAAGTATTATTGAAGAGTTAGCGGCTGGCTATGAGAACCCTGAAGAAGTCGTAGCCTGGTATTACAGCGAAAGTGAGCAATTGGCACAGATAGAAATCATGGCCCTTGAAGAGTCAGTAATTGACCTGATATTAGAGCAAGCAACAGTTAAGGAAATAACCAGTAGCTATGAAGACGCTTTGAAACCTGTTGATAAACCACAAAAGCAGGTGGAAGCAAAAAGCAAAGCCAAGTCTGACGACAAAACTAAAGATTCAGCAAAAGACAAGGTCAAATCCGCAACCAAGTCGAACACATCAGAATAAGGTTCTCACAGTCATGAATGATGCAAAAAACGAGCAGGAAAATACGATTATCAAGGCACAAACACTTGTCCCAATGGTCGTCGAACAAACCGCTCGGGGTGAGCGTTCTTATGATATTTATTCACGCTTACTGAAGGAACGTGTCATTTTCATGGTGGGTCCTGTAGAGGACCACATGGCTAATTTAATTGTGGCACAGCTGTTATTTCTGGAGTCTGAAAATCCTGATAAAGACATCCATTTCTACATAAATTCTCCGGGTGGTTCGGTCACATCTGGCATGTCTATTTACGACACCATGCAGTTCATCAAACCCGATGTGAGCACCATGTGTATCGGTCAGGCAGCCAGTATGGGAGCGTTTTTACTGGCAGGCGGAACAAAAGGTAAGCGACATGCCCTACCAAACTCCAGAATCATGATACATCAGCCCAGTGGAGGCTATCAGGGACAGGCTTCTGATATACATATCCATGCTCAGGAAATACTCAAAATTCGGGAAAAACTCAATAAAATCATGGCGGAACATACTGGCAAAAGCATTGAAGTAATCTCCAAGGATACCGAAAGAGACAATTTCATGGATGCTGAGGAAGCGCTACGCTATGGTTTGATTGACCAGGTGCTCTCGAAAAGAGTTATCTCATCAGAGTCGAAAGAAGAATAAAATATCTCTTCAAGACTTGTAAAATCAACCAAAAGCCTTCATCTTATTATCAGAGACAGTCTCACTGAGATGCTCTCCAGTCCAATAACAACGGAGCCTTCGGATGTCAGATAAAAACAGCAAAGATGATTCAGGTAAATTACTGTACTGTTCTTTTTGCGGAAAAAGCCAACATGAAGTCCGAAAACTCATCGCGGGTCCTTCGGTTTTTGTCTGTGACGAATGTGTTGATTTGTGTAACGACATTATCCGTGAAGAAATACAGGATAAGACTGATGATACGGGAGAGCGACCCTTACCGAGCCCGGAAGAAATCAGAAATACTCTTGATGAATATGTAATTGGTCAGGATAAAGCCAAAAAAACACTGGCTGTTGCCGTTTATAATCATTACAAGCGCCTCAATTTCCAGGCAGAAGATGATGGTGTTGAGCTCAGTAAAAGTAATATTCTCATCGTTGGTCCAACCGGCACAGGTAAAACACTGCTTGCCGAAACTCTGGCGCGATTACTCGATGTTCCCTTTACCATCGCAGATGCTACAACGCTTACAGAAGCAGGCTATGTGGGAGAAGATGTAGAAAATATCATCCAGAAACTTCTGCAGAAGTGTGATTACGATGTGGAAAAAGCACAGATTGGAATCGTCTATATCGATGAAATAGATAAAATTGCGCGTAAATCTGACAATCCCTCAATTACCCGGGATGTATCAGGAGAGGGTGTGCAGCAGGCCTTGCTGAAATTAATTGAAGGCACGGTTGCTTCAGTACCGCCACAGGGCGGTCGTAAACACCCGCAACAGGAATTCCTGCAGGTGAATACATCGAATATCCTGTTCATTTGCGGCGGAGCTTTTGCTGGCCTGGACAAGATTATCAGAGACCGGTCCGATAAAAGTGGCATCGGATTTTCTGCTCAAATGCGCAGCCCCGAAAAACAGGCCAGTATAGGTGAAGCTCTGCAGGACGTTGAGCCGGAAGATCTGGTGAAATACGGATTGATCCCGGAATTTGTTGGTCGTTTACCGATGATCGCAACCTTGGATGAGCTGGACGAAGATGCCCTGGTAAGAATTCTGACTGAGCCGAAAAACTCACTAACCAAACAATATGCCAAATTATTTGAAATGGAAGGCGTGGAAATTCAGTTCCGTACAGATGCCTTGAAAGCAATAGCTCGTAGGGCGAAGGAGCGCAAAACCGGTGCCCGAGGTTTACGCTCTATCATGGAGGCTGTATTGCTGGATACGATGTATAACATTCCGTCCCAGAATGGTGTAAGCAAGGTTGTTATTGATGAAGCGGTAATAAATGGAGAATCTGAGCCTTTGTTAATGTATGAATCAAGCGAAGAAGTGTTGCCAAACAAGACCGCCAGCAAGGATTCATAACAACTTCAGTTAATGAATTCTTTATCTGTTTCCATAAGTATTAAGACACAAATGTCCACCCGGTGGACCCTGATCAAGTGGGATATATGAATAACGAGGAAATGCCTGTCAGCAACAAACAATTACCATTTCTACCCTTGCGTGGAGTGGTGGTTTACCCGCAAATTGTACATCCGCTCTTTGTTGCAAGAGACAAGTCTATCGCAGCACTTAAAGCTGCTATGGGGTCGGATAAGCGTGTTGTGCTAGCCGCACAGAAAAAACATTCCGAAGATAATCCCGGCAAGGAAGACATGTACACCATTGGTACAGTTGCTTCTGTCTTGCAGTTGATGCATGTAAACGACGGCACCGTAAAAGTATTGGTTGAAGGTGTAGAAAGGGTAAAAATTCAAAAGCTTAATTTTGATGACGACTATTACACCTGTGAAATAAGCCCCATGGGCGGTAGTGTTATGGAAGAAAAGGATACCGATATTCTGGTACGCTCCTTGCTTTCACAGTTTGATCAATATGTGCAACTCAGTAAAAAAGTTTCCCCGGAAGTAATGACATCTATCACCAGCATCGACGATCCAAGTCGTCTGGTAGACACTATCGCAACGCATATGTCGCTTCAGCTTGAGGAAAAACAGAACATACTGGAACTGGCAAAAATGAAACCCAGGATAGAACATCTGATGGCTTTAATTGAAGCCGAAATTGATGTTTTCCAGGTTGAAAAACGTATTCGTGGCCGTGTCAAAAAACAAATGGAGAAAAGTCAGCGCGAGTACTATCTCAATGAGCAGATGAAAGCCATTCAGAAAGAGATGGGTGAGCTGGATGATGTACCGAATGAAGCCGAAGAACTCGCCAGAAAGATTGAAGAAGCAGGGATGTCCAAAGAAGCCAAGGATAAAGCCTCTGCAGAGCTCAATAAACTGAAAATGATGTCGCCAATGTCCTCCGAAGCTTCCGTAGTCCGTACTTATCTGGACTGGATGATTAATATTCCCTGGAAGAAGAAAAGCAAAATTCGTTCAGATCTTAATAAGGCCCAGGAAATACTGGAAGCTGATCACTACGGATTGAAAGACGTGAAGGAACGCATTCTGGAATATCTTGCCGTACAGCAACGGGTTAAGAAACTCAAAGGCCCTATACTGTGCCTGGTTGGCCCTCCAGGTGTAGGAAAAACATCTCTTGGCGAATCCATAGCGCGTGCTACGGGACGTAAATTTGTCAGAATGGCGCTCGGTGGCGTTCGTGATGAAGCCGAAATCAGGGGGCACAGACGTACTTATATTGGCTCATTACCGGGTAAAATATTACAAAAGCTGGCTAAAGCCGGCGTCAAAAATCCCCTGATGCTCCTGGATGAAGTTGATAAAATGGGCATGGATCATCGTGGTGATCCGGCCTCTGCTCTTCTCGAAGTGCTTGATCCGGAGCAGAACCATAGTTTTAACGATCATTACCTTGAAGTTGACTATGACTTAAGTGATGTCATGTTTATATGCACATCGAATTCCATGAATATTCCTGGCCCTCTGCTGGACAGAATGGAGATAATCCGTCTGCCAGGTTATACCGAAGATGAAAAACTCAATATTGCCAGCCGATACCTTGTTCCTAAACAAAAAGCCAATAACGGCCTCGAAAAAGATGAAATTGAATTTCCTGATCAGGCCTTACTGGATTTAATCAGACATTATACCCGGGAAGCTGGTGTTCGAGGTTTGGAAAGAGAAATTGCGAAAGTTTGTCGTAAAGTTGTCAAAGAAAGATCAATGGGCGACAAAAATGGCGCCGGAAAATCTGTTAAAGGACAAAAAGACAAATCAGTTTTGGTTGATCCGGAAGTACTGGAACATTATGCAGGCGTGCAGAAATATGATTATGGCAGAGCCGATAAAGATGATGTTATTGGTCAGGTAAATGGGCTTGCCTGGACTCAGGTTGGTGGCGAGTTACTGACTATTGAAGCGGTGGCAACCACAGGAAAGGGCAAAATTACCATGACAGGTTCGCTCGGGGATGTCATGCAAGAGTCTATACAGGCCGCTCTTACGGTGGTTCGCAGTCGTGCCAGCACGCTGGGGATTGCTGATAATTTCCATGAAAACAAGGACTTGCATGTGCATGTGCCGGAAGGAGCCACCCCGAAAGATGGACCGAGTGCCGGTATAGGTATGTGTACTGCTATTGTGTCGGTATTGACGGGTATACCGGTCAAGAAAGAGGTTGCCATGACCGGTGAAATCACTTTACGCGGACAGGTGCTTCCGATCGGTGGCTTAAAAGAGAAACTATTAGCTGCGCATCGTGGAGATATTAAGACAATTATTATTCCCAAAGAAAATGAAAGAGATTTAAAAGAGATCCCGGATAATATTAAAGCTGATTTGAATATCAAGGGAGTTAAATGGATTGATGAAGTTTTAGAAATAGCTTTGCAATTTATGCCAAAACCTTTAGTAGAAAATAAAACGGCAGTAATTGAAAAAGCAAGCACAGACTCAAATGAGAACGAAATCAAAAACAAACTCAAAAAACAAATAAACACTCATTAAAAACAGCGTTATTCTTGACATTAAGTTTCGACAGTTGGTATAAAGTCTGATAGCTTGAATGGGCTAGAACAGTAAATCAGCGAAGGAAAATATTCACTGGTATATATCGCTGATGAGCTTTACAAACAAGTGTGTTAAAAAAAGAAAAATATAAAATTTAAAATTTGTTAAAAATTGCAATGTTTTTAAAAAAAGTAAAAAAGAAAGACTTCCATTAACTTTAAATTGAACTAACGAGAAGGGTGATAACGTGAATAAATCAGAACTAATAGATGCAGTTGCCGAAAGTGCCGATTTACCAAAAGCTGCCGCAGCAAGAGCCATCGATGCGGTAACCGAATCAATAACTGGCGCCTTGAAAGCCGGTGATTCCGTAGCCTTGGTGGGTTTTGGATCATTTAATGTAAAAAATCGTGCCGCTCGTACTGGCCGTAATCCACAGACTGGCGCGCCGATTAATATCGCTGCAGCTAGAGTCCCTTCTTTTAAAGCAGGTAAAGCATTAAAAGATTCTGTGAATTCCTGATCAGAAAAACTATAGTTAATTTATTATTCTATAGTGACAAATTAAGGGGCGCATCTTTGGATGCGCCTCTTGTCGTTTAAATGACAAGTTTTGTGTTTAGCAAGAGAAAAGATAAATCATGTTACAAGCCATCAGAAATAACTCCCAGGGTCTACTCGCTAAAATTTTTATCGGATTCATCATTCTGATATTTGCCATATTTGGTCTGGACAGTATTGTCGGAACTATTGTGAATAACACAACAACTGTGACGGTGAATGGCACGGCTATTGACGAAGTGGCCATTGAGGCTGAGGCGCAACGCATCACACAACAATTACTGTCATCTCTGGGATCCCAAATCGATATATCCGGCATAGATACAACCCAATTTAGAGAACAAGCCATCGACAACCTGATTGAAAGAGAGTTGTTGGTGCAAGCTGCCGTTGAAAGCGGCATGATTATGTCCTCAATCAATCTTGACCGACAAATTGCACAAACACCTGACTTTCAGGTAGGAGGAACTTTCAGCAGTGAAAGAGCACGTGCTTTATTGGCGAGTATTGGTTTTACTCCAGCTTCTTATCGCGCTGCACTGCAAAGGGAAGGCATGTTAAATCAGATGATTACTGCCTATTCAACATCCAGTTTTGCGACTCCAGCTGAATTATCAGCCATGGCCAGAATCAACAATGAAAACCGTAATTTTCGATATATTCGCATCCCGGCTGGTGATTTAGCCCAGTCTCAAACCATCAGCGATGAGGAAATTACTGCTTATTATGAAGAGAATTCAGCTTTATTTATGCAAGGGGAACGTGTCTCTCTGGAATATCTGGAATTAAACAAAAATGATTTGATTGCAGAGATTACTGTGTCCGAAGAAGATATTCTTGCGCAATATAATACCGAACTATTATCCATACAGGCTGAAACAGAAAGACGGGCCTCGCATATACTCTTGCAAGCAACGGGAAATCAGATTCAGGATGCTTTAAACAGGGCTGCGGAACTTAAAGCAAGAATTGATAGTGGGGAAAGTTTTGAGGATCTGGCGGCGGAATTTTCAGATGACACGGGTTCTGCACAATTTGGTGGCGATGTAGGATATACAAACGGAGAGACATTTGTTGACTCATTTGAAGCTGCTCTTAGAGACCTGCAAGTCGGGGAGGTATCAGAACCTGTTCAAACTCAGTTTGGTGTGCATTTAATAAAGCTGACTGAATTGACTGAGAGCGAAGCGCCTGTTTTTGAAGAAAGTAAAGATAGAATTGAGCGAGAATTACAGGACCTGGCTGTTGATGAAATTTATCTCTCCCGTGCAGAAGAACTAAATAACCTGAGTTTTGAATCGATAGATTTGCAGGAGCCGGCAGATATATTAGGTCTGCAAATACAGACAACTGAATTATTTGATAATACCGGTGGGGTGGGCATTGCTGCTGATCCGGGAGTTGTCAGTGTTGCCTTCGGTTCAGAAGTGCTGGATGGCCTCAACAGTGAGCTCCTGACTTTGAGTGATTCCCGCAGTGTCGTGATCAGATTAAAGGAACACCGGGCAGCCGAATTAAGACCAATGCAGGAAGTAAGGGGTGAAATTGAGGCTACATTACGCATGGAAAAAGCAGAAATTCAGGCCCAGTCACTGGGGGAGACATATCTCAGCAACCTGAATGCCGATCAGAATATTGATAACCTGCTGGCTGTACAGGGTCTGGAATGGAATCGGGGTGCAAATTTAACTCGTAACAGCACAGGACTTGATCAGGAACTGGTAGGCTTGATTTTTTCACTCCCCAAACCAGATGATGAGTCATCAAATGGGCGTATCATTGAAGGCCGTCAACTGGCTAATGGTGATTATGTGATCGCAGAATTACTGGATGTGATCCCGGGTAATGCAGATGAACTTTCCCTGGAGGAGCGACAGAATCTACAGGCCTACCTAAGGGAGCAGGAGGCAAACGCAGATTTTAATGCCTTTATGACAGGGCTGCAGGCCAGGGCTGACATAGACCGTTAGGATTGTATAGACTAAGCATTGTAAAGCCCGTATAAATATAGACGACTAACCCTAAACCCTGAAATACTCAGGGTTTATTGTATTCAGACCTTACGAAATGAGGATATGAAAAACCTATGAACACAGCTCGCAACTATTTTTTCACTGTAATCATCGCATTTATTCTCACTGCTTGTGGTGGTGGTTCCGAGTTAAGACAGGTTGATCAGGGTACACTGGATGGCGTGTTATATTTTGGTACTGGTACTGAAATTCAGACCCTTGATCCACATATAGCGACTGGTGTTCCCGAGCATCATATTATTAATACCTTATTTGAAGGATTGGTTTTAAAAAACCCATACACGCTTGAACCTGAACCCGGAATTGCCGAGAGCTGGGATATCAGTGCTGACGGGATGACTTATACCTTCCACCTACGACAAAATGCCAACTGGAGTAATGGAGACCCTTTGACTGCAGAAGATTTTCGCTGGTCCTGGGAAAGAGCATTAACACCCGCAATGGCTGCCCAGAATTCCTATATGCTTTACCCCTTGTTAAATGCCGAAGAATTTACCACAGGGCAGATAAACGATTTCAGTGAAGTCGGCGTGAAAGTCATTGATGATTACACCCTGGAAGTACAGTTAAGAGCACCGACCCCATATTTTCTTCAGCTACTGGATCATTACATTGCCTTTCCTGTGCACCGGGCGACAGTTGAATCCTTTGGTTCCTATACAGATCAGCTTTCACGCTGGTCAAGAGAGGGCAACATAGTTACTAACGGGCCATTTGAACTGTCTGAATGGCGGCTTAATTCTTTTTTGCGTGTCGATAAAAGAGCTGATTATTGGGATGCCGAGAACGTAAAATTAAATGCGATTGTTTTTGATCCTACTGAAAACCAGACCACTGTAGAGCGGAAGTTTCGTGATGGCTTGATTCACAGGACAGAAGATGTTCCTCTGGATAAAGTTCCTGTCTACCTGCAAGAAAACCCGGACGAAATCGTTATCGCTCCCTATTTAAGCAGTTATTACTACTTAATAAACACTAAAAGGGCACCTTTAAATGATCTCAGGGTTCGTCGTGCTTTATCACTGGCTCTGGATCGTGATTTATTAAATGAAACTGTGCTTGAAAACATCATGTCTCCGGCTTACTTTTTAACGCCTCCTGGGACGGTTGGCTACAACCCTCCAGTCACTTTTACTTATGACCCGGAACAGGCCAGAGCCTTATTGGCCGAGGCAGGTTACCCTAATGGGGAAGGTTTCCCGGGTTTTGAAATTCTTTATAACACCCAGGAGAACCATCGCAGAATCGCCATTGCGATACAGGAAATGTGGCGTGAAGCGCTAAATATTAATGTCACCATTATCAATCAGGAGTGGCAGGTCTATCTGGAAAGTGTCGATAACATGAACTTTGACCTTGCCCGTAGAGGGTGGAGTGGTGATTATGTTGATCCCAATACCTATCTCGATTTGTTTATTACTGGTGGCGGAAATAACAATACTGGTTTCTCGAATGAACGCTATGACGAAATCGTTCTTAACGAAGCACCACGTGAACTGGATGTAGAAGCACGCAATGCATTGTATTTCGAAGCTGAAACCATCCTGATGGAAAATATGCCGATTATCCCTATTTATATTTACCAGACAAAAAATCTTAAACACCCTGATTTACAGGGGGCACCTTCAAATATCATGGATCATTACAACTGGAAGTATGTCTATCTGGAAGCTGAGCAATAAAGCTATAGATAGGACATAACGACTATGTGGCGTTTTATCGGCATCAGGACTCTTCAGGCAATTCCGGTTATCTTTGCCGTTATCACCATTACTTTCTTTCTGGTACGTGCGGCTCCAGGGGGGCCATTTTCTTCTGAAAAGGCCGTTTCTGAACAGGTAAAAGCTGCACTGGAAGCCCAATACAACCTTAATCTGCCTGCTTACGAACAATACCTAGCCTATCTAAAGGACCTGCTGCAGGGTGATTTTGGTCCTTCCTTTAATTTCCCCGGACGAGACGTCAGTGAACTTATTTTCCAAGGCTTGCCGGTAACTGCAGAACTCGGTCTCTATGCCATGTTAATTGCTCTGATTATCGGGGTTTTCTCAGGTGTTATTGCTTCGCTGAAACCCAATACGCTGCAGGATTATGGCCCCATGAGTTTTGCCATGATTGGCATTTGCATGCCTTCATTTTTACTTGGGCCGACTCTGGTATTAATCTTTGCGATTTGGCTTGAATGGTTGCCGGTCTCAGGCTGGGGCAATACACCCGGTGATAAAATATTGCCGAGTATTACACTTGGAGCCATGTATGCCGCGTATATAGCCCGACTTAGCCGTGCCGGGATGCTGGAAGTTTTGTCTCAGGATTATTTGCGTACCGCCCGGGCCAAAGGACTGCCTGAATATAAAGTCATTATTAAACATGCCCTGCGGGGCGGTTTGATACCGGTGGTCACTTATTTAGGCCCTGCTTTTGCCGGGCTCCTGAGTGGATCTTTTGTCGTCGAAACTGTTTTTCAGGTCCCCGGACTTGGGCGCTTTTATATACAGGCGGCATTCAATCGAGACTATACGATGATACTGGGGACGACAATTTTCCTGGCTACTCTGATTGTATTGTTTAATCTGCTTTCAGATGTCCTGGCTGCCTGGATGAACCCGCGATTACGCTATCAGTACAGAAAATAAGCAATGAGTGAAGATACACTATTAAGTCAGAAAATTGATGCCATGCCCAAAGGTGTTTCACTTTGGGATGATGCATGGCTGCGCCTGCGAAAAAACAAACTGGCCATGCTCGGTCTGGGTTTTCTTATTGTCATGATGCTTCTGTGCTTGCTGGCACCAATGCTTACTCCTTACGGTTATGAAGAACAGGATCTGCGACTCGGCGCTACATTGCCTTCTATGACACACTGGCTCGGCACGGATACTTTTGGTCGGGATATGCTGACGCGCATTCTTTACGGTGGCAGGGTATCCCTGATGGTGGGGTTTATTGCCACAGCCGTAGCCTTATTAATTGGTGTCACTTACGGATCGATAGCCGGCTATGCCGGAGGCAAAATTGACGGCTTTATGATGCGACTGGTCGATATCATCTACGCTTTACCTTTTATGATTTTTATCGTCTTGTTGATGGTTGTTTTCGGCAGAAATCTACTGCTGCTATTTTTAGCAATTGGTGCTGTTGAGTGGTTGGTTATGGCCCGTATCGTCAGAGGACAGATCCAGAATCTCAGGCAACAGGAATTTGTTGAAGCGGCAATATCACTTGGATTATCACCCTTTGCGATCATTGGAAAGCATTTAATCCCCAATGCCCTGGGACCTATCATTGTCTACACAACTCTCACCATCCCCAATGTCATGCTGCTGGAAGCCTTTCTGAGTTTTCTGGGGCTGGGTATTCAACCACCACAATCATCCTGGGGCTTACTTATTTCATATGGCGTGGAAAGTATGGAGGAATATCCCTGGCTATTGATATTCCCGGGTCTGGCCTTGACCATGACTTTATTTGCACTGAATTTCCTGGGTGATGGCCTGCGTGATGCACTTGACCCAAAAGCCTCCAAAGATTGATATGCCAATATTGGAAACCACAGATTTACGTGTTCATTTCCATACCCGCAATGGTTTGGTTAAAGCCGTTGATGGAATTAACTTTTCTGTCAAGGAAGGCAAGACCTTCGCCATAATTGGTGAATCCGGATCGGGAAAATCAGTTGCCTGTTACAGTATGTTGGGTTTGATTCCCATGCCACCAGGCAGAATTGAATCAGGCTCGGTGAAGTTTGAAGATAAGGATTTATTGAAACTTAGTGAAGCACAACTGAGAAAGATTCGCGGCAAGGGCATTTCAATCATTTTCCAGGATCCGATGACCACTCTGAATCCTTTTTTAAAGATTGGCGATCAACTTATTGAGCCCTTACGCCTGCATTTTGGCATGAGCAAGAAAGCGGCATGGCAAAAAGGCATAGATATACTGACAGAAGTCGGCATAAAAAATCCACTTCAGCGTATGAATTCTTGGCCTTTTGAATTTTCCGGAGGAATGCGCCAAAGAGTTGTGATTGCCATGGCGTTGGTCAGCGAACCAAAAATAATTATTGCCGATGAACCGACCACTGCCTTAGACGTCACTGTGCAGGCGCAGATATTAAAATTATTAAAAGAGCTGCAGGAACGACGTAATATCGGCATTATTTTTATCAGTCATGACTTGAGTGTGGTCGCTGATATCGCCGATGAAATAGCCGTTATGCGAAATGGCATTTTTGTCGAGCAAGGTTCCCGGGACGCCATATTTTCGAATCCTCAGCATGACTATACAAAAAAGCTGTTAGCAGCAGTGCCAGCACGTGAAAAGAGTCCAGAGCGAACTGATCATAGTAATTTAATAGTCGTAAATAATCTTAGCGTTTATTTCTCCGGCAATAAAGGCGAAGCAGATGTTAAAGCGGTTGACGATATCTCACTAAGCATTAAACGTCATGAAATTCTGGGTTTGGTAGGGGAGTCCGGATCAGGAAAATCCACATGTGGTCGAGCCATCATCCGCTTATTAAAATTGACTAAGGGTAAAATTTTATTTGATGGCTCAGATATCAGTCAGCATTCCATGTCAGAAATGAAACCTTTGCGGCGCCAGATGCAAATGATTTTCCAGGACCCTTACGCGAGTTTGAATCCGCGAATGTCTGTATATGACACACTAGCTGAACCACTATTGCTGCATAAAATAGTTTCTAAAAAGGGCCTGGATAAAGAAGTTTTTTCCTTAATGGACTCAGTAGGTCTGGCACGCGAAAGTGTACTGAGGTATCCGCACGAATTTTCAGGCGGTCAGCGACAACGCATTGCAATTGGCAGGGCAATAGCAACCAAACCGTCGTTCATTGTTGCCGATGAACCCGTATCTGCTCTGGATGTAACTATTCAGGCACAAATTCTGGATTTACTGTTACAACTTGTCGATCATTTTAATTTAACCATGCTGTTTATTTCTCATGACCTCGGTGTTGTACGCTATCTTTCTGATCGCGTTCTGGTAATGAAAGATGGAAAATTAATTGAGGAAGGGGCGGTGCATCAGATATTCACTGCCCCACAAAAAAGTTATACGAAAGCATTGCTTGATGCCATCCCTGGGAAATCCCTGCTTGGAGTCGCACAGGATAATTCTTCGGCGTAGCTTGCAGCCGACTATTAAAAATTATCTTTCCATTGTCTGAGTGCCGTAAAGATTTCCACCGGCGTCTCTGCTTTTCCGGAAAACCTGCCTTGCATTGACTGATCCGAACAGCGTAAAAATGGATTTGTCTCCAGTTCCAGTTCGATGCTGGTAGGAAGGGTTGGAATATCCCGTTCTCGTTTTGCGGTTTCTTGCTTGATTCTCTTTTGCAGTGCTTTGTCGTCAGGACTGACTGCTGCTGCAAAAGCCAGATTACTCAAGGTGTATTCATGAGCACAGAATACCAGGGTTTCCGCTTTTAAGCTGGCCAGTTTTTGTAGTGATTGATACATCATTGCCGGTGTACCTTCAAAGATTCTGCCACAGCCGCCAGCAAACAGAGTATCTCCGCAGAAAAGCACCGGCTTTTCGTGCACTGCGGCATCGGCATAATAAGCAATATGCTCCATGGTATGACCAGGGATCTCTATTACGCTGAAGCTGGTACCACAGATAGTAACCTTATCACCCTCATGCAAGGGGTGCGTGACGCAGGGAATATTCGCCGACTCAGGTCCATAAACCGGCACATCATAATGTTCCAGTAATTCGTTAACACCTCCTATATGATCGGGATGATGATGTGTCAACACAATGGCAGACAGGCTTAAATGAGCTTGTTTGAGGTAGGCCAATACAGGTTTGGCATCACCCGGGTCGACGATACCTGCCGTATCCGTGCCAGATTGATTGAATAACCAAAGATAGTTGTCTGAAAAGGCTTTGATAGGTGTTATTTCAAGCATAGAAAGTGTTAATTCATTTAGGCGGATTTGCTTATAGGGTATCATGGCTGGCATGAGTAATAAAAAATCTATTGAAGGCGAAAGCTTTATTGAAATGACTGAATGGCTCAGGACGCCACTCGGGCAAAATTTACTGGAAGCTGAGTCATCCATGCTGGAACATCTTATTAACAGACGTTTTGGTTATCATCTATTGCAGCTTGGATGCGCAGACATTGCACTTTACGATGATAGTCCCATTGGACATAAATTTTGCCTGAGACCTTCGGCAGAGGGTAAGCATTGTGGTTTGGTTGCACAACCGGAAGCCATACCCCTGGCCTCTGATTCTGTTGATTTGGTGTTATTACATCACGCCCTGGATTTTTCATTGCAGCCACATCAATTACTCCGTGAAGCTGCCCGAGTGTTAATTGCCGGCGGCAATCTGCTGATCATTGGTTTTAATCCCTACAGCACCTGGGGGATTCGACAGAAATTAAGCAGAGCCAAAAGAAAAAGCCCCTGGAAGGCCGATTCGCTTTCCAGCGGGCGTTTATGTGACTGGCTTAAGTTACTTGAGTTTAAGGTTGAACAGACACATTACGGGCTCTATTCATTGCCAATCAATAACACCTCCCTGATTCGTTATTCCTCCCTTATGGGTAGACTTGCCCAGCGTCTGAACTGGCCAAGTGGAGGGATCTACGTTATTTCCGCAAAAAAACAGGTACTACCGCTAACCCCGATACGTGAGCCCTGGAAAGCAATCCCTCGCACTGCAAAAGGCCTGGCTATCGGTGATAACGCAAGTGTTGCGCCCAGCCAGACGCATAAAAAAACTCTGCATTGATATTAACGGCAGAGTATGGAGTTGAAACGAAAGCAGCATGATTAATACAGTTACGATCTATACCGACGGGGCTTGTCGTGGCAACCCGGGCCCTGGGGGTTGGGGCGCAGTACTTGAATATAATGGCAAGCGGAGAACCATGTATGGTGGAGAAAATAACAGCACCAACAATCGCATGGAACTGACAGCGGTCATCATGGCGCTGGAGGCACTTAGATTCCCCTGTGATATTGATTTATATAGCGATTCGAAATATGTACTGCAGGGCATTACCGAATGGTTGCCGAACTGGAAAAAGCGTAACTGGCTGACGGCCAGTAAGAAGCCTGTCCTTAATATTGATTTATGGCAAGAATTGGACTTGCTGGCAGCCGAACATAAGATAAACTGGCATTGGGTCAAAGGACATAGTGGCCATCCCGGTAATGAGCTGGCCGATGCACTGGCCAATAAAGGAATTGATGAGCTTTGAGACAAATCGTACTAGATACTGAGACCACAGGTCTGGAACCCAGCCAAGGGCATCGGGTTATCGAAATTGGCTGTGTGGAGCTGATTAATCGGCGCTTAACCGGCAATAACCTGCATATCTATATCAACCCGCAACGTGAGATAGACGCCGGGGCGCTGCAAGTACACGGCATAACGAATGACTTTCTTGCAGATAAACCTCTATTCTCCGCCATTGCCGATACCTTCGTCGATTTCGTTAAGGGGTCGGAATTGATTATCCATAATGCGCCCTTTGATATTGGTTTTCTTGATTCAGAACTATCTGACTTAAACCGTGCATATAAACCCATGGCTGAATACTGCGATATTCTGGATACCCTCGCCATGGCTCGTAAAAAACATCCGGGCCAAAAAAACAATCTGGATGCTTTGTGTAAGCGTTATTTTGTAGATAATACACAAAGAGATTTACATGGCGCCTTGCTCGATGCTGAAATTTTAGCCGACGTTTACCTGATCATGACTGGCGGTCAGTCCAGTTTCGCACTGGGCCATGAAGGAGGTGCTGAAGGGGGGGCTGCTAATACCCGGATAAAAAGGCTGAACAAGGACAGGGCAGGGCTGAAAGTAATTCGGGCCTCGAGTGATGAGGAAGATGCTCATGCTGCCAGACTGGATGCAATTAAAGATAGCGCCGGAATGAGTCTCTGGCCGCCGGAAGTTAAATAAATTATAAGTTAATTAAATAATCCTGTTCTTACGTTAAATAATGCTGAGGTCTTTGTGGAATTTCTTGCTGAATATGGTCTTTTTCTCGCTAAAACACTTACATTCGTTGCTGCTATTGTATTTATTATCGTGGTTGGTGTTGCCAGTGCAGCAAAATCAAAAAAAGAAGCCAAGGGAACTGTGATTGTTACCCATCTCAATGATGAAATAGAAGATCTGGGTAAAGAAATAAAACATGTGGTTGAAAAAGAGGAACATTTAAAGAAAGCGCATAAAGAAGAAAAAAAGGCTGAAAAGCAAAAAAAGAAAGCTAATAAAAATAAAAAAGCGGAAGAAGCTCGCAAGCGCTATTACCTTATTGACTTTGATGGTGACACGAAAGCTACCCAGGTTGAAAGCTTACGCAAGGTTATTACCGGAGTACTAAGTATAATCAGACCGGATACCGACGAAATAATCCTGCGACTGGAAAGCCCTGGCGGCATGGTGCATGCCTATGGATTAGCGGCATCACAGCTTGCCAGAATACGTAATCAGAATATTCCTTTGACGATATGTATCGATAAAGTTGCGGCCAGTGGCGGCTATATGATGGCCTGCCTGGGCAGCAAGATTATAGCGGCGCCCTTTGCCTATATAGGCTCAATTGGCGTGCTTTTGCAGTTACCAAATTTCAATCGTTTATTAAAGGAAAAGAATGTTGATTTTGAAATGATAACAGCAGGGGAATACAAACGAACGCTGACTATTTTTGGCGAAAATACAGATAAAGGCCGACAGAAAGTCAGTGAAGAAATTCAGGAAACCCATGATCTGTTCAAAGGCTTTGTGAAAGAACACAGGCCCTCACTGAATATGGATCAGGTTGCTACTGGTGAAACATGGTTTGGCAAAAAAGCACTGGAACTAAATCTGATCGATGAAATTAAAACCAGTGACGAATGTATTGTTGATGCCTGTAAGGAAGCCGATGTTTATCAGGTGGTCTATGAGAAAAAACTCAATCTTGCGGATCGAATTGGTCATGCCATGGAAAACACACTGGAGAACAGCCTCTTAAAATGGCTGCATAAATCTCCTCGCGATCATACCGGTTAAGGGTCACGGAAAGACTCCTCAACTGGTTTTATCGGCGGCGAAATAGCGGAACGGGTTTTAAGACTGTGCTTTGATAATTTTCAGAAAAATCGTGAAAGCCGCTCAATAATAATGCTTCATCAGCATCATCCGGTACTAAAAAACTACTAAAGCCGCAACTTAACATATAGCTGAGTTGATCTCTTAGAATTTCTCCGATTGCGCACAAATCACCTTCGTACTTCGCCTGCTGACGTAAAATCGCTGCGTAGGAATAGGCTCTTCCATCTCGAAAGCTTGGATAATTTAAAGCTATCAATGGGAAGTTGTTAGCATCTTCATCCAGCAGATCAGGACTCTGGCTGCTGTCGAACCACAGACCAAATTCTGCTCCGGTCTCTTTTAATTGTGCTTTGTGTTCGAGCCATAAATTGACAGGTATCAATAGTTTGTCTGCATTTAAGCTCAGCACTTCATCAATACCTGTATCGGCTTCAACGAGATGCCAGTTATTGCTTATAACCTGAGCATCCTTAATCAGCTTTGGCATATACTTTCTCCTTAAAGGGTTCTATTCCCAGACGCTGATAGGTATCTATAAATTTTTCCTGATCCTGTCTTTCACTTAAATAAATCTGTATGACTTGCTCTATGACATCGGGTATTTTTTCCTGCGCAAAAGAGGGGCCCAGAACTTTTCCTATTTTGGCTTCTCGTCCTGCATCACCACCCAAAGTAATCTGGTAAAACTCTTCGCCTTTTTTATCGACTCCCAATATACCGATATTGCCAACATGATGATGCCCGCAGGCATTCATGCAACCGGAAATATTGAGGCTGATATCGCCAATTTCCTGCAAACGATCAAAGTCATCGAATCGACGCTGTATGGCTTCGGCAATAGGAATGGATTTGGCATTGGCAAGTGAGCAAAAATCTCCGCCAGGGCAGCAGATAATATCATTTAGTAAACCCAGATAGGGTGTGGCCAGACTTTCTGTTTTGCAAGCCTTATAAATTTCATAGAGATCTTTCAATCTGACGTCTGCCAGCGTCAGGTTTTGTTCGTGTGTGACCCGCAACTCTGAAAAGCTGTAGCGATCTGCCAGATCTGCTACGAACTCCATTTGGCGATCTGTGATATCTCCGGGAGCCACACCGGTTTCTTTCATGCACAGTGTCAGAATGCGATAGCCACTCACTTTATGCTGAGCAACATTACGCTCATACCAGTGCTGAAACAGCAAGTCAGACTTTAAGGCAGTACTGATAACTTCATCTTCATCGGACAATTCTTCATAAGCCGGGCTGGTAAAATAACTTTTGCAACGTGCTACTTCTGCTTCTGTCAGTGTCGCTTCACCATCTTTACCAAAAAGCCACTGCGCTTCGACTTTCTCACGAAACAGATCTATGCCCAGTTCCTTGACCAGTATTTTTATGCGTGCCTTGAATTTATTATCCCTGCGTCCTTCCATGTTGTAGATACGCATTATGGCATCAAGGTAGGTCAACAGGTGGCGCCATGGCAGGAAGTCACAAATGACCTGGCCAATATGCGGCGTTCTTCCCAAACCACCACCGACCAAAACTTTAAAGCCCAGTTCTCCCTTATCATTTTTTAATATATATAAGCCAATATCGTGAACCTGTGTTGCGGCCTGATCGACTTCGGTTCCACAGACGGCAATCTTGAATTTACGAGGCAAATAGGCAAATTCAGGATGAAAGGTAGACCACTGTCGAATAATTTCACACCAGGGACGACTATCCTCTATTTCATTGGGTGATGAACCGGCAAACTGATCAGTCGTAGTATTACGGATACAGTTCCCGCTGGTTTGAATGGCGTGCATACTGACTTCAGCTAATTCTTCCAGCAAATCGGGTAATTGCTCCAGTTTAGGCCAGTTGAATTGCACATTCTGACGTGTCGATAAATGCGCATAACCTTTATCGTAATCTCTTGAAATAGAAGCCAGTTTTCTCAACTGGGTGGAAGAGAGCAGTCCGTAAGGAACAGCAACTCGCAGCATCGGGGCCAGGCGCTGTATGTATAAGCCATTCTGCAAACGAAGCGGTAGAAATTGCTCAGGCGTTATCAGCCCGGCCAGAAAACGTTGGGTCTGATCCCGAAACTGGATAATACGTTCTTCCAGCATCTTGTGATCGTAATCGTCGTAGATATACATAGTTGAGTCTATAAGTAGCTAAATTCTGAGGCCGCGATAATACACAATCCCGTCTTTAAGTGCCATCCGGTCTTGAGTTTTGAGTCCCAGCTGAGGATAATCACACTTTCCTAACCGAACAGAAACTTATGACCATGAGTAACACCGAACAGAACATCACAGATACTGAAAACAATGAAGCTGACAGCAGGGCAGATGCAATAGCCATCTTCTTTCTGATTGCTATTGCTGTTGGAGCAATGATCTTTCTGGCAAATGGCTGATACTGTTATTTAGGCCGGCTTCTGCTAGCCAAGCGCCATTTTCACGGCAAAAAGCACCACCAGGACAAAAACACCGGTAAAAAGCAGTGCAGCCACGATAAAAGGAACGAGGCTGCCCTGGGTGAAGTCACGCTCCCTGTTTTTTGCATTCTGCACGCCAATACTTGCCTGCATAACACTTAGCATGATGCGCCAGAAAGGGATTTTTTTCTGGTTTGGGTTTTGTTCGGAGTCTTTGCTTTTTTCCTGAGCTTGATCCACAATGATTCGACCTTATATAGAGTTAGTGAATGAAAATGTTGCCTGCTGAGCAGAGTTTCCAGAATACCCCAGATTAGCAAAGCCGGCTTTAAGCCGGGTTTAAACTGGTCAAAACCTGATCATGTTGGTACTGCCCGCAATGACTTTTCAGTACGCTGATTATACCCTAATTTATTGAACTCTTTGCAGAACACTTAACAGAAGAAAACCATGATTGAAATTACAGAATCCGGAAAAAAATACCTTGCTGATCTTCTAGCTAAACAGGACTGTGAAGGCATAGCCATCCGTGTGTTTGTTTTGGATGGCGGCACTCCAAAAGCTGAAACCTGTATTGCTTTTTGCCGCCCCGGAGAAGAGCAGGAAGGAGATCAAGCCGTTGATTATGGAAGCTTTAAAGCCTATATCGAGGGTAAGAGCCAGGTTTATCTTGAAGATGCAGTTGTCGATTTTGCAAAAGACAGCATGGGCGGCCAATTAACCATAAAGGCCCCTAATTCCCGTATGCCAAAGATGACGGAAAACAGTTCTTTACAGGATAAGATCAATTACATTCTCTACAATGAAATTAATCCAGGGCTGCAGAGCCATGGTGGGCACGTGACTCTGGAAGAACTCACCGAGGACAAGGTTGCCGTATTAAAATTCGGCGGCGGCTGTCAGGGCTGCGGCATGGTTGATGTCACTTTAAAAGATGGTGTTGAAAAAACGTTGCTGGAACAGTTGCCTGAACTGAGTGCGGTCAGAGATGTTACCGATCACAGTAATCAGGAAAATGCCTACTACCGTTAACCTATTGTGAGCTTTCAGAGCGACATCGGTATTATAGGTGGCAGCGGTTTTTATCGGCTCAATACCGGGCTTACTGATCAGCAACTTTCATATCAGGAAATAGAAACTCCCTACGCGAAACAAAAAGTTAAACTTGCGCAGGAACGTTTAGCAAACAGGCCTGTTTATTTCTTGCCTAGACATGGAGAGCAACACAATCTGCCTCCACATAAAATCAATTATCGCTCGAACCTCTGGGCCCTCAAGGAAGCGGGTGTCACAAGCATAATTGCAGTCAATGCAGTAGGTGGAATAAAACATGGTTTGTCTCCCGGAACGATTGTTATTCCTGATCAGTTAATTGACTACACCTGGGGACGAGAGCATAGTTTTTTTGATGGCCTAAACTCACTGCATGACCATTGTGATTTTACCTTTCCCTACGATTCCCGACTACGCGAGATTTTGCTTGAAGCAGCCGCAACTCTAAAAATGCCAGTAAGTAATGGTGGTTGCTTTGCTTGCACCCAGGGGCCGCGTCTGGAGACTGCGGCTGAAATTCAGAAACTGAAACGTGATGCCTGTGACATTGTCGGCATGACCGGCATGCCAGAGGCTGTACTGGCGAGGGAACTTGGTATTGCTTATGTCTGTATTGCTTTGGTGGTAAATCCAGCCGCCGGACTCAGCGATGAATTGATCAGTCTCGATGCTATAAAAAAGGTATTAAGCACTGGCCTGGATGATATACGCAGTTTGATCAGCGCCAGCCTATTAGAGATTTAGCAGCGGAGCAGTTGGAAGACTTTAGTGTATAGACAGAGTCGCTGTCGGAGCTCTGGAGAGCGTAGACGCACATCCCTGTGCACTTGGTCTCGACATCCTGTCTCGAACATCTCCAGAGCCCAAGCAGCAACTCTGTCTAATGTAGTTTAAGTAAGCCCTCAAATTGTGAAACGATTTACCTGATGCTGATCAGGCATGAGAGGAAACTCTGCGAGGAAGCCGGTAGACCGCATGTCTTTGTGCCGACCGGCAAGCGTCGGCCGCGGTTAGGCTGAGCGAGAAGAGCTTCCTCTCGGGTCCATTCATTGGAAAAAAAATAAACGGAAGCACTACATGCGGCTTAGCGTCTGCAGGTTTTAGTCCAGTGAGAAATCGAAGATGGAAGGTAGCTCATAAGGTCTGACTTCGATCAGCACCCCTATAGCAGGATGATCCAGATAATGCAGTTCATTACTGATCATCTGTCGTGTTTCAAACATCGGATAGACCTGATCGATGACCAGTTCAAAAAATTCAGAATCTGAATCCGGCATCTCGGCAGGAAAGGGTTGGGGAGGAACATTCCAGTTCTGATCGCTGCTAATATT
Source organism: uncultured Gammaproteobacteria bacterium (assembly GCA_963975155.1). Classification (GTDB taxonomy): domain Bacteria; phylum Pseudomonadota; class Gammaproteobacteria; order Pseudomonadales; family Pseudohongiellaceae; genus UBA5109. Next base: position 339,328 of record CAXBFG010000001.1, on the reverse strand, counting down.
AAAGCTATTGCGCCACAGCCGGGCATCGACATCTACCCGATTAATGTTGTAACTGATCAGCAGGCTGCCCTCTAGCTCAGTATGCTGGCCATAACGATCTCCGCCGCTGACAAAAATTGCTGTTGCCTGGATTTTGTTGAGTACCGGCTGACGCCATACCGCATGATAGAGCATGCGATGCTCCGGACTGGCATCAATATTTCGATTGAAACGTGCAAACTCAAATTCGTCCGGCCCCAGAGCAATAAAAGGATCACGAGCTTTGTCCAATAAACGGAAATCGGTATTAGGCTCTCGATACTCCGGCCCGAAAACCTCTGCTTCATATCTGTTGATAGGTATTGAGTCGGATTCCGGAACCAGTATGCTGTTAGTTTCAAGCGCAGAAAAATCAAGCGTATAATTTTTCAGTAAGGGAGTTAACTCACGAATTGCCTGCGGATAAATCAATTCCACTTTACCCGGTAAAAACAGTTCCTGATTACCGGTATCCACACCCTGGTTGGTGAAAATACTGACTTCGATTTCATACCAGCGATTACCATCATAACTAAAGCCTTGAGCAAGAGACCAGTTACCTGTTACTAAAGCAAGTGAAGTAATTAATCCGATAATGGAGAGCTTCTTAATCAAGATTCAGGCAGCCGTATTTAACAAGGTTAAGGTGTTTTGAATAAATTCCAGTCGTTCATCCGCATCAGCTTTATCATGATTAAACTTCAACTCCTTGCCTCCGGCCAAACTAAAAACCGTCGATTGTTCCTGTACCAGTTTAACAAGTGAATACGGATCGATAACTGTATCACTTTTAAAATGCATTTTACCGACTTTTATATTTGCTTCAATTTTAGCAATACCGAGTTGTTCAGCCTGTAATTTAAGTTCTGTAACGCTGAACAGATAATTAACGGGTATGGGCAGCAAGCCAAAACGATCGATCATTTCCACTTTCAGCTCTCTCAGTCCTCCTGAATCCTGGGCATTGGCAATACGTTTATACATAAGCAGGCGTAAATGCACATCCGGAAGATAATCGTCGGGGATCAGGGCCGGTATACGCAAATTTATCTCGGTACTTTCCTGCAGGGGTTTATCAAGATCCAACTGCTTGCCGGCCTTCATTAATTTTATCGTTTGCTCGAGCATTTCACTGTATAGCGAAAAACCAATGGTCTGGATGTGACCACTTTGTTCGTCACCGAGCAATTCTCCGGCGCCCCGAATTTCAAGATCATGACTGGCCAGAGTGAAACCTGCACCGAGGGTGTCCGCCGCTGCAATGGCATCTATACGTTTTTTTGCGTCATTACTCATACTCTTGGGAGGCGGCGTTAACATATAGGCATAGGCCTGATGATGCGAGCGGCCGACCCGACCACGCAACTGGTGTAATTGTGCGAGACCAAATTTGTCGGCACGTTCAATGATAATGGTGTTTGCATTCGGTATATCGATACCCGTTTCTATGATAGTGGAACAAACCAGTACGTTGTAATGCTTGTGGTAAAACTCCGACATAACCCGTTCCAGTTCCCGCTCTCGTAACTGCCCATGTGCCACAGCGACTCTCGCTTCTGGAACCAGCTTGCGGATATCCTCGGCGGCCTTTTCTATGGTTCGAACTTCATTATGCAGGAAGAATACCTGCCCTCCACGCAGCAATTCGCGCAGAATAGCTTCTTTGATCAGAGGGGCATCGGATTGACGAATAAAGGTCTTGATCGATAAACGACGTGCCGGTGGGCTGGCTATTATTGACAGATCGCGCATGCCGGACATCGCCATGTTCAATGTTCTTGGAATAGGGGTCGCTGTTAGGGTAAGGATGTCTACATCGGCACGCATGGCTTTAAGCATTTCCTTCTGGCGCACACCAAAGCGATGTTCTTCATCAATGATTAACAGCCCCAGATCCTTATACTTAACCGAAGCTTGCAACAGTTTATGGGTGCCGATAACGATATCAATTTTACCGTTTTGCAGATCAGTCAGACTGCTATCCTGATCATCTTTGGCGACAAATCTTGATAGCAGTGCAACACGCACCGGCCAGTCGGCAAAACGGTCTTTAAAGTTATCGTAGTGTTGCTGAGCCAACAAAGTTGTCGGAACAAGGATGGCTACCTGCTTATGATTATGTACAGCGATAAAGGCGGCCCTCAAGGCAACTTCTGTTTTACCGAAACCGACATCTCCACAAATTAAACGATCCATGGCTTTTACTGTTGTCATATCTTCAATAACAGCACTTATGGTCTCTTGCTGATCTTCCGTTTCCTCGAAGGGAAAGCTATTGGCAAAAATCTGATATTCCTGCTCTGGCAAGTTAAACAAATACCCCTGTTTGGCTTCGCGACGGGCATAGATGTCGAGCAGCTCGGCTGCCACATCGACAACTTTTTCAGCGGCCTTGCGTCGTGCTTTTATCCATTGATCGCTGCCCAGTTTATGCAATGGGGCAGAATCAGCATCAGCACCACTGTATCGATTAATAAGATGCAAAGAAGAAACCGGCACATAAAGCTTTGCCTGTTCGGCATATTCCAGAACCAGAAATTCAGTCTGCTGGCCCTCGACATCAAAATTTTGCAAACCCCTGTAGCGTCCTACACCGTGATCAATATGTACAACCGGCGCACCGGCATGTAATTCAGTGAGGTTTTTAACAATAAAGTCAGTGTTATCCTGAAATTTACCACGTCGTCGTCGTTGACTGATGTGATGAACAAATAACTGACTTTCAGCAATTACAATCAGCTCTGGCTCCAATAACCATAAGCCCATCTCAACCGGTGCAATGGTGATGGCCAATAAGGGTTTATGCTTAACAAAGTCATCCCAGTTGTCGATGACTTCGGGATAAACCTGAATATTCTTGAGTAAATCCCTCAGGGTTTCACGGCGACCAGCAGAATCAGTACAAAACAGTATTGGCGTTTGTGCATTGCTGATCAAAAACTGCTCCAGCCTCAGCAAAGGATTAGCCAGTTTATGGTCAACTGAGAGATCCGGGAAGGGCTGCGTTTTTACCAGGGCTTGTTGCTTGTCTTCATGCTGCTGATACAGATTTATCTGGGCATAGGCTTTGCACGCTGCAAAGCATTCTTGCACAGGAATAAATAATTTTTCAGGTGCCAGCAAGGGCCGTTGTTTGTCATGGCGCCTGTCTTCATAACGACTGCTTATTTCCCTCCAGAACTGTTCGGCGCCATCATGGATAGCGCCGAAATTCAGTAACAGGGTATTGGCTGGCAGATAATCAAAAAGGCTTACCAGTTCAGGAAAAAACAAAGGCAGATAATATTCAATACCTGCAGTCGCGATACCCTGTGAAACATCTTCGTAGAGTGGACATTTTCTCAGGTCAATGTCGAAGCTTTCGCGAAATTTTTGTCGAAAATAAGCAATACCTTCCTGGTCAAGCGGATATTCCTTACCCGGCAGCAGATTTATAGAATCAATGGGCTGTTTTGAAATCTGTGTTTCAGGATTAAAGCTGCGCAGACTTTCGACTTCTGTATCAAACAATTCTATCCGATAGGGTTCTTGCGATCCCATGGGATAAATATCAAGAATGGAGCCCCGCAAAGCAAACTCGCCGTGCTCATAAACAGTATCCACACAGCTATATCCGGACTTTTCCAGTTTAAGACGTAAGCTGTGGATATCAAGGTCCTGTCCACGGGTAAAGCTCAGAGAGCGACCATGTAAATATGAAGCAGGTATTAAACGATGCAGAAGAGTGCCTATAGAGGCAATCAGTATGCCGGTTTTCTGGTTTTGAACTTGTGCGAGTATTTCCAGGCGATGTGAAACTATATCCTGGTGTGGAGAAAAATTATCGTAGGGCAGTGTCTCCCAGTCCGGGAACTCTTCCAGAAATAAGTCCGGGATTTCCTTGTCGGCTTGATAAAAAAATTCCAGTTCGGCTTTCAAACGCTGAGCCTGCTGGCTGTTCTCCGTGAGGACAAGGACCAGGCCTGGAAATTGTCTGGCACAATTGGCTATACATAGTGCAGATGCGGAACCGCTCAGGCCACCCCAGGACTGCCGACTGCCAGCTTGGGGGGCAGTTTGTCCCAGAGGCGGAGAAAAAATTGTAAACTGCTTCACGACTGTCCCTGATGAGGCTTCAAAAAGGGCGCTATCATGGCATATATTGCGGGAATAATCCTGTAAAGGTGATTAGCGTTGGACATATCAAACATGACCTAAGATAATACGCGCCGTTGAATTTCAAGCCTGTCCCTATACAGCTTTATTACGTAATTTGTACTTAATTCATTTTTAAAACAGGACTTTATTGTGGCAAGACCAAGCTTAGATGATTATTTTGGTGACTGGAAAGCAAGGGAAGCACTTGCTCAGCAGATGATCCCGATGATAGGGATGCTGGAAAATAAAAAGGGCGTTCTGACCTTTCTCTATGGTCGTGCACTAAATAACCGTTCCACCGCCAACATCATGAAATCGCATCGTCGTATCAGGGAAGTAGCCAGAAACGAACTGTCAGAGTTTGAAAGTCATTCTTTACTGGCCGCCATGTGCAAACTGAATTTGTGTCCCAGCCAGATAGATCTGGGGAAACTGACGGTGAAATACATGGAACTGGCACAATCCCAAAAGGGATCTCCCGATATAGATGCCTTTGTCACGAAAGAATTGGCACATCTGATCGATGTGGATTTCAAACCCATTGAGAAACCCACAGATATAGTGCTCTACGGTTTTGGCCGTATAGGCCGCCTGGTAACCCGGCTCCTGCTTGAACAAACCGGCAACGCCCAGGTTATGCGTTTGCGGGCCATAGTAGTCCGTAATGGCGGCGACGGCGATCTGGTAAAACGCGTCAACCTGCTGCGTAATGATTCTGTACATGGGCCTTTCGAAGGTACCGTACGTATCGATGAAGAAAATAACCGTATCATCGCCAACGGCAACATTATCCATATTATTTATTCTGCCGGGCCAGATACCCTGGATTACACCCAGTACGGTATCAGCGATGCCTTGGTTATTGATAACACCGGCAAATGGAGAGACGAGGAAGGACTTTCATTACACTTGAAATCAAAGGGTGTCAGCAAAGTCATGCTCACGGCACCAGGTAAAGGTAATTTAAAAAATATCGTTTCGGGGATTAATCACGACATGATCACTCCCGACGATAAAATCATCTCTGCAGCATCCTGTACGACCAATGCAATTGCTCCGGTCCTGAAACTGATCAATGAGCGCTATGGTGTGGTGCACGGCCATGTCGAAACCGTGCATGCCTATACCAATGACCAGAACCTGATTGATAATTTCCATAAAGCCGACCGTCGTGGTCGCAGTGCCGCACTCAATATGGTGCTGACAGAAACCGGGGCAGCAACTGCAGTTGCCAAAGCAGTACCCGAACTGGAAGGCAAATTAACGGGCAATGCTGTACGTGTGCCGGTGGCCAACGTATCAATGGCAATCCTGAGCCTGACACTTGAAAAAGAAACCACGAGAGAAGAGATTAATGAATTTCTCAGGAACATCGCACTGCATTCACCCTTGCAGAACCAGCTTGGTTACACCGAGTCACCTGATGCTGTTTCCAGTGATTTTGTCGGAATGCGTGAAGCCGCAACGCTGGACGCAACAGCTACCAAGGTGCAGGGCAAAACCATGATTTTGTATTTATGGTATGACAATGAATTCAGCTACAGCAGCCAGGTTGTGCGCATGGTTTCCAAAATGGCTGGTGTAAATTACCTGTCCTATCCTGAAAACGAGCCGATGCACAGTTAAAGAAAAATCAATAATCAGAAATAATTTTACGCACTGCTAAGGAACGAGATGCTTAACAAGCAGTATGAAATCGTAGTGATCGGAAGTGGCCCTGCCGGTGAGGCTGCGGCCATGAATGCTGCCAAATCCAAGCATAGTGTGGCAATGATTTGTGACAAACCCAGATTGGGTGGCAATTCCGCTTATCACGGCACGATTCCTTCCAAAGCCCTGCGAAACTCAGTGCGACAGTTTATTTCTCTTAATGCCAACCCTGTCTTCAGCGATCTGGCCGAAGTCCGTAAGGTCAGTTACGAGCAAATTATCAAGCATGCAGAACATGCTGTAGATGAACAGCTCAATATGCATACCGCCAATTATGAGCGTAACCATATACCGGTAATTCATGGCACAGCGCGTTTCCTTGATCCGCATACGGTTGAAATAAGCGAAGGCAAAAAGAAAAGCACATTGAAAGGCGATCATTTTATTATCGCCACCGGATCCAGGCCGTATCGTCCCGACTTTGTCGATTTTAATCATAAAAGGGTTTTTGACAGTGACAGCATACTTAAGCTAGATCACACCCCCAGTAAAGTCACCATTATAGGAGCGGGTGTTATTGGCTGTGAATATGCCTCCATCTTCGGCGGTCTCGATATTAAAGTTGAACTGATCAATCCGGCCGCCTCCTTACTGTCATTCCTGGATACAGAAATTACTGACGCCTTAAGTTATCACCTGGGGGATCTGGGCGTACGTTGTCATCACCAGGAGCATTTCGAAAAAATGGAATGCACAGATGATGCCGTTATTACCTATTTGCAGTCCGGCAAAAAAATCAAAAGTGACATCGTTCTCTGGGCCAATGGTCGTACCGGCAATACTGACAAGCTCAACCTTGCTTGCCTTGGCCTTGAAGCCAACAGCAGGGGGCAGTTGACGGTAAACGAAAAGTATCAGACCCAGCTCGAGCATATTTATGCTGTCGGTGATGTTATAGGCTGGCCCTCACTGGCAAGTTCTGCTTTCGATCAGGGCAGGGCAGCCTGTAATGCCATTGTGAATCCGTCCGAGTTCCATTTCGTACAAGATGTCCCGAGTGGTATTTATACCATTCCGGAAATCAGCACAATCGGCTTCAATGAGCAGGAACTGACAGAACAGAAAGTGCCCTATGAAGTCGGCAAGGCCTATTTCCGCAATATTGCCAGAGCACAAATTACCGGCGAAAAAGTCGGCATGCTAAAAATTCTGTTTCATTTTGATACTCTGGAAATTCTGGGCATTCACTGCTTTGGCGCACAGGCTTCTGAAATCGTCCATATTGGCCAGGCAATTATGAGTCAAAAGGGAGAAGGCAACAGCCTGAAATATTTTTTAAATACGACTTTTAATTATCCAACCATGGCAGAGGCATACAAGGTCGCCGCATATGATGGTTATAACCGGGTTTTTTAAAAAAGAAAGTTAAAAAATTCCAATTTAGCTTGCTTAACTAATGGAATAGGCCGGCTTGTTGGCTTATAATGCACGCGCAAATTTCAGCCCTATTAATCAAGATAAATAGCGAGTAAGCAGTTTGATCATCGACCTATTTCCACTGGTTTTATATTCCGCCATAGTCATAGTTCTCATCGTAGCGTTAACGGGTGTCTCCCATCTGCTGGGGCAAAAGCGTAAGGATCACGCAACCCATGATGTTTATGAATCAGGCATGCTCTCGGTAGGTTCAGCACAGCTGAAAATCTCGGTCCCTTTTTATCTAACCGCCATTCTTTTTATTATCTTTGACCTCGAAGCCGTGTTTCTTTTTGCCTGGGCCGTTTCCATTCGCGAAACAGGTTGGCTGGGTTATGCCGAAGCCTTTATCTTCATCGGCATTCTGGTGGCAGGGCTGGTCTATTTATGGAAATCCGGCGCCCTTGAATGGCGCACCCTGCGGCAGCAAAATGATCGCCTGAACACTATCGGCCCGGGTGGAGTGGTTAATATAGGCAAGAACAAAACATCCAAACACGCTAACAAAGAGCAGGCCGATTCTGCTCATCATGGAGGGGCACACTGATGAGCTGGGAACTGGTTAAACCGGAAGACACGTATTCTCCCAGCCCGGGAATGAATCAGTTTGATGATCATATTCGCAAGAATGTCATCATGACCCGCCTCGAAGACATGGTTGCCTGGAGCCAGAAAAACTCCTTATGGCCGTTTAACTTTGGCCTTTCCTGTTGTTATGTTGAAGCAGCAACAGCAATATCCAGTCGTCATGATATCGCCCGTTTCGGCGCGGAAGTTTTTCGTGCCACACCACGTCAGGCAGATATGATTATTATTGCCGGTACGGTTTTCCGGAAAATGGCGCCGGTTGTACAGCGTTTATACGAACAAATGATGGAGCCTCGCTGGGTTATTTGCATGGGTTCCTGTGCCAACTCAGGCGGCATGTACGATATCTATTCCGTGGTGCAGGGCGTCGACAAGTTTTTACCTGTTGATGTGTACGTGTCAGGTTGCCCGCCAAGACCGGAAGCTTTATTGCAGGGTCTGAATTTATTACAGGATTCCATCGGCAAAAAACGTCGCCCGGTGAGCTGGGTTATAAACGATCAGGGCGTCTATGAAAAAGAGAAAAACATTGTCCAGCGTGATGCCCGCCTGAAAGATCGTATTGCCGCGACTGAACTGACCAGTCCCGACGAAACTTAAGAAAAGTAAATAAAACGCGAAATATAACGAAAACAGAGCGAGAGTAACTTGAGCACCATTAGCGCCTCCATGCAGCAAAACAGATCCGACAATCCGGCTGTTATTGCAGAGCTTTATAATAAGTTCGGGGAGTCTGCCTTTGTAAGACAGCAGACGGCAGAAGGCATGCCAACTGTCTGGATTGACCGCGATAAAATTCTGCAAGTGCTGAAGTTTTTACGTGATGACTTCAGCCCGCGTTTTGAAATGCTGCTGGATGTCACCGCAATTGATGAAAGACTCAGAATACACAGGGAAGGCCAGCCTGAGAGTGACTTTACCGTGGTTTATCATCTGATTTCCTTTTCCGGCAATTGTGATATCCGCATCAAAGTGGCACTTAGGGATGGCGATCTGAATGTGCCGACCGTTATTTCCTTATGGCCTGCGGCCAACTGGCATGAGCGCGAGTGCTGGGATATGTTTGGTGTTGTCTTTACCGGTCACCCGAACCTTAGCCGCATTTATACGCCACTTACCTGGGTAGGGCATCCTTTGCGAAAGGATCATCCAGCCCGTGCTACGGAAATGGAACCTTATCGCCTTGATGACGATATTGTAGATACCGAACAGGCGGCCATGAAATTCAATCCTGAAGAATGGGGTTTGAAACGAAAATCAGAAAACAGTGAATTCATGTTCCTGAACTTTGGTCCAAACCATCCCGCTGCCCACGGCGTCATTCGTTTTGCCCTGCAACTCGACGGCGAGCATGTACTGGATGTTGTGCCCGATGTCGGCTATCACCATCGTGGTGCCGAGAAGATGGCGGAACGACAATCCTGGCACACTTATATACCTTATACGGATCGTATCGATTATCTCGGTGGCGTGATGAACAATCTGCCCTATGTTATGGCTATCGAAAAAATGGCCGGCATTGTGGTGCCTGATAGGGTTCAAGTTATTCGGGTTATGCTGGCAGAGTTTTTCCGTATCTGCAGTCACTTATTATTCTTTGGCACCTGGGCTGTTGACCTGGGTCAGTTGTCACCCTTGTTTTATGCCTTCGTGGATCGTGAAAAAGCCTTCAATATCATTGAATCCATTACCGGCGGACGTATGCATCCCAGCTGGTTCCGTATCGGCGGTGTCGCTCAGGACCTGCCAAATGGCTGGGAAGTTCGGGTACGTGAATTCGTCGATATGTTCCCCAAGAAACTACGTGAATACGACAAAATGGTCATGGCCAACACGGTTATCCGCCAACGTACCGTTGGGGTAGGCAAAATGAATACTCAGGATGCCTTCGATTGGGGCATGACAGGTCCAGCTCTAAGGGCTACAGGTCTGGAATGGGATTACCGCAAGAACCGGCCTTATTCTGGCTATGAAAATTTTGAATTTGAAGTGCCGATTGCCGTTAATGGCGATTGTTATGATAGAGCTGCCGTACGTGTTGAGGAAATGCGTCAGAGCTGTGAAATTATCCGCCAGTGTCTGGAAAATATGCCATCAGGCCCCTACAAGGCTGACCATCCTTTAACGACACCGCCTATTAAAGAAAAGAGTAAACTGGACATTGAAACCCTGATTAACCACTTCCTGAGTGTCAGCTGGGGACCGGTTATCGATCCAACTGAAGTTACTGTCGGTATCGAAGCAACCAAGGGCATTAATTCATATTATTTAATAAACGATGGCGGCAGCGGCTCATACAGAACCCGCATTCGGACACCGTCTTTTATTCATATTCAGGCTATTCCATTTTTGAGTCGTGGACTGATGCTGGCAGACTTTACGGCTGTCGTGGCTACGACTGACTTCGTAATGGCCGATGTTGATAAATAAACATGCAAACAAGATTAACAGTAACAACAGCGCAAGCTCAGCAAAGAGTAATAGATAGAAGATGACCAACATAATTGCCAGTACAGCCCCTAAAGCACGGCAACTGACTGAGGCGGAGATTCATGAGATTGAGCATGAAAAAACGCATTATCCTTATGCACAGGCGGTTGGTCTGGAAGCTTTAAAAATTGTTCAGAAACACCAGGGTTGGGTCAGCGATGAAAGCTTGCTGGCTGTATCCGAATATCTGGATATTCCACCCGATGTGCTGGAAGGTGTTGCTACCTTCTTCAATATGATTTTTCGACGTCCGGTCGGCAAGAACGTTATCCTGCTTTGTGATTCCGTCGCATGCTGGATGCTGGGTTGTGATGACCTGAAAGAACATATAAGCACTCAACTGGGCATAGATTACGGTGAAACCACAGCAGACAATTTGTTTACCCTGATTCCGGTTCCCTGTCTGGGTGATTGCGACAGGGCTCCCAGCATGATGGTGGGAAGAGAGCTATACAGAAACCTGACAACTGAAAAGATTGATCAGATCATTGCAGAATATAAAGCCAACGTTTAAGCAGCAGATAAAAGAAAACCGTTTACATGAGCATAAATAACCCATTAACCAAAAATATCGAAGTCGGCAGAGCTCCTTATACTTTTGAGGAGTATAAAGCAGCCGGTGGTTATCAGAGTCTGGCTAATGCTCTCAAGCTATCGCCGCGTGATGTCATGGGCCAGGTCAAGGATTCCGGCCTGGGTGGACGAGGTGGCGCCGGCTTCAATACCGGTCTGAAGTGGAGCTTTTCACCCGAAGCAGATGGTTTACCTCGTTATCTGGTAGTCAATGCCGACGAAATGGAACCAGGCACCTTTAAAGACCGTCTATTGATGGAAAATGACCCGCATTTGCTGATTGACGGCATGATTACAGCCTCTTATGCCATTCAGGCAACGACTGCCTATATCTTTTTACGTGGCGAATACACACTGGCTGAAGAAAATTTACTGAAAGCCATTGATGAAGCCTACAGCGCTGGCATGCTTGGCAGCAATATTCAGGGTTCTGATTTCAGCCTTGATATCTATTTGCACACCAGTGCGGGCCGTTATATTTGCGGTGAAGAAACCGCCCTGATCAATGCCCTGGAAGGCAAGCGCGCTAATCCTCGTTTCAAACCACCATTTCCTCAGGTCAGCGGGCTCTGGGGCAGGCCGACTCTGGTGAATAATGTAGAAACCATTTGCAACATCCCTGGCATCATGACTTACGGAGTAGACTGGTTTAAAGGACTGGGCCTGGGCGATGAGTGTGGCACCCGGGTCAGCGGTGTCAGTGGTCGTGTTAAAAATCCTGGTTGCTGGGAAATGCCGGTAGGCACTACTTTCAGAACCTTGCTAGAAGACTACGCAGGCGGCATGCAGGATGGCTACGAACTAAAAGCCTTTTTACCTGGTGGCGGTTCTACCGATTTTCTAATGCCTGAGCATCTTGATTTACCAATGATACCCGGCGATGTGGCCAAGGCTGGCAGTCGACTCGGCACCTCCTTGATTATGGTGCTGGACGACAAGACCTGTCCTGTTGGTTGTGTCCGTAACCTGATCAAGTTTTTCGCGCATGAATCCTGTGGCTGGTGTACACCTTGCCGTGACGGTTTACCCTGGGTTGAACATATCCTCAATAAGATGGAAGACGGCGAGGGTGAAATGAAGGATATCGAGATTCTGAAAGAGATGTGTGGCTATATGGGTCCAGGTAATACCTTTTGTGCCCTGGCTCCCGGAGCAGCAGAGCCCTTGCAGAGCAGTTTGAAATACTTCATGGATGAATACGAAGAGCATGTAAAGCATGGCTGTAAATATAAACATAAAAAGCATTAACTATTAACTTTAACATTTTGATTTAAATAGATTTATACTGGATAAAAAGATGGCATCCATCACCATAGACGGCAAAGTCTTTGAAGTAGACGCAAACAACAATCTTTTGCAGGAGTGTCTTTCTCATGCAATGGATTTGCCGTATTTCTGCTGGCATCCGAGCATGGGTTCGGTTGGTTCCTGTCGACAATGCGCCGTCATTGAATATGCCAATGAAGAAGACCAAAAAGGTCGTCTGGTCATGGCCTGTATGACTTCGCCGCGTGAAGGAGCCCGTTATTCTATTGCCGGAGCCTCTAAATTCCGTGCCCAGGCGATCGAAAGCATCATGATCAACCATCCACATGACTGTCCGGTTTGCGAAGAGGGTGGTGAATGCCATCTGCAGGACATGACCGTTATGTCAGGCCATACCTATCGTCGTTATGACGGCAAGAAGAAAACTCATAATAATCAATATCTTGGGCCTTTCATTAACCATGAAATGAACCGCTGTATTACCTGTTATCGTTGTGTGCGTTACTACAATGATTATGCCGGTGGTACTGATTTCGGTCCTCAGTCCTCGCACGACAACACCTATTTTGGTCGCTGGCAGGAAGGCTCTCTGGAAAGTGAATTTTCAGGTAATCTGGTGGAAGTCTGCCCAACCGGTGTTTTTACCGATAAGCCCTTTAGCAAGCATTACAGCCGTAAATGGGATTTACAGACTTCCCCGTCTGTTTGCACGGGCTGCAGTGTTGGCTGTAATACCAACCCTGGTGAGCGTTATGGCACTTTACGCAGAATTGTTAATCGCTTTAACGATGAAGTAAATGGTTATTTCCTGTGTGATAAAGGTCGCTTCGGTGCCGAATATGTCAACAGTGAGGAACGCATCCCGGTGAGTATGACGCGTGCCTCACATGATGCGGCACCACATCAGATTGATGCCGATGCTGCCAGACAGGCATTAACGGCAGCTGCCAAAGGAGCCATAGGTATTGGATCTCCACGGGCATCCATGGAAGCCAACTTTGCCTTACGTGAACTGGTCGGGGATGAGAATTTTTATGCCGGCATTTCTGGGCAGGAACTTGGCATGCTCGATAAGATCATCGATATTTATCAGAACAAACCTGTTGATATTGCCAATATCAAGGACATCGAAAATTCAGATGCGGTATTAATATTAGGTGAAGATATCACCAATACAGCGGCTCGCCTGGCACTTGGAGTCCGACAGTCAGTCAAGAATCTGGGCCGCCAAATGGGTGCCGACCTGAATTTTCCGATCTGGCACGATGCCGCCATACGCCAGTTAGCCATGGACAAGCTCAGCCCACTGTATATTCTGAGCCCTCATAGCACACGTCTGGATGATATCGCTCATATAGTACATATCAGTACAGCGGCCAATAGTGCTCAGCTTGGCATGGCCATAGCGCATGCTATTGACTCTTCAGCTCCGGCTGCCAAAGGTCTGAACAAAGAAGAACAGGCACTGGCCAATGAAATTGCCGAAACCCTGAAGTCAGCCAGGCAAGCATTGATTATCAGTGGTACTAACAGTCTCGAACCAGCCTTGCTGGATGCAGCCAGCAATATTGCTACAGCGCTTAGCAACAGCGACAGCAAAGCCAAATTGGCCCTGGTAGCACCGGAAAGCAATAGCATGGGGCTGGCCCTGATGATGCAGGGCAGTGGCAGAAGTCTGCAACAAGCCATGGCTACTGAGAATAAGGCAGCGGTTGTACTTGAAAATGATCTCTACCGCAGAGCGCCATCGGCTCAAGTTGATGCTTTCATACAAGGCCTTGATCAGTTAACCGTGCTTGATTACTTGAAAAACCGCACCGGTGAGCAAGCTAATCTGGTACTGGCAGCAGCGAGCTTTGCGGAAAGTTCCGGTACCTTTGTCAATTATGAAGGACGCGCCCAGCATTATTATTCAACCTACAAGCCTGTTGCGGGCATACGCTCGAGTGCATTGTGGCTCTCTGACAAACATTTCAATGAAATTACCGAGGCCTGCGCAGCCGCTATTAAGCACTGTGAGGGCATTGCGCATCTGACACCGGGCGAAAATTATAATTTTGCCGGACTCAAGGCACCAAGACAGCCGCATCGATACAGTGGCAGAACAGCCATGCGTGCCAATATCAGTGTGCACGAACCCAAGCAGGAACAGGATGAAGACGGTGTAATGGTGTATTCCATGGAAGGTGTACCGGCAATCAAGGATGCCGCAGTATTTAATTCGCCATGGGCGCCAGGCTGGAATTCAAACCAGAGTCTTTTCAAATTTCAGGAGTTTGCCGGTGGGCCGCTGAAACAGGGCTCTCATGGTCAACGCTTACTGCATAACAGCAGTACTGAAAAAAGCTGGTTCAATACCAGTGCGGCTGAAAAATCTGCTGCAGGCTTCGAGGTGTTCCCGCTCTATCATTTATTTGGCAGTGAAGAATTAAGTGCCTATACACCGGCGATTCAGGAAAAAGCAACTTCAGCTTATATTGCCCTGAATGCTGCCGATGTTGAAAAACTTGGCCTGCAAAAAAGCGATGGGGTGCAAGTTGAGCACAACGGATCACTACCTTATATTATTCGCGACTCGGTTCAGGCTGGAACAGTTGGTGTATCTGTCGGACTTAAAGGACTTAACTTTCACAATCTTGCCAAGGCTGTAACGCTTGATAAGGCAAGTGACTGGCAGAGTCCGGATTCCTGGAAAGCCGTCAACATCATCGCCAGTGATCGACAAGAAGTGAGGGCTGATTGATGTTTAGTTTTCAGGTTGGTTCTCTGTTAAACATTGCCTTGATTCTACTGGTAGGTCTGGGTGTCTCCGTCATGATGATCTGGGTAGAGAGACGCATGCTGGCATTCTGGTCTGACCGTCTGGGGCCAAACCGGGTAGGACCCTTTGGCCTTTTTCAGGTTATTGCGGATGCTATAAAGATGCTTATGAAAGAGGACTGGATACCACCTTTTTCTGACAAGTTTACTTTCGTAGTTGCCCCGATGATACTGCCCATCGTTATGTTGATGAGCCTGGCCGTTATCCCTTTTGCGCCCGGCGTTGGTGTTATCGATCTTAATATCGGCGTGCTGTGGATCTTCGCCATGGCAGGTCTGGCGTCCTATTCGACCATGCTGGGCGGGCTGGCTTCGAATAATAAATTTGCCTTGCTGGGTTCCTTGCGCGGAGCCGGACAAATGATTTCCTACGAAGTCTTTATGGGAATCTCCCTGCTGGGCATCATCATGCTGGCCGACAGCTTCACCCTGAGAGATATCGTTGAAGCACAGGCAGATGGCTGGTATATATTCCCGCAGTTTTTTGGATTTATCGTGTTTATGGTAGCCGGCATAGCCGAATCCCATCGCTGGCCTTTTGATCTGCCTGAAGGGGAATCAGAAATTATTTCGGGCTATAACACGGAATATTCCGGCATGAAATTCGGTTTGTTCATGATTGGGGAATATATCGGCATGGTGGTGATGTCTGCCTTGATACCGGTCTTGTTCTTCGGCGGTTGGCTGGCTCCTTTCGGGCTTGAATTTGGTAATGAGATCATTAGCGGCCTGTTCTGGATGGGCGCGAAAACAACTTTCTTCCTGTTGTTCTTTGTACTGGTTCGAGCAGCACTGGTGCGACCCCGTTACGATCAACTGATGAATTACGGATGGCTGGTGATGCTGCCCCTGTCACTGCTAAACCTCTTAATAACCGCAGCGGTGGTTTTATATCAGGCAGGGTAATTGGTAAAAGTTATTAACCGAAATAAGGCAAGCAGCGCTTAGCGTTATACAAAAGCGCATAAATAGTGGAGATTTAAGCTACATGTTCAGGGCAATTGGCAAGCAGATTAATATTATATGGTCACAGTTGGTTTCACTGTGGCTGGTATTTCTGCATGTGTTCAAAAAAGCCGATACCGTGGAATACCCGGATGTAAAACCTTATATGTTTCCACGCTGGCGCGGGCGTATTATTTTAACGCGTGACCCTGATGGAGAAGAGCGTTGTGTGGCTTGTAATCTTTGCGCAGTAGCTTGCCCGGTAGACTGTATCGCTCTGCAAAAAACGGAAGATGAAAACGGGCGCTGGTATCCGGAATTTTTTCGTATCAATTTTTCCCGTTGCATTATGTGTGGTTTTTGCGAAGAAGCCTGCCCGACTCATGCCATTCAGCTGACGCCGGATTTTGAGATGGCGGAGTATGTGCGACAGGACATGGTCTGGGAAAAAGAACATATGCTGATCCAGGGCACTGGCAAGTACCACGATTACAATTTCTATAAAGTTGCCGGCAAAGCTATTGGCGGCAAAGGCAAGGGTGAAGCCCGTAATGAATTGCCACCGGTAGACAGAAGGAGCTTAATGCCATGAGCATACTTTTCTATGGCTCTGCTGCAGTTGCCTTGTTAGCCACCATTATGGTGATTACACGTGTCAATGTTGTCCACGCACTGTTGTATTTTATTGTCTCATTGCTGGCTGTTGCCGTTATTTTCTACACCCTGGGTGCACCATTTGCAGCTGCTCTGGAAGTCATTGTTTACGCCGGAGCCATTATGGTGATGTTTCTGTTTGTCATGATGATGCTCAATCTCGGTCAACACACTATTGATCAGGAAAAGTCCTGGCTTACACCGAATTTATGGATAGGCCCTGGTATTCTGGCCGCGCTTCTGTTGGTGGAATTACTGGTGGGCCTGAATGTTGTAGAAGGTGATATGGCACACACTATGGTGGATGCCAAAGAAGTAGGTATAGCCTTGTTTGGTCCCTATGTCCTGGCAGTAGAGCTGGCATCAATGTTGTTACTGGCCGGCCTGGTGGGTGCATTCCACCTGGCGAGGAAATAACCATGATGACTATTACCATGCAGACAATTCCAATGGAGCACGGCCTGATACTGGCAAGTATGTTGTTTTTGTTAGGACTGGTCGGGGTTCTGACACGCCGTAATCTGATCTTTGTTTTGATGTCTCTGGAAATCATGCTGAATGCAACCGGTCTTGCTTTTATTATCGGAGCCTCTCGCTGGGGCGAAGCCGACGGGCAGGTTATGTTTTTAATGATTTTAAGTCTGGCTGCTGCTGAAGTGGCCATTGGTCTTGGTTTGGTGTTACAGCTCTTCCAGAAGCATAAAACTCTCGACCTCGATGCCTTGAACAAAATGAAAGGGTAGGAAAGCAGAAAGCATGATTGAACTACTTTGGTTAGTCCCGACCATTCCTGTCATAGGATTTTTAATCCTGACGTTTAGCTGTGGAAAATTACCTGAGCTTCCGGCTGCAATTGTTGGTGCCGGCTCTATAGGCCTGTCCTTTCTGGTTGCCGTACTGGCCGGAATGGATTTTATGGCCATGGCAGAAGCGGGCACATCTTCATTTTCTCAGACTCTCTGGACCTGGATGGAAGTCGGTTCCTTTGAAGCCGGATTTACCTTGTATCTCGACGGCGTTTCGCTGGTGATGATGTTTATCATTACCGGTATTGGTTTCCTGATTCACGTTTATGCCACGGGTTACATGCATGACGACCCAAGTTTCGCGCGTTTCTTTGCCTATATGAACCTCTTCGTTGCAGCCATGCTGATTCTGGTGCTGGCGGATAACCTCCTGCTGCTCTTTATGGGTTGGGAAGGTGTAGGCTTGTGTTCCTATCTCCTGATCGGCTTTTGGTTCAAAGACCCCTATAACGGTTACTGCGCCCGCAAAGCCTTTGTGGTTACCAGGGTAGGGGATGCTTCCATGGCAATGGGCCTGTTCTTGTTGTTCGCCAATCTTGGCACACTGAATATTCAGGAACTGATGTTTCTGGCCGAAGAGAACTGGGCAGTCGGTTCCGGTATCGCCGTTGCCGTCACACTCCTGTTATTGGGAGGCGCTGTAGGCAAATCCGCACAACTTCCCTTACAGACATGGTTGCCCGACGCAATGGCCGGTCCAACGCCAATTTCAGCCTTGATTCATGCTGCGACGATGGTAACGGCAGGGGTGTATTTGATTGCCCGTACTCATATCCTTTATGAACTGGCACCAAGCGTGCAGTTTCTGGTCGGCGTTATCGGCATGATCACCTTATTGATGGCCGGTTTTACCGCTCTGGTGCAAAACGACATCAAGAAAGTGCTGGCCTTTTCCACGGTCAGTCAGATTGGCTACATGTTTCTGGCGCTCGGTGTTGGCGCCTACAGTTCTGCCATCTTCCATTTGATGACACACGCTTTCTTCAAGGCACTGTTATTCCTGACGGCAGGCTCCATTATTCTGGCCATGCATCATGAGCAGGACATTTTCAAAATGGGTGGACTGCGCAAGGATCTACCCTGGAGCCATGCTTTATTCCTGATTGGTACGATAGCCCTGGTGGCCATATTCCCGACCTCCGGATATTGGAGTAAGGAAGAAATTCTGGCATCGGCGCTGACCACAGAAGGGGCCTATATGCTCTGGATTGGTGGTGTTGCAGGCGCCTTTATGACAGGCCTGTACAGTTTCAGATTGTACTTCCTGGTCTTCTTCGGCAAGAAAACCCATGACGGTCATGAAGTAATGGGCTGGAATTTACAGGGTCCTTTGGTTGCTCTGGCAGTACTTTCACTGCTTGGCGGTTTCATCCATATTCCGGTTGAAGAAGTCTTTCATGCGCATGCAGAAGAGCATCATGTCTCAGTGTTTTATCAGGCGATCATGATTGGCCTGCCTTTAATCGGCATACTGTTTGCCTATCTGATATTTATCAAACAGAAAGTCGACGTCAATAAATTTGCGGCATCCGGTTTCGGCGCTAAATTACATCGCTTCTTTTTCACGCAGTGGGGTATGGACTGGCTCTATGATCGCGTCTTTGTCGATCCTTATACCGGCCTTGCCAGACTCAACAAGCAAGATTTTGTCGATAGCATCTATAACGGAACAGCCAGCCTGACGCGTTATTGTCATAGTCTGGTCATTCAAACCCAGACCGGCCAGTTACGCTGGTATACCATAAGCATGGCCTGCGGCGTCCTCCTGATAGTCAGTATAGGAGTATTCGCATGATACTGATCTGGTTAATGATCATACTCTTTGCCGGTGGTATTGGTGCATGGCTGGCGGAGGGACGTGGCTCAGATTTGCCACGGGTCATCGCTCTGTTTGCCATCCTGATTGATCTTGCGCTGGTTGTTCTGATGCTGCTTGCACCGCAGGCGATTGGTTTATCGCCAGTCGATAATGGGCATGGAGAATGGCTGGTGCTGTTTCAGGCCGACTGGATTCCGCGCTTTGGTATCAGTTTTATTTTCGGCGCTGATGGTTTGGCTATGCTGTTAATTTTCCTGACTGTTTTTCTTGGGCTTATTGCTCTTGGATCTGCCTGGCATGAAGTCAAGCAAAGAACCGGCTTCTTCTATTTTAATTTGCTCTGGACGCTTGCCGGTGTCATCGGAGTTTTCACCGCGCTGGATTTATTTTTATTCTTCTTCTTCTGGGAAGTGATGCTGATTCCTATGTATTTCATCATCGCCATCTGGGGGCATGAAAATAAAGAATACGCTGCAATGAAGTTTTTCATCTTCACGCAGGTGAGTGGCTTATTAATGCTGCTGTCGATTCTGGTACTGGTTTTCTTTAACTACCAGGCCACTGAAATTATCACCTTCAATTATTTTGATCTGCTGGGCGCCAATATCCCTGAAGAATTTGTCATGCTGGTGATGCTCGGATTCTTTATCGCATTCGCTACCAAGCTACCGGTATTTCCCCTCCATAACTGGTTACCGGATGCCCACTCACAGGCGCCAACAGCGGGTTCGGTTATTCTGGCGGGCATACTCCTGAAAACAGGAGCCTACGGCCTGATCCGTTTTACCGTACCCTTGTTTCCGGAGGTCTCCCTGAGTTTTGCACCATTTGCCATGACACTGGGTGTGGTCAGCATTCTCTATACCGCCAAAGTTGCCTATGCACAGAATGATCTCAAACGACTCATTGCCTACACATCTGTCAGCCATATGGGCTTTGTTATTGTCGGCATTTATGCCTGGAATGCACAGGCCATGCAGGGTGCTGTTATGACCATGCTGGCTCATGGCTTTAGTGCTGCTGCATTGTTTATGCTGGCAGGGGGCTTACAGCATCGGATTCATACCCGTGATATGGACCAGATGGGTGGTTTCTGGGGTGTGGTACCGAAAATGTCATTCATGGCCCTGTTCTTTACCGTAGCAGCTGTCGGTATGCCCGGACTTGGTAATTTTATCGGTGAGTTCCTGGTGTTGCTGGGCAGCTTCCAGGTTAGCGTCACAGTCACTGCCTTTGCAGCTCTGGGTCTGGTTGTTGCAGCCATATACTCTTTGATTGTGATACAGAAAGTGTTCCATGGTGAAAACAAAAATAACTACGAAATTGCCGATCTGACTTTTATTGAAATGGCCTGTTATGCCTTGATGATGATTGGTTTGTTGTGGATGGGCTTATATCCCCAAACCATGCTGGATATGGCTGAACCAACGCTGCGAAGTTTAGGTGTTGTGTTTCCCTGATACATTTAAAAAATAGGTGACAGACAAGTTACATGAGTACTGACGTTCTTATAGATTTACTGCAAATTATCATGCTGACGGCAACGTCAGTTGTTGTCATGCTGGTTGCCGGTTTCAAACGTGATCATGGTCTGGTCAACGTACTCTGCACCACAGGACTGGCTGCATCTTTACTGGTGTTTGTTTTTATAGACCCGGTTTTACCACTGCAGGCAACACAACTCCTGTACTTCGATGAATACAGCCTGATGTTTTCGGCGCTGATTATTATTGGGGCTCTTTCTGTAAGCATTCTGGCATATCCGTATTTTGAGTCGCACAACAAACTCAACGAAGAGTTCTATATATTATTGCTCACAGGCACTGTTGGAGCTGTTGTGCTGGCCTGCAGTTCACACTTCGTGAGCTTCTTTATTGGCATGGAAATGTTGGGTGTCAGCCTCTACGCCATGATTGCCTATCCGGTACACGAAACAAAATCCGCCAAGTTTCCTCTTGAAGCAGCACTTAAATACCTGATTATGTCTGGCCTGGCATCGGGACTGATTCTGTTCGGTATTGCTCTGGTATATGCCCTGACCGGCACCATGTTTTTCACAGATCTGGCTCCGGCAATCGAAGTTCAGGGTGTTGCCGACAACCCGGTGCTGATTACCGGACTGATCATGATTATTGCCGGCATCGCCTTTAAACTTTCGCTGGTGCCATTTCATATCTGGACACCCGATGTATATGAAGGCGCACCGGTACCGGTTACAGCTTATTTAGCGACAGTATCGAAGGCTGCCATGCTGGCAGTTACTCTACGCTTGCTGTTGATTTCAGATGCCTATCAATTTGAAGCCTTGCTGCTGGTATTGACGGTTATCGCAGCCGCTTCCATGCTGCTTGGTAATTTGCTTGCACTTCTGCAAAGCAATGTTAAGCGTCTCTTGGCCTATTCGTCGATTGCCCATATGGGCTATTTGCTGATTGTTATTATTGCCGGAGCCAGCATACCAGGCATGCTCACGGTAGAAAGCATGGGCTATTACATTGTGGCGTACTTCATTATGTCGATTGCCGGATTTGCTGTTATCAGTGCCATCTCAAACTCAGGTAAAGAGCTGGACCTGGTCAGTGATTATCAGGGTTTATTCTGGCGCAACCCCTGGCTTTCTGCAGTCATGATCGTCGTGTTTCTGTCACTGGCAGGCATTCCTCTTACAGCAGGCTTCATGGGCAAATTCTATGTATTTACCAACGGGGTAGAGGGCTCACTCTGGTTTCTGCTAACCCTGTTAATCATTGGTAGTGCTATCGGCCTCTATTACTACCTGCGACTGATTTACATCATGTTGCAGGAACCAGTACAGGCACTGAAAAAAGATCCTGCAGCCAACGCTATTCCCTTCGGCACACATGCTGTTCTGGCCAGCATGACGGCTATTACCATTTATCTGGGTGTCTACCCGACACCAATGATCAATATTCTGCAGTCGCTGGCTGCTGCCTTTTAGTCTCAGTCTTTCTGGTACTGTAAATTGATTTGAGGTTTTCGATCTCCTGCTTCCTTATTGGTGATTTTTTCACTATATAACTCTTTACATACATAGCTATATAATTGATTATATAGCTATGTTTTGACGGAGAGTTGATCATGGAAACACTGCAAAATACCTTTGTGCTTGTACACGTCTCAGCAGGCTTTATTGGGCTAGTCTCTTTTTGGGTCCCCGTGTTTACGCGTAAAGGCGGAAAAAACCACAGGTTTTATGGCAAGATTTTTAAGTATTGCGCTTACATTGTTTTAGCCGCTGCAGCCATTGCCTTGTTACTTAGAATTCCCGAGCTGATATCGACAAATTTTGATAATGAGAACGAAGTTCTGGTATTAAGCTTTTATGTATTTCTGGCATATTTAATTCTTGTTGTTTTTATAGGCTTGCGACATGGCATTGCAGTGCTTGCTCATAAAAAAGATATTACAGAGCTTAATACGGGTCTAAACCATGCTTTTGCCAATCTATCGATTGCTGCCAGTCTGATCTTGATTGTTTATGCGCTGATTGTTGCGCCCTTAAATCAGATATTACTTTATGTATTATCACCAATTGGCTTTATCAATGGTCTTGATATTAAAACGGCGATAACGAATAGACGTAACTTCAAAAATACCTGGTTGTATGAGCATCTTGGGGCCTTACTAGGTACAGGCATAGCCTTCCACACAGCCTTCGCTGTGTTTGGAGCAGGCCAAATTTTTAATCTTAATCTCAGTGGCTTCGCTCAAGTTATTCCCTGGATAACACCAGCATTGATAGGCGTGCCTGCAGTTCTGATTTGGACACGTATTTACAAACAACGTTTTGGTGAACTCAATCGGAAGGCTGGCTTAAATGAGTCTTAAGCATATCCTTTTAGGCATGTTGGAGAAGCCAGCATCCGGCTATGATCTGAAGAAAGCGTTTGAGCATAGCCTGAGTAATTTCTGGAATGCCGAGCTGGCGCAAATTTATCCCACACTTGGAAAGCTGGAAAATGAAGGTTTAATAAGCAGTGAAATGAAGCCCTCTACGCAAGGGCCCAGACGTAAAGTCTATAAACGTCTGGAAACAGGACGCAAAGAGCTGATTAACTGGTTAAAGCAGGGGCCTATCATTCCTAAATCGCGCTTTGATTATGCTGCGCAGTTATCTTTCCTGGATGCCCTAACTCTTAAAGAACGAGACGAATTCGTTAAAAACCTACGCAAGGAAACTTTCTCACGCTTACAGGCCCTGCAGGTTTTTGAACAAATTTATCCCTTACCTGGTCCGGAAAAACAGTCGGAGCATTTTAAGACGAAAAAAGAAAAAGAGGCGTATACACTGCAGGCGCTTGTTATTCACCACGGCCTGCTGCGACTGCAAGCTTTGCTTGATTGGTGCGATCTCGTAAAAAAACAATTGCAAGCCCTTGATTGATGCTCGTATTCTCTTAAATATCGCTATATTATTCTTAGTTATCTGATATTTAGCTTGCAAAGCTAAACTCAGAATGATAAAAAAGCACTCTGTTGTCTGTACAGAGACACAATTAACCAAATAAAAACAATAACTTGAGCTGCTTTATTAAGAGCTGACTCAAGAATAGATCAAGAACAAGCAGGAAATCTCAGGGATAAAGCCATGTCTGTATACAGCTACACTCGTACCTCGACCGTAGAATCTCAAGAAGAAAGTGATCTGGAAAGTCTGCTGGAGCAGGAAAATCTAAGACTGCAAACTTATGCCCTCGGTCATGGTATGCGCATCAATAACGGCTTTCTCGATAGCAACCTGAAATGGTCCGTTGATTTTGTTAAACGGCCAAAAGCCAAACAGCTCCTGGAATTACTTGAAGCAGGGGATATCCTGTTAAGCTGTTCTGTCGAACGTATATTCAGCAGCTGTGATGACATGCAAAGCAGCATGAAACTGCTGAAAGAAAAACAGGTGCGCTTGTTTATTCTGGAACTGGGTGGAGAAGTTACTACTGCAGATTTCAGCCCGAGCTTTCGACGCATGCTGGACATTTTTCATAGCCTCGAAAAACGACGTTCCACTGAACGCATCAAGACCGTCAAACAAAATCAGCGTAACAAGGGGCGTTTTCTGGGAGGCAGCCGCCCCTTTGGATATATGATTCATTCCAATGGGCGCCTGATAGAAAACCCGATGGAGCAAAAAGTCCTCAAGAAAATTATTAAAATGAAAAAGGAAGGTAAATCCTTACGGGCAATCTCCGCTGAAGTCAGCACGCCGATGGTTCCTGTTTCATTTAAAACCGTCCAGCGTCTTCTCAAAAGAAACGAATCCGACATTTCTCCAGATAACTATTAGCTGAACTGTGGCAACCAGCCGCCAGTGTTACAGCGCTATGAGCGTTATATCAGTTACTGCAGCTATTGATCATAAACATGAGCACCTGCTTCCCGTTACAGCCTAACGTGGAAGTTCGGGTGCGTGTTGCCTCATACGTTTCAAATATCCCAGTATCTTTAAGCGGTCGCTGTCAGAAAAAACCTTAGTTGCCGTGTTGAAGTATTCTTGCAGGGCATCCTGTAAATACAACTCAGCATCTGATTCAGACATATTCTGCCTTTGCATGCACAGACTGTGAACATATATGCGATAGCATAAATAAGCCTTGTTTGCTTCAGTCAGTTTAAGGGCCTCCGGATCCGTACTCACGGCAAGCTCAATGAGGCTTTGAAAGCGTTGATACAGGCTCTGCAGACTTGCAGCGGAGGCAAAGAGTTGCGGATTCTCGCCTGAGTAATAAATAGCCGCAAAATAATCTTCCAGACTTAAGACCTGCCTACGGGCTGCTTCCAGCACAGATTTAAACACCAGGTTTCTGAACTCCTGATGCTGGCGTTGCGGAAATTCAATAAACTGAGTCATGCCTGGCACCTAAAACGTTTTAACAGCTTTAAGTATAGTAAGAATTTTATATTTTTCTGCTTTTTTAGCACTTCTGAAACCGTATTAAATTGTCTATTGCAGAGTGCTCATCAAGTTCGTGTGGCACTCCAAAATACCTACATGGATAAATGCAACTCAGCCAGTATTTTGACCTTCACTTAAAATTTAACGATTGCGGGAATTCCCAATCGCAGCTTAGGGAACTCTTTTGCAATTTGCTTAAGTTTAGGTTTAAACGATGAGGGTCACTGTGCCAGACTTAATTGACCTAAGGAGATGGTGTTGAATATCAATCGTGTTTAAATCTTTTCCCAAATGAAAGGCCTGCAATACAAGAGCTTCCTTGACCTGCATGCTGCATGCCTGCAAAATTGCGGCTTGCTTTCAAATGAGCGCTGTAGCTGGACATGCTGAAAAATACGCCTTTTTTTATAGGCTTACGGTACATACTTTCCAAGAAAGACAATCGTGTTATTTCTTTTACATCCCTGGTCTCCATGGCCGGATTAACACTCGGTGTCCTGGCTATTGTAATTGTACTGGCCGTGTTTAACGGCGCGCAGGGCGAGCAGCGTCAACGTACCCTGATAACCGTGCCTCATGCTGATATTTATACCCGGGGCGCTTTTCCCCGCTGGCAGGAAGCTGCCAGCCTCTTAAGTGAACAAGCCTCTGTACTTAGCGTTTCTCCCTATATCTCTCTGGAGTCCATGCTCAGTACAAACGGCATCCATCAGGTCACTGAAATCAAAGGCATCATTCCGCAGGCAGAATTACAGACTTCAGATATAGAAGCCAGCATGTTGCAGGGAAGCCTTGAGGATTTAAAAGCGGGTGAGCGCAGTATTATTCTTGGACGCAGTCTGGCCAATGCTTTAAGGCTGTTGCCGGGCGACGCAGTCAATCTCATCGTACCTGAGCTGAGTGACAACAGTTCACGCCTGCAGTTGAATATGCACACCTTTACGGTCAAAGGTATCTTTGATGTGCAGTTCAGCATTGGAGCCAATCTTGCGTTGATACATCTTGAGGACAGTGCGGAATTATCAGGTTTGGATGATATTGATGAAGCTGTACGACTTCGCCTAAAGGTCGATGATATTTATGCAGCAGCCAATACTGTAGAAAGCAGTCTTGAGCTGTTGAACCTTGCATTGCCGGGCCCTGAATACATGGGAGAGGACTGGTCAGTTAGCGAAGCCAGCTTGTTTAATGCCCTGAAAATGGAAAAAATCATGACCTGGTTCATGCTGATGATGATCGTAGCCATCGGGGCCTTCAATATTATTTCAACACTGGTTATGGTGGTTAGCGAGAAAAAATCCGATATCGCCATATTGCGAACCATGGGAGCCAGCCAAGGCAGTATCATGGGTATTTTTATCATTCAGGGTCTATTGATCGGTGTGAGTGGAACCCTGCTGGGCGCAGTCCTGGGGCTTTTGATCGCAGCAAATTTTGAATTTATGGGCGAGCTCATCGAGATGCTGTTCATACCCGATGGCATGTTTATGCTCAGTAGTATTGGCACCGATATTCAAAGTCAGGATGTTATTCTGACCTGTTTTTTTGCCGTATTTATCTCTTTGCTGGCAACACTTTATCCTGCCTGGAAAGCCTCACGAATTCACCCAGCGGAAGTACTTCGTTATGACTGAAGCCATTTTACAATGCAGCCAGCTTGGCAAGGTTTTCCAGCAGGGAACTCATGAGTTAAGCATTCTCAAGGATCTTGATTTCAAACTGATGCCGGGTGAAAGTGTTGCCATTATTGGCGCATCCGGTTCCGGCAAAACCACCTTGCTCAATATACTTGGCGGCCTGGACAAACCCAGCAGCGGCACCGTAAAAATTAATGGCCAGGATGTTCATCAGCTAAACCATAAGGCTCAGGACCAGTTACGCAATAAGACTCTGGGCTTTGTTTATCAGTTCCATCATCTGCTCGGTGAGTTCACGGCACAGGAAAATGTCGCCATGCCTCTGATAATTGCGAAAAAGCCGTTTGCAGAAGCCATGCAAAGCGCCGCTGCAATTCTCGGCCAGGTGGGACTGGCAGAGCGTCTCACACATAAGCCGGCTCAACTTTCCGGCGGTGAGCGGCAACGCGTCGCCATAGCCCGCGCCCTGGTGCATAACCCGGCCTGTGTGCTGATGGATGAGCCAACCGGTAATCTGGATCGGAATACTGCGCTTGGAATACAAAAGCTCATGCTGGAGCTGAAGGAAAAAATTACTGCCAGTTTTATTATTGTGACGCATGATCAGGAACTGGCCAATAAAATGAATCGCAGACTGGTACTGCAGGACGGCAAACTCCATAGCCAGGAAGGCGCTTAATATGGCGATCCGTCAGGCAATGTTCATAGGTAAGCGTTATGCCTCCATCGGCTCAAACAATCTATTGGTAGGTTTTATATCCCGCTTATCGGTAATCGGATTAAGCCTCAGTGTTGCCGTTCTCATTATCGTGTTTTCAGTAATGAACGGTTTTGATCGTGAACTGAGAGAACGCATTCTGGCATTAGTACCACATGTCACAATTACCACCCTGAGCAACGAAGCGCTGATGAATCCACAACAATGGGAAACTGTTCGCCGGGTAATTGAAAACAATCCGGATGTGACTGCCAGCGCTCCCATGATTCAGCTTCAGGGCATGTTGCTGGCTAATGGTAAGTCGCGCGGAATCCTGCTGAACGGGGTAGACCCGCAAGCAGAAGCACGGGTTTCCATACTGCAGGAATTCATTCAGCAGGGTTCCCTTGCTTCCCTGAGTCCCGGCAGCTTCTCTATTTTGATCGGTTCTGCCCTGGCAGATGATCTGGATCTGCAACTTGGCGATGAAGTAATGCTGGTATCTTCCTATCTGAATATAACGCCTTTGGGTGAATTTCCCAGACAACGCAGTTTTACAGTCGGCGGAATTTTTACGGTAGGTTCGCAACTGGACAGCAACCTGGCTCTGGTGCATATGAATGACGCGCAACTTTTATACAGGCTCGGGGATCGTATTCACGGCCTGAGAATCCAGTTAAATGATCTCTTTGCCAGTACCACGGTTATCAGAAACATTCAGAATCAGCTGGCCGGAGATTTTAACTTCAGTAACTGGAGTCGTGATTACGGCAATATCTACAACAATATCCAGTTCTCCAAATCGATGGTGGGTTTATTGCTGTTTTTACTGATTGCCGTGGCGGCATTTAATGTCGTGGTCAGCTTATTCATGGTGGTCAGGGATAAGCAGGGCGATATTGCCATACTCAGAACCATGGGCACCTCGCTGGGGAGTATCCGCAATATTTTTCTGATTCAGGGTTTTATCATTGCCCTGATCGGCACCCTGAGCGGTCTCATACTGGGTATTCTTGGTTCACTCTATGTCAGTGACTTTGTTGCCTGGCTGGAAAATGTACTGAATATTCAATTTCTCAGCGCCGATATTTACCCCATTAACTACCTGCCATCACAATTACTCGGCAGTGATCTCTTGATTGTATGCAGCATTTCGATCCTGTTAAGCATACTGGCGACCTTATATCCGGCATATTCTGCCGCGCGCGTTGATCCTGCCCAGACCCTGCGTTATGAATAAGGTACTTGTCAGGGTAAATTACTGATAGAATGTAGCGCGTAACAAGAAAAGCAATCGTATCGCTTTATCTTCGAAATGGTGAATTCGAAAATAAAAATATTAATCTTCACCAATAAAATGAGTAAATACAATGAGTAAAGGTACAGTTAAGTGGTTCAACCCTGATAAAGGCTTTGGTTTTATTACTCCGGAAGACGGTAGTAAAGATCTGTTTGTTCATCATTCAGAAATTCAAAGTGGCGGTCAGTTTGCAACCCTAAATGATGGACAAGCTGTTGAATTTGAAGTTGGCCAAGGCCAGAAAGGCCCTTGTGCAAATAAAGTGGTCCCACTTTAATTTAAAAGATTTAGCACACTGTCAGATCAAATATCGGAGTCGGCTTTAAGCTTGGCTCCGATATTTTTTTGTCTGCAATTCATGAATAAAACTGGCGGAATACCCACAAGCTCCTAGACTAAACTATTGATGTTAGTTCTCAGGGTAGGCTATGCGCTCATGGATGATCGCTTTCAGTCTGGGTATTTTTCTTGGCGGATTATCGCCTTCTTTGCCTGCTTCCCATTATTATCCCTTACTCCTTATTCCTGCTCTGCTTGCTTGCCTCAGGCCTGCTCAATTTTCACAAGGCCTGCAAGGTCTGTTTTCAAAATTGCGTCTGCTGTCAGCTTTTTGTCTGGGCCTGTTGTGGTTTTTATATTGGGCCGACAGTAACCTGAACCTGCTGCTGCCTAAAGCACTGGAACGCCAGGATATATGGTTAAAGGGTACTATTGTCAGCCTTCCTGAAATCGACACAAACAATATCCGATTCGACTTCAAGGTAGCACAGACCTGTTCGCAAGCTGTGTTTAATGAGTGTGAATTCTCCGGAAATTTACTGGCTCGGCAAGTGGTTCAGCTAAGACTCTATGAGTCTGTCGATATAAGACCGGGGCAGCAATGGCAGTTTAAAGTCAGATTAAAACGGCCGCATGGCTTCCTGAACCCCGGAGGCTTCGATTACGAAGCCTGGCTTTGGCAAAAAGGCATCCGGGCAACAGGCTATGTCCGCAGTGATGAGGAAAATCGTTTACTGGAAACCTCATCGAACACGCTGTTTCTTAATTTACGTTATCAGTTTCTGCAAACGCTCTCCCGGCTCTTTCCCAAGCAAAGCCTGCCATATTCAGGTTTGATTCTGGCATTGGGGATCGGTGACAGAAGAGGTATCAGCGATCAACAATGGCAACTGTTCAGTGCTACCGGTACAAATCATCTGATGGTGATTTCCGGCATGCATGTCGGTTTTGTCGCCTTGTTAATATTCCAGTTAGTCCAGTTCATCATAAAACGGGTCACATGGCTTATTTTATACATTCCGGCACAGCGCCTGGCAGCTTTGCTGGCGCTGGGTGCTGCCTATTTTTATGCCGCTATGGCCGGCTTCGCTCTGCCGGCGCAACGAGCCTTTATCATGATTGCCGCCTTTATGCTCGGCCAATGCTGCTGTAGGCACACAAACGCCAGTAACAGCTATTGTCTGGCACTGGCTTTGGTACTGCTTATAAACCCCCTAGCGCCCGTAAGCAGCGGGTTCTGGCTGTCATTCGTGGCTGTTGCGGTGCTGATATTTTTTGTCAGAACTGACTATCAGCAGGGCAGAAAGGGCATTCTGAACACAATGCTGCTACTGTTAAAAACTCAGGTTTTTGTTTTTCTGGGCTTGCTGCCTTTTATGTTATGGCAATTCCAGCAAAGCAGCATTAGTGCACCGCTGGTTAATTTGCTCGCCATACCCTATATCACCTTGCTGGTGATTCCTTTGTGTCTGTTGATTCTCTTTTTGAGTTTTTTCTCCGATCAGGCTGTACTTTTGCTGGGCTATCTTGTCAGCAGGTTATTTGACCTTTTTATCCGGGCACTCGATTACCTTAACAAGTTGTGGCCGGAAGCACTGCTTGCTTTACCGGCCTTGAATGTCTGGCTTTGGTGGTGTTTGCTGGCAACACTTACACTCTGCCTGTTCAGTCTTTCTGCCCGGGCCCGCTTAGTGTATCTGCTGCCGGCAATGCTTTGTTTGCTTCCGCTATTATTAAGCTCATCGAGGGAGCTTAATTTTGCGGAGTTTGAGTTACATATTCTTGATGTGGGCCAGGGGCTCGCCGTCGTTCTGCGTACCCGCGAGCATGTATTGCTTTATGACCTCGGGCCAGCCTACAGTAACAACTTTAATGCGGGTGAGGGCGTTATTCTGCCTTTCCTGAGAGCTAATAATATCCGACAGCCTGACCGGATTATGGTCAGCCATGCCGATAATGATCATGCTGGCGGACTGCCAGCCTTGCTAAACAGTTTCCCTCAGGCAGATTATTTTGCCAGCGACCTGACCCAGTTTCCCGCTGCTACTCAGGCCTCTCTGTGCAGATCAGGGCAAGTCTGGTCCTGGGATGGCGTTGACTTTGAGGTTCTGCACCCTGACCGTGAAGGATACAGCAGGAATAATGCTTCCTGTGTGCTCAAAGTGAGCAACGGCTCTCACAGTGTTTTGCTGACCGGCGATATAGAAGCCGGCATTGAAAGACGTCTGCTGAATTCCGGAGCAGGGCTTGATGCCGAGATCCTGCTGGCTCCACATCATGGCTCACGGACCTCATCCAGTCCCGCCTTTATACAGGCTATCAGCCCGGAATATGTGGTGTTCTCCAGCGGATATTTAAATCAATTCAGACATCCGCACCCGGATATAGTGAATCTCTATACAAACAGTGGCACAATTGCCTTAAGTACGGCCGAAACAGGTTCCATAAGCTGGCTTTTAGACCCGGAGGGACCCTTGTCTGAACCCGCTCTGTACCGGCAGGAGCATAAACGCTTTTGGCGTATACTCCGCTAAACTAAGCCCTGAGCTTTAGTCGAGGAGTGTGCTAATATTCACGGCTTTCCGGGCCTCAGGGCCTAATAAGAGGGTTTAGTCCTAGTGTTTGAATTAGTCCAGGCAGGCGGCATCTTAATGCTGCCAATCATACTGTGTTCCATACTCGCTATCGCAATCATCATAGAACGTTTCTGGACGCTTAATCCCAAGCGCATCGCGCCCAGGAACATGCTGCCCGAAGTCTGGTCGAAAATTAAGGATAATCAGCTCAATGCAGCAGAACTAAGAGACCTGAGATCCTCTTCGGCACTGGGTCAGATACTGGCAACCGGATTGGTAAGTGCAAAATCTGGCCGCACCATTATGATAGAAAGTATCGAGCAGGCCGCAGGCCATGTTATTCATGATATGTCGCGCTACCTGAATTTACTCGGCACCATTGCACAGATAACGCCGTTACTGGGCCTGCTGGGTACAGTCGTCGGCATGATCCGTGTCTTTACGGAAATCATGGCACAGGGGACTGGTAACGCCAATGTGCTGGCCGGCGGCATCTCGGAAGCATTAATCACTACTGCGGCAGGACTCACCGTGGCTATTCCGACCCTGCTTTTTTACCGGTTTTTTCAGCGCCGTATTGAAACCCTGGTCGTTGAACTGGAGAGGGAGTCGATCAAGCTGGTAGATGCCCTGCATTCAAACCGTAGTGTGGAATACAGAGACAACAACGATAATAACGACAAAAACATTACTCAGAATTCATGAAATTTCAACGTCAGCTCACAGAAGAAGTAAGCGTCAACCTGACACCTCTTATTGATGTTGTTTTCCTGTTGCTGATTTTTTTCATGGTAACCACAACTTTTACCCGTGATACCAATCTACTGATCAATCTTCCTGAAGCATCGGGAGAAGCCCTGGAAGTCATGCCTGATCAGATAGAAATCCTGGTGGCCCAGAATGGCGCCTTTTCAGTCAACGGTCAGGGACTGGTTAACAGTGAATTATCCACCCTGATGGATGCCATCGAAGCATTATCCGGTGGCGATAACAGTTTGCCTGTCATCATTACCGCCGATGCCAATACAAGCTATCAGTCTGTGGTGACCGTTATGGACGCCGCCGCGCAACTGGGTTTCAGTCAGCTGAATATTTCCACGCGGCAGGAAGCCGAGACAGAATGAGCAAGCCACTTCAAGGTAAATTAAGCAAAGCCCAAAGCCTGGCTCTGTATGGGCGCTTGCTGAGTTATTTAAAACCCATGTGGCCAGTGGCGATTATCAGTGTTATCGGCTTCGCCATGTTTGCCAGTACCAATGCCTGGTTTGCCTCATTAACCGGACAACTGGTCGACACCATGGAAGTTGCCAGGACGCTGAGCACCAGAGAACGGCTGCGCATTCCTCTGTTATTGATCCTCCTGGCTGTCACCCGCGGAGTGGGCGGCTATTTAGGCGGCTACTCGATGGCTTATATCGCTAACACCGTTGTCCATCATATTCGTTCCCAGTTACTGGCGCGCTTTTTACAGTTACCTATAAAATTTTATGATCGCAGCGAAATCGGCAAACTCATGTCGACCTTTACCTTTAATGTCCTGCAGATTGTTTCCGCGATCAGTGATTCTTTAAAAGTACTGGTCCAGCAGGGGCTGACGGTAATAGGCCTGCTCGGTTATATGTTTTACCTGAACTGGCGGCTGACGCTGATTTTTATGGCGGTGATGCCCCTGATCGGCGCGCTGATCTCTTACGCCTCGAAACTGTTTCGCAAATACAGTCATCGCATTCAATCATCCATGGGTGACGTCACACATATTTTGTCAGAAACCATTAAAGGCATGCGTGTTATCCGCAGCTTTGGTGCTGAAAAACAGGCTCTGGATAATTTTGTCGAAGCCAGTGCGCAAACCCGCAGGCAGGGCCTGAAGCTGGAGTCGGTGTCCAATATCAGCTCACCTATCATACAGGTCGTGGTGACCATTGCGCTGGCCCTGATGGTATGGCTGGTGCTCTCTCCACAGATGATGGGTGATCTGAGTACCGGCGATATGGCTGCCTTTATCATTGCAGCGGGAACACTTTCCACGCCGATTAGACAGCTTACACAGGTAAATGCGGCTATCCAGCGTGGCCTGGCTGCAGCCAGTTCAATCTTTGAACTGCTGGACGAAGATGCCGAATTCAATGACGGTACTTATGAAACGCCTCGTGTAAAAGGTAAAGTCACCTTTAAAAATCTGAGTTTTCGTTATCATCCAGACAGCCCCGACGTGCTGCACAACATTAATTTTGAAGTCAGTCCCGGTCAGACGATTGCGATAGTTGGCAAATCCGGTAGTGGCAAATCGACGCTGGTTAATCTCATCCCACGCTTCTATGAGCCCAGCCAGGGTCAGATTCTGATCGACGATGTTGCCAATACAGATTTCACACTGAATAACCTGCGTCAGCAAATTGCGCTGGTTAGCCAGCAGGTGATCCTCTTTAACTCCTCGATCAGGGATAATATTGCCTATGGAGAGCTGGCCGGTAAAAGTGAAGCAGACATTAAAACCGCCCTCAGGAATGCTCATGCAATGGAGTTTATCGAGCAGTTACCCGAGGGGCTGGAAACCAAAGTAGGGGATGATGCTACCTTGCTCTCAGGTGGACAGCGTCAACGTCTGGCGATTGCCAGGGCTCTCCTGAAAGACGCACCCATCCTGATACTGGATGAAGCGACTTCGGCACTCGACAGTGAATCCGAACAACATATACAAGCTGCACTGGAAACCCTGATTCAGGGACGAACCACCTTTGTGATTGCGCATCGGCTGTCCACCATCGAAAACGCCGATCTGATTCTGGTAATGCGCGAAGGCGAAATTGTAGAGAGCGGCAAGCATCAGGAATTACTTGCACTTAATCAACATTATGCAAAACTGCATAAGAAACAATTTGCCGAAACATGAAAAAAATTGTCGATACCTGGTATAGCGATTCCGCCATAGCCTGGTTAAAACCGGCAAGCTTTTTATTTTCCTGCCTCAGCAATTTTCGTCGCAGACTTTATAAAAGCGGCCGCAAAAAAATCTATCGCGCCAGTGTGCCCCTGATTGTGGTTGGCAATATCAATGTTGGCGGCACCGGCAAAACACCCCTGATTGTTTACCTGGTGAGACAGCTGCAAAGAGCCGGTTACCGACCCGGAGTTGTCAGCCGCGGTTATGGTTCCAGAGCACCTGAATATCCCTTTCATGTGAAAGCCGATTCCCCGGTACAGCACAGTGGTGATGAAGCCTTATTAATTGCACGCAATACTGGCTGCCCGGTTGTTATCGATGCGAATCGCGTGGAGGCAGTTAAAAGCCTCGAACAACATTATGACTGCAATGTGATTCTCAGTGATGATGGCATGCAGCACTATGCCATGGCCCGTGATATAGAAATTGCCGTAGTAGATGGTCGCCGAGGCTTTGGAAATGGCCAATTATTGCCGGCAGGGCCACTCAGGGAAAAGCCCGAGCGCCTCGATGAAGTTGACTACATTATTTACAACGGATCCAGCAGTTTAACTTTTCAAAAACCGTCCTACATGATGACCCTGAAACCCCGCCACCTTTGCCATATTCAAAGCGGAGAAATGTTTGCCATTACGGATATCGCCAATGAAATGGCACTTTCCAGAATTGAAAAAGTCAGGGAAGGTAATGATCACGATGATACTGAGCAAACCGTACCCAACAGCAGTCGGTCTTTAAGCGATACTCAAGGACAAGGACTGGAACATCCTGCCGAGCGGACTGCAATGATCGATAACAACAATAAGAATTTCAAGGTCAGACACAAAGTTCATGCTATTGCCGGCATCGGAAACCCGGAACGTTTTTTCAGCTCTCTTTGTGACTGTGGTTTTGATATTATTACCCACGTTTTTGCCGATCATCACGTTTACACACTTGATGACATTAGCTTCGATGATGACTATGAAGTGGTGATGACCGAAAAGGACGCCGTAAAATGTTCGGTATTCGCGCGAAAAATCGACTGGTACCTGAGTGTTGATGCCATTATTGCTGAAGCATTTATCGGCAGTTTGCTGAGCAAATTAAAAAGCTTCAGCATTTGATCGAGTGACACAAATATAAATTACTTACGCTTATAAGCGTTCATTATTTCAACGACAACATATAATCCACTAACTTTTCTGATTCAAAGCATACATTATGGATAAAAAATTACTCGCGATACTTGCCTGCCCAATCTGCAAGGGCCCAATCCATTACAAGCAGGAGCAGCAGGAGCTAATCTGTTACGCCGATGCGCTGGCTTTCCCCATTCGTGATGAGATTCCCGTCATGCTGGAAAGTGAAGCAAGAACCATCAGCTCCGAGGAAAAAGAAAAAAGGCCCCGATAATGTCTTTTATTGTTGTTATTCCTGCTCGTTATCAATCGACACGACTGCCTGGCAAAATGCTGCTGCAGATTGCCGGCAAACCCATGATTCAACATGTTGTTGAACGCGCCCGACAAAGTGCCGCTAATGCTGTCTATGTCGCCACTGATAATGAAGACATCAAAACTGCCTGCGAAGCTGTTGGCGTCAAGGTCTGCATGACAGATGCAGCACATGCCTCTGGCAGCGACCGTATAGAAGAAGTCACTCGCATTCTTAAACTACAGGATGAAGATATAGTGGTAAATGTACAGGGTGATGAACCCCTGATTCCACCGGCTGTCATCAATCAGGTCGCCGAAAATTTACGGACCCAGACTCAAGCCGGGCTGTGCAGCCTCTACAATATCATCAGCAATTCGACAGAAATTAACGATCCCAATGCCGTTAAGGTAGTGACCGATAATCAAGGTATGGCCTTGTATTTCTCGCGCGCGGCAATTCCATTCGACCGTGATAAAAATGCCGAAATTATTTATAAAAGGCATGTCGGCTTATACGCCTACAAAGTCAAGACCCTGCACAGTTTTGTCAGCTGGCCGCAGAGCAGGCTAGAGCAGGCTGAAAAACTTGAGCAATTACGATTCATGGAGAACGGCATAAAAATACACATGGCACAGTGTTGCGAAAACATTCCGCCGGGTATTGATACCGAGGCCGATCTAAAACACATCAGAGAACTACTGGAGCAACAATGAAAGCAGAACCCATCAAAGTGCTCATGGTTTGCCTGGGTAATATTTGCCGCTCTCCAACGGCTGAAGTGGTCTTTAAAAATGAAGTCAGCAAGCGTCAGCTTGAACACTTGTTTGACATCGATTCGGCCGGCACCGGCACCTGGCATATTGGCGAGCAACCTGATCACAGAGCACGTCAGGCAGCTGCCAAGCGTCAACTGAACCTTGACCCCTTGCAGGCGCGAACGGTTTCAGTCGATGACTTCCATAGCTTCGATTATATTTTTGCCATGGATAACGCCAACCTGAATGACTTACAGGCCATGCAACCGGCAAATGCCAAAGCACAGACCTTGCTGTTTCTGACCTGGCCCGACAAAGAAAGCGGGCAGGATGGCTATCATGAAGTTCCCGACCCCTATTATTCCGGCCCGGAAGGTTTTGAACTGGTGCTCGATCTGGTTGAAGCAGCCAGCAGGGATATTCTGGATCATCTGTCAGAACTGCATAAGCTAAGCTGAATATTTATGCTGATTCAGGATGACTTTAATCTTAAACACTTTAATACCTTCCACGTCTCGGCACATGCCCGATACTTTGCCCACGTCACCTCTCGTTCTGAGTTAACAGAAGCCCTGACCTTCAGTAAACGGCAGCAAATTCCCTTTATGCTGATCGGGCAGGGCAGTAATCTCCTGTTCAAAGCAGATTACCCAGGCCTTATTATTGAGCTGAATATCAAGGGTATAGAACTGCTGCGCGAAGATCAGAACTACTATTACGTGCGGGCACAGTGCGGAGAAAACTGGCATGCTTTTGTTCAATATTGTTTGCAGAATAACTGGTATGGACTGGAAAATCTGAGCCTGATACCTGGCACCGTAGGTGCAGCTCCGGTGCAGAATATCGGTGCTTATGGCGTGGAAATTTCAGAACGACTGCATGAACTGGAAGCACTGGAAATAGCGACCGGAAAGCTGCTCAACTTCAGCACCAAGCAATGCCAGCTTGCCTATCGTCATTCAATCTTTAAAGCCGAATTAAAAGACCAGTTTATTATTACCAGTGTCACCTTCAGATTACTAAAAAAAGTCAGCCTTAATCTGAGCTACCCCTCCTTACAGGAAGCCTTGAAAGGAATTGATAGGCGACAACTGACACCACAGATGGTCAGTGACGCCGTGTGTGAAATACGCCAATCCAAATTGCCTGATCCCGGCGTGATCGGCAATGCCGGCAGTTTTTTCTGGAACCCGATAGTCTCGGATGAGGAGCTCAAAGGCCTGCGGGATGCATACCCCGACATAGTCGCTTACCCCTATCAGAAGCAGCATAAAATTGCTGCCGCCTGGCTGATCGACAAGGCCGGCTGGAAAGGTTACCGGGAAGGCGATGTTGGTGTACACAAGGATCATGCGCTGGTTCTGGTCAATTATGGGCAGGCCAGCGGTGCGGAACTGTTTAATTTATCTGAACGTATACAAGCATCTGTTGCTGAAAAATTCGGTATCGAGTTACAGGCGGAAGTACGAATTATTTAAATGCAGAGCATTACTTTACTCGCCCAGCCTTACGTTAGAATATAGGCATGAACGATCCGGCTTTCGATCACAAGACCTTTTTAAAACATGCCAGCACCCGCCCCGGCGTGTATCGCATGTATGATGCCGACAACAAGCTGCTCTATGTCGG
Source organism: uncultured Gammaproteobacteria bacterium (assembly GCA_963975155.1). Lineage (GTDB taxonomy): Bacteria > Pseudomonadota > Gammaproteobacteria > Pseudomonadales > Pseudohongiellaceae > UBA5109. The sequence continues at coordinate 300,939 of CAXBFG010000001.1, read as the reverse complement.
CAAGGCCAAGAATCTCAAAAAGCGCATCAGCTCCTATTTTCGTGCTTCCGGGCTGGACAGCAAAACCATGTTGCTGGTTTCCAGAATTCACCATATTGAAAGCACACTGACCAATACCGAAACCGAAGCGCTGATTCTTGAACAAACCCTGATCAAGGAACGTAAACCACCCTTTAATATTCTGCTCAGGGACGACAAAAGCTACCCCTTTATTTTTCTTTCCGACAAGGATAAATATCCCCGTCTTGCCCTGCACCGGGGTGCCCGGAAAAAGCAGGGGCGTTATTTCGGGCCCTTTCCGGGTGCCGGCGCGGTCAGGGAAAGTTTAAACCTGCTCGAGAAAGTCTTTCATGTGCGTCAGTGTGAAGACGCCTTCTTTCGTAATCGCAGCCGGGCCTGTCTGCAATATCAGATCAAGCGCTGTTCAGGACCCTGTGTGGGCTTAATCAGTGCAGCCGATTATGCCGAAGATGTACGCCACTCGGTGATGTTTCTGGAGGGCAAAAACACCCAGATCGCCGATGAACTGCAGGAAAAAATGCAGGCGCTGTCAGCCGCACATGAATTTGAAAAAGCCGCACGTATACGTGACCAGATTCGTGATATGCGGGTAGTGCAGGAACGTCAGTATGTATCAGGCGAGAAGGGGGATGTGGATGTGATTGCCATGTGTTCTGATGCCGGTGTTGTCTCCATACAGGTCATTTTCATCCGCGACGGCCGCGTACTCGGCAACAAGAACTATTACCCGAAGTTTGTACTGGAAACAACCCCCGCCAGCATCATGCATGCCTTTATCGCACAGTTTTATATCCAGGAGCAGGGCTTGCACAGCATCCCGCGTGAAATCATCGTCAGCGATGAGGCCGAAGAGTCTAAAGCGCTGGAAACGGCACTGGAATATTGTGCCCAGCACAAGGTGGATATCAAACATAAGGTTCGACAGCATCGTCATAAATGGCTGCAACTGGCACAAACCAATGCCCAGCATGGCCTGTTAAGCAAACTCAACAGCAAGCAAAGCATGCAGGCTCGCTTCACTGCGCTGCAGGATGCCCTCAAGAGTGAAAAACTGCCGACCCGGCTGGAATGTTTCGATATCAGCCACAGTGCCGGGGAAGCAACCGTTGCTTCCTGTGTGGTCTTTGATCAGAACGGGCCATTGAAAAGCGATTACCGGCGTTTCAATATCGATAACATTACCCCAGGCGATGATTATGCCGCCATGGAACAGGCGCTGAAACGCCGTTATATCCGTCTGAAGAAAGGCGAAGCGAGACTGCCTGACATTCTGCTTATTGACGGCGGCAAGGGACAGCTTACCCAGGCCGAGGCCGTCATGCAGGAACTGGATATTCAGGGCGTACAGTTGATTGGCATCGCCAAGGGCATCAGCCGCAAGGCAGGGCAGGAGACCCTGTTTTTTGGCGGTACCCGCAAGGAGCTGGTGCTGGAAGCCGAATCACCGGCCCTGCATCTCCTGCAGCATATCCGTGATGAAGCACATCGCTTTGCCATTACAGCCCACCGTCAACGACGCGGTAAAAAACGTACGCAAAGCTTTCTCGATGAAATACCCGGCATCGGCGCCAAGAAGCGCCGCGAGCTGATTAATCATTTCGGCGGCCAGCAGGAAATCAAGCGTGCCAGTATCGAAGATTTACAACGTGTACCGGGAATCAGTAAAGCACTGGCTGAATCACTGTATGACACTATTCATACATAGAAGGTGTAGAATAGGCCTATGACACTAGCAACCTTTTTTACCTTTCTGCGCGTACTGGCCATACCGGTATTTATCGCCATCTATTATTCATCGATACCCGGGAGCCACCTGATAGCCTCTGCTATTTTCATTCTGGCCTGTATTACCGACTGGCTGGATGGCTATCTGGCCCGCAAAATGAATCAATGCTCCAAATTTGGTGCCTTCCTTGACCCTGTAGCCGACAAGCTGCTGGTCACTGTTACGCTGGTAATGCTGGCAGCCAATTACACCAGCCCCTGGTTTGTTGCTCCCGCCGCCATCATGGTCGCCCGCGAAATTCTGATCTCGGCGCTGCGTGAATGGATGAGCGGTCAGAATCAGCGCGACGCGGTAGCAGTAGGATATGTCGGCAAGGTTAAAACCACCACCCAGATGCTGGCCATTATTGTCTTGCTGGCGGCAGGGCCCGGTACCGGGCTTTATGCCTGGCTGGTCATGCTGGGCTATGTGTTGATTTATATTGCTGCCATGCTGACTTTATGGTCCATGTTCGGCTATCTTAAAAGTGCCTGGCCCATGCTCAGAAGAGACCTTAAACAAAAAGCGCCCTAGGCCTCTGCAAACCAATCATTACTTGACTTCGCAGGTGATCTGATTAGAATAGCGTCCTCTTTGAAGCCCTGCTTCTGTAGCAGGCTCACAAAGCCAAAGAGCCTGAAATATTGGAACTCTGGCTGGGGACACAAGTGAGTAAAATCACTGCCCCAAGCAAGGATAATGGCAATAGCGCGGGAATAGCTCAGCTGGTAGAGCACGACCTTGCCAAGGTCGGGGTCGCGAGTTCGAATCTCGTTTCCCGCTCCATTTTGCCCTTATTAGAAGTAGTCAAAGTCCCTTACAAGGCTGGATGGCAGAGTGGTTATGCAGCGGACTGCAACTCCGTTAACGCCGGTTCGATTCCGACTCCAGCCTCCAACTTAAGGACCTCGACTACTGCCCACCCTCCAGCCCGGGTGGCGAAATTGGTAGACGCAAGGGACTTAAAATCCCTCGGAGGCAACTCCGTGCCGGTTCAAGTCCGGCCCCGGGCACCATTAAAAACTATTGCATCCAAGCACCAGCTATTTCATCTGCAAGTTATAATAAATATCTGTTTCTGTACAAAGATAACATTAAGCAAAACAAGTTTTACTGTTCATAATTTTAAATTATGTTACTGGAAACAGTAGTTGCAAAAGCGTGGAACAAAGAGCAAGTTGCTTTTTCAAAAAGAGTTGCAGACTTTCCCCCAGAAGAATTACAGTCAACCAGTCATATGCTTACACAAGATTTATTGTAGATATCGGTGATCATTTGCCAAAGCATGATTATTTTGAAATATTTGCTTTTATTAAAAAAAAGCAAATCAAGCTCTAAAGTATTTTATTTCAACAATTTCATTATGTAAGGATTTATAGATGAAAGCATCCAGTATTAAAATATTTTTAACTAATGGCAGGCAGCATACTTTCAATCCACAAAGTGCACATGAATTACAGAAAATTGAGCAAGAAATAAAAAGTAAAAGGCTTTTCCAGAAAAGTGTTTCGCTATTTGCAACTGATCAATATCTGGTTCACATACAAACAAAAGCAATAGAAATGATTCATTGTCTGGATTCGGAATCAATACAGAATACACCGCTCCAGAATGAAGAAGATATTGTCGAAATTACAAAAGAAGACCTTATTAAACAATATATGGAATTACCCGAAGAAGAGAAGTATTCATCTCGACAAAAAACACCTGGCGAGTTCATGACGACTTTTCTTGAAATTCATACACAAGGTAACAGAGAAATCTTTTTAAGGCTTCACACTCAAAAAAGAAAGAGCCAGGAAGGTCGTGAATTTATAACACACTTATTTGAGCAATCTGCAATGGAATTTCGCTTGCAGTCGGGTGGATTTGGCATACTAAAACCTTCAGCCATTACAGCACAATTTACTTACCCCGGTCCAAGCGCAGACGTATTGCCGGTGGATACCTTTTTAATTAAATGATCTCAGTCTGAATTGATGCGGAAAAAATTAAACTATTGTAAAAATAGATATTCTGAACCACTGATATTACACTCCAAGCTCAACCAACTCACTTAGGTACAACAATGCGATCAACCAGATTAATAAGTAGCCTGATTTTATTTGGAGCACTTGGCTCCACTAGTATATTTGCCCAGCAGGGCAGCGATGAACCCATGTCTGTTTTTATTACCAGTGTTGGTTCCGGCAATGGTGCTGATCTTGGCGGACTGGCGGGTGCCGATGCTCATTGTCAGGCGCTGGCAACGGCAGTAGGACGTGGTGATGTTACCTGGCATGCTTACTTAAGCACGCAAGGCCCGAATGCGGTGAACGCCAGAGATCGTATTGGCAATGGCCCCTGGTATGGGCAGGCCGGTCACAGAGTTGCAGAAAACCTGGCGCATCTGCATGGTGACACCATCGAACTGGCGCGTACCGGCAATGCCATGAACCCTTTCCATGTACGTACTGAAAAAGGTGAGTTTGTTGCTGGTGTGATGTCTGAAGGCCCGAATGCGCATGATATTCTGACTGGTTCTACAGCCGATGGTCGCGCTTATGCTGATGCTGCCGATCATACTTGTTCAAACTGGACCAGCAGTGCAGACGGAGAGGGTAGTGCCCAACTTGGTCACCATGACCGTATTGGTGGTAATTCTTCTTCCTGGAATTCTGATCACCCCAGCGCGGGTTGCAGTCAGCCCAATCTGGTCAGAACCGGCGGCGCAGGATTGTTTTATTGTTTCGCGATTGATTAGATCACGATCTTAATGGACTCAGCTTTGGGTGTAAGATCTGTTTGCACCCAAAGTTGCTTTTAACGACTGCTGGGCGGAGCCTGCTGACAACCTTCTGCCTCATTGACACAACTGATATCCTTTACTTCCCGGCCTTCGATAATAGCTTTTACCCAGTCTACAAAACGTACCCCTTCGACCTGATAGTCATAGAAATTATCACTGCGCAGAATGGTATGTACCTGCCCACCGGCCGTATAACTGTAGAAAGTATCTACTTCACTTTCGATTTTCTGATAGTTGTTTAAGAGTCGTTGGGTCAGGTCAAAATCCTTTGGATCGTCACCCAGGAGCTCGGTAAACATCTCCTGCACTTCATCTTCTGCGGCATTGTATTGCGCCATGGTCAGGTTGCTATTGTGGTGCTCACTGGCGATATAAAAATCTTCGAAACTTAGATTGTCATTATTCTTGCCTTTGTATTCCGGCCAGGCAGGCAGGATGCTTTCCGTGTTCCAGGCCTTATAGACAAGCGGCAGACTGGGTGATGCATAGGCTCCCGCACCATCGGCAATCAGGGTCACCGGGATATCCGGATAATGCTCAGCAACAAAGCCTGCATAAAAAGATGAGCCAATTGCACCAGCGCTGCTACCGGCGACAACAATCCTCTCCGGGCTCGTAAATTGCTCATAAATCCAGTCAAGAGTATCAATGCTGTTTTGATAACCACTATGATGAGTTGTGAGTTGGATGTGCTGACCTTCGGTATTGTTATAACTGTAGTTATGCTCGCCACCACCAATAAATACATCGCCTGTACAGTAGGGAATAAACAGCATGTTGTAGTCTGCAAAAGGGTTTTCAGGATTATCGAAACTGAATATGCCTTGATCATTAGCCGGATTATTTTCCGGCATATCTGCGAAAGGGGAATGAACAAAGGGTTCACTGCTCAGGTCGCAGGCCTCACCGGTCCAGCAGGCTCCGCCGCCATTAAAAAAGATCAGCAGGGAGTCGGCTGTCGATAGAGTGCGACTGTAAAACTGGAAGGGCGTTCCTGATGAGCAGACCCCATCGGTACTGATAGTTTGCCAGTTAGCGTCGGTACTAAGGAGCTCAGCATCCCGGGAAAGTATGCTGACATCGACAACAGATTGAGCATTAACTGCCGTTGTAAAAAAAAGCGCGATATAGAATACTGCGTTTTTCATAGAGTTGCCCACCTTGGCTATTGCAGGAAATATCAAATACAAATTCAGTTCTCAAATAAATTAATACGACCCAGTAAAGTGCCTGCATACTTTACAAGGCAGACCCTTGTAAATTTAGTTAGAATTACACTTACCTTATGATTCAATACGATACCAATACTTATTATTCATTAGCCATAATAAATTTTTATAGCTAATTGGAGTTCTTAACACAGGAGAAAACCATCAACATGGTTACTTACAGCAATAGCTTACTTCCTCGCATACAGGTCATAGTGCATGAAAAACGTTTAATTAAAAAGGCACTTGCCTGCAGTTTTTTGATACTTGCACAAGGTTCATTTGCTGTTAACGGCCTGGATACCGATGAATACATGCGATGTGGTGAAGTTGATGAAATGGCTTTTGGTTCGCTGTTTTTTCTCAATGCCAATACCGGCAGGGCCTATCAGCATCATCTGTGGCGAGACCCGGCTGCTTTAGGCGGTATGGAGGCCTTATTGGGTCAGGAATACGAAAGTTTCGATCCCTTCTTTGAGTACATGACTACTGATGCATTGAATTACAGCTTTATGGCCAATCCTGCTGAAATCAATATCGGATATTTGGCCGACCCAGATGACGAATTCTATAATCCACTGAAAGTGAATTATCAGATTGACCGTACCAGCGGACAGTACCTCTGGACATCGGCTGCTCCGGAGTTTGCTGGCGAAGAGGACAGGGGTTCCTGCGAATCTGTGACGCCGGGTTTTTATCGGGATATGCTGGAAGACTGGTATAAACTGGCAAACGAACAGGAACCTGAAAAATTATTTGAACTATAAACATTTCAATCATTATTTTATTTAAATGCTTTATTGAATTTTTTCATCCTCACAATTTTTTAAACTCACATTCGAGAAAGGAAATTTCATGACTGAAGAAACTGCATACGTCCCACCCAAGGTCTGGGAATGGGATTCCGAAAATGGTGGCGCTTTTGCCAGCATTAATCGGCCAACTGCCGGGGCCACCCATGAGAAAAAACTGGCGCAAGGTAAACACCCGCTACAGCTTTATTCGCTGGCAACACCTAATGGTGTAAAAGTCACAGTTATGCTGGAAGAATTACTTGCCCTCGGTCACAGTGGTGCAGAATACGATGCCTATCCGATTGATATCAGCAAAGGCGAACAATTCGGTAGTGATTTTGTGGCGATAAATCCAAATTCAAAAATACCGGCTCTGATGGATCACAGCACCAGCCCGGCAACCCGTGTATTTGAATCAGGTTCCATTCTTTTATATCTGGCCGAAAAATTTAATGCACTTATTCCGGCTGATCCGGCTAAACGTACCGAGTGTCTGAACTGGTTATTCTGGCAGATGGGCAGTGCCCCTTATCTGGGGGGCGGCTTTGGGCATTTTTATGCTTATGCACCGGTAAAAATCAAATATTGTATTGATCGTTTCGCTATGGAAGTAAAACGTCAGCTGGATGTTCTTGATCGGCAGTTAGCGGACAATACTTATATCTGCGGTGATGAATACAGCATTGCCGATATTGCAATCTGGCCCTGGTATGGCGCAGTGGTTTCTAATGAAGCTTATGGTGCCGCAGAGTTTCTTGGTACAGATGTTTACACCCATCTAAACCGATGGACGAAGGAAATTGCCAAACGTGAAGCCGTCATTCGCGGGCGTAAAGTCAATCGTGTTTTTGGCCCGGCAGAAGATCAACTGCATGAACGTCATGATGCCGGGGACTTCGATACCAAAACGCAGGACAAGTTAAACCCGAACCCTTCCTGAAAATTTTCTTGCAGGCTTAATCTATGAAAAGGTTGCTATTCTTTTTTGCTCTGATAATAGTCTCCCTGCTGGCTGTTTCACAGCAGGATCAGCAAAGGGAATTACCCCTGACTGAAGAAGCTGAAAGTTTATTTACCCAGGCCATCGTGCTTAGTGATTTTGCCAGCCAGAACTGTGAAAATGTCAGCGCCAATACGCCACTGATTCAGACTGCCATTTTAGCCATCAAAGACGGTCATTATCAGCTGGAAGCATATAATGTTGCGCTGATTCCCAATCATGCACTGCTGCATAAATATTATGTGCGCACTTTCGAACCGCCGGCACTTATCGAATTTCAGGTACTAAGCAAGGACGGTCTTTGTGATCAGTTTTCCTTCAACCTGATCGTCGAAGCAAGCGAAGAATAAATAGCGCTTAGTTCTTTGCCGCTTTTTAAAGGTCTATCTTGTCACCCATGTAGGGAATCTCAGTAGTAATCTGATGATCATGGCTGAGCTTGTCAGATAATGCCTGTAAGGCTTTTTCTTCACCATGTATCAATATGATTCGAGGCTTGCCTTTAATGTGTTGCAGCCAGTTGATCAAGTCTGTCTGCCCGGCATGTGCTGAAAAACCACCCAGCGTTTCGATGCGGGCTTTTACCTGCACCTCTTGTTTAAAAAGCCTGATTGTCTTTATACCATCAACCAGCAAGCGACCAAGTGTCCCAATTGCCTGAAAGCCGGTAAAAATTATCGTATTGCGTTTGTTGGAAAGCCCAAATTTAAAATGATGACGGATACGCCCCCCCGTGCACATACCGCTTCCTGCAATAATAATAGCGCCTGATTTTATCCGGCTGATCGCCTGTGATTCTTCCACGCTGGGTGTGTACTCCAGTTGCGGTAAAAAGCCCTGCAAGGTGCCATGGTTTGCTATTCGAAGTTTTTCCACATCTTTCTCATCCAGCAACTGCATGCAATCTTCATAAGCGCCTGTGACTTCAATTGCCATAGGACTATCCAGATATATATTCCAGGGATCCAGCTTTCCTTCATGATACAGACAGCCCAGATGGAACAGTATTTCCTGTGTACGCCCGACCGCAAAAGCAGGGATCATGACATTGCCGTTTTTTTTCCAGGTTTCTTTGAGAATCTGCACCAACTGCTCAAGGGTGCCGTTCATATCCCGATGATTACGATTGCCATAGGTACCTTCCATCAACACCACATCCGCTGAGTCAATCAGCGCAGGGTTTTTCATCAGCACGGAATTCTTGTTGCCCAGATCGCCGGAAAAGATCAGTTTTTTTGCAGAGGACTGTTCTTTTAAATTTATTTCGACAATGGCCGAACCCAGAATATGTCCGGCATCATGGAAAATCAGACGGCAGTCTTTATGTATAGGCAGTGCATCCTTATACCTTGTCCCTTTACACAGGCTAAGTGCTGTTTCGACATCCTCTTTCGAATAGGCTGGTTCCACAATTTCCTCATTACGCTTGCGGCGCTGCTTGTTATCATGTTCCAGATCCCATAAATACAGATTCAGGGAATCGTTCAGCATGATCGGCAATAATTTCTGAGTGCCCGTAGTGCAGTATATCGGTCCTTTAAAGCCCTGATGCACGAGTACGGGGATTAATCCGCTATGATCCAGGTGTGCATGGGTCAGTATCACAGCGTCGATGGAAGAGGGCTCAAATGCAAAGGTTTCACTTTGCATACGATCGACTATGTCTTCTCCCTGATGCATTCCGCAATCAACAAGAATGCGGTACATATCTGTCGTTTCAAGTAAATAACAGGAGCCGGTCACTTGTCGTGCAGCGCCATGAAAAGTCAAAGTAGCCATGTGAGATTCTTTAGTGTTGTGGAGTCATTCAGCTTATAGATTTTCTGAAACGAATTAAAGCTGACTGTAGCGAATACAAAAAATTGCCCCTTGCCTGGTTTCCAGTCGAGGCTGGCATATTACCAGCCCGCGGCGCAAGGGCTCCGTCAAATTTGCAGCAAAAGTGCATTTTTCATGCTCTCCGGGGCGGAGTCTTGTTAATGCATAACCAATAGATAATAATCATTTGCAGCTATGCCTTTTAAATTTAACACCATTAAAATAACAACATCAGAAGGATACTCTAAGTGAAAAGCAAATTCCTGAAAAAACTGGCTCTGGCAAGTGCAATCGGCCTTGTTGCAACGACCGCACAGGCACATTTTAAATTGATTGAGCCTGCTTCCTGGATAGAAGAAGACGACCGGGGTGACCCTCAGAAACTGGTTCCCTGTGGCGGCACATTGGCCGATGGCGGCACCCGGACCGGCGCAGTTACAGAGGTTACTGGCGGACAAATGCTGCGTATTGCGATTGAAGAAACGATTTATCACCCCGGACATTACCGGATAGCGCTAAGCCCGCGTATGAATATGTTACCCGCAGACCCAGCGCCACTGTCTATGGTGGACACCGATCGTGGCCCACGCTCCGGACGTTTCCCGATAGCTGAAAATCCACAGGCTCCAGTCCTGGTCGACGGACTTTGGGAAAACTATGAACGCCGTACCGGCCCCATAGATACCGAAATACGTATCCCTAACATTGACTGCGAAGGCTGTGTGCTTCAGATCGTGCAGTTTATGGCGGAGCATCCAGGACATCGCGAAGGCGGATTCAGCTATCATCATTGCTCCATGCTGAATATCACTTCTGATTCATCCATACCGGCTGATAGCGGCTGGTAGTGTGATCTAATTGCCGCTGGAGCCCAGCTCTGGTGGCAATTAAAGAATAATAAAAATCCAGGCTGTGCTTAAACAAACAGCTACAAGTTAGGGGTAAAACTCATGACTACTAATCAGTGCATCGGAGCGAAACTGGCTTTGGTGCTTGTTATTTTATCCGCCGCGGTCCCTGCACAGGCGCAAATGGATGTTTCAGGCGAGTGGGCAGCTGTCTTCCATGAAGACAGCGATGAACGCCGACCTGGCCCGGAAATGGTTGAATACCAGGGAATTCCGATAACTGAAGCCGCCAGGCGCCGCGCCCTCAGCTGGAGCCCCTCCTTATTGACCCTGCCTGAGCACCAGTGCAAACCACATCCTTCGGATTATGGCAGTCGTGGCCCCAGTAATATGCGCATCTGGAAAGAAATCGACTCCGAATCCCAGCAATTGATTGCCTACCACACCCGTATTCGCTGGCAGGCACCCGAACGCACCATCTGGATGGATGGTCGCGAACATCCACCGGAATATGCTGCTCATACCTGGCAGGGGTTTTCGACCGGTCATTGGGAAGGTGATGTTCTGGTGGTTCGTACAACCCATCTCAAGCAAGGCTGGACGCGCCGCAACGGTGTTGCACGCAGCGACCTGTCAGAGTACACCGAACACTTTTTCCGACATGGCGACTACATGACCCAGGTGGTTATCGTTGATGATCCGGTTTATCTGACCGAGCCCTTTATTCGAACCAACAACTGGAAAATTGACCTGTTTCAGCAAATTCCTCCCTACTTGTGTGACATCGTGACAGAAATCGACAGACCTCAGGGTGAAGTGCCGCATTTTCTGCCCGGACAGAATCCTTTTCTGAGTGAGCATGCCGAGCGCTACAACCTGCCCATGGAGGGCGTACTGGGTGGTGCAGAAACGATGTATCCGTCCTTTATCGAATAAAAATGTAAATGGCCAAGCTCATCTTCCACGCGGTCCATTACTGGAGTTTGTATATGTGTTCTATCTTTAAAAAAATCCACGCTGTAAGCGGGCTTATTCTGTGCTGCTGCGCGTTGCTGTCTTCGTCTTTCAGTCTGGCGCAGCAGAATTTTGATGATGTTGAAATCAAGGTACTGCATGTGCGGGGCAATATTTATATGCTGGTAGGAGCGGGTGGCAACATCACTCTGCAAGCTGGCGAACAGGGGGTACTCATTGTTGACACCATGTTTGCCCCCTTAAGCGACAAGATTTATGCCGCCATTCGTAGTATTAGTGACAAGCCGATCACCTATATTATTAACACGCATGCACATGGTGATCATATCGGCGGTAATGCAAATCTGTCCCAGATGGGTAGCAACATCGCCGGCGGTAATACCATAGCTCTGTTTGCAGGTACCGGAAACCAGGCCAAGGTTGTGGCGCATGAAAATGTCATCAACAATATACTTGGTCAGGAGGAACCGATTGATATAGAAGGTTGGCCGACTGACACCTATTTTGTGGCTGAGAAAGATATTTTTTTTAACGGTGAAGCCATCATTATTTCGCATCAGCCGAATGCCCACACCGATGGTGACAGTTTTATCTTCTTCCGGCGTTCAGATGTCATCAGTACCGGCGATATTTTTAACACCACTGGCTACCCCTATATTGATGTTGCCAGCGGCGGCTCCCTGCAGGGTATTCTGAACGGCCTGAACAATCTGCTGGATATGGCCGTACCCGCAGACAGACAGGAAGGAGGCACCATGATTATTCCTGGTCACGGCAGACTCACCGATGAAGCCGATGTGCTGGATTACCGGGATATGCTGACCATTATTCGCGATCGCATAGCCTATCGTATTGATCAGGGCGACAATCTGGCGCAGGTTAAAGCTACCCAGCCCAGCTTTGATTATGATGATCGTTATGGTTCTGATAGTGGCTTCTGGACCACGGATATGTTTATCGAAACAATCTACAACGAACTCAGTACACAATGAAAAAGTTTACCTGTTAAGAAGACAGCTTAAGCCTAATAGACGAAAAGAACAGAAAAGAGAATGCTTATGAAATTACTGAATTTGATCAAGTCGATCACAGTACTGGGACTGGTTTTGAGTGGCTCAGCCCTGGCTCAGGATGAAATGCAGTCTCCACGTGCAGCGGCACCCATTGATCTGAGTGGTTACTGGACTACGGTTATTACTGAAGACTGGCGCTGGCGTATGGTCACTCCGCCAAAAAGCGATTACGTGAGTCTGCCGCTGAACGATGAAGGCCGCCGTGTCGGCGACTTATGGGATCCGCAGCGTGACGCTGATTCCTGCAAGGCTTATGGTGCTGGCAATGTGATGCGCATGCCGATTCGCGTCAATATCAGCTGGGAAGATGACAATACCCTGCGACTGGATACTGATCACGGCATGCAAACAAGACGCTTTCATTTCAACGCTTCAGAAGCCATGTCCTCGGGACGCTCATTACAGGGTGACTCGGTAGCCAGCTGGGAAGGAGCCAGCCTGAAAGTCGTGACCCGCAATCTTAGCGCCGGCTACATCAGAAGAAATGGTGCTCCCTACAGTGAAAATGCAGTCGTTACAGAATATTTCAACCGGCACAATGCCTATGGTGAAGAGTGGTTTACCGTTTCGGTGATTGTCGAGGATCCGCAGTATCTGAGCGAACCCTATTTCACCAGTTCCAGTTTTAAAGTTCTTGAGGATGACCGGGAATGGAATCCGCTAGCCTGTAATCAGGATTGATTATGAATATTCAGAGGATGCTAAAAATATGAAAAATATACACAAACAACTAGGCTTATGTTTCTTCAGTTTTATGCTCCTCGATAGCGCCCTTGCTCAGCAGGATTTTTCATCTGTTGAAATACAGACAACGCCCATTAATGGCGGGTATTCTGTGTTATATGGTGCTGGAGGCAATATCGGAGTGTTTGTAGGCAGCGAAGGGATCATCCTAATCGACGACCAGTTTGCGCCATTAAGCGGACGTATCAATGAAGCTATAGATAGAATCAGCAATCTGGATATCAAATTTCTGATCAACACTCACTGGCACGGCGACCATACCGGCGGCAATGAAAACTTCGCCGCCGACGGTGCCGTCATTGTTGCTCATGAATATGTCCGCCGCCGCATGAGCATGGAAGTATTCCTGCCACTCTATAACAGTCGTACCCAGCCTTCGCCGATAAGTGCATTGCCAAGTGTCACTTTTTTGGAAGACATCAGCTTTCACTGGGATGGTGAAACCATCACCGCCATCCATGTACCCAATGCACATACCGATACGGATGCCTTCGTGCATTTTGCCAATGCCAATATTATCCACATGGGGGACCTGCTATGGACCAATAGCTATCCACGGATCGATGTCCAGTATGGTGGCGGCTCAGTGAATGGATATATTGCTGCTATCGGAAAAAGCCTGGAATTGGCAGATGAAAACACCCAGTTTATTTCCGGGCATGGACCGATTCCGGAGCAAGGACGACGCTATGTAGAGAATTATCTGCTTATGCTGCGCACCGTCAGAGACCGGGTAAACGGTATGATTGCAGACGGCATGAGTGAAATGGAAATTATCCGTGCCAGACCCACTAGTGAATTCGACTCGGAATGGGTGGATGAGTTTTCCTATATTGATGCTGACATGTTTACACGCATTATGTACATCAGTCTCAGTCAATAATTATCAAGAAAATAGGAGCTAGCTTGATGCAAAGCATAAACGTTAAAACAGGTGCCCTTGTTATCGGCCTTCTTATCCTGGTCCTGTCAGTTTTTATCCAGTCATCCCTTTCAAGCGCCCAGAATGCCGAAAGTGAGGCAAGCGCCAATAAACAGCTGTTATTGGATTTTTTTGCCTTTGAAGGAAGCGATATCGAACGCATGGAGCGTTTTCTGGCAGATGATTATGTACAGCACAACCCCAGATTCCTCGCCATGGACAAATTCACCGGCGCCAGCGGGGGCAGAGCCTGGGTTGAGGCTCGTATTGAAGCCAGATCTAGAGGCGGTATTCCTCTGGTTGATCTGGGCGGGATTCGTTTAAGAGATCCTGTCATTATGATGGCTGAAGGCGATCTGGTGACGGCCATCTATAAAGGTGAACTGGCTGACCCGGATAAGCCCGGTGAAACCTATGAAGCCTTTGCTTTTGAAACCTTTAGAGTACGTGACGGTAAGTTTACCGAGCATTGGGATCAGGTAAGCTTGAAAGAAGGCTGGATGAATGTTGAATAATAATTACAACTAGTTTACGAGGAGATTAAGACCATGGCATTTTCAAAAATAATAAAAACGCTAAGCTTATGTTGCCTCTTATTGTCGGCTTTACCGGCATGGGCACAGATGTCCGCACGCACAGTGCTTGAAGATGCTGCGGCTGCCATGGGTGGACTGGAGCGCATTAATAACGTCGATAGTCTGTTGATGACCGGTTTCAGTCAGACCCTGAATCAGGATGGCGGTTCAAGTCCCTCATCACATCCTAAGGCACCCAAGAAATGGGCGGCCCAAAATGGTGTTGAACGCTATTTTGATCTGGATGAGCTGAGCGCTTATCAGACGCATCGGCAGGGCTTTCTGTTTCCTTTTGCGCTGGCTTTTGGTCATGCCTGGGCTCCCAGCTCTCAGGTGCAGGAAGGTGTCAATGCCCTGAATCATCCGCTTACGGCTTTACGGGCAGCACTCCAGCGCGGTACAGAACTTGGTTCAGTCAGCATCGAAGACGATAACATTGTGGTCGAATTCACCATTTCCAGCGGAACGACACTTTGGCTGGGTATTAATCAGCTGAATAAAATTCCCGCATGGGTCCGATGGATGGGGCCGCACGCCAATCTGGGAGAAGTTACCTACACAACATGGTTTACTGGCTATGTTCCCTTTGACGGCATCAGGTTGCCATCGGGTTTTACTACTGAAATTGACTGGCGCGATAATGTGGTCAGCGTCTTTCATGTCGACTCCTATGAAATCGGCGTGGATCTGCCTGAATTTGAATCCGCGCCAGGCGGTTTTGGTGGCGGTGGCGAGCCGGAAGTTCAGGTCACACAGGTTGCCGACGGAGTCTGGGATCTGCGGGTCGGCTCAAACGGCGGGGCTGTAGTCGAATTCGAAGACCACCTGCTGATGTTCGAAGTCTATGGTAACGAAGCCAACTCTCTGGCGCGCATCGATACAGCCAATACCCTGGTGCCGGGCAAACAGGTCAGCGAAGTAATCCTCTCACATCATCATTTCGATCATTCGGGGGGGATTCGGGCAGCAGTCTCAAGAGGCCTGACCATCATCAGCAAACGCGAAAATGAAGGCATCTTGCGGGAAATGACGTCACGTCCCGCACCCAATTTCCCGGATGCGCTGGCGCGTAATCCTCAACCACTTAAATTCATGCCTGTCGACGAACATCTGGTACTTGAAGATGCCAGCAGAAGAGTGGATATTTATGAGGTAGTCGGTCATATGCATATGACGGATGCCGTATTTGCCTACATTCCTGAAGAACGCATCCTTATGCAGGGTGATATGTTCGATATAGGCTGGGACTGGCACTGGTGGGGCGGCAACTATATGGACAGCGTTGAGCACTTTGGTCTGGACCCGGTCACGGACATTCCTGTTCATGGACGGGTCAGCAGCCTTACTGAAGTCATTAGCAACATCAACAGCCAGGTCGCCGCAGCCAGAGAGTTTTGTGCGAGGGATCTGGCCATCGGGGTCTATATGGCAGGCTGCCCGGTCAAATATTCCAGAGATTAATGCTTAAATCACTTACCAAATGAGGTTCCAATGCTAAACAACAAACTTACCACGCTTAGTATTGCCTTTGCATTCAGCCTGACGGCTGGACTGGCACAGGCACAGGTATCCAATAACCCCTTTGCCTCGCCGATCGAGGCGCAGGCCAATATCGTTACAGTTGATGTTGCCGAATTCGCCACTTTACCAGACAGCGGTAATGAAGCAGCCCGCATGATGCAACTGGTGGATGAACCCGGTAGCAATCGAATCTTTGTGAATGATATGCGAGGCGAAATTTACAGCATCAGTTATGACGGTTCTTCAGTCACTGAATACATCGATATTAATGATTTCGATGTCGATGTCGCCTACGATCTTTTCCGTGAAGCCGGCATGCAGAATTTTGCTTTTCATCCGCAGTTCGGCCAAAGCGGGGCACCAGGCTACGGTAAGTTCTATACCTGGACCGACAGCAACAATACCAGCCCTATGCCGGACTACATGCCGACCGGAGCTTTGGACGATCATGATCTGGTCTTGCACGAATGGACGGCGCGCAACCCGATGAACGCAACTTATGATGGTGGAATGCCGCGAGAAGTCTTACGGGTTCAACAACCCTATCGTAATCATAACGGTGGCCAGATCGGCTTTAATACGCTGACGGCACCGGGCGCTGCCGACTATGGACTCCTCTATATCTCTATCGGTGATGGCGGCTCAGGTGGTGACCCTATGGGCATGGCGCAAAACCTTAACTCCATACTCGGTAAAGTATTGCGCATCGATCCGCTTGGTTCGAACAGCCTTAACGGTGAATACGGCATTCCTGCCAGTAACCCTTTCGCCAATGACGGAGACGACAATACCCTGGGAGAAATATATGCCTATGGTGTGCGTAATGCCCAGCATTTTGTGTGGGATTCTGCCAATGGCAATATGTTTCTCTCCGATATCGGCCAGAATATTGTTGAAAAAGTTACTTTAGTCACTGCCGGCGCCAATCTGGGCTGGAATACCTGGGAAGCCAGTTATCGCTTCAGTGACGGTACTATTAATCTGGACAACCCCCGCAGTGAAGCAGGAGTGACCTATCCCTTTGTTGAATGGGATCATACCGACCCTTTGTTACAGCCCAGAGCCGCCGCATCAGGACTTTTAGTATATCGTGATGGTCCTATAAGCCAGCTGAATAATCTGGTTTTATTTGCCGAATTACTGAGTGGTGAGATCTTTTATGTGCCTGCTGATAACTTGCCGAATGGCGGACAGGCAGCGATACGACGCGTCTTGCTGGATGACGGTAGCGGTCCGAAAAACATGCTGCAGTTAATACAGGCTAAAAACGAACAACAGGGCAGGGCTCTGGCAGTACGTGCAGATACACGAATCGATGCAGGACCTGAGCAACGTGTATTTATCCTTAATAAAGGCGATGGTGTAATCAGGGAATTACTGCCTTAAAGGCTTGGATTTCGCCAGCGGCAGAACTACTGAATTCTGCCCTGGCACTTCTGTTCAAATAGCTGTTCCAGTGTCGCAATGACGTAGTCTGCAAGAGGCTATTTAGAAATAAACGAGTGAATATAGCCTGGTAGACTGTTTCAGTTATTCAGCAATTCACTGGCATGAGTATCGAACCAATTTCCAAAAGATAGCAGTATAGGCCCCATATTTCTGGCGGCTTTGGTCAGGCTGTACTCGACTTTCGGCGGTACTTCCGCGTACACCTTGCGCTTTATCAAACCATCACGTTCAAGTTCTCGCAATTGCAGGGTCAGCATACGCTGCGTGACTTCGGGAATAGAACGTTGTAATTCCCCAAATCG
Organism: uncultured Gammaproteobacteria bacterium; assembly: GCA_963975155.1. Classification (GTDB taxonomy): domain Bacteria; phylum Pseudomonadota; class Gammaproteobacteria; order Pseudomonadales; family Pseudohongiellaceae; genus UBA5109. The sequence goes on along the minus strand of CAXBFG010000001.1, from coordinate 283,136 downwards.
TTGTGTTCCAAGACTCAGGCGATACAGAATCCTCGGCTTCCATTTGCCGCTGATCAATTTCAGGGCATTGTCGACCGGACAGGAGCTGAAAGGAGCTTCCCTGTCCTGTTCTGGTGTAACCGAGCTGATTTTTGCCATTGCCTTTGCCATAGTGACTCCACATATCTTGCTGTAAATCGTCTAAATCTACCATTAGATACATAAATGTACCTAGCCGACATAATTGTAGGTTCTTGTTTTAATATAAGCAACAGCTAAAATAGCTGGTATCGGGATTAACCCGAATCTTGGTTTTAATAAATTAAAGGAAATAGTTATGAAAATACTCGTCGTCGGTGGTTCCGGAATGATCGGCTCACGCATAGTTGCAGAAGCGGCTCAACGTGGACATCAGGTTATTGCAGGGGCACGTCATCCGGAAAAAATTGCTACAGGTCCTAATGTCAGCGCGGTACAAATCGACGCCACGGATGCAGCATCTATAGCTCAGGCTGCGCAAAGTGTAGACGCTATCGTTATGGCTGTCAGCCCTCGCAATGGTGGCGACCCGGTTGCCGAGGCAAATGCCGTAGGAACAGCGGCTATGGCCGCCGCTAAACAAACCGGGAAGCGACTGGTTTATGTCGGTGGTGCAGGCAGCCTGTTGTTACCTGATGGATCTCCTGTCGCCGAAACACTGCCCGATGAATATCGTGCAGAAGCTTTGGGTATGCGCGCGGTCCGTGACCAGCTGCTTAAAAGTGATCTGAACTGGACCGTACTTTGTCCCCCGGCCATGATCGCCCCGGGCGAGAAAAAAGGTGCTTACCGACTGGGAACGACATCTTTAATGTTTGACGACAAGGGAGAAAGTGCAATCAGTGCCGAAGATTATTCAGACGCACTGGTAAATGAGCTGGAAACAGCAGCCCACGCCCGAGCTCAATTCACACTTGCCTACTGATAACATATCCTGGTGCTTAGGGCTCATGCTTTGAGCCTCTGATCGGATTAAAAAACCCCGAATAAATTCGGGGTTTTTTAATCCATATTTCGCTAAAACTACATCGCATCCCGTAGCTCGACAAACACTTTGCCGGCATCGTAATTCGTCAGCCTTAGTCTGTTTTCATCATCAACACCAATCTCGGTGTCCAGCGAAGTTTTAAGTTGCCATCCGTCATTATTTCTATGGAGTTCCACTACAGTAAAGTCACTATTGCTCTGATTAACTTGCTTCCACATCAGCGGATTTTTAGTCTTTAGCCCCGGCGTCACTAACAAGACTTGCTGTTCACCATTTTGAGATTCCTGTCGCCAAGCATGATAAATAATGTATCCCGTAGACTCACTGGTCAAGAGATAGCCCTTGATGCTTAACTCCCGAAGCGCTTCTAAAAAATCCCGGGCATTCTGCGATTCAAGGTAATCATTATAGGCTGTCAGAACCTGCTCATGCTCTGCAGCTTCAGCCCAACGAAGCATTCTGACTTCAATTCCGGCATTGTCTGCATTCGTGCTTTCCGGGGTATTACCCTGTAAATGTTCAATAACTTCGACTGCATTAAGAGGATGATAAAAAAGCATTGCACTCATTAATATTAAATATCTTACAAACATAATTGGCTCCCATATTTGGCAAAATAATTAATAAAGCATCTGGTATATCAAAAATAATTTTCCAGAATACTCTTGAAAAATTTTATACAGGCCTTAACTTTTTTATCAAGAAGTTTTCATGTGTTTACATCTTTTAGAACCTGAAAAATGAGGTAATTATTATGGAGACTGTTCAATTTAAAACAGTAAGTGGAATCATATTCGCCATACTCATCAGCGCACTGATAATACTCGCCATTTTCACCTGGCAGCTATCTCGTGAGCTTGATACGCTGCAAAATAATGCAGCTGATACCGTCAGCGTACCGTCAAACCCGGCTCTATCTTCCGCATCAGGGGCAGGCAGGACAAGCTTATTGTCTGGATCATCTGACGCACCAGCAGCTCCTGTTCAATCGCAACAGGGAGGGGCTGCAAGTTCGCAAAGCAATCAAACAGGCACGAACCCTGTGTATGGATCTGGCGACCCTTTGGATAATCCCTGGGCGGGAGACTGGCCTGGCTTTTTTGCGCCGGGCAGCAGCTTTGCCGAGATGCAAAACCGTATGGATGAATTAATGAATTCCATGACTCGCGGTTTTCCATTTTTTAACCAGAACGATTTTGGATTTGGATTTATGTCTACGGGTCCAAGCATTTCGATGACTGAAGATAGTCAGTCCTATCTGGTGACAATAAAAATCCCGGAAGGGCAGAATGTGGAACTGGAAACTGAACTCAGTAATAAAACGCTGATCATTTCAGGTTCAGTAAAAACTCAGCAGGAGCAGACCGGCGTGGCAGGCTTTAACAGCCGCAGTATGCAGGAAAGCCGTTTCTCTCAATCCATGTATTTGAGTGAAGATATCGATGAGGTGGCCATGACCGTTGAACGCAATGATGAAGAAATAGTCATTCGCATACCGAAGCTGCAATAGCTTAACTCAAGTCTCGGGGGCAGAAAGCTGGAGACCCGCTCAATGACTGTTCAGGCCTTTATAGACTTTCTGCTTCCAGAGCACCACGGTAATGCTTGAATTTAGTATACAGAACCCTATACTCAGGCTCATTCGGCTGTTGTATTTGCTTAGGATCAGCCTTATTCCCACGACAATGATAAAGATATCGATGGAGGTATCAACTATGCGTAACGCTTTTCTAATTTTATTTTCGGCACTGGCCCTGGTTGCCTGTGCGGGAGAAGACGAGATGGCCAGTAGCGCCCCTATGCCTGCTCCTGCAGCACCACCAAGTGCCAATGAAGTCCTGGCATCTGTACAAGCGGCCACAGGCACTGACAACCTTTCATCCATTACTATTTCCGGTCGCGCCTGGACAATAAGGAACTCATTCCGGCAAACCCGGGTTGCCAGTCCGCCCTGGATTGATCTTAACGAAATCATGGATTACACACGGACTATCGATCTGAACGCGCCAGCTTCCCTGGCTACAGGCAGAACCTTCGCTTCCAATCTGTTTTATGATCCCCCCACTCATGGCACCTACACACAGAATATTACTGCCGCCGATACTGGCTGGAGTAATCAGTTACATATCTGGCTGACGCCCTGGGGTTTCCTGAAGGGCGCTGAAGAAAATGGCGTGACTGTTTCAAGAATGGACGGCGATACAGTACTTAGCTGGATGTCACCAGCCGATCAGACTTCACCATCCGGACTACGCTATACAGTGAATGCCTATATTAATGATGACAATCTGATCGAAAAAACCGAAACCTGGGTTGAAGACGCCTTTATGGGTGATATGCATGTTTCTGCTGTTTATCGTGATTATCAGGAAATGGATGGCGTCATGGTCCCGGCCACGATGGAAATCTGGCAGGGTGGCGGCGCAATTTTCGGCGTGGGTGTCATAGATGCCGAGGCTAACCCAGGTAATCTCACAGCCCGACTGACAGCCCCTGCTGGTGGTGGACGTGGTGGCTTAGGTGGTGGCGGTCGCGGTGGACCACCTCCGGCTCCTGCAGACCTGGTTGAGGAAGTTGCACCAGGCGTCTGGCAGATCACTGGTGGATATACCTCACTGGTTGTCGAATTTGAAAACGATCTGATTGTGTTTGAAAGCGGTCAAAACGAAGCCCGGGGGGAAGTTATCCTGGAGGCTGTGGCTTCCATATCCGACAAGCCTATTCGTGCCTTAATCAATTCACATCCTCATTCAGACCATACTGGTGGTTTAATCCCCTTTGTCAGAGCCGGCATTCCGTTGATTGTCAGTGAAAACAGCGTGGATTTCCTGCGTATGGCCCTAAGTACGCCTCGTACTCTGCTGGGCGAGGAAACCCTGAATCCGGAGTTTATTGTGGCACCGGCTGGGGAAGTGACAGTTTTTGAAGATTCGATGAATCGACTCGAACTGCATCACATACCCTTTCTGCACACTGACTCCATGTTGTTTGCATATCTGCCGCAACATAGTCTGGCTTTTCAGGCCGACTTCACCATACGTGATGACGGCAATGGTAATACCTTGCCACTGTCAGGGCAGACCCCGTTAGGACAGGAATTCGCTACCTATATCAGCGAAAATGGTCTGACTTTCGACTGGATGATTGGTGTACATGCGCCTAGTTACAGACAAAGTTCGGAAGACGTTTTAATGGCTTTGCCTGAATAAATATCACTTAAACTTAAAACAGAGTTTTATCTCTGCAGTTAGGAAAAGGTCAGCATCAGCTGGCCTTTTCTGTTTTCACCCTGTAAAATTTTTTTACACAAAATCAATGCCTTATAAACTTGGTTCACACTTTCTACATCTCCCGGGAAGTTTGTGCAGACTTTAATGCTCTAACAATGGAAAATTCAGCTTTTCTATATAAGGAAGTTAGGTCTGCAATCATGACATTTACACGAATATACAACAAAGGTTTTACCTTACTGGAAGTGCTGGTTATTCTCGCTGTGACGGGAATCCTCGCAACTGTTGCTGTACAGACCTACAGCAATTACGTTACCAAAGCCAAACTGGTTGAAGCTGTTGTTATATTTGATGCTGTCAGAACCAATGTGCTTAGCGATTATTATGTATCCCAAAGCTTTCCCGATTCCATCATGTCAGCCAGAACAGGCACTGAGGCAGGAGCTTCACAAGTTACTGAATCGCCCAATTCTGTAAGTACCAGCTCGGATGTCATCACGGAATTCTGGTATTACCAGAATGAAGATGCCGGTTTAGGCTGGTTTGGTCTGCAACTGAACGACAACCTGATGCCCAACTGTATTGAAGATTGTCGTCTGCATATCGGCTTCAAGGAAGCGGCAAATAATAATCTCGCCTTTTACTGTGGCCTCTGGAACAGTGAGGATGTTGAGGATATTTTCCCCCTCAATGTCTTGCCCTCGGGCTGTCAGGAAACCTGTGTTCGCTGCAAACTGAATGAAGGAGACGGCGCCCTGGATATCGCTTTGACTAACCCGGTTAACAATTCAGATTCTCAATCCAGCAGTAGTGTCGCCAGCACTAACAACGCTTCAAGCAGCTTTGCTGATAACAGTGATTTCGGTTCAGCTTCTGCCAGTGACTCAGTTAACGGTGCCGACACAGGCGATAACGGTAGCGCTGCTACGAGCGGCAGTTCTTCCTCATCCGACAGCACGGCCAGCAATACTGCCGACAACAATTCAGGCGCTGATGGCGAGGGCAGTTCCACCGGCAACGCTGATAACAGCAATCAGCTAGCTGACAATTCAGGGTCAGCCAGCACATCTGATTCAAGCGCCTCACAAAATTCAGGAAACAGTCTGGCCGGAAATTCCGGAAATAATAATGGAGGCTCAACAACGGGAGGATCTAATTCCGGCAGTTCCGGTTCTTCAGGAAATGCAAACGCCCTAAATACTCCCGGCGTTTCTCCTGGTGCTTCAAGCAATCCGACTTCAGCTAATTCATCCGGTTCCGACACCCAAAATAGCGGGGCAAGGGGTGATGATCAGGATAATGAAAGTAGCCGTGATAATGACAGAAACGATAGCAACGACCGTGACAACGATAGAAACGATAGCAACGACCGTGACAACGATAGAAACGATAGAAACGATAGAAACGATAGAAACGATAGAAACGACCGTGACAATGATAGAAATGACAGAAGCGACCGTGACAACGATAATAACGGTAATAGCACTAATGTAAATTCCGCTAATGGGCGCGACGATTTTGACGATAATGATGCCAATGCAAGCCAGGGTAATAATAATAATGGCGGCGGAAGAAATAATCGCGAAAACGAAGACGAAGACGAAGATGAAAGCTCGGATCAGGAATGCGAAGCTCCTGGCAACAGTCAGGGTCGTGGTAACGCCTTTGGCCGTGACTGTGACGATGACTCGGATGGCCCGGGAAACTCAGATGGCAATCCCGGCGGCGGCAATGAAAACAACCAAAATCGAAGCAGAAGAAATTAATTCACTCCCCGTAATCTGGTAGACTGTGGGTAAAATTGCCTTGATGTAAATGAGTCTTGCCAAATTTATTGCAATCCACTTTTAATCCCATAAGGGGTTAATGATTATCTTATGATTCGCTGGTTTTTCTACTTTAGCCTGTCAGCACATTTTTTTCTGGCACTAGCCACATCTCATGCAGCGGAAGCCCCTCTGATTACGATTAGCGGGGCTGATGAAAACTTGCGCAATAATATTCAAAGCCATTTACGGATTAGCGGCGAAGAATGCACAGTTGGTATTGCACGACTCTTACGTTTGCAAGGGCAGGTGCGATCCAATGTTGAGAGAGCCGCTCAAGCCCTCGGTTATTATCAAAGCGATACTGATATTGAATTCAGCGAAACTGAAAACTGCTGGGCCTTACTCATCACCATAGAACCAGGCGAAGCGGTTGTCATAGCAAGCAGCAATATCGCTATTGAAGGTGAATCTATTGCTGAATTTGATGAGCTGATTGCATCATCCTCACTGCTACCTGGCAGCCAATTGAATCACGGCAGCTATGAAAGCCTTAAAAGCAATCTCAGCGCACTTGCTGTAGAAAATGGATTTTTTGCGGCGCGTTTTATTCGCTCAGAACTTAATATAAATCTGTTAAGCAACACCGCAGGCATTGACCTGCTTTTTGCACCGGGCCCACGCTATTACATAGGTGAAATTTCCTTAAGTAATGAAAGTATTCTATCCAATGACTTTGTCCTTAACCTGTTCCAGCTTCAGGAAGGCGACCCTTATTCAAACAGTGAATTGATTAACTTGAGAAGCAATCTGGACCGGAGTCAATATTTCAGTCAGGTATCTATCAGCCCGCAATTATCCCGTACTGCAAACTTAAGCGTCCCTTTGTTGATAGAACTTGAAGCAAGGCCCAGGCATGAATATTCAACAGGCATTGGTTTTACAACAGACACAGGTCCGCGGATTAGACTTGGTTATGAAAACAGATATCAAACCAGCAAAGGGCATCGACTTAATGCCGATATTTCCATATCGCCGATTCGCCAGCAAAGCAATGTGAATTACACCATGCCACTAAACAGAAACCCTTTACGAGAAAGTATTCAGTACAGTGCCGGTTACATCAATGAAGACAATGATACTTTTGAAAGTGAGCGTTTTGAGCTGGAAACCGCTTACCGTAATGAATCTGATACCGGCTGGCTGAGAAATACTTTTGTTAATTATCAACGCGACAATTACTTAATCAATTTGCAGGCCGATACTTCTTTCCTGACCATACTCGGTTTCAATATTTCAAAGACCTCTGCCGACAATGTATTAAACCCGAGCCGAGGCTGGAAAATTTTTGCTGAACTTAGCGGTGCCAGTGACAGCCTTATTTCTGACACCAGCTTTATGCAAACCAATATCAGTGGCAAATATATCCGCAGCCTGAACAGTATCAGTCGTGTACTGCTTAAGTTTGATTCCGGTTTTACCTGGATTGATGAGAAAATTGAATTACCCGTTTCACTGCGTTTCCTTAGTGGTGGCGACCAAAGCCTGAGAGGCTATAAGTACAATAGCCTGGGGCCAACCGACATCAATGGTCTCGTCATCGGCGGTAAACATTTATTAAACGGAGGAGTCGAATTTGATTTCAGTTTTCGACCAAACTGGCGATTTGCCACTTTTTACGACAGCGGTAATGCCTTCAATGATTTTAATAATATCGACTGGAAGCACAGTATAGGAGTAGGGCTGCGCTGGTTATCGCCTATCGGCCCGATTCGCTTTGACCTTGCTCACGCTTTAAACGATGTTGGCGGCGTCCGTGTGCACATAACGATGGGGCCGGATTTATAATGAACATTTATCTGACCAAACTATTTTACCGGCTCTTATCATTCATTTTACTGTTGATAATAGTGCTCGGTGCTGCCCTGTATTTCATGCTGACTAGTACGACAGGCGCTAAGCTCGTTTTAGCCTATGCAGGCTCATATCTGCAGAAGAATTTTGCAACTGAACTTCACTATGACCAGGTTACGGGAGATTTATTGAGTGGGCTCGATTTCGATAATCTACGCGTTCTGCATCCTCAAATAAACTTAGAGGCCAGCTCATTTTCCAGTACCTGGAACTTACTGGCTTTACTAAACAGGCAATTAAATCTGGATAACTTGCACATAAGCGGTCTTGATGTTGCACTAATCAGTCCAGAAGCGAACAACGACAATTTAGTGGAAGGCGACTCCACAGATTTGAAATCGCAAATTGATGCTATTTTCGACTTGCCATTAGCTCTCAATTTACTCGATCTGGATTTAAGCACTGCGCAAATTTCAATTGCTGAACAAGACTATCAAATTGAAAAATTAAGCGGAGGCTTGACGCTTGATTCGAGTGCCTTAAGTCTGAATACCATTACTTTTGCAGGCTATGGAATGGATATTAACGGTTCCGCTGCATTACAGGCTGACTCTTTATTGCTGGATGGCAATCTGGACTGGAGACTGGCAAATACTCTCGCCATCGAAACACTGGGCGACACCCTAAGTGGTTCTATTTTTTTTAGCGGCGACATCAGTAATATTGAAATTACCCATACACTCAGTCAACCAACTATGATTAATAGCGAAGGTATACTGAGTACCGGTTTACTGGATGCCACCGGTCTGAATTTCTCATTCGAGCATAACTTTACTGAACTGCTTGGTTTTCTTCCTCAACAAAATTTCCTGAGTTCCATTAGTGGAAACCTGCTGACTCATGGTTCGGCCGATCTTGTTTTTGTGGATGCCGCAATTCAGCTGATTCCCGAACAACTTTCTCCGATTGCTTTGGTATTGTCCGGAGAGTATCAAAATCAGTCTTTAATTTTTGAAACCATTTCAGCAAACAGCGACGAATTCTCCATACAGGCTATTGCCAATATGGCTCTGCAACCCTTCAATTTTCAATTTGAATGGGGCTTAAGTAATCTTGTGCTTGATCAATATTTGCAGGCTATAAGTCTGGAAGATGTTTCAGCCGGTGGTCAGCTTGTCATCAATGATGCTGGCGAAGCTGAATTGGCGTTATCCTTTTTGACTGCACGGCTGAACGACTATCCTTTTCAGGCTTCCGGTTTACTGGAGTATGCAAATAACGCGCTTAACTCAATCAATATTGATCTGAATGCCGGCGCAAACAGCATCAATTTGACCGGCAGCCTTGATGAGCAAATCGATCTCTACTGGCAAATCGATGCTCCCGACCTGGCTGTATGGCTGCCAGGTTTATCAGGGCGAATTTCTGGTGCCGGACAGGCAAGTGGTGATCTCGATAATCCTCAATTAAGCGGAGATCTGCAGGCCGACGCCTTACTATATGAAAGTGCTGACAGTCACTATGAATTGCAGCGGCTAAGAGCCAACATTGCCACAAATCGGGAAGCATACCGAATTAATTTATCTCTGCAGGATTTCAATTTCCCGTTTAATGAAACCAGCTATCGATTTACAGACGGCGACATTAGCCTTAACGGTACATTGGCAGAGCATCAAGGCATGCTAAGTCTCAATGCTGACGCATTGGCTTTGCAATTCATGCTGGACGGCAGCTATCTTGATGAAGTCTGGCGTGCCTCTATTTCCAATGCCAGTATCGATTCGGCGTATGGCTTATGGACATTGCAGGAACAGTTAGATCTTACCCTCAGCTCTTCCGTCCTTAATGTTTCGCAACACTGCTGGAATTATCGGCAGACGCGATTTTGCAACGGCCTGAATCTTGATAATGACATCTTCGATATCAGTGTCAGTCTCGATGAATTTCCACTGGCTTATATGAATACCGAAAACATAATAACACTGGTCAATCAGCCTGAGCTCAATCGCCAGTTTGAATCAAAGCCACCGGGCTTAGTTACACAACAGCAAGCCTTTGCCTTTGCCCTACCTGACAACACCTTCATCGATGGTTTTCTGAATGCGCAATTGCAGGCGCAGGGCAATATCAACAGCCTGAGTGAAGCTGATTTTTTACTGCAACTTGAACCACGTAATCTTAGCCTTAATCTGTATCTGCCTCAGGACGATGAAAGGCAGAGTGTGCAACCCGAAATCAGAACCTTCAGGCTTGACCACAGAAGCTTACAACTTTCTCAATCGATGGGACTCTGGCAGGCCAATGCCGATCTTTCTGTCTATCACCAGGAAGCCAATGGAGTTGATATCCAGGGAGACATCAACGCGCTGGTCAATATGGACCTGAATGAAAACCTGAGTGGATCTGTAGAGTTTGATTTTTCCAGTTTAAACTGGCTGGAAACACTGTTGCCTGATATCAGAAATACACAGGGCCAGCTTAATGGCTTATTGGATATTGAAGGCAGCATTGCAGAGCCGCGCATCCTGACCAATCTCAGCATACTGGGTGGCAGTTTTGAATTGCCTGAATATGGTATTGCACCCGAACAAGTTGAAATCGATATTGTCAGCGATGATCAGCAGAATATTCAGATACTCGCATCCGCAGTCTCTGGTACAGGAGAGCTGATTTTTACAGGCAATGCCAATGCTCTGTTTACAGCGGACAGAACATTCTCACTAAGCCTGCAGGGAGAGAATTTCAGCCTGATCAACAACATCGGGACGCAGTTGAGTATCAGCCCCGATATTGAGCTGAGTTACCACAATAATGCAGTGGATATACAGGGTTCAGTGACTGTTCCTGAATTAGGCCTGGATATTCGTGAAAATCAGACGGTATTAATCAATCAGGGCACAGAAATTTCCCGTGATGCAAGAGTGATCAGCGCGCCACCCGAACAGGAATACCTGCTGGCCAATAATCCTGCGCAACAACAGCTACAGGAAATCTCTGTCACGGCGAATCTTGATCTTGCGCTGGGTGAAAACGTTCATTTCCAGGGCCTGGGGCTGGACTTATGGCTGGATGGTGAGCTACAGATACAACAGGATCCCGGCAGACCCTTACTCGCATACGGAGATATTTCCATACGGGAGGGCGTCTACGCCATTTATGGACAGCGTCTAGATATCAGCAACGGCAAACTTATCTTTTTTGGCAATCCTGCGAATCCCGCACTGGATATTCGTGCCTACCGTGCCAACACCAGCATACAGGCGGGCGTTCAAATCAATGGCACCTTGCGGAATATGCAGAGCCAGTTATTTTCCACTCCAAGCCTGCCGGATAGTGAAATCCTGTCCATTCTGATAACAGGCAAGTCTTTTGCTAATACCGATGACGAAGATCAGTCGAATCTGTTGGGCGCCATAACCAGTTTGGGAATCAACAGAGGGCAGGGCGGTCTTGCCAATACAATACGATCCGAACTTGGTCTTGATAGTCTGGCCCTGAACAGTCAGAACGATTTAACGCAAAGTTCATTGGGTTTGGGTAAGTATCTGACCCCGAATATATTTATGCACTACGAAATAGGCTTGTTTGAAAAGCAATCCATTCTGTCCTTAGACTATATCCTCAGTGAGCGACTTAAACTCGAAGTGGAAAGTGGAGTCAGCCAGAGTATCGATATGACATACACCATTGAGAAGTAATCATGACGATGAATTTTTGAACACCGCTACCCAATTTATTGTCTGGAATACACAAACACATTATTGTTGCTCTGTATTCTGATTCACTCTATGCTCTTTATTCGTCATATAACTCAGATTTAGCATGCAACAACTGATCGATTTTTTATCCATTACACTTTTTTCCATAAAAGGGCAGTCTTACACTATCCTGCAGGTTCTGGCCTTACCTGTTGTAATCTGGATTGCCTACCTGTTTATCCAAAAATCCAGTTCAATCATCATCAACAAACTGGTAGAAAGAGAAGTCGAGCCTGACCTGATCCTCCTGGTGAAACGGCTTTATTTTACTATTGCACTCTTGTTGCTTGCTTTCACTGCGCTTGGCTTACTGAATGTGCCGCTTGGCGCTTTCGCATTTGTTTCAGGCGCCGTTGCCATAGGCGTTGGTTTTGGCGCACAAAATATTATCAATAATTTTATTTCCGGCTGGATTCTGATGTGGGAAAAGCCGATTCGCATTGGTGATTTTCTGGAGATTGGCGACGTCAAGGGTACAGTGCAGACGATAAATACCCGATCAACACTGGTGCGCCGTACTGACGGTGTACATCTGCTGATTCCGAATAGTCAGCTGCTGGAAAATATGGTCGTCAACTGGACCCTGGTAGATAAACTTGCAAGGGCTACGGTCAGAGTAGGGGTCGCTTATGGGTCGCCTGCCAAGCTGGTATCTGAATTAATTTACAAGGCATGTAAAGCTGACCAGTTGATTTTGGATGATCCCGATCCCGTGGTCATTTTCGAAGATTTTGGAGATAACGCCTTAATTTTTGATGCGTACTTCTGGGTCAGTATTGGTGGTGAAAGGGATATGCGTGTTATTAAATCCAATCTGAGATTCAGAATTGAAGAACTGTTAACTGAAAACAATATCGTTATTGCCTTCCCGCAACGCGATGTACATCTGGATGGAGAACTCAAACTGGTCAGGCCGAAAGCCTAAGAGCTATGGCTTCGATAAAATCATAACTGGCATTCAATCCTGACAGTTCTGACAGATGTAAAAGTTGTAAAAGTTGTAAAAGTTGTAAAAGTTGTAAAAGTTGTAAAAGTTATAACCATCTTTTAGATCGAAAGTAGCAAAGAATTCCCACCACAACCACCGCCATCGAACCAGCCACATAGAGAAATGCCATCGGGTCATCAATACCAGGCAGTCCTGCCACATTCATACCGAATAATCCGGTAACGAAGGAAATTGGTAAAAATATTGCGGCAACAATCGAGAGTACATACATGCGATCATTTTGTTGTTGAGCCATTCTGTTCATTAATTCTTCCTGCAACATAACAGCCTTTTCCCTTACCAGGTCAAGGTCTTCCACATAACGGATAATACGATCCGATAGTTCTTGCACGTAATTGCGGTCATCTTTATTGAGAAAATTACCTGACAATCTGAACAAGGCTTCCAGCGCTTCTCTTTGCGGCGCAAGATAACGCCTTACCATTGCAGCTTCACGACGCAGTTTTGCAACATTAGCGCGTATATTCACGAGGTTTTCAGTACCAACCTCGTCTTCAAATTTTTCCATACGTGCTTCAATGGAATCCACATACTCGGAAACTCTGTCTGCAATACGCTCTATTATGGCGGTGACAATTTCACTGGCATTTTTTGGTCCGGAATTATTTTCAAGATCGGCCTTTATGTCCTGAGCTGACAAAACTCTTTTTTGTCGTAAACTGATGATCTTGTCTTTTTCAACCCATATACGCAGTGAAACCATGTCGTTCGGGTTTTCGCCAGGAATCAAATTAATAACCCGCAGAATCAATAAAATTCCCTCTTCAAAAACGCTCGTGCGTGGGCGTGTATCCAGTCGCGTCAATCCGTCAATAGCATGCTCAGGTAATGCCAGCAACTTCAGATTGGCTTTGCAATCTTTCTTTAAAAGATCAAGATGAAACCATGCCGGACTCGTGCCATCTTCGACATCCTGCAATGCGATAGAGCCTCCCTTGCCATTTAAAACAAAACCAAAGACAAGTGATTTGCTGTTAGCGATTTTTACATAATTAGACACTGAATAATTCCGCAATAACTGGTCAACTCAAGTAGACTATGCGATATCGGATTCGGAGTCTATAAATTCAAAATGTCAGCAAAAGAAATTTTCAGCCTTGCAGCAGTTATTCTTACCTTACTTGCCTATTTTCCTTATCTTCGCTCTATACGCAAAGGGACAACCCGTCCGCATGTGTTTTCGTGGTTAATCTGGAGTTTAAGTACCTTCATCATATTTTTTGCGCAAATTAAATCGGGCGGGGGTGTAGCAGCCTGGCCGGTAGGCTTGTCAGGTGCAATAACTTTTTATATTGCCATCCTGGCGTATCGCAAAAAAGCCGACATCAGAATTCTGTTAATCGATTATGTATTTTTTGGCATTGCCTTGCTGGCCATCCCATTATGGATATTCACAGCAAACCCGATGTGGGCCGTGATACTGATTACCTTGATAGATGTTTGTGGCTTTATCCCGACAATCCGAAAAGCGTATTATTTTCCTGAACAGGAAAGCATGAATTTTTATTTCGTGTTTTTTATCCGTTGCATCTTCGTAATTCTTGCGCTGGAAGCCTACTCACTTACTACAATTTTGTTCCCTTTGACGATAGGGCTTTCTTCCCTGTTGATGTGTTTTATACTCTTGCAAAGAAATAGCATTCACTCAACAACCCCAATTTAACAAAAACTTTAAGACGCAACAGAAAGCTCCGGCCGATGTAGCACAAATGCTGTTTTTTTCTGCCCAAGTCTTCTAGAATTAAAACTACATTTCCCGTATTAAAACTATCATGACTGTTCTCAGTGTTAATCTTAATAAACTGGCTCTGCTGCGAAATTCCAGAGGCCATAATTATCCTGATTTATTGCATTATGCCCGACGCTTTATAGGACTCGGTGTGCATGGCCTGACAATACATCCTCGTCCGGATGAACGACATATTAAACAACAGGATGCCCGTGATCTGGCCGCATTGCTTAAAGACTACCCAGAAGTTGAATTCAATATCGAAGGCTACCCCTCAGAGGCCTTCCTGCAACTGGTAGAAGCCTGCCAGCCAACACAATGTACACTGGTGCCAGATACAGAAGCCCAGCTGACTTCAGATCATGGCTGGGATTTTATTCAGCATCTGGAAACGCTAAAACCGCTGATTGCCCGCTTGAAAAAATCCGCGATCAGAGTGGCCGTTTTTATTGATCCGGAACCAGACCAAATTAAACTCGCCGCCCAAAGTGGTGCTGACCGCATCGAGTTATATACCGAGGAATTTTGCCGGCAATATGGTCATGATGATTCTGAGCGAGTATTAGTACAATACAGAAATGCAGCCATACTGGCTCAGTCTCTGGGGCTCGGAGTCAATGCAGGTCACGATCTTAATCTGCTTAACCTGCCAGCCTTTTTAAACATTCCTGATATTCTTGAAGTCTCTATTGGTCACGCCCTGACTATTGAATGTATTGATCAGGGTATAGAAAAAGTTGTCGCACAATATCTGAAAATTTGCCAGGGCTGATCATGTTTAGAACAAGAGAAAATCACCGCTTAATTAGTGCCCAGGACGCCTTGCCCGGAAGGGACATAAACATAAAGGTTGCTGAACGGCATTATGTTCTGGATGCCCCGTTAAAACCGCAAGCAGAATATCTTGCCGGTAATGGACTCGAACAGGCCATGTTTGGCATGGGATGCTTTTGGGGGGTTGAGAGACATTTCTGGTCCATGTCAGGCGTGTACACAACAGCAGCAGGCTATGCCGGTGGTTTCACTGCGAATCCAACTTATCAGGAAGTCTGCAGTGGTCAGACAGCGCATACTGAGGTTGTCTGGGTGGTTTTTGATCCTGCCCGCCTGAGTTACAAAGAACTGCTGAAGTCTTTCTGGGAAGCCCATGATCCGACTCAGGGTATGCGACAGGGCAATGATAGCGGCACTCAATATCGCTCAGCTATCTACACCTATTCAGATGCACAACTGCAGGCTGCAGAGGATTCACGAGAACATTATCAGAGCTTGCTTGCTGAAAAGGGCTATGCCCCCATAAGCACAGAGATCAAGGCAGCAGGTGACTTTTATTATGCAGAAGATTATCACCAGCAATATCTGGCAAAAAATCCCCAAGGTTACTGCAGTCTGGGCGGGACAGGTGTATGTTACTAGTCTGTAAGAGCCCTGTTAATATATGCCCATGAACCAGCAAACTCAAAAACTCACCGTCGCAATCTCATCACGAGCCTTGTTTGATCTCAATGAAAGCCATCAGGTTTATGAACATGAAGGTGTGGAAGCCTATCGCCTCTACCAGATTGCCAGGGAGGAAGAGCCGCTGGCTCCGGGTGATGCCTTCAGCCTGGTCAAAAAACTGCTTAATATCAATACACTGCTGGGGCGGGAACAGGTAGAGATCATTTTGTTGTCACGCAACACTGCGGATACCGGACTGCGGATTTTTAATTCCATTGAGCATCATCAACTTTCTATCAGCAAGGCTGCTTTTTGTGGCGGATCCAGTCCTTATCGTTACATCAGTGCATTTAACAGCCATCTGTTTCTTTCTACCGATGGTGGCGATGTGCGACAGGCTCTGGAAAACGGTATAGCCGCAGCAACAATTATGCCTTCGGGTATTGCTAACAAGGATGACCACAAGCTCCGTTTTGCTTTTGATGGAGATGCCGTGCTGTTCTCCGATGAAGCCGAACGTATCTACAAGTCCAGTGGCCTTGAAGAATTTACCCGCAGTGAACGCCAGGCTGCAAGGGAACCCTTGTCCGGCGGTCCATTTAAACCCTTTCTGGCAGCCTTGCAGCAACTTCAGAGTGAGTTCTCTGTCGAGGACAGCCCTATCCGAACCTGCCTGGTCACAGCCCGGGCTGCGCCGGCCCATGAAAGGGTAGTGCGTACCCTGCGAGCCTGGGATATTAAAATCGATGAATCCTTGTTTCTCGGCGGTTCAGATAAAGGAGCCTTTTTACGCGCCTATAATGCCGATGTGTTTTTCGATGACCAGGAGGCACATTGTGAATCAGCCAGAGAACATGTTGCCACCGGACATGTGCCTCACGGGGTTGCCAATATCCGGCCTAAAGACTGAAGTTTATTCCCAGTATCAAAAGAGCAATAATCAATACACCACGTAGCAGGGATTCCGACAACACTGCGCCCAGCCTGGTACCCAGATAAATGCCAGGCAATGAACCAACTATCAGTGCCAAAAGCAGACTGTAATCCACCAGACCATTAAACAGATAGCCCAGGCCTGCAACCAGAGTTAGCGGTACTGCGTGAGCAATGTCCGTACCGACAACATGCTTGGTCTGCCAGCTTGGAAACAGGATGAACAGAATCGCCGCGCCGAATGCCCCTGCACCCACAGAAGACAGGGTCACACATATTCCGAGCACGATACCCAGTATGAGCACCAGCAGCGTCCGATGTTTGCGTAAAAAGTGGAAATAAGCTTTATCCTTCGGTCCTTCATCATTGCTTTGACGATGCTGGATAATGCGGTTAAACAACATAACCAATGCTGTGAGGATCAACATCACACCAAGGAAACTGGTTAAAAAAGCGGCAAAACTCTCATCATCGCTAAGACTTGGATCAATGATAAACAGATTAATGAATATCGACACCGGAATGCTGCCAGCTGCCAGTAAGGCCGTAGTACGCCAATCCACATGGCCATGCCGGTGATGAAAAAACATACCACTGGACTTGGTGATGGCAGCAAACAGCAAATCTGTACCGATGGCTATTGCAACAGGATAGTTGAATAACAATAGAATTGGCGTCATTAGAGAGCCGCCGCCAACGCCTGTCAGGCCGATTGCAAAGCCGACTACTGCGCCAGATAAAATAAGCATGATCAGATCCATAAGCCCGGCAATGTATCCTCAACCATATATAATTAAAAGAAATTTTATTTCATATTTATATTCTATTTAGCTATATAATAAGGCCTTCGTAAACACTGCAGGTCCTTGCAATGAAACTTCAACAACTACGCTACATCTGGGAAGTTGCACAAAATCACCTGAATATCACCCAGACGGCCGAAAAGCTGTATACCTCACAACCCGGTATCAGCAAGCAAATACGTTTACTGGAAGAAGAACTGGGGGTACAAATATTTAGCCGTCGTGGCAAAAACCTGCATCAAATAACCCCCGCCGGCGAGAAAATTTTAGCCACCAGTGGAGAGATACTCAGCAAAATCAACACCATTGGCAGGGTTGCAGCCGAATACAGGGATGAAAAGCAGGGCAGTTTAAGCATTGCAACTACGCACACCCAGTCGCGATATGTATTGCCAAAAATTATTCAGGCATTTACTCAGCGTTATCCAAAAGTCGCACTGCATTTACATCAGGGCACTCCCATGCAAATTTCACAAATGGCGGCGGACGGTACTGCAGATTTTGCTATTGCCACCGAAGCCCTGGAGCTGTTTGAGGATTTGGTGATGTTGCCGTGTTTCCAGTGGAACCGCTCTATTCTGGTTCCCCAGGGACATCCTTTAATCCAGGCGCAGCCCTTAAGCCTGCAAAATATTAATCAGTACCCCTTGATCACTTATGTATTTGGTTTCACTGGTCGCTCCAAGCTCGATGCCGCCTTTCAGCAGGCCAAACTGACGCCAAATGTCGTGGTCACAGCCGCTGATGCCGATGTCATCAAAACCTATGTACGTGCTGGCCTGGGTGTAGGCATCGTTGCATCAATGGCCTGGGAAGCTGAACGAGACAAGGATCTGGTAGCACTGGATGCCAGTCATTTATTTGCCTACAGCACGACCAGCATCGGCTTTCGTCAGGAAAGCTATCTGCGTCAATATATGCATGATTTTATTGAAATGTTTGCGCCGCATCTGGATAAATTAACGCTGCAGCGTGCCCTGGCATGTCAGAGTAATACAGACCGGGAGCTATTGTTTAGCAATATGGAAATACCACTTGTTTGAATGTTGTCAGCAGCTCAAAGCAATGGAGCTTGAACTAGCCCAGGTCTGGGGAGCTCTCAGCCTCTGGCTATTTCATTATCCTGGTGCAGGCCGCACTCTTTTGCTGTCGATTCTTCCCACCACCAGCGTCCTTCACGCTCATGCTGGCCCGGGTTAACAGCTTTGCTGCAGGGTTCACAGCCAATACTGATATAACCCTTGTCATGCAAAGTGTTATAAGGGACATCGAACATACGGATATATTCCCAAACCTGAGCCGAAGACCAGTTAGCCAAGGGGTTAAACTTCAGCAGGGTTTTTCCTTTACCTGAAAACACCGTGTCTTGCTCGACTACGGTTACATGGTTGCGGGTACTCGGGCTCTGGTCTTTGCGCTGTCCGGTTATCCAGCCATCCAGGGTCGCCAGTTTACGTTTCAAAGGCTCTATTTTTCGAATACCACAACATTCATGGTGATCGGTTTTATAAAAATCAAACAAGCCTTTTTCTTTTACGTAGGCCTCTAGTTTCGCTGCATCCGGCGCCATAATATCGATACGCAGTCCATAATGGTCCCGTACTTTATCGATAAAACGGTAGGTTTCTGGATGCAGGCGACCTGTATCCAGAGTGAAAACCTGAATATCCTTGTTGAGCTTGAGGGCTAAATCAATAAGTACAACATCTTCAGCACCGCTAAATGAAATGGCGAGCTTTGACGCAGACTGAAGTGCCAGAGCAATAATGTCCTTAGGGTGTTTGTCAGCATATTCTTTTGCCAGACTGCTTATTTGTTCGGGTTTCAACACGCCGGATCTGCCCCTGATGGCTGGTGATAAGGGCGCTTATTGTACCTCTGTTCGCTTTTACTTGAAATCATCAATTTAACAAAGACTTAGCGATTCATCTTAAAAAGATGGTCAAGGCATGTTCCACGTGAAAAACTCCTTATTTATTAGATAGTTACAAGGGATATTTTACTGATTGTTACACTATGTTGTGTTTAGCCCTGAACTGAATACCACATCTAGTGTTATCACTGTGCTTCTGCCAATATTTATATACCAAGACATGGACTGTAAAGGCCAGCAGATAAATTAAGCAATATTCCGCCTCTGACAAAATCACCATCAAGACCTGGCACTGGCAGTTCAATGATTGCATGTGAACCCGCAAAGATAGAAAATGAGCCCTGTTTGGCATCACGCATTAAAACATTTGTTAGTAGGAGTCTTGTTTTGGAATTAGCCTGTCTCGACCTGGAAGGGGTTCTCATCCCCGAAATTTGGATCAATTTTGCTGAAAAAACCGGTATAGATGAATTAAGAGCCACAACTCGCGACATTCCTGACTACGATGTACTAATGAAACAACGATTACGTATCCTGGACGAGCATAAACTTGGCTTGCACGAGATTCAGGAAGTGATAGCCAGTTTAAGTCCGCTGGATGGTGCTATTGAATTTGTCGATTGGCTGCGCGAACGTTTTCAGGTCATTATCCTTTCAGATACCTTCTATGAGTTTTCTCAGCCCCTGATGCGTCAATTGGGTTTTCCCACTTTATTTTGCCACCGCCTGGAAATTGACCAGAGTGGCAGGGTGCTGGATTATAAATTGCGTCAGAAAGACCCCAAAAGGGCTTCCGTTCAGGCGTTTCACGGCCTTAATTATCGCGTTATTGCGGCTGGTGACTCCTATAATGATACCAGCATGCTGGGCGAGGCAGATCAGGGCATCTTGTTTATGGCCCCACAGAATGTCATTGATGAATTTCCACAGTTTCCCGCGGTATTCAATTACGAAGATCTAAAACAGGAATTTATCAAGGCGAGTAACAGAAAGCTAAGTCTCTGCTAAAAGCAGGGCCAGAGAGCGCAGCATCGCCGCGGTAGCTCCCCAAATATAATATTCTTTAAATTCAAAGTAATAGAATTGCCTTTTAATTCCATTTCTAACCATTGTGTCGCGTTTATAGAGACTGATATCCAGTAAGTGCTGCAAGGGGATGGAAAATATTTCAACCACTTCGGCTGGCGCGGCAACAAAACGCTGTTCAAGTATTAGTTGTCCGACTACCGGCAAAACCACAAAACCTGAAGGCATTTCATACCAGTCCAAGGTCCCTAATATATCGACATTTTGACTGATCAAGCCGATTTCTTCCTCCGACTCACGCAATGCCGTTTGAATGGGGTCGGGATCAGCAGCCTCGACAGTTCCACCCGGAAAACTGATCTGGCCGGCGTGACTGGAGAGACTCTTGCTGCGACGGGTAAATATCAGTTCCGGCCCCTCAGCACCTGGTGCCAGCAGAATTAATACTGCAGCATGACGCTGCTCAGCCTGTAATTCCGGATACACAAAGGCCAGATGGTCCTGCAGGTATGCTTTCAGATTGGCTGCGTTCATGATTCAGGAAAGAGCATCCATAAAAAGGGCAATTTTGTCCAGACTTTCCTGATATTCCAGTTGCATATCTGAATCAGCGACGATGGCGCCACCACCCCAGCAATATAAGCGCTCCCGATCACGCAGCAGAGTTCTAATCGCGATATTGCTATCCATGTTTCCTGCCTGATCGATCCAGACTATGGAGCCACAATAGACAGAGCGGGGCATACTTTCTACTTCATCAATAATTTGCATGGCACGTAATTTGGGAGTGCCGGTAATTGAGCCGCCGGGGAAACATGCATTCAACAAAGAGAAGACATCACTTGCCTGCTTTAATTCTCCACTTATGGTGCTGATCAGGTGATGTACATTGGTAAAGCTATGCGCTTCAAACAACGATTCAACCTGCACTGAACCAGTCCGACACACTTTACCCAGGTCATTGCGCAGTAAATCCACAATCATCAGATTTTCAGCCTTGTCTTTAGTGCTGTTGCACAAATCAGTCAGTGCTGCTTTATCAGCCTGCTTATTCTTATGACGAGCTCGCGTACCTTTGATAGGCTGGGTAATAACCTGTTTGTTTTTGACCCTTAAAAAACGTTCCGGTGAAAAGCACATCAGGGCTTGCTGTTTGTCTTCCATATAGGCTGCAAATGGCGCAGCGGCTATGGCCTGCATCCGTGCAAAAAACTCATATGGATCGCCCTCACAGGAGGCTTGAAAACATTGGCTAAGATTAACCTGATAACAATCACCGGCGTATATGTAAGACATGATTTTTTCAAAGGCATTCTGGTAAGCCTGCCTGGAAAAATTAGATTGAAAAGCAGATCCAAGCGTGAAATTGTCAGCCTGTGCTTTAGTCTCATCATTCAGCAGTGTTTCTATTTGCTTGAGTCTGGTACTGCTGACTGAAGCCTGGGCAGCCAGGGTACAGGTAAATTGCTGATGATCCACAATAACAGCCCAATCATAAATACCAGCCAATACTGAGGGCAAAGTAAGCTCCGCAGATTTTTTTACAGCTATTCCGAAACTTTCCTGCAAAATATCATAAGCAAAATATCCCACAAAACCACCACAAAAGGGCAGTCTATCGGTTTCAGTTTCTTGCTCCGCGGGAGAGTTATTTATCGGAAAAAATTCAGCCAGGCTTAAAATTGGATTTGCTGTCTTGATACCTTGTGTCGAATCGTCATGTTCAACCAGCAAGGTCCCTTGTTGATACCGAAACACAGTGCTCGGGTCTGCCACCAAAATATCATAACGCGAGTTCAAGTTTGTTTCAGCTTTACCGCTATGCAGCAAAACCGGCAAGGCTAAACTTCGCAATTTCCCGAACAGTTCAAAGCTTGATGCCGGGTAAGGCAAAGACAAAGTTTTATTCATAGTCGAAAAGCTAAATGCAATTTATGGGGCGTGGCAAACCTGCAATTTTACAGGCCAGCTTAAGCGGAGTTTGTGGAAAAAGCTTCATCAGATACATGCTCTTGCCTTTGCTTTCACCCAAATCTTTAGCCATCAGCTTAACCAAAGCCCGGGTGGACGGAACCAGCCCACTTTGCTGGTGGAAGCTTCGTAACAGTTCGATCACCTCCCAATGCCCCTGATCCAATTCCAGTCCTTCTTTAATCGCCAAGGCTTCAGCTACGCCTTTATCCCAGTCAGAAAGATTTTGCAGATAGCCCCGTTTATCCAGCCTGATAGTTTTATTATTTATTACCAGAATATTAGCGATTGAATCACTCATAACGACACTCAGGCCCAACTTTGCACTTTTTTATACTCCAGTGACAACTGAACAAAGCCAGCATAATCTACCTGAGTGAAACCCTTCGCTATTTTATCAAGCAACCCTCTCGCCTGCAGGTCTTCTGTTAAAACGTAGCAGGGGATATCCAGCGCATTAATTTTTGCATGAAGCTCTGCGTTAAGCTGATTGCTGATGGCTGCATTCACTGCATCTTCAAGCAAAAGAATAGCTGATTTTTTATTTGCTGCTTGCAGTAGAGAGAGGCATTCATCCAGAGCGGGTGAATTGCTAATTGATTTATTAATAAGATGAAGAATCATATAGCTTGAACATTAAATACTTAAAAGTTAAATACCTGATCAGCATTTTCACATGCTGCTGCAATCTCTGCCATTGAAACAGGTTCTGCATTTAACAGCAGGTTTTGTGGATGTAAATTTCTATTCAATAAGGCTTCATGATCCGCCAGGATTTTTTTAATATCGTAAAGTTCAAGGACCGGTAAAGCCTGGCTGATGCTTTTCATTCCGGTGCCTTTTGCATTTTGATCAGGTATCAAATGCTGCACACCATCACCACTAAACAGTAATGTTACTTTTTGTTCAAAGGCTGCCGCTGTCAACATAATATCCAGAGCCGCAGCAGGCAGCTCAGAAGAGAAGGGCGCCTGTCTGATAATAATAAGAAATTTCTGTGGCAGTATCATGCTTATACTCAAGGCAAAAAATTGATCAGGCGGTCTGAATTTAAAGCCCCGTCAATCAGTTGCCCCAGACCGCTGATCTCGAAACCTTCACGTAAATTTTCAGCTGGCAATTCATATCGGTCGGCTTCTGTAACGTTAACAATTCCGCGCTTCAGTGCAGAAGCCACGCAAACAACTGCATCAAGTTTATTTTCCTGTATTAAGGCCTGCCATGCTGCTGGTAGGTCTTCTTCATCCTGGGGAGGAATATTGAAACTGGAGGCATTTAGCACGCCATCTTGATAAAAAAACAAACGGTAAATTGAATTACCACTTTTCAGAACTGCACGCGCAAAGTTCAGCGCAGTGCTGGAGGATTGTGAGCCAGGTGCCGCATAAACCGCTATGGTAAAACTTTGCATTTATTTCACAAACCTCTAAAAGAAAAAAGCCCCACTGGTATGCCAGCAGGGCTTGTTACAGCTTTGTAAAAGTTAATTTCTGCCTGACATGACACTGATCAATCGCAGCAGATGAATAAATATATTGTAAATATTCAAATACAGGGACACGGTTGCGCGAATATAGTTAGTCTCACCACCATGAATAATACGACTGGTATCAAACAGAATTAAGCCAGACATGATCATGATGACTGCGGCTGAAATTACCAGACTTAAAATTGGAATATTCAGGAAGATATTCAAAAGCATCGCAACAATTGCCACAATCAAGCCTGTAAACAAAAAGCCCCGCATAAACGAGAAGTCCTTGCGTGTGGTCAGCGCATACCCTGATAAGGTAAGGAAGATTAGCCCGGTTCCAGCCAATGCTTGCAGTACCATGCCTGGGCCACTAGGCAGAGCCAGATAGAAAGTCAACATCGGCCCCAGAGCGGCCCCCATACAACCTGTAAATGCAAAAATGGCTATCAGACCCTGACTGGTTTCGGCAGCTTTATGCACCCAAAACAATAATCCAAAACTTACCAGCATTAAAATCAATGCCATACCCTGACCAATGCCAATCACCATCGAAGCTGCTGCTGTGAAGGCGCTGAACAGGAGAGTCATGGACAGCAACATATAGGTATTTTTCAACACCTTATTGGTTGCCAGTACCGATGACTGACTGCGTTCTACACCATAACCTAATTCGCTCATTGTTCGACTCCAATTAATATAGAGATTAAAAAGTAATACTCACTTGCCTGTTACTAAAATGAGGGCAAAACAGACAAATTCAATGGTTAACATCATACTAAGCCGTGTACTAAAAGCAAGGAATTCAGGATAGGGAAAACTCCTGTCAGGCCTGCCATGACGGTTGACTGCCAGTAAAATTACTGTAAGATTCAAGCCCTTCGCGGAGGGGTGGCAGAGCGGTTGAATGCACCGGTCTTGAAAACCGGCATAGGTTTATAGCCTATCGAGAGTTCGAATCTCTCCTCCTCCGCCATTTTTTAGTAATTTTTCTGGTTATACAGCCTTGTATTCTGCTTGCAGGGCTTCGAGTCATTCAGCTCATTTCAATCAGCACCAATTTCAGATTTGCATCCTGACCAATTCCACCCTGTGTATTGCTCCTTTGGTTTGAGCTTCTAAATTCAAACAAGCAGCTTGGCCAATTTAACCAGAGGCAGCTGGGATTATTCGTCGGTTTGACTCCTCTTTGACTCCTGTTTGACTCCTGACAAGAGCCTTAAATCCTTGTTATCTCCACGAGTCAATCTTGAATAATCGGCTGCAGAGAGATATCTTCTATAACCCATCCTGATCCATCGAGAAACGAAAATGAAAACTATAATAAAAATTGCAATAGTGATGCTTATTTCACCGGCCAGCCTGTTAAGTGCCCAGACAAATCAGCAAGCACTGCCTCCGGATATTGATCCAATGTCTTACTCACGATTGCCACTCATCCTCAAAGAGACACTGGATGAGGAGGGGCAACGTATCTTCGAAACGATCAATGGTAACGACAGCAATGTTCCTCGTATTGGCCCTCCAAACAGTTCCATGTACAGTATTGAAGCTGCAGAGCCTTATGACGTGATGAACCAGTTACTGCGCAGAACCATTCTAGGACGGCAGTTCTTCGAGATCAGCACACTGGTACCGGCCCGGGAATTCAACCAGCAGTATGAATGGACCGCACACGAGATCGGCGCTCAGCAGGCAGGTGTCGATCAGGCAGTGATTGATGTCATCAAATACAATCGCCCGGTCAGTGGCTTGCCGGAAAAAGAAGCGGCCGTTATTGAGTTCGGACGAACCATGCTACGCGGCGATCACCAGGTACCATCAGAGATGTTCGCCAAAATGGTTGAGCTGTTTGGAACACAGGGCACTATCGAGATCACCATGATTATGGGCGACTACACCATGACGGCCATGTTACTTAATGCGGTAGATCAACATCTGCCACCGGACAGAGAAGCATTGCTGCCAATGCCCTAGACTTTTCGATTCAGGAAAGGGGCGTGATAAGGAACGCAGACATCTCCAGGATTTTGCAAACTCCTGGAGTAGTTTCTAATTTCGCTGCTGAGCCATACTGAAAACGCTACCAGAATTCAGCTCAATTAAATCCAGCAAGACATTGCCGCTCTCGCGAAGATAGGGATCGACTTCATCATCCTGATCAGTTTCAACTTCATCTTCCAGGCCAGGCATGTTCACAGCTAAGACTTCTTCTTCGGCTTCGTTCTGATTCTCCATAGCTTCAATAGAGTCGAAAGCTTCTTCACCTTTGGCGACACGTCGCAGGTTTTCTATCTGTAAGCGCCATGCGTTATTGTCTGCACGTTTAGCCAATAATGTTTCCATATTCAGACTCAGGGTATTATCCGCTTTATTTTCAATCGCTCGCTGTATCTGTGCATTTATATAATTAAAGTCCGGATCGTTTTGCAATCGCTCTGCGTGCCTGCTCGCAAGAACAGGCAGGGCAGGTTTCAGGTCTGCAAAAGGTCGATAAAAACTGGTTGTTTCTATGGTATCCCAGGGCAGGGCTGTATCCAGAGCAGCCTCTCCTATATCGTCAGAAACATCATATAAATCCGGGAAATCGATATCTGGCAATACGCCCCGATGCTGTGTACTTTCACCGGAAATTCGATAGAACTTGGCTCGGGTAATTTTCAATTGACCGGTCCCCAGGGGGATTAATTCCTGCACGGTGCCTTTACCAAAAGTTTGACTGCCAAGTATCAAACCACGCTGATAGTCCTGAATGGCGCCAGCAAAAATTTCTGAGGCAGAGGCGCTTAATCGGTTAACCAAAACCGCCATTGGTCCGTCATAAACCATGCCGGGATCAGAATCACCTTGGACAATATTGTTATTGTCTGCATCCATGACCTGGACTGTTGGGCCTCGGTCTATGAAAAGACCTACCAGGGCATTGGCTTCGCTGAGTGAACCACCACCGTTATTACGCAAATCCATGATGACGGCATCGACATCTGCGGCTTTTAATTCTTCCAGCAATACTCTCACGTCGCGGGTACTGCTGCGAAAATTCGGGTCCCGATTCTGCAGGGCTGTGAAATCAATATAAAAAGTTGGCAAACCGATGACGCCGATTTTATAAGTCACTCCATCACGTTCAATTTCTACAATTTCACTTTTTGCTGATTCATCTTCCAGCTGCACAGTATCCCGGGTAATACTGATAATTTTACGCTCAAAATCATTTTCTGCATTATTCGGAATAACGCTCAGTCTAACGACTGTGCCTTTTTCTCCCCGTATCAGTTGCACGACATCGTCTACTCGCCAACCTGTCACATCCACAAAATCATCATTGCCTTGAGCTATGCCTGTGATACGGTCTTTGGGCTGCAGCTCTCCCGCTATATCGGCAGGGCCGCCGGCAACTATCTGAACCACTTCGGTGTATTCATTTTCCGTAGTGAGAACCGCACCAATACCCTGTAACTGCAAACTCATGTTCATATTGAAGTTTTCAGCTGCCTGCGGCAGATAGTATTGGGTATGTGGATCAATACTGGTGGTCAGGGTATCCATATAGAACTGGAAAACCTCACGTTGATCATTTTTCAGAATCTGACTTAATTGCGACCGGTATCGATCACTTAGATCCTCACGGGCTTTCTCTATAGTATCGTCAGCAAGAAGGGCGCTTAAGACATTGCTTTTAACCCTTTTACGCCACAGATCTTCCAGTTCTGCATGGGAAGCAGGCCAGGGCTCTGCGGAACGGTCAACGATGATGCTTTCATCAAGGGTAAAATCGAAGGGGCTGTCATCTTCCTCAATGCGTTTCAGGGAGTAAACCAGCCTTTCAATAACGCGTTCCTGATATCGGTTATAAATGGCAAAACCCGCATCAACATTACCGGCCCGCAGCAAATCATCCAGTTCCAGGCGATACTGTTCAAACTCATCGATATCAGCTTGGGTAAAGTACAGGCGAGAGGGGTCCAGTCCATCAAAAATTCTATCCAGTAATTTACTGGAAAAAGCATCATTTACGCGAACCTCTGAATAATGATTACGAGCCAACTGGCTTAACACAGAACGTGTAATAGGCGTGTATTCGGCAATAGGCTGGATTTCCTTATAAATAGCAGCAACATCCAGTGGTATGTCATCGGCTAGAAGAGCAGTTTGTTGAGCCAGTAAGGGCAGGGAGCCCAGAAAACCTAAGCTCAGGCCCAATACTGCGGCCGAAAGAATGTTTTTAGCTGATAAAGCTGAATACTTGCTCATAAGTGATTTTTCCATTGACGATCTTAATTCCGATCACGCGTAATGACTAACAAACTTAACCTATTTATAGGGAACTTTCATCGTTTTTCTAGGTTGAAATTTGCAACTATTGTGGTTTTATCGATTTTTTTTTGGCAGATGCATGGCGGGCACTAAGCTCTACATCAATATAACGATCGGTAATGGCACTCGAACCGTGTCCAGCATCGTCCCGCACATGTTCACGCGGTCTGTGCTTTACATCTTCAGAAATGCCCGTGTGGCGTAGCCAATGCACCGTTGCAGCAGACAATTGCGTAGCTTCTTCAGTGAAGCCTTCCTCCTGCATTTTACGCTGCGCAGTATCAAAACACAGTTGCACAATGCCACGTATTTGACGGGTACTGGTGATGCCCCCCTGGCCACGGGTTTTATGAATAAGTGGCGCAGATTCACCCGGTGCGGGCAGGGGGCTCAAATTTCTCGACTCCCTGAAGCGCTTGAGCGCATTTAACATGGCATCGCTGACAGATATCTGACGCTCCTTGTTACCCTTGCCTACGGTTCTGAACCACCAGTTGCCTTCCAAATCACGTTCAAAATCGCCCATTTTTGGAGTCCAGCGTTCGGTTTCGACCAGTTCCGATATCCTCAGATACATGGCAAACAGTGCCTGCATGATAAATAAGGTTCTTTCATGTTGCAGTGGATCCGTATCGGCCAATGTTTCTGCGGCATCCAGCACATATGACCACTGCAGTTCAGATAAGCGCCTGATAGCTTTCTGGCTTTGGGTTTTACGCAGAAATTTACTTTTTTGGCGTATCTGGGCTACCGGATTCATATCGGTATATTCTTCCTGGATCAGATAGTTATAAAAGCTGCTCAGAACTCCAAAAATGGCCTGTACAGCACTCTGGGAAAGTGAATAGGCCTGATCCGGCTTGATTAATACATAGGGTCGCCAATCTGGATTCAAGATACGAGCACCCTGTTTTTCCAGAAATCTGGCGACATTTTTCTCACCAATCCAGTGTTTTGGTGGTTTATTCGAAAACTCTACATATGCTTCTATATCTTCACGCCTTATCTCTTTAAGCGATTTTTGGGCCACAAGCCAGCTCCAGTGCATGAAATGTTCAATTTCACGTCGATAAGTAGAAAAAGTATCCGGAGAACCGCGATAGGAATAGAGAAACTCACTAGCAAACTGATAGTCATCTATAGCGTGAGGAGGCTCATCTTCAAGTAAATGTTTAACAGAGGTGACACGATGCCGATAGGGATTAGGCATCTCGGAAAGCGTGTCGAAAAATGGCACTGGAATTTTCTTATTTAACATTAAGTACTATAGATAACTATTTGAATATAAAATATATATTATAAAAGTATGCATGTATTCTGCCCTTATACTATTTCCGGTAATAAAGATTACCGGAAATAGTGTAACAAGCAGGGATGCCCTGCAACTCATGAATTAACTAATATCTGAATATTTGAAATTACACTAGCTGGCTAGAAATATTGTATTTCACCGCTTCCACTCGGCAAGCTGAAAGCCCTCTGCTTGCATGTCAATTGCATAAACGGCAGTTTCAGCTCCCAGGGTGATAGCAAACAAGGTTTTTTTGTCAGCCCCGCCAAAATGTAAACCATGCGTTCCTGGTGGTGCCGGGAAATAACCAAGAAAATTACCAGTTTCAGGGTCTATAACCCATGCACTGCCAACTGACCATCCCGCGCCATTTCTTCTTAGATTACCCGGCGTATATATACGCCCTTCAGTATCCACCTGTGTCCCATCATTTCCCGCCCAGGCAAATTGTCGTTGATTTGTGAGTGAGCCATCTTCCTGCACATCAAAAGCAACCAGTCCTCCAGTGGGAACCGGAGCGCCGGGAGGTAAATACAAATCATCTGGCGGGATAGCGCCAGGAAGCCTACCCGTAACATATAGGGTTTTATCGTCCGGGCTCAGGGCAATTCCATTGCCATTTACATCACCATAAGGGCCGCTGACTACGCCATCTGCATTGGCATAATAAACTCCGCCCATAGTCATATACATACCGCCTTTCTGATCAGCGACCATGTCATTTAACACACCTGGTCCCTGGCACTCCAGGGGTTCACCATTCATCGTGTTGGTGAATAATCGACGCGGTTCTACCTGCCAGATTCCTCGGTTGAGTGCGCGTTCCCCGACATAAAGCGTACCATCAGGCGTTAATGCCATAGCCCCGCCGGTATAGGTGTCCGTGGCGATAATCTCGACACTACCATCCAGTGAAATCTCAATAATCTGGCTCAGGTCATTCATAGCCATCAAAATGCCTTTATCAGTGGCAATAGGGCTATCAGTATTGTTACCACTACCTTCCCAGATTTTACGCCAGCGTTGCCCCCCTGCAATAACACCCGGAATGGCGTTTACAGGAGCATTAGCAAATTCATCTACCTGTCCACGAGGTATTTCCCTCATGCCACCTCCACCGCCAATCGGACCAACAGGGTTCGAGCAGTTTGCGAGAACAAATGCTTCGCGCTTTGGATCACCACTTGCCTGAACGCCTGGAGTCCTTAGAGGATCAAGCTCCTGTTGTTGGGCCAAAGCCGTAAAAGCACTGCCGGATAAGAGTACTGTTATAAGTGCATGCTTTATTTTCATTGTCTTTGTCCTGATACAGTTTTAATTTTTAAGCTCTGTTGGTGATTCAAGGTTTATAGAGCTCTTAAGAGTCATCACGCTTTGAGCGCATGGTAACAAACTCCTCTGCTGCCGTCGGATGAATTCCAACAGTACTATCCAGTTGCGCCTTGGTGACCCCGCATTTCATTGCCGCTGCAAAGCCCTGAATAATCTCACCGGCATCTGAACCCATCATATGCATGCCCAGAACTTTATCTGTTTTTTGCTCAACGATGATTTTCATATAGGTGCGTTCATCACGGCCTGAAATGGTGTGCTTAAGATGTTTAAAGTCACTCTCATAGACATCTATCTGTTTACCTGCTGATAATGCGGCCTCTTCGCTCAACCCGACTGTTCCCAGGTTTGGATGGGAAAATACTGCTGTCGCAATATTGCTGTAATCGACTTCAGGCTGTTGAGTGGAAAACAGGTTTCGAGCCAAATTCATTCCTTCAGCCAACGCTACCGGGGTTAAATTCATGCGTCCTACGACATCCCCCAGTGCATAAATACCGGGCTCATCGGTCTGAAATTGGCCATTTACCTTAATGTTGCCACTGGAATCCAGCTGAACCTGGGTGTTTTCTAGCCCAAGACCCTCAGTCCGGGCTTTACGTCCCGTAGCATAGAGGACGCAGTCATATTTGGCTGTACTGCCATCCTTATAGCTTACCAGTCTTGATTTGTCTGAATTCTCTTTAATATCAATGACTTCCGATTCCAAAAGCACATTAACATGGCGTTTCAGCTCGCTGGCAAATTTCACTCTTAAATCCCGGTCAAAATGATTTAGCGGAAGTTCCCCACGGTAGGATAGCGTGGTATTGGAGCCCAGACCGGCAAAAATTCCTGCGAATTCAACTGCAATATAGCCTCCTCCGACGATGAGAATGGATTCAGGAAAATGATCGAGATCAAAGACTTCATTGGACGTGATGGCTAAATTGCTACCCGAAAACTCCGGGATAAAAGGCCAGCCGCCGGTTGCCACAAGGATTTTATCGGCACGGTAATTAACTTCAGCTATTTGCACTGTATGTGGGTCACAAATCCGGGCATGACCGGTTAAAACCTCAACTCCGGCACTTTCGAGTATATTTTTGTAGATGCCATTTAAACGGCTTATTTCCTGTGTTTTATTGTCTCTGAGGGTTTGCCAGTCAAATTTCGCATCTAAGCCGGACCAGCCATATGCCCGACTGTCTTCAAAGTCATAGTGATAATGGCTGGCGAAGCTGTATAGTTTTTTTGGAACACAGCCTACATTTACGC
Organism: uncultured Gammaproteobacteria bacterium; assembly: GCA_963975155.1. Lineage (GTDB taxonomy): Bacteria > Pseudomonadota > Gammaproteobacteria > Pseudomonadales > Pseudohongiellaceae > UBA5109. The sequence goes on along the minus strand of CAXBFG010000001.1, from coordinate 251,070 downwards.
AAGTTCCCCCCAGGTAATGATCTTCTACTATGGCCACTTTAGCCCCAAAACCAGCAGCCATTCGGGCCGCTCTTACACCACCTGAACCGGCGCCGATTACAAAAAAATCATATTCCTGCATTAATTCCTTAACTCCTGATAGTAAATGCTAATAAAAAAACATAGTCTGGTTCACAATATACTAAAAAATCATACCCTCTTTTGCTTTAAAACGTTATTATTGAGGCCATTGTATTAAAAATAATTTAAATGATCAGGATTAGCCAAGGAGAAACAGTGTGAGCGAATTTAATAAAAGCACCCCTGCTCTGGTTGAGAAATTTGTTATCCGTTTACCGAATGGTTTACGAGAACAGATTAAAGCGCTTTCTGAACATAATCGTAGAAGCATGAATTCTGAAATCATTATGGTTCTGGAAAAACATATTCAACAAAATCATCAGGCCAATATTCAAGACTTCACCGCCGAAGAACTTCTGAAAGAAGTTAAAGGCGAGTTAAGAGAAGATCAAATGACAGATCAAGTGTTACAGGAACGTCTTGATTCACTGCCTCCTGAAAAGAAAGAAGCCCTACTCGAACTGCTTGGTTGATACCCTCTTGAGTCTTCGTTGACTGGGCAGGATTCAACTACACTTCCTTGCTTTTGTCATGTATTGTCTAGGCTTAATTCTGACTTACGAAAAGGGCTTTCGTGAATAAGTTTGTTTGCTTCCTGTTTATATTTCTTTTTTCTGCTTCACAAGTCTTTGCAGAGTTTCAACGTGCCGATCACGGCATGGTCAGTTCCCGGTCCGATATAGCCTCTGAAATTGGTAAAAATATCCTCGCCCAGGGAGGAAACGCCATCGATGCAGCCGTAGCCGTCGGCTTTGCATTAGCCGTTGCCTATCCTTCTGCCGGCAATATTGGCGGTGGTGGATTTTTAGTATTTCGCAACTCCAGTGGTGAGGTATATACCCAGGATTCCCGTGAAAAAGCGCCACTGGCTGCAGACCGTGATATGTTTCTGGACAGTAACGGCAATGTCGATCGTGAACTTTCCAGAAACAGCCTCCAGGCCACAGGTGTTCCGGGTTCAGTTGCGGGTCTACTGGATGCTCTGGAGCGCTTTGGCAGCATGTCTCGGGAGCAGGTAATCGCCCCGGCAATTCAACTTGCTGAACAAGGCTTTATTCTTAACGAAGATCTGGCCGAACAGTTTCAGGGAAACTTGCGTAATTTCAGCCGCTACCCCGCTTCAATGAACAAATTCAGCAAGCAAGGCGAAGCTTATCAGGCCGGCGATCTTTGGCAACAAGCAGAGCTGGCTGAGACGTTGAAGCTGATTTCTGAACATGGCAGAGATGGTTTTTATAAAGGGCCTGTCGCTGACATGCTGATTTCCAGCATGCAGGAACATAACGGCCTGATTACACATCGTGATCTCGAAGCCTATCAGCCTATTTGGCGCGATCCCGTGCATGGCAACTATCGTGGATATGATATCTGGTCCATGGCAGCACCTTCATCAGGTGGAGTTCTGCTGGTGCAAATGCTCAATATGCTCGAGCCTTTTGATCTCACAACACTGGGCTGGGGCTCCACCGCCACGCTACATTTGATGATCGAAGCACAGCGCAGAGCCTATGCAGATCGGGCAGAACATCTAGGTGACCCGGATTTTTATGAGGTACCCACAACGATGCTGACTTCAAAAACATATGCGCAACAACGTTTTGCCGATTTCGATCCTTTAAAGGCAAGCGACAGTTCGGCAATTGATGCCGGCTCCTGGCCTGCAGAAAGCATGGAAACAACGCATTTTTCAGTTATCGACGCAGAAGGCAATGCCGTTGCAATAACCACCACACTCAATGCTTCTTATGGAAATAAATTTGTCGTTCCCGGCGCCGGTTTTTTACTGAATAACGAAATGGATGATTTCTCAAGCAGTCCCAATACAGCCAACAGTTTTGGCCTGATCGGCCGGGAGGCTAATGAAATACAGCCGTCTAAACGAATGTTAAGTTCCATGTCTCCCACTATAATCACTCAAGATGACAAAGTGTTGCTGATAACCGGCTCTCCTGGTGGTTCAACCATTATCAACACAGTATTGGAGGTCATCGTCAACGTAATTGATCACGGTATGAATGTCGAAAATGCTGTCAGCAGCCCCCGCTTTCATCACCAATGGTTACCAAACATTATTCGTTATGAAAATGGCGCCATTTCAGAACAGGTTGTTTCCGAGTTAAGATCGATGGGCCATCAGGGTTTAAGCAGCTCTCGATTTTCTCAGGGCGACGCCAATTCAATCATGGTTGTTGAGGGAGCTTTTGAAGGCGTTTCCGATCCTCGTAATGTCGGCGGCGTAGCTGGCTTCTAAAGTGTGTGGGTTGGTTTGCCTGAATTCATGATCCCCGCCAGATGATTTTCAATCTTGGTTTTTGCTTCACTATTTTGCTCAGTAAATTGTATGCCTATTCCTGATACTCTATTGTTTTGAGCCTGCGCCGGAGTAATCCAGACAACCTTGCCATTTACCGGTATTTTTTCCTCTTCATCCAGCAATGTGAGTAATAAAAAAACTTCATCATTAATCGCATACTTTTTATTCGTTGGTAAAAAAATACCTCCATTACTTAAAAACGGCATGTAGGAAGAATAAAGAACGGAGAGCTCTTTAATAGTCACTGACAAAATACCATGCCCGGAACTTTGTTTGGGTTCAGGACTATTCATAACTTCACTAACTCCATAGTCTGATTTTCTTTGACCAGCTTAACCCAACGGTAACATAAAGATTCCAGCAGTAATTGCATGTTTGGATTTGCGGTGCTGAGATTCGCCTTGCGAGCACGTAATAATTCAGCATAAAAATAATGTAAGGAGACAAGGTCTGTTGCATTTAAATGATCTGCAATCTTCTGCAGTTCATTGGTGCTTAATAAGGCTTTCAGGCTTTCCTGTTGTGACTGCAATTGTCTGATCAATTCCTGCACAGTAAGCATGAATATTTCCAGTACATCATCGATTGAACTTTCAATTATTTTTTTAACGGCTTCACTTACGGTTATTTCTGCCAGTAATAATTTTAGCAGTCTTTTGTGCAACTCTCTTCTTTCCTGCTGTCTTTCATCACTGGCATAAACCAACGCCTGTAAGGGAGCACCATTTGCTAATGCAAGAGACAAGATAGCCTGTTCTTTTGAGATTGTTTGTTCCAGCCAGGATAGTGCCAGTTTTTTTTCAGGATGGGTGAATTTTATTTGCTGGCACCGACTGCGGATGGTTGGTAACAATAAACCGGGCTGATGACTGACCAAAAACAGAAGAGTACCAGGCGCTGGTTCTTCAAGATTTTTTAGAAAGGCATTCGCAGCATTCAGGTTAAGCGATTCAGCAGGTGACAGCAGTAAAATTTTATACTTACCGATCAGAGCTGTATTAGCAAAAAAACTTCGACTTTCGCGTATCTGTTCAATTTTAATTTGGGAGGCTGATTCTTCGAGACCAATATATTTAAAATCGGGATGGGTACCGGCAGAAAACAAATGACATCCCTTACAAGTACCACATTCAGCGCCCTGTTCAGGCCTTTCACAAAGTAGCAGCGCTGCAAAATCCCTGACCAGAGTCTCCTTACCCAGGCCTCTTTGCCCCTGCAATAAATAGGCATGCCCCAGTTTTTGCTGCTGCTCCAACTCACACAGCCTGTCCAAAATCTGCTGATTCCAGGGTAAGCGACTGAAGGCATTCACACTGCAAGCCCCAGTCGTTGTTTTAGTACATCCATAATCTCTGCCTGAACTTCCGCCACGGAATTGCTCGCATCAATGAGCGCATGTGTTTGTGGTGATGCTGCTGCCAACTGTAAAAAGCCCTGCCGGACTTTTTGCTGATAGCCTAAACCTTTTTGTTCAAAACGGTCTTCGCCACCACCTCGCACAACAGTACGTTGCAAGGATATAGTTGGGTCAATATCCAGCACGAAGGTTAATACGGGTTTAAAATCACCGACAACTATCTTATGTACCTGCTCAACCACTTCCAGACCCAGGCCGCCGGCTACACCCTGAAATGCTCTTGAAGAATCTGCAAATCTATCTGAAATAACCCAATTGCCCTTTGCCAGATTAGGCAGGATGGTCTCCTGCAAGTGCGAACGTCGTGCCGCATAGATCAGCAATAACTCGCTAATGTCGTCCCAGCGTTCGGTATCACCTTCAACAATCAGTTTTCTGATCGCTTCGGCAGGTTCAGAACCTCCCGGTTCACGGGTTAATATCACAGGGTATCCTGCGGTCTGCATGGCCGTATACAAGGCCCTGCTTTGCACTCCCTTGCCGGCACCATCAACACCTTCGAAAACGATAAGACCAGGGACGTTGTTACTACTAGACATTAATTCTCAATTCCCAACTGAAATCTTTCCACAGCAGCATTATGCTCCTCTAAGGTACTGGAAAAATAGTGACTGCCATCACCTCTGGCAACAAAATACAAATATTCATGTATCTCAGGATTTAGGGCTGCAGCAATCGCGTCTCTGCCAGGCAGGGCAATGGGCGTTGGCGGCAAGCCATTTATTCTGTAGGTATTATATGGCGTCAGTGTTTGTAAATGTGCTCTGGTTAAATTCCCCGTAAAACTTTCGCCAAGCCCATAAATGACGGTGGGATCTGTTTGCAGGCGCATATTGTTCTGCAGTCGATTCATAAAAACTCCTGCTATCAGATTCCGTTCTTCTACCCTGCCGGTTTCTTTTTCAATAATCGACGCCATAATCAGAGCCTGATATGAATCATCATAAGGCAATCCCACTGAGCGCTTTTGCCATTCTTCAGCCAGAACCTGCTGCATCAGGTTTGCTGCCCTTAATACGATAGCCCGGTCAGTGCTGCCACTGCTAAAGTTATATGTGTCCGGGAATAACAATCCCTCGGGGTAATATTCACTTGCCAGTAGGGCTTGTAGATCATCTTCGTTTTCTATATCCAGAGTGACCTCTATATTTGGATGAGCCTGAATAGCCTGCAATGCCTGTTTTAAGGTCCAGCCTTCCAGAATTCTGATACGCCGGTAGTAAATATCCCCTTTAACCAATTTATCCAGTACATCCAATGCGCTCATGCCTTCATCCAAGATGTATTCACCGGCTTTTATCTGTGATGCCTTGCCACTTAAGCGGGCAAACCAGCGAATATCGAAACCCGATTTAACAATACCCAGGTTATACAGCTGATTACTGACTTGCGAAAAGGATTGGCCATTCCTGACCAGAATCAAATATGGATTTTGATCACTTTCCGGCAACTCCAGAGTTGCATGTAAATTCTGGTAAAAAAATCCACCTCTGAGCAACAGGCAGGCAACAAGAATATAGCTCCACAAGAGAAGCTGTTTTCTCCAACCGCTTTGTTTAGCCTGATTTAAGATTACCAAGTGCTTCCCGAAAAATTTCCTTTGCTGTTTGACTATATGGTCCCGGCTTGAAGTATTGGCTCTTGTCCGCGCAAACCAGTTCACGTACCGGCCAAACACCGATCACACTATTACACAGGAAAAGCTCATCCGCCTGCAACAAGCGCTCCAGACTTAGTTTTTCAACAATTTTTATTGTCGGCATTTTTTTCAATAACAATTGTCGGAAAATACCATTCACGCCGCAGAACTCAAGTGACGGTGTGGCCAGCGAGCCCGCTTCCGTAAAAAATAAATTTGTCCTTGTACCTTCAATTACAAAACCATTTTCATCACACATTAAACCTTCAAACAACCTGTCTTCTGGCCACTCGTTTGCAGCCATCACCTGTTCAAGTCTGTTTAAATGCTTGATTCCCGCCAGTGTTTTCTGCTGACTCAAGTTCTGTTTACAGACAAATACGGCGACACCCAGCTTGTCATCAAAATCCGAATTATCCGGCAAGTGATGCAGACTTAAAATACGGGTCGCCTGCAGGGATGGGTCTGGGCGATACGCTCGACCACCCTGCCCTCTGCTAATTATAATTTTTAAAACGCCGAAATTTACAAAATCACCTTTCAGTAGAGCTATTTCTTCGCTTAATTTGGCAAAGTCACAATTAATGGCGAGAAGCTTGCAGCCATCTTGCAAACGTTGCAGATGTTCTGCCAACAAAATGGCATTGCCGGCATGTAATCGGATCGTTTCAAAAACGCCGTCACCATAGCTCAAAGCTCGTTCATTGAGGCTTACGAATTGTTGAGGAATACCATTAACCAGCATAAGACCTGGCCTGTCAGCTTGGGATGCTGACTAGATTTTAGAAAAGACCAGGGTGCCGTTGGTGCCACCAAAGCCAAATGAATTACTCATAGCTATATCAATTTTCATTTCTCTGGCGATATGCGGCACATAATCCAGATCACAACCTTCCCCCGGGTTATCCAGGTTAATGGTCGGCGGTGCTATCTGATCACGCAGACCCAAAACACAAAATACGGCTTCTACGGCCCCAGCTGCTCCCAGCAAATGGCCAATCATGGACTTTGTTGAGCTGACAGCTACATTAGCTGCATTATTACCAAATACAGCATGAATAGCTCTGGTTTCTGCCAGATCTCCTGCCGGAGTTGATGTTCCATGCGCATTGATATAATTAACCGTATCAGGACTGATTCGGGCATCATTCAATGCATTTCGCATGCAATTCGCTGCTCCACTTCCATCCTCCGTGGGGGAAGTAATGTGATAGGCATCTCCACCCAGGCCAAATCCCACCAGTTCAGCATAAATCGTGGCGCCGCGTTTTTTGGCAGCCTCATACTCTTCCAGAACCAGTACACCACTGCCATCACCAAGAGCAAATCCATCACGGTCTCTGTCCCAGGGTCGGCTGGCTGTTGTTGGGCTGTCATTGCGTGTAGACAAGGCTCGAGCTGCACCAAAACCTCCAATACCGATCGGTGAAGAAGCCATTTCTGCGCCTCCTGCAATCATCGCATCGGCATCGCCATAGGATATCAACCTGGCAGCCAGGCCTATACTGTGTGTTCCTGTGCTGCAGGCAGTTGACACCGCAAGATTTGGACCCTGAAAATTAAAATGAATGGAAAGGTTGCCTGAAATCATATTGATAACAGAACCTGGAACAAAAAACGGAGAAATGCGCCGTGGTCCGACCTTGTCTATAGTATGGACCGCTTCTTCAATATTGGTGATGCCGCCAATACCCGAGCCAATGAATACCCCTATACGAGTTGGGTCATAACCGGCTTCATGGATACCTGAATCAGCCACAGCCTGTATACCAGCTGCCATGCCGTACTGTAAAAAAACATCCATGCGACGTGCTTCTTTTTCAGCTATATAGGCAGACACATCAAAATTTTTGACACAGCCCGCAAAGTGAGTTCCATAGGCGCTGACATCAAAGTGTTCTATAGTGGCAATACCACTTTTCCCCTCTTTGAGATTGCTCCAGGTATCCTCAACATTGTTACCGATACAGGTTAAGGCCCCCAAACCGGTCACTACAACTCTTCTTCGGCTCAAACTGTCTCCCTCATTGCCAGACTAAGGATCGTTTATTACAAGCTTAGCAGGTTCAATCACCGCAAATAAAAAAGCTACACCTGGAGAAACCAAGGGTAGCTTTTGTATTTGCTTTAAGCAGTGTTTAGAGATTGGCGTTTATATAATCAATAGCGAGTTGTACGGTGGTGATTTTTTCGGCTTCTTCATCAGGAATCTCAGTTTCAAACTCTTCTTCCAGAGCCATTACCAATTCCACTGTATCAAGTGAATCAGCCCCAAGATCCTCTACAAATGAAGCCGCATTTTTCACTTCTTCATCTTTAACACCGAGCTGCTCAGAAACTATTTTTTTTACTCGTTCTTCAACACTACTCATATTTTTTTTGCTCCTGGAAGTTTAAGTATATGAATAAACTCTAGTTTGATATTTTTAAACTGCCTGCTTATTCTGTTGATGCTGCTAATAAATCTTTTTATATATCTTCTTTTTTGAATAAATTTGTAGTCTGTGTTCTTTTATATAACTAGATATATATTTAGTTATATATCTAGTTTGTTTAACTAGTGCAAATTAATTTAGCCTTTCTTAATACAACTAGATTCAATACATCTGACCTTTATATGGCAATCTATCCTGTCATTCATATTGCCAATCATATCGCCAGCCATATTATCAATAAATTGCTAACTCATTGATAAACAAAGATAGCCTTGAATTCAGGCGGCCAGTTTACCTTTTTTTCGCCTGATTGTAATCTTAATATCAGTAAATTTATGGTTCAGTTCATGTACATGCCGCCATTTACATGCAGCGTTTCTCCGGTAATATAAGCCGCCTCCTCAGAAGCGAGAAAGCCTACTGCGGCAGCGATTTCTCCAGGTTGCCCATATCGCCCAAGCGGAATCTTGGCTAACAACAATTGACTGTGCTCTGCACTGATTTCTTTGGTCATATCGGTATCTATAAAGCCCGGCGCCACACAATTTACAGTGATATTGCGTGAGCCCAGCTCAATCGCCAGGGCGCGTGAAAAGCCCTCGATACCTGCCTTGGATGCAGCATAGTTTGCCTGCCCTAAATTACCACTGGATCCAACCACTGAGCTGATACTGATAATTCTGCCCCAGCGTGCTTTGGTCATCCCCCTGACCAATGCTTTTGATAATCTGTAAATCGAACTGAGATTGGTATTGATCACCTCTTCCCATTCTTCACTTTTCATCCTCATTAACAGGTTGTCGCGTGTAACGCCGGCGTTATTCACCACAATTTCAGGAGCACCAAAATCAACTTGTATTGCTTTACAAAAGTCTTCAATCGAGCTTTCATCGGCTACATTCAGACAATAGCCTTTGCCTTCCACTCCCGCATCAGCCAGATAGGCAGAGATGTTTTCTGCGCCCTGTTCTGTTGTCGCCGTTCCCAGGACTCTACAATGGCGTTGCGTTCCCAGTTCCAGCGCAATAGCTTTGCCTATACCGCGACTGGCTCCGGTGACAACTGCAATTTTATTAGCAATACTCATGATTCCTGATTTCTCGTGTTCTGATTAATTATAGTGTTTCATGCATCAAGGCAGCATCCAGACTCGCGCAATCATTAATCGCACTGGCTTGCATATCTGCAGCTATGCGTTTATTCAGACCGCATAAGACTCTACCTGGACCTATTTCAAACACAGATTTAATCCCGTGCTGAGTAAAAAAGTCTATAGTCTTAACCCAGGGAACAGGATTATAAATTTGTCTGACCAGATTTTCTTTAATGGTCAGGGTGTCTGCAGTCGTCAATGCCAGACTGTAATTCTGTAATACAGGAATTTCTGGTGAAGAAAATTCAACATTTTTGAGCACTTCGGCAAAGCGCTCTGCTGCAGGCTGCATCAACGGAGAATGAAAAGGAGCACTCACCGGCAAGGGTAATGCTCTTTTTGCGCCATTTTCTTTACATATCGCGATTGCCCGATTAACAGCCTCAAGATGACCCGCAATCACGACCTGCCCTGGCGAATTGAAATTTACTGCACTAACGACCTGCCCTTGTGCGGCGGCCTCGCAGGCTGAGATCACCTCAGCATCTGCCATGCCTACAATAGCCGCCATAGCTCCTATCCCCACAGGTACTGCTGATTGCATAAATTCACCACGGGACTGCACCAGTTTCACGGCATCCCTAAAGGCTAAAGCTCCGCTACAGACCAGAGCTGAATATTCACCCAGACTATGCCCTGCCATCAGTGCAGGTTTATCGCCGCCACGTTCCAGCCAAAGTCGCCAAATGGCAAGCGATGCCGTCAAAATAAGCGGTTGGGTAATATGTGTTAAGGAAAGCTTCTTTTCCGGGTCATTCTGGCTCAGCGACCACAGATCATAGCCTAGCACCGTTGATGCCTCAGCGAAGGTGTCCTGAATCAAGGGGTATTTGTCTGCAAGCTCTGCCAACATGCCTTCATGCTGAGAGCCCTGACCTGGGAAGATAAAGGCTGAACTTTTCTGCATCACCAATTCCTGTACTTTTGCATAAAGTTGTTTTTTTCTAGTCCATAAACAAAAAGCAGCCGATTAAGCTGCTTTTGAAGGTTTAAGCACCATGATATGAAGGCTTTTAGTCGTCGTTGGACTGAACGATTTGACGCCCTTTGTAAAAACCATCAGGACTCATATGGTGACGTCTATGACGCTCACCTGTCTCTGGATCAGTAGAAATGGTCGCCTTTGTCAATGCATCATGCGAACGGCGCATGTTGCGTCTGGAACGTGTAACTTTACTCTTTTGGACCGCCATGCGGGCTACTCCTCTGTTAATTTCTAAAAATTCTGACTATGCCAAAACTGATGGGGCGCAATTCTACTCTTTTATCTTGCCCGCTTCGACTTTTTACTGACTAAATATGTCTGCCTACTACTTTTTTTCGCTTGTCCCTTGCTTCCTGCCTTCCCGCATCTGGACTTTTAAAGTTTCCAGTTCAGCAAATGGGCTTGGCTTGTTCTGAGCGGACGCCTTTAATGCAACCAGAGCCTCATTACAATTCAGCTCATCATGATAGGCAACCAAAGGCAAACTCAGGATTAACTCATCTTCAAGCAAGCCCAGCAAATCCAACTGCCCTTCCTGAGCCAGTGCAACATCCAGCTCATCTTCTGCAAGCTCTCTGTCTCCACCCTCTTCCAGTTCATCTAGAATCTGAACTTTAAATTCAGTAGACAGCTTATGTTCAACGCCTTGCAGGCAACGTTGACAAGTCAAATCTACAAGCCCATTCATCCTGCCGCTTATTAAAAAACGACCTTCCTCGTCCACAATGTAATTTAGCTCCACCTTGAGTTCAGAACTATCGATCTCGGCACCAGGCCTGATAAATTCCGATAGCCGGCTAAACGCAGACAAAGGTAAATTAGTATTGAAATTCACATGTCGAGAGAAAAATTTTCTTACATCAATCTTCTCAGGAAATGGCAGTAGTGACATAGGCGCGCATAATAGGGATTGAGCACCTCCCTGTCAAAGAAATTCATCGAATTTCCACTAGAAGCAATTGATTATTCGACCTTTTTATTAGTCAGGCCTAGATAGAATCGACTATTTGCAGGGCAGATTGGAACTTTTCATCGTACGGCGCCGTAAATTTGAGCTTATTGCCATGTAGGGGGTGCTTCAGTTCAATTTCGGCGGCATGCAGGCAAAGTCGCGAAATCCCTATAGCGGAGAGCAGTTTAGCTTGCTCCTTGGTACTGTATTTCTCATCGCCACAGATTGAATAGCCAGCAAACTGTGCATGTACACGAATTTGATGTGTACGCCCGGTTAGCGGTTGTGCCAGCATCAGGCTATGTTGTTTGTAGTGTTTCAGGATACTGAAGCGCGTAATGGATTTTTTGCCTGCTTCGTCGATATTTACCTTACGTTCTCCACCCAGTTCCGGTGATTTTTGCAAGCCGGCATTCACTTCCTTGATCTGTTCAGGCCAGCGGCCTGAAACCAGCGCATGATAAGACTTTTGAATGCTACGATCTCTGAATTCTGCCTGCAGTTTTTTTAATACCCTGGCATTCCTTGCCAGTAATAAACAGCCGGAAGTACCTTTATCCAGTCGATGAACCAGCTCCAGGTACTCATCCTGGAATATACCGCGTAAGACATCAATTAGACTGATTTTCACGCCTGTACCCGCATGCACAGAAAGGCCAGATGGTTTATTTATGACCAGAAGGCTCTCATCCTGATAAAGAATAGCCTCGCTGACTAATTTGTCCAATGCCGGGCTGGAAACCGGTTTTTCAGCTTGTGAAATCCGAACTGGCGGAATTCTGACCTTATCGGCAAGTTGTAATTTATAATCAGGCTTCTTGCGCTTACCGTTTACTCGCACTTCTCCTTTTCGAATAATGCGGTAAATCCGTGTTTTAGGGACACCTTTCAGCCGTGGCAGAAGAAAATTATCAAGCCTTTGTCCGACGCTGTTTTCGTCAACTTCAAGGATCTGAACCTTAAGGCCTGATTTGTTGTCCGTCATAAAGTCATTAGTCTGCTCGCCTGTCGAGGCCGGATTGTAACAAAAGCCCACCATCAACTGCAGCAGGGATTAATGCAAGGTCTGGGTATAGAAAAACCTTAGTAAAACATTATAAATGATTGAAGCAACAGGACTTTACTGTTATATTTCACCGGGTTCAAAGGTACTGAACAACTTCAAGTTCCCAGCTGCCTCCAATAAAACTGCAAAATTAAAATTGCTGCAATTGAAGTTAGCGAAAATTGGTGAAGTTAGAAGTTTTGAAATGGCGCAATGACTGAAGGTGGCCTCTACACAGCAAACACCATCTTCTTTAGCAAGTTTAACAAGCCGTCATACTTGCACCAAGAACAAGGTCATAATGACACAAATACAAGGTAGCCGCGGTCTTTACCGGGATACTAAAGGAATCAGAAAACACTAGTTAACACCAGCTGGACCAAGCAAGAATTAAGTACAAAGCAAATAGAAATTGAATTGTAAATAACACTATCAAATAGTTTAAAAGGAAAAGTCTCAACAATATTTTGTCAACGAAAACGAATTAAGCGCTAGTACTTCAGCCAAAATGACTGAAAGCTAACACAAGATGAATAGCCCTGCCCAAGGCAGGAAAATTAACTCGGTAGAACCGGGTAACAGAATTAGTATTTTAGGAAGAGAGCCAGGGTCGCAATAAGCAATATACAGGTAGCAACCCTAAACAAGTTTACAACAATGAGCATTTTGGTCCTTCAAGGTCTCTATGCTCGATGAAAAAGCTTAAGCAACAACATGGTTTAATGCTTAAGCAGGCATGATCAGCGCCTACATTGAATATGTTACGCTATGTCATAAGCTTGTATTAATATAATAAAATCAGTAAGTTATTATATTTTTCTCACCTATTTTCTATTAAATATACCAATGCTTGGTATGTTCATGTCAGTTACCCGCTTCTGCTTAACAGAGAAGTAGCGGTATAACTATGAAAAGAATGCTAATTAACGCAACTCAGAAAGAAGAGCTGCGTGTTGCCCTGGTCGACGGCCAGCAACTGTATGATCTGGATATCGAAAATCGAACGCGTATTCAGAAAAAAGCCAATATCTATAAAGCCAAAATAACCCGCATCGAGCCTAGTCTTGAGGCGGCATTTGTGAACTTCGGTGCAGATCGTCACGGCTTCCTTCCCTTAAAGGAAATATCCAAAGAGTATTTCAGCAAACAGCCGTCTGAAATAAGTGGCCGCATCAATATCAAAGATGTGATCAAGGAAGGCACGGATATTATTATCCAGGTAGATAAAGAAGAGCGTGGTAACAAAGGGGCTGCTTTAACCAGCATGATCAGCCTTGCCGGGCGTTACCTTGTCTTAATGCCGAATAACCCTCGCGCTGGTGGTATTTCCAGGCGTATCGAAGGCGAAGAACGTAGCGAACTCAGGGAAGCTCTTAGCGACCTGAAGTTGCCTGATGGAATGGGTGTGATTATCCGCACTGCCGGGGTTGGTCGTGCCAGCGAAGAGCTGCAATGGGATCTGGATTACCTGTTAAAACTTTGGGATTCCATCAAAAAAGCCAGTATTGAAAAAGAAGCTCCATTGCTATTGTGGCAGGAAAGCAACGTCATTATTCGCGCCATAAGAGATTATCTGCGTCAGGATATTGGCGAGGTTATTCTCGATACCCAGAGTAGCTATGACGAAGCCAAAAACTTTGTGCAGCAAGTGATGCCTCAATATGAAGAACGTATAAAATTACACGAAGGTCAGGTACCCCTATTTACCAATTTCCAGATCGAGAGTCAGATAGAAAGTGCTTTCCAGCGAGAAGTTAAACTGCCCTCCGGCGGCTCTATTGTAATAGACCCTACCGAAGCCTTGATCTCGATAGATATCAATTCTTCACGTGCCACACGTGGTGCTGACATTGAAGAAACGGCATTTCTGACAAACCTGGAAGCCGCCGATGAAATAGCCAGACAACTCAGACTTCGCGATATGGGTGGACTGGTCGTTATTGATTTTATTGATATGCTGTCCCAGAAAAACCAGCGCGAAGTAGAAAATCGCATGCGTGCAGCCCTGGAAATGGATCGCGCCCGTGTTCAGGTTGGCAGGATTTCACGATTCGGGCTGCTTGAAATGTCGCGTCAACGCCTGCGCCCTTCACTTGGCGAGACCAGCGCCATTGTCTGCCCGCGATGTAATGGTCAGGGCAGCATTAGGGACATTGAATCGCTGGCCTTATCAATTCTGCGCATTGTCCAGGAAGAAGCCAACAAAAATAATTCAACTGAAGTCAGAGCCATAGTTCCTGTGAGCGTTGCTTCTTACCTGTTAAATGAAAAACGTGATGTTATTTCAAATATAGAAAGTCAGAGTACCGCCAAATTAGTGATCGTGCCTAGCACGGCTCTGGATACACCTCATTACGAGATTCAAAGTGTGACTGATGAAGAAGCGCCTCGCAGTTATACCATTGAAGCTGAAAACACACAGGAAGTAGATGAATTTTTACCTCGCCAGCCGCTAGAAGTGATTACTGCTGCGGTTCAGGCCCCGCAAATGCGCCCTGCTGGCCCGGTAATGGTTGAAGAAAAACCTGCGAAAGGCTTTGCTGCAACCATTTCATCGGCTTTAAAAAGCCTCTTTACCGGAGCTGATGAAGAGCTTAAACCTAAAGAAAAAGAGCCTGCTTCAAAACAGGAAACGGCGGCACCTCGTTCTGCTAACCAGAATAATCAAAACCGGCGAAAACGCCCTGAAAAATCTGCTGGCAATAAACAACAGACTGACTCATCTGACGTTAACAGAACATCCGGCAAGGATTCCGAACGCCCACCCCGCAAGCGAAACCGGAATAAAAAACCTGCCCAGACTGCTAAAACGGAAACACAGGAAAATACCAGCAGTTCTGAACCACAGACGACTACAACAGACAGTCAAAAGCCGAGCCAGAACAGCAAGGCCAAACGTCGCCCTACGGATAAACCAAAACGCAAGATGCAGGAGAGGCAGCGAGGAGAAAGACCTGCCCAGGATCTTAAAACTGCAGAAACCAGCACTGACGATAAAGCCGCTTCTCTTGCCGCATCTGCAAATGAGTCCAATAAGCCGCTTGCAGCAGAGCAAGCCAGCGTGCCTGTAAAAGCGGCAGTGGATACAACGCCGCCTGACAATACAGCTGCGAAACCTGCTGTAAGTTCCCATGTGGAAAACAATGTTGCACAGGCAGGCAATATAGCTCAGGCGACACCTGTAAAATCAGCACAAAGTACAGATCCGGAAAGTACCCGGAGTGGCAACAGCCAGGAAAGTATAAAAAGCGCAGACCTTGCAACAAGTAATGAAAGTCATAAAGGCTCTGCCAGTAATGACGCATCAGAAAATGCAACTGTCCCGGAGAACAAAGCTGCACAGGCGAATAGATCTTCACAGGAAGCAACTGCAGCTGATCTTCCCAAGGAAGTGCAACAGGCCAGTAATACAAATGCAAGCGAGGTGAAAAAAACTCAAGGCTCAATTCCAGATCCCAACTTAGAAAAACCGGATCAAAAAGCGGCAGAAAAGAGTCCGTCAAGTGACACGGCCATCAGAACAAACGCAGGATCAGCACCAGCCGTTAAGCGTGCGCCTAATGATCCGCGAAACAGAGCAGCAGACAGCAACAAGCTTGCTGACAAAACCAGCCCTCAGGCGGCTGACAGTTCGGCTCGCCAAGAGAACAATGGTCTTAACTAGGAATCTGCTTTGAATGTCATTCTCTTGTGATACCAACACAATGCACTTGTAACAAAAAGTCGTACGATACTGATGATAATAAGATCAATACCGGCTTGCCCAAGGGCGAGCCCGGTGCTGATCATTTCAGTGCCTGGAAAGCGACGCTATCTTGTCATAAAACCTTCCTTTTCAGATAAATGTTGAGATCAGGTGTGAGATCAGGTGACAGTGCCCTTCTTTAATGAATTTGTAATACACTGAGCCTATGTCCGATATACATACCGACATTGTTTCTCTTAGTAGTGCCATAGAATCTGGCTGCTTAATACTGACTCCTAATCATCGAAGTTCTGTTCAGGTTCACGAAAGCTATGGTGAACTGAGAAGAGCCAATGCTCGAACAGCCGTTAAACGTAGCCCCGCTATTTTCCCTATCGACATATGGATACCAACAATATTTCAGGAACTCTTGCATACAGACAACTCCCTGCCAATTTACACCATACTGGATAGTTCTCAGGAACTGGCCTTATGGCAAGGTATCATTCGGGATAGTGCCTTTAACTCTCCCTTGTTAAATCTGGAGAACGCCGCAGGCAGTGTGCTCGAAGCACACCGTTTATTGATTCAGTGGAAGATTGGCCTGAATAGCCTTCAGGCATATAAAAGCACTATTTCCGATTCAGCTTATTTAGATGACTGCAGTGCCTTTTTGTATTGGCAAGAGCAATATCGGCATTATTGTAAACAGGAAAAGCTCATCAGCTTTTCTGAACTTCTACAGACTATTTTACCCGTACTTAAAAAGAATGCCGCAATTCTCCCGGAGAAAATAATTTTACTGGATTTCAATGATCCTCCTCCCCTGTATCAGGAACTGTTTGAAGTATTACAGGATAATACTGAACTGCAATATTTAAGCTGGAAGCGCTTCCAGCCTGTTGTAGATAAGCAGAGTTTCCCTGACAGCACTGCAGAAATAAAGGCCGCAGCAAGCTGGAGTAAAGCGGTTCTTGAAAAGAATTCGTCCGCAAGAATCGGCATTATCTCTACGGATATTCAATCCACGTTACCAGTCTACAAACGTATTTTTGATGCTGCATTTACTGCTGAAAAGGAAGGTTCTAATGCGTTTTTTATTGCTTCAGCGACAGACATCAGTAAAGAGCTGCCCCTACTCTGCGAAATTCCATCCATACTTAAATTTAATCAGGAAGAAATTTCAACACTTGAAGCCTGCGAATTGTTGCGCTCTCCCTTATTACTTGCCTCAGAAGCAGAAGAACATGCACGCGCTGCACTGGAATACCAACTACGGAATCATGCACAGATTGTGCTGCGAAATGCAGACCTGCGTGCCCTGCTCTGTCAAAGCGAAAAACCCTGGTTTTCTCCCTTATTGCATCAGGCCTTGCAGCAAGCAGAGATACTAAGACGACAGCAAAAATATAAACAAAACCTGCACAGCTGGTCTGATTTTTTCACCCAGCAACTGACAATTCTGCTTTGGCCCGACGATGAAAGTATCTCAAAGCAATCATTATTACTGACCTATTGGCAGCAAGCGCTCGCTGATTTTAAAAAACTGGCATTCCTTTATCCTGCCCTGAATTTTAGTGAAGCACTCGACCTGTTAAAACAAGTCTTGCTGAAACTCAGGAGCTCTGTATACCGTCAGGAAGCCCCTGTGCAAATTCTTAATCCACAGGATGCCTTTGGTTTACGATTCACTCATCTGTGGTTTTTAGGTCTCACTGATTTGCAGTGGCCAGACAAGCAATACTGTAACCCCTTTATACCATTACCTCTGCAACGCAAACACAAACTACCTGACAGCAGTCCAGAACTGGTTTATACAAATGCCCAAAATACACTCCAGTCTTTTATCGACAATACTGCTGATCAAGTAATATTAAGTCATCCACGTGCCAATGAAAGCAATGAATTAACGGTATCGCCATTGCTTGAAAGCATCGATACAACTACCTTGACACAACTCATAGAGGCAGATTCAATTTCATCTCAATTACACCCTGCAAGCATTCAGACTTATCTGGATAGTAATTGTCTTGAAGACATGGAGCTTTTACATGAAGGCATCCATATTAAAGTTACAGATGCCAGCGCCATCCGGGGCGGTATCAATTTAATTGCTAACCAGGCTGAATGCCCATTTAAAGCATATGCTGTTCACCGTTTGGGGGCACAGGAGCTACCCGAACTTCGTTATGGAATTCCTGCACGGGATCTTGGCAGCATGTTGCATAAAATTCTGGAACATCTGTGGAGTTTGCTGAAAACCCAGCAATCACTTAACTCGCTTCAAGCGCATGAGCTGGAACAAGTCATCAACAAGGCCATAGAAACTGGTCTTCAGTATTTACAAAAAAAACATACTTATTTTATGAAACCCGCCTATCTCAAACTGGAAAAAGATCGCTTGGTTCATTTGTTGTCAAAGTGGTTGAATCAAGAACAGTTACGTTCATCATTTGAAGTACTCGAACAGGAGTATCAGGTTGAGTGGCACTATGCTGATCTCAAACTCAGCTTCAAGGTTGATCGTATCGATAAGCTGGAAAACGGTATCGCAGTAGTCGATTATAAAAGCGGGCTGGTGAAAAACCCTGTCTGGGATGATGATCGCCCTTCCTACCCACAATTATTACTCTATGCTGAAGCCCTGAGACAGGAACAAAAATATACATCAGTCAATGCGCTGCTTTATGCCCAGGTCAATATTGATGAACTTCTGTATAAGGGTTTAAGTCGCGACAATGTCGTTTTCCCTAAAACAGGCATAAGCGAAAACCGGCAATTAGCTGAAATATATGACTGGTATACGCTAGGTGAATACTGGCAAAAATCCCTGAATTCCCTTGCCCGGGAATTTCTTGATGGCTACCTGGCTGTTAAGCCTAAAAGCCCTGACTCCTGCCAGTATTGTCACCTTACGGCATTTTGCCGAATCGAAGAAGTGGACAGATTACGTGATGACTGAAGTATCTATTATTGATGCCGCAGAGCGAGAGCAGGCTCTGGATATCAGTCAGTCGTTCTGTATCCAGGCTCCGGCTGGTTCAGGTAAAACTGAGCTGCTGACTCAGCGTCTTTTAAAATTACTTATCCATTGTGAAGAGCCCGAAGAGATTCTGGCTTTTACTTTCACTCGCAAAGCTGCTTTTGAAATGCGACAGCGTTTATTAAAGAGCCTGCGTCAGGAAAATTCTGAAAGTCTTACCCCACTTAGCAGAGAACTTGCTGCGCAGGTACTGGTACAAAATGAGGTCCGTAAGTGGCACCTTTTGGAAAACCCTCAACGTCTGCAAATTAAGACCATTGACTCATTTAACGCCTCCATATGCGCCCAGCTTCCTGTAGTGAGTGGCCTGGGTGGCCAGGTCAATCTTGTTGAAGATATGGAGCCCATATATCAGCAAATAATAGAGTTAACACTGGCCAAGCTTGAAAATAATTCACCACTGGGGCAGGAAATTTCTGTATTCCTGACACATCTGGATAATAATCTTGGCCGCGCTCAACAACTGTTAATCCCGCTGTTACATAAGCGTGATCAATGGTTATCGAACATACTGCGGGCCCGACAGGAAAATTTACGTAAGGAATTAAGCAACAATCTGCAGGCCATAATTATTGAAGTGCTAGGTGATGCATGCTCAATATTGCAGCCCTTTGGCGAAAGGCTTATGTCGCTGGTCAAATATGCAGCGGAAAATCTTGAAAAAAATAATGACGATTCCCTGAGTAAACATAATTTTCAATCAAGGCTACCCGCTGCTGAAGTAAAATTCGTTGACGCCTGGCAAGCCATTGCTAATTTCCTGCTTACCAAAACCGAAGGCAATTTCAGGAAATCAGTTACCAAAACCAACGGTTTTCCTAAAGAAGCAGATGGTAGCAACACAGAGGAAAAAGCACTTTTTAAAAACCAAAAGTCTGAATTTATACATTTACTCGATGAGTGTCGTAACAAGCCCGACTTGCTTCCGGCGCTGCAGAATTTACTGGTACTGCCTGCTCCGGAATACCGTAATGAAGACTGGACTTTTCTCAATGCCCTTAGCTCTGTACTGCTTGATCTGGTCGTCGAATTAAATGTATACCTTAACAAGAGCAATCAGGCCGACTATATACATATCAGTGCCAGTGCCCTGCAGGCCCTGAATTATGAAGAGAGCCTGAGTGATCTGGCACTGCGTCTCGATTACCGGATTAAACATATTCTTGTTGATGAATTTCAGGACACCTCCCATCACCAGATTGAACTTTTGAAAAGTTTAAGCAGCGGCTGGCAAGCAGCAGATGGCCGCACCCTCTTTATTGTCGGTGATGGCATGCAATCCTGTTATGGCTTTCGCAATGCCGATGTTGGCCTGTTTCTGAAGGCGCGTGACGAAGGTATCGGAGCAGTTAAATTGCAGAGCCGGCAACTAAAAATGAATTTCCGAAGTTCTGATTCATTGGTGGAATGGGTTAATCATATTTTCAGTCAATCGTTCCCGCAACAGGATAGTATTAGCCGTGGCGCTGTTGCTTACAGCCCAAGTCGAGCCCTTAAAGTTGCTGAAGCACCAGGAGTTGTCACAAGCTTACTTGTTCATCCTGCAGATGCCAAAGCCGATCTGAAAAGCTCCAGAAAAAAAGAAGCCGAACTGGTCCTGGAACAGCTCAATAAACTTCCTCTTACAACAGATTGCTCCATCGCCATTCTGGTAAGAACTCGCGGCCATCTGGAAGCCATTATTCCCCTGCTGCGACAGGCAGCTATTCCATGGAATGCTTCAGGCATTGACCCCTTAAGCAGTTTTTCTGTCATCAGGGACTTATTATCCCTGTTACGCGCACTGACGAATCTTGCAGATAAAACTGCGCTATTCGCCCTGCTCAGAACTCCTTTTATTGGCTTGCCACTAAATGACATCCATCTAGTGGCAACTCATGCTGAAAAACAGGAGCAGAGCCTCTGGCAGAGTCTTTGTGGACATTCAGAACAAACCGACCTGAGTCGCGATACGCAACAACGTTTAGCACGTGTCATGCCAATTCTGCTGCGGGCACGCAAACAGCGCCAGACTCTGCCCTTACGGGATTGGCTGGAACAATGCTGGTTAGAACTGGGTGGTCCTGCCTGTCTACAAAATGACCATGAACTGGTTTACGTTGAACGCTTCCTGCAACTGCTGGAAGCTGAAATAAAGGGCGCTGATATCAGCAACATTCACGCCTTCGAAAGAAAGTGTGAAGCCACCTATCTGGGCAGTACTCATGATGCCAGCGCAAAACTGCAAATCATGACCATACATAATGCCAAGGGTCTGGAATTTGATTATGTGCTTATTCCGGGCCTGGATCGCAGACCTCGCAGTAATGACAAGGAACTTTTTCTCTGGCAGGAAAAAAGTAGCGCCAAGTCTGATAGCCGACTATTGATGGCGCCGCTCAATGCAAAAGGACAGGAAGATAACCCGACCTATGTTTACCTGAAAAATGAAGCAAATATTCGCAATAAGCTGGAAAACACGCGCTTGTTGTACATCGCTATAACCCGTGCACGCAAGCAGGCCTTTTTGTTTGCGCAGATTCAGGCAGATAAGACAGGTTCGTATAAAGCACCACCTGAGCCCTCCTTGCTCGCCACTATCTGGACTGCCCTGGTTAAAGATATCGATGCCCAAAGGCTGATCGAACTGTCTTCAATATATATCCCCTCGCGGGATAATGAAACAGAGACACTAACAACTTTACGTCTTAAAAACTCCTGGTCACCGACGGCTATACAGCAAAAAGGCTTCATTCCCAGGGAATCTGTCATCCCTTCCGATCAGCACCTGAACCTGATCGAAAAGAAAGTTGGCGATATCATTCATGACTGCCTGCGTTTGAAAGTTGAACAAAATCTGGATGTTCTTGCTGAAAACACAAAAGATAAATATGAAGCCTATTGGTTTAGCCTGCTAAAACCAGTCTGCCCTGACCAACAGAGTATGCAGCAGGCCCTGCAGGTGATTAAGGACAATCTGCGCCGCTGTTTACAACATGACAGGGCTGACTGGCTCTTTGACAACTCACATCAGGATAGTCACTGCGAACTGGCTATCAGTGATTATCGTCAGCAATGGCGTAAAGAGCATATTATTGACCGTACCTTCATTGCAGATGGAATACGCTGGATTGTTGACTACAAGTCGTCTGCTCTAACAGGAAATCAGACTCAGGCTGACTTTATCCGCTCTCAGGAAGAACTCTATTCAGCGCAGTTACATCGTTATGCAGAACTTTTTCGGGCAATGGAGAAGTTACCTGTAAAAACGGCACTTTTTTTCACCGCTTTGCCCTATTGGCATGAAATCCCCCTGTAAACTCATTATAATGCGCGCCTGTAACAAGCTGGCCTGTTGTAATGAAAAAGCTGATAACCGAAAACCTAAACATCTCCGCCTTTATCAAACTGGTTTCTCCTGAAGAGTTAAAAACCCGTTTGCCCATAAATGAGGCGACACTTCAACATGTGCATAACAATCGCCAAATCATTCGCGATATTCTGGATCGTAAAGATCACCGCTTGTTTATGGTAGTAGGCCCTTGCTCGATTCATGACACAGATGCGGCACTGGATTATGCAGAACGCTTAAAAAAACTGGCAGATGAAGTGAGCGACACCCTGGTTCTGGTTATGCGTGTCTACTTTGAGAAGCCACGTACTTCGGTAGGCTGGAAGGGGCTAATTAACGATCCTGAGTTAAATGACAGCTTTAAAATAGAGGATGGTCTGCATATAGGGCGCAGGTTGCTTTTAAAACTCAGCGCACTCGGCTTACCTACCTCTACTGAAGCACTGGATCCCATTTCTCCGCAGTACCTGCATGATATTATTACCTGGTCTGCTATTGGTGCACGCACAACCGAATCACAGACTCATCGTGAAATGTCCAGTGGATTGAGCTGCCCGGTCGGGTTTAAAAATGGTACTGACGGAGGTTTAACAGTAGCCATTAATGCCTTGCAGACTGTTGCAAAACCGCATCGCTTTCTGGGAGTTGATCCACAGGGTAATGTCTCCATTGTACATACCGCAGGTAATCCTTATGCCCATATTGTATTACGTGGCGGCAATGGTGTTACCAACTATGATGCACTTAGTGTCGCTGAGTGTGAGAAATCCTGTACGAATGCCGGGGTCACTTCTAATATTATGATCGATTGCAGTCATGCAAACTCCAGTAAAGATCCATTGCGTCAGGTCGTTGTACTTGATGATGTCTGTGAACAGATTATTAATGGCAATAAATCCATTATTGGTTTGATGATAGAAAGTAATATTAATTTTGGCAGGCAGGACATACCCAAAGACTTAAAGAACCTGCAATACGGTGTATCAGTAACCGATGCCTGTATTGACTGGGAAACTACAGAACGCTGTATACGTGAAACGCGTGATAAACTGAAAGTGGTCCTGACTAAGCGTTAGTCTGCGTCAGCTTTTTCAGGTCCGGCAAGCCATCCAAGGTCGTTGTCGGGAAGGCGATATCTGCACCATGTTGATGAATAATATCGATAATTTTAAGCAGGACATCCTGTTTCACCGCATGGTAATGCACCCAGTCCGTCGTCTTGGTAAAAGTGTAGACAAAGAAATCCAGCGATGATGCACCCATCGAATTGAAATTAACGATCAGGGTATTGTTAGTATCAATTTCATCATGATTTTCAAGCATGTTTTTTACAGCGGCGATTATTGCTCTGACTTTGTCAGCATCACTATAGCGTAATCCGATTGTTTCATAGATACGTCGATTCAACATTCGGGAAGGGTTTTCTACCGAAATTTTGGTAAAAATCGAATTGGGAACGTATAAGGGACGTTTATCAAAGGTCCGAATAATGGTGACACGCCAACCAATATCTTCAACTGTTCCTTCTATATCACGATCCGGTGACCGCACCCAGTCACCTACAGAAAAAGGTCGGTCCAGATAAATTATCAGACCACCAAAAAAATTAGCCAGCAGATCCTGAGCCGCAAAACCGATGGCAATACCACCAATACCCCCGAAGGCAACAACACCGGTAACACTGATACCTAAAGTCTGTAGTATGACCAGACCAGCAGTCACCATCACAGAAACCCTGAGTAAGCGACCTAGTACACGAATGGTTATCTCATCAGCTTCAATTTCAGATTTTTTGGTTTTGTGGAGGAAGTTTTCTTCAATATTTTTGATCAATTGAATCAAAAACTGCATCAATAGCAGGATGATCGCAATGCGCCGGACTATAGCACTATATTCAAATAGTTCATTCGGCGCGACGCCCTGAATTATTTCGACGGCTACACTTAAACCAATGACCCAGATGAATATGGCCAATGGTTTGCGTAATGCAAAAAGTACTGCGTCATCCCAAACGTTTTGGGTTTTCTCAAATTTCTTTCGTATTTTGGCGAGGACGAGTCGCAGGATGAAATTAAGGATAACTGTAAAAAAAACGACGCCAAATATCTGGACTATCCAGGTGTTTTCGCCAAAATCTAGCCAAGCTGCTAATTCAGACATCACAATTATGCAGATTCCGCCAACTCGGCATCACTGACCCATCGTCCTTTACGATAAAACGCTTTCCATTTGGTAGGTTTGCCATCAACTTCACTCAGCACATACTGCTCTTTGGCCTTGCGACTGAAACGAATTACAGCTTTATTACCATCTGGATCAGCGACAGGAGCCTTTAGCAGGTAAGCATATTTAGGATCAATCTGATCTTTAAAAGGTAATAATTCTTCCACTAGGGGTGCTCTGGTTTCGCGGTTCTTCGGGAACTTGCTGGCAGCCAGGAAAATACCCGCAGCGCCGTCTCGAAGCACATAATAATCGTCTACTTTTTCACAGTGTAAATCCGGCATATGCACAGGATCCATTTTCGGAGGAGCCGGTTCACCGTTGCGCAACAGCTTTCTGGTATTTTTGCATTCACTGTTAGTACAGCCAAAATATTTTCCGAAGCGGCCGTTTTTTAATTGCATTTCAGCAGAGCATTTATCACATTCAAGGATCGGACCATCGTAGCCTTTGAGTTTGAATTTACCGTTTTCCACTTCATAACCAGGACATTCAGGGTTGTTCCCGCAAATGTGCAGCTTGCGTTGCTCATCAATCAAATATGAATCCATGGCCGTATCACAAATGCTACAACGGTGCTTGCTAATCAACAGTCTCGATTCAGCTTCATCGTCAGCATCAATACTGATTGCCTCATCCCCCGGAGTAAGGTTCAGGGTCGATTTACAACGCTCCTTGGGTGGCAAGTTATAACCGGAACAACCCAGGAATACCCCGGTACTGGCAGTACGAATTTGCATAGGCCTGCCACATTGCGGACAAGCGATATCAGTGTCAGTGGGATTGTTAGGCCGCATACCGTTGTCTTCAGATTTGGCTTGTGCCAGTTGATCGGTGAAGCTGGCATAGAAGTCATTGAGAATCGCCAACCAGTTCTTTTTACCGGTGGCTACCTCATCAAGTTGGGCTTCCATTTGCGCAGTAAAACCATAATCCAGCAGGTCGCTAAAATTTTCCTGCAGACGTTCAGTGACTATATCGCCGATTTTTTGCGCATAAAACCGACGGTTTTCCAAAGTTACATAGCCCCTGTCCTGGATAGTCGAAATAATTGAAGCATAGGTGGATGGTCTGCCTATACCTCGTTTTTCCAGCTCTTTGACCAGACTGGCTTCCGTATAGCGTGGAGCAGGCTTGGTGAAATGCTGCTTTGGCTGCAGTTCTTCAAGAGTCAGGACATCACCGACTTTTATATCCGGTAATTCCACATCACCTTCTTTCGTTGATGCGGGAAATACTTTCGTATAGCCATCAAATTCCATAATGCGGCCTTTGATACGCAGCTCATATTCTCCGGCCTTAAGTGAAATCGTACTACTTTTATAGCGCGCCGGGGTCATCTGGCACGCCACAAATTGCTGCCAGATCAAATTATAGAGACGCTGCGCATCACGCTCCATGGCAGATAACACAGATGAATTTTCAGTCACCGCTACAGAAGAAGGCCGGATCGCCTCATGGGCTTCCTGAGCCCCTTCCCGGCTGCTGTATGAAATGGCACTTTCGGGTAAATACTTCTTGCCATAATTTTTATCAATATAATCACGACACATGCTCAGCGCATCAGCACTCAGATGCGTTGAATCGGTACGCATGTAGGTGATATGCCCCCCTTCATACAGCCGTTGTGCCATCATCATGGTTTTTTTAACGCTAAAGCCCAAGCGGGTTGAAGCAGCCTGCTGCAGCGTAGAAGTGATAAATGGCGCTTTTGGTTTTGATGAGGTTGGCTTATCTTCCCGTTGACTTACCGTATAAGTAGCAATTTCCAGTTCTGCGACGGCGGCCTGAGACTCGGCTTCATTGCGTGGCTTGAATTCTTTGCCCTGAAATTTAGTTACCTGAAAATTCAGTCTCTCCACAGCGTTATTTTTTGCCGTACTTTCTTGTACCAGTTCAGCAAAAAGCTCCCAATACTCTTCCGGTATAAACACCCTGATTTCATTTTCACGCTCGACAATCAGGCGTACAGCAACGGACTGCACCCTGCCTGCCGACAGGCCTCTGGCAACTTTCTCCCATAATAAAGGTGAAACCATGAAGCCAACCACCCGATCCAGAAAGCGACGAGCCTGTTGGGCTTCCACATGCTTCATATCCAGTTCGCCCGGATTAGCGAATGCCGCTTCAACGGCTTTCTTGGTGATCTCATTAAAGACCACACGCTGATAACGCTCAGGATCGCCGCCAATGGCTTCCTGCAAATGCCAGGCGATAGCCTCTCCTTCTCTGTCCAAATCCGTCGCCAGATAAATTTTGTCGGCATTCTTAGCCAATTTTTTTAATTCCCTAACCACGGATTCCTTACCTGGCAGGATTTGATAATTGGCCCGCCAG
Organism: uncultured Gammaproteobacteria bacterium; assembly: GCA_963975155.1. Lineage (GTDB taxonomy): Bacteria > Pseudomonadota > Gammaproteobacteria > Pseudomonadales > Pseudohongiellaceae > UBA5109. The sequence goes on along the minus strand of CAXBFG010000001.1, from coordinate 224,391 downwards.
TTGTGTTCGGGATCAATACCCATACGGGCAATCAATTGTGCTTTTGCCTTCCTGGCTTTATGGATAACTTTTTCTTCAGGACTGAGTTTGCGGGTTTCTGCTGCAGCCTTGGCACGTGCCTTTGGATCTACCGGGCTCGACGAACCACTGGTCGGCAAATCACGAATATGACCAACACTGGACTTTACGATAAAGTCCTTGCCAAGATATTTATTGATTGTTTTTGCTTTTGCCGGTGATTCGACAATGACCAGAGATTTTTCCATTAAATTTCGCTTTACTGCCTGATTGCATTAATACTTGGTAGCTTAAGGGGCGACATAAATAAAGGTTCAGCATCTACCCTGTCAAGCTTTTGTTTGTGCAAGAGGGATCTAAATAACCATCAATAGCTTTATAAGCTATTGAAATATAGGCTTATTAAGCTCTTTAAATATATTATCTTGCGACACCCTTTCAACATATAGCTGACTGCCAAAAAAGGGAGGCATTAAAGCACTGCTATCTAAAAAAGAAAAGTGACGACCCGCTTAGGCACCATTTATCAAGTATAAACCAGGCAAAAAAATTTACAGGAAATCAATTTGAATTTGGCTTTGGTTTACAGGCTAACTTCCAGCGTCCAGCCAAACTTATCTTCGCGCTCGCCTGCTTGTAACTGGCAAAGCAAATCATAGAGCTTTTGCATAACCGGCCCTACGCTTTCACCCTTATCGTAAAAACTATGCCAGTGCTTATCCAGCCAGATTTTCCCTACCGGTGATAAGACTGCTGCCGTACCGCACGCTGCAACTTCAACGAAGCTATCAATTTCAGCCCGCAAATCTATTGCCCGCTCTTCGGTTTGCATTCCGAGATCCGTCTCGGCAATACTCATGATGGAACGACGGGTGACACTTGGGAGAATGGCATCCGACTTGGGTGTTATCAATCGCTTATCCGACAGGGCAATGATTATATTGGCTGAACCAGCCTCTTCGAGATAGCGATGTTCCGCTGCATCCAGATAAAGTGCTTCATTGGCCCCCAGCTCTCTGGCTTTGCGAGTCGCATAAAGCCCGCCTGGATAATTTGCTCCGGCTTTAACATCTCCTGTTCCATGCGGGGCAGCCCGGTCAAAATCAGAGACTGCAAGAGAAATTGGGGCAAGACCTCCACTTTTATAATAGGGCCCTACAGGAGAAACCATCACTCTGAATTCATAACGCTTTGCCGGTTTTAGCCCCATGTTTTCACCCACCCCTATCAATAAAGGCCGGATATAAAGTGATGCCCCACTCCCATACGGGGGTATCCATGATTGATTAGCTCGTACAACCTCCATTACAGCGCGTAAAAATAATTCATCAGGTATCTGAGGCATGGATAAACGTTCGGCAGTTATCTGCATACGCTGCGCATTCAGATCAGGCCTGAATAAGAGTACACGACCGTCTTTGGCAGTTTGTGCTTTCAGCCCCTCAAAACATTGCTGAGCGTAATGCAAGGCTGGCGCACCTTCATGAATCTGGATAATCTCAGAAGTAAGCAGTTCTCCTTCCGACCACACACCATGCTCATAAATCGCAGAAAACCGATAATCTGTTTTGGTGTATTCAAAGCCCAGGTTTTTCCAGTCAAGGTCTTTCTTGGCGGAAGCTAGCACGGTCTACCCTCTTCATTTCATAAAAGTCAGGCATTATAGCGGGATGATCACTATTTCTCACAGATTTTTTTGACAGCTGCAAGGCACAAAACTGGTAATATTCACTTCTGCACTTTACTATTGCGGGCTTGTAATAAGCAGACCTTTCACACCTTCAAAAGCGGAATCTCCTTCTTTGATCGATATCGGTGCCAATCTCAGTCACGAAAGCTTTCGAGATGATCTTGATGAGGTTATAAGCCGTGCGCAAGCAGTCAGTATGGAAAAAATGATTCTGACCGGAACCAGCCTTATCAGCAGTCAGCGTTCAATCGAAATCTGTCAGCAGTATCCCGATCTCCTATACAGTACAGTGGGCTTGCACCCTCATGAAGCCAGCGAATACACCGCGAGTCTCGAAAATTCGCTACGGGATTTACTGCAGCATAATTGCGTCAAGGCATTGGGGGAATGCGGACTGGATTTCAATCGGAACTTCTCGCCGCAACAGGATCAGGAGTCGGCATTTATTGCACAGTTAAATCTGGCTGCCGAATTCAGCTTGCCGGTTTTTTTACATCAGCGCGATGCTCACGAACGTTTCTTACCCATAGTGCAAAATTTCAGAGATCAACTGGATAAAATTGTCGTACACTGCTTTACCGGAAACAAAGACGAACTTCATGACTATCTGGATATGGATTTTTACATTGGCATAACTGGCTGGGTCTGTGATGAGCGTCGTGGTTATTCCCTGCACCCCTTGTTAAAGGATATACCTGAGGATCGCCTGATGCTGGAAACCGACGCTCCTTATTTAATGCCCCGCAACATGGAACCACGGCCTGCAACCCGCCGAAACGAGCCGGCCAATTTAACTTATGTACTGGACATGGTAGCCAGATGTCTGGAGAAAAGTCCCGAAACTGTGGCAATGCAGACTTCCGCGAATGCCAGGGATTTTTTTGCTCTATGAACTTTGCTATATTCCCTAGCTTATGAAAAAAAGGCGATTCTTACAGGCTCTTATTGCAGGCGGTGCTATATCCTTAGTGTCCAGCCGTTCCCTGCAACCACGGCTGGGTGAAAATCGAATTTTGGTCACTCAGGACCCTGAATCAACCATTCTTCCCGTTGTTGAACCTGCCATTATCGAAAGCCCATCCGGGCTAATTATCGACCAAAGCCCTCCGGATCCGGGTGCCATTATTCTGGAAGAAACCGTACTTGAAGATGGCTTCAAGCACACTGAAAGGGATATTGATCTGAATGATCTGGATGATGGAGAAGTCGACGAATATCTGAGTAAAATTCGAAATTTTGACGCTGACTTCAAGAATGATATTTACTTGCCTCTAGACAAGAAATTCCTGCTTGATTCCACTGTCAGCAGACTGGAACGGGTACAAAATTATGTTGGTCATGGCAACTTCAATCTGCTCGGCTTCGACGAAATGCTTTTCTTCGCCCGCAACTACCCCGCTATCGGTGCTTTCGAAAAGGATGAGCTGGATTTTCTTGAGCAAATATACTTTGCAGACGCAAACCAATATGGTTTTTTTGGAGAAAAAGTAACACCTGAACTGACGACTCGAATCCCTATCCGAAATGTTGTGAAAATTCATGGCAGCGGTCATTACCTGCTTAGAGGCGCTTCTTATAATCTGTATCAGCAAATCAAACGCGACGTAGGTCAGGAACTATTATTAACTTCGGGCATTCGCAACGTTGTTAAACAAATGCATTTGTTCCTGGCAAAAACACAGCAATCAAATCTCAATCTGTCGAAAGCATCACGCTCTCTGGCACCACCTGGACATTCCTTTCACTGCATTGGTGATTTTGACGTTGGCAAGATTGGTCTTGGAGAATTAAATTTTACTGAGGATTTTTCAAGAACTACCGAATTCAGGCAAATGGTCAGTCTTGGTTATATAGATATTCGCTACACGGACACCAATCAGTATGGTGTCAGATATGAACCCTGGCATATAAAAACCACCTAGAAAAGCGCAGCTTTATTTTCTGTTTTATTTTTTGTTGTTTCACTTTTATTCATTCCCCAGCAACTTAATATCTTCGTTATGATTCTTTGTCCCTGCAAGGCAATCTTATAAAGTGCTTAGCTCCTCAAGCAGAAAATGGTTTAATTCTTGTGCCGAAAATGGCCAGGCTAATTCGGTTTTAGAGTCTGTAAATTTCAGAACAGGTATCCGTATGGCATAAGCTTCCATTAAATCATCGGCGTCGCTTATTTCAATTTCCTCAACTTCCGGCTTCTCATGATTCATGTTTGTGATAACTGCCATTTCCCGTTCAAGCATTTCTGCAGCCACCTCGCATAAATGACACCCTTGTGTTGTAAAAAGTCTCAATGTTCGCATCAGTCAGTCTTGCCTTGAGAAACAGATGCAAGCTCAGCAATTAAACCTGGCCCCTGATAAATAAAGCCGGTATATATCTGCAGCAAATTTGCACCGGCTTTATACTTCGCCTCTGCGCCCGCCTTGTTGCTGATGCCGCCTACACCAATAATGGGAATGGAGCCTTGTAAGCTTTTATGCAGCACAGAGATGACATTGTCAGCCATCTCTGCAAGAGGCAAGCCACTCAAGCCCCCCGCCTCTTCAGCATAAACAGAATTACTCACTGCCCTCCTGCTGATAGTTGTATTACAGGCAATCACTCCGTCAATATTGTGATAAAGCAGACTCATGGCAATATCCTGACATTCCTTTTCACTCAGGTCAGGAGCAATTTTTAATAACAAAGGTACATAGCGGCCTTGTTGTTCAGACAAGTGCCCCTGCTCTGTTTTTAAACTCGCCAACAGTCTGTCTAGTTCTGCACCAAACTGTAATTTCCGCAGACCCGGTGTATTCGGGGACGAAAGATTCACTACAATGTAATCGGCAAAGGGATAAACAGCCTTTAAACAAAACAGATAATCATCAGAAGCTTTTTCCACCGGCGTCGAAAAGTTTTTACCAATATTAACGCCGACAATGCCCTTGAAGCGTTTATGTTTAAGGCGCTCAACTACATGCGCAACGCCTTTATTATTAAATCCCATTCGATTGATAATGGCTTGCTCTTCACTTAACCTGAACAGTCGTGGCTTCGCATTACCTGTCTGAGCTTTGGGAGTTACGGTACCAACTTCTATAAAGCCGAAGCCCAGTGCTCCAAGTGCGTCTATATAGTCAGCATTTTTATCGAGTCCGGCGGCAAGGCCTATCGGGTTGCTGAAGTGCAGGCCGAGGATATCAACCGGATTTGGCTTTATGGGCGGTACCAGCAGGGAGCTCAGGCCAAAGCGGTGCATAAACTTCAAGCCCCTGAGGCCAAGTTTATGAGAGAATTCTGCTGGAAAAAGAAACAGGAAACGGCGGATCAGCGTGTACAAATCAGAGCTACTCCATATTTGTGCCACATTATAGTGCTTGAATTAAATAGTGCTTGACTTAAAAAGTCACAAGCTCGAATTGCCATAGTCTTATTTCTTAACAGGATCAGGCCTTTTTTGTATGATTAGGTTATCATGCCGGGTTTATTAAACGAACTATAGTCTTCAAAAATTTCATCACGCAGTAAGAGATTTAATCTATGCCTCAGAAACAAATAATCGGAGCTTTAAAAGAATGGCTCTCTCAGCAAATTATTGGTCAAGAAAAACTCCTGGATCGACTTTTAATAGCCTTACTGGCAGACGGTCATCTTCTGGTTGAAGGTGCGCCCGGACTAGCTAAAACCAAAGCTATTAAGAACCTGTCGGAAGCCATAGAAGGTGACTTCCACCGAATCCAGTTCACTCCCGACCTTCTGCCCAGCGATATTACCGGTACAGAAATTTTTCGGCCGGAAGATGGGTCTTTCACTTTCCAGCAAGGCCCGATTTTTCATAATCTGGTGCTGGCTGACGAAATCAACCGGGCACCGGCCAAGGTTCAGTCAGCCTTACTTGAAGCCATGGCAGAACACCAGGTTAGTGTAGGCAGGGAAACCTTTAAATTGCCGGAGCTATTCCTCGTTATGGCAACCCAGAACCCCATTGAACAGGAAGGTACTTACCCCTTGCCGGAAGCCCAACTCGACCGTTTCCTTATGCATGTCACAGTGGACTATCCTGATACCGAATCTGAACGAAAAATACTGCATCTGGTTCGTAATGAAGCCAAACATCAGGTCCCTACTCCACCCGAAATCGTGCCACAGCAAGCCCTCTTTGCTGCAAGACAGGAAGTACTGAATTTACATATGGCAGAAGCTGTGGAGGAATATATTCTGCAACTGGTTATGGCGACCCGTAATCCAGCCCCTTACAGTGAGGAACTGGCGCGCTGGATAGACTATGGTGTCAGTCCACGTGGCACAATTTCCCTTGATATCTGTGCCCGTGCACATGCCTGGCTCAAAGGTAAGGATTTTGTCAGTCCGGAGGATGTACATGAAATATTCCACGATGTCCTGCGTCACAGGGTTCTGATCAGTTTTGAAGCTGAGGCGGCTGGTATTGATGCTGACAGGGTTCTGGATGAAGTCCTTACACTGGTACCCGCAGCCTAGATCACATAAAGATGTCACGTAAGCGCCAGTTAAATATCCAACATGACCAGTTTCGCTGCCGTGGTGCTATGTTGGACCTGCAGCAATTACTTGATCAACGTCATGTAGCCAAGGCACTGGAACTGGATTATCAATCTCGCTCCAGGCTTGGCATGTCAGGTTCGCATGTTTCCAAGGCCAAAGGCCGTGGCGTCGATTTCGAAGAGCATCGTGCCTATCAGGCCGGCGATGACATTCGCAGCATTGACTGGCGTGTCACTGCTCGAACTGGTCGACCCTTTACCAAGATTTTCCGTGAAGAGAGAGAAAAGCCAGTCCTCATCGGGGTTGATCAGAGTCATCACATGTATTTTGGCAGTCAGGTGAGTTTTAAATCAGTTGTTGCAGCAGAAGTCGCGGCAATTTTATGCTGGATGACGGTTGATAATGGCGACCGGGTCGGTGGTGTTGTATTTTCTGACAGCGCATCTGAACTGGTCAAAGCAAGACGCGGCAAACGCTCAGCACTACGCTTTCTCTCCCTGCTTTCAGACTATAATCAAAAGCTCGTTAACCAGCATAAACCAGCTGTAAATCCTGATGGCAAGTCGGGCCTGCGTTCAGCCCTGGAGCATATTTACCGAATTACCAAACCAGGTTCGACGATTTATCTCATCAGTGATTTCAGCGACCTGGATAAAACCTGTCTGCAATACATGCAACAGCTATCACGCCACAACAACCTGAGTTGTATTTTTATTTACGACAATCTGGAGAGTCAGTTGCCTAAACCCGGCATTTACAGTATTACCAATGGCGATGAGCTCGACACCATAGATACTTATGCCTCTCAGGTTCGTGATGCTTATCACCAAAGTTTCGAGCTTAAATTACAAAACCTCAGGAGCGAACTTAATGCACTAAAAGTTCCTCTAATCTGCTTAAGAACCGATCAGATCGTCCTGGAACAATTGGAATCATGGAATCAGAAGACCCTCTAAGCCAATTGGCAGACATTCATTTACCTGATCCAGTCAGTATCTGGCCACTGGCACCTGGCTGGTGGGTGCTTATTGCTCTGTTTATCATGTTTCTAATCTGGCTCTCATATAAGGCCTTCAGAAGACTCATTTTACATAAGCGCCTGCAGGCTGCTCAGGATGAACTGGCAAAGGCTATTGATGTCTACCGGGCCAGCACACTCAGCGCAGATGCCGATAAAAACAAAGCCGGACTTGACTACCTTTACGCCGTCAACACTGTACTAAACCGGGTGGCACTTTTTACCGATTCCCGGCAGCAACGTGAAATAGCCAGGTTGAGCGGAACTCCATGGCTCGAATATCTCGATCAGAGCTATGGTGGAAATGACTTTAGTGAAGGTCTGGGCAAAGTTCTTGCAGAGGGTCAGTACCGCCCAATTTTCGCTGGTGAAGTTGAAGGTCTATATACTCTGGCACAAAACTGGATCAGTTCGCGTTATACACAAAAAAAGCAGCAAAGCGGCCAGAAAAAAAGCAATATTGAGGTCATGGCATGATTGAATTTCAGTGGCCATGGGTATTTATCCTCTTACCCTTACCCTACCTGATTAATCGACTTCTGCCACGCGCAGAAATCATAGAGGCACCCTTGTTTGTGCCCTTTTTCACCAGCCTGAAATCTGTTGTGTCCTCAAGTCCGCGACTCGGCACACGCAGTATTCTGCTCTCTTTACTCGCTATTCTATGCTGGTTACTGCTGGTTCTGGCTGCCAGCCGGCCACAATGGGTTGGAGACCCTGTACAACTGCCTACTACAGGTCGTGACCTTATGCTGGCAGTCGACATCTCAGGTAGCATGGAAGCTCAGGATATTCAGCTCCAGGCACGCAATGCGACACGTCTTGAAGTCGTGAAATCGGTAGTGGGTGATTTCGTTGAAAGACGCCAGGGTGACCGTCTTGGTCTGATACTGTTTGCTGCCAGGGCTTATACACAAGCCCCTTTAACCTTTGACAGGGAGACCGTTGGCATTCTGCTCGAAGAAGCTGAAATCGGCATAATTGAAGAAAATGCAACCGCCATAGGAGATGCCATTGGTCTTGGGGTGCGCCATCTTCGTGAAAGGCCTGAAACCAGTCGTATACTGATTCTACTGACCGATGGCGTTAACAATGCCGGACAGGTCTCTCCCATGCAGGCTGGAGAACTGGCTGCCCGTGAAGGAATACGCATCTATACAATAGGTATCGGGGCAGAAACGACCCAACGCTCTTCCGTCTTTGGTAATCGCGCCGTAAATCCTTCAGCTGACCTGGATGAGGAAACCCTGACCGCAATTGCCGTCAATACCGGTGGTCAATATTTCAGGGCCCGAGATATCAATGAGCTGGAACAGATTTATGCCGTACTCGACGAACTCGAACCAGTCGAACAGGAGGACGAAACATTTCGTCCGACTATTGCACTTTTCTACTGGCCACTGGGTCTGGGTATATTGTTCAGCTTTCTAATTGCTTTAAGCAGAATGCCGCTATGGCAGGGCTGGAAAAAATCCAGTCAAAGCCCTATATCTATAGCAGAGGGTAATGATAGAACAGACCCTGCTTTGACAAATGTAAATATGGCTGATGGCAAACCATAAATGAACGCATTATCGACTTTTATTGAAAATTTCCACTTCCTGCGTCCCCTGTTTCTACTGGGCTTGATTCCGGCTGTCATATTGGTTGCAAGTCTGGGCTTTTTACATAGCCGCAACAGCAGCTGGTATAAGGCCATTGATGCCAAGCTCTTACCTTTTTTACTGGAGCAAAATACACGATCCAGACAGTTTCTACCCCTCTATGGTTTATTAAGTATCTGGGTGCTTGCCATTATTGCCCTCGCTGGTCCGGCCTGGGAACGCATACCAACACCGGTACAGGAGCGCGAAGATGCTATGGTCATCGTGCAGGATTTGTCCCTTTCGATGTACTCGACTGACCTTAACCCCAGTCGCCTGGTGCGCGCACAACGCAAGCTGATCGATATACTTAACAGCCGGAAAGAAGAAGGACAGACAGCACTGGTCGTGTATGCCGGTTCAGCACATACCGTCACACCCCTGACAGATGATATAGCCACTATCAGCAATATGGTTGCGTCCCTGGATCCAAACATCATGCCGGTACTGGGCAGTGACCCTGAAGCCGGAATCAGCCTTGCCCTCAGTTTGCTTGAAAATGCTCAATTGAATGAAGCAAAAATCATACTGATTACTGACGGTATCAACAGCGCGGATATAGACGCCATTCAGACTCTTATGAACGGAACCCTTCATGAACTGGTCATTTTAGGTGTAGGGACCGAGGAAGGCGCTCCGATACCAACCAATGATGGCTTTCTAAGGGATCAGAATAACGCTATTGTTATTCCCCGCCTTAATCGTGAACTTCTGCAGGACCTCGCCAACTCGGTAAACGGGCGCTATACAGATATTGTTTTATCAGACCAGGATCTGGATTTCCTGCTGGAACAGAGCCTGTTTGAGGAAAACCAGGATCTGCGAATAGTTGAACAGGACTACGATAGCTGGGCAGAAGCTGGGCCCTGGTTGTTGTTACTGGTTCTACCACTCGCCGCTTTAGCTTTTCGTCGCGGCTGGTTACTCAGTATTTGCATGCTGATACTGATAAGTCCTCAGCAACAGGCCTATGCCCTGGGATGGAAAGATTTATGGGCAAATAAGAATCAGCAGGGCAACGATGCATTTGCTACTCAGGAATACGACACTGCATCGCAGCTTTTTGAAGATACTGGCTGGCGTGCAGCTGCACATTATCGGGATGGAAATTACGAAGCAGCGCTGAATGAATTCAATCAGATGGAAGGACTGCAGGCGGAGTATAACAAAGGCAATTCCCTGGCTCGATTACAACGTTATCAAGAAGCCATCAGTAGCTATGACAAGGTTCTCGAAGAACAGCCTGATAACCCTGATGCCCTTTTTAACAGAGCACTGGTACAAAATCTGCTTGAACAGCAACAGCGCGAAGAAGAGCAGCAGGAACAGGAGCAAAACGAACAGAGTCAGGAGCAGGAACAAGATAGTGAAAGTGAACAGAGTCAGTCTGAGCAGCAAAGTGAGCAACAATCTGCTCAACAAAGCGAAGAGCAAGAGGAGAACTCAGAACAGAGTCCTGAAGAACAGGAACCTTCTGAAATAACTGATTCTGAAGCTGGACAGGAGGAGCAGGAGGAAGAGGATGCTCCCGACCCCCAGACAGCTCAGGTACAGGATACAGAGACTGAAGAAGATCAGGCCATGCAGCAATGGCTGGGCAGAATTGAAGATGATCCAGGCGAATTGCTCAGGAACAAATTTCGCTATCAGACGCAGCAGTTGCTTTATGAGCAGCTACAGAACCCAAGGCTATTTAATACAGAGTCAGAAAAACAGATATGGTAAAGCGCTTTTTAATCTATTTACTGCTATGCGTCCCGTTTTGTGGAAGCAATTCGACGCTGGCCCAGCAGCAGGATATGCTCAGTGCCTTCGTTGACCGAACCGAAGTGTCTATCAATGATGTTTTCACGCTGACCCTGAGAGTCAATGCAGATTTGAGTAATACCACCCCGGACATTGATGCTCTACAACAGGACTTCGTCATAGTTGGCAGTAGTCAAAGAAATAATTTCACCTTTGCCTCCGGTGTATCTGAACAATGGACAGAATTTCGTATTTCACTGCGTCCAAGAAGTACTGGCACTCTCACCATACCTGCATTCCGTCTTGGCAACGAAGTTACCCTGCCAATTTCCATAGTCGTTGATAATGCAGTTCAGAATCCCGTCAACAGGGATGATTTTTTTCTTCAGACAACAGTCAGCAAAGACGAGGTTTATGTACAGGAACAGCTACTGTACACAGTCAAAATATATTTCTCCATACCCTTTGATCAGGGTGCACAGTTAGGTACTCCCCAAACAGGTGATGCTGTAGTTCAGCCCCTCGGCAACGATATAAGTTCACAGGAAATCATCGATGGACTGCGATATAACGTGATTGAAAGGCGTTATGTACTATTCCCGCAAAGCAGTGGAATGCTGGAAATTTCACCTATCAGCTTCACGGCTAGTGTAGGACGTCGCCGCAGTGGCAGTATTTTTTCAGGACAGACCACCGGTGGCCGCGCCATCAACCTGCTAAGCGAAGGACACAGTATTACTGTTAAGAGCAAACCTGCCAGCTTCCCGGCAAATGCAACCTGGCTGCCTTCCTCCAATCTGACGCTGGAAGAAAACTGGAGCAGAAGTTTGCAGGGTCTCGTGACAGGCGAAGCCATCACACGCAACCTCAGATTACGTGCAGATGGTTTAAGCAGTTCACTTTTACCTGGTCTTCAGTACTCTGAAACTGACGGGTTAAAATTTTACCCCGATCAACCCAGCCGTGAAGATCTCGCCAACCAGAATGGCGTTAGTGGCATTCGGTCCCAGGGCACGGCTATTGTTGCTTCTGAGGCTGGCGATTTCGTACTGCCAGGCATAGAAATCCCCTGGTGGAACACCTTAACTGACAGTCTCGAATATGCACGCTTGCCGGAACAGACACTGACAGTTTTGCAAGGTGCCAATCTTACTGCTGCTGCACAACCAGGCATACTTCCTGATGACAACAGTCTTTTCGCTAATCAAACAGCAATTACAAGCGCAGAAAACAGCCCCCTATCCTATTACTGGATGTTGGCAACTGCATTATTCGCCTGTGCATGGTTATACAGCACAACGATGTGGTATCGCAGCAGACATCAGCTCAGGCAATTTGAAACAGGAAGTATCAGCAAGGACATAAATTCACAAATAAACTCCAGCCTGAATGCTAAAGATCACGGGCAAAAAGCTGGCGCTGCTTTACTGAAATTCCAAGCTGCCTGCACTGAAAAATCTTTAGACAATATACGGCGGGAATTATTGAACTGGGCACGACTGCACTTTCAGGATGACAGAATTCTTTCCCTCGAGAATCTGAAAAACTACAGTGATAAACAAGCTCTGCACGAACTGCTTGATGAGTTGGAAAATCGGCTCTATGGAACAATCAGTACTACAGAAGAATTTAACCCGGAAAATTTACTAAGAGAAATAACGGCCTTGAGCAAACAAGCTTATAGGCCAGCAAAAAAGACGGCAGAGCAATATGCCCTGCCGCCTCTTTATAAGAATTAATTAAGCTAGGGCTTAATTATATGGCTCTTAAGCAGATTGCAGAAATCGTTTTCTGGGTTGCTCGTTAATGGTGATTTTCCTCGGCTTCATTGCCTCAGGAATTTCACGCACCAGATCAACATGTAATAAACCATTACTCAAAGTGGCAGCAACGACCTCGACATGGTCCTCAAGTCGGAACTGACGTTTGAAGTCTCTTTCTGCAATACCCTGATGCAGATACTTTTTACTTTCTTCCTTATCTTTTCTACTGGCAGAAATTGTTAAAACATTGTTTTCTGTTTCAATGGTGATTTCTTCTTCACTAAAGCCTGCAACAGCCATGCTGATACGATACTTATCAGTATCGAGCAATTCAATATTATAAGGCGGGTAAGCCGAATTACTACGCTCAGCCGCATTTACATTATCCAGCAGCGACGCCAGATGATCGAAACCAATAGTAGACCGATATAAAGGTGAAAAATCAAAACTAGTCATAGTGATATCCTCATAAATTTAAGCGATAAACAAAATTGCCTGTTCGAAAGAACCAGGCCCATCATGGATGAAGCTCGTTGAGCCTTCATGACTATATAACTAGTGATTAAACTGGATTTTTCAAGGCCAGGCAGAAGCTACAGGCAAATTTTAACAGCAGAGCTTAGCTGGAACTGTCGTCAGCAAAGGGGTCGATATGCCTAAGCCTTGTCAGAGTTATCCTGATAAACAAAACGCGGTACAGTTTTTCCGGCAAATTCAACTTCTTCAGTAAACATACTCAGGGGTCTTACCCAATATCCTCCACTTCCATAAAGCGGCACATATAGCACCATGGTCTCCAGACTCTCTGAGTCTTTCGCAAAACCCACCACACTATAGTGCTTACCTTTATAGTGACGATATAAACCCAGGGGGATTTTATGCTTCATTCGTTTCAGACTTCACTTTAGTGGGGATATGGATGTTGAATTTCTGGTTTGTGTGCGGAACACAATAGTTGCCTGCTAATACATAAGCATATGAAAATGCCGGATCTTGTTTTTAAAATCCAGGATTGCCTTTGCTTCCTGTTCAGGATCAGCATTTTTGTAAACCAATTTAATATAAAGTTCTGTGATGTCCTGCATTTGTTGTGACCAGGCCGGTTTTAGATTGCTGAGTCGCAGGTAATATTGCCATGGAGTTTCCCCCCGCTCTCTTGCCAAACCTTGTTTGGAAAGCCCGTCACAATATCTCAGATACAAATCTGTTGCCGGATGGAAACGATCTCTGCTTGGTTTTCTTAGCACCAGAAAAATCATTAAGGAAACCGACAGGAAAATAAAAATCATGCTGCTTATAATAATTTTCTCGCGTGTAACCTCCCTGAAAAAGCGCCCGAAAAAAGCAAATTGCAAGCTTTGATCATAGTTAAGCACAAAACGATTCCAGCTATAGTCTATCATTTCCAGCCGGTAGCGTAAGTCGTTGAGAATTGCACTGTTTCTGAATCTCAATAATGACATTCCAGCATCCTGTAAAAAACTTTCATCGGCCTGGAAAGTAAACTGACTGCCCTGCTCAATTCGGCCAGGAGCAACAGCAGCTGTCGGGTCTATTCGAACCCAGCCCTGATCTTCCAGCCAGACTTCAGACCAGGCATGAGCATCATATTGACGTACCACCAACGTGTCATCATAAGGATTATATTCGCCACCCTGATAGCCTGTTACAACCCGGGACGGGATGCCGGCGGCACGCATCAAATAGGTAAACGAACTGGAAAAATGTTCACAAAAACCTTCCCGTGTTTCAAATAGAAATTGGTCAACGGGGTTAACGTCAAGTAAGGGTGGCTGCAGGGAATAAAAAAATGGTTCCCGGGTGAAATATGCCAGAACATTCTGAATGTATGCCTCATCTGATCCGGATTCCTCATGGAGTTGCAGAGCAAATGCCTTGCTGGCAAGGTTGCCTTCCTCAGGCAATCGTAACCAGCGTTGAAGCTCCCTTGGTCTTAGCGTCATATCGAGCCGATTATCCATAAAGGAACGCATATCATATGAAAAACGCTGTGACACATTACGAATACTGTCTATCTGAAAATCGCGACGCATCAACATTCGATCATCCACGACCTGAGGGATTTTTAAACTAAAGACCCAGTTTTCATCAGTAGGTTCCATAATAACGTTGTAATCCAGAATGTCACCACGATACTCAATATCTTCAAACCAACTCTTATTATCACTGGCAGCAGCACCCAAGAATTGTGGCTCAAAACTAAAGCCACGCGTCCATTCCCTACCATCAAAACTATCCAGGGTTATAGCCCGCCAATAGAGTTGTGAGGTAGCGGGTCTCTCTCCGGCAAATTTAACCCGGAAAGCCAACTCGTCGGATGCAATAAGATTACCGATATCCCCCGGTGACATGCTTTCACTTAAACCGGTTCTTGCCGACGCGCTTTGTAAAGGTACCGACCATAAAGGGGAAATACGCGGAAACAAAATAAACAGTGCCAGCATCAGAGGAACACTTTGCAAAAGGATCAATCCCGAAAGTTTTATGGTGCGAAGTGGATTCTGATATTCCTGGGTTTGCGTCAATGACATCAGAGCGGAACTGATCAACAGGACACAGACCAGCATATAAGCCGCAATCGGAATAGATTGTGACCAGATGAATTCTGAAATGACGGTGAAATAACACAAATAAATCACCATCAGCACATCTCGTTTTCTGTGCATCTCCAGTAATTTCAGGCAAATTGCGACGATTAATATAGCGACGGTGGATTCAGTGGAGAAGATGTTTCGGCCAAACTGAGCCAACATTGTCCACAGGATGACTAAAACAACTGCAGTTTTTATCCAGGGGCCAGGGTATGACATTCGACCCTGATATATCAAAACCCGGCCAAGTACACACAAGCCACAAACTATTACCAGCCAGAATGGCATGCGCAAAACATGAGGCATGATTACTGCCACTAAGGAACATAATATCCATGCCAGAGAAGTTCTGGGCACTTGATAGAAAACAGCTGAGCTGTTTTGGTTTGTTTTTTTGTTTTTCATGAATATCATATTTAGTACAAAGCCAGTGCTCTGAGCACACTATGATAATGCAAGGAACCTTTGCTGGGTTCAATAAGGCAGCCTGGAATGTCGAGCCCGTAATCAACACCCGCGGCATCCAGTTTAAGAACGCAATAGCAAAGCTTGGATAATCTGTCTTCTTCACTGAATTGTGCGAACTGTGACCATCGCAGCCATATTTTTTCGTCAACGTTACTGGAATATTGCTTGGTATACATACCCCTGCCCCGGGCAAAATGCTTCCATGCCACATGCTTTAATGGATCTCCAACCTGGTATTCCCTGAGGTTGTAAAAATCATCATTGCCACGAGAAACATTCACTTTCCCTGTATCCTGATCATTCTGATTCAACATATCCAGATCACATTCAAGTGGTTGTGGATATACCAGACATTTCAGCTCCAGATCAATTAGTGACCAGGCACGACAAATACCGAAAGGGAAAAATGTTTCTACCCGCAATCGGCCAGGATTAAAATATCCACGCTTCCGTGTAGCAATAAACAGGCGGGAACGAAACTCTTTTTGATCTATCAAATCCGCTACAACCTTTCTCGAATTTGCAAAACTCAACTCAATAGCTTCATAAATTCTTTTGCCATGGCGATTCAAAATAACGGTAATTTCAGCATTTTCACCGACAAAGAC
This sequence comes from uncultured Gammaproteobacteria bacterium, assembly GCA_963975155.1. Taxonomy (GTDB): domain Bacteria; phylum Pseudomonadota; class Gammaproteobacteria; order Pseudomonadales; family Pseudohongiellaceae; genus UBA5109. The sequence goes on along the minus strand of CAXBFG010000001.1, from coordinate 208,319 downwards.
TGAATTATCGGTCACTGCCGACAAGTGCAGGCCAGCTAAATTCCTGTAGGTATAAAAAATTGTCAGAATAAACATCCCGATCAATAAAAACACCAGAGCAAAGGCCAAACTGGTTTCATAGTTGATCGCACCTATAAACATCAAGACAAGGACAAAGCAAAAACCCAGCCCCTGCTTATTGGGTATAATGAAAATATTGTTGATATTGAGGACGATATTTTTAGCAGGCGGAATTCGTTTGACTATCCAGCGCCCGAAACTGCGTCGCCAGATCAAATATGGATTTAAGGTCTTGGAATAAGACTCTGTCTGACTTGCTGTTGTCATTAGACTATCGGCTTCCCTTTTCAGAAAACAAATATTCTTCTATAAGCTTCTGTCGATTATATTGCTCAGTTCTATTTATCAAAAGCTGCAATGTCATTTCTTCGATGCTTATCGTCAATGCATAGCTCAAACACTAGTCGCTGACGATATCTACTTCACTCAGCAAACGCTGAGAATACTCTTCACCATGTCTTCCTGAGCTGTCCGATACTGCTCGCAAACGATGGTCGGTTACTGCTGGCAATACTATTTGCACATCCTCAGGCAAGACATGCTTGCGGCCATCCATTAGCGCCCATGTTTTTGCGCTGCGCATTAACGCTATTGCTCCGCGGGGTGAAAGACCAAAACTGAATTTATCATCCTGCCGGGTATAGGCTATCAGACGCTGAACATAATCAAGCAGGCTGTCTGTGGCATGCACTTGATTAATTTGTTCGTGTAAATCGATTATATCTGCTGAACTCAGGCACTGTTGTAATTCATCCATGGTTGCACGCTGTTCAGAACTTTGTAATAACTCCCGCTCAGCACTCGGGTCAGGATAGCCAATTTTCAAGCGCATCAAAAACCTATCAAGCTGGGACTCGGGCAAAGGGTAAGTGCCGGCAAAACTGCTGGGATTTTGTGTGGCAATTACAAAAAACGGCAAAGGAAGTTTCCTGGTTTCCCCATCCACTGATACCTGCCCTTCCTCCATTGCTTCTAATAAAGCACTCTGGGTTTTAGGTGTGGTTCGATTTATTTCATCGGCCAGAATCAGGTTGCTGAATACAGGTCCGGGATGGAAAGTAAACTCTGCCTTGTTCTGGTCGTAGATTGTCACGCCCAGTATATCGGCAGGTAATAAATCACTGGTAAACTGAATGCGGCTGTAATTCAGGCCCATTACCTTGGCCAGGGCCTGTGATAAAGTTGTTTTGCCCATCCCCGGCTTGTCTTCCATCAACAAATGCCCTCCAGCGAACAGACAGCATAAAGACAGACGAATCTGTTTTTCTTTCCCAAAAATTACTTTACTGACTTCTTTTACAGCATTTTCTATTTTACTTTGCATGACTACCTGTATGCCCCGATTGTTTTTCTAATCTTGTCAAACCAGTATTACACGTATGCTTAACCGTTATTGTGCACACCCAGAGTCTCTTCTTCATCCTTGCTGGACTGAAGATTCTGTCGGTCTTTAGCTTTATTGTGCTTTGCCCGGTCATTTCTAATTGCCTCAAGCTCCGCCAGGTAGTCCTTTGTTACATCATTGGTAACATAGGTGCCATTAAAAACAGAACATTCGAAATCCATGGGTAAAATACTGCCCTCAGCACAGGACGCAACCAGATCTTCCAGATCCTGAAATACCAGCCAGTCTGCACCAATCTTTTTTTGAATTTCTTCTACAGTCTTATCATGGGCAATTAGTTCACTGACCGCAGGCATATCAATACCATAGACATTCGGATAACGAACCGGCGGCGCAGCCGAACAAAAATATACTTTTCTGGCACCAGCATCGCGTGCCATTTCAATAATTTGACTACAAGTTGTACCGCGAACAATCGAGTCATCTACTAACAAAACATTCTTATCCTGAAATTCAAGCGGAATGGCATTGAGTTTCTGTTTTACAGATTTTTTACGCTGACTCTGTCCCGGCATTATAAACGTTCGTCCTATATACCTGTTTTTAACAAAGCCTTCCCGATATTTAACACCCAGAGAATTTGCCAATTCTACCGCCGAAGTTCGACTGGTATCCGGGATCGGGATCACAACATCAATATCATGATCCGGCCTTTCTCTCTTAATTTTATCTGCCAGCTTTTCACCCATCCGCAAACGAGATTTATAGACTGATATACCATCCATTAAGGAATCCGGACGTGCAAAATATACATGTTCAAAAATACAGGGATTCAAACTTACATCATCAGCACAAATTTTTGTTTCCAGATTACCTGCCTGATCAATATATACGGCTTCACCAGGAGCAACATCCCTGACCAGCTTGAAACCCTGAGAATCAAGTGCCACACTTTCCGAAGCCAGCATATATTCATATCCCTTGCGGGTGCGCTTTTCTCCGAATACCAGCGGGCGGATACCATGTTTATCCCGGAACCCGACAATTCCGTATCCTACCAGCATGGCGATTGCTGCATATGCCCCTCTGCAGCGCTGATGTACACCACGAATAGCGGCAAAAACATCGTCAGCCGTGGGGCTAAATTTATTGAGTTTCTGCAATTCGTGTGCAAAAACATTGAGCAGCACTTCTGAATCGGAATCAGTATTCAAATGACGCAGGTCGTCTCTGAATATATCCACACTAAGTTCGTTGGCATTGGTCAGGTTGCCGTTATGAGCGAGGCTTATGCCATAAGGTGAGTTTACATACAGCGGTTGTGCCTGGGCTGGTCCGGAACTGCCTGCTGTCGGATATCGGACATGCCCTATCCCCATATTGCCAGTCAGGTTTTTCATATGACTGGTGCGGAATACATCGCGTACCAGGCCATTATCCTTGCGCAGATTCAATTTTCCGTGATCACTGGTCATAATGCCAGCAGCATCCTGGCCCCGATGCTGCAACACAGTCAGGCTGTCGTACAAGGTCAGGTTGACGTTGGACTTACCAACTACACCGACTAATCCACACATGCTTTACCCCTTTTTTACAATTATGCAGCTGAACTCAGGCTGCCGCTTCTATGCCAGCTTGATTGATTAATTCACTACCAGGCACTTCTAATTCATAGTCCAGCAAGTCTTCAATATTTTCCAGGGCGACCATCAAATACGGTACGAATATCGATTCCTGGTACCAGCCTTTGCTAAATTCAAACGGCGTGGTTAAAAATAATGCCAACAGTACAATTATCACGCCACGCAATATACCAAACAGTGAGCCCAATGCCCTGTCGACTCCCTTCAGGCCGATTGCAGTACTTAGCCTGGACATGAAGTTCCCCAGTAAAGTACCTAAAAACATGACCAACACAAACAGGATAGCCGAAGCGAGCACCCTGCGGACTGTCGCATTATCAAGAACATTCACCATCAAATCGGCAAGCATCGTGCCAAAAAATGCAGCGACTGCAACAGCTGCAACCCATGCGAGCAGTGAAAAGGCTTCCTTGACCAAGCCTCGCCACAATCCAAGCAGTAAAGATATGGCCACAACAATAAGAATAAGGATATCAGCGACTGTCACACAGTATCCTGTTCACTATTCATCACCATCAATATTGAAATCAACGATAAGAGCTTCAAGATTAAAACTTTCTGATAATTCGCTCCGAAGTGCCTCAGCATCGGTACGAGTTAATACCGGCCCCACAAATACCGCAGTGAGCTCACCACGAGAAGTCCTGACGGGCTGGCTATAGGCTCTGTAATCTCTCTCCAGCAGTTGGGCAACCAGTGTTTCTGCATTGGCATTATCGCCAAACAAGCCCAGGCGGATACTCCATGCCTGTGGCAATCCCTCTGAGTCAAGTGCAGGCCTGTCTTCTCCTGTGGCAGCACTTGTAGCCTGACTTTGCGTCGCTTCAGCTATGCTATCTGTCTGAGGCACTGTTGCTGCGGCATCGGCATCTGCTGCAGCACTATCAAGGAGAATCGCTTCGCTGTCACTGAGGATATTTGGTCTTTGTGGTTCGACTATCAAGGGTTCGGGGAAAGTTGGCGCGACCGGAATAGTGGTGTTTAGTGCAGGAGTAGAAACACCCTCTCCATCCAGCAGGATAGGCAGAAAAATAATGGCCAGGCAACCCAGCACTACCGCTCCTATCAGCCTTTGCTTCATTGCTTCGTTCAAAACAACTCCAAAACTTCTGCCACGGTATAGAATGAGCCGGTCACCAACAAGAGATCATCTGCCTGCAATTGCCGCTCTGCTGCATGAAAAGCTGACTTGACCGAGTCGTACATCTTCACCTGATTCTGTTCAGAATTTTGCAGCTCATTATATAGTATTTTTGCAGGAGAACCTCGGCTGTTTTGCAAGCTGGCAACATGCCATGAATCAGCGAGCGGCAGCAGGTTTTGCAGAGAATTTTTATAATCTTTGGTAGACAGCATAGCAATCAGAATATGAATGGATTTATCTGGAAAGCAGCGCTTTAAGTTGGTGGCAAGCATGGCCATGGCATGCGGATTATGTGCAACATCAAGCACCACAAGCGACTTTCGCTGCAAGATCTGGAAACGCCCTGGCACTGAGGTTCTGTTCAGGGCGCGTTCAATCATGTGAACCGAGTAATTGCTTTCAAGCAATACGAATGCCTGCAAGGCCAATGCCGCATTGGAAGGAAACATATCCAGCAGAGTCAGATGCCGCGACTGAATTTCAATTTCTATTTTTTTTTCTGCCTGATCCTGACCCCGCCAACACCAGAGCGACGCTTTTTGGCTGTAGCTGAAATCGCTGCCAGCTTTATATAGCCTGGCGCCAATCAATTCTGCCTGTTGTAACACTGACGCCGGGCTATCACTATCTCCAAACAGCACCGGTTTGCTTTTTCGCATTATGCCAGCTTTCTCATAGGCTATTTTTTCACGGGTATCACCAAGCCACTCAGTATGATCAAGTGCAATATTGGTGATAATCGCCAAATCAGCATCGATAATATTAACCGCATCAAGTCGACCACCAAGACCTACTTCCAGCAGTAAATAATCAACTTGCCGCTCAGCAAAAATCAGCAAAGCTGCCAAGGTTCCAAACTCAAAATAACTGAGACTTATGTCTGCCCGGGCCTGCTCAATTTTGTCAAAAGCCAAACACAAGGCCTCATCACTGACCGGCTTTCCATCAACGCATACTCTTTCGTTATAGTTCAACAAATGCGGGGAACGATAGACACCAACGTGTTTAGCATGATCTGCCAACAGGTTTTCCAGAAATGAGCTTGTGGAGCCTTTGCCATTCGTACCACCAATAGCGATAACGGTCTGGCGTGAAAAATCCAGGTTAAATTTATCGGCTACCTGTTTGATTCTTTCCAGGCCCAGTTCAATTTCACGGGGATGCAGTGTTTCCAGATAAGCAAGCCATGCAGCCAGAGTCATCTTGCTGCGATCGGGTCGATCAACAGTTGATGGATTACCCAGGCTTGTTTTGTCGATGCTAGTCAGTTACACGGCCTGCACATTGTTAATGTTATGCATAAACTTGGCTATTAGTGCACTTAATCTGTCACGCAGTTCCTTGCGATGAACTATCATGTCGATAGCACCATGTTCCAGCAGAAATTCAGAACGTTGAAAGCCCTCAGGCAAGTTCTCACGAACTGTCTGCCTGATTACATCCTGACCTGCGAAACCAATTAAAGCATTCGGTTCTGCCACATTAATATCTCCCAGGATGGCAAGACTGGCTGAAACTCCGCCGTAAACAGGATCCACCAGCACTGAAATATAAAGCAGACCATTTTGCTTCATGCGCTCCAGGGCAGCCGAAGTCTTCGGCATTTGCATCAGGGAAATCAACGCTTCCTGCATACGCGCACCACCACTGGTAGCGAAACACACCAGCGGCAGCTTTTGCTCAAGGCATCTGTTCACGGCCAGCACGAATTTTTCACCTACTACAGCGCCCATTGAGCCGCCAATAAACCTGAACTCAAAGGCTGCCACAACCACCGGAATTCCTTTTAACTTACCCTGCATAACAACCAGAGCATCATTTTCACCGGTAGCCTTGGTTGCTGCGACCAGCCTGTCCTTATATTTTTTCAGATCCTTAAATTTCAGAATATCTCGGGGCAGGATGTCTTTTCCCAGTTCCTCCCGACCCTGAGGATCAAGAAAGGTATCCAGACGACGACGGGCTGATATCCGTAAATGATGGTCACATTTTGGGCATATATCGAGATTTTCTTGCAGATTGGAGCTGTAAAGAACAGCGTCACAACGTGGGCATTTTTTCCAAAGACCTTCCGGAATATTACGGTTTTTTACTTCCGCGTCGGTTTTTATTTTACTTGGCAGGATTTTATCAATCCAACTCATAATGCATCCTTAATTAATCTAAAGTCAGTTAAACAAAAGCTGCGCACGCTATTTATCCAGTTTATCCAGTTTGTCCAGAGCGGCACGCATGTCCGTCATTAATGAGATGTGTTTGAGCAACATAGCCCGGCTGTACTCAGGCCCATCTTCCAATTCTGCAATAAGATTCACCAAAGCGCTACCGACAACAATTCCATCGGCTATTTCACCGAGCTTACTGGCTGTATCAGCATTATTAATCCCGAAACCTATGCCAATTGGCAGATCACAATAATTTTTCAGTGCTTCTACACTGCCACGAACAGATTCAACATCCAGATGCGCAGCCCCAGTGACGCCTTTTAATGAAACATAATACACATATCCCGAGCTTAACTCACAAATTCGTCTGGCTCTCGCTTCGCGGGTGGTAGGAGCAACCAGAAAAATACAATCCAGTTCGGAACGGTGAATAATCTGCAACAGCTCATGAGCTTCTTCGGGTGGCATGTCAACAACTAAAACACCATCTACACCTGCCTCCACCGCACTATCAGTAAAATGCTGATAGCCCATACATTCAACCGGATTTAAATAGCCCATCAGAACGATTGGCGTGTCCTGGTCTTCCTCTCTAAACCTGCTGACCAGTGCAAGCACATCCTTTAAGCGAGTGTGCCTGGCCAGCGAGCGTTCTACCGCTCTTTGAATCACAGGACCATCGGATGAAGGGTCACTAAAGGGGTAGCCAAGCTCAATGATATTTGCCCCGGCACTTACCAGTGCATGCATAAGATTCAGGCTGGTATCCAGATTAGGATCGCCAGCCGTCAGATAAGGAATCAGGGCTTTACGATTTTGTTTCTTTAATTCCGAGAAACAACGTTTAATTCGACTCATGTAATAAGGTACTCTCGCAAGGGAACTAAGATCAGTCTAAATGATGCTCGCTTTGTTAATCTCATTACACTTCAATGCCATCAAGCTGAGCCACTGTGTGCATGTCTTTATCACCCCGCCCGGAAAGATTTATCACCATCATATGCTGTTTGGGCAATTCTCCCGCTACCTTCATGGCATATGCCAGAGCATGACTGGATTCGAGGGCAGGAATAATGCCTTCAGTACGGGTCAGAAACCGGAAGGCCTGCAAGGCTTCCTCGTCGGTAACAGAAGTGTATTCAGCACGTTTAATATCCTTTAACCAGGCATGTTCCGGGCCGACACCGGGATAATCCAGGCCTGCAGACACAGAATGTGTGTCGAGTATCTGGCCATCATCATCATTCATTAAATAAGTTCGATTACCGTGAAGTACGCCGGGTCGACCAGTGTTAAGAGGAGCCGCATGCTTTCCTGTTGCTAAGCCAAGACCTCCCGCCTCCACACCAATCATACGAACTGATTCGTCATGCAGAAATGGATAAAACAGACCGATTGCATTAGACCCACCACCCACACAGGCAACCAGGGAATCCGGCAAGCGCCCACATTGCTGCATCGCTTGCTGCTTGGTTTCATTCCCGATAACACTCTGGAAATCCCTGACCAGCATGGGGTAAGGGTGAGGCCCGGCAACGGTACCAATGATGTAATAGGTAGTATCTACATTGGTCGCCCAATCACGTAAAGCTTCATTCATCGCATCCTTGAGTGTTTTTGAACCCGAATCGACCTCTACTACGGTTGCTCCCAGTAACTTCATGCGGTAAACATTTGCTGCCTGACGTTTAGTGTCTTCAGAACCCATAAATACATGACACTCCAGTCCCAGGCGGGCTGCAACAGTCGCCGTGGCTACGCCATGCTGACCGGCACCTGTCTCGGCAATAATTCTGGTTTTTCCCATCGCTTTTGCCAGCAAAGCCTGGCCGATTGTGTTGTTTACCTTATGCGCCCCGGTATGATTAAGATCTTCACGCTTGAGGTAAATTTGAGCGCCACCCAGCGCTTCTGTCATGCCTTTTGCGTGATAGAGCGGCGATGGCCTGCCTACATAGTGAGTAAGATCATCATGAAATTCATCCCAGAAGGCTTTATCCTGTTTTAAGCGGGCATACACCTCATTCAGCTCTTCAAGAGCCGGCATCAGTGTTTCACCAACAAATATGCCCCCATAAATACCGAAATGACCGTGTTCATCAGGTCCGTTGTAAAGATCCTTGCTGCTTAATTCAGACACCGTTTACCTCATTTACAAATTGTTCAATTTTAGTCACTGACTTAATACCCGGAGCCTCTTCCACCCCGGTACTTACATCCACAGCATAAGGTTTAAGCAGCTTGATGGCGGTTTTAACATTCCCTGCGTTCAAGCCACCAGCCAGAATCAAAGCCTGTCCATTGTTTTGCAAACCCTTCAGCAGTGACCAATCAAATACTTCGCCTGTTCCCCCTGCCAAATCAGGATGCCAGGCATCCAGCAAAAAAGCTGCTGCACTCTTATACGCGGCAAGTGCCTCAATCAGATTCAAGTCAGGTCGGACGGCAATGGCTTTTATATACGGCAACTCAAAAGCTGCGCAATAAGCTTCATCCTCATTGCCATGAAATTGCAGATAATCCAGTGGAACTTGTTTGATGACATCTGTCACCGAAGCGGCTTCTGCATCGACAAATAGCCCTACTTTGCTGACAAAAACTGGAGTATGGCTGGCTATTTCACGCGCCTCTTTAATAGACACAGCGCGCGGGCTGGACTGGTAGAAAACCAGACCCAAAGCATCCACGCCACGGCTTATTGCAGCAATGGCATCTTCGGGGCGTGTAATACCACAAATCTTGATTCGGGTTCTTGTTGTCGTCACGAGTATTAGTGTCAAATGAAAGGCTGAATTTTAGCAAATAATGCGGCTAAGAGCTTTTAATAAATGGTAAATTCCATGGCATTTTTGGTAATTTATATTGTTCAGGGTATTCAACTTCCACCAGATACAATCCGTCTGAGGGCGCCGTAATACCTGCTTCACGACGATCCTTGCTTGCCAGTAACTGCTGTATCCATTCTGGTTGGCGCCGACCTTCTCCAACCTCCATTAAAGCCCCGACAATATTTCTGACCATGTGCAGAAGGAAAGCATTGGCTTTAATATCCACCCAGATAAAATCACCCGAACATTCAATTTTGATATCCTGAACATTGCGCATCGCTGTAGTCGATTGACAACCTGCGCCACGAAAGCTGCTGAAGTCCCTTTCTCCCAACAGGTACTGGGAGGCTACCTGCATCGCAGCTGCATCCAGCTTGAAAAAGTGCGGAGTAACCAGTCCCTGTAAAATGGCAGATCGAACTTTGTTGTTATAAATGACATAACAGTAGCGACGGCTGAGCGCAGAAAATCTGGCATGGAAATCAAGATCAACTGCTTGAGCCCATCGTACGACAACCGTCTTCGGCAACAAGGCATTACAGCCTCGAACCCATGCTTTTAGAGGTCTTTCATTGGAGTTTTCAAAGTGAACGATTTGCCCGCTTGCATGAACGCCACTGTCAGTGCGGCCGGCACATTGTACCCGAATATCCTGATCTGCCACCTGGGAAAGCGCCGATTCAAGAGTCTCCTGGACAGTTACGACACCAGCAGCTCTCTGGGCTTGCCAGCCCTTGAAGTTCTGGCCCTGATATTCAACACAAAGTGCAATTCGACTGGAAACAGCCATGCTTACTGCCGAACCTATGCCTCACCCCATTTACTGAGCAATCGCTGTGCTTCAGCTTTTTGCTCATCATCGCCCTCGGCAAGTACTTCATCAAGAATCTCACGAGCGCCATCCAGATCATCCATGGCTTGATAGGCAACAGCCAGATCAAGTTTGGTTGAGACTTCATCCTGGTCGGTAATGACTTCCAATTCATCCTCATCACTTTCATCAGTGGCAAAGGCATCGTCTAGGCCAAGATTCCCAAGTGAAGATCTGGATTCTTTCGTTCCGGCATCATCAGCAATTTCAGTCAGGCTTTCCTCTTCATCCTCGATAAACTCAAGCTCACTGGAATCTTTTCCATCAGCCGCTTCTGAAGAATCACTTGCGAAATTGCCGAAATCCAAAGTCTCAATTTCTGTATCGGGCTTGGCTGCATTCTCATCTTCGGAGAAATTTTCAGTGCTGGCTAGTGACACTGGTTCTTCGGAAAGTGAAAATTCAAAACTCTCTACTTCCTTGCTGTCAGTTTCAGCTGTGGCTTCTTTTATCTCGTCTAGCTCATCGCCTTTCTCGGGCTCGTCATCTAGTTTGAATTCGAAGACATCTTCTGCTTCTTTCCCAGCATCAGCGTCTGTTGCTGTGATATCAGCAGTTTCCTCAGGGCTGCTTATGTCTTCAAACTCTATACTTTCTGCCGAATCATCAGTGGCAGTAAAGTCTCCTTCAAAGTTAATTTCTTCTACTTCACTTGATGCTGATACGTCTTCTTTCCGTTGCTCAGTATTATCATCGGAATCATCAATACTGCCGCCTTCCGAAGTGGCCTCTAGGTCTTCTTCTGTATCATCTTCCGTATCATCTTCAAAATCGTAGTCATTTATATTGAAATCTTCATCTGTTTCTTCATCTGCTAGAGAATCGGCTTCGTCAGTGCTTTCAGTATCATCTGTGTCATCTGTGTCATCATCGGCTTCTGTATCTTCATCAAAGAAGCCGGCTTCTTCATTTTCTTCGTCATAGCCTTCTTCATAATCCTCATCTTCGTCATCTGAATCCGAGTGGCGTTTTTTGCGTGAAAACTTAGCTAACAGTGCAGCCATAAAGCCGGGTTTTGAATCCTCATCATCATCTTCATTTTCGACAAAATCATCGTCACTTTCATCGTCATCCGAAAGAAAGTCATCTTCTGTCTCTGACTCTGCCAATTCATCTGTAGCGGCATCATCAGCTCCAATCAATTCTTCATCATCAGTGCTGTCGTCACCATCTGCTAATGCTTCGTTGAAAGTAACGGCTTCCCCGACAGGATCAGATTCAAAATCCGGGTTGTCAGTGTCTTCTGCCAACATGGCATCGAAATCATCCTCTTCCCTGCCATTCATTCGGTTACGTGCCATTAAAAAGCCCACCACCAGAGCCAAAACCAGGACCAGCCCTGAAATCATGCCGACAGTGCTGCTAAGGAAGCCCCGAATTTGATCAACAAAACCTGTTTCAGTAGCTTGTGGAGCAATATCTACTACCGCACTGGGGCCTGTGCCTGCTGAACTAGGCACAGGCTCAGTAGCGCTAGCGCTATTAGCTAGCAACTGACTTGCTTCGGACTCTTGTCTGGCAGCCAGTTCTGCCTGTAATTCAGCCATGCGTTGATTTTCTATGGCAATAATATTCTCCAAAATGCCTATTTCTTCTTCCAGGTCACCCAGGCGACTTCGTAACTCCTCGTTTTCAATCTGGGCCCGGTCCAGATTCTCATTGCTCAAGGCCAGTTCATTTTCAAGGTTGCGAATGGTTTCATTTAAACCTGAAATTTGGGTCCTCTCGGCATCGTCAGCATTGGAACCTGCAATGATGCTTAGTTCATCCCGCGAAGTAGCTTGCGCTGGACTCTGGCTATTATTGACGGCCAGCGGTTGCGCATTATTATTAAACTGCTGATTTTGTACAGCCACCTGGCTTATAGCCTGATCCTGACTAATGGCATTAATTTCCTGACGAGTCGGAATTCGTAGCACTCTGCCTGCCCGTATCCCATTGATATTATTAGCAATAAAGGCATCGCTATTTGAATTTGCACGCTGAATAGCCAACATCATCTGCTGTACAGAGACATCATTACCAGGACGCGTAGCCAGCGCAATATTCCATAAGGAATCTCCGGTCTGAATAACAACGGTTTCCATTGCCCTGCCAGTTTGAGCTTCGGGTATGGGTACCGCTACAGGAGCCGGGGCAGGTTCTACTTCTTGTGGACTTTGTGCCGCCTGGGCTGCCGGTGTGCTTACAACTGGCTCCGCGTTTCGTGGCGCAGGCTCAGCTTGAGGAGCCGGTGTTGGCCTGCTTATAGCCGGTGCCGGGGCGGGATTTGGTATGGCATTTGAGCTGAAAGTTGGCAAATCCAGTAAAACTGTATATTCCCGGATAACGCGACCTGAAGGCCAGCGAACATTAAGCACAAAGTTCAGATAAGGTTCTACAATTGCTTCCGGGCTGGTAATACGCACCACCCCTTCCGTAGCGGACAGCACTATAACGTCGAATTCCAGTTCATTCAGTAATGGCAGTGGGTCTACACCAACTCGCTGAAAATCCGCTTCTGAGCCCAGATTTACCAATATCTGGGCTTCATTCAAGCCATCCAGTTCCAGCAGTTGTATATTGGCCAGCAAAGGCTCATTGAGAGCAGATTCAAGACTGATGTCACCTAAGGTAAAAGCTAAGACGTCATTTGCAAACATCCCGGTAAGCAGACAGGCAGAAATACTAAAAAAATTCCTGCAGTTCTTTAGCTTGTTAGCCAGCATCTTACCGTCCTTACTGGAAGTGAGAGAGTTTTTTAAATAAGGCCGTAAGTATTCATTATAAGTAGTTTTTTATCAACTCTTCTGCTATCTGAATTGAGTTCAAAGCCGCACCTTTTCGCAAATTATCTGACACAATCCACATATTTATGCCGTTAGGATGAGAAATGTCCTTGCGCACACGTCCAACCCACACTTCATCATGATCTGTGCCCTCACCAACTGCCGTTGGATAACCGCCGTTTTCACGTTTGTCCATGACTTTCACACCAGGGGCTTTATTCAACAAGGCGTGCACTGCCTCTACGCTAATCGGCTTTTTCGTTTCCAGATGAACAGCTTCCGAATGTGAATAGAACACAGGTACACGGACACAGGTCGGATTGACCACAATTTCAGTATCTGCAAAGATTTTCTGGGTTTCCCAGACCATTTTCATCTCTTCCTTGGTATACCCGTTATCCATAAACACATCTATCTGTGGCAGCACATTGAAAGCTATTTGCTTCGGATAAACCTTAATCTCGGGTTCCATACCATTTAGCAGTCTGGTGGTTTGCCCGGCCAACTCATCTATAGCTTCTTTACCCGTGCCTGAAACCGACTGATAGGTAGCCACATTGATTCTGCTGATGCCCACTGCATCATAAATAGGTTTCAATGCAACCAGCATTTGAATAGTAGAGCAATTCGGGTTGGCAATAATGTTCTGATTTTTATAATCGGCTATGGCCTCAGGATTTACTTCGGGTACGACCAGGGGAATATCCTCCTCATAGCGAAAATGTGAGGTGTTATCGATCACAATACAACCGGCAGCCCCGGCAATAGGCGCATATATGGCTGAAACAGAAGCTCCAGCAGAAAAAAGCCCTATCTGCGCTTTAGAAAAATCAAAATCTTCAATATTTTCAACAGTATACTGCTTTTTATTAAAGCTTTTTGTTTCTCCAGCACTGCGCTCGCTTGCCAGCAAATATAAATTATTCACCGGAAACTTTCGCTGCTCGAGAATACTCAACATCACGCCGCCAACGGCACCAGTTGCTCCAATAATAGCTACATCATATTTCTTGCTCATGAGCTGTATTTTATCTCCAATCCAACAAACTTTACCGGAATCAATATCCGGAAGTTATCATAGGTATTTGTTTATTAAGTAAAAAGCCAGGGTGACTTTGCCTGCCAGCGCTTCTCAAAGGCTTTGATGGCATCGGCATCCTGAAGCGTCAGACTGATATCGTCCAAGCCCTCAAGCAAAACCTTCTTGCGGGACTCATCAATATCAAAATGCAAAACAGCGCCATCAGGTAAACTTATTTGTTGTGCTAGCAGATCGACCTCCAATTCATAGCCAATATTCTGCTCGACACTTTCAAACAATTCATTTACGATTTTTTCATCTAAAACAATAGGTAACAATCCATTCTTAAAACAATTATTATAAAAAATGTCAGCATAGCTTGGCGCAATAATGCAACGGATTCCATAATCATCGAGTGCCCAGGGAGCATGTTCCCTACTTGAACCACAACCAAAATTTTCTCGAGCCAAAAGAATGTTGCCGCCTTTATAGCGTGACTGATTCAGTACAAAATCCGGGTTAATCGGCCTGCCCTCGCAATCCTGATCAGGTAAGCCTTTATCCAGATAACGCGCCTCATCAAACAGGTTTTTTCCAAACCCGGTTCGTTTGATTGATTTAAGAAATTGCTTGGGGATAATGTAATCAGTATCCACATTAGCCCTATCCAGCGGAATGACGATACCTTTCTCTTTAATAAATTTTTTCATGCCCTTAACTACCTTTCTGCCTTGTCGTTATAAACCAAGAGTTATTGCTCATCAATACGCTTAATTAAGCACCATGGTGCGCACATCAACAAAATGACCAGATACCGCTGCAGCGGCTGCCATTGCAGGACTAACCAGATGTGTACGGCCTCCAAAACCCTGCCTGCCCTCAAAATTACGATTCGAGGTTGAGGCGCAATGTTCGCCTTCACCCAACTGATCAGCGTTCATGGCAAGGCACATGGAACAACCCGGCTCACGCCACTGCAGACCAGCGTCAGTGAATATTTTATCCAGTCCTTCCTGTTCCGCCTGCAACTTGACCAACCCGGAGCCAGGTACGACCAGTGCCTCCTTGATATTAGCCGCAACCTTGCGTCCCTTAACGACCGCCGCAGCGGCTCTTAAATCCTCAATACGCGAATTGGTACAGGAGCCAATAAAAATCCGGTCAAGTTGGATTTCCTGAATAGGCGTATTAGCTTCCAGCCCCATGTATTTAAGGGCTTGCTGGTAATTATTGCGTTTCCCGACATTTTCAAGCTGAGCAGGATCAGGAATAGATCCGCTGATTGCAGCAACCATTTCCGGAGAAGTTCCCCAGCTTACCTGGGGCTCAATGCTGGCGGCGTCCAGATCAACTACCTTGTCAAACACAGCTCCTTCATCACTGTGTAACTGCAGCCAGGCAGCCTCAGCCTGGTCCCATAACTCGCCCTGGGGCGCAAACGGACGCCCTTTAACGTATTCAATAGTCTTCGCATCCACACCGACAAGACCTGCCCTGGCACCAGCTTCAATCGCCATATTGCAAACCGTCATACGACCTTCGATGGATAGCGCCTTAACTGCATCACCGCCAAATTCAATGGTATAACCTGTGCCACCGGCAGTCCCGATTTTACCGATCACAGCCAGAACCAGATCTTTAGCCGTGACACCGGCGCCTAACTCACCGTTGACCCTGATCAGCATATTTTTGGCTTTACTTTGTTGCAGACACTGAGTGGCAAGAACATGCTCCACCTCAGAGGTGCCAATTCCATGCGCAAGAGCACCCAAAGCTCCATGCGTAGAGGTATGTGAATCACCACATACAATGGTCATACCCGGCTGAGTTCGGCCCTGTTCAGGACCTATAACATGTACAATTCCATGGCGTGGATCATCGATGGTGAATTCATTGATACCAAACTCAATACAATTGGAATCCAGTGATTTGACCTGTATTCGGGAAACAGGATCAACGATACCTTCTACACCCTGTGAGCGTTCCGATCTTGTTGTCGGCACATTATGGTCGGGCGTGGCCATATTGGCGCCAGAACGCCAGGCTTTTCTGTTTGCCAGGCGCAAACCTTCAAAAGCCTGCGGAGAGGTCACTTCATGGATGTAGTGCAGGTCAATATATATAAGCGAGGTTCCGTCATCCAGATCTTTGACCAGATGGCTTTCCCATATTTTGTCATAGAGAGTTTTAGCAGTCATATCACACTCTTTAAAGTTAGTTGTCTATAAATTAAATACTTGGAGGCAAGACAGGTGTCTTACAATCCACATCCATATTCTGTGCCCGATGGCGCAGCATATGATCCATTAAAGTTATTGCCAGCATAGCCTCAGCTATTGGTGTTGCACGAATTCCCACACATGGATCATGCCTACCGGTGGTTATCACTTCCGTAGCATTGCCATTTACATCTATGGTTTCACCGGCAATACGCAAGCTGGAAGTAGGTTTCAGGGCAATATGAGCCACGATATCCTGTCCGGTGGAAATGCCCCCTACAATACCGCCAGCATTGTTGGTGACAAAGCCTTCTGGGCGCATCAGATCACGATGTTCCGTGCCTTTTTGCTCTATAGAACTGAAACCAGCTCCTATTTCCACCCCCTTCACAGCACCAATGCTCATAAGACTATGTGCCAGGTCGGCATCCAGTCTATCGAATACAGGCTCTCCCAGGCCTACTGGTACAGAACTGGCCACAACAGTAATTCGCGCCCCTATTGAATTACCTTCTTTTGATAATTTATTCATATAGGCTTCCATCTCAGCAACCTTAGAGGCATCCGGGCAAAAGAAAGGATTGTTTCTGACTTCTTCCCAGTCTAGTTGCTCTGCCTTGATCGGACCCAACTGAGACAGATAACCCCGCACCAGCACACCGTATTTTTCCGCCAGGTATTTTTTCGCAATGGCTCCGGCGGCAACCCTCATCGCTGTTTCTCTTGCAGATGCTCTTCCGCCACCCCGATAGTCACGAATGCCATATTTCTGCATATAAGTGTAATCCGCATGTGCAGGGCGAAATACATCTTTGATTTTGCTGTAATCTTTGCTTTTCTGATCAGTATTCTCGATCAGCATGCCAATCGGAGTCCCGGTAGTTTTTCCTTCGAATACTCCAGAAAGTATTCTGATCTGATCGGCTTCCTTCCTCTGGGTGGTAAAGCGCGATGTCCCTGGTTTACGACGATCCAAATCTACCTGAATATAGGCTTCATCTATTTCCAGTCCGGGCGGGCAACCATCTACAATGCAGCCGAGTGCAGGCCCATGGCTTTCACCAAAGCTTGTCACAGAAAAAAGTTTGCCAATGCTATTGCCAGACATGCTTTATATTCCCGGTTATCGAAGGCTTGCAGACCGAATTAAAGGCGCGACATTATAGACTGAATGCCCCCTCAAGTCTCTTAAAACCCGTATTTCAGTACTATTCTGCGACATGGTCATTCCGGTAAATCTGCCACTGGTTTAAGGCTAAACTGCAAACCATCTCTCAGTCCAACAAAGCACAGACCTCATTAACCTGGCATTTCTACTTAAAATCTATAGCTTTCCAGCTGTTTCTTATTCAAAACACAAATACCTTCGCCGCCTTGTTCGAATTCCAGCCAGAGAAATGGCGCATCAGGATAGAGATCAGCCAATGCCTGCCAACTATTGCCCACCTCCATTATGAGCAAGCCTGAATCGCTAAGATAATCAGCAGCTTGTTGCAGAATTTTCACCGGGATTGCCAGTCCCCTTTGCTCAGATAGCAATGCCATTGCAGGTTCCTGCTTAAACTCTGCCGGCAAATCCTGATATTCCTCTATCCCCACATAGGGAGGATTTGACAAAATAAGCTCATATGGGCCGTTTAATGCCTGGAATAGATCCGAGCAGCTTAGAGAAACACGCTTTCCCAGATCATGTCTGCTGACATTAATAGCAGCAACTTCCAGGGCCTCTGAGGACAGATCACTAAGCTCCACCCGGCTTTGCGGAAATATCATAGCTGTCGCCAGGCCAATACAGGCGGAGCCGCAGCATAAATCCAGAATCCTCTCTGGCTCTCCCGAAATAAGTGGCTCAAATCTGTTTTCTATCAGTTCAGCAAAGGGTGACCTCGGTACTATCACCCTTTCATCAACATAAAACGCCGAGCCTGCAAACCAGGCTTCCTGTAACAGATAAGCCAGCGGGATTTTTTCATTGATTCGCCGATCTAAGATTTGCTGAACCTGATCCAGTATGGCTTGCTCGAGTAACATATCTTCCTTGATCTCTCTGAGCCCGCTCTTCTGAATCAATGTTTCTACCAGCCAGCAGGCTTCATCCCAGGCATTATCTGTGCCGTGTCCATAAAACAAAGAGGCTTGATCAAGTGCATCTGCCACCAAAGAAATAATCTGCTTTAGGGTTTGCTTCGTATTAAAAAGCATGCAAGTCTTTACCTTATTTAAGCATTCAAGTAGGGTGCGCAGTTTACTGACAAACAGTCCTAAAACCCATGAAAAAAGAACTTGAAAAACTGGCAAGCGCCTACCGGGAAATCATCGAGAGTCTTGGGGAAGATTTAAGTCGCCCAGGCTTAAAAGATACTCCGCTTCGAGCAGCAAAAGCGATGAAATTTCTAACCAAGGGTTATGATCAGGACATCGACAAGATCATTAATGGCGCATTGTTTCCTACTAGTTCCAATGAAATGGTTATTGTTAAAAACATCGAATTATATTCGCTTTGTGAGCACCACCTGCTTCCCTTCATTGGAAAATGTCATGTTGCCTACTTGCCTAACGGCACAGTGCTTGGTTTATCAAAGGTAGCTCGTATCGTTGATGTATTTGCCCGTCGGCTGCAAATACAGGAACATTTAACACAACAGATTGCCGAAACAATTCAGGAAAAAACCGGCTCTTTAGGTGTCGGCGTAATTATAGAATCTCAGCATATGTGTATGATGATGCGAGGAGTTGAAAAGCAAAATTCAATCATGACAACATCCTGCATGTTAGGCGCATTCAGAGATAAACAAGGCACCCGCTCCGAGTTTCTTGATCTGATTAAATAATATTTTTCCGGCTCTTGTTAGTTGAACGCTTAATTTTTCCCGGGCGCAAGATTAAATAAATTCTTGCCGAGCCCAGCTCCGACCGTCTCGAAATGTATGCAGCATAATTCTCCAGCCGCCAGTATTTTCATGTCGTAATTTGTACTACCCTGCGTCAGCAATCCAAACAGTTCTGATAGCAAGGGATTGTGTCCAACCAGCAATATATTTTTTTCTTTGGCTGTTTCCAAAAAACGCAATACATCCACAGCCTTGTTTTGCGACAACAGCATGCTATTGCTTTCCAGCTTAATACCCAGCTCTATTGCATTTAAAAATAACTCAGCTGTCTGCCTGGCTCTCAGATAGGGGCTGGCAATACATCTGTCAATGGAGTATTTGCTTGCTCTGAATTGGGCGGCGATATTGACAATATTCTTTTTGCCTAAAGGACTTAATTGCCGTTCTGCATCAGTCCTGGTTTTAAGCTCAGCAACACCGTGCCGCAAAAGATAAACATTCATTCAAGGTCTGCCTGTAAAGGAGATCATCGAATCATTCTTGCAGTTAACACATAATACTAGTCAGATTTTTTTTGTTGCTCTTCATCATCTTCATCATCTTCATCATCTTCAGCA
This sequence comes from uncultured Gammaproteobacteria bacterium, assembly GCA_963975155.1. Lineage (GTDB taxonomy): Bacteria > Pseudomonadota > Gammaproteobacteria > Pseudomonadales > Pseudohongiellaceae > UBA5109. The sequence continues at coordinate 188,807 of CAXBFG010000001.1, read as the reverse complement.
TCGTCATCAGCTTTTTCAGTGAAACTGATATCGGCAAAAACATCATCAGTTGTATCAGCAACATTTTCCGACCTTGCTTTTCTGTCATTCTTGCTTTTTTCTTCGCTTTTGAACTCCGCATGGTCTGAACTTTCTTCTTGTCCATTCTTGCTAAAAAAAGCCTCAAAATCGATTGGCTTTTCATCATTCAGGTATAAGACATATTGCAGGATTTTAAACAGAAAATTTCCCAGGGCATCACAAACAGTCAACAGTGTTTGATTGTTTTCCGACGCAATAACACGGTGCAAGGACTGTAAGATAATTAGCACCAGCAAGGCTGCTGCTATCAAGGGCCATAATAAAGAAAAGGCAATAATATAAAGCGCTACGAAAGCAAGTCTGATCCACTGCTCCAGAAAATTCTTTTTAATTTGTTCGCTTTGCTCATTCATTTGGAACTCCTGTCTTTCTTAACTAGCGGCTAAGTATCGTGTTTTAAGCCAATCCGGTTTAGTGATCCAGCATTTTGGCTTTACCGGCTACAAATTCAACATCCAGTCCCTGTTCTTCCAACAACAGGGAACTTATTATATGTTCTCTGTCCTGTTTATTATAGATAATTTCATAGAGTCCCTGTGCCAATGGCATTTCGACATTCAGGCTGCGGGCTTTCTCAATAACTTGCTTAAGAGTATTGACTCCTTCAGCTACCTGTCCTAATTCATCAAGAATTGTTTCAATACTTTTGCCTTCACCCAAAGCCTTGCCTACTCTGAAATTTCTGCTCAGAGGTGTCGAGCAGGTTACGATCAAATCCCCTACTCCTGATAAACCTAAAAAAGTCATGGGGTCGGCACCCAGCGCAAGTCCAAAACGTGCCATTTCCGTCAGGCTACGGGTTACCAGCATGGAATTAGTGTTATGCCCCATACCCATTGCATCGGCAAGACCCGCCATAATGGCATAGATATTTTTTAATGAGCCGCCAAGCTCGACCCCAAACATATCATCATTGGCATATACCCTAAACGTTGCCGAACGCAGCACTTCCTGTACTTCTGTTCTGACTTCAGCGATGGTACTGGCGACCACTGCGGCAGTAGGACTGCCATCTGCTATTTCCTTGGCTAGATTCGGCCCACTGACTACAGCAACTTTACTATTGGGAATTTCTTCACTCAGAATCTGGCTCATGAGTTTAAATGTCTTGGCTTCGATGCCTTTGGTCAGACTCACCAGAATGACACCTTCCTTCACGAAAGGACGCATCTGACTGACAACATCTCGAAAACTGGCGCTGGGAACCGCAACAAAAACCAGATCAGCATCTTGTACGGCTGCAGCCAGATCCTGTATAGCCTTGATTTTGTCGTGCAAGGTAAATCCGGGAAGGTAAGTAAGATTCTCCCGGTCCCGGTTAAGAAGCTCCACCTGATCTGCATCACGCATCCAGAGCAAGGTGTTGTGCCCGTTTTGAGCAATGATGTTGGCAATAACGGTGCCAAAACTTCCCCCACCTAATACTGCAACATTTCTTACTGACATAGTTCCTCAATTACCTGTTATTGGTTCAGCTTAAAACCAACCCGGTTCGGGGCGGAAGATACCAGCTATACACCGACAAAACCAGCTTGCGGCCTACACCCTGTTTTCGGGGAAGACCTTCGGGCTTATGAAAAATGATGAACATTATACAAATGACGGGTAAGCCTGAAATACATTTATTTTGCTGATTAAAGCCAATTAAATCATGCTTAAACCCACACCAAGGGGTAATTGATAAATTGCGGGTATACCCTTCATACTATAGAATCGCAGCCCACACGATATTCCAGTACAGGTGTCATTATGCCGGACAAACTCTGGTCGACCATCAAGTCAGAAATCAGTGAGCAGATAATGCATGAGCCGGTGCTCGCCAGCTTTTTAAGCAAACGTGTGCATCAACATGACAGCCTTGAATCCGCCATGAGCGATTTGCTTGCCAATAAACTCGCCTCCAACGACGTGCCTTTAAGCACCCTAAAACAATTGTTTCATGAGGCATTGCTGGAAGACCCTGCGATTATACGGGCCATAGTGAACGACCTGATTGCAACCAAGCAACGCGATCCGGCCGTCCGAGCGCACGCAGATATCATGCTGTATTTCAAAGGTTTTCAGGCGCTACAGGCTTATCGTGTAGCTAACTGGTTATGGCGCCAACAACGAGAAAATCTGGCTTTTTATCTGCAAAGCCTTATATCCGAAGTTTTTACGGTAGACATTCATCCTGCGGCCCGTATCGGCTCAGGTATTATGGTGGATCACGCAACAGGTATTGTTATCGGTGAAACCAGTATACTGGAAGATAACATTTCAATTATGCAAGGCGTGACACTGGGGGGCACCGGAAAAGAAGGAGGCGACAGGCACCCCAAAATCCATTCCGGGGTACTTATTGGCTCAAGCGCTCAGATTATAGGGAATGTAATTATCGGCCAGGGTGCCAAGATTGGAGCCGGCAGCGTTGTGCTCTCCGATGTGGCTCCTCATACCACTGTTGCGGGTGTCCCTGCCGTTGTTGTCGGCAAGCCCAAGGGGGATCAGCCGGCTCTAGATATGAATCATGACCTGAATTCGGAGAAGTAGCCCTCTTGTTCTGATCCGTATTTGGATTACGGAGATTAAGTATTACAAAATCCAAGCAGACAAGCCCTGTAAATATTTTAGCTACCGGCAACAATAAAAGATGAATTTTCTAACTGAAGCTATTAGATATATGGCATAGACCTGCTCAGTTCTAGAACCTTCCGATTATGCCCAGGGCAAGCTTTCTATTGACTTTTACAAAGGGCTATGTGAATTTCACCTATCCACAATAACTATAATAGTTTCAATTTCCAGGAGACTCTATGAAAATCAAAACCCTCATCGCTACTGCAAGCCTGCTTACTTTAAGTTCTCTTTCAGCTCTTGCCCAAGCTCAAGCTGAAGACGACACCAGTATGGGCTTTTTTATAACCAGTGTCGGTTCAGGTGATGGAGCAAATCTTGGCGGGCTCGCTGGTGCTGATGCACATTGTGCCGCGCTGGCTGCTGCAGCAGGCTCGACTGGTAAAACCTGGCGTGCTTATCTAAGCACCAATGGCCAGAACGGAGTAGATGCAAGAGACCGTATTGGCACAGGCCCCTGGTATAACTCCAACAATCAGTTGGTAGCGCGTAGTCTAGATGACCTGCATTACAGTAATGTTAATTTCACAAAACAGACTGCTCTAAATGAATTAGGACAAGTCGTAAACGGTCGCGGAGATCAGCCAAATCAGCATGACATTCTGACTGGCAGTAATCCTGATGGCACAGCCTCGGATATGACCTGTAACAACTGGTCAAGCAATGCCGAAGATGGCAGTGCAATGGTAGGCCATTTTGATCGTAGTGGCGGAGGCGTAATCCCTGAGTCTTGGAATGCAGCGCACCCCTCACGCGGATGCAGTCAGGATAATCTGATTGCAACCGGTGGTAATGGCTATTTCTTCTGTTTCGCGCAATAAGCATTATCGACTAGAGATTGACATAAGATCGACATGAAAAAAGGCGCCTTAGGGCGCCTTTTTTATTATGTAGATGCTTCAATTTCAAGCTTCTTCCAGCTTCTCCAGCTTCTCCAGCTTCCAGCCGAACATTAATACTGGAACATCATAAGGATCTTGCATGGCGCTTTTTCTGCCCTGCCTTATCCCTTAACATTTCCCCGCTTTTGCCAGATCAGATTCTATAACCAGCCTTACTTATGGGAAGTGTTCTGATTCTTTCCCCTGTTGCAGCAAATAAGGCATTCGTGACTGCAGGCATCAGAGGCGGCAATACCGGTTCCCCAAGACCCGTTGGATCATATTCACTCTGAATAAAATGAGTTTCTATGTTTAGTGGAGCATGCCGCATTCTCAAGATATTGTACTGATGAAAATTTTGCTGCTGAACACGTCCATTCTGCATGCTTATTTCCAGATCAAGCAAGGAGCTTAGACCATCAGTTGCGCCACCTTCCACCTGTTTTAATGCCCCGCTCATATTGATGATAGGGCCAATATCCAAAGCCACTGTAATTTTGTGGATAGTAATCTTTTTGTTGTTATCAACACTCAATTCCACAGCTTCTGCTACATGCCCTGCATGACTGAAATGGAAGGCAAAGCCCAACCCCCTGCCGGCAGGCAAAGTTTTCCCCCAACCGCATTTTTCAGCCGCCAGTCTGATTACATTGACAGCACGTTCTGTATTCAGGGAGTTGATATTGCCCGGTTCAAACCAGCGAGGCTCTCCCATCAGGTCGATGAGCAATTCGACATGATCCCGACCCGTTTTATGAGCAAGCTCTGCTATGAAACTCTGCACGGCCCAGCCGGTAGCATTTGAACCAGGAGCACGCCACGAGCCAGTAGGTGTATTTGTATCAATCAGGGAAACGGCAGCACGATAATTATCGATACTGAGCGCAGGAAATTCACTTTCAGCCAGACGCGTACCTGCAGTTGCCCTGCCTCTCACGGCAGGACCAATCAAGTGTGTCTGCATGGCAACAACACGTCCTTCCCGGCTAACTGCCCCTTTGAAGGCATAAACTCCCCCGGGCCGATACTGATCGTGAATCATGTCATCTTCACGTGTCCATTGTAATTTCACCGGCACATCAAAGCGTCGTGCTATTGCTGTCACTTCACAAGAGTAGTCCTGCAAACGCCGACGTCCAAATGAGCCACCCATACGCATCTGGTGCAGGGTTATTTGCTGCTGAGGAATATCGAAAACGTTTTCTACGGATGTCAAAGTAATGCCCGGTTGCCTCGTAGGAGCCCATATATCCAGACTATTGCTTGCTCTGTGATAATGCGCCGTGCAGTTCATAGGTTCCATACAGGCATGTGCCAGATAAGGAAATCGATAACTGCTTTCTATAACTTCAGTATTTGCATCCTCAAATTGTTGTTCAACATCACCGCTCGCTGCAATTTGCAGGCTTTGTGGCCAGGGAGCATTGGCAATCTGTTGCGCCCTGGAAAATATCTCTTCATTGCTATCAATTGAGGCCTGTGTAGTGTCCCACTCTACTTCCAATTGTTGTTTGGCCTGAAAAGCCTGCCAGGTTGAACGGGCAACAATGGCTACCCCATCCAATAACTCCCCGACGTTATCGTTTCCTTCAACCAGAAAGGCATCCACAATGCCCGGCAATGATTTAATGTGCTCCAGATTTGCAGATTTGACTCGACCATAAGTCGCGGGGCATTTTTCATAGACGGCATACAGCATGCCTGGTAGCTGGATATCGGACCCGTACAAATGGCCGCCGCCAGTTACAAAAGCATGATTATCAACATCACCAACCCGGGTTCCGATTAATTTATATTCGCTCCGGTCTTTGAAAACCAGGGTGTCTACATCCGGAATCGGTTCTCTCGCGGCTGCTACTGCCAAATCGGCAAAGCTCAGGCTCTGACCCGTTTCCCTGTTTATTACCCGACTTGATTCGGTATAAAGCAAGCTTGGGTCAACGGCTAGTTGTTTGGCTGCAGCAGAGACGAACATAAGTTTGGCTGCTGCTCCAGCCCGACGCATGGGGTTCCATTCTCGGGGCGTTGAAGTCGAACCGCCTGCGCGTTGGGCACCGTAACGAGCTTCATTCATGGGCGCCCGAACCACAGTTACATCGTTCCAGTCGGCGCCCAGCTCTTCCGCGATAATCATGGGTAAAGAGGTTTTAATTCCCTGACCTTTCTCAGGCGTATGAGCATAAAGTCGAATTGATCCATCCGGATCAACCTCAACAAAGGCATTTAATTCCAGGTGGCCTGAAGTCTCCGCCTCTGCTGCATGAAGTTTCGGGGCTGGAATAAATGTGGCTAGTGAAAACCCGGCTCCTGTTGCTCCCGCAAGTTGAAGAAAACCGCGTCGACTAAAGGCATCAAGTGAGACATCTTGCATTTCTACAGGTGTGCCGCCGGATTGGGTGAAAGAGTATTCCTTACGGAGAATCATCTTCATATTAAGCTCATTTTTAATATAATTACGGCCCTACTTTAACTAATTTATAGTGAAATTTACATCTATTTACCTAGCAGATTTACCAGACTTTTTTGTTTCTTAATAGACACAGGTTGTGCAGATGATCATTTACTGACCCGCCTGCTCCTTTCGTGTAAAATTCGCCCTCCTCTTCAGGCATGTAAGCATTAATGAATATTAGACAGACTCTGGATAGTCATATCTCTAAGACAATGGCTGAGATTAGCGGCGAGCCTGATTGCATGGCTTTGGTTAATCACTCTAAAACGTCCCAATTTGGTGATTACCAGGTAAATGGCGTGATGGCTCTGGCCAAACGTTTAGGTCAAAATCCAAGACAGTTAGCACAAAAATTAATAGATAAACTCGAGCTTGGCGCCATCGCAGAGAAAATCGAATTGGCTGGGCCCGGTTTTATCAATATATTCATCGATCCTGGCTTCCTGACAAAGGAGCTCAATGCTCTTGATAAAACTCGCCTGGTAAATCCAAGTCAGCACAAGCAAACTATTGTAATTGACTATTCTTCTCCCAATCTCGCCAAGGAAATGCATGTCGGTCATTTACGCGGCACAATTATTGGCGACGCTATTGCACGCACCTTCGAGTGGATGGGGCATACTTTAATTCGTCAGAATCACTTTGGTGATTGGGGCACTCAATTCGGCATGTTGATAAGCCATATGATGGAACTCAACGATCCGGAAACCGAATTAGCCAATCTTGAAGTATTTTATCGAGCCGCCAAAGCGCGTTTCGATAGTGACCCCGAATTTGCGGCGACAGCAAGAGAAAACGTAGTGAAATTGCAATCAGGAGATAAGCAGTGCCTGGCACTTTGGAACAAGTTTATTACTGTGTCTATTCAACATTGCCAGGAACTTTACACAAAACTGAATATTACCCTGACTGCACAAGACATTGTTCCCGAGAGTTTTTACAATGACAAACTGCTTGGCATCCTTGAAAGTCTTGATCAGCAGGGTTTGCTGGTAGAGTCCGATGGCGCCCGCTGCGTTTTCCTGGATGATTTCAAGAACAAGGAAGGCAATCCCCTGCCGACCATTATTCAAAAATCCGATGGAGCATATCTGTATGCCACAACTGATCTGGCAGGCATACAGCATCGCTGCCAGAACCTACATGCCAATCGCGTCCTTTATGTTGTTGATGCCCGTCAGGGGCTGCATTTCCAACAGGTTTTCGCTATTGCAAAACTGGCCGGTTTTGCCTCTGATCAATGTTCGTTGGAGCATATTAGTTATGGGACCATGATGGGAAAGGATGGAAAACCTTTTAAGACCCGCAGTGGCGATACAGTCAAGCTAATAGATCTGATAGAGGAAGGTATCGAGCGTGCCCAAGCGCTGGTAGAAGAAAAAAACCCAGCTCTTAGCGAATCTGAAAAACAAAACATAGCCAAGGTTGTAGGCATATCTGCAATTAAGTATGCAGACTTATCCAAGAACCGTAATAGTGATTATATTTTCGACTGGGACAATATGCTGTCTTTTGAAGGCAATACAGCGCCCTACCTGCTTTATGCCTATGCTCGTATTCAAAGCATTTTCAAGCGTGAAAAGCTGAATACGGAAAGTGACTTTCTGATATCTATTACACTTGCTGAAGAAAAAGAACTGGCTTTAAAGCTGCTGCAATTTACTGAAGTGGTTGAGGCTCTGATCGCAGATTGTTACCCAAACCAACTTTGTTTGTATCTCTATGAATTAGCTGGAAATTTTATGAGCTTTTATGAAGCATGTCCGGTACTTAAATCTGCAGGTACCGTAAAAGAGTCACGCTTAGGTCTTTGCCAGCTTACCGCATTCACACTGCAACAGGGTTTGGCATTACTGGGTATAGAAACACTTGAGCAAATGTAATGGTACACAAACAAGTGATTTAACTGGCCCCTTTAATTACTTCTAGCAGGGGCCACTTATTGTTATAATTGCCAGCCTCGTAGTACAGAGCCCAGCTAAGTTAAAGAATTGTTATCAAAGAATTTTTATTAATCACCCGCTAATAAAATAAGGAACAGCATGTCTGAAAAAGCGACTATTATCTATACACAAACTGATGAAGCCCCTGCACTAGCAACCTACTCTCTTTTACCGATTGTAGAAGCATTTTCAAAAGCCGCGGATATCAATGTTGAAACACGTGACATTTCACTGGCAGGCAGAATTCTTGCTGTATTCCCTGATTATTGTTCCGCAGAGCAGTTACATACTGACGATCTGGCCGAATTAGGCGAACTGGCCAAATCCCCCGAGGCCAATATTATCAAACTACCTAATATCAGTGCTTCCATGCCGCAAATGCTTAACTGTATCAAAGAATTGCAAAACAAAGGCTTTGCAATACCGGACTATCCTGAAGACCCGAAAAATGATCAGGAAACAGATATCAAGAATCGCTATGACAAAGTCAAAGGCAGTGCAGTTAACCCGGTTCTGCGTGAAGGAAATTCAGATCGTCGTGCACCAGGGGCTGTTAAGGAATACGCCAGGAATAATCCGCATTCTATGGGGGACTGGGATCCAAGCTCAAAAACACATGTTTCCCATATGGAAAGCCAGGACTTTTTTGGCACCGAAAAATCTCTTACACTTTCCAGCAATGACAGCTTTAAAATTGTCTTTGAAAATACCGCAGGTTCACTGACTATCCTGAAAGATACTGCGCCGCTCCTCGCTGGAGAAGTCATCGATGCCAGCGTACTCAGCAGCAAGGCATTGAGAGCTTTTTTAGAAGCACAAATGCAGGACGCCAAAGCTTCTGGTGTACTCTTCTCGGTCCATTTAAAAGCCACCATGATGAAAGTGTCCGACCCCATTATTTTCGGACATGTCGTTTCTGTTTACCTAAAAGACGTTTTTACCAAGCATGCAGATACCTTTGCTTCGCTGGGAGTCAATCCCAACAATGGTATTGCTGCTCTGCTACAACAGATACATGAGCTTCCTGAAGCCAAACAGGCTGAAATAGAAGCCGATATTCAGGCCTGTTACCAGAACAGACCAGATCTGGCCATGGTTGATTCAGACAAGGGCATTACAAACCTGCATGTCCCCAGTGATGTCATCATTGATGCTTCCATGCCAGCTGCCATACGCGCTGGAGGAAAAATGTGGAACCCTGCTGGCAAATTACAGGACATGAAGGCCGTCATTCCGGATCGTTGCTATGCAGGCGTTTATCAGGAAACTATAAATTTTTGCAGAGAACATGGAGCTTTTGATCCTCGCACTATGGGCAGTGTCCCTAATGTCGGTTTGATGGCTCAAAAAGCGGAAGAGTATGGCTCGCATGACAAAACTTTCGAAATCAAGGAAGCCGGAAAAGTCCGTGTGGAAAACGCCGCCGGTGAAATATTACTGGAACATATTGTAGATGCCGGAGATATCTGGCGTATGTGTCAGGTGAAAGATGCGCCGATTCAGGATTGGGTAAAGCTTGCAGTTAATCGTGCCCATGCTACGGGTAGCCCTGCAATTTTTTGGCTGGAGCCATTGCGAGCGCATGACAGCCAATTAATCGAAAAAGTAAAATTATACCTGTCACAACACGATACTGTAGGGCTGGATATTCGTATCATGTCTCCAGAAGAAGCTACCCGTTTCACATTAGCCAGACTTAAAAAAGGTGAAGATACTATTTCAGTTACCGGCAATGTGCTACGTGATTATCTAACCGACCTCTTCCCTATCCTGGAACTCGGCACCAGCGCAAAAATGCTTTCCATCGTTCCATTGATGAATGGAGGAGGACTTTTTGAGACTGGTGCCGGTGGTTCTGCACCTAAACATGTACAACAATTCATCAAAGAAAACCATCTGCGCTGGGACTCTTTGGGAGAATTTCTGGCTTTGGCTGCTTCGTTTGAATATCTGGCACAGGCAAATAATAATGCTAAAGCACAAGTACTGGCTGAAACTTTAGATAGTGCTACAGGTAAATTACTGATGGAGAATAAGTCGCCTTCCCGTAAAGTAGGCGAACTCGATAATCGAGGCAGCCATTTTTATCTGGCCTTGTATTGGGCTCAGGCACTAGCCGAACAAAATCAAAATCAGGAACTTAAAAATCAGTTTTCTCTTCTGGCAACACAACTTACTCAACAGGAAGCACACATTTTAGAAGAGTTAAATACCGTACAAGGTACTAAAGTTGAAACAGGAGGTTACTACAAACTGGATGATAAGTTATGTAATGCAGCCCTGCGGCCAAGCACAACATTAAATAAATTGATCGATAGTTTCTGACTTATTAGACTTATTACAGGGCAGTAATTCCGAATATCGCTGCAATTGAATAATTGAAAATCAGAGCCCTTTGGGGGGCATCAACAAAAAATGCTGATGACCCTAAAAGCTCTGATTCTCAGTTGTTTAAAATTAAGATTAAAAATACAACTTCAAAACTGCTGAATACAATTAGAATTTGTATTATTTACTTAAGTCCAGCAACAGTTTGTTTAGTCGTTTGATGAAGGTACCAGGGTCATCAAGTTGGCCTCCCTCAGCAAGACTTGCCTGATCAAAAAGCACCGCAGCCAACTCACTAAAGCGTTCTTCATCACTTTCAACATCCAGTCTTTTTACCAGGGGATGTTCCAGATTTAGCTCCAGAATTGGTTTGCTCTCGGGGACTGACTGTCCTGCGGCTTCCATGATTTTGCGCATCTGCATATTCATTTCAAATTCACCTACAGCAATACAGGCAGGAGATTCTGTCAAACGATTTGTGGTGCGAACTTCTGAAACCTTATCATCAAGTGATTTCTTAACCCTTTCCAGAAGGGGCTTGGCTTCTTCATCGACTTTCTGCTGTTGCTTTTTATCTTCTTCAGAATCAAGCTCACCCAGATCAAGTTTGCCTTTCGTCACATCCTGAAACTGTTTACCCTTATATTCCATCAAATGATTCATTAACCACTCGTCTACTCTGTCTGACAAGAGCAGAACCTCAATACCTTTCTTTTTGAACACTTCCAAATGAGGGCTGTTTTTTGCGGTATTGTACGTTTCACTGGTGATGTAATAAATCTTGTTCTGGTTTTCTTGCATACGCTCAACATAATCAGCTAATGATTGATCCTGTTTTGAGTCATTGGTATGCGTTGTAGCAAATAAGAGTAAATCAGCAATCTTTTCGCGATTGCCAGCATCCTCAGCAGGACCTTCTTTAAGTACCTGTCCGAACTCATGCCATAGTGTTTGATATTTTTCGGAGTCCTTTTTCTTTAATTTGGCGAGCATATCCAGTACACGTTTTGTGAGTGCACTTTTCATGGAATCTACTACAGGGTCTTTTTGTAGAATTTCCCGTGATACATTCAAAGAGATATCATTGGAATCCACAATGCCTTTTACAAAACGTAAATAGAGAGGTAGAAACTGCTCTGCTTCATCCATAATGAAGACTCGCTGCACATATAATTTCAAACCACGAGCAGCATCTCTGTTCCAGAGGTCAAATGGAGCTCGAGATGGCAAATATAACAATGAAGTGTATTCCAGCTTCCCTTCAACTTTGTTGTGACTCCAGTCAAGAGGGTCTTCAAAATCATGGCTAACATGCTTGTAAAATTCTTTATATTCGTCTTCTTTTACATCTGAACGAGGTCGAGTCCATAATGCTTTTGCAGCATTCACCGTTTCAAATTCTTTAACTTTTTTCTTTTTTTCTTTCTCGTCCTCTTCACTAGAAAGATCTTCTTTAAGCATCATTACAGGTAGAGAAATATGGTCTGCATATTTTTTAACAATACCTCTCAACCTGTATGGTTCTGAAAATTCTTTTTCAGCTTTTTTCAAATGCAGAATTATCGTTGTACCGCGCTCGGCCTTCTCTATGGTTTCAATACTGAAATTCGCTTCGCCTTCGGATTCCCAATGCACGCCCTCACTAACTGGCTCGCCTGCCTTGCGAGTAAAAACCTCAACTTTGTCAGCTACAATAAAAGCTGAATAGAATCCCACACCAAACTGTCCAATCAGTTGTGAATCCTTCTTATCATCTCCGGTTAAATTTTCCAGAAACTGTGCAGTACCTGATTTCGCAATCGTTCCAAGATTTTCGATGACTTCTTCCCGAGTCATACCAATTCCGTTATCGTTGATCGTAATGGTTCTTTTCTTACTATCCGCCTCGATTGTAATTTTTAAATCAGAGTCGCCTTCAAATAAAGCATCATTTTTTAATGCCGCAAAACGTAATTTATCTGCAGCATCTGAGGAATTTGATATTAATTCACGCAAGAAAATTTCTTTGTTGCTATATAAGGAATGGATCATCAAATGCAGAAGCTGCTTTGCTTCCGTCTGAAAACCCAGTGTTTCTTTTTGAACTGCAGTCATTAAGCATTCCTCCTGCTGAATAAGCGAATGTATATATGCCAACTAAGTGCCCTTAATAGGGGCTTGGCAGTGGTTTTTCAAGGGCAAAAAAAAACGCACCTAATGTGCGTTTTTTCAAAGTCACAAGACCTTTAATCCCTTATCGGAAGAATCCCTGATACAACTCTCTTTGTCTTTGTTTGGTTTCGTAAAGTGTTTTTTCATTCTGTATATAACGTAACCAGGTTGCTGCAGCTTCTTCACTTCGTTCATCGCGAGCTGCCAGACGTACTGCCTCAATACCCTCATCGTGTCGTTCCAGCTCCAGGTAGGCTCGGGCCTGACGCAGATAAGCCTGGTCTGGTCGATTTAAATCACCTTTATCGAAAGCAGCATTCAGAGCCTCTACAGCATCATCGAAGCGACCCAGATTTATATAAATGCTTGATAGTCGTGAATACATCTCACCATCATCAGCTAATTCTGCAGCCATAAGGGTTGGCTCAATAGCCAGTTCGTCTTCTCTCGCTAATTGATAGCTTTGAGCAATACGAGTCCAGGAATCAACATCAGGTTCTATAATTCCATCCTCCATAGCCTGCTCCAATACTTTAGCGGAACCCCAATAATACTCTGCATTAAAGAATTGCGCCGAAAGGTTCATGACTTGACCTTCACTATTAACATAACCAAACTGGTTTAATGCATAAATAACGCGAGACTGCTCTTCAAAGCGTTCCAAAGCTCCCAACACATTAGCCATGAAGCGCCAATCATCAGGCTCCCTGAAAAGCACAATCATTTCTCGGGTTATCTGCAGGGCACTAGGCAGGTCTTCCAGTAAGGTATATAAAGAACGTGCCAGGCCATATATATTCTTGGGTATTTCTGCCCCTTGGCCTTGAGCGCGCATCAGATCTATGTATTCCAAGATGTAAGGCAGAGCCTCGGCATATTCTTCCATGGTGTAATGAGCCATGGTAATCCGGGTATAAACATTGATATCCGGCTCTAAAGCCATGTCCAGATAAGTCAAAAAACTTTCTATTGCGCCATCATAGTCTTCGACAGCGAACTTCAATTGGCCGAGCAAGAGTAAAGTGCTCTCACGGTTTTCTGGTGTGATCGCATCACCCATACCAAGAATCAGTTCCTGGTAGCGTATGGCTTCCTCATAGTTTTCTTCAATAGCTGCAAAATTAGCATAAAACTGCCACAATCTAAGTGTTTCCGCATCATTCATACGACCACGATCGTAAATTTCCTGCAATTCGGCCATCACTGCATTGGCTCCAACAAAATCTTCTGCGTCCCTCAACTCCATTATTTCTTCAAGGCGTTCATACACAGGACGAGACAGTGTTTGCGAGGACCTGGCTGCAGGAGGAGCCCTTCTGCCCTCTTCTTCTTCCTGAGCGGAAGCTGAGCCTTGCAATATACTGAATGAACCGGAAAAACTTACCATCAAAGGCAACAAAGCCAACAGCAGTGCACCTAGAAAGAGTTTGCTCAGATAGTACATATTTAATTTTTTTAGTTGTAAATTCATGAGTATCCTACTGATCTACTTTATAGGTGAATAGATACTGCACGCCTTCAACGGGTACTGCTTCACCGTTAACTACGCGAGGATTAAACTTAAAGCGTAAAACTGCTCTCAGTGAAGCATTATCGAAAATGTCTGGTGGATCTGCATCAACTACCATTGGGTTTTCAACAGTTCCGTTTGCAGTAACCGTAAAGATCACCTGACACCACCCTTCTATACCTCTAGAAAGGGCACGGTTGGGATACTGTGGATTTACCGTAACAATAGGCAACATATCGGTGTCATTAACACCGACACTTACGTTTGCATCAATAGCGCCCATATCTACCTCAACACGAGCGACATTCAGTGCGTTATCTCCACCCATATCCATGGCAGAAACTTCCAGATCAGGCAAATCAGGTACTTCTTCGGGAACATCAGGCTCTTCAGGCTTTGGTTCAACCCGGGTTACCTCAATTTCCATTTCGGGGATTGTTATATCAGCAATCCGTATTGCATTGCCTGCAACCGGCTCACCACCACCTAAAGAGATAAGCGATTGCATTAAGTAAAATAATGAAAAAGTGATCATGGCTCCTAATAGAAGCGCTATAAAGACGTTAATTGTTCTAATCATGTCTTAATCCTCCGCAGCAATCTGAATACTCGAAATGCCTGCTTCACGAGAAGCATTCATTACAGTTATTACATGCTCATTTGTGGACAACTGATCGGCTTGAATAATAACCGGAGCATTTGGCGATTCAGCCATTCTTTGCTCCAAACGAAACCTCAGGTTCCTAGGCTCTATTATATCTCCATCCATAAATATTTCACCGGCAGGAGAAATTGCAACCAGTATCGGGTCTAAAGTTGCAAATTGAGCCATAGATGCCTGTGGTTTAACAACATCGTATCCAGCTTCTTTTACGAAAACAGCTGTCACAATGAAGAATATTAACAGAATGAAGACTACATCCAGCATGGGAGTTAAATCTATTTCGCCAGCTTGCTCTTCTTCTTTTACTTTAGCTAAACTTCTCATAATTTTATTCTTTTATATCAGTGACATATTAAAGTTTATTAATGCTTTTTATTATGAATGCTGTATCGTTAAATGATCTTCCAGTAACTCAATTTCCCGGTTTGACTTATGTTTTAGCCAATTGCTAGAGAAAATGCCAGACAATGCACCTACCATACCAGCCATAGTAGGAATGGTTGCTTTAGCCACTCCTCCAGACATTTGTTTGGCATCACCGCCACCTGTTACAGCCATTACATAAAACACTTCAATCATTCCGGTTACCGTACCTAGCAGACCTAGTAATGGGCAGATAACAACCAGTACTTCTATGATTGGCATACTCGACTTCAGGTCAACTGAAACCCTGGAAACCAGTTCCTGCCGAATTGCATGGGCATGCCAGGATTTCTTGTCAGAACGTTGCTCCCATTCAGCAAGTGCAGCAGCCGTGTTTTTTTTATGAATAGTATTAAGGAACCAGATTCTCTCGAACATCAAGGTCCATAAAACAAAAAGCAATAGTGCAATTAACCAGAGGACTGAGCCGCCTCTGACCATAAAGTCAGAGACAGCATCTATACTTCCTTGGAATAAGTCAAACATCAAGCTACCCTCCTAAACAAAGTTTAGCCTAAGCGTTTGTGGATTCAGCTTTTCTGGCAATGATCCCAGTAGCCTGCTCTTCCATAATATGCAGAATGCGATCACTGCGGCTTTTCACCATGGTATGCATCAACACGGTTGGGATAGCTACTACGATACCCAATACTGTTGTTACCAAGGCAGCAGAAATACCACCAGCCATGATCTGTGGATCCCCCGTACCGAACAGTGTGATTTGCTGGAACACATCAATCATACCTGTCACAGTACCTAAGAGACCCATCAAAGGTGCAATCGTTGAAATAATTTTTAATAAGACCAGGAAACGTTCCAACTTAGGTGTTTCCTGTAGTATTGCTTCACCGAGTTTTAATTCCAGAGTCTCGATATCCATGGCTTTATCTGTTTCATAAACCATTAATACACGACCGAGTGGATTAGATTTAGTCGGTTTGCCTGGGTTTTTCAATTGTGCGTTTACTTTAGCTCCAACAATTGTCAAAGCAGTCATACGCCATATAGCAAATATCATCGCCATCACACCCACAGCGATAATCAATTGGCCTATTTCGCGACCTTGTTCAAAATAACGGGTCCTGAAATCCGGGCTACTTATCAAAGCAGCCAGATATGAACCACCAGATGTACCCGTAGGGTCAATACCGACCATAGTAAAACCGGATGTTGAATTTTGTAATTCAAGAGCCAGATCCTGATAAAGACCGGGATTAAAGGCTCCCCCAGAAGGCTGGGCCGGTAATACGTTCAATCTTCCTGTATTAGCATCATAAGAAAGGTATTCGCCATTTGAAACAATATTGTATGAACCAATACGGACTACTTCCTGGCTATTCTGTGTACCATCAGCGCCGGCAACCAGAGTATCAAACTTAACAATACGTCCTGACTCGGTCATTTCCTGTTGTAAATAGAACCACAGACGTTCCAATTCTTCGATATCAGGCAGCTGTGATTCACTGGACATAATCCCGGCCAAATCTGTCAGGAATTCTCCACGACCAGGAAATTGTGCACTAATCAACGATTGTTCAAAGTTACTTCTTGTATCTCCTACTACTCCAGCGATTGTACCGAAAAGCTCGTCCAGGTCACCCAGACGTTCCTGTAAGGTGTCAAAGCGCTGTGCTTTTATAATCTCATTCTCTTCATAGGTATTTTCCAACTGGCCGCTGATTGTTTCTTCTTCCTCGCGACGCTGCTGAATCTGATCCAGCATCTGCTGACGCTGATTCACATTAGTGGTAAAACGCTGAATACGATCACGCTGTTCCTGAGTCTCGGTGAGTGTAGCGTTTTCTACCAACTGCAATAACTCATCCAAGCTTCGCGGGTCAGAAGCCTGAGCGCTTACCTGGAAAGATGTTAAACAAAATGCCGCCGAAGCTATTGTTAATCCTAAAGTTTTAATTAATTTCATGTCGCTTACTCCGGAGCAGGTATTGGTAAATCAAGAAGTTGAGTAGTTTCGAGCTGTTGCGCCATACGTATGCCCAGTGCAACAGGACGTCGATAATCATCACCCAATGCTACCCATTGGTTATTTGCTTTATCCCATACACCAGTAGAGTTCTGATCACTGGTTTGGTAAAGAAGCGCAATACGACCAACGCGTAAAATATCCACATCACGTTCTATTCCTCCAATTTCCAGAGTATCAGTATAGTGCGCAATACCACGGCCATAATCATTTTCAATTTGATAGGCCTGCAGTACTAAACGGAACTTTTCAGCAACGTTTACACTGGAGTCATCAAAGGTAGCGCGAATGGTATTTAGACGATTCTGTCTTTCCTCTACCTGAAAGGGAATATCCAGGGACACAAAACGCTCAAGTGCAGCCATCATTCTTTCCATTAATGGCGCTATCTGACGTTGCAGTTCAGCAGCATCTGCAATGGACTCATCATATTCCGCGATGGTTCTGACCTGCTGCGCTATGGTCCTTCGCATACCTGCATTATAAATTTCAAGGCCATCAACCAGTTTTGCCTGTTCTCTAAATTCAGCGGTCAACTCATCGGCCTGATCTGATAACTGATTTATCTGGACTTGCATCTCGGCACCCATGGTGAAAACTTCCGCAGCCTGTGCAGAAATATCATCCAGGATACTTGTGTCAATTACGGTGTCTTGTGCCGAGACCAGCCCTGCATTAAGGAGTACTGGAGTTAGCAGTAGCGCAGCACAGAACTGCTTCTTAAAACGTTGGTATTTCATGAGTCATCCCATTAGTTTTTTAGATTCGAAAAATTGCTTCTTGTCTACTTTTGAATATTAATATTATTAATGCTTATGTCGTTAGGTATCACTATTCTATCTGTCCTTACAGCTGCCCAACTTCTTTTTATTTCTCATTATCAGACAGAGCTGCGGAGCATATCAAATAGTTACTGCATATTGAACCAGTAAATCACTAAAATTTAAACGTTTAGTGTGTTTAATAGTTGCTCTTACCAATTTGCAGCTTTCTTTAGACCATCTCCTATTTCAGCCAGACTTCTGACTGTTGTAACACCGGCATCATTTAGTGCTGCAAACTTCTCATCCGCAGTGCCTTTTCCGCCAGATATTATTGCCCCTGCATGCCCCATACGCTTCCCGGGAGGTGCTGTTACACCGGCAATATAGGAGACCACTGGCTTACTGACATACTCCTTGATATAGGCAGCAGCTTCTTCTTCAGCCGTTCCTCCAATTTCACCAATCATAACAATAGCTTCAGTTTGCTCATCTTGCTCCAGCAAGCTCAGAATATCGATAAAGCTAGAGCCTGGAATCGGATCGCCACCAATACCTACACAGGTAGACTGTCCAAAGCCATAATCAGTAGTCTGTTTTACTGCTTCATAAGTGAGGGTTCCTGATCTTGATACGATCCCTACCTTGCCGGGCAGGTGAATGTGACCGGGCATAATGCCTATTTTTGACTCACCCGGAGTAATGATTCCAGGGCAATTGGGCCCTATTAAACGAACCCCCTCCCGATCACAAACTACTTTTACATCCAGCATGTCCAGAGTAGGTATACCTTCTGTAATACAAACAATTAACTTAACACCTGCAGCCACCGCTTCCAGGATAGAATCCTTGCAAAAAGCCGCAGGAACGTAAATTACAGAGGCATCAGCTTCTGTTTCTGCGACAGCATCAGCCATGGTATTAAACACTGGCAGACCCAGGTGCACCTGCCCTCCTTTGCCAGGAGTCACTCCCCCGACCATAAGCGTGCCATATTCAATAGCCTGTTCGGAATGATAGGTTCCTTGCGCGCCGGTAAAACCCTGGCAAATAACTTTGGTGTCCTTGTTCAGTAATATGCTCATGCTGCACCCCCTGCTGCTTTTACTACTTGCTGAGCAGCGTCTGTAAGACTGGTCGCAGCAATAATATTTAATCCACTTTCCGCCAGAACTTTTGTGCCCAATTCGGCATTGTTCCCTTCCAGCCTTACCACTACAGGAACCTTAACACCTACTTCACCAATAGCCCCAATTACACCCTCCGCAATCAGGTCACAACGTACAATGCCACCAAAAATATTCACCAGTACAGCTTTAACATTTTTATCTGACAGGATGATTTTAAAAGCTTCAGAAACCCTTTCTTTGGTCGCTCCACCACCAACATCCAGGAAGTTTGCTGGTTGACCACCGTGCAATTTGACAATATCCATTGTGCCCATTGCCAAGCCGGCACCGTTGACCATGCAGCCAATATTTCCTTCCAGTGCAACATAATTGAGATCCCAGGCAGCTGCTTGAGCTTCGCGCTCATCTTCCTGAGATGGGTCGTTCATTTCTCTGATCTTGGGTTGTCTGTATAGGGCATTTCCGTCAATATTCAGTTTGGCATCAAGGCAATGCAGATTACCTGCCTTGGTTATTACCAAGGGGTTGATTTCCAATAAAGCTAAATCACAATCTACAAAGATTTTTGCGAGGCCCAGGAAAATTTTAGTAAACTGTTTGACCTGCTCTGCATTCAGACCCAGTTTGAATGCCAGTTCTCTGGCCTGATATGGTTGCGCTCCCACCAAAGGGTCAATAACTGCTTTCAAGATAAGTTCCGGTGTCTCTTCCGCTACTTTTTCAATCTCTACCCCACCTTCCGTAGAGGCCATAAAAACTATCCGACGAGATGCACGATCTATTACCGCACCTAAATATAATTCCTGATCTATATCAGTACATGACTCTACAAGAATCTTGCTGACAGGCTGTCCGTCTTTATCAGTCTGGTAGGTTACCAGGTTTTTGCCAAGCCACTTTTCTGCAAAAGCCCTGATCTCTTCTTTATTTGAAACCAGTTTGACGCCTCCTGCCTTGCCACGTCCGCCGGCATGAACCTGTGCTTTTACCACCCACTCTGAGCCACCTATTTTTTCTGCCGCCTCAGCAGCTGCGTCTGGAGTATCACAGGCATAGCCAATTGACACAGGCAAACCATATTCAGCAAAAATCTGTTTTGCCTGATATTCATGTAAATTCATTCAAAAACCACCTTTATTGAATTGGAAAAATTCATTTTAAAAACTATAGTAATTTATCTATTATTTTTTCTTGCGATTTGGCATGTGAATAGCGTGCCCATTTACTGCCAGAGCCGCTTCGTGTACTGCCTCACTAAGTGCCGGATGTGAAAAAACTGTCATACCTATATCTTCTGCACTTGAGCTGAACTCCATAGCAACCGTTACGGTTTGGACAAGGTCTGCTGCAGACGGGCCAATAATATGACAACCCAAAACGCGATCAGTTTTCGCGTCAGCCAACATTTTCACCAAGCCATCAGAATCGTTTGCAGCAACTGCACGGCCGACGGCGAGAAAGGGGAATGTGCCAACTTTATAATCTATACCTGCAGCTTTTAGTTGCTCTTCAGTTTTACCGACCGATGCAATCTCCGGATGCGTATAAATTACTGAGGGGATCAACTCATAATTCATGGCGGTTTTCTGACCAGCAATATTTTCTGCAACCATCACCCCTTCTTCTGAGCCTTTATGAGCCAGCATAGGGCCCCTCACAATATCGCCCACTGCATATACACCGGCAATATTTGTGGCGCAATGGTCATCTACTTTTATAAAACCACGCTCATCCTTCTCAATACCGCAGTCTTCAGATAATAATGCTTCGGTATAAGGTTTGCGGCCCACGCACACAATCAGCTTATCAAAAGTAATCTCTTGCTCTCCGTCCTTGTCTGTATATGACACAGTAACGCTAGGAGATTTACCTTTTTTAATCTTGCTACCTGTAACTTTTGCACCAAGTCTGATATCCAAACCCTGTTTCGTAAGCAGTTTCTTAGCCTCTTTGGCAATTTGCTGATCAACCATTGGCAGAAAATTTTCGCTTGCTTCCAGTATCACTACTTCGGCACCTAGTCTTGACCAGACTGAGCCCAGCTCAAGTCCGATGACACCAGCACCAATTACGCCAAGTCGTTTGGGAACGCTTTGAAATTCCAAAGCCCCGGTGGAATCCACAATAATGCCATCTTCGAGTGGCGTGGGGGGGATTTCAATTGGTACTGATCCAGCAGCAAGGATGACATTAGCTGCCGACAGAGTCTGGGTTTTACCATCATGTGCTGTTATTTCAACTCTTTTATCTTTTAATAACTTTCCTGTCCCTGAGATAGCAGTAACCTTGTTGGCCTGAAACAAACCTCCAATTCCGCCCGCCATCTGCTGAACCACTTTTTGCTTGCGTTCAATCATGGCTGGAATATCAATTTTTATGGCACCTGTTGCAATGCCGTGAGCTTTAAATCCGTGCTGTGCTTCAACAAATTTATGTGAAGAATCCAGCAATGCTTTGGAGGGTATGCAGCCAACATTCAGACAGGTCCCGCCAAGCACTGGTTTATTTTCATTATCCAGCCATTTTTCTATACAGGCTGTTTTAAAACCCAGTTGGGCAGCGCGGATAGCGGCAACATACCCGGCAGGGCCGGCTCCAATTACAATTACGTCATAATCTGCTGACATGATATTCCTGTTCCTTTATTTAAACGTCTAGAAGGATTCTGGCCGGATCTTCCAATAAGTCTTTAATGGTTACCAAAAACTGCACTGCTTCTTTACCATCAATCATGCGGTGATCGTAAGATAAGGCGAGATACATCATCGGCAATATCTTCACTTCGCCTTCTACAGCCATTGGACGTTCCTGAATTTTATGCATACCTAGAATAGCGGTTTGCGGTGGATTCAGAATTGGTGTCGATAACAAAGAGCCAAACACTCCACCATTGGAAATAGTAAATGTTCCCCCTGACATTTCCTCAATACCCAGCTTGCCATCACGAGCTTTAACACCATAATCCCTTATATTTTTCTCAATATCGGCCAGGCTCATCGAATCAGCGTTTCTGAGCACAGGCACGACAAGACCACGCGGAGAGGAAACTGCTACGCCAATATCCTGGTAGCCATGATAAATAATATCTGTTCCATCAATGGACGCATTAACTGCTGGATACTGTTTAAGCGCTTCTATGCTTGCCCGCACAAAAAACGACATGAAGCCCAGGCGAGTACCGTCATGTTTTTTCTCAAACATGTCTTTGTATTTATTTCTCAGCTCCATGACTGGCTGCATGTTCACTTCATTGAAGGTTGTCAGCATAGCAGTAGTGCTGCTTGCTTGTAGTAAGCGTTCTGCAACTTTAGCGCGCAGGCGAGTCATTGAAACCCGTTCTTCTGCCCTGCCCCCGGCTACTACGTTGACTGTGCTGGCAGTTGGGGTCGAAGCCCCGGCCGTCGAGCTACTGGCTAATGAAGGGGATGATTCTGCCCCTTTAGTTTCAAGATGCTTCAGAACATCCTCTTTGGTAATTCGGCCATCTTTACCGCTACTATTAATACTGTTCGGGCTGAGGCCATTCTCTTCAATTATTTTTTTCGCAGCAGGGCTCATCAATACTTCCACCCCACTGTTATCTTCAACAGTTTCTTTTTTAGCTACCTCGTTATCATCAGTTTTAGACGCTGGTGCCGCTGCAACAGCTCCAGCTTCAAAAACCGCCAGCAATTCATTACTTAATATCGTGTCACCTTCAGCTTTTTTTATGCTTACCAGCACTCCATTATCCGGCGCTACAACTTCCAACAACACTTTATCAGTTTCAATATCTACCAGTAATTCATCACGAGATACGCTTTCGCCTTCCTTTTTATACCATGTTGCTATTGTGCCGTCCGGCACCGATTCCGGAAGTGAGGGAGCTTTTATTTCTATGGTCATTTACTTACCTATTTATGCCCTTTTATTCCAAGGCTTTGTTTAACAGTCTATTAACTTTTAGTGAGTCCCAGCGCATCAAGAATAAGTTGTTCCTGATGTGCGACATGCAACGCTGTATAACCTGCCGCCGGAGAAGCTGATAAACCTCGTCCTGCATATTCCAAAACCAGTTCAGGGTTATGCCGACGCAAGACATTTTTCATATGATGCTGACTCGGATACCAGGCCCCCATGTTTTGTGGTTCTTCCTGACACCAGACAACTGATGAAACATTTTCATATGGCGCCAATACTTTGGCCAGCGTGTCTTCTGGAAATGGATATAATTGCTCTATCCTGACAATTGCGATGTCCTCAAGCCCTTCTTCGCGGCGTTTGCTGCGCAGTTCGTAATAGACTTTCCCACTGCACATAACAACCCGCTTGACTTTTAACGGATCCAATTCATCAGTTTCACGCAGAACCCTATGAAAGCGACCATTGGCTAAATCATCGTAACTGGAAATCGCTTCCTTATGACGTAAAAGACTTTTTGGCGTCATTACGATCAGAGGTTTACGCAAAGGCCGCATCATTTGCCGGCGCAGCATATGGAAAATTTGCGCAGGATTGGTTGGTACACAAACCTGCATATTGCCTTCGGCACATAATTGCAGGAAGCGCTCCAGCCTGGCGGAAGAATGCTCTGGGCCCTGCCCTTCATAACCATGTGGCAGCAGCATGGTAAGACCACATAGCCTCTCCCATTTTATTTCACCACTACTGACAAACTGATCTATAACGACTTGCGCACCATTTGCGAAATCACCAAATTGCGCTTCCCAGATTACCAATGCATCTGGACGAGTTGTTGCATAGCCGTATTCAAAGGCAAGCACGGCTTCTTCAGAAAGTAATGAATCGTAGATGACAAATTTACGTTGCGACTCAGATATATAACTTAAGGGAACGTAAACTTCGCCCGTTTCCTGATCATGCAAAACGGCATGTCGATGTGAAAAGGTACCACGCCCTACATCCTGACCGGTCAGACGTACTTTATAATTGTTATCCACCAGGCTTGCATATGCCAGGAGTTCCGCGCCACCCCAATCGAACGCTTGCTCGCCATTCGCCATAGCCTTACGGGACTCCAGCACTTTCGCCACCTGGCGGTTAACGGTAAATCCTTCAGGGATTTCCACTAGTTTATGAGCGAGACGTTTAAGGTGATCCAGATTAATAGTGGTATCACACTTCATATCGGCATCATGGCCAATATAAGGCTTCCAATCTACATATAGTGCAGTGTTTGGGGCATGCACCAGGCTTTTAACAACATGAGTTCCTTCATCCAGCGCCTTTCTGTAATTGCTGCTTATTTCATCAGCTGTATTTTCGGTCAACAAGCCTTCTTCAATTAATTTCTTTGCATATAATGTGCGTGTAGTAGGCTGGTTTTTAATGGCTGTATACATCAAAGGCTGGGTAGCAGCAGGCTCATCTGTTTCATTATGCCCCCGGCGTCGATAACACATTAGATCCACTACAACATCTTTTCGGAATTTGTTGCGGAAATCCAAAGCCAGCTGAGTCACAAATAGTACTGCTTCAGGATCATCTCCATTGACATGGAATATTGGCGCCTGCACCATTTTAGCCACATCGGTACAATACTCAGTTGACCGAGCGTCATCCTGTCGACTGGTGGTAAAACCCACCTGGTTATTGATGATGATATGAAAAGTGCCACCTGTCCCATAACCTCTGGTTTGTGACATCTGGAAAGTTTCCATCACAACGCCCTGCCCGGCAAAAGAAGCGTCTCCATGTATGCTTATCGGCAGAACGGTTGTTCCTACTGAATCTTTACGTCTATCCTGTCGGGCTCGTACCGAGCCTTCGATCACCGGTGAACTGATCTCAAGATGCGAGGGGTTAAAGCCCATACTGCAGTGAACTTCTCCACCGGCTGTCATAACATTTGAAGAAAAGCCCTGATGATATTTCACATCGCCGGAACCACTATAAATGGCTTTACCTTCAAATTCATTAAACAGATCAGCCGGGTTTTTACCAAGAGTATTTACCAATACATTCAGCCTGCCACGGTGAGCCATTGCGATAACAATTTCTTTTGCTCCATTCTCACCTGCGCGCTGAATAATATCATCCAGTGCATGAATAAGACTCTCACCACCCTCAAGACCAAAACGTTTAGTGCCTGGGTATTTGGAGTCAAGATGTTTTTCAAGCCCTTCAGCAGCACTGAGACGTTCAAGTATATGCAGTCGGGCCTCATTGCTAAATCCAGGGTTGCCTGCCTTACTTTCGATGCGTCGCTGGATCCATTGCTTCTCTTCCAGATTTACAATGCCCATATACTCATAGCCAATAGAACTGCAATAAATACGTTCCAGCATGGCAATAATTTCTGCCAGAGTCGCTTCCTTTTTAGAAACAAACAACGGTTGGGTTTGAAAAGTGCTACTAAGATCGGCTTCCGATAATTGATGAAAATCAAGTTTCAGGTCAGGCACTTCTTCTCGGTGCATAATATTCAATGGGTCAAGCTTGGCCTGTTGATGCCCACGTACACGATAGGAGCTGATCAACTGCACAACGCTGACCTGTTTAGCCTCACGAGTAGCTGAAAGCTGTTGGCCGTTCGCTGCTGTCTGAATAACAATCGGCGCATCACCACGTCGAGGAAGACCTTCGAACTGCTTTTCAATAGCAGATAATGATACCTCTGCTTTATTGACGCCATTTACACCAGGCAAGTCATTAAAGTAGCGCTGCCACTCATCGGACACTGAGGCCGGATCATTCAAATAGGACTCATAAAGCTCTTCGATATATTCCAGATTGCCACCGGCAATATGGCTGGAACGAAGCATTAATTCGCGGAAGTTTTCAGAAGTCGACATGACATTTTCCTCAAATATCTCTACAGACAGCTCAGCTAGCCCGTTCCAACAACATGGAGCGGATATGGCCGATGGCCCGCGTCGGGTTCAGGCCTTTTGGACAAACTGCAACGCAATTCATGATGCCACGACATCTGAAAACACTGAATGGATCTTCCAGTTCAGTCAGTCTTTCGTCAGTATGGGTGTCCCGGCTATCAACCAGAAAACGATAGGCTTGTAGTAGACCAGCGGGACCGACAAACTTATCAGGATTCCACCAGAATGAAGGACAGTTAGTTGAGCAGCAGGCACACAAAATACATTCATACAAACCATCCAGCTTAGCCCGGTCTTCAGGTGACTGCAGACGCTCAATGGCCGGAGCGGGTTCATCATTTAACAGATAGGGTTTAATTCTTTCATACTGCTTATAAAACGCACCCATATCCACAACCAGGTCACGAATTACTGGTAAGCCTGGTAAGGGCCGCAGGACGAGTTTATTATTTTTAATAATAGTGGAAACCGGCGTTATGCAGGCCAGTCCGTTTTTGCCATTCATGTTTATGCCGTCAGAACCACAAACACCTTCACGACAGGAACGGCGATAAGCAACGCTATCGTCTTCGTTTTTCACCAGCTGCAATACGTCCAGCACCATCAGATCCTTACCATCAGGCAGCTCGATTTCGACATCCTGCATATAAGGTTTGAGGTCTTTTTCCGGGTTATATCGATAAACACTAACTAACACGATGCGTCACCTATATATAGTCTTAATAAGTACGGATTTTTGGTTCAAATGTTGGCACAGTCTTCGGCGTAAAATTGACTCCGCGCTTGCTCAGGGTTTTACTCCCAGGCGTATACAGCGAATGGCATAACCAGTTCTCATCATCCCGTTCGGTGAAATCTTCCCGAGCGTGTGCACCACGACTTTCATCACGACCTTCAGCTGCGATAGCAGTTGCTTCTGCCACTTCGAAAAGGTTTTCCAGCTCCAGCGCTTCAATACGAGCTGTATTAAAGGCATTACTCTTGTCTTCAAGGTTTACATTGGCAATACGTTCACGTAAATCTGCGAGTTTTTGTATGCCTTCACGCATAAAGTCGCCACGACGGAAAACACCGAAGTGATTCTGCATAATGTTTTGCAATTCTTTTCGCAGTGCCGGCACCTTTTCGCCAGCTGTACTTTCATTAAGCCTGTTCAGTCGTTGCATAGCCTGATCGATATCAGTTTCTGAAGCATCACGCATTTCTACGCCCTGCCTCAGCATCTTCTCAATATGGATGCCGGCAGCACGACCAAAAACAACAAGATCCAGCAATGAGTTTCCGCCCAGACGATTAGCACCATGCACGGATACGCAGGCCGCTTCACCTACAGCAAACAAGCCTTCAATGATTTTGTCATTTCCCTGGGCGTCTTGAGTCAAAGCCTGTCCATGTACGTTGGTTGGTATACCGCCCATCATGTAATGGCAGGTAGGAATTACCGGAATCGGCTCCTTAACCGGATCGACATGCGCGAAGGTGCGGGATAATTCCAGAATGCCTGGTAATTTTTCATTCAGTGTTTTCTCACCGAGGTGATCGAGTTTGAGAAGCACATGGTCGGCTTCCGGGCCTACACCACGCCCGGCCAGAATTTCCAGCACCATGGACCGCGCAACTACATCGCGGCCAGCCAGATCTTTGGCATTAGGGGCATATCGTTCC
This sequence comes from uncultured Gammaproteobacteria bacterium, assembly GCA_963975155.1. Lineage (GTDB taxonomy): Bacteria > Pseudomonadota > Gammaproteobacteria > Pseudomonadales > Pseudohongiellaceae > UBA5109. Next base: position 161,385 of record CAXBFG010000001.1, on the reverse strand, counting down.
ATGAAACGCTCGCCATCCTTATTAATCAGATAACCGCCTTCACCTCGACATCCTTCGGTTACCAGTACGCCAGCGCCATGAATTCCCGTCGGATGAAACTGCCACATTTCAATATCCTGAACAGGATAGCCAGCTCGTAAAGCCATGCCAATTCCATCGCCTGTATTGATTAATGCATTCGTGGTAGAGGCGTAAATACGTCCCGCTCCACCGGTTGCAAATACAGTGGCTTTTGACTGGATATGTACCGTTTCACCGGTTTCCATGCATATTGCGATCACACCTACAACAGCGCCATCCTGATTTTTGACGATATCTGTTGCAAACCATTCGTTAAAAAAGACCGTATTGTTTTTTAGGTTGCCCTGATAAAGAGTGTGTAAAAGTGCATGACCAGTCCGGTCAGCGGCAGCGCAGGTACGGGACGCCTGGCCCCCTTTTCCGTAATCTTTTGACTGTCCGCCGAAGGGGCGCTGATAGATTCGTCCCTCTTCAGTTCGTGAAAAAGGCAAACCCATATGCTCCAGTTCAAAAACTGCCTGAGGCCCTTCGCTGCACATATATTCAATGGCATCCTGGTCACCAATATAATCTGAACCCTTGACGGTGTCATACATATGCCAGCGCCAGTCATCATTAGGGTCATCGCTGGCGATGGCACAGGTGATTCCGCCTTGTGCAGATACCGTGTGGGAGCGGGTTGGAAATACCTTTGAAATAACAGCAGTATTGTATCCGGATTGCGACAACTGAAGCGCCGCCCGCATCCCCGAGCCTCCGCCACCTACTATTACCGCATCAAATGAAAGTGTTCTGATTTTAGCCACAGTTTAGATACCCCATAAAATCTGTATGCACCAGATAAAGTAAACAAATAGAACAATGATGCATGCTAATTCAAACAGAAGACGCACCTTGCCAGCATGAGCACCCAGCGTGGCTGGGGTCAGATAGTCTGTCGCGATCGTCCACATGCCGATCCACGCATGTGCACAAAGTGACAACAAGGCAAGCAGACTGAAAATACGTACCGGATTTTTACTGAAAAAGGCTTGCCAGTCCTGGAACTGCATTTCAGGACTTATAATCAACACAGCAACAAGGAATAAAATATAGAGCAGCAGGATAACCGCTGAAACTCTCTGTATTAACCAGTCGTAAAGCCCGCTGCGACCGAAACTAGTGACATTGGTTACCATATCCATACTCCCAGACCCACAATCAGGATAAGACTTACAAAAATGGTAATTTTTGCTCCGCGAGGTCCTGCCTCTTTACTCTCGCCAATGCCAGCATCCATCAGCAAATGCTTGATGCCGGCAACCATGTGATAACACAATGCCGAAAGAATGCCCCATAAAACGAATTTATACAGACCCGATTCGGCCAGTTCCTTTAAGTGATTAAAACTTGCTTCACTGGAAAGGGACATGTCGAAGAGCCAAAGTAAAATGGCGATTCCAACAAAAACAATGACTCCGGAAATGCGGTGAGTTATTGACGTGTAGGCTGCCAAAGGCAGATGAATGGTTGTTAAATCCAGATTAACCGGCCGCTTATCTTTCACTGGTGAGCTTCCCCTTTACTTACTCTTTCTTGATAAATTAAGGAAATCCCTATCAAAATTAAAAAACTGATAGACATTTATTATCATAACGGTCCAATCGATAAAGTGTGTGCATATTAGTCGCTAAAGACCCCATAAGCAACAGCCTGCAGTGCTTTTTTAGCTTTTTTGCGGAAAGTTATTCAAGGTTGTTTTTAGGCTCAAACGGCCCCAAAAGGCCATTGTTCATTTGACAATTTTATAATCAGAAGCTAGTGTGCATCTTCCGAATTGGCGCACTCTATAAAGTGAGCCATTTACAGTTCACTATTTCTCTTAACAGGAGTCCTTATGGCTGAGAAAAAAGCTCAGTTGTCAGTTGATGGCATGAATGAAACCCTCACCTTACCCGTTTATGAGGGTACTATCGGAGCAGATGTAATTGATGTACGAGACCTGGCAGCTCATGACATTTTCACATTTGATCCAGGTTTTATGTCCACCGCATCTTGCGAATCAAAGATTACCTATATAGATGGGGATAAAGGCATTCTCCTTTACCGCGGCTACCCAATTGAACAACTCGCCGAAAAATCAGATTTCCTTGAGTGTTGTTACCTTCTACTAAATGGAGACCTACCCAACACTCAACAAAAGGAAGAATTTAACACTTCAATCAAATATCACACCATGGTGCATGAGCAAATGCACAGCTTCTTTAACGGATTCCCAAGGCATGCACACCCAATGGCCATAATGGTCGGCGTGGTCGGTGCTTTGTCCGCTTTTTATCATGATGACCTGGAAATCAGTAATGAAGAACATCGCATGGACGCGGCCTTAAGAGTCATTGCCAAAATACCTACCCTTGCTGCCATGTGCTACAAATACTCCGTCGGGCAACCTTTTGTTTATCCGGACAACAGCCTGAGCTTTTCAGAGAATTTCCTGCACATGATGTTCAGCACCCCTTGTGAAGAAACTAAAATAAGCCCGGTTCTGGTTGATGCAATGGACAAAATTTTCCTATTGCATGCGGACCATGAGCAGAATGCTTCCACATCAACTGTAAGACTCGCCGGCTCAACCGGAGCCAATCCTTATGCCTGTGTTTCATCAGGCATAACAGCACTTTGGGGCCCAGCACATGGCGGCGCTAACGAAGCAGTATTAAAAATGCTGACCGAGATTGGTGACGATTCACAGATTGACAAGTTTATTAAGCGCGCCAAAGACAAAGACGATCCCTTCCGACTGATGGGCTTTGGACACAGGGTTTATAAAAACTTTGATCCACGCGCCACAGTGCTGCGCGAGGCATGTAAAAATGTACTCGCTGAATTAGGCATGGAAGATGACCCCTTGCTTAAAATTGCCGTTAAATTGGAAAAAATCGCACTTGAAGACGAATATTTTATTGAGAGAAATTTGTATCCAAATGTAGATTTCTATTCAGGAATCATTCTTAAAGCTATTGGGATCCCAATTGGCATGTTCACAGTTATTTTCGCTACCGGCAGAACCCCTGGCTGGGTTGCACACTGGCATGAGATGATCAGCAACCCCTTTAAAATTGGTCGTCCAAGACAGCTCTACACCGGGCCAACTATGCGGGATTATCCTTCCAAATAGCAATTAGACAGTAAAAGAAAGCCAATAAAAAAGCCCGCTCTAAGCGGGCTTTTTTATTTGAAGATGGCGTCCCCTAGGGGTTTCGAACCCCTGTTGCCGGGATGAAAACCCGGTGTCCTAGGCCTCTAGACGAAGGGGACAAGTAAGTTTCACAATACAGAAAAATAAACTGTAGGTGGTGGAGCCAAGGAGGATCGAACTCCTGACCTCAACGCTGCCAGCGTTGCGCTCTCCCAGCTGAGCTATGGCCCCGCTTTTACCCTACAAACATACTTACCGTTGCGAGCATTTGCCGACCAGAAATCAGCAAAGACGCGCATTCTAGACAGCACCCTTCACACTGTCAAGGAATAAAGGGATTATTAAGATGACAGTTGTTGATGAGCCAAAACAGCATATTCCTTTTCAAGAATTTTCAGCTGTTTTTTTGAAACGCCACCCAGGATTTCTATCCCGTGTCTTAATCTAGCCCGGACTATATCCAGGCCTAACACGGCTATCGAATCGATCACAGAAGTTGAAACCGGGTTACCCGCTATCGCAATAAAAATCGGAAACAAAAAGTCTCGTACTGCAAAACCCATTTTCTCGGCCAGCTGCATCAACATTTTTTCAATTCGATCACGATGCCAGGCTTCCAGAGTTTCAAGATCCCATGCGAGATACTGCAATATTTTTTTACTGTCGTCAGGAGTCAATTTCTTATGTTCAAAATTCTGCTCACTTATAGGCGGCAATCCAGAAAAAAAGAAAGCAGTAAGGGGCGCTATATCGGTAAAACGTTCTACCCTCTGTTTAATCAAGGGAACGATTGCCTGTAGCATGTCGGGACGAAAGGCCCATTGTGAAAAGCGTTGCATAAACTCTTCATCGGATAAGGTTTCACGTAAATAACGACCGTTTAACCAATCCAGTTTTTCGGTATCGAACACAGGACCGCCAAGCGATACCCGCTTTATATCAAAGTGCTCTACCATTTCAGGTATTGAAAACATTTCGCGTTCATCCGGCATAGACCAGCCCATCATGCCCAGATAATTTGTTACCGCTTCCGGCAGGTAACCCATACGCTGGTAATAGCCGATGCTGGTCGGATTTTTACGTTTACTTAATTTACTTTTGTCGGCATTGCGCAACAATGGCATATGGCAGAGAAGCGGGGCTTTCCAGCCAAAATATTGATAGAGCAATAAATGCTTCGGGGCGGAATTTATCCATTCTTCCCCACGAATAACATGTGTAATTTCCATCAGATGATCATCCACTACATTTGCCAGATGGTAGGTAGGCAAACCATCTGATTTCATCAAGACCTGCATATCGATCTGCTGCCATTCAATCTCAACATCTTCTCTCAGCATGTCTTTAACAACACAGGTTCCTGCAGTCGGAATTTTCATCCGAATTACATGCGGAATATTTGCTGAGAGCTTTTCCTTGACCTCAGTTTCATCAAGTTGCAGGCAGTGTCCGTCATAACCCAGGGCCTTTTTCTCTGCCATTTGTCGCGTCCGTAATTCATCCAGACGCTCTGAACTGCAAAAACAGTGAAAAGCATTACCCTGTGCCAGAAGCTGATCAACATGTTTTTTGTAAATATCAGTTCGTTCACTTTGCCGGTAAGGCCCAAAGTCGCCACCCTTATCAGGCCCTTCATCCCAGTTCAGACCAAGCCAGCCTAAAGCGGCTAAAATATCTGCCTCAGACTTAGGTGTGCTGCGTAGCTGATCGGTATCTTCAATTCTTAAAATAAATTTACCTGCATGCTGGCGGGCAAAACAGAGGTTGAACAAGGCAATATAGGCCGTTCCAACATGGGGATCCCCAGTTGGGGATGGTGCAATTCGGGTTCTGACGACGGTCATAACTTTCCAGTTTTATTGTTAGGCAAAGATCGCGCATTATACTTGAAGATGACGCTTAGGGCTCAGTCATTCGAAATCCTGGTAACCAGGAAAAAACAAGCTTAGCTTAAGGCAAATTGCTTGAGTTTTTCACCGCTAAGCCGATAGCTTATCCATTCGTCCTGAGCTTTGGCGCCGAGGGACTCATAAAACTCGATAGCGGGCGTGTTCCAGTCAAGCACAGCCCATTCAAAGCGACTACAATTCTCATTTACGGCAATTTTCGCAACATACTTTAATAATGCTTTCCCGATACCCTGATTTCTATATGGCGGTCTTACATAAACATCTTCCAGGTAAATACCGTTTTTTCCAAGCCAGGTTGAATAGTTATAAAAGTAAACTGCATAGCCATAGACCGTGTTATCGTTTTCAGCAATGAGCGCGAAAGCTTTGGCGTCGGCTCCAAAGAGACTGGCCTCAACATCATCAACAGAACACAGGACTTCCTGTGCAGCCTTTTCATATGATGCCAATTCCTTGATCAGCTCAAAGATAATCTCAGCATCTTTCTTTTTAGCAATTCGAATATTCATAACTTCAACACTTAATTTGTCAAAAGGATTATCTGACTCTGGGGTGGAGTAATAGCCGTTTATTCACTCAGAATTCACGATAACATCAGGATGATAACTGAATTAGCGACACGAAACCCTGCGCTACTTTTGGGAAGAGCTTCAGCTTGAAATTTATAATGTTATAGAAGCCCCCTCTCCTCTACTGTTTGCCCTGAGCTCTTTCCCGAAATATCCTAAGCACAAGTGTGTTAACCACATTTAATCAGTGCTGATACTGGTCAATTATGAATAGGACGCCAGCAGCGCGTAAGAGCCAAATAGAACTTTTAATTATCTATATTTAGCTTTAAAAATATAACATATCTTATTGTTTTTAAATGCTATATAACATTTTTATCTTTAATAAATACCTCCTTATCTAGAGGCCATACTTAGTTGTTTTAAAACTTGAAAAGCAAACAAATCTTAAAAACAAAGCATACCTTCATCTTCCCTTTGCCTGAAAATACCCGGGACATCGATTAACTGATACCGCCTATTCTGCTGCTACATGATATCGACGCTATCTTTGCTGATTAGCCGGATAAAATCCTGAGCTTATTAGTGGTCGCTCAGGAGAATTATTTCTGAAAAGTCACTATGGTGAATTCATAAATTAAAGATTTATAGAAGGAGCTAAGTTGAAAATTAAAGACAAATTCGCGTAAAGACTTTTCTTTCACTAGCAGGTATCTTTACCCACAATGTTTTAGCCAGGAGCCAAATAGATGGATATTATTGATCAACATTCAGAAACTGAAATACCTCAGGCTGAATGGGATTCTCCCATGTTTAACCTGGCCCAGCGTCAATTCTTGCGGGCATCACGTTTAATGGAGCTTGATGACAATATCCGTAAACGTCTCTTGTTCCCGCAACGCGCACAAATTGCCAGTTTCCCATGCCGCAAGGATAAATATTCCGAAGTGCAAACAGTCTTTGGTTACCGGGTCCAGCATGTCCTTACCATGGGTCCAACCAAGGGTGGCATCCGCTACCATGAAGATGTCAGTCTGGGAGAAGTATCTGCACTTGCCATGTGGATGACCTGGAAATGCGCGCTTATGCACCTGCCCTTCGGTGGCGCCAAAGGGGGAGTTCGTATCAATCCACAGCAAATGAGCAGATCAGAACTGCAGCGTCTGACGCGACGCTACACCATGGAATTTTTCAATATGATTGGTCCGGATAAAGATATTCCCGCTCCCGACATGGGAACCAATGCCCAGATTATGGCCTGGATCATGGACACCTACAGCCAGCAGGTTGGTCATTCTGTTCCCGAGGTAGTTACCGGAAAACCGGTTGTGCTGGGCGGGTCTCACGGGCGCGAAGAAGCTACCGGACGCGGCTTGGTATATCTCATTCAGGATTCCGCTTTTCATATCGGGCTTGATTTAAAAAATGCCACCGCTGTCATCCAGGGTTACGGGAATGTTGGCCGTAACGCGGCCATGTTTCTTGAGCAGCTAGGCGTAAAAATTATCGGTATTAGTGATGTCAGCTGCGGCATACATAACAGCAAGGGACTCCCCCTAAGTGCCGTTGATGATCACCTTAACGAACATGGCATGTTGAAGGGCTATGCCGAAGCGGATGAGATCAGCAACAATGAATTACTGGAACTGAAGTGTGACATTCTGGCTCCATGCGCGCTGCAAAATCAGATAACCGAGCAAAATGCGCCTTACTTACAATGCAAAATGCTGGCTGAAGGTGCTAATGGCCCTACCACACTGGAAGCTGACAGAATTCTGAGAGAAAGAGATATCTTTGTGCTTCCAGATATTCTGGGAAATGCAGGCGGCGTTACAGTTTCATACTTTGAATGGGTTCAAAATACGCAGGAATTCGCCTGGACCATAGATGAGGTCAATAAGCGTTTACATGAAATCATGGTCGCGGCATTTCAACGCACATTGCTACGCAGTCAGCGTGATAATGTGGATATGCGTACTGCGGCATTACTCGAAGGCATCAGCCGTGTTGCCGAGGCAAAATTACTTAGAGGTGTTTTTCCTTAACGAACGATTAACAAAGCAATTGTAATGTATATACATTAAAAATACTTTTGTGTTAGTATTGCTGCCTGTCGAACAGGAGGCATCGATATGTCATATAAAAATTGGGAAACTGAGCTGCTAGCAAGCGCAATAAACACAGCTGTAGGTCAGCAAAGCAGACAGACAAAAAAGGTTAAAAACCCGAAACGCAAACAGAGGAAGAAGACCTAATTGTTAATTCTAGACAGCGTCGTGCAGACTCGGAAGAAGAAAACCTTAAGATAAAGCGCTAAGTCAGCTTAGCGCTTTTCAATTTCCGGGTATCTGTTCGTGTGTATATGGCTTTTGTGTGGCAAATAAGGCAGCAGATAAGGCAGCAACATTCTTATCACCAAAATCAAAACACTCTCAGTTGTCCCCCACTTCAATACAGATCAATACAGATCAATACAGATCAATACAGATCAATACAGATCAATACAGAATTACGGTTGATTTGATATCACACTTGCCGTTATAACTTTTCCCTGAGCATGGAGATAACTTTACCATTAGTGACAACTTCATAGTAAGGTTCTGCAGTCTCTGTACCATGAGTGAAAGAGTCGTTTTCCCATAAACCAACACGACCTTCCCGTACCACTATATCGTGCCGCTTACCCATCAGGTCATCGTATAGTCCGTAATACAGATTTTCCTGACGCCCCCCAAATGTAGCGCTGATTTTTCGCAGCTTCACTTCCTTCTGAAGTTTTGCAAATGCCTGATTTTCCAGCAAAATTCCATTCACATTATAACGGATCATTTGCTGACCCTTTTCACCCTTTTCACGATCATCATCTGCATAAGCCAGCACTTCAACATTAAATATTTTGCTCTGTAAGCTTTCACGCAATTTCCAAGAACAGGAGGAAAGTCTGTCTGCCAGTCCAATTGAAGAAGAAATCATAATGGGCTGGTCTCCGTCGAACAGGAACCTTGGGGATTCCTCCGAAAAGCAGATTCCAATGCCCAACTCAAGGTTAGGTAATTCAGACTGCCTGGCAAAATTATTATTGGCCTGAATAATCCTCAGCATTGATCTCGCCAATCCACAGGCTCTGGCTACAGAAAACCATTGTTGTGGCATATGCTCATATTCAAGAAAACTTAAAATAATGGCATCCCCTTCAATAAAGACCTTATTGCCACCATAAACCGGAATAATTTCATTGATAGGATTAAAAAAGTGCAGACTAAAATATGAAGCAGGATTCAAATTTTTCTTTTCCAGCATTTCAGTTACCACTGTCGAGCCACGCACATCTGCCTTCATGATCGTGTGATGAACTATTTTCGCCTCATCATCCTCAATTTCGGTCGAACAGGGCAAGAGAAATAAGGTTCTTGCTTGCTTTGATAAATCAATATCGTTTGCATCTGTTAAGATAGACAGGCGATTAAAGATTCGATGCGCAAAGCGTGTGTACTTTAAATGCAATCTGAAACGGGAGATATCCGTAAGAATATCTATTAGTTTATCATTCAGGTTCTTACTGCTTGCTTGTGCAATCTCCTTGAGCGAATTTTTTAGTAAAAGCATCTCATTGTCAGTAATCACCCTGCCTCCAAGTGCAGGGTCCTGTAAACGTTTAATTGAACATTCCCCAGCCAGGTATTGACACAAAAGCTTAGGGTCTAGCTCTCCATTAAATTCATTTGACCATATTTTCCTGGCCTCATAGGATGCGATAAAGTGCGTAAGATATTTTTTCTTTTTTAACAAAACGCCAAAACGTTTCAGAATCTTTTCCAGCTTTTTAATCTGCCTGGCAAATGCTCTGGCTGTTTTGGCATCAAATTGTTTTCGTATCTCTGGAATATCCTCTCTAAGCCGTTCAGAATCGAAAAGTATTTTGATATTTTGTGGAGACTCCAGCCAACAAAAGTCTTCGCGTACATTATTTCGCATGTTCGGAGCAGGACCCAGATAGTATTGAAGGGCTCTTAAGCCCCTAAGGTCATCGTATACTTCGAGTTCTTTATCACCAGTTGAATTATCAAATAATACCTGCGTTTCCAGCTCAGGCAGCTCTTTCAGCAATAAGGCTTCCAGAGCTTCATTAACTGCAGGGAATTCGCTTTCTTCCAGGTCGCCGCCCCAACTAATATAGTGTTCAATGAGGAACTGGGAAGAGTTAAGGTCACGATTAAGCATCAAGATATTAGACAGAAAATCCTGGAAATCAATAACATTGGTCCCCAAATACTGCTCTCGTATAACCCGCAGTTGCCGATATTCTGTTCGGTGTAGATGCTCGAAAATCTGTTTTTTAACAAGGTAAGCAATTGAATTGTAATGCTTGCTCAACCAGGCTAGTTGATGCTGCACTTTCAGAACTTGCATGGATCCCTGATTTCGTAAATTAGTAGCCTGCTTCTTGGTTTCTGTAATAACTGAATTCAGCGCCAAAGTAACGGAGTCGATAATAAATTTTGCAACTGAGAATTGCAGAAAACAAACTTCATCCACGGTTAGATCTGTCTTCACCCGGTGGATAAGCACAGTCATCATATCCAGATAGCTTTTGCTCAGCGGGGAAAACGCTTTCTCGGTATCACCCTGAAAGTTTTTCTGATCGGTTTCTCGTCTAATTAATTCAGTTATCAGAATTTTCAGATCAGAACAAAAAAGTTTACTTAACCTCACATCGACATGATAGTTATCGATGCCTTTCTGCATGCCGGATATATCCAGATGCCAGGCTTGAGGAATTTTCACACGATCAAATAGGTTTTCTGACATATGCCCTCAAGTTAAAATGCTGTATTTCGATATTACAATGGCTGATAGAAGATAATGCAAGCAATACTCAGATTATGCCACTTAGTTCTCATTTACTGAGTATTTATAGCTTCATCGCCATAATTCCAGGACTTAATCTCAGGGCTCATTGCCAAGCAAGCTTTGCATGCAAAGAAACAACTTCACCAACGATTATTAAAGTCGGGGCCTGAACTTTATTTGCCTTTATAATTGCCGGTAAGCTGCTTAAGGTTCCCGTAAATATTTTCTGATTGGGAGTGGTGCCCTGTTGAATCAAAGCTGCAGGCGTTTCAGCTGAGCGCCCATGTTTAATCAACTGCTCACAAATCAAAGGCAAACTGATTAAACCCATATAAAAAACAACCGTTTGGTTGTCCTGCACTAAATGGCGCCAATCCAGATCAGATCTGTCACCCTTCAGATGCCCGGTAACAAAAACTACCGACTGCGCATAATCACGATGTGTTAACGGAATACCTGCATAACTGGAGCAGCCTGAGGCTGCAGTGATCCCAGGTACAACTTGAAAGGGAATTTTAGCTTCAGCCAGTTTTTCAATTTCCTCACCCCCCCTACCAAAAATAAAGGGGTCTCCTCCTTTAAGACGCAACACTCTCTTCCCCTCTTGCGCAAGCGTCACCAATAAATTACTGATATTTTCCTGTGGCATCGTATGCAATTGCCTCTGCTTGCCTACATGAATTTTTTCCGCGTCTTGCCGGGTCATATTCAGTATTTGCTGAGATACCAGCCGGTCATACAAAACCACATCAGCCTGCTGCATCAGGCGCAAGGCTCTGAAAGTCAGTAAATCCGGATCGCCAGGCCCTGCACCAACAAGATAAACCTCCCCCTGAGCAGCCACTTCACTATCACTGTTTTCCAGCATTACCTCCAATACAGCTTTAGCCTGGTCAGCTTTTCCCGCCAGTAATAATTCGGCTACCGGCCCGTTAATCACTTTTTCCCAAAAGCGCATACGCAATGTAAAATCACCAATTTTCTTGCTTACCTTAGCTCGAAATGAACCCAGAAAATCTGCCAATGCTCCGTAAGCCGAAGGAATAAAGGTCTCCAGACGTGCGCGTAACAAACGTGCAAGCACCGGAGATTTCCCCCCACTAGAGACTGCAATAAGCAGTGGGGAACGATCAACAATTGAAGGAAAAATAAAGGAACACAATTCAGGCTGGTCAACCACATTGACTGGAATGTTTTGACTAAATGCATCAGCCGAAATCTGCGTGTTTAAATCCCGGTCATTAGTCGCGGCGATAATCAACATTACATCATCAATGTCGCTGCTTTGATAAAGGCGTTTTAAAATAACATGCTCTTCAGTGGACAGTAATTCCGCAAGTTCTGTATTAATTTCCATTGCAACAAGCCTGATGTGAGCCCCGGCACGCAACAAAAATTTTGCTTTACGCAGCGCAACCTGCCCGCCTCCAACCAGGAGAACCGGCTGAGCCTTTAACTTGTGGAAAAGCGGCAAATAATCCATCAGGGTTTAAGAATAAGCTCTTGACCCATGAAAGCTTGTAAAGCTTCCGGCACAGTGACGCTGCCATCAGCGTTCTGATAATTCTCTAAAACGGCAAGCAAGGTTCGGCCAACGGCCAGAGCAGAGCCATTCAGGGTATGCAATAATTCCGGTTTGGCAGTTTCGGGATTACGCCATCTTGCCTGCATACGTCGTGCTTGAAAATCACCGTAATTGCTACAGGAAGAAATCTCCCGATAAGCCTCCTGACCGGGCAGCCAGACTTCTATATCGTAGGTCAATTTGGCTCCGAAACCGATATCGCCCCCACAAAGTACTACCGTTCGATAAGGCAGGTTTAAAGCTTGAAGTATAGATTCTGCATGAGCTGTCAGCTCTTCATGTGCACGCTCAGAATCATCGGCTTTGACGATTTGTACAAGTTCAACTTTCTCAAATTGATGCTGGCGAATGATGCCACGGGTATCCTTACCATAACTGCCAGCCTCACTTCGAAAGCACGGTGTATGACATACAAATTTCAAGGGTAGCTCGGATTCATCCAGTATTTCATCCCTGACCATGTTCGTCACTGGCACTTCTGCTGTTGGAATTAAATAATATTCCTGCTCCCCGTTTAATTTAAATAAATCTTCTTCAAATTTTGGCAATTGACCTGTACCAAACAAAGAATCTTTATTAACCATGTACGGCACATAAATTTCTGTATAAGCATGCTGTTCGGAGTGCATATTCAGCATAAACTGAATCAGAGCCCGATGCAGTCGGGCGATTTCGCCCCTCATCACAGCAAAGCGTGAACCGGTAATTTTAACGGCTCTCGCAAAATCCAGGCTTTCATTGCGGTCACCAAGGTCTATATGATCCTTTATCTCAAAATCAAATTGTTTAGGCTCACCCCAGCGTCTGATTTCAACATTGGCACTTTCATCCTTGCCTGCTGGGACCTTGGCATCAGGAATATTTGGCATACTGTGCAGCAGATCATCAAAGGCATCCTGCACAAGCATCAGAGCCTGTTTTTTTTCTTCCAGCTGGCTCTTAAATGCTTCTACTTCTGCCAGTAATGGCGCTATATCCTCGCCTGCAGATTTGGCTTTGCCGATATTTTTTGAGCGAATATTTCTTTCATTTTGTAACGCTTCTGTTTCAATCTGGAGCATCTTACGCTGCTCTTCCAGTGACCTGATTTGATCGACGTCTAAAATAAACCCACGTTTACTTAACTTTTCAGCAACCAACTCAGGATCATTTCGAACTAGTTTGGGATCTAACATGAATTCTTCTCTCTTTTAAAACGGATTAAAACAATATTCTTGCAAGGGTAAGCCCCAGCCAGGCTGCCAGAATACAAACCACTGCACTGCTCAGGATGTATATAAAGGCTTGAGCAATATATCCCTGCTCAAATAAGCCCAGTGCATCCAGTGAAAAAGTTGAAAAGGTTGTGAAGGCCCCGAGGAAACCAACATTGATTACATTACGCCATTCCAGACTCAAATGACCGCGCTCAACCAGCAGGACAAAAAAAATACCAATTAACAAAGACCCAAACACATTAACGAACAATGTAATAAATGGAAAATGATAAGCAGACAGTTTCGTCCAGTAATTATATATCCAGTATCTTGAAATCGCGCCCAATGCACCACCAAAGGCCACCGCTAAATAAGCCATATATTCTCCAAAGTCACTTCTTCAAAATGCAGGCACTCAGTAACTTTTCTTAAGTGGCTGACTAAACAGCATCTGCATGGCTGAAATTCTAGCTATATCTTTTAAAGGCACTTTGTTTATCCAGTTTGCGTAAATAATCCATCTTGTCTTTTATTTTCGCCTCCAGACCACGCTCAGTAGGCTGATAAAAATGTTTGTCATGCAGAGCTTCCGGGAAGTAATTCTCGCCAGCAATGTAGCCTTCAGGGGCATCATGAGCATAGCGATAGTCGGCACCGTAGTCCATGTCCTTCATAAGACGGGTTGGTGCGTTTCGCATATGCATCGGCACATCGTGGCTTTCGCCCTGCTGAACTTCTGCCATCGCCGCTTTGAAAGCCATATAACTGGCATTGCTTTTGGGTGCACAGGCTAAATATATAACTGCCTGTGCCAGCGTCAATTCACCTTCCGGGCTGCCCAGTCGCTCCTGTACATCCCAGGCACTCAGTGCAAGTTGCAGAGCTCTTGGGTCGGCATTACCGATATCCTCACTCGCCATACGTACAACACGACGCGCAATGTACAGTGGGTCACAACCACTATCCAGCATGCGACATAGCCAATACAGGGATGCATCAGGCGAAGATCCACGTACCGCCTTGTGTAATGCAGAAATCTGCTCATAAAACAGGTCCCCGCCCTTATCAAAACGCCTGCTATCCCCCTGTATAATCTGGCTCAGCTCATCATCAGTCAAAGTATTACGGTAAGCAGCATTAGCCAACTCGGCTGCCAGTTCCAATAAATTTAACAGACGGCGGGCATCACCGTCAGCAGACTGAACCAATGCCTCCTCTTGTGATTCTGTGAATAACAAACCCTGTTCACCCAGGCCTCTGGTTTTATCACTCAAGGCCTGCTGCAAAATGCCACGCAATGCTTCATGATTCAGGCTCTTTAACACATAAACCCTGGCACGCGACAACAAGGCATTATTCAGTTCAAAGGACGGGTTTTCGGTGGTGGCGCCTATGAAAATAAAAGTCCCATCTTCTATAAAGGGCAGGAAGGCGTCTTGCTGTGATTTATTGAAACGATGTACTTCATCAATAAAAAGAATGCATTTCTTGCCATGCTGGTCGCGTATTAAATGCGCCTTTTCTATTGCTGCGCGGATTTCCTTGACCCCGCTAAGTACGGCTGACAATGCTTGAAAATGGGCCTGACTGTTAACTGCCAGTAAACGCGCCAGCGTAGTTTTCCCCGTGCCGGGTGGACCCCATAGAATCATTGAGTGTGCCTGACCACTCTCCAGGGCTTCATACAGGGGCTTACCTGGACTCAGAATATGCTCCTGTCCGATAAATTCCTTGAGCCTGGCGGGCCGCAGCCGTGCTGCCAGAGGCTGATAGTTTTGTTCAGTCTTAAACAGGGATTCCGTCACTGATTTATCCTAACGGGTAACTGCTTGTCGGCTATCAATAATCTCAATATCGGCAGGAATTTCAAAGTGAAAAAGTGCTGCATCCAGAGTTTGGTTGTTAATGATATTGGTGAATGAAAAACTGGTTAATTGCCCCACACTGGATTCAAATTGCATTTGCACCAAATCTGCACCAGAGAAGGTCAAACTAAAGCGTTCATAGGCACTGGAAGCCAGTAGCGGCAGCAATACATACTGTTTGATCTCATCATCAACATAACCCATTGAGACTTCGTAAACATCAGCCAGGGCCTGTAAATCATCGTTGAGCAACAGAATCGGATTATTCTCGATATCATTCGGAAAATCCTGAATACTCACCTGTTCGAGGTCCGGCTCGTAGTACCAAAGGGAGATACCATCACTGATCATCAACTCCTCATACGGCTCACTAACATGCCAGTAAAGACGATCAGGTTTCTGCATGGCAATTTCACCCTGCAGGGCCTGGATTTCTCGCCCATCCTGAGAAAGTATTAACTGTTCAACCTCGGCCTGCATAGTAGTGCTTTGTGACAAGGTAGACACCAGTTCCTGCAAGGGGCTTTGCTGGGCAACAGCGGCCAGGGAAAAACTATAAAGCAGACAAAAAAGCACTGATTTATAATTATATTTTACTTTAAAATATAATTTTAACTTATTGATATTTATAATCATTGTTTTAATCGCGGATCGGTGGAGGTGCAATAACCTCACGACTGCCATTGGCATTCATTTCGGTCACCACACCGGCCATTTCCATCGCCTCGATCATACGGGCAGCCCTGTTATAACCGATCCTCAGTTTACGCTGTACACCCGAAATTGAGGCTTTACGGCTCTCTGTCACAAAGCGCACGGCCTCATCATAGAGGGCATCGTCTTCCTCGGCACCCTCCCCATCATCTGCTGAGCTGTAGCCTGGCAGGTCTGAAGAAGATTCAGTGGTGATACTCTCAATATAGTGTGGCTCACCCCTGGTCTTCCAGTCAGCTACTACACGATGGACCTCATCATCATCTACAAAAGCACCATGCACACGCTGTGCAACACCCCCTCCAGGCGGCAGGAACAGCATATCACCATGTCCCAGAAGTTGTTCTGCCCCGCCTTCTCCCAGAATAGTGCGTGAATCAACTTTCGACTGCACCATAAAAGACAGGCGTGTAGGGATATTTGCCTTGATCAGGCCTGTCAAAACATCCACAGATGGACGCTGTGTCGCCAGGATCAGATGAATGCCAGCTGCCCTGGCCTTCTGGGCAATACGGGCTATCAACTCTTCCACTTTCTTGCCAACAACCATCATCATATCGGCAAGCTCATCTACCACCACCACAATAACCGGCAACTCTTCAAGCTCTTCAGCACTTTGCTCTTCTTCATCCAGCATCGGGTCAGCCTGCCAAAGCGGATCTGCAATCGGATTACCTGCCTTAGCCGCATCAATGACTTTCTTGTTGAAACCTGCAAGATTTCTGACTCCCAGCGCCGACATAAGCTTATAGCGGCGCTCCATTTCAGCAACGCACCAGCGCAAACCATTAGCGGCGTCTTTCATATCAGTAATCACTGGCGTCAAAAGATGAGGAATCCCGTCATAGACTGAAAGTTCCAACATTTTCGGATCTATCATTATAAGGCGTACTTCTTTTGGGCTGGACTTAAACAGGATGCTGAGAATCATTGCATTGATACCCACAGATTTGCCGGAACCAGTTGTTCCTGCGACCAGCAAATGTGGCATCTTGGCCAGATCGACCACCACCGGATTACCACCAATATCATGTCCCAATGCCAGGCTTATCGGTGATTTGGCATTATCAAATTCACCGGACGACAGAAGCTGGCTTAACTGAATCAATTCTTTTTGCTCATTAGGTATTTCGATACCAATGACTGTTTTACCCGGAATTACTTCTACAATACGTACGCTGCTGACGGCCAGAGAACGCGCCAGGTCTTTTACCAGATTTGATATCCTGCTGACTTTTACCCCGGGAGCTGGCTGCACCTCAAAGCGGGTAATGACAGGCCCAGGATTTATGGCTTCAACAGTTATATCGATATTAAAATCCTTGAGTTTGATTTCAAGCAATTTGGACATGGCTTCGAGTGCTTCTGTCGAATAGCCGGAATTCAGGCTTTCCACCCATTCATCCAGTAAGGAGATAGGCGGTAATTCGCCTACCTCTCCGGCGCTGAAAAGTTTGCCTTGTTTCTCCTTCTGAACCCGTTTACTTGGCTCTGGAAGGGTTTTCTTGGCTGGAGCTATCTTGATTGGTTTACGAGTTTTTTCTTTCTCTTTGTAGGTGTCCAGTGCCTGTTTACGACGCTGGATAACATGCTGTGTTTCCTGCTTTTCCCTACGTTCTTCACGCCACTTCCGTAGGGCGATGATACTGCGCGACCAGCTCTTCAAACACAGCTTGCCTGTGGTATCCACAACACTTATCCAGGATAAACCTGTTGCCAGAGTCAAGCCGACGAACAAGAGGGTCAGGAATACCAGCGTGGAGCCGATCAGGTCCAGAACAGGCATCGCCAGACTCGCGACCACATTGCCCAGAATGCCTCCTGCTGACTCAGGCAGTGACGAAGCAAAATGCAGGCTGGCGAGTGCTGTTGCCCCGACCAGCGTTAATAGAAAACCGGTACTGCGCAGGGCAAACATTGACCACGAAAACCCGCCTGCCCGCTTGCGTTCACGAAACAGAATAAAGGCCCTGTAGGCCAGCATCATTGGGATTAAATAGGCAAGATATCCGAATAATATTAACAGCACATCTGCAATCCATGCACCGCTTGCTCCCACATCATTGGCGATATTGCCGGGGTCGCCGGTACGAGACCAGCCCGGATCTGTTGGTGAGTAAGAAAAAAGCGCCAGGAAGATATACAGCGCAAGAGCCAGCAGAACCAATAAAAGCCCTTCTTTTAGTAACACACTTTGCATTTTCCTGTCAGCTTCAGGAAGCGCGGCTTTTTTTAATCGTGATCTTGCTGTTTCCAAAAGTTTGCCTGCTTAGCTCAAAATGGCACATCTAGGGTCTGCATGATAATAAATTATCCATATAAGGGATACCGCTAGCTTCCTTAATTATGAAAAAGCGGTTATTCCAAGGTACTTTTCTGCTAACATTCAGCCTCCATTTTAGACCAGTACAGAGACGATTTAGCTATGAGTGAAGTACAACATCATCCTTTAATTATTCTAGGCTCAGGGCCAGCAGGTTATACAGCTGCCGTTTATGCTGCGCGGGCCAACCTGAATCCGGTCATGATTACAGGTATGCAACAAGGCGGACAACTAACCACAACCTCTGACGTTGATAACTGGCCCGGAGATGTTGAAGGCCTGCAAGGTCCTGACTTAATGGAAAGGATGAAAAACCACGCAGAACGCTTTGATACTAAAATAATTTTTGATCATATAGAATCAACAGATTTAAGTCAAAAACCCTTTCGTCTGAGCGGTAGTTCCGGCGAATACAGCTGTGACGCGCTCATCATTGCCACTGGCGCTTCTGCCCAGTATCTCGGGCTGGAATCGGAAGAGAAATATATGGGCAGTGGTGTCAGTGCCTGTGCAACTTGTGACGGCTTTTTCTATAAGGGACAAAAGGTTGCCGTTATCGGAGGCGGTAATACAGCGGTTGAAGAAGCACTCTATCTATCCAATATAGCCAGTGAAGTCGTGCTGGTGCATAGGCGTGACAGCCTGCGAGCCGAGAAAATTCTGCAGGACAAACTGTTTGAGAAAGTTAAAAATGGCAATATCAGCATTGAATGGAATCATAGGCTTGATGAGATTTTGGGTGCCAATGGAGAGGTTACCGGTATCCGAATCATCGACACGACTTCGGAAAAGGCACATGAGCTTCCTGTCAGTGCCGTGTTTATTGCTGTAGGACATAAGCCCAATTCCGACATCTTCAAAGGACAACTGGATATGGCAAATGGCTATATCACCATAAACTCCGGAATTACCGGGAATGCAACGCAAACAAGCATACCCGGCGTCTTCGCTGCAGGTGATATCGCTGACCACATCTACCGCCAGGCTGTTACTTCCGCGGGATTTGGCTGTATGGCCGCCCTGGATGCCGAGAAATACCTCGATAATCTGGAAAAATAAGGCTGTCTTAATAAGCCATTTTCAGGATGCGATATGCAAGAACTGCACTGGTTGAATATTCGCGACTTGGATTTCCCTGATCCGGAACGAGCACTTACTGTACCAAATGGATTGCTGGCGGCTGGTGGCGATCTGAACCCGGAAAGACTGCTTAGGGCCTATAAACATGGCATTTTTCCCTGGTATGAAGCTGGTCAGCCTATATTGTGGTGGAGTCCGGATCCCCGCATGGTGCTCTATCCAGACGAATTGCATATCTCAAAAAGTTTACAAAAAACGCTTAACAAAGCATATTTTTCCATCACCTGGAATCATGATTTCAGGGCCGTAATCAACTCTTGTGCTGGAATAGGCATAAAGAACCGTGAAGATACCTGGATAAGCTCGGCTATGAAGCAGGCCTATACCGAGCTTCATGAGCAGGGCTGGGCCCATTCCCTTGAAGTTTGGCAGGATGAAAAGCTGGTTGGCGGGCTCTATGGCATCGCCATGGGCAGAGTTTTTTTTGGCGAATCCATGTTCAGCAAGCAAAACGATGCATCGAAACTTGCATTTGTACACCTGGTCAAGACCGTGCAAGGACTTGGATTCAGTCTTATCGACTGCCAGGTTGCTAATCCGCACCTGGCAAGTTTAGGGGCTCGTGAAATCAGGCGCAGTGAATTTATCAAGCATCTTGCTACAGCAATAGACTCAGATCATTTGCAAACTGCTTGCTGGCCTGAAATCGGGAAACAGCTAGACAAGCGATAGCTGACCGACTTGCATGCACATAGTACAATCAAGCCATCATGGAATCCCTGAAAGATCTGAAACTGTACACAACTGCCGAACACAGCTGCAGCTATTTGCCTGATAAAAAGGCAAAAACCCTGTTTGTTGATCCTGAGTTCATCATCAGCAGAGAATTTCACACACGGCTCAATGAAATCGGCTTCCGACGCAGCGGCTCCCATTTATACCGACCTAATTGTGAAAGTTGCGAACAATGCATTCCATGCCGCGTACTGGTAAATGAGTTTGAACCTGGCCGGCGTTTTATGAGAGTGCTGAAAAAAAATAGAGACCTCAAGATTACGCCAGTTGAATCCATAGCTGCAGATGAATATTTCTTTCTTTATGAGTCATATATTAACGCCCGCCATAGTGATGGGGACATGTACCCAGCTGCCCGTGATCAATATAAATCCTTCCTGCTGACCAAACGCAAAGACACCATTTATCTGGAAATACGCAGCAAGGAAAAATTATTGGCTGTGATGATCTGTGACCATCTACTGAATGCTCTTTCTGCCGTCTTTACTTTCTATGAGCCCACTATGGATAAACGATCATTGGGCACTTTTGCCATCCTCTGGCAAATTGAACTGGCAAAGCGTCTCAATCTTTCCTATTTATATTTGGGTTATTGGATCAGAGCCTGCAAGAAAATGAACTATAAAACTCAATTCCAACCCATCGAATTGCTCTATCCCGGTGGCTGGAATCGACAATAATTCCCGTAAACTTTGCCAATCCGGTATATTTCAGGCAAAATGCGGCGCTTTCATCAACAAGTCTCTTTAATAAAATCGTCTGATGAGCAGCATTAAAAGCACAGCAGATTGACCTATGCATTACGAGGATTGAATGGCAAAAGAAGACCAAATTGAAATGGAAGGAGAAGTCATTGATACCCTTCCCAACACCATGTTCCGAGTCCAGCTGGAAAATGGGCATGTTGTGACTGCCCACATCTCTGGCAAAATGCGTAAAAACTACATTCGCATTCTGACCGGCGATAAAGTTACAGTCGAATTGACTCCTTATGATTTGAGCAAGGGTCGTATTACTTACCGGGCGCGTTAAATTAACTTAGCCTTTTCTCTTTGCCCATCCAAGCATTTTCGAACTTTCCCAAAATTATCAAATAGCTGAAATACGCGGCAGTTGTTCAGGATGATTTTCTCTGTTGGATAACAGCCTCCGCTTCTGCCTTGCTCACCCTACAGGCGTGATGATGAGCTATCCAGTCGGCGACCATCTGACGACAGGGATGAGCTCAACCGGGCCGTACGCCCTTTGGCGTGTCGGCGGAAAGACAGTCCATCATGACGATTGAGAAGAAGCAAAAAACAAGCGGAACTACTACGATGTATGTAACTGCTTGTTTCTAAATTGGAAATGGTCAAACCCGCTTAAAACGAATTTTTTGCTATATTTAACGAGGCTTAGATTTCCAGGTTTTCCTGTTCTTTTTTACTTCCCGGCTTAGTGCCTGAGCTGCTGGTTTTTTTGGCAGGCTTTTCGATGGGCTCAATTTCCATAACTATATGATCATTCTCGACAGTCACATGTACATCCCCACCCTGCGTCAATTTACCGAACAGTATGTCTTCAGCAAGCGGCTTTTTAATCTCAGCCTGAATCAATCTCAACATGGGGCGTGCTCCCATCTTCTTGTCATAACCGTGCGTGACAAACCAATCAATAGCCTCATCATCGACATGCAAGGAAACATGTTTATCATCCAGCTGTACCTGCAATTCCATCAGGAATTTATCGACAACGGTTCTGATCACATGATTATCCAGTGCTTCAAATTGCACGATGGCATCAAGACGATTGCGAAACTCTGGAGTAAATACTTTTTTCAGTAGTTCCATTCCATCGGTACTGTGATCCTGTTGAGAAAAACCGATTGAATTCCTGCTCATTTCCTGAGCGCCGGCATTGGTTGTCATGATTAACACGACATTACGGAAATCAGTTGTGCGCCCGTTATTATCGGTAAGAGAACCGTGATCCATTACCTGTAACAATAAATTAAATACATCGGGATGTGCTTTTTCAATTTCATCCATCAACACCACACAGTGCGGATGTTTGCTGACGGCTTCAGTGAGTTGTCCACCCTGATCAAAGCCTATGTAACCAGGAGGCGCCCCAATCAAGCGTGAAACTGTATGGCGTTCCATGTACTCAGACATGTCGTAGCGTATTAATTCGACGCCCATAATTCTGGCAAGCTGCTTGCTGACTTCTGTTTTGCCCACACCAGTGGGACCTGCAAACAAGTATGATCCGATTGGTTTTTCACCTTCTTTCAAACCTGCACGTGACAGTTTAATTGAAGCTGCCAGCGCTTCTATTGCCGGATCCTGGCCGAAGACCACCAGTTTGAGATTTTTCTCCAAATCCTTGAGCAGCGTTTTATCTGAGGCAGATACATTTTTTGCGGGAATACGGGCGATTTGCGAAACGACACGTTCTATATCGGCCACCTGAATGAGTTTTTTACGTTTACTGGCAGGCAGAAGGTTTTGATACGCTCCGGCCTCATCTATCACATCAATCGCCTTATCCGGCATGAACCTGTCGTTAATATAACGACTCGCCAATTCTGCGGCAGTTTTCAAGGCATTATTGGTATAACGTAAATGATGGTGATCTTCATAGCGGGACTTCAGACCTTTTAATATCTGGTAAGTAGTCTCAATATCCGGCTCGGCAATGTCTATCTTTTGAAAACGTCGGGAAAGTGCACGGTCTTTTTCGAAAATGCCACGATATTCCTGGTAAGTCGTTGACCCTATGCAACGTAATCTACCGGATGTTAAAAGTGGTTTCAGTAAGTTGGAGGCATCCATAACACCGCCTGATGCTGCCCCGGCCCCTATAATGGTATGAATTTCATCAATAAACAGAATGGCATGTTCATCTTTTGCCAGTTCTGCAAGCAGTGCTTTAAAACGTTTTTCAAAATCACCCCGATACTTGGTGCCGGCCAACAGGGCACCCATATCCAAAGAATATACAGTGCTCTCACTCAGTACATCCGGCATCTCACCGTCAACAATCTGTTTCGCCAGACCCTCAGCGATCGCAGTCTTACCTACTCCCGATTCACCTACAAGCAGTGGATTGTTTTTACGTCGCCTGGATAAGACCTGCACCAAACGTTCAATTTCCGATGAACGGCCTATCAAGGGGTCTATTCGGCCTAAACGGGCCTGTTCATTCAGGTTAAGAGCGAAACTTTCAAGGGGACCGGCATCTGCCTCCTGAGTTTGTGATTCAGTATTTTGCTCCAGGTTTTCTTCATGACCCAAGCCAGGTTTTTCTACTGTTCCATGAGTAATATAATTTACGACCTGACCACGGGTAATACCCTGCTTGTTCATGAAGTAAACAGCATGACTTTCCTTTTCACTAAAGATGGCGACCAAGACATTGGAACCATTAACTTCCTGTCGTCCGGAAGACTGCACATGAAAAACGGCTCTTTGCATAGCTCTCTGAAAACTAAGTGTCTGTTGAATATCCTTATTCTCGACAGCTTCATCCAGGAGTGTCGGAACATAAAGATCCAAATGTTGTTCCAGGTCTTCCCGCAGCTCTTCCAGATCAGCATCACAGACAAGCAATATTTCCCGCGCTGAAGGATCATCCAGTAATGCCAGTAACAAGTGCTCCAGAGTCAGAAATTCATAGCGTTTCTGTCTGGCTTCTTTAAAGGCTCTGTTAAGAGTAAACTCCAATTCTTTACTAAACATAAGATTTTACTTTTCTCTCTTTGTCCTGCAGCAGGCTAAACTAGATTTCATGTCTTTTAACTTCTTCACCTATCAATTACGTTCAATTTCGTTCTATAACTTTCAATAACTTTCAATAACTTTCAATAACTTTCACAGTTTACATTCTGAAACCAGGACTGCCGACTAATAATTGTCATCAATTTCAATATCACACAGCAGTGGATGTTCCGACTCCCTGGCGTATTCATTGACCATGACTGCTTTGGTTTCTGCAATTTCTTTTGGAAATACTCCGCAGACACCTTTACCTTCAGTATGAACTTTCAGCATGACTGCTGTTGCTGTTTCTATATTCATGCCAAAAAACTTACCCAGAATATTCACCACAAATTCCATGGGGGTATAGTCATCATTTAAAAGCACCACACGATACAATGGCGGCGGCTTTAACTTTAGCTGCTCAGGTGCTAGCGCCTCACTGATGGATCCTTCGCGCTCAGTGCCTCTGTCATCAGACATTTTTGTCAAAACTTTGCTGTAATTTTCTGTTGCTATTTTTGATTCAAGTATCTTCATCTTCATTAAATAAATCACCAGAAATAAAATAAAAACTTTAAGAAAAGGCTTTGTATCTGAACAAAATTATACGCCTAAACTATACCACGCTACATACTAAAACTAGCCTTTTAGGACAATATTTCTTTCTGATTGCTATATGGTGTTGCCTGCTTCATTTTTCAAGTTTTTTGCACAATTCAAATTGACTTAACAGATAAAAGGGTTTATATCTCGAAGGGCTTGATTGATGAAAAACTACATACAAACCAGATTTCTAGTGAGGTAGGTCTGAATGAGCACAGGTCAAGTTAAGTGGTTTAACAACGCCAAGGGTTTTGGCTTTATATTACCCGATGATGGTGGCAGCGATTTATTTGCACACTACTCTTCAATAGGCATGGAAGGTTATAAAACACTGAAGGCCGGCCAAATGGTTTCCTTTGAAATTGTCGAAGGACCCAAAGGGCTGCACGCTGCTAATATTATTCCAATTGATAATCCTGAAGCAGCGCAACAGGCTGATAGCCACAAAGATGGCCAGCAGGATCAAAAAAAACAGCAAGCATCAGCAGAGACTGCCATGGCATCCAATGATGATGCTAATGGTGAAAATGAGAACAATTCTGCTGATGAAAGCATTGACGAAAATGTTAATGATTCCTGATCAGGCTTAGTAAAAGCCTGGCTGACTGCTAACGCTTAGGCGGATTTCCAATTTATTAATCCAGTTTATGGTCTTAGTGACTTAACGTCACTAGGACCGACTCAGCCTATTGTCAATAATTTATCCCACAAGCTTATATTGTAAATATTCAGGCAACAGCTTCGTAACAAATCTTAAAATGGCTTGAAAAGTGCCGACTATATAAAAAAGCCTGATATCATTTCGAAATGAGTAAAATAGCCCTTTTCAATAAACCCTTTAATGTGCTCTGCCAATTTACCGATTCAAACCAAAACGGGACAAGCCGCCAGACACTGGCTGACTTTATAAGGCTACCGAATTTCTATCCCGCTGGGCGCCTCGATAAGGATTCCGAAGGTTTATTGTTGCTGACAGACGATGGCCAACTGCAAAATCGTATAGCACACCCAAAAATGAAAATGCCTAAAAGTTACTGGGTACAGGTGGAAGGAGAGATCGACTCCAAAGCCCTCGAACAGCTTCAGACAGGTATCCGCTTAAACGACGGCATGACTTTGCCAGCCACGGCAAAACTGATCAGTGAACCTGATATCTGGTTGCGAACACCTCCTATAAGGCAGCGCCAACACATCCCTACGTCCTGGTTGAGCTTAACTATTCATGAAGGCCGTAACAGGCAGGTAAGAAGAATGACAGCCGCACTTGGCTACCCGACACTGCGCTTAATACGTTATCAAATAGGTCCATGGAATCTGGATACACTGGCTCCGGGCGAATATAAATTACTCAAACTATAATGACCGCAATTCAAAAAACAGTAAGCACCGCAAGTATAAGCTGGAATGAAACAGGCAAGCCCTTTTCAAATGATTACCAGGATATTTACTATTCAAAATCTGACGCTTTGGCAGAGAGCAGCTTTGTTTTTCTTGAAGCCAATCAACTTGCATCACGCTGGAAAGAACTAAAAGAACATAATTTCATTCTAGGCGAATGCGGCTTTGGTGGTGGTCTAAATTTCCTGAATACCTGCAGGCTTTGGTGCCAATCAGCTCCGTCTGATTCCACCCTGCACTATCTGGCTTGTGAATTACATCCCTTCATTAAAACCGACTTACAGCTACTGCACCAAGCCTATCCTGAACTGCAAGCATACAGCGAAGTGTTGCTGTCCAGTTATCCTCCTCTTTATCCCGGCATCCATCAAAGAGAACTCATCATCAAGGAACATAGAATTGTTCTGACTCTTGCCATTGGCGATGCGACACAAATGCTATACCAGCTCCGGCAAGAAAATGGTTTCCGTGTTGATGCCTGGTTTCTGGACGGCTTCTCCCCTGCACTCAATCCCAAAATGTGGGATAAAGAATTGTGTATGCATTTAGCAGCCCTCAGTAAAGATGGGGCGACACTTTCAACCTATAGCGCAGCAGCCCTGATAAAAAATTCATTGCAAGAGAATGGGTTCAGAATAGAAAGGAAATCCGGCTTTGCCGGCAAGCGACATATGCTTTACGCAACTTTCAATAGCAAGCGGGTGAATTTTGACAATAATCACGAGCCACTAAATGCAAGGCCTGTTCACTTCCAGCTACCCATAAATGTATACCACAAAAAAAATGCCTTGGTCATAGGGGCTGGTCTGGCTGGTTGCTCGAGCGCCCATGCCCTCGCCAAATCTGGCTGGCAGGTCACCCTTGTTGAACGTGAAGCCTCAATTGCCAGTCAGGCTTCAGGTAATTCCAGAGGGGTCGTAAATTGCAAACTGTCCAACAGCAGGGAGGCCAGCGCGGAATATTATCTGCACAGTTTCTTCTATGCCCTGAATTATTATAGACAGCTTGCCAAAGAATATAAGCTGGACTGGGACCCATGCGGAGTTTTGCAACTGGCATATGACAGTCGTGAGTTAACAAGACAAAGCAAGGCCGTTTTAAAACGCCATATTAATGGTTTTGTACAACAACTTGATACCCGGTCTGCCAGTAAAATTGCCAGGATTAAATTAGATCATGCCGGTCTGTTTTTTCCTGACACCGGATATATAAACCCGCAGGCTCTTTGTCATGCATACACCCAGCATCCCGGTATAAGCTGCTTAACACACACTGAGGCCCTGCTTCTGAATTCAGCTAAGCAGGGCTGGGAAATTTCGGGATCTAATGGTTTTGAAAGCACCGCAAATGTAGTGATTATTGCCAACAGTCAGGATGCTCTTAAATTTGAACAAAGTTGCCATTACCCTCTGCTCAGAAATTTTGGCCAGATAGATCAATTTGCCAGTACTGAATCCAGTCAAAGCCTTGCCTGTATCCTAAGCGCTAAGGCTTATATTCTGCCTGCAGCAGCAGGCATTCATAGCATTGGTGGCAGCACATCTCACGACAGTAAATTTTTAGAGATTAGCAAGGCAAACACACAGAAAAACCTGAAACTCTTACATTCCATAAGCGCTGACATTGCTAATGAACTCTCATCAAGCGAAGTATTACAGAGTCGTTCAGGGACCCGTTGTAATAGCCCCGATTATTTACCACTGGTTGGCCCGGTAGAAAATAAGGAATTGTGCCAGGAAATTTATAAGCAGCTGGGACGCAATGCCCGCAAAGAAATCAACGAGCCACCCGTTCACCAGGCTGGCTTGTTTATCAATGTCGGGCATGGGTCACACGGATTAACCAGCACACCATTGGCAGCTGAATATCTGGCGGGAATGATTAACAACACAGTTCTACCACTTGCCAACACGCTTATAAACTGTCTGCATCCAATGCGATTTTTAATAAGCAAACTAAAACAGCAAAAATAGTTACTTACTTAAAAACGCCGTTAAAGTTTTCAACAGAAACCAGGTATCCTGACTGCCTGCCATTTCCCGGATTGAATGCATGGCAAAGGTAGGCACACCAAGATCTGCAGTTTTAATACCCAGTCCTGCAGCTACGACAGGTCCTATGGTTGAGCCACAAGACATATCGCTGCGAACAACGAAACTTTGCAGGGGTACATCCACTGCATCACAAAGCGCCCTAAGCCGAGCGCTGGTCTCACTGTTACTGGCATAGCGTTGATTAGCATTAACCTTTAACACTGGCCCTTGATTCAGCAAAGGGCCATGCTGCTGGTCGTGCTTGTCTGAATAATTAGGATGAATGCCATGGGCATTATCGACCGAAAGCAGCATGGAGTGATCAATAAGTCTCCGCTTGGCTTCCTGAATTTTGTTGGTGCTCAGGGTTTCAGTAATTCGATCAATGACGGCTTCCAGAAAAGACCCGGCTGCTCCGGCTGCAGAGACGCTGCCTACTTCTTCATGATCTGAACACATCAATAGTGCCGGTTGATTTTGATCACTGTCCAGCAAAGCCTGTAATCCAATATAGCAACTTAATAGATTATCAAGTCGTGCCCCGGCGATAAACTCCTCCTGCAAACCAATCAATGCGGGTTTCTGGCTATCGTAAAAGCAAAGCTCGAAACTCAATATTTTTTCAGCATCAGTTAAGCCCAGATGTTCATGAAGGAAACTTAAAATTAATGTATTGAAATCAAATTTTTTGCCTGGCTCCACCTGAAACAATATTGGCACTATATGTTTTTGTTCATTGATATTACGGTTACTGTTGGCTTCTCTATCCAGGTGAATTGCCAGACTGGGAATGCTGGCAATGGCCTTCTTGAAATCTATAAGACAGGAGTTAAGTTGTCCTTCAGCTTCCTGATAGTTAACCCTGCCAGCCAGGGACAAGTCACGATCAAACCATGGGTTTAACAACACGCCGCCATAAACTTCAACACCGGTCTGAGCATAACCGTTATTTACCAGCGCTGCCTGGGGTTTTACTTTTAAACAGGGGCTGTCGGTATGTGCACCAAGCATATTGAAACCCCTGGCAAACAAATCACCACTACCACTGCGAAAAGCAATCAGGGAAGAAGCATTGCGGCAAACGAAATAGCCCTGGTCAGACTCTAAATGCCAGCTATCGCCCTCATAGAGGCGTCGATAACCGGCATCTTGAAGTGAAGCACTCAGGTTTTCGACTGCATGAAATGGAGTTGGAGAGGCTTGTATGAAATCACACAAGCCTGTATTCAGGTCTCTTTCGGTCATACCATGGGCTCTTATGTTTCTGAACTACTCGATACCCAGCAATTCAACATCAAAAATAAGGGCCGAATAGGGAGGAATGGGACCCGCTCCAGTAGCACCATAAGCTAATTCGGAAGGAATGAAAAAACGAAACTTGTCACCTACTTTCATTAATTGCAATCCTTCTGTCCAGCCTGAAATAACACCATCCAGTGGAAAGGAAATTGGCTCACCCCGATCCACAGAACTGTCAAATACACTGCCGTCTATCATGGTGCCATGGTAGTGAACCCGCACCTCATTTGAAGCCAGTGGCATCGGGGCATTAGTATCGGAACTTTCTTCCAGCACCATATATTGCAGACCTGATGCGGTGGTTACTACGCCAGGTTGTAATGCGTTATTTGACAGAAAATCTATACCTTCCTGAGCCATGGCGGCAAGTCCTTCCTGCGCGCGTTGTTCCATTAACATACTGTATTGCTCAAGCGCGGCAACAATTTCTTCGTCACTGAGCTGGATCGAATCATCAAGAGCATCACGGATGCCCTGTATTAAACCGCCATTATCTATATCATCACCAAGAATGCCCTGGCTTGCGAGGTTAAGGCCAATATTTACACCAATACTGTATCCCGCTCTTACGGTAGTTGAGTCAAAATCCAGGTCTTGCGCAAAAAGTGACGAAGTACCCAAAATGCTGATAACGAATGACGAAATTATCGCGGTATTTCTCACTTTCTTAAAAATTTTCATTATATTATCCCCTGCCGGTTATAAGGCGTTTGCCTTCAGTATGCAAAGAGTCCAATATTACCGAGCTTAAGAATGAATTACTACTGCCCCATGGCCTGTACCTGATGTTTACTTATTTAAGCAAAAGAATATTCATGAAAGTATCACTCCGGTCACAAAAACTTGTGCAAACTTTGCTGATAAGTGCAGCTATCAGTGCATGTATAAATGCCTGCAGTTTCAAGCCTTATGCCATATCGGTAAATGACCAGCTTGTCTATTCACCCAGTGGCGTTATCGTCGAAGAAGTATTTGCTGATGCCGGCTTGCAAGCTTGCGTGAATAATTTTTTAAACAACAACCCTGAAGCAAATCTGAATACAATCACGCAACTTTCTTGCACCGATACCGGTATTACTTCTCTGATTGGATTGAGCAACCTGCCTGAACTAAGCATGCTCGATGTTAGCAATAACAACATAACGGATCTGAGCCCGATAATTTATCTGGAAAAATTAAGACTGCTTAGAATAGCCAATAACTCAATCAGAAATATCGAATTGCTCAATACTCTTAACTTATTGAATTTTATTGACCTGAGTGGGAATGAAGAGCTGTCCTGCCGCCAACTCGATCAGCTGGAAAACAGACTGGGTTCCAGTTTGAGAAGACCACTACGCTGTAATTAAATCTAATCTATCCTGACTAGCAGACTGAAGCCAGCTAAGGAATCATGACTGTAAGTGGAGCCATATATTGCGGTCTTATGCCGGATTACCGCTGTGGAAACGAAACTGCTTATCAGGACCTGATATCAGTTCTGCTTCCAATTCGGCAAAGAATGCTACTCTGCCGGAAATATTATCATCTGCATAGAGTTCAGCCAGCTTAATATAATCTTCAAAGTGTCTGGCTTCAGAGCGTAAAAGCGACACATAAAACTTTTGCAGACTTTCATCAAGTTCCGGTGCTATGGCAGCGAAACGTTCACAGGACCTGGCTTCCACAAAAGCACCGACAATCATCGTATCAACTAATTTAGCCGGCTCATGGGTCCTGATATGTTCACGCATAGAAAAAGCATAGCGTGACGGCCCCAGATGATGATAGATAATGTCTCTCTCCTGCATAACATTAACTACTTGTTCAAAATGCAATAACTCCTCACGTGCGAGCTGAGACATCTTCTTCAATAATTCAGTGCGATCAACATAACGATACATCAGGTTCATAGCGGTCGCTGCCGCCTTTTTTTCACAATTTGCGTGATCAATCAGTAAAATGTCCTGATGTTGCAGGGCTTTTGCTATCCAGCTCTCCGGCGTCTCACATTGCAGAAATTCTTTGAGCTCGTCAGGTAACAGAATTTTGATCGCATTCAATGGACATCACCATCACTTTCATCAAGCACTTTAGTGGCCTTGGTTTGCAGTTGCACATCATCGCCTTTCACTTCTTCCTGACCCAGCAGCTTGTCAGGCAGAGCCTTCTTGGTATTTGCACCCAAGGTCTTTAAATTTTCCACTCTGGAAATCAAATTGCCGCGCCCGGAAGAAAGCTTGTTCTGTGCTGCCTCATAACTTTCCTGAGTACGCTGTATATGTTTGCCAATATCTTCAAGGTTTTCCACGAAACTGACGAACTTGTCGTATAGGCGACCTGCACCAGTAGCAATTTCCAGAGCATTTTTATTTTGATGTTCAAAACGCCAGATATTTTGGATGGTACGCAGTATGGCCAATAATGTAGAAGGCCCTACGAGGATAATGTTTTTGTTCAGTGCCTCGGTAAACAAGGTGTTGTCATACTGGATGGCCAGGGTGAATGCGGCCTCTATAGGTAGAAACATCAATACATAGTCCAGACTTTTTACGGTACTTAAATCATCATAACTCTTTGCTGATAAATTCTTGATATGAGCCCTGATTGACTGGGCATGCTGCTTAAGATATTCCTTGCGCAGCTTATCATCTTCTTCACTACTGTATTTTTCATAAGCAATCAGTGACACTTTTGAGTCAATGATGACATCTTTATTTTCCGGCAGATGCACAATAACATCTGGCTGCTTTTTCTCCCCTCCAGAGCCCGTATGACTGGCCTGAACTTCATATTCACGACCCTTTGTCAGGCCGGACTGTTCCAGAACACGTTCCAGTATCATCTCACCCCAGATGCCCTGAGTTTTATTCTCTCCTTTCAAGGCATTTGTCAGGTTGACGGCATCCTGACTTATCTGCGCATTTAAGGCCTGCAGATTTTTTATCTGCTCCGTTAGTGAAAACCATTCTTTGGCTTCCTTGTCATATGTCTCTTCTACCTTCTTCTCAAAACCCAGAATTTTTTCGTTGAGAGGCTTTAGGATATTTTCAATATTCTGTTTGTTGCTTTCCGTAAACGCTTTACTCTTTTGCTCCAGAATTTCATTTGCAAGATTTTTAAACTCATTACTCATCATGACACGGGAATCCTCAAGAGCCTTGAGTTTTTCACTATGGTGACTACGTTCTTCCTGCAGCAATGTTTGCTGGCGACCTAACTCAACTTTAAGTTCAGTGTTCAATTCACGTTCAGAATCCAGCACGGACTGGATGTTTTGGCTTTTTTTATAAAGAAAAACAATAACTACGAGACTTATCAGCAGTATTAAAGCAAGCAGAAGAATGGGAAACAGTGTGGCAGGCATTAAAATTCCTGGTCTATAAAAAAAGCTAACTCAGGTCTATTCCTAAACGCTGTGCAACTTCTTTATAAGTTTCTATTACATTACCCAGATTCTGGCGGAAGCGATCCTTGTCCATTTTGTTACGTGTGTTTTTATCCCAGATACGGCAACCATCAGGACTAAATTCATCACCCAGAGTGACTACCCCGTTTTGCAAGCCAAACTCAAGTTTATAATCCACCAGCAACATATCGGCATCCATAAAGAGTTGTTTGAGAATTGAATTTACCTTATAGGTTAGCTCGCGCATTTTTTCAATGTGTTCAGCTTTAGCCCAGCCAAAAGAAATGATATGTGAGTCATTAATCATCGGGTCGTGTAATTCGTCATTTTTCAAAAAGAATTCAAAGGTAGGCGGATCGATGCTGATTCCCTCTTCAATTCCGTAGCGTTTGCATAAGCTTCCCGCTGCATAATTTCTCACAACACACTCCACCGGAATCATGTCGAGTTTTTTAACCAGACTGTCGGTATCTGACAAACGTTTCACAAAATGCGTAGGAATGCCCTGGGCCGCAAGTGCCTGCATAATAAAAGCATTAAAAATATTGTTGACCTTACCTTTATCAGCTAATTGCTCAACTCTTAATCCGTCAAATGCAGAGGTATCGTCTCTGAAGTGCAATACGAATAATTCCGGATCTTCGGTTCGAAAAACAGATTTTGCCTTGCCTGAATAAAGCTCTTCACCTAATTGCATTAATACTTAACTCCGTGGCTCCGACAATGCGCAGAACCCAATAATTTGAAAATTTTAAGAGATGAATTCCTGAATAGCTTCTAAAAGAGAGTTTCTCAAATTCTGCATTTGTGCCGGTGGCAGGACTATTCCTGATTGCAGGCCCCCTTCTGTACTACCCGCTTCGTTAAGCCAGTTGATTACAATAACATCAATCCCGTTGCTGTTTTCCTGTAAATATACTCTGAACGGGAATGCTACCTTCCTATCCGCAATGGGTAACAAGCGTCCGAAAAAACCGCGCTGTTCTTCCTGATCAAGGCCCGTATAGGCAACATTGAAATAACGAGCATCTATATCTTCATCAACAATTGCGATTTCTGCTCGTTCCAGCGCCCTACCAACTGCCGCCCAGCTACGTTCAAAATCAGCATCAAGATGCAGGACCTCCTCTTCTCCTATCCGCTCTAATCTGGCCCTCCCTTCACTGGAAATACTGGTGGCCAGAAACGATACCGTAGAGGCCTGGTAGAGCAGCATTTCACTGGCAAGATAGGAAGATAAATCGGCCAGCACTTCATAAGCATAATCCGTATCCATTGACTGTTCGGGCCATACCACCTGTTCACTAAGTTGATTTCCCTGCGGACCTGAAATCTGTAGCAGGCTTATTTCCGCACTGTCATCCTGGAAACCGGGTTGCACAATAATCCGGATTTTCTGCTGTAGGTCTTCATTCCCTGGAACTGTGTACCAGCTTGTGTCGAGCAAACCGTCGCTTGTATTTTCCATGACCAGATCAATATTCTGACCCAACCAATATTGTCTGACTCGCGACCAGACCTGACTCGCACTTGCATCGACCACGATCCAGCTGCGATCTTCCATGCGTTGAATCACCACGGATCTGCCTGGATTACCCTGTATTGGTCGCGGTCTTGGTACCTGCAGATAGGCCTGCCCTTCACCCTCGGGTAAATCCGGAATGACTAATAAATCGTCAATAATATAGGCGTCCATGTCGTTTGGCACTTGTAAACGAGGTATCGATCCGGCTTCAAGATAGTCGCCCTGCCGATCTCGAAAATAACCTTCTTCGCCAAATAAATCTGGTCCGATACTGCATGCAGACAAACCTGCAACCATGCAGAAAATACTAAAGATTCTATTCGCTGTGTTTATTCTCATATCTATTAATTCTAGTTCTTGATTATTCGCATCCAGCCTGAACTCAGCCATTAATAACGAAGTAAAATACTTCGCTGTGTTCTCCGCCTGAACAGCTTATAAGCACAATTGACCCCACTTATTGGCAAAAGCAGTACTTATAGAATACCTGCCTGTTCCATAGCTGAACGCAACATTTGATGAAAAAGTTCATCCAGTTCAGTTAATGGCAAACGGATCCCTGAATCTATCATACCCATTTCATGTAAAGCCCATTTGACCGGTATCGGGTTAGACTCCAGAAACAGGCATTTATTCAATACACTGAGACGATCATTTATCTGGCTTGCCGCTGCTTTATCCCCGGCCATTGCAAAAGCACAAAGCTGATGTATGGCTTTTGGAGCAACATTGGCTGTTACAGAAATCGATCCTTTAGCTCCCATCAGCATCAGCGCCATGGAAGTGGGATCATCTCCACTGTAGACCAGAAAGTCGTCAGTCTGACATAACTCGATGACTTCTTTGCCGCGGACAAGATTGCCGGTTGCCTCTTTAACACCAATGATATTATCAATTGAAGACAATGCTTTGATTGTTGCTGGCAACATATCACAGGCAGTTCTTGATGGGACGTTGTATAAAATCTGTGGAATATCAACAGCTTCAGCTATCGCCCTGTGGTGTGCTATCAGACCTCGTTGGGAAGGCTTATTGTAGTAAGGTGTCACCAGCAAGCAGGCATCTGCACCCGATTTTTTTGCTGCAGCTGTCATTTCGATGGCTTCACTGGTTGAATTCGCACCAGTACCCGCTATAACCGGAATACGCCCGTTAACTACTTCAATAACATAATCAACAACGCGACAATTTTCTTCAATTGACAGTGTTGCAGATTCACCGGTCGTGCCTACCGCAACTACCCCATCGGTACCTTCCTGAATATGCCATTCAAGTAATTTATTCATTGCAGGCAAGTCAATTTCACCGCTTTCGGTCATTGGCGTTACCAACGCTACAATACTGCCGTTAATCATGTTGCCCCCAAGAGCAGAATATGAGTTGTTCCAAATTGGACGAGGATTTTATCGTAAGTATCTTCAAGTTAATATTAAAGTCATTGTTTGCATACAGCTGTCTTATTAGCTTTGTTTCTCCTGGGTTTCTTCATTCGACGTGCTGTGCTTAGTTTCTGAGTCTTCCGTATGATGCCTCACCGGCCATGCTCGAATGCTCGCCTTGAGGAAAGTTGCCAGTGGTATTGCAAAAAAGACACCCCAGAAACCCCATATACCGCCAAAAACAAGTATTGCAGTGATAATCGCCAAAGGATGCAAATTCACAGTTTCTGAAAAGATTAAAGGCACTAATAAATTGCCATCCAGCATTTGCAAGATAAAGTAGGCGATCATCACCTGATAAAGATCAGCACCTAATCCCCACTGAAATAAAGCCACCAGAAAGACCGGTATCGCAACCACAGTAGCTCCAACAAAGGGGACGATAACAGAAAAGCCGGTAATCAAGGCCAGCAGTACAGGATAGTTTAGTCCAAACACGAAATAAAGCAGGTAAGAGCATATGCCAACAATAATAATTTCCAGAGCCTTGCCGCGGATATAGTTAGCTAATTGCCCATTCATTTCCTTCCAAATCTGGGCCATGATCGGTCTTTTTTTCGGCAGCCAGTTTTCCAGCCAGTTCAATAGTTTATCGGCATCCTTAAGCATGAAAAAAACCATCACCGGAACCAGAATTGTATAAACCAGCCAGGTTACGAGGCGGGTAATACTGCTTACTGAATATGAAAGTACATTTTGCCCAATCTGCCCCAAAGCATCCTGTAAGTTATTTATCCACCCCTGGATCTGCGTTTCGGTAAACAACTCTGGATAGTTTTCCGGCAGCAACAATAAAAATGAACGTAATTGCCCCATCATATTTGGCAATTCATCCATAAACAAAAACAACCTGCTCCAGGTGAATGGCAATAAGATAAAAATAATCAACACCATCAGACCCAGGAACAGAATATAGGTTATGTAAACGGCAAGATGGTAGGGAATATTCATGCGTACAAGTGAGTTAACCAGTCCCTGCAGAATAAAGCAGATCACCAGGCTCCATAAGAGAGGTGCTATTACACTACCAAGTGTCATCATCACGATGGTTCCCGTGATCAGCAGCAAGGTATAAATTAACGCCTCCTCTTCCGAGAAATAGCGCTGGAATAAATCGTTAAATATTCTCAGCATTGAGAATCCTTTGGTTTTGGTAAAATCGTTGAAAACTGACGATGAATGCTAGTTGCGAATTCCGGTATCGGGTCCTAGCTTTTTTGTAACAAATAATGAAATTCGCCGTCCAAATCGTTCATTTCCAGTAAGAGATTCCCGCTCTGCACTGCGAATACCTGGAAATCCCGAACAGAACCCGGATCCGTTGCTGTTACCTTAATCGTTTGACCGCTGTTCATTCGGTTTAGAGCCTGTTTCGTTTTAAGTAGGGGTAATGGACAAAGCAAACCACTCAGATCAAGTTCTATATCGGCAACTCCATTCATGCCCGCATTCTAGCAAGAGCCGCCGAAAAAACCGAGTTATTACATTGAATTAATAGTATTATTTAGAGTCAAACATAAACGTAACGGGCCATGATTCAAAAGTACTGATTATGCACACACGGATTGTAAACATTGTAAAACCATGCCTTCTGGCAACCAGCATCGGTATTGCCATCTGTGCTGGCTCACTGGCTTCTGCTCAAGCAGATAACCTGCCGGTGTTGGGTAATGCTATTTCAGGAACTATTACCACTCAGCAGGAATATGAAATGGGGCGCGAGATTTTACGCTCCATGCGCTCCCAATTTAATATGCTGAATGACCCTCTGATCGAGGAGTATGTAGCCAGCCTAAGTTACCATCTGGCCGCAAACAGCGAGCTTACCGATCACCGCCTCTCTTTCCTGCTGATTGATAGTGCACAATTGAATGCTTTTGCCGCCCCTGGCGGCATTGTTGGTGTCAATGCCGGGCTGTTTTTGTTTGCCGAGAACGAAGGCCAATTTGCTTCCGTGCTCTCGCATGAGCTTGCCCATATCAGTCAGAGACACTACGCCCGCAATATTGAAGCAGCACGAGCCAATTCAATCACCACCATTGCTACGACTCTGGCCTCGGTTTTAATACTTGCTGCTGCAGGCGGAGAAGCAGGTCAGGCTGCTCTGGCTGTCTCCCAGACGGCGGCTCTGGAAAACCAGCTACGCTTCAGCCGCAGTAATGAACAGGAAGCTGATCGGGTCGGCATCCGAACACTTTATAATGCCGGCTTCGACCCTAACGATATGCCGGGCATGTTTGAAAATATGATGCAAATGCGCAGCCAGTCTCGACGTATTCCTGAATTTCTTTCCTCGCACCCTCTGGATGAGAATCGTGTCGCAGATAGTCGTAATCGTGCCTCATCAATGCCGGCAGTGGAACATATTCAAAATATAGAATATCTGCTTATGAGGCAGCGGGTTCTTGGTCACTATGAGCCCGACCAACAGTCAATTATTACCAGACTGCAACGTGAACTCCCTCAGTTAAATGGAGTCGAAGCCGACGCCACAGCATATGGCATAGCCTTGGCTCAATTACGCAGCGGACAATTTATAGCCGCTTCCGAAACCCTGGCTCCTTTGCTGGTCAAAGACCCCAATCGTATTTCATACGTTGTACTGCAAGCTGAAATAGCAAAAAGTGCAGAGCGCTTTGACCAGGCCATCGACATTTTAGAGAACCACCTGGATATCAATCCTAATAACTACCCACTTTCAGTGACTTATGCTGAAACCCTGGAAGCCAGTGGTCGTATTCCGGAAGCTGTTGCCGTATATAAAACCTTAAGCCAACAGCGACCTAATGATATTA
The DNA here is from genome assembly GCA_963975155.1 of uncultured Gammaproteobacteria bacterium. Classification (GTDB taxonomy): domain Bacteria; phylum Pseudomonadota; class Gammaproteobacteria; order Pseudomonadales; family Pseudohongiellaceae; genus UBA5109. The sequence continues at coordinate 123,138 of CAXBFG010000001.1, read as the reverse complement.
ATATCTGGTATCAACTTGCTGAATTACAGGGGCTGGTAGGTAATATTTCCGGTGTGCATCAGGCTCGAGCCGAATATTTTCTGGGCATTGGTCAATTTGGCCGTGCTCGAGATCATTTAAACCTGGCACTGGCTGAAAGAAACGATCCGCTTACGGTTGCTCGTATTCGCCAGCGTCAGGCAGATATTCAGGCTATTGGCGACCGTTATTATCGATAAATAATCGCTGACGGATTACTGTTTTACTGACTGTTACGAAAGTCCAGCATGCGTTGTAAGGGTATCATTGCCTGCCTGCCCAGCTCAGGATCAACCAGAATCTCATTACTGCCAGCCAGTAACGATTCATATAGATTTTGCAGCGTGTTCATACCCATCCATGGGCACTGGGCGCAACTTCGGCAGCTTGCACCTTCACCAGAGGTAGGCGCCTTAATAAACTCCTTGTGCGGCGCTGCCTGTTGCATTTTGTAGAAAATTCCCTGATCGGTTGCTACGATAAAAGTACGTTCAGGACGGTTTACAGCGGCGTTAATGATTTGAGTCGTGGAGCCTACAACATCGGCAATATCCAATATGGCCAGGGGTGATTCAGGATGTGCCAGCACGGCTGCATGCGGGTAGAGATGTTTCATATCCTCCAGAGCTTTCAATTTAAATTCTTCATGCACAATACAGGCACCATCCCAGATCAGAATATCATCACCTGCGCCGAGTTTTTGCTGTATATATCGCCCGAGGTGCTTGTCAGGAGCCCATATTACCTTCTCGCCCTGATCCAGCAGATGTTCGACAACATCAACTGCTATAGCTGAAGTCACCACCCAGTCGGCTCGGGCTTTTACTGCAGCTGATGTATTAGCGTACACCACCACTTTATGGTCTGGATGCTGATCACAGAATGGTGCAAATGTCTCAATTGGGCAACCTATATCCAATGAACAGGTGGCATCCAGCGTTGGCATCAAAATGGTTTTTTCAGGGCTGAGTATCTTGGCTGTTTCGCCCATAAACCGCACACCGCAGACCATCAGGGTGGTCGCCTTGCTTTGGCTGCCATAACGGGCCATTTCCAATGAATCTGCTACACAACCACCGCTTTCCTCTGTTAAAGCCTGTAATAAAGGATCGGTATAGTAATGTGCTACCAGGGCGGCGTTTTTTTCTTCCAGCAAGGCCAGTATTTTATCTCGATATTCAATATTTTCCTGTTTGGCAAGCACCAGTCGCTGTGGAATATTATCCAGATAGCTACGCACCACCTCTCTATCAGAGATCAGATCACTAGTCTGTTTTTGCACAGTTTTATTCATATTCAATGGGCGGGATATCTATCAGGATGCCTGATTTTAACATAGCTGAAAGATTCAACAGCAAGAAAATGACAGGGAATATCAGCAGGAAAACTAGGGGACTTTATTGTTTTATTAATAAAGCCCCTGAATATGGTGGGTCGTGTGCGACTCGAACGCACGACCAATTGGTTAAAAGCCAACTGCTCTACCGACTGAGCTAACGACCCGTTCAGAAAGCCGGTCATACTACTGTTTTGGCAGAAAAATACAAGTTTTACTTGCCCCTACAGCAGCATTAATAGGGATTTTTTACCCGCCAAAGGCCAAACGGCTGACTCACTATGCCTGCGTGCTATTTGCTGTTTTAGCTCAGCTAAAATAAAAACTGAAAAGGTAGCATGTATTACTGATAAAAAGTGGGATCGCTAAGACCTGCTTCAGCAAATCCCTTTTTGCGTAGGCGACAACTATCACAACGACCGCAGGCTCTGCCCTGCTGGTCTGCCTGATAGCATGAAACCGTTTTGCTATAGTCAACACCTAGCGCCATTCCCTGTCGAATGATCTCCGCCTTGCTTAAATGGATCAGGGGAGTCTCTACCTTTATTCTTCGGCCTTCCACACCCGCTTTGGTTGCAAGATTCGCCATGGCAATAAACGCATCTATATATTCGGAACGGCAATCAGGATAGCCCGAATAATCCAAAGCATTGACCCCGATAAAAATCGTATCGGCTCCCAAGACTTCGGCCCAGCCTAAAGCATAGGCCAGAAATACAGTATTACGTGCCGGCACATAGGTTACAGGTATACCTTCAGTCTCTGTTTCCGGGACAGCAATATTTAAATCTGTCAGGGCAGAACCTCCGATCCCGGCCATATCAATCGGAATGATCTTATGCTGTTTTACCCCCATGCTTTCGGCAAGTGCTGCTGCCGCGTCCAATTCACTGCGATGACGCTGACCGTAATCAAAGCTCAAGGCATAGCAGCTATAATTCTGTTGAGCAGCAATAGCCATGCATGTTGCAGAATCAAGTCCACCCGAAATTAACACTACAGCCCTGTCTTGTTTTTTATTACCCTCTTCCATCTCAATGACCCGGACCATCACCCCAAATATATTTATGTAGTTGTATCTGGAATCTGACTTTGAGCTTGTCACTCAAAATCCATTCAGCTAGTTCTTTAGCATCCAGTTGATCCTTACTTGGAGAAAATAAGACATCAGCGACTTTATCCTGCAAATCATATTCCTGAACTTTTTGTTTAGACCAGATGTAATCTTCACGATCACAGATAACGAATTTCACCTGATCCTGTGCACTTAACAGGGCAATATTAGCCAGCAGGTTTTTGTTCATTTCAGCAGAAGCTGGAGTTTTTAAATCCATTACCTTGATAACACGCTTATCAACCAGCGCAATATCTATAGCGCCGCTGGTTTCTAATGAAACACTATAGCCCGCATCACACAGTGCTGTCAGTAAGGGCCAGCATGCCTGTTGTGCAAGAGGTTCTCCACCAGTAACAGTGACATAATCAGCTGCATAGCTGGCAACCTCCTTTAACACTTGTTCTTGTTCATACATAAGGCCGCCACTAAAAGCATAAGCCGTATCGCAATACTGACAACGTAAAGGACAACCGGTCAGACGCACAAAAACTGTAGGCAAACCCACAGTATTACTTTCACCCTGCAGTGAGTGGAAAATTTCTGTAATACGTAATGATGTACTCATTAACTGAGGGGGAGCCGCTTTAATATGCTATGGTTTTCGGGGGAATTAACGGTTATAACCGTCACGCAGATACAACTCGGCGAGGCGCAAGGATGCACTTCCACTTTCTGAATATTTTGTTAACAATTCGCGCCACACCTGTTCTGCACGGCGTTCATTATCCATCAAACTATATACTATCCCCAGTTTTAACATGGAATCAGGAGCTTTCTCATGTGCAGGGTAAGTGTTTATAACCTGATTAAAGACATTAATTGCCTGCGAATATCTTGCTACCAATATGAGTGCTTCGCCCTGCCAGTAGTATGCGTTAGGTGCGAGTCGTCCCTGTGGATAATCTTCAATCATTTGCTGAAATACAGTAATAGATTCTTCATATTTCGCATCATTTAAAAGCAGGTTTCTTGCATCCTGATAAAGCTCTTCTTCTGTTTTGTTTTCAGTTGGGAGGGGTACATTCACGCCCTGGGCACTTTGAGGATTTGCATTCACGGCAAGCGGCTGCGTTGGTATAGGCTGAGTTACCTGCGTATTGTCCCGGTCATTTAGTCCGGAATTCAGGGCTGCCTGGGCTGCTGATTCCAGCGCACTGGGTTGTGCAGCAGTTCCAAAGGCTGGAGTTGAAACCGATCCCGAAGCAGTGCTGCCCATATTGACTTGCCGGGTTAATTCACTCAAACGGCCATCAACATCCAGATAACGATCACGCTGTTCATTTTCCATACGTCGAATCTGAAAATTTTGCTCTTCCACCAAGCCTCGTAATGTCTGAACCTCAGTCTGCAATGCTTCGACCATGTTGTATAGGGTAATCATGATGTCATTGCCGCTATTATTACCACTATCATTGCTGTTAGTGACATTTGTATTAGCCGTACTGTTAGCGGTATTTACATTGGCAGCACCGGCTTCCACTACTGGCACTTGAGATAAGGCATGAGAAGTAAGCAACAGAAAAGTTATACCGGATAACCAGAATACTTTGAGTTGTTTTAATGTTGACGGTTGAGAAGCATATTCAGGCATATGGGCATCCCAAAAAAACAAGCCGGGCAAGCCCGGCTTGAGGAACTGTTTACTCTTTATTGTATTTCAACACGACGGTTACGTGCATAAGCAGCTTCTGAAGTGCCTCGATCAACCGGACGCTCTTCACCATAACTGATTATTTCCAGCTGATTGGAAGATACACCCTGCACTTGCAGATATCTTTCGATAGCTTGTGCACGACGCTCACCCAAAGCCAGATTGTATTCACGTGTGCCACGCTCATCAGCATGACCTTCCAGACGATAGCGCAAAGAAGAATTTTGCATTAAGCGATTAGCATGATGCACCAAAGCTTCCCGAGCTTCTGCACTAAGATCGGCACGATCAAACTCAAAATAGAAAACAGTAGTTGCTAATGCTGTGTCACGTTCGCGTATTTGTGCTGGAGTCAGACCACCGCTAGTATCAGCAGGTCTAGTAACTGCAGGTGCTGATGCTGGTGCCCTATCCATGCTGGTATCAGCGGGCTCACTCATATCATCGGCAGATGACTGACAAGCAGCTAAAAACACTGCAAATACAGCTATCATTCCCAATTTTAAAAATTTGTTAGTATGCATAGCGTTGTCTACTCCTATAAGGTACTTATTGCTAAGCCTATGTCGTTAATTAAGAATTCTTTATTCAACCCACCTTTTCCGAGGAAATGATACCCTACCGAATGTCACTAATCCAGAAACGGTGACCAAGCAGGTTCCCTGACATTTCCTTGCGCGGATGGTATCTGGAACTTTACTCTTCCGTCAATGGATACCGCATTTAAAATACCTCTATTTCCTGATTTTGATGCATATATCACCATGCTGGCATTGGGCGCGATACTAGGCGATTCATCCAATGCAGTTTGAGTCAAAATACGGATAGTGCCACGCGCCAGATTTAAAACTGAAATATGAAAATCATCATTATTATCGAAGCGGTGAACCAGTATCATATTGTTACCATCACGCAGCATTCTGGCTCTGGCGTTATAATTACCTTCAAATGTCAGACGCTCTTCCCAACGCGTTTCCAGATTCACCTGGTATATCTGCGGCGTATTGCTACGTTCTGAAGTAAATATCAGTGAGTTGCCATCCGGAGTCCAGCTTGGCTCGGTGTCTATCGCGAAATGATTGGTAATTCTCTGTAAATCCCGGGTTCTTAAATCCAGCACATAAATATCCGGATTTCCGTCTTTTGAAGAGACCATAGCCAAGCGGTTACCATCCGGCGAAAACACCGGCGAACTGTTGATTCCTGTATAATTCGTTAATTGTTCTCTTACGCCACTGCTAATATTTTGTATGAAGATTTGCGAGCGACCAGTCTCAAATGATACATAAGCAATCTGGCTGGCATCCGGGGACCAGCTTGGCGACATGATAGGCTCTTCACCTTCCCATAAAATCTGTGGTCTACCACCGTCAGCATCAGACATTTCCAGTCGAAATGGGAAACGCCGGTTTGGATCTTCCGTGACATAGAGAATTCTGGTGGAGAATGCTCCTCGCACACCGGTGACTTCCTCAAAGACCAAATCACTGATTTTATGTGCGATATCGCGCAGCTGGGATTCGGTGCCGGTGATGACTTCACCAAATAAACGCTGTTCACGCACCACATCAAAAAACTCATATTGCACCTGAATTAACTGACTGCTTTCATTGCGCGAAATTTTACCGACCAATAAGTAATCCGAACCTAAAAAGCGCCAGTCTCTAAAGTATACTTCGGACTGTTCATGCGGTTGACTCAACATATTACTCGGGCTGATGGGGCCGAATTCACCAGAATTTCTGAGATCATTACTGATGACTTCATCAACGTTATCACTCAAGACGCCAAAACCTTCCCATTCAAAGGGGACAATTGCAATGGGTACAGGATTATCCACCCCCTGTGTGATGACTATATTTAATTGAGCATGCACAAATGTTGAAAGAAACAGACTACACAAAAGCAATATGCGCCTACATTTTATAATCACCGTAATAAATCCTCAGGTCTGAAAGTTAAGGTCAGATTTCTAAAACTTGCTTCAAATAACGAAGTTGACATTTCTCGTAATTCAGGGAAACGACCTGCTTTGCGTATAGCTTGTTCAACTGAGCGGTCAAAAGCAGCATCACCGCTGCTTTGAATAATATCGACGGAAATAATTTCGCCTGTTGGTACAAGCCTTATGGCGAGAACAGCTGTCATTCCATTTCTGGCACTGGGTGGTATAACCCAATTACTCGCCACAGCATTGTGAATAATTGCAACATAGGTATTTTCTGCACGCGCATCGGCAGCAGCCTGTTGTGCGGCAGCCGCTTGCTGGCGCTGTTGTTCTGCCTGTTGCTCTCTTGCCAGTTGCTCCTGTCTCTGCCGGTCCAGTCTTTCCTGTTCCAGACGTCGTTGTTCATCCGCCTGTCGCTGCGCTGCCTGTTCAGCTTCTTGCTGTCGCCTTTGTGCTGTTTCTCTTTCACTACGCAGCTGCTCGGCACGCGCTGCTTCCTGCTGCACCTGCTGTTGTCGTGCCTGTTCTTCCCTGGCACGTTGTGCAGCCGCATCTCTTTCCCGTTGGCGTTGTGCTTCTGCTTCACGACTTCTCTGCAACTCAAGTTCCTGAATCCGACGTAAGCGTTGAGGATTTGCTTCAGTGGTCGTCGCACTGATGTAAACCGGTTCTTCCAGGTTAACCAGATCTCTGCTCATCACAGGATTATCCAGAATAATATACAGCAGAAGCCCATGTATCAGCGCTGCGCCCAACACAGCCGGCGGATAGCCTTCATGCTTCAGTAATAATACCATTGGATTAAACGGGAACATGCTCTTTAGCTCTGCTTTTCATTCCTGTTAATGAGATATTTATAAACCAATTTTTTATAAAACTATATATCCGTATGAAATCTGCATGTTATTTACAGATTCTGCAGGTCTGTACATCAGGGGTTTATTTCCGGTGGTTGTGTAATCAAACGAACACTACTCGTACCTGCATCCTCAAGTGTTGCCATCAGACTCATTACCAGGCCATAGTTAACTGCCCTGTCAGCCTCAAGAAATACCGGTACACCAGGGTTCTGATTCATGATTCGACTGACATTTTCACCAATGGTCTCCAGTGCTACCGGTTCAGGATCTTCGTCCAGTTCCCCTAAACTTATATAATAAAGACCTGCAGCATCAATCGATACAACCAGCGTTAATTCATCATTATCATCTATTATTTCTGCATCGGCCTGAGGCAGGTCTACCTTTACACCTTGTGTAATTAATGGTGCTGTAATCATGAATACGATAAGCAGAACCAACATCACATCAATGAGGGGAACAACATTGATTTCCGCCATTAACCTTCTACGCTGTCTGCGTCCTTCCACTGTCAGGCTCCCGCTACTAATTAAGCTTGTTTTTCCACACGTTTGGTATGTGCCTGCCGGTGCAGGATACTGGAGAATTCATCCAGAAAAGTGTAATAACTGTCAGAAATAGAATTGACACTGGCTGAATATCGATTGAAGGCAAGTACTGCCGGTATTGCTGCAAAGAGCCCCATTTCCGTTGCAAATAATGCTTCAGCAATGCCGGGTGCCACCACTGCCAGGCTGGCCTGACTTTGATTTGCCAAATCAAAAAAAGCATTCATGATGCCCCACACCGTACCAAACAAACCGATGTAAACTGAAACACTGGCTACTGTCGCTAAAATAGGCAGATGCCTCTCCAGGACTTTTTCTTCGCGCGCCAAAGCTACTCGCATTGCTCGTTGTGCGCCTTCCATAACCGCATCCGAATCAATACCGGGCTGCTGCCTCAAACGGGTAAATTCTTTAAAACCTGAGCGAAACAAATTTTCCATACCAATAATAGTGACGTCTTCTTTTTTGAGTTTATTGGTGCCATCCCTGAATAGCTGACTTAAATCCATTCCTGACCAGAACAGTTTTTCAAAATTCAGCACTTCTCTGTCGGCATCTTTAATAATGATCCACTTCTGCACAATGATGATCCAGGAAGCTACCGACAGGATAAAAAGACTAAACATGACCAGTTTACCTATCAGGGTAGACCCTATAATCATGCTCCAGATACTCATTGACTCACCCATGCCTGCTTGCTCTCCTCGAAATAATTAAACTTACTGATCCGCTGTAAATAAATCCTCAGCGTTTCTGCCTTTGAGGCCAAAATGCCGGTAAGCGAATTCAGTAACCATGCGTCCACGTGGTGTCCGCGTAATAAAACCCTGCTGTATCAGATAAGGTTCGAGCACATCTTCTACTGTTCCCCTTTCTTCACTGATGGCGGCAGCAATACTATCTATGCCAACCGGTCCTCCGTCAAACTTTTCGATCAGCGTCATCAGGAAACGTCGATCCAGATGATCAAAACCATTCTTATCTATACTGAGCATATCCAGCGCATCATTAGCGATTTTTCCATCAATAGCACCGCTATGCTTGACCTCTGCAAAATCACGAACCCGTCGCAACAGGCGATTGGCTATACGTGGAGTTCCTCGAGCACGTCTGGCTATCTCCTCAGCCCCTTCAGCATCACATGCAACGTTTAAAATACTGGCTGATCGAATGATAATTTTTTTCAAATGGGCCACTGAATAAAACTCCAGACGTTGTACGATGCCAAAGCGGTCACGTAAAGGTGAGGTCAGCAAACCGGCTCTGGTTGTTGCACCAACCAGTGTAAAGGGTGGTAATTCCAGTTTCAGTGAGCGCGCTGAAGGTCCCTCTCCTATCATGATGTCCAGTTGGTAATCTTCCATGGCCGGATAGAGTATCTCTTCTATGGCCGGATTGAGTCGGTGAATTTCATCAATAAACAAGACATCACCGGCTTCCAGGTTGGTCAGCATGGCCGCCAGATCGCCGGCTTTTTCCAGTACCGGACCCGAGGTGCTTTTCAGCGTCACATTCATTTCATTTGCAATAATATGGGACAGTGTGGTTTTGCCCAAGCCAGGAGGTCCGAAAATCAAGGTGTGATCCAGGGCTTCTTTACGTCCGCGTGCCGCTGAAATGAAAATTGCCATCTGTTCTTTGACTACATCCTGACCGATGTAATCATCCAGTTTATTTGGACGTATAGCTACATCCTGCTGAACTTCAGTTTCAGCAGCCAGTCCTGAAATTAAACGATCTTCTTCAATCATATTATCGACTTTAGCCTGTCATACCTTTAAGTGCCATACGTACCATTATACTGGTCTCCAATGCCAAACCATCAGCTTCAAGTTTCAAGGCGACCTGACTGATTGCCCGACTGGCGTCCTGGGGTTTGTAGCCCAGTGCTATTAGAGCTTCTTCTGCTTCACGGTAGCTCATTGAATTGGATTGGCTCGTACCTTTAGCTGATACCCCCTCCTGTTTTAGTGTCCCGTCCGCATTAGCCTCTTGATACCAGTCCTCAAGTTTATCCCTGAGTTCGATAATTAAACGCTCTGCCGTTTTCTTGCCAACTCCAGGTAAACGCACCAGGGCATTCAGGTCATTTCGATGCACGCAATCGGCAAGTTCCCGTATGTTTAAGCCTGACAATATACCCAAAGCCATTTTGGGGCCAACACCGTTTAAACGGATCAGCAACCTGAACAATGTGCGTTCATGGTTTTCATAAAAACCATAAAGCAGTTGCGCATCTTCCCTGACCACCATATGAGTATGCAGACTCGCTTCCTTGCCGATATTCGGCAACTGAAACAGAGTGCTCATTGGCACTTCAATTTCATAGGCCAGCCCATTCACATCCAGTAAAATTTGATTCGCTTGTTTATCCAGCAAGATGCCTCTGATTCTGCCAATCATAATTTGCCTGTCATCGCTTTATTTCTGCTTGCAACCGGCTGTGCCGACTGCCCTGCCCACCACCCATCTTAATCAAACTTGACTGTGTATGCACATGACAAACTGCGACACAGAGAGCATCTGCGGCATCTTTTTGAGGCATGGCGGATAAAGCCAGGATGGAAGTAACCATGTGTTGCATCTGACCTTTCTCTGCGCGCCCTCTGCCAACCAGTGCTTTTTTAATCTGATTAGGGGGGTATTCATGGATAGTTAAACCGTGATTGGTACAGGCAACAATTACCGCTCCACGCGCCTGACCAAGTTTAAGCGCAGAGACAGCGCTTTTACCGACAAAAATTTCTTCAAGAGCTACTTCGTCTGGCTGATATTTTTCGATGATTTCTGAAACCCCTACAAATATATTTTGTAAACGCTCCATAAATGGCAGTTTTTCAACTTTGATACAACCGGAAGAGATATATTCCAGTTTATTACCTACAGCATTGATCAAACCGTAACCGCAAACGCGAGAGCCAGGGTCTATCCCTAAAATTACGGCCATAAGGTAGGTTGCTCTCCTCGCCCTGCTGGTTGCTTAGCTGCTGATTGCTGATTCATCCAATACCTTGATTCAATTATCCAACTGGGCCAGAACTTCATCTGAAATACTGGCATTAGAATAAACATTCTGAACATCATCCAGATCCTCGAGACTATCAACGACATTCATCAGTTTTTCAGCATTTACCGCGTCGAGTTCGACTTCGGTTGAAGCTAACATAGTCACTTCAGCATTGCTCGCTTCCAGGCCAGAAGCATCCAGACTATCTTTTACGGCACCAAAATTTTCAAAAGAGGTGTGAACATCAATACTACCATCATTATTTGTAATGACATCCTCAGCCCCGGCCTCAAGTGCATGTTCCAGTAATGCCTCTTCATCAACTCCGCTTGAATAGGAAATAATGCCGATCTTGTTAAACAGGTAAGAAACAGACCCATTCGTGCCGAGATTGCCTCCCGACTTGGTAAAACAATGTCGGACTTCTGCTACTGTTCGATTCTTATTGTCAGTAAGTGTTTCCACCAATATGGCAACACCGTTCGGGCCATAACCCTCATAAACCAGTTCTTCCAGATTTTCATTTTCGCCACTACCGGCACCACGTGCAATTGCGCGGTCAATGGTGTCGCGGGTCATGTTGGCACTTAAGGCTTTATCCACAACTGCTCGCAAACGTGGATTATCGGCAACATCACCACCACCCTGTTTGGCTGCAACTGTCAATTCGCGAATTATTTTAGTGAACACCTTTGCGCGCTTGGCATCCTGACCGGCCTTACGGTGTTTGATGTTCGCCCATTTACTATGACCTGCCATAAGCTATGCTTTCCTCATTATTCCTGTAATCTTGTATTTCACATTACTTGCTATTAGCCGGGTGCTGCTTTCTATCAGTTTCGATTAGCCAGTACTCTTTATACTATTATGTATGGCTATTCAGTCTTTGACTGCTCTCTCAAACGGATATTCAGTTCGCGCAATTGTTTAGTACCTACTTCTCCCGGTGCGTTGGTTAACAGGCAACTGGCCGACTGGGTTTTTGGAAAGGCAATCACATCTCGAATAGATTGGGAATGAGTCATCATCATTACCAGACGGTCCAGACCAAAGGCAATACCGCCATGGGGAGGACAACCGTATTTTAGAGCATCCAGCAAGAAGCCAAATTTTTCATCTGCTTCATCTTCATCAATCCCCAATACCCGAAAAACGGCCTGCTGCATTTCCGGTTTGTTGATACGAATCGATCCACCACCGAGTTCCGTGCCATTCAGAACCATGTCGTATGCCCTGGACAAGGACTCCAGAGGTCGGGCTTCAAGTTCTTCCGGACTGCATGAAGGTGCAGTAAAAGGGTGATGTACAGAAGTACAATTGCCTTCCTTATCACTTTCAAACATCGGAAAATCAACAACCCAGAGCGGTGCCCAGGCACCCTTCAACAGCTGCATATCTTTGCCTACACTGTCTCGTAGTGCGGACATCGACTCATTCACAACATTGGTTTTATCGGCACCAAAGAACAAAATGTCACCTGTCGCAGCCTTACTTCTGGACAGTACTCCCTGAATTACATCTTCCGGCATAAATTTCAATATCGGTGATTGCAGTCCTTCAAGACCGGCTTCCAGATCATTGACTTTTATCCATGCCAGGCCCTTGGCGCCGTAATTAGCTATATAAGTTGTGTAATCATCAATTTGTTTACGACTGATCTCAGCGCCGCCGGGTACTTTCATAACCACGACTCTAGAACCAGGATCATTGGCAGGGGCATTAAAAACTTTGAATTCCACCTTCTGCATAAGATCGGCGATGTCGATCAATTGCATGGGGTTTCGTAAATCAGGCCGATCAGTACCGTATTGCAGAACGGCGTCTGCATATGTCATACGTGGAAATTCTGGCAGATCCACATTGAGGTGTTCTTTGAATACCGAACGAATCATCGCTTCGGCGGACGCCATGATGGCATCTTCATCCATAAATGAAGTCTCTATATCCACCTGTGTAAATTCCGGTTGACGGTCGGCACGCAGGTCTTCATCTCGAAAGCATTTGGCAATCTGGTAATAACGATCCATGCCAGAAACCATTAATATCTGTTTAAAAAGTTGCGGTGATTGCGGTAAAGCAAAAAACTTTCCATGATGGGTTCGGCTGGGAACCAGATAATCGCGGGCACCTTCTGGTGTAGCACGCGTCAGGATCGGTGTTTCTATATCCAGGAAACCATTTTCATCCAGATAACGGCGAATACTGCTGGTCACTTTTGAGCGCATGCGCAGCTTATTGAGCATCTCAGGCCTGCGCAGATCAATAAAACGGTGCCGTAAGCGCACATCTTCACTAACAGACATATGCTCATCCAATTGGAAGGGCGGGGTTTCGGCAGCATTTAAAATATTCAGCTCTTTGCCAAGAACTTCAATTTTGCCGGTAGCCATATCAGCATTGCCGGTTCCATCCGGACGAGCCCTGACCAGTCCCTTTACCTGTATAACATATTCATTACGAATCTGCTCCGCACGGGCAAAACTCTCCTCAGTATCAGGGTCAAAAACCAGCTGTGTTATGCCATCCCTGTCACGCAGATCAAGAAAGATAACGCCTCCATGATCACGCCTGCGGTGCACCCAACCACATAAGGAAACCTCTGCCCCAATATTGCTCTCGTTCAATTCACCACAGTAATGGCTTCGCATAGTTACTACCTTCTACAATGACTTCTTTGTCAGTTTAACCTGATAAGTACCTTAGTTAGGGGCTTATCTCCAGGTTATGTTGATGTTGCTTTTTTGCTGCTGTCTGGTTTCCCTGAGCTTTCTCCCGAACTTTTCTTATCCGGGCTCTTGTCAGCTGCAGGCTTGTTAGCGTCCTTATCTGACTTGCTATCCTTTTCCCCGGTTCCGTGTTTTTTGTTGCCAGTCTTAAAGTCAGTCTCATACCAACCCGTACCTTTAAGCCTGAAACTGGTCGCCGATATCTTTTTCTTCAGACTCTCTTTGCCACATTCAGGGCAAAGTTTAAGTGCCGGGTCACTGAGCTTTTGCAGCATCTCCAAACCTGCACCACAGGACTCGCATTGATATTCATAAATGGGCATCTTCTACCTCAATAAAATTCACAGCACTATTGTTTGTAAGGGTAAAATTAAAAGCGCTGCATTGTACCGCATTTATTTATCAGACAACATTTATGATCTAAAACACTTTACAGGAATTAAAAAGTAAAAATAATTGAAAAACACCCATAAAACCCTTGCCCGCATAGAGTGAAAAAGTTATAAAGAGTCACTCGACTGGTAACACTAGTTTCATGAGTTCTCAGCATTCTTTGAACACAATCAAACGATCAGTTTTGAGTGAATTTAAAATCAATGTCTGAGATTTATTATTAATAAATCAACTTAAAAGAGATGAAGGTATGGCTGTAAAAAAATCTGCTGCAAAGGCTCCCGCAAAGGCTTCCACGAATAAGACTAGCGCAATCCAGGATAAATATACCAAGACAGCAATCCTCAGCACTATTTCTGAAAATACTGGTTTAACCAAAAAAGAAGTTTCTACAGTGCTGGATGAATTGGGCGTATTAATTGAAAGACACATCAAAAAGCGCGGTGTTGGTGAATTTACTCTGCCCGGCTTATTGAAAATCAAAGCGGTTAAGCGGCCTGCCCGTCCAGCCCGCAAGAATGTGCCTAACCCCTTTAAACCAGGCGAATTTATGGATATTCCTAAAAAACCTGCAACAACCAGAGTCAAAGTGCTGCCTCTGAAAAAACTGAAAGAATTCGCCCTGTAATACCTAAAGGCAATGAATTCCAGAAGCAGCCTCCGGGCTGCTTTTTTATTGAACAAAAACAGATATGATTCCTGAACTATGCGTACTTCCAAATACCTATTAGCAACAAGTAAAGAAACTCCTTCTGATGCCGTGGTAATCAGTCATCAGTTAATGCTAAAAGCGGGGCTTATCCGCAAACTTGCCGCTGGCCTTTACACATGGATGCCAATGGGCCTGAGGGTGCTTAACAAGGTAAGCCGCATTATCCAGGAAGAAATGGATGCTGCGGGTGCTCTGGAAGTCTCCATGCCGGTAGTGCAACCGGCAGAACTCTGGCAGGAATCAGGCCGCTGGGAACAAATGGGCCCTGAATTACAGCGCTTTCAGGACAGGCATGGCCGGGATTTCTGCCTGGGACCTACTCATGAAGAAGTTATTACCGACCTTTTGCGCAATGAAATAAGCAGCTACAAACAATTACCCATTAATATTTATCAGATCCAAACCAAATTTCGAGATGAACGCCGTCCACGTTTTGGGGTTATGCGGGCACGGGAGTTTGTGATGAAGGATGCCTATTCTTTTCACGCAGATCAGGCTTCACTGCAGGAAACCTATGAATTGATGTACGAAACCTACTCAAAAATATTTACCCGTCTCGGCTTCTCATTCCGCGCCGTAGTAGCCGACTCCGGAAATATAGGGGGAAATAGTTCACATGAGTTTCATGTACTGGCAGATTCCGGAGAAGATGAAATCGTCTTTAGTTCTGAAGGCGACTATGCTGCCAATATTGAAATGGCAAGCGCCTTGGCTCCCAGCCAACAGCGCCAGGCTGCAAAGCAGGAAAAAACCCTGGTCGCCACGCCTGATGCCACCAGCATTCAGGATATCTGTACTTTATTAGGAGTTGAAGCATCCCAGACCCTGAAAACACTAATTGTCTTGGGCGAACATACAGATAAGAAAAAAGATCAGCCTTTGGTCGCCCTGATTGTCAGAGGCGACCACCAACTTAATGAAGTGAAGGCATCAAAATTAGCCGGCGTTCAGGCTCCTCTTGAATTTGCCAGTGAAGAACAGATCAGCAAGCTGCTGAATTGCAAACCCGGATCTATCGGACCAGCAGACTTGCCTGGGGAGATCAAGCTGGTGGTTGACCGTGACGCAGCCTTGGTCAGTGACTTTATCTGTGGTGCCAATCAGGACGGTTTTCATTTAACCGGTGTTAACTGGGACAGAGACTGTCAGTTTAGTGAAACAGCTGACCTGAGAAAAGTTAACGAAGGGGACCTGAGCCCGGATGGCAAAGGTGTATTATCCATAAAAAGAGGCATCGAAGTCGGGCATATCTTCCAACTTGGCAACAAATACAGCAAAGCCATGCAGCACACCATTCTTAATGAAAATGGCAAGAGCATAGTACCGGAGATGGGCTGTTATGGTATTGGCGTCACCAGAATAGTGGCTGCCGCCATTGAACAATGTCATGACGAAAATGGCATTAGCTGGCCCGAAAACATTGCGCCTTTTCAGTTGGCAATTATTCCTCTTAATGCTCACAAATCCGAGCAGGTATCACAATTGGCCGAAAAACTTTACCGGGATTTAAGTGCCGCAGGACTTGAAGTACTGTTTGATGACCGCGATAAGAAAACCAGCCCTGGTGTGAAATTTGCCGACATGGAACTGATAGGTATACCTCATCGCCTGGTGATTTCAGAGCGCAGCCTGGAACAGAACAAGCTGGAGTATAAGCACCGCTCAAAAGCAGACAGTCAGGATATCCCTCTGGATAATGTAGTAGCATTTCTGAAAGAGAAAATACTGGCCCCTGCCAGAAGTTCTGCTTAGATTTGTATGCGTCTGCTTGCGCTTTACCTTTGATACTGACAACAGGCAGCAAGAATAAGTCAAAATCAATTTACTTTATCCGCTTGCTCTTTGCTAGAATGCGCGCTTTTGTTTCTGCCCTAAGTAAGCTATATGATTTCTACTGCAAACCTCACTATGCAATTTGGGGCCAAGCCTCTTTTTGAGAACGTTTCTGTCAAATTTAATAACGGCAACTGTTACGGCCTGATCGGCGCCAATGGTTGTGGTAAATCCACCCTTATCAAAATTCTTGGTAATGAGCTCAAAGCAAGTGCTGGTCATGTCATGCTTGAGCCTCATATCCGGCTGGGCAAACTACGCCAGGACCAGTTTGCCTTCGAAGAATATTCTGTCCTCGATACGGTAATCATGGGGCACGAAGAATTATGGGAGGTCAAAAAAGAAAGAGATCGCATTTACAGTCTGGCTGAAATGTCTGAACAAGACGGCATGAAGGTAGCCGAACTGGAAATCCGTTTTGCGGAGCTTGACGGTTATACCACTGAATCACGCGCAGGCGAATTGTTACTTGGTCTGGATATACCCGTTAATCAGCATGAAGGCTTGATGAGCAATATCGCTCCGGGCTGGAAATTACGGGTATTACTCGCTCAGGCCTTATTCTCCGACCCGGATGTCCTGTTACTGGACGAACCTACCAACAATCTGGACATCAATACCATTCGCTGGCTGGAAGGCGTTCTCAAACAACGCAACAGCACCATCATCATCATTTCCCATGATCGTCACTTTCTGAACGAAGTCTGCACTCATATGGCAGATCTTGATTATGGCGAGTTAAGAGTCTATCCCGGCAATTATGATGACTACATGATGGCCTCAACTCAGGCTCGTGAAAAACTACTTAATGAAAATGCCAAAAAGAAAGAACAGATTGCCGAACTGCAAAGCTTTGTCAGCCGTTTTTCCGCTAACGCATCGAAAGCCAAACAGGCAACTTCGCGGGCAAGACAAATAGACAAAATCCAGTTGGATGATGTGAAACCCTCAAGCCGGGTTAGTCCATACATCCGTTTTTCCCAGAGTAAAAAGCTGCATCGGCAGGCAGTAAGTGTTGAAGAGATCAGTAAATCCTTTGATAAAACACTGTTTCATAAACTCAGCCTGCAAATTGAAGCTGGCGAGCGTGTAGCCATCATTGGGCCTAACGGAGCGGGTAAAACGACCCTGCTGCGTTGCCTGCTCGGAGAGTTAGCCGTGGATAGCGGAACCGTGAAATGGGCCGAGCAGGCAGAAATAGCCTATTTCGCTCAGGATCACCACGCGGCTTTTACTGAGGATATGACCCTGTTCAACTGGATGAAACAATGGACCAAAGGCGACAACCAGTTAGTGCGTGGTGCTCTGGGGCGCATGTTGTTTTCCGGCGATGAAGTCAGTAAATCCGTGAAGGTCATTTCCGGTGGTGAAGAAGCCCGCATGCTGTTTGGTAAATTCAGCCTCACCAATCCGAATGTCCTCTTGCTCGATGAACCCACCAATCACCTCGATATGGAATCCATCGAAGCACTAAACCTGGCATTGGAAAACTTCCCCGGCACCCAAATTTTTGTCAGCCATGACCGGGAATTTGTATCCTCTCTGGCAACCAGAATCATAGATATGCAGTCTGACGGTCTGGTCGACTTCAAAGGGAATTACGAAGACTATTTACGAAGTCAGGGTATCTATAGCTAAAAGCCGTTAGAATCCTGTTGCAGTTCATTATCACTCATTAATTCAAGCACCCAAGGAAACTGTTTATGTCCATGTACAATTCTTCTATTCCGGTTCTACAACGCTATTTGAGTAACTACGCCAATATCCTGAAAAAAGCTGAAGCCCATGTTGAAGAAAAGAAACTTGATGAAAGCGCTCTTTGCTCCTTCAGACTTTTTCCGGACATGTTGCCTTTCAGGCTTCAGGTTATTATTGCCTGTGATATGGCGAAGGGTTGTGGTGCCCGTTTGTCCGGCGTTGAAGCACCAAAATTTGAAGATACGGAAACAACTTTTGCAGAGCTGCAGGAACGCATTGCAAAAACGCAGGCTTTTTTAGCAACATTAAGTGTCGAGCAAATTGATGGCACGGAAGAAAAAGCAATTTCCTTAAAGGCAGGTCCAACAGAATTAAATTTTTCAGGTGCGGTCTACCTTAATCAGTTTGTCCTGCCAAATTTCTACTTTCACATAGCAACCGGCTACAACATACTACGTCATAATGGTGTGGTACTTGGCAAAATGGATTTCATGGGCGCCTGATCAAAAATGACGGCAAGATCCTTTTCTTCTTTAGCATTGGCACCAGAGTTTCTGGAGAATCTGGATAATCTGCAGTACCTGGAAATGACGCCAATTCAGGCACAAAGCTTACCCTTTGTGCTGGCAGGTAAAGATGTTAAAGCTCAAGCCAAAACTGGCAGTGGCAAAACCGCTGCCTTTGGCATTGGACTCTTACAGAAAATCGACCCCAGCCGCTTTGAAACCCAGGCCCTGATTATTTGCCCTACCAGGGAACTTGCTGATCAGGTCAGTAAAGAATTACGGCGTCTGGCCAGACCCCTTGCCAATATGAAGATCATCAGTCTCTGTGGCGGGGTCTCTTACAGGCCACAGCTTATTTCATTGGAGCATGCCCCTCATGTTGTGGTGGGTACGCCCGGCAGACTCCTGAAGCATCTTGGCAAGGACAGCCTGAAACTTGCCGCAGTAACAACCCTTGTCCTCGATGAGGCCGACAGAATGCTCGACATGGGCTTTCTGGATGATATAAAGCTCATTATTGAACAATGCCCTACTGAACGACAAACCCTATTATTCTCGGCGACTTACCCGGATGAAATAGAAAAAATCAGCCAGTCCGTGCAGAAAGATCCGGTCACTGTAGCAGTTGAAAGTCAGCATGATGACTCAGTGATCAAACAGATTTTTTTCCAGGTAGAACAAGGCAAAAAAACGGATGCCCTGATGACGCTGCTGCAACATTACAGGCCTGAATCCAGCCTGATATTCTGTAATCGTAAACAACAGTGTCAGGACCTATGCGATGAACTGCGTCGCAAGGGTTTTCATGCTTTGGCCTTGCATGGTGATATGGAACAAAAAGAACGAGATCAGGCACTGGTGCGTTTTGCCAACAAAAGCATCTCCATGCTGATCGCAACGGATGTGGCAGCACGGGGTCTGGATATCAAGAACCTGCCTTTAGTGGTGAATTTCGAATTGTCACCAGATCCGGAAGTCTATGTGCATCGCATTGGCAGAACCGGACGAGCAGGACAGGAAGGCATGGCTATTTCACTGGTTGCAGATTCTGAACTGCTCAAAGTTCATCATATCGAAAGCTTTCAAAATTCTTCTACCCAATATCAAACAGTGCCAACCCTGATATTGACACGTAATACATCACTCATTCCGCCAATGGAAACCTTGAGTATAAACAGCGGCAGAAAAAACAAACTGCGCCCTGGTGATATCCTGGGAGCCCTGACTGCCGACCAGAACTTAGCAGGCAAGCAAATAGGCAAAATCGATATCTTTGATTTTATTTCCTATGTTGCCATCGAAAGAGAAAGCGCCAAACAGGCATTGAAGATTCTGAATGAGGGGAAAATCAAGGGCAGGAAGCATCAGGTAAGGCTCTGTAAATCCTGAAATACTGAGCTGAATGGTATATTGAACTCAGCTTGTGAAGCTGTTTCCAGATTAACAAAACGACTTTTTAAATTTTCCAGCGCTGGTAAATGCTGAACAATCAGTTCAGGCAAATTTTCAAAATCTTTAGCTCTCGGTAATGCAAGATCCAGCCAGCTAAACACCTGATCCAGAGAAACTGCCTGTAAGTCGCGGCTTAATATAAATTCATCAGCCCCACAATCACGAAGGATATTATTTTCCTGCAATGTTTTTAGCACCTCTGCGATAGTAAGTTCATTGAAGGGCCATTTTTCCTTTATTAATTCGCTGACAGTGACACCCTCTCCGTTTTGTTGCCTGAGCCAGAATTTATGCAGCAAGGCAATAAGTAACAGATGTGAATGCACCCTGCCGCTTTTATATTCCGTGCTATATGCCGGTAATGCTCTGACCAGATTAGCACCCATTAAAATCAGTGCCCAACACAAATAGATCCAAAGCAGAAAAATCGGTATTGCAGCGAATGTGCCATAAACCAGCTGATAACTCGCCATACCAATAAACCAGGTAAAAACCTGTTTGAGAACCAGGAAGGAAATGGCTACAGTCAGGCCGCCGATAAGGCCGTGATGGAAACGTACGCCGCAATTTGGCACGGCTATGTAAATCAGGGTAAAAGCCCCTGCCGTCAGCAGTAAGGGAAAGACGCCAAGAAAGAGGTTCGTGGTTCCCAGCACCTCAGAAATATCCAGGATACTGTCGAAGAGATTCAGGGATGTAAGGTAGGAGCTGATTGCGAAACCCAGGCCTAAAAGAATCGGTCCCAGACTCATCACGCTCCAGTACAGCAAAAAAGAATTAAGCCCTTTACGTGGCTCCCTGACTTCCCAAATCCGGTTAAAACTTCTTTCTATATTCAATAGCATCAAAAATGAAGTCACCAGCAGCATCACTGCTCCGACCCAGGTCAGATTTCTCGCCTGATTACTGAAGTTCGTAAAGTAGTTTTCCAGTTCACTGCTGGAACTGGGCAGTAAACGTTCAAAAATCATTGACTGGACCTGACTGCCAAATACCTGAAACGCCGGAAAGGCAGACAATATGGTAACTAATACTGTTAATAAGGGAATCACCGCAAACAGGCTCATATAAGTCAGGGCCTTGGCGTTCTCAACACCCTGGTGCCGGGTAAAGTTTTGATAAACAAAAACAAAAAAGCGCCAGAATTCTTTTAAGTGATCTTTTATAATATTCATAAATTCAGCTGTATGAAAATACCAGGCAGAAGCATAACCCATCATGCTTCCCTTGTTTAATCAATTTTATATGTCTACCATTGCCCGGCACTGATTATTCAGTCTCCGACCTGCGATACATAACCAAGGAGCTTACATGGCCAAAATAAGCATCTATCATAATCCACGCTGCTCAAAGTCCCGTCAAACGCTGGCGCTTCTGGAAGAGCATAATATTCAGCCTGAGATTGTGTATTACCTGGAAAATATACCCACCAAAAAAAAATTGCAGGAACTCTTACAGCAACTTGGCCTGAAGCCCAGGGATATTCTTCGAAAATCCGAAGAGGCATATAAGCTAAAAAAACTGGCGAATCCCGCCTTGTCAGATGAGCAGTTGTTAAAGGCCATGCTGGATGAACCCAGGCTTATAGAACGCCCTATTGTTGTCAAAGGCAATAAAGCTGTGCTGGGACGACCTCCTGAAAACGTGTTAGAGCTAATTAAATGAACAAACCTTATATTCTGGTGCTGTATTACAGCCGCTATGGCGCTGTTGCAAAAATGGCTCAACTTATAGCCCGTGGTGTTGAAAGTAACGCTGATATTGAAGCAAAAATACGCACAGTACCTGCGGTCTCTTCGGTCTGCGCAGCAAGCGAGCCTGAGATTCCTGCCGAAGGAGCCATCTATTGCACGGCAGAAGATTTTTCTCAATGCAGTGGTCTGGCATTAGGCAGTCCAACCCGCTTCGGCAATATGGCCGGTGCGATGAAACATTTTCTGGATGGCACCGGTGCCCAATGGATGAGCGGCAGTATGATTGACAAACCGGCAGGCGTGTTCACCTCCACAGCCACTTTGCATGGCGGTCAGGAATCCACATTGTTAAGTATGCAAATACCATTGCTGCATCACGGCATGCTGATCAGCGGCATCCCCTACAGTGAATCCGAACTGAATACGACTCAAAGCGGCGGAACACCTTACGGTCCCAGTCATGTAGCAGGTTCTGACGGCAAAAATACAATCACTGATGAAGAAGCATCGTTATGTCAGGCGCTCGGTAAACGACTTGCAATGCTGGCACTGAAACTTGGACACTGACAGAGGCATGACCGAACTTAAATTTATCCGGATCAGTCGCTTTGTCGTCATAGGCAGTTTAACAGCCTTGATTATCACACTGACGCTGGCTAACCTGTTCAACAGCCCACTCAATCTCACCCGCTGGATAATCCAGATATTCCCCTTGCTGGCCTTTATCCCAGCCTTGCTGGGACCAGGCCTGAGACCATACCAGTGGTTATGCTTCGTCATTATGTTGTATTTCATGATGGGCGTTTTAATGGCCTTCAGCCCCGGGCAGCAAATCATTGGATTTATGATAACCTTCTTCTGTGCACTTTTATTCTGTTCTGCTATTTTCTATATTCATCAACAACAGAAAATCCAGAAAAGAAACAATCAGATAGCAAAATCCTGAATTGACGCCACTGCATCAGACAAGCTGGCATTGCTGAAAAAAATTTAAAGGAACAACCTATGCTAGGCAAACTGTTTAAAGGATTACTGACACTATACCGTTGGATACGCAGTTTCTTTCTTAACCTGTTTTTCATTATCTTTTTGCTGTTTATTGTCGCTGCATTATTCAGCTCTGATCAATTGGAAATCCCTCAGGGTGCAGCACTGCTTATTAGCCCGAGTGGAGCACTGGTGGAAGAACGTAGTTCGGTAAATACGATAGGCGACCTGATCAGTGGTGGCAGCAACCCAGATGAAGTCTTGCTACAGGATCTGCTGGAAGGCATTGCCATTGCCGGACGCGATGACGCCATAAGTTCCATCGTGTTGCGCCTGGATTATCTGCAAGCAGCATCACTAAGCAAACTTCAGGACCTCGGTAATGCCCTGAACGAATTCAAGCAAAGTGGCAAAACAGTTTATGCCATCGGCGATAATTTCAACCAAAGCCAATATTATTTAGCCACCTACGCCGATGAAATCATTATAAATAATATGGGTGCCGTTAACCTGGAAGGCATGAGCAGTTTCCAGTATTACTATGCCGAAGCCATAGAAAAGCTCGACGTGAATGTTCATATATTCCGTGTTGGTGAATTTAAATCTGCCGTTGAACCTTTTGAGCTTAACGGCATGTCAGATGCCGCACGAGGAAATTATGAGCAGTGGTTAAACGAAAGCTGGCAGCTTTTTCTTGACGATGTAAGCCGTGAACGTGAGATAAGTTCAACTCAAATCAATGACATCATCAATAACCCGGACCAATATCTGGCCACCTATAGTGGCAATACTGCTGCTATGGCCCTAGGTTTAGGCCTGGTTGACCAGAGTATCAGTCGACCTGAAATACGTGACTACCTGATTGATAAAATTGGTTCGGATGCAGAGAGCAACAATTTTATGCAGGTTCCTTTTGATGCCTATTTAGCTGAACGCCGCATACCCTTGCCCGCCTCACTTGGCGGCAACCAGATTGGCGTAATAGTGGCAACTGGCACTATCTATGATGGTGAACAGGCAGCCGGCAGTATCGGCGGAGATACACTTGCCAGCCTCATTCGTCAGGCAAAAAATGATGAGAATGTAAAAGCCCTGGTTCTTAGAATTGACAGCCCGGGAGGCAGTGCCTTTGCTTCAGAGGTCATCCGTAGCGAATTACTGGACTTTAAAAATAGCGGCAAGCCTGTGGTTATTTCTATGGGTAGCGTTGCTGCGTCCGGAGCTTACTGGATAGCAACAGCAGCTGATGAGATTTGGGCAAGCCCGGCTACGATTACCGGCTCTATCGGTATATTCGGTATTTACCCCACCTTTAAAAATACACTGGAGAATATCGGCATTTATGTTGATGGCGTTGGTACGACTACTCAGGCTGGCGCATACGGCCTAGGCATGGAATTACCTGATACTACCCAGCGTGCCATTCAACTGAATGTTGAAAATGGTTACGCACGCTTTTTACAAATCGTTTCTGAATCCAGAAACATGAGCCTTGAAGCTGTCGATGCTGTGGGCCAGGGTCGGGTTTGGTCGGCAAATGCTGCCCTCGAACAGGGTCTGGTTGATCAAATTGGCGATCTCGATAATGCCGTCAGCGCTGCTGCCAGTCTGGCCGGAATTGAACAGTATCGGACCCAACAAATCACCGTTCCGCTTTCTCCAACAGCCTTGCTTTTGCAAAGTATTGCCAATAACTTCAACATAATGAGCTGGCTATCAGACGCCAGCACAATACAATTAATCGCTTCTCCTGTCGCTAAACTGTATCTGCAAATTAATGAGGATATCAGCATGTTGCTGCAAATTAACGACCCCAACAACCTGTATCTGCAATGTTTCACCTGCCTGAATACGCTGTAACAGATTATTAGAGGGCTTGCTTTGCGAATACTCCATGTCAGGAGGATACAATGCGTCGCTAGTGCGTCAGTTTGAAATTTTACTGCTTATTATTCTCGGCCTTAATGACGAGCTATCAAGACTGTGCGTTTAAGCTCTTTGAAAATTGCAACATTATTAAGAAAGCCGCCCTTCCTGCATTTGTGAACCCATTGAGATATCCTAAGCCTGATATTTTCCTGAAGGTAAATACGTATCACGACAAGTTTATCGCTCCACGAAAGCTGCCGGAAAAACAGGAAGCAATGATCGAAGGGTGAACAAAACAGAAGCGGCGGCTTCTGGGATGCCAGAAATCTTAAACTGAAGCACTACTGATGCGTCGATTTACTTGATTATACTTCCAGCCTGTACTTACCACTGCATAATCGACTTAACAAAAGGGATCGTAATTTTACGTTTTTCTGCCAGTGAAAGTTTGTCCAGTTCTGCCAATACTGAAAACAGTTTTTGCGTACTTCTCTCACTACGCAAATAAATATAATTGATTACATCTTCTTTCAGAGGTATTCCAGCTGCTTCTGCACGGCCTTGCAGAGCCGCCATTTTACCCCTTTCATCCAGCTCATGAAGTTGAAAGGTAACTCCGCTGTTGAAACGTGATTGCAAATCAGCCAGTACATAGTTGAGTTGCAAGGGTGCCAGAGACGAACTTATCAACAGGTGGGTATTGTTGATCTGACAATTGTTAAACAGGGCGAACAGTTTTTCTTCCCAGAGCGGATTTCCCAGGCCCAGCTGTACGTCATCAATACATAAGAGGTCGAGCTGATGCAAGCCATCCAGCACGTCCTCGCCATACTGAAAAAAAAGTTTCAGCGGCAAATAAACAGCGTTTTGATGTAAAGCACAGGCAGCCTGTAATAGATGACTTTTGCCACTGCCTGATGCACCCCAGATAAAATAAAAAGCCTCAGGCAGGACTTCAGTCTGCAAGCTGACTAATAATTCTCTATTCGGCTCAGTAACATAGAAATTATTAAAGGTGAATTCATTATGCAGGGCAAAATCAAATGGAAGCTGACTGGTTAGAGGCATAGCTGAGTGACTTAGTTTCTCGTCCAGAGGTAATGCATGGAAACATTGTCCCCTATTCGACTCAGTTCAACCACCTCCTGAAGTGCGGGTTGAAGCGCTATGGTTTCTACCAATTGTCGTAACTGATCGCCTGTTTCCAGTTGCAAATACAGACTCTCAGCATTCACCTGTTTTAACTTATAGGAACTGACAGCTTCCAGAGAATTCAGATAGCTTATCAAAGCAGCATAATCTGCCGGGCTATTTATGCCATCGACGCGTAAATCCACACTAACCGTATTGTTGGAGGCGGAAAGCAAAACCGCATAGTATTGTGATAATTCTGCGGTTGCCAGATTAATACTGCCTCGCAAAAAATCATCCTGGTCTGACTCAAATTCTTCATATACAAACTGATTGTCACGAAATAAATATATGCTCTTCGCGAGTACTTCACCACTTAGTGAACGATGTAAGCGCAGGGCCAGAATACTCTCAGCCCGGTAACGTCTCGAGGCATTCAGGATTGCCTCGGCATCCAGCTCCCATAATGCGTCCAGGTTCAATCGCAGCTGATCTTCCAGATCAAGCAAGGGAAACAAAATCGGCAAGCCTCTTTTATCGGCAAAATCCTGTAATAGAGCGGCCGTTTCATTATTGCCCGAAACACCATTGCCAAGCATTTGACGTTCACCCAATTCATCCTGAACGACTAACCAGACCAAGGTCTCCGGCCGGTTAACTGGCCAGATTGGGATGCCATTTTCATCAAGAAGGCGCTGTATTTCAGTTTCATAAAAATTAACCTGAATGGAAATGACTTCCCTTAATTCTGAAACTTCCGCACTTGGGTCCATGGCAACCAGGCTCGCTTGAGTGCTCCAGGACTGTACATAAGGCTCTGGATTGTTCAAGGCTCTGCGTATTGATGCCTGATTTAAACTTGCATCTACGCCGCTGACTTTAGTCAGCACTTCCTGCATGGCTACACCGAAGGCACGACGCCTTTCCTGTTCACTATTACGTGAATCAACACGCACGGTAGCCCGATATAAGCCCGGCACTTCAACTGCAAAGGACTCAGGCAGGTAAAGCAGCAAGCTGATTACAAGCATCAAATAGCAAAAAGAGTACTGGGTGTATTTTATTGTTTTTACCATAAGCGCTATCATAACCGATTCGTGTGTAAGCTAACCAGCAAGCAAGCCGTACTCAATTAAAAATAGAGTTTGTCGGGTTAAGATAGGGTTAAGCTGGTTTCAGGATAATGGCAGGATGTTCAGATCACGGGTTTTTACATTTTTTTGCTTCTTGAGTTTGCTACTGTTCACGACAGTTGGCATTGCTGCACCTCCGATACCCTATAACTCCAATTTCGATGCCCGCTATAAAGGCCTTAAAGCACAGGCGACGATATCAGTTGTGCAACTTGATGAAAGCGAATTCATTGCAGAAACGACCATCAGAATCCGTCTGTTTGGAGCCAATATTTCGACCATAAGGGAAACCAGCCATTTTGACTGGCATGATGACATGCCCTGGCCCCGGTTCTATGAGTACAAGCATACAGGTATAGGTGCACGCTATCGTAGCGCCAGTTTTGACTGGCATCAGAATCTGGCAATAGCGACAGTAGATGATGCAACAAGCGAACTCAGTCTGTCTGGAAACACGCTTGACGAACTCAATATGTACACGCATTTAAAACACGAGCTTAGCCAGGGCAAAACTGAAATCTATTTCAATGTCGTCAACCGCAATATAGTAGAGGAGTACCATTACAGTGTGCTTGGCGAAGAAACACTTAGCCTAAAATCCGGCGAATTTGAGACCGTAATGGTTGAGCGGGTAAGAGATAACAGTGAACGGGTAACTCAGCTTTGGTTTGCCAAAAATCATGACATGCTAATGCTGAAGCTGTACCAACGTGACCCAGATGGGGAAGAATTCGAAATTA
The DNA here is from genome assembly GCA_963975155.1 of uncultured Gammaproteobacteria bacterium. Taxonomy (GTDB): domain Bacteria; phylum Pseudomonadota; class Gammaproteobacteria; order Pseudomonadales; family Pseudohongiellaceae; genus UBA5109. Next base: position 95,779 of record CAXBFG010000001.1, on the reverse strand, counting down.
CCATGCGTGATGCACAGATCAATGGTGTGGCTGTAAGTCCAGACAAGCTGTAGTTTCAGGTCTGAATTAAAGCGTGCTCCTGAAGTTTTTCCTGCAAAACCTGTTCATCGATATTCATACGTTGAGCTGCAAATTTCTCAATACCGGCGCTGTCTTCCAAAGCTGCCTGCAATAATTCCTTTTCGAAATTTCGCAAATACAATGCCAGATTGTCTGCTGTCAATGGTGACATTATCTTGAGAAATGATTTTTTCTCAAGTGGCATCTTCAAATCAGCCTGCGCTTTGGCAACAGTAATTTCTCCCTCAATTTCTGAAGCATCACCTTCAATTTGCTGATCTGTTTTTACTCCCTGTATTCCTGCCCGGCCTTCCGTCGTCATATCCTCTGGTTTGACCTGGTATTCAACCGGCAACTCGGTCAAGCCAATAATTTTACCTTCATGAATGACAGACAAACGTTCGATGAGATTGGTTAATTCACGAACATTGCCTGGCCAGTGGTAGCGTTTCAGTCCGTCAATTGCGCTTGAATTCAGGCGCACTGCTTTCTGTCCCTCATGTTCCAGCCGAGTTATCAATTCTGCCAGCAAATCAGGAATATCTTCAGCATGTTCACGCAAAGCCGGCATTTCAATTGGAACAACATTCAACAAATAATATAAATCTTCCCTGAATTCGCCACTCCTTACTTTTTGCTTTAAATCTGAATTTGTTGCCACTACGACTCGCACATCAGCATGGCGCTTTTCATTTTCCCCAAGTCGGTGAAATGATTTTTCATCCAGAAAACTGAGTAAGCGGGCCTGAACGGAGAGTGGCATTTCTTCAATCTTATCGAGAAACAAAGTGCCTCCATTTGCTTGTTCCAGATATCCGGCACCCTCTTCCAGTTGCACTGCTCTGCTACGACCAAATAAGCTGGCTTCGAATTGCTCACCCTGTGCAGCGCAATTAACAATGACGAAAGGCTTTTCACCACGACCCGAATGATAATGAATATTGCGGGCTACTATCTCCTTGCCTGTCCCCGATTCGCCAAGCAAAAGTACATTTATATTTCGTTTTGCAACTTGGTGAATTAATTCACGCACCTGGGTCATTAAAGCGCTGTCACCCACCAGAGTTCTGAACAAGGGGGTTCCATGTTCGGAGATAATCTTACTTTTAGATTGCTTTAACTCTAAGCCAGAAAGTTGGCGAGCATATTCGAGCATCCGGATTAAGGTTAAGTATTCGATGTTTACCGGCAGCTGAATAACCCATGGCTGACTACTCTCCGGTAAATTATGGATAAAAGTATCATCGCAATTCAGAAGTATGGGTATTTTAGGATGAAGATCATGAATGCTTTTGACCAAATCTTCAAACGCGCTTTCATTAAAAGCACTGTCCATCAACTTGCCAATAAGTACAGCAAGAAAGGGTTGGTCATTATTCTGTTCAAAATTGTAACGGGCCCAGTGTTCGGCACTGAATGCCATAACATCTTCACTGATAAATTTAAGCAGAATTTTCCAGTTGTGTGTCGATAGTTTATCGTCATCGATAATGACGACTTTGGGTTCTTGAGCCATAGTCTTATAAATGCTTTTAATACATGTGAATAAACACAACCAGTGCGCGGAATTATAACAGGCTTTTTAAATCCTCTGCTGTATCTATATCCCTTAAAAAGGGAAGTTCAGCATGAGTCAGGCCATGGCTGCTGATCAGTTTAAGTGTATCCCGTCGCACGCTCTCCGTACCCCACTCTATTCCCTCAAACAATGCCTCGCAGGCTTGCTTCATGCCAATGAGCACATAGCCTCCATCCAGCGCCGGACCCAGCACTACATCGGTCGCATTGTCATTTAACCTGAGCAAAGCCTGTTCAAGATAGGCATCATCAATTTCCGGACAATCACTGCCTATAATTAAAACTGCTTTATAGTGTCTCAAAACAGTTTGAACAGCATCGGCCATTCTATCTCCCAGGCTTTGTCCCTTTTGTACCTTTATCACGCCCTTGAACTGCTTAAATACAGGATACTCAGGATTCTGATCCACCCAGAGTTGCGTGCTGCATAAGCGGCTGTTGTTTAGCACCAGCATTTGTCTCTGTAATAACCAAAGATACAAATCCAGAGCGCCTTGCTCACCTAAGGCCGGTATCAGTCGGGTTTTTACTTTGCCAGGTACGGGCGCCTTGGCAAACATTACTATGCAGGCTTCAGGAAACTGCTGATATTTTTCAGAATCAGGCATTGGCACTATTTTGAATCAGGATAATAATGTTCTACCAGTTTGTCTGGTCTTACACCGAAAAAATAGGCTATTCGAAGACGCCACATCAGGAAAATGGTATTGCAAATGCCATGTTTTTCCCAACGGCGACTTGATGTGGTTAGTTTGGATTTAATACAGGCGGGTCGTGACAGCTTCAATAATTTTTTACTGAGTGCCACGTCTTCCATTAACGGGATGCGATCATAAGCACCAATATCCTCGAAGTCCTTCTTGCGTACAAAAATAGCCTGATCTCCTGTCGCAATACCGCTCAGGGTGCTTTTCAGATTGATTGCCCAGGCTATTACTTTATAGGCAATTCTTGTGTTGCTTAGTCTGATATTAAAACGCCCCCAGCAATGCCGCCCCGAATCAAGTGCCTCGATAATAAATTTATCCGCAGTCTCAGGAAGAACACTATCTGCATGTAAAAAAAGTAATATGGCGTGCCTGGCAACTTCCGCCCCTTCATTCATTTGATGCGAACGACCCTTGACTGTCTGTATATAACGGTCAACCAATGGTCTGGCTACTGCCAGGGTTCGATCATGGCTGCCACCATCTACCAGAATAATTTCGTGACCGTTTTTGCGGTAAGTTTGCAGGGAAGGCAGCAGTCTGTTCAAGGCCTCTGCTTCATTTAGCACAGGAATAACGATACTTATTTTTATGCTATCCGAAGACATAATTGAGTCAGTGCTCAGCTATGCTGAATGGGATTAATTACAGACGGCATGCCCGGGCTAATCATTCAGAGCTCCACCACAGCTGCTACCCTGTCCCGCCGTACAACCGTAACAGTGCTCCCCAATAGCGATCGGATTGCCTGTTAAATCCTGATCAAGTATATCCCTGAGATGAGGTTTAAGCCTGTTGCTGCCAATCAAGGGAATAGCCAGCATCTGATTAAAATCACAATCATAGACGTAACCCTGATAATCAATACTCAGCAGATTCCTGCACATAAGCGTATCTAAATTAGAGGCTGTATAGGCATTCTTCAGAATGTCCATATACTCTTCATACAGACCTTTCGCCAGCAACCAGCCACCGAAGCGGCTGATAGGCATATTGGTTATGGTAAATAACTGATTAAATTCAATCGCGTATTTTTCCCTGAGAATTCGTTTGTAATCGGCTTCCAGTCCGGCCTGGCCGGGAGGTAGATTTAAATCCTGCGGGTTATAAACCAGATTGAGGACCAAGTCCGGGTCGATGCCGTAGCCGAGTTTATTAAGTTGCTGCAAGGCCTTGATACTGCCATCAAAAATTCCTTTGCCACGCTGCTTTTCAACATTCTGTTCAGAATAACAAGGCAAGGAAGCTGTTATGTTTACTTTATGATCTGCTAAAAACTGTGCGGTATTTTCATAAGCTGGTTCAAGCAGAATCATCAGATTACAACGATCAATAACCTCTATACCCATGGCCCGGGCGCTGCTTACCAGATGACGAAAGTGTGGATTCATCTCGGGGGCACCACCGGTAAGGTCTAGTGTCTGAATATCAAACTGCCTGAGGGTCTGGATAATCAGATCAACCACTTCAAGGCTCATAATCTCCTTGCGTGTCGGCCCGGCATTCACATGACAATGAACACAGCTCAAATTGCAAAGATAGCCAAGATTGACCTGTAGGGTATGCAGCTTGTCCCGAAAAATCGGCGGAAAATCGGTATCAAGTAATAAGGGTTTGGTATCTAGCATAAGTTACCCGGGCAATTTAGTTTCATGGTTAATCAATAGTCGGTTCAGCTGAACTTATTCATGACGGCAACAGGGATTCTATGCAATGGCATGTAGATAAGCAAAACCCCATGACTTATATTCCTGCTGGCAGCACGATAGAATAGAGTTCTAGTCACACGAGTTGTTACACATGTCTGCGATCTCCTCCCTAGGGACCCTTGATTCCCTGAAATTTGATAACAGCTTCACCCGGGCATTACCCGCTGACCCTGTTATCGACAACAATAGCCGTCTGGTTAATGCTGCCTGCTATTCCAGAGTAAGCCCCATGCCATTTCCCAAGGCTGCTCTGGTAAGCTATTCACGCGAATTAGCAATGGAACTTGGTCTGAATCCCACGGAATGCCTGACTCAACGTTTCGTAGATGTATTTAGCGGAACCGAGCTCTTGCCAGGTATGCAACCCTTTGCCGCCTGTTATGGTGGCCATCAGTTTGGAAAGTGGGCTGGCCAACTCGGTGACGGCCGTGCGATAAATCTTGGCGAAATTGTAGGTAAGCATGCCCGACGCTGGTCACTGCAATTAAAAGGTGCGGGGCCTACGCCATATTCCAGAAATGCTGATGGCTTTGCCGTGTTACGCTCATCTATACGGGAATTCCTGTGCAGTGAAGCCATGCACCATTTAAGAGTCCCGACAACACGAGCGCTGTCCTTGCTGACAACAGGCACCCAAGTTGAACGAGACATGTTTTACGATGGGCATTCAAGCATGGAGCCAGGTGCCATTGTTTGTCGGGCTGCACCCTCTTTTATACGTTTCGGAAACTTCGAACTATTCACATCACGCAATCAAATAGATATATTAAAAAAACTTGCAGATTACACCATTGAATATTTTTTCCCACATCTCGGCAAGCCTTCTAAAGAAGTATATCTGCTCTGGTTCAATGAAGTCTGTCGCTCAACCGCACGCTTGATAACAGAATGGATGCGGGTCGGCTTTGTACACGGCGTCATGAATACCGACAACATGTCAATTCTCGGCCTGACCGTCGACTATGGCCCTTATGGCTGGCTGGAAGACTATGACCCTTACTGGACACCTAATACAACTGACGCAGGTGGCCGCCGATATGCCTATGGCAAACAGGCTGAAATAGCACATTGGAATTTATATCAATTGGCGAATGCCATTTACCCGCTAATTGAAGATGCCGAAGCGCTGGAGCAGGCCCTGGCTATGTACCAATCCATTTATGATATTGCCTGGCGCGACATGATGAGCAGCAAACTGGGCCTGCTTAACTTTGTCTCCGGACGCGATGAATTATTATTTCAGGATTTGATGCGTAATTTAAAAAATACAGAAACCGATATGACTTTGTTCTTTCGGCTGCTGGCAAACCTGGAAGTCGGGAAAGGTGCAGATGCAGACTATTTATTATCCATAGTCAGTGAAGCCTTTTATGCGGATTCTATAGATCCATCCGAAGCCAATAACATTAAAGCCTGGCTGCTCAGATATTTACAACGCCTCCGGGATGATGGCAGAGCGGATGAAAGTCGCCGTCAGCAAATGAATGCCGTGAACCCTCTTTATGTTCTGCGCAATTATCTGGCCCAGGAAGCTATTGAAAAAGCTGAGCAAGGAAGTTATAGCCGAATTCATGAGCTTCAGGAAGTCCTCAAGTCACCTTACACTGAACAGCCAGGCAAAGAACATTTCGCAGCAAAACGTCCCGAATGGGCCAGACACAAGGCCGGCGCCTCAATGCTTTCCTGCAGCTCGTAGTTTTAATCAGGGCAACTAAAAACAAGAACTCAGTGTGAGTTTAAACACCACACTGTGGCGGTCAGTTTGTAGCTTATTCGCATGCGCTTTTCACTTACGAACTTCCGCCACGGGTTATGTGACTTTCTCAAGCCATCATTAATGCTAATCAAAAAGACTAGAACCCAGGTGCTATTGCTCCCGCAGGCGGAGCCCAGGTTTCACAGGGGCTCGGCTGCCATTTTGAATTATCGGGCTCACGACGAAAATGTGAACTGGTCACATAAGGCTGAAACAGGTACAAAGGGTCATCAACTATCGTGGTCACTACAAACCATTCTTCGCCCGTTGGAGCGGTAAAGCGATTGAAGTATTCTGTCACAATGGCATCTTCGCTGTAGGGAATTCCATTGGGCCTGAGATAACCGGCGCGCATTTGTGTGGTGATAGCTTTCAATGTTCCACCAGCCGGAGGCTCTCCTTCAGGATCGGCATTACTACCCCGGTTTATCATGATATTTTCCCAGTCTGCCACTGTATAACCCTGCCAGCTTCTTTCATGGTTTGCAGACTCCAGCATCATGCTTAACATAGGACGGCGACCCTCACGAGAAAAATTCAGACGTCTTGTCTGTGTCCCCGCATCTGCGTCAATCCGCAGGGTATAGTCATCTTCCCAGCTTATTTGCAGGCGGGTTGGCACACGCATAATTCTTGCCGCACCAAAGGCCTTGCATTGCAAGCCATTGGCATTATCAGCCTCAAGATCCCAGGCATTCGTTATGCTTTTGCCCAGCTCATTGACTGGCACACTCATGGTATCTCCGATTGCCGGGGTTACCATGCGATAAGCCCAATCCTCTGTCACCAGTGAGACCCAGGTGCCTGTCAGGTCAATCGGCGCTTCAGCCCTACCTGGCGCTTGCGGGGAAACCGGACCACCAAAGCGCTGGGCAAAAGCCGGCGCTGCCAGGCATAAAAATATACTAAGACCTAACACGGTACGGCCCAGGGTCAGGAATATTTTCAGTATGCCTTGCTTAACGTAAATCTTCATAGACTGCCTCCAGAAACATGCTTGTTGTCCATTCGCCTGAATCATTTCCATAGATGCCGTCATACTCTAGAGATGGCTGCATAGCCAGAATTTGTTCAAATGACAGCCCTGTGTCGATCATGGACTGAACCCTGTCGCGTATGATGGTCAGCATATCTCGATATTCCACAACATCTGACTCACTGGAGATACGGCCATGACCAGGTATGATTAAAGTACCACCCTGTTGATTGAATTCTGGTACCGTGATGTCGATCACCTGGTTCAGTGCATCAATGACACCTTGCAAGCTACCCCCCAGCTCTGTATAAAAATGCGGATAGGAGGTCGTATCAAAAATATCTCCGGTTACCAGCACATCTGATTTACGAAAGTGCACCATAATATCCGAATCAGTTAATGCAGCTGGCTGATAGATCATTTCAATGGCTTCACCGTTCAGATAAAGCGCCTTCCTTGCACCGAAAAAAGTATTATTTGGCCAGAATTCGTAGGGCAACTCATCGGCAAAAGCATTCAATAAAACCGATAAACTATTCACATGTCCAACAATAGGAATACCCAAACCAGCTATATCAGCCCCTCCATTGGAAGGCAGTGGTTCACCAATCGATGAAATGGCTTCATTTCCTGCCAGATGTCCGGGTAAGGCCGATGTATTAACGATATAACGTGGAGGATAAACGCTAAGTTTCTGGATCGCATCCACCACAAAAGCAGAGGCTTCGATATTCCCGCTGTCTACCACTATCAAACCCAGGTTTCCGGTCATCACAGCGATATTGCTGCCTCCGGTGGCAATCATCGAAATATTGCCTTGCACGGGCAAGACCTCAATTTCCTCACTATCGGCAGCCAGCGGAATGGGTCTTTGTGCCAGAACTGCAGCTGGAAAAATGCTTGCCAGAAAAATGAATAAAACAGAGTATGAACAGAATGCGTGATTATTATTTATTCGCATGATGAAATTTCCTTATTCCGCAGACTGGTTTCGTTCAAATTCTTCACGCATCTGCCGCAAAGTCTCCCTGTATTCAGGGTAAATAGTAACGCTGCCACCTGTCGTCGCTTCTACTGCAATACCCAATCGCTCAGCCATATCCGTATGTTTGGTGCCCAGAGGCCAGTGAGGAACCCATCCCTTGTCCATAGCAACTTCTTCTACCGGCTCAAAGGCCTGTCTTTGACCCACAACCTGCGGCGGATTCCATATCCATGTCTGGCTTCGTACAAATGGTTCTTCCAGATAAATGGGGTCTTCTATGTGACTGACCATCGTCAGGTATTCACCATTACGAAACCAGTATTCTGTCATGACGGCATAGGGACTGGCCGGAACGCCATTGCGCTGATAAACGCCGTACTTCATATGCGTGGTGGTGACGACCAGAGTGCCATCAATCCAGACTCCGGTGGAAAATCCGTTCCACTGATGCAAGCCATGACGCTCCGAAGGATGAGCTCTGCCATCCAGCCAGATTGTCCGATCAGCATTACCATATGCCCCCATTGTTCTGTAACCGATGACCCGGTCAGTGACCGGCTCCAGAATACGATCAATCCGCAGATTAGGCCTCGGACCCCGAAAAGAATATTGAGCCGGATGTGGCTGAGCCTGGCGTTCTGGTTGAGATAAAATAGAAGCATCCCAGGACAGAGCCTTTTGACGCGCAGCGTCATTCATGGGAATGCCCGTGTACTCACCCAGACCAGCACCAGGTAACCTGTCATACCAGTCTTCCAGCACTAATGCCGCCCACATACCTGAAAGATCGGCACCTTCGGAAGGGAATGGTTGTGGCTGTGCGGTAGTAAAATTGATAAAAACAAATTGTAGAAGAGCGACTGCGATACCAGTCCCTGACAGCTTATTTCGCCGCATGGGTTTATACCCCTATTATTATAATTATTATTAAACAGTACGGTTTCTAACTGTGACTGCTACCTTCGCTTTCAGCATAAAACAAAAGAATTTAGCTTCCTAGCCATTTAGGATAAATAGGCTGGCTTTTACAACACCGACTTTACACTTCCTTTTTTTTTGCAATTTTTAAATACCAACCGGGCCTGATAAGGTAATTTCATGTCAACACAGCAATATCACTTTTTGCATTTTCCTGGCACAAAAAAAGAGCGCCTCTTGACGCCCTTTTTTTTTCACTTCATTTAAAACCTGGACTACTAATACTTAGTCCGTAGCAAAGCAATAAAACAAGCCTGCTCCGCCCGTTTGTACTAAAGCTGGCTGACTGCAACCGGCGCTTGGGTGAGCAGCGTTCCAGGATACATTGCCACCACCATGACGATCGCTATGCCCTAGCATGGCACTGCCGTCGCTGCTACTAGTCCAGTTGTTGCAGGTGTGATCTGCTTCATCAGGAAAGAAGGCTGTGCCATCTTCTTGTGCACCCGTGAGTATGTCATGGCGATTGGGGCTATCTCCAACACCATTAATCTGGTTGCCGTTTTCATCAACAGCTGTGTTTTTGTCTATGGTGCGGTTATAAAGATGAAGATCAGAAGGATTATTGGCAATTAACACACCGTTGGCATTATACCAGGGGCCAGAACCGATACGGTCACGGGCATTCACACGAGCTTCACCAGCAACGGATTCACCACTTAGATAAGCATGCCAATGTCGTTCACCCGCTCCGGCTGCTTCAGCAAGAGCCTGACAGTGTGCGTTGGCACCTGATAAGCCACCCAGGTCGCCGCCATTACCAAGGCCCACACTGGTTACAAAAAAGCTCATATCATTAAACTGGGCATCCTGAGCAAGTGCAAGTCCCGATAGAGAGACCAGACTGCTTGTAATTAAAGCGGGTATTATTTTCATTATGCATTCCTCATTTTTTTTATTGGCGTCATCTAAGAATTAAAAATTCGCATTCGCTACTACATCAGAATTCAGATACTAAATAAAGCAGGCGGTAAAATAACAGACTTGAGCCGAGTATGAAAAGCATATTTACGGCAGTACACCGCAAAAATAAAATCAGCGCGACAGTCCAGCTCTGATCAATGTGATCACAGCTGCCTTATAATTTTTGCGATTCAACACGGAATAATTTGTCGTGCTTTTTACAACGGTAGAGGGGTGTCAACTCGAAGCCTATGTTAGAATCCCCCGCGCCTGAAACCAAGTTATGCTCCGGTGGCACAGATGGATAGCGCGGCCCCCTCCTAAGGGGCAGGTCAGAGGTTCGAATCCTCTCCGGAGCGCCACTTTAAAGTTCTTTTGTTAGTACTTGTCAATTTCATATTTAAGTCAGTGCTGCTTCTCATCCCGAGCCACCTTAAATTTTATGCACATCAATTCTTTTTTGTGCTTGTGCTTACTTTTAAACACCCGGCTTGACAGTATCTGTGATTTACTTGAGAATCCCATCTGTTCGTATAGAGAATTATTTGTTCAATATGCGAACATATAAACCCAGATAGATTCATTGAAAATTTTGTTGATGCAAAACAAGCCTGAAACTTGCACAAAGCAAGTGATCCTGATTGAATGCTGGCTCTGTTATTGCTTAGCAGAAACGTAATAATATTCAGTAAAATAACAATAAAAGAGCACAAAATTATCAATAGAGGACATAAACCATGACTGCTAATGTAAAAGACTTTTCCATCGATAACATGCCTCAAGCCGTACTTGAAGAGTACGGAGCAAAAACTGAAGATCCTCGACTGCGTGAGATCATGCTAAGCCTGATTACCCACTTGCACAGTTTTGTTAAAGACGTAAAACTTACTGAAGACGAATGGTTTAAGGCCATCATGTTTTTAACCGCCGTAGGCCAAAAATGTGATGATAAGCGCCAGGAGTTCATTCTCTTATCTGATACGCTCGGCGTCTCTTCACTGGTTGACTCTGTCAATCATGATCGCAGTGGTGTTGGAACAGAAAACACCGTACTGGGTCCCTTTTATGTACCAGGCTCTCCCGAAAAGAAAATGGGCGATAGCATCGTACAAAAATCCACTGAAAAAGGTGAAACTGCAGTTGCTAATGGCACCGTGAGAGATCAACAGGGCAATCCTGTAGAAGGCGCAGTTTTGGATGTATGGCAATCTTCCAGCGAAGGTTTTTATCATATGCAGGATGAAAATATGCCTGACTTTAACCTCTGTGGTCGTTTTACTACTGGAGCCGACGGTAAGTATATTTTTGTTACTGAAAAGCCAGCCGCTTATCCCATTCCTACAGACGGCCCAGTCGGTGACATGCTACGAGCATGTGGGCGACACCCGATGCGCCCTGGACACCTGCACTTCATCATTACAGCGCCAGGCTATGATCGCCTGGTGACACACATTTTTACCAACGAAGATGAATACCTTGATTCAGATGCGGTATTTGCGACCAAGTCTTCACTTGTTGGCGAATACAAAGTAACCAATGATGAGGCACTGGCAAAAAAACTCAATATTAAGACGCCTTTTCAGAAAGTGGACTTTGACTTTACGCTGATGCCCAGCAAATAAACATACACCACAGATTGCTGTCTTAACTGTTAATAGCGAGGAATTATGAAGGTAGTACCCCAAATCACACTACAAGAAGCCGCCCGGAAGGTATCTGACGGAGATACATTAATAGTTGGCGGCTTTGGCATGACAGGTAATCCTGTGCATTTGTTACATGCGATTGCTGATACCGGCGTAAAAAACCTGACCTATGTTGGGAATAACGTTGGTGAACCTGGTTTGGGGGGCGGCCGTTTACTTCGTAATGGGCAAATTAAAAAGGCTATAGGTTCATTTTTCACCAGCAACCCTGAAGCCGTAAAGGCTGCACAGTCTGGCGCGATGGAAGTTGAACTGCTGCCTCAGGGTACACTTTGTGAAGCAATGCGGGCAGGTGGTGCCGGTCTTGGCGGCTTCTTTACGCCTACTTCAGCTGGCACCGTACTTGCTGAAGGGCGTGAATCCAGAGTGATTAATGGTAAGGAAATGGTGCTCATCCCTCCTCTCTATGGCGAAGTTGCATTGATCAGAGCCTGGAAAGCGGATACGGCAGGAAACCTGCAATACCGAATGACTGAAAACAACTTTAATCAGGCGGCAGCAACTGCAGCAACAATCGTTATTGCCGAAGTTGAAGAAATTGTTCCGGTTGGTGAGCTTGACCCTAACTTTATCCATACTCAGGGCTGTTTTGTCGATTTTCTGGTCGAAGCAAAATTAACTCTGGAAGACCTGGGTTCTTCTGCTTCAGTTCCCCCAAAAACCGATGAAGTTGATGAGTCGCGTATGAACATCGCGCAGGCTGCGCTGGCAGAACTCAAACCAGGCGATGTGGTCAATCTTGGTATCGGTATTCCTACTCTGGTTGCTGATCTGATCACACCGGAACACGGTATATTCATGCATACCGAGAACGGTATGCTGGGAGTCGGACCACGACCTGACTCTGGTGGCGCCATGGACTATCCGGTTAATGCCGGCAAGATACCCGTGAGTGAATTGCCGGGAGCCAGTTATTTTGATTCCTGTGTTTCATTCGGGATGATAAGAGGCGGCCATGTGGATGTTTCCGTTATTGGCGGCCTGGAAGTCGATGAAGCTGCAAATCTGGCTAACTGGGCGGTACCAGGCAAGCCCTTGCTTGGCGTAGGCGGCGCCATGGATCTATCTTCTGGCTCCAAACGCCTGATCGTGACCATGACGCATACCAGCCGTGATGGCTCTCCAAAAATCGTTCCAAGCTGCAATTTGCCACTTACAGCTTTAGGTGTCGTTGATGTCGTGATCACTGAATTAGCGATGTTCCGCTATATTGATGGAGAACTGGTGCTGGTTAAAATTATGCCCGGTTCAAGCCTGGAAGAAATTGCAGAAAAGACTTCCGCCAAGTATCGCGTCGCACTGGAAGCCTGACCGCTAAACCAGCAAACTCTCATCAGAAGGCAGCACCTCGGAGATTTTTCTGGCTGCTGCCTGAAGATTTGGCAGTAATTCCTCTTTAAGACGCTTTTTGTTCATTTTATGGGGTTGCGAGCTGATATTTATAGCAGCCACTGCTTTTCCCTGCTTGTTTACTATCGGCACAGAAACGGAAGTCAGGCCAATTTCCAGCTCTTCACAGACCAGGGAATAGCCAAGTTTTCTGCTTGAAACTATCTCATTAAAAATTGAAGAAGTTTCCGTAATTGTTTGATTTGTATATTTTTTTATAGTTTCTTTGCAGATGAATTCGGAAATCTTATCATCATCCAGAGCCGCCAGCAAAATCCGCCCCATAGAGGTGTTCAGGGCTGGCAGACGGGTACCAATATTGAGACTAACTGACATGATTTGTTGCGTCAGACTTCGAGCGATATAAACAATATCCGGAAGATCCAGCACTGATACAGAACAAGACTCCCCGGTATTATCGCTAACTTCTCTGATATACGGCTGAATCAGATCAACCAGGGGTTGTGAACTCAGGTAAGCAAAGCCCAAGTTTAGCACTCTCGGCGACAGCCAAAAGAGCTTGCCATCACTTTCGACATATCCCAGCGAATTCAAGGTATGCAAAAAGCGCCTTGCGGTAGCGCGCGCCAGTTCTGCACGCCCCGCTACTTCAGTCAGCGTCAGTTTGCGATGGTCCTTATCGAAGCAGCGAATCACTGCCAATCCGCGTGCCAATGAGGTAACATAGTCCTTGCTGTCAGCCTTGATAATACTTGACATATTTTGGTTCATTGAGCATCATCTTTCATTCAAGTTCGCAGAGAATTACATTAGTTCGCTATATGAACTTTGTCAAGTGGTTCAGAATAAAACAGTGGGGAAAGCGTGTATTGATCCCCATCAATGCAATACAAGCTTTGCTGAATTAGATTGCCCAGACAAACGCAATTACTAAAAATTAAAACCGGATTTACAAACAGGAGATTAGAATGTCTGTAGAATATAAAACAACTTATGCCTCCATTGATAACTACAATAAAGGTGGAGTGCAATTGATCGCGGGCAACATTAAAGATTATGTTTTCTCGAATGTTTATGAAGTTGCTGCTACGTCACAGCCCTGGGAACGCGTAGTTGTTGCCTTGAACCTGGTCTACACTCTGGAATCCTGTCGCGCAGAAGGCGAATCTCCATGGTATGCCTGCGCCCATGATGAGTTTGTCATCGCTTTTGATTATGATGTCGAAGTGCATTACATCAAACTGGATGACGACAGCTTCATTGATGATGAAAAAGACGGCTCATTCCGACTGGAAGGCAAACCTGCCGGGCAATACATGGGTAAAATCACTTTAAACCGCGGCCATCAGGCTTTGCTACCAGAAAAAACAGCTTACAGCTTCAAGGCCGCCAAACCGGCTACCATCGTTTTCCAGACCATTCTGGGCGATGAATCCGTACAGAAATGGAATGAAATTTGTCTGACTTAAGCTATTGACTTTAATAGCCAAAAGAATACATTAACCGCATATTCAGCACGTAAAATATACAGTAAGCATAAGGAAGGATTAACAAAATGACTAACCTAACTGCAGCAATTGACAACACACAAACCGGCTATCAGGATTTCTCCATTGGTAGCTTCACCTTCCGTCGAGATGAATATTTCGCTTATGTCGATTATCCCGGCGGCGAATACATGATGCCCATTGATGACTTTTTGAAAGCATTGATGCGTGATATCGCGTGGGGTTTCTTCTATGGAACAGTGAATTTTGACTCAGTTTTGGGAACCACCAACCACTACGGCAATGTTGACTTATTCATAGGTGCTACCAATGAAGAATACGTTAACAATGGCAAGGATTTTCTGGAAAACTTTCCTTCTGAAAAACTGATGGAAGTCTTCCAGGCCATACAGTCCGACTGGACCATTGAAGGCTTTGATCCATTTGCCGCGCCACAGGAAACCGGTACCGCCTGGGGACCTAAAAATGGTAACAACGATGATGCCATCTCTCGCAAACGCCAGGTTGCCAAACGCATGATCGGCATCCCAGGGGATACTGAGGCCCGTTCAGATCAGAACGGTTATCCTGTTAACCGACATTTCAAGGATGTTGACCAGTCTCAACCGGTTGTGGAAGCAGAGCCTGGTTTTGAGGATCAGATTCACGGCTTTAATCTGTGGGCGCATTTGTCCCGATCAGACGTTACCTGGAATCCATCAATCGTGTCTGTCTGTAAACAGAGCCTGCTATGCCCTACTTCAGAAGAATTTATTCTGCCGGTTGAACATGGTAATGACCGTGTTGAATGGTTTGTTCAGGTCAGTGATGAAATTATCTGGGATATCAAAGATGGCAAAAGCAGCAAGCCAAGAGCCTCTCTGGTAATGCGTGCCGGTGATGTTGCCTGTATGCCCGCAGATATACGCCACCAGGGTTTTTCCCCTAAACGTTCCATGCTGATCGTTTGGGAAAACGGCTCACCTGAGATTCTGGACAAAATCAAAAACGGCACAGTCCCCAGAGTTGGTGTAGAGTTTTAAAAACTCTTTGAAGTAACAATAAATATTCTTTGCATATTAATAGCTGCTGTCCATCACCGGGCAGCAGCTTTTTTTCTTAATTTATAATCCTGGAACGCTATGAAAATTATCGACAAATTATTAATTAACGGGGAATGGGTAGATGGTGAAGCCGGTACTACTATTGATGTATTAAATCCCTACGATAACTCTTTAATCGCCAAAGTCGCAGAAGCCAGAGAAGCAGATGTTGATAAAGCGGTAGCAGCAGCCAAAGCTGCTTTTGTCGGCTGGAAAGCATTAAGTGCCTCTGAACGTGGCCATTTACTGCTGAAACTGGCAGACAAAATTGAAGAAAATGCTGAAGAACTTGCCCAGCTCGAAACTATGGATACAGGCCATCCAATTCGGGATACACGAAATCTGGATGTTGTTCGCACAGCTTATTGTTTCCGATATTTTGGTGGTATGGCCGATAAACTGGAAGGCTCTGTTATTCCGGTAGAAGCTGGCTTCCTGAATTACATGGAACGGCAACCCATTGGCGTAGTCGGACAAATTGTTCCCTGGAACTTCCCTTTAATGTTTACCAGTTGGAAAATGGCCCCGGCACTGGCTGCAGGTAACACAGTGGTCATTAAACCAGCAGAATTAACGCCACTTTCTACGCTGCGTATAGCTGACCTGATGATGGAAGTAGGCATACCTGCAGGTGTTGTGAATGTCGTTGTTGGCAGAGGCAGTGTCGCCGGTCAGCATCTCGCAGAGCATGAAGATGTCGGCAAAATTTGTTTTACCGGTTCGACTGCGGTTGGCGAAAAAATCATCCAGGCTTCTGCAAAGACTATCAAAAAAGTTCAGCTGGAACTGGGCGGCAAAGGTGCCAACATTATCTTTGAGGACGCCAATATACCTGCTGCTGTTGGTGGTTCGGCCTTTGCTATTTTCCATAATCAGGGGCAGGCTTGTATTGCCGGTTCACGACTGATTATTCATGAGAATGTTGTTGATGAATTCCTTGAAAAATTCACTGCTCTGGCAAAAAGCATCAAGGTTGGAGATCCCACTGATCCGAGCACGGAAATGGGTCCCCTCACCTCTCAGTTGCATCTGGACCGCGTACTGCAATATTGCCAGGTAGCCAAAGAACAAGGTGGAGAATTTTTAACTGGCGGACATCAGCCTGATGATGAAACTCTGAGAAAAGGCTGTTTTGTCATGCCAACTATCGTCAAGTGTAAAGCTGGCGACAGGGTTTTTCAGGAAGAAGTGTTTGGCCCCTTTGTCACCGTTACTACCTTTAAGACTGATGAAGAAGCTATGGAATTGGCCAACGGAACTGAATATGGTCTGGGCAGTGGTTTATGGACCAGCAATCTTTCCCGCGCTCATAAATTTGCCCGGGAAATTCATGCCGGTATGGTCTGGATCAATTGTTATAAACGTGTAAATCCAGCCAGTCCTTTTGGTGGTGTTGGTCGTTCCGGTTATGGTCGGGAAATGGGCTTCGAAGCTATGCGCGAATACACAGTGGCAAAATCCATCTGGGTAAATATTGACGCAAAAATTCCGCCCTTCTATCCAAGGTAATTTTTAGCAATCCGGGGTACACATAAGATGCAATTTGTTTATCAACCAAACTCCCAGCGCATCATTTTTGGCGCAGGCACACTAAAGCAGCTTCCTTACGAAGTTGCTTTACTGGGCATTAAACGGCCGATGATTATCTCAACTGAGTTTCAGAAGGATATGGCCGAGGCTACCAAAGAGCTACTCGGGGATAAAGTTGATAGCGCGATATTTGATAAAGCAGTCATGCATGTGCCGAGACAAACTATCAATGCCATCATGGCTGAAATCAAGGCTCATAAGAGTGACGGATGCGTTTGCGTAGGCGGAGGCTCAACTATCGGCTTAGGCAAAGCCGTTGCACTTGAAACCGGCCTACCTTCTATTGTCGTCCCTACCACTTACGCGGGTTCGGAAATGACACCTATCTGGGGCATTACTGAAGAAGGTATCAAAACCACTGGTCGCGATTCAAAAGTGTTGGCAAAAACGGTTATCTATGACCCCGAACTAACCGTGACACTACCAGATTTTATTTCCGGTCCCAGCGGTATAAACGCTATCGCGCATTGCGTCGAGGCACTTTATGCAGAAAACAGGAATCCGGTGATTTCGATCATGTCAGAAGAAGGCATAAAGGCCCTGGCGGAAAGTCTGCCCATAGTGGTTAAGCAACCAGACAACATGGAAGCGAGAAGCAAGGCTCTCTATGGAGCATGGCTAGCGGGTACGGCGCTGGGAACTGTGGGTATGTCAATTCACCACAAACTTTGTCATACCCTTGGCGGAACCTTCAATTTACCGCATGCAGAAGTTCATTCTGTCATCATCCCGCATGCGACTAAATATAATCAGGATCATGCCCCTGAGGCCATGGCAGCCATTGCCAGAGCATTAAATACCACTCCCGATAATGCTGCCGGAGCCCTCTTTGATTTATTGGCAAAAGTTGGTGCGCCCACTACGCTCGAAGCCATCGGCATGAAAGAAGAAGATCTAGAAAAGGCTGCAGAAATTGCTCTTTCAAAACCTTATTACAACCCTAGAGAAGTTACTTTGGAAGGTGTCAGGGAATTGCTGAAGAACGCTTATGCCGGCATTCGGCCCTGAGAAAGCAATCATAATAGTCAGTCCACCAGCCGATAGACCTGCAACAGAATCGCATCAATGAGAACCTGGTACGAAGAAAGGAATGCCCCCAAACCTGGTACAGAGCTATGTCATATTTCTGATATAGAACCAGGTGCCATTAAAGAATTTAGTTTTGCGACTGAATCCAAGTACCCGTTCCATATATTTATTTTTAATGATGCAGGTACCTTACGTTGTTATATGAACCGCTGCCCCCATTTTGGTATCAAGCTTAATTTACTGCCGGATCAGTTTTTTACCTATGACCGCAGCCAGTTTATGTGCTGTCATCATTTAGCAAGATTCAATGTCGCGGATGGCTTATGTACTGATGGTCCTCCTGAAGGACTCAACCTAGAGATGATTCCAATTACTGTGGATGAAGGTGTAATAAAAATTTCAGATCCAAAATAAATAATATATTTCAAATAGATACATAACATAGTTAAAGTAAATAATGATTAAACATATCGTATGCTGGAAAGTCGACAACGCCGCCTTAAGCCTTCAGTATTGTGATGGAGCAGCAGAGTTACTGGAGCAGATGCGAAAGCAGATCACCGGTCTCATACACCTGGAACTGGCAGCTGATCAAAGTCGTACAGATATGTCTGCCGACTTGGTACTGTACTCAGAATTTGAGAGCTGGGACGCACTGGCACACTATGATCAACATCCCTTACATCAGAAATTTAAAGATTATTTAGGTCCACACCGCACAGAACGGCGTGTGGCTGATTACGAAGTATAAGGAAGCAATATGACAAATGACGC
Organism: uncultured Gammaproteobacteria bacterium; assembly: GCA_963975155.1. Lineage (GTDB taxonomy): Bacteria > Pseudomonadota > Gammaproteobacteria > Pseudomonadales > Pseudohongiellaceae > UBA5109. The sequence goes on along the minus strand of CAXBFG010000001.1, from coordinate 77,088 downwards.
TTTTATCTGTGATGCTATTCGAACACCTTTTGGCCGTTACGGCGGTTCCTTAGCCGGCATACGTACTGATGACCTTGGCGCAATTCCTCTCAGAACATTGATGGAGAGAAACCCTGCTGTGGATTGGGAAGCAGTTGATGACGTTATCTTCGGCTGTGCCAACCAATCTGGTGAAGACAATCGTAATGTTGCACGAATGTCATTGTTACTGGCTGGATTACCAGCCGTAGTGACAGGTACCACCATGAACCGCCTTTGTGGCTCCAGTCTGGACGCTATTTCCACTGCAGCACGGGCAATCAAGGCAGGTGAAGCCGAACTTATTATTGCCGGTGGCGTAGAGTCCATGTCCCGGGCACCTTTTGTGATGGGTAAAGCGGCTTCAGCTTATGCCCGGGATCAGAAAATAGAAGACACCACGATGGGCTGGCGCTTTATCAATCCTCAGCTTAAGGCATTATATGGTGTAGATACCATGCCTGAAACTGCAGAAAACGTAGCAGATCAATTTTCTGTCAGTCGGGAAGATCAGGATGCTTTTGCGTTTCGTAGCCAGCAGCGTACCGCAGAGGCACAAAAAGCCGGACGGCTTGCAGAAGAAATTACACCCGTATCAATTCCCCAACACAAAGCCGACCCAATTATCTTTGCAGACGACGAACACCCTCGCCTGAGCCCTATCGAGGTACTTGCCAAATTACGTCCGGTAGTCCGCGAAGGAGGCAGTGTTACTGCCGGTAATGCTTCAGGTATAAACGATGGTGCTGCAGCAATGATAATTGCTTCAGAAGCTGCTGTTAAAAAATATGGACTTACCCCACGCGCAAGAATCGTTGCATCAACGACAGCCGGGGTTGCACCAGCAATTATGGGCTTCGCACCCTCTCCAGCCAGCAAAAAATTGTTTGCCGCAACAGGTATGACTGTCCAACAAATGGATGTTATAGAACTCAATGAAGCTTTTGCGGCACAGGCACTTGCCGTTACACGTGATCTAGGTCTTCCGGATGATGCTGCGCAGGTTAACCCTAATGGTGGCGCAATCTCCATAGGACATCCATTAGGAGCCAGTGGTGCACGACTGGTTATGGCTGCAATCAATGAGTTACACAGGTCAAATGGGCGTTATGGGCTGTGCACAATGTGTATTGGTGTAGGCCAGGGCATTGCTTCAATTATTGAGAAAGTATAAGAAAGCGCGCAGGTCAAAAGTGTAAAGCACTTTAGGCAATATGATAAAAAAAGGGGCCCCAGGCCCCTTTTTTTTTATGCTTTTTTTACCCGGTCCAGGACCTGATATTTAAAACTATTTGATTCTTACGCTAGCATCTGACTTCTGTTATTGACTTTTTTTTCCAGCAAAAAAAAAGGCCTCACTCCGTGAGACCTTTTTTTAAATTTAAACAGTCAGCTATTTAAATCAATACTACATGCCGCAAGGGCGTGGATCCCAGGCACCGCGATCATTATCACGACGATAATGAGAGCTGGTGATGAAATCAGTATTTAAATAAATAGGATCATGAACAATCACGGTAGCAACTAACCAATCGTTACCAACCGGATCAGTGAATACATCGATATATTCAGTGACAGTAGCATTTTCACTAACAGGCGCACCATTTGAACGCAACCATGCAGCAGTCAGATGACTGGTTTCAATTTTTAATGAACCATGTTGTGGGTCCTGACCAACTCGCGTAAATCCAGCAAAGCCTGCCGGTGCTGTCGCATCAAATTCCCAGCTCGCCATTGAATAACCCTGTAAGCTGCGTGGTGTATTTTCCGGAGCAGGTTCGTTGAAGATAAAGCGACGAGTCTGCTGGCCATAATCTGTTTCCAGCCTTACGACTGAATCATTTTCCCATTCAATTCGCAGTCGCTGTGGCTGACGCATGATACCGGCAGCGCCATAGGCTAAACATGAGCCTGTCATGGATTCATCCCAAGCCTGACCGACTTCACGACCTCGGTCATTATAAGGAATACTGGTAAAGTCGCCTTTTTCAGCCACCCGCATACGCCATAGCCAGTCTTCATTAACAATGGCAACCCATTGTCCTTCCAGTCTGTCCAGGCCTATTGGAGCGGCATCCCTAGGAGCAGGCGGTGGTCCAGGTGGTGGTCCACCACGTTGCGCGAATGAAGAGGTGGCTAAAACAGAAAGGCCTAGAAAGGCAGCGATTTTTGTAAATGTTCTTATTTTCATTATTGTACTCCTACTCGCTCAAAGTATTGTAAACGGATGTAATGAAAGCTTCCGGTGATACAAAGCCACCACCATAACGACCATCGTAGTCACGGGAAGGTCGAGCTGCCAATACTTCATTACGAGTCATTCCTTGATCAATCATATATTGAACACGGTCCCTGATTATTGTGATCATGTCACGGTAATCAACAACATCAGCTTCGTCAGAAAGTCTACCATGTGAAGATATAATCATGGTTCCACCTTCCTGCTGCTCTTTAGGGACGGCTATCCTTATTATTTCATTCAAACCATCAATTATGCCGTTAATATGTCCAAAATTTGATTCATCAACGAAGGGATAACCTTCTGTGACATAAATATCACCTGTACTTATCACATCTGACTTGCGGAAAAACACCATGGTGTCGCCGTTAGTATGTGCTCGACCTTGATAGAGAAGTTCAATAGGTTCATCGTTAAAGTACAGATCATACTGATCTCCCAGATAAACCTCAGTAGGCCATAGTTCGAATGCAATACCGGGATCAGCTGTCGCCATGCTCAACAGTACATTTTCATGAGCTATCAGCTCTGCTCCTGTATCGCTCGTGTCTCGGGCTTCATTCCCGGCAACAATCGTGTCCCCTGCCTCGCGGATTATCTGATTTCCACCAGTATGATCGCCGTGACCATGAGTATTAATCACATATCGAATAATCTTACCCGGGGCCAGACGACGAATTTCTGCCAGTATCTTAGGTGCCGTTTCGGCAAATTGAGTGTCGACAACCAACACTCCTTCATCTCCGATTTGCACAGTCACATTACCGCCCGCACCGGTAAGCACCCATACTTGGCCCGCAACATGATAGGATTTGACCACAACATCAGACATATCCTGAGCAAATGCTGCCCCGTTAAAAACGGTCGATAACAAACATAATCCCAGAGTTTTCTGGATAAGTTTTGTAGTACGGACCCAACTCATTGTTTTTATTTTAGTCATTTTTATATCTCCAAAACCTAATTATCTAACCACATCGATAAACTCTGGCAATGCTGTTTCAGCACCACCTCTAGCAGCTTCCAGGGGTATATTCCAACGCTCAGAAAATTCCAGACTTCCTGCGTGCGATTCTTCAGAATCTATCATCCAGTGAGGTACTTCACCAACAGGGCGGTCTATTTCAATGGCAGGTCGACAAGGATATGGACCCATCTGAGATACAGACAACCATTCAAAACCATTCGTACGGACAAAAGGTTCTGTCAAATAAACCGGATCAGTCACAATAGAGACATGTGTCAATAACGTGCCGCCGTTATTCAGGAAGAAATATTCATCCAGAGTAGCCTGATCACTCAATGCCATGCCATTTCTGCGAATCCAGCCTGCTTTAAGATGGGTAGTATGTACAACCAGTGTATCGCCTATAATTTCACCCGTTGAAAACCCACCCCAGCTGTGCGGGGCAGTCTCATCTGGATGATCTCGGCCATCCATCCAGATAGTCCGTTTTTGAGCCTGCCATTCAATATGGGTATGCAGAGCAATTAAACTTTGGTCTGACTGGTCTATCTCTTCCTGGACACGTAAGTTACCGATTCCTCTAAAGCCGTAAGTTGAGGGGTGAGGCTTGCATTGATGTTCAGGAACGGTGAGAAGACTTGATGTCCATGTGTCGCCACGTAATCGCATTGCATCATTAATTGGCAAGCCAGCATAATCACCGGCTTCAGGTCCAGGCAGACGTTCTTCAAAGTCTTCGTGAAAAATAGGAGCCCAATAACCGGCTATACCTGCCTGGGCCTGGAATACCGGCGCTACCAACACGCTCATCAATAATCCAGATAGAATTTTTTTGCTAGATAGTTGCATAGAAACAATCACTCCCCTACCGGGTGTACATCGTGTTAAGAAATTTGCGGAATAATACTTTGTACTTCAAACAAAAACACTAACGACTCATTAAATGTGCCGTTAGTGTTCGGAACTAACCAGAGCTGAATACTAGGCTCTATTAATCAAAATCGCCATCCCATTTGAAGTCGCCATCAATTACTTCGAGGCTTTGCATACGTAGACGGTGATCTTCAGGGTTACGACCTGGCTGTCCTGATATGCGTACCTGATCACCAGGTTTCAGGCTTGAACGATCAACTGATCCTGCCAGTGCACTGGCACCACCCCATTCAACAGCCCAGCGTTGGTTCTGGCCTGTTTCTTCATCTGTAACCATTACGTGCACAAATGAATGTGGGTTACGGAACAGGAACTGTACCATTGTGCCTTCAATTGTTGCTGTCTCATCCATTACATAGGTTGCTGGAAAAGAGTGGTGAGCAAATACTGCACCAGTAGCAAACAAAGTAAAGCCAAGTGATAGAACAAACGCTGTAATTATATTTTGTTTGCGTTGCTTCATAATCAATCTCCTCGATAATGTATTTGGTGCATTTGATGTTTTTCAACATCGCTTCAGTTTAAGTTTCACAAATTATGGTGGGCACCATACTAACCACTCTAACTTGCAAATAATTTAAATTCTTAATCCCCTAAGGCGGCCAATGATACCTGCTAACTTCCAGTAATGACAAGCTTACATCAACGCCAATTCCTTAATTACCATATTATGTTCTCCGATTCCCGTTTACAATCTGTGTGATGCATAATCCACAGTTATTGCACACTCTTTGCGGGCAGTTGTCATGTGGGCTGGAGCCCGTTTTTTAAATGTAAATTAAGGTTTTATATGAGACTTATATCCTGGAATGTAAACGGCATCCGAGCGATTGCTAAAAAAGGCTTTATTGAGCAGGTCAGAGAGATGCAGCCTGATGTCCTGTGCCTGCAGGAAACCAAGGCTCAACCCGAACAGGTCAGTGAAACTCTACAGGAATTAACGGAATATCAATTATTTTCCAATTCGGCAATCAAAAAAGGTTATTCCGGAACCGCAATACTGAGCAGGCTTGAACCACTCAAGGTCAGCTATGATATAGGCTTGGAGGAACACGACATGGAAGGCCGGGTTATCTGTGCCGAATTTAGCGACTATTACCTGGTAACTGTTTACACGCCAAATTCCGGCAGTGAGCTGAAACGCCTGGCTTACCGTCAGGCATGGGATAAAGCCTTTCTGGACTATCTGCAAGCCCTGGAAAAAACCAAACCGGTCGTGGTATGTGGCGACCTCAATGTCGCACATCAACATATAGATCTGGCTAGGCCCAGGGAAAATTACAATAAGAGTGCCGGTTATATGCAGGAAGAGATTGACGGTATAACTAAACTTACGACTGCCAGTTTTGTCGATACCTTCCGTCACCTGCATCCTGATACTGTCAAATATACCTGGTGGAGCTACCGTGCCGGAGCAAGAGAGAGAAACGTAGGCTGGAGGATTGATTATTTTCTCAGTTCCAGCATATTCCTTGGCAGGATAAAAAAAGCTGAAATTCTTGACCACATGCTGGGTTCAGATCATTGTCCTGTTTTGCTTGAATTGTCTGATTAACCGCCTACGTATGAAATCATAACACCGGCAGCAACGGCTGAGCCGATGACGCCGGCAACGTTTGGTCCCATGGCATGCATTAACAAGAAGTTTTGTGGATTTGCTTCAAGCCCCACTTTATTCGCTACCCTGGCTGCCATTGGTACGGCTGAAACACCCGCTGCGCCAATCAGCGGGTTAATTGGGCTGGCAGTGAGGCGGTTCATAAGCTTGGCCATTATGATGCCACTCGCTGTCCCAACACTGAATGCAATAACTCCCAAGACCAGGATGCCTAAAGTTTCAATATTTAAGAAGGCATCAGAACTCAGCTTGGAACCGACTCCCAGACCCAGGAAAATAGTCGTAATATTTATCAAGGCATTTTGCGCTGTGTCGCTCAAGCGATCTACGACCTTACTTTCCCGCATTAAATTACCGAAACAGAACATTCCCAATAAAGGTGCTGCACTCGGCAGAAACAACGCAACCAGAATCAGCAGACTTAAGGGGAAAATAATTTTTTCTGCCTGAGATACCTGGCGCAGTTGGTGCATTTCAATTTTACGCTCTTCAACTGTCGTCAAAGCTCGCATAATCGGTGGCTGAATCAATGGCACAAGAGCCATGTATGAATAGGCAGCTACAGCGATGGCACCCAACAGGTCAGGAGCCAAACGGCTGGATACGAAAATTGCCGTTGGCCCATCAGCACCACCAATAATACCGATCGCAGCGGCATCCGCCAGGCTGAAATCCATTAACCCGGCTGCACTTAAGCCAACAGCTCCCAGCACCGTCGTAAAAATGCCAAACTGAGCCGCAGCTCCCAGAAACAGGGTTTTCGGGTTTGCCAGGAGAGGGCCGAAGTCAGTCATCGCCCCTACTCCCATAAAAATGATCAGCGGGAATATGCCAGTGGCTATCCCTGCCTCATAAATGTAATAAAGTATACCGCCAGGTTGCGCGAGATGACCGGCCGCATCATAAACCGGATCAGCAAGAAACCCCGCTCCCGGGACGTTAACAAGAATTGCGCCCATCCCGATTGGCAACAGCAGGAGCGGTTCAAAACCTTTTTTAATGGCCAGATAGATCAGCAAAAGGCCAACCATCATCATCACAAACTGGCCAGATTCAAGCTGATAAAGGCCAGAGTCACGAAATAACTGAAGTAGGCTATCCAAGGGTTTTCCTTATGCGAGGGTCAATAAACGATCGCCGACGGTCACTGCATTACCTTCAGCTGTATCAATACTATGCACCACTCCACTCTTGGCTGCTCTTACTTCGGTTTCCATCTTCATCGCTTCCAGAATAATGACTACATCCCCTTCTGCGATCTTTTGGCCGACGCGCACGTTAATCTTAAAAATATTACCTGATAAGGGTGAATTTACTGGTGTCGCGCTTGCACCCGATGCCGCTGGCGTTGTAGATGGAGTTGCAGCGAGCGGCGTAATTGTACTGACATCGCCACCTTCGGTGACCTGTACAACGAAGGATTCACCATTGACATTCACAGTATAAACACTGGCATCACTGACATTTTGGGCCGTACTGGCAACCGGTGTTATGTCCTGCCCGGTAGGCATCGGTTCAAATGCATCGGGATTGCCGCGATTTTTCAAAAATTTCAGACCTATTTCCGGAAACAAGGCATAGGTCAACACATCATCTGTTTCTCGTTCTCCCTCTTCCAACCTGATGCCTTGGTCTTTGGCCTTCTGTCGTAATTCTTCGGTAAGCCTGCTCATTTCAGGTTTCAACAGATCCGCTGGACGACAGGTTACCGGTTCTGCACCATCCAGCACCTTATCCTGCAGAGCTTTGTTCATTGGTGCAGGTGTGGCGCCGTATTCACCCTTTAAAATACCGGCAGTTTCTTTGGTGATACTTTTGTAGCGTTCGCCGGTGAGCACATTGATTACCGCTTGTGTGCCAACTATTTGTGAGGTCGGCGTCACCAGAGCTATATTGCCGAGATCTTCACGTACTCTGGGAATTTCGGCCAGAACTTCAGCCATCTTGTTGCCCGCTTGTTGATCCCTTAATTGATTTTCCATGTTAGTGAGCATGCCACCAGGTACCTGAGCTAAAAGGATACGCGCATCAACTCCCTTGAGTTCGCCTTCAAATTTGGCATATTTTTTTCTGACAACACGGAAATATTCGGCTATCTCGGCAAGCAATTCCAGGTTCAGTCCCGGATCACCAGGCTGATTGTGAAGCATTGCATTCACAGTCTCTGTGGGTGAATGCCCATAAGTCATACTCATGGATGAAATAGCGCTATCCACATTATCAATACCAGCTTCTACCTGTTTGAGAATTGTAGCGACCGACAAGCCCGTGGTTGCATGACACTGGGAATGAATCGGCAATGAGGTTTCTGCTTTTAAACGACTGACAAGTTCGAAGCCATCATATGGCGTCAATAAGCCTGCCATATCCTTGATGCATATAGAGTCTGAACCCATGTCCTCAAGTTGTTTTGCCAGACTCACCCAGGTTTCAATGTTGTGAACAGGGCTGAGTGTATAGGACAGGGTTCCTTGTGCGTGTTTACCAATTTCTTTTACTGCTTTAATGGCTGTTTCCATATTTCTGGCGTCATTCATGGCATCAAAAATACGGAAAACATCTACACCATTAGTGGCGGCTCGTTCACAAAACTTGATCACTACATCATCTGCATAATGACGATAACCTAGAATGTTCTGCGCCCTGAACAACATCTGATGACGCGTATTCGGAATCGCTTTTTTCAATTCTCTGATGCGATGCCATGGATCTTCCCCGAGATACCTGATACAGGCATCAAAAGTCGCCCCACCCCAGGTTTCCACAGACCAGAAACCAACCTGATCGATTTTATCTGCAATAGGTAACATATCTTCCAGGCGTAAACGGGTCGCAAAAAGGGATTGGTGAGCATCCCGTAATACGAGTTCTGTGATTCCAACTGGATCTCTATCTTGAATCATGACTACACTCTTCTTATAACTTACAGTTTGTTTAATTGTCTTTTCTGTTCTATTGCACGACTATTTTTTTGATCTGTGCGCATGGATTGCTGCACTGATTACGGCCAGTAGGGTTTGATTACTGCGTCCGGTACTTGGGGAAGCAGTTGATGGCAGAGCTTCCACATGGGTTTCGGGCAAATATTTTTGCACCAGTGAAGACATAAAAGTTGTCACTATGACGAGTATGGTAAGAAACACAAAAACTGTGCCCATTCCCATTAGCATCAGACTAAAACCCTCAGTAATCAGATTTTCAGTTTCCACAACTTTTCTTCCTGCTGGTAAAAAGGCGGCTATTGTACCAAATATCTGCTTTTCTTCTAGCTACATCTTCCTCCTGTCTATGTGCCATAAGGGGATATACGGTATTATTGCCAAAAAATGACCATTTTTGATTCAGGGTGACCAAGGCGCCATATAAATAAATGATTAATGCCGACGCAGCTTTAAAAAAATTACAGGATGGTAATAAACGATTTGTCGCTGGTATAAGGGGCGACAAGACGCCCCATATAAAAAGTATTCCGCAAACCAAAGACAGTCAAAATCCCTTTGCCATAATTCTTGGTTGCTCTGATTCCAGGGTGCCGGCTGAAATCGTCTTTGATCAGGGCATGGGAGACTTATTTGTCATTAGGGTCGCAGGTAATATTGTAGCCCCTTCTCAATTAGGTAGCATTGAGTTTGCGGTTGAAAATTTCGGCACCCAACTCGTGATAGTTCTTGGGCACTCCAGTTGTGGAGCAGTATCCGCAACTTTAGAAGACATAAAACATCCAACCAAGCAAAAAAAATCAAATGTATTTTCAATTGTCGGGCGCATCCGGCCCACCGTAGAAGCTCTTCTAAATACAATGTCAGCGCATGATGAAGAGGTTATTCTGGAGGCGGCTATTCGCGCCAACATTCTTTCATCATCACAACAACTACGACATGAGTCGCCGTTATTGAAATCATATTTAGAGAGCAATAAACTCAAAGTTGTTAGTGCAGAATATTCAATTGTTACCGGTGAAGTGGATTTTTTTGAAAGTAATTAAGGAGTTTGATTTGCAACACATCTCCAAAAAGCTACAGTACCTTGTACTGATTGTTATCACTTGTTTTTGTACTTCCTGTGCAACTTCCGTTGGTCTGGCTGCCTCGGCTGTCACCAGTGCAACTATTGCAGTAGGCAAGACAATAGTCACTGCTCCTTTTAAAATGATGGGCGCTATGGACGACGACGATGAAGACGGGGATGAGTATGAGGATAACAATATTAATTAATTGGTCGGAATGAGAGGATTTGAACCTCCGACCCCTGCCTCCCGAAGGCAGTGCTCTACCAGGCTGAGCTACACTCCGCAGTTGCAATCTTATATTAAAAATACATATTCGTTTAGTGCTTAATATGAGCAATTTGACATCTTAGCCAGCAGAAATTCAAACCTAAAACCTGGCTATTTGCTGCTGTTATTATTGACACAAATTTAAGCTCATGCTTACATCCAGCCAAGCTGACGAATTACCAGTTAGGCCCATTACCAACCTTAAAAGAATAATAAACAACAAGGAAAACCAAGATGAAAAAAATATTAACTACACTTGGCTTAGCATGCCTTACTATGCTTTTCTCCGGAATAAGCCTGGCACAGCCTGCGCCCGGCCCCATGAGCTTTTTTGTTACCAGCACCGGTTCCGGTAATGGGGGAAACCTGGGTGGTTTAGCTGGTGCTGATGCTATCTGTCAAAGCCTCGCCGAAGCTGCAGGTGTCGGTGATCGTACTTATCGTGCTTATCTAAGCACCCAGGGCGCAAATGCGGTTAATGCTCGCGACCGTATCGGCAGCGGCCCATGGTATAACGCCCAGGGAGCATTAATAGCCAATAGTGTTGATGACTTACACAGCATGAATCACCGACTGACCGCTGCAGCAGCTATCGACGAGAATGGCAACAGAATACCCGGCACCGGTTACTCTCCGAACCGTCACGACATTCTTACCGGTTCTCAGCCAGATGGCACCGCCTATCCGGCTGGTGAAGACATGACCTGCAGTAACTGGACCAGTGGTAACACCGGCAAAGCACGCATAGGTCATCATGACCGGGCCAACTGGAATTCAGCTCATGATACTCAGGGATGTAATTCACAAGCCCTGATAAATACAGGCGGAGATGGTTTATTTTACTGTTTCGCGTTGTAGTACTAAATTACATGAACTGTAATTGCGTTTAATCTTTTGAAAAAAAACCCGCAACTGCGGGTTTTTTATTAAATCTTATGAGTAAGTCTTTTTTAATATTCTACATCCTACTTCATTCCATTTAATATTCCATTTAATATTCCATTTAATGTTAGTCCTGACGCCTGGTCATACTGCTCAATACTGAATTTGGGCCTGATGCACCAACTCTTATTATAGTAACGTTTAAATAATCACCGGAATTTACCGCCACATAATCAAATCTGACATCCGCGCCCTGTATTTGACGAATCCCTGAGAAAGAAACAATATTTCCTTCGAGTCTGCCATTAATAATTTCCACATCAGGCGCTCCTCCAATACCTGCAAGAATACCGCTTACCTGCATTCCATCCTGCTCCAGAATCGCTACAAAAGGCAATTCCTGTCCGTTGTCGAGTTCCACTACCCCGGACCATGTTCCATTTATATCTACCATGCTGTCAGCAGCCAGTGCAGAAAGAGATAGCCCAGCGGATAAGAAGAAATACAATAAAACAACAGCTTTAGTTTTCATATTTGGCTCCAGTTATATAATTAAGTAAACGATTTCGACGTACACTTCCATGCTTAAGCTCAGCAACAGTTCAGAAAAGTCGACGCGCTAAAAAGTCAATCCCAAAGAAACACCAATTTCACGTGGTCGTGCAACAATGCCCTGATCAACTCCGCCAAGAGTAGCCGAAAAGCCACCCAGCTGAAACCATTCGTTAGTTAGGTTTGTACCGAATATTCCCAGTTGCCAGCTTTCACTTTCCGAGGTGTAGGTTAAACGTCCACTCAACAGACCATAGGCTTCCTGAAGCTTCTGCAGTCGAATATCATCAATTGTATAATGATCATCAAGCCAGCCATAATCTGTACGTAAACTAAGCATACCTCCATAATTATCCAGCGGCCAATCATAACTAAGCCCAAGCGAAAATGAAGTTTCAGGCGCCAAGGCAAAAGTTGAATCTGTCGTAATGGATGTTGCTGTACCAACATCCGTGTAACCCGTATCAAGCCAGGCAGCAGAAAAATTCAGGTTCATGTTGTCGTTAATCGCCCAGAAAATATCTACTTCGATACCAGCCACATCAGCTTTTCCGGCATTTCGTGTAGTTAAAATAGCCGGAATAATGACTTCTGCAACCTGAATATCATCCCAGACGCCGGCGAAATAAGCGGCATTAAAGCGTAAGCGATTATTGAATAAATCCGAACGTAAGCCTATCTCATATTGGGAAAGGAGCTCAGAGGAATAAGTAAAAAACTGACCGGCAATAGGTGTTCCATTCACTCCGCCGCCATTAAAACCTTCTGAATACGTCAGATAAGTCATTATGTTATCAGACCAATCATAGGTGATTGAAAATCTGGGAGTCGTTGATTTGAATTCCTCTACATTAGCTTTTACCAGGTTTCCAGGTGTAATGTTTTTGGTAATCGTCGCTACCGGGGGTCTGGACTCAGCAGCTGTATAGTTGGCATTTTCAAAGTCTTCTATCGACGTACGCAGTCCCAGCGTCAGCACCATGTTCTCCGTAATGTCATAACTGCCTTCAGCAAACAAAGCTCTGTCGCGACGCTTGGTATAAATTACTTCATTTCTGGGCCGGGACATTATTTCTTCGTATTGCCAGCGGATTGCTCTTTCATTCGTATGATAGGAATCCAGATACAAGCCAGCTGTCCAGTTATAGTGCTCTCTCTCACCCTGTAACTTAAATTCCTGACTAAGTTCCTTGTCTTGCTGATAAAACCACTGTTCAAAAAACGTATATTCAGAAGCATCCAGATCCTGGAAATTACCGAAGTCGAACGCTCTCCTTCCAGTTATTGAACGGAAAGTTAAGGATTCACTAATCGACCAGTTCAAGTCCAGTGTGATGCCCTGGGAACCAAACAAGTCACCCGGACCTGTATAAGCAGAACCGGTACGGTACTGTTCGCGTTGACCAAAAGCATGTGTGGCATCTGTAAACACGAACCCGGCATCGTTATAGGCCATTACCTGATTCTGGGTTTCGATAACATCATAAAGCACATTGGCCTGCTGGTGCTGCTCAACTTTATTGCTTTCCATTATCAACATCGCGCCAAACTCTTCAGTAGGAAGCCAATACAGCATCCCTCTCAGTACAGAATTTTGCCGATTTCCATGCTTGAAATCTGGCACTGCAGTATCGACAAAGCCATCACGATTCAGACTGGCAGCTGTAAGCTTGGAAAATAAAGTCTCTGATAAAGGAATATCGATATTCGCGACTATATCGCGTCGGTTAAAGCTACCCATGGTCATTTTCAGGCGTGTACTAAATTCTTCACCTGGTTTGCGGGTAATATACTGAATAGCCCCACTTAAGGCATTCTTGCCAAACAAAGTACCCTGTGGCCCACGCAGTACTTCAATACGCTCCAACTCCAGAATATTAAAAAGTGCACCTTCGTTTGCATGTTGCGGGACTCCGTCTACGTAACGAGCTACACCCGGCACACCTCTAATGACAAATTGGCCGGTGGACGCACTGGTTCCCTCACTTCTAATATTCACATTTGGCAGTAACACATTCATATCAAAAACATTGTCTATGGATCTGCTTTCCATATCTTCAGTACTGAAGGTCATAATACTGATCGGGACATCCTGAATATCCTCTTCTCGCATTCTGGCCGTAACAATGACTTCCTGCAGTGTTCTATCACGATGAGATATTGAGTTTGATTCACTGCCAGTTTGTGAAGTTTCTGCATTGATTTCTTCGTCATTCATGGAGCTCAGTCCATCATCAGCAAACTCTGCACCCCAGTCTGAACTTAAAATATCTGAATCTATTGCTTTAAATATTCTTACCGTATCCGGATTACTGAACTCATAGGTGTAGCCTGTTCCATCCAACAACAAATTCAGTCCTTCGTTTATCGATTGAAACCCATTTAGTCCGTCTGTTTCGGTTTCCAGCACCCCATCTTCGGTATATATAAACTGGATACCCGTCTGGGCAGAAAATTGCACTAACGCGTCATTCAATGGTTGTGATTGAATATTGAAATCTACTTGAGGAATCTGGGCATGTACGAAGCTTGAAACCAGTGTCAAGGTAACCATAAAAAAAACTGAGCATAAAAAGGGACTACAGAGATAGAGGGAAGCTGATAGTTTTATCAGTTTTTTTTCTGTTTGATAAACCGCAAATTTAAAAGCACCACAAATCAACATAACGTTGTTTTTATATTTATAATTATTCCGTTACGCCTTTAATTTCTTGAAATAGGTCTTAAGACAGTTACATCTGAACGTACCTGCTCACCTCTCAGAGGGAAACTACTTTCAATTGCGCTGACAAAACCTTCCCAATCGCCAGTGTTAAATACACCATAGACCGCCATCTCCTCACCTGACACAGTATCGAATAGGCGTATTGTATGGGTTGTATAGCGATTAATCTCTGCGATAGCCTCCTGCAATGTTTGCCCTTCAAAAATCAGTCGTTCCTGTCGCCATGAGAGTGCACTTTCAATCTCTTCTCTTGATACTTCTATCGAAGATAGTGATAACTGTGAACGCCTATTCTCTAATACAGGTAGCGGCAAAATCCGGGCCCTTTCTCCAGGTTCACTCAGGATTTCAGTTGCGACATCCTGATCAGCATTTAAATTAGTAGAAACCCGAATTATTCCCTCAAGCAAAATGACTGATAAACCCTGTTCGGGGTTAATCTTGACATTAAATTCTGTTCCCAGAGCATAGACCTCACTATCGTCAACACTCACAATAAACGGTCTATTTCTGTCCGGGGCAACATCAAATGAAACTTCACCCTCACTTAAAATCACATGTCGAATATTGTCAGAAAAATCAATACGCATTGTAGATAGCACATTCATATTAGCCGTTGAACCATCCGCCAAATTTACCGTTGTCATTTCAGCACGATCAGTTTCATACAATATGCCAAAATCATTCTTATCGAGTTGAATAAATACAAAAGAGCTTACCATCATGACAAGCAAGAGGAATGCAAGATTAGCTCCTTGAGAAAGCCAGCTTTTGACTATTTCAGTCGTACGGGAAATAGCAGACCATCGGTAATCACCATGCACCTGTAAGGAAGTTGGCGGAGTAATTTTTAAATGGGATATCTGATCCCAGAGCCTTTCCAGCTCATCTACATTTTCTGCTTCCAGCGGGTGACTCTCAATCCAGTCAAGATAATCTTCCAGTTCCCGTTCACGGATATCTCCCAACTGCAGTCGGATAGCCCAATCATAGGCCTGTAGTGAAATTTTTCTTTTACTCATTACGCTGTTAATGCTCTCACCAAATTCATGACAATACTGTTAATCTGTTATCAGATTTTTTCGAAAATGCTTCATAATCCTGATTAAATACTTCTGTACCATACGCTGAGAAATACCAAGTCTTTCTGAAATTTCTTTTGTCGACAATTCCGGTACTCTTCTTAAATAAAATATTTCCTGACACTTCTTGGGCAATGTCGCATAGGCCTTATTAAATTTCACCTGCAGCTCATCATACTGAGCCCACTCTTCGGGTGATGGTTCTTTTGAACTAACATCATCCTGCCCATCATCACCCTGAGCAGGAACCACATATATTTTTTCACGCCGCAAATAATTCAAGGCCAGGTTTGAAGCAATCTTGAATAGGAATGCGCGTGGAAATTCTATTTTTTTCCGGAGAATCAATATTTATAAAACGTTCAAACGTATCTTGCGTCAATTCAACAGCAATGGCTTCGGATTTAACCCTGATTTCAAGAAACTTTTGTAAGCCTGCCTGATATTTTTCAATTTTCTTGAAATTTTCGTTACCTTTATCTGAATTTTCCTCACGCTCAATAATTTTATTTTTATTATTAGTTTGAAAATCCACTATTAAATTCCTCTTTTAACAACGAAATTAGCCCACTACATTTTTATCAGATCAGTTTTCCAACTGTCCTAATAAACTGATCCAGCAAATGCTGGATCAGTTTAGGCTATTTCATCATTAAATGTGAATTATAAATATGAACTTATAAACGGCCTCTGTTAGCACCGCCTCAAGTTACATCTAGAATTCCATACTCAGTGTCAGACCATATTCACGAGGACGTGAAACAACACCTTGGTCAACACCACCCAGGAAGGCGCCAAAGCCACCCAGCTGGTACCATTCATTGGTCAGGTTTCTGCCCCAGATTGCAAGATTCCAATCGGCGTTTAGCGGCGTATAAGTTATACGACCGCTCAACAAACCATAGGATTCCTGTAATTTCTGCAGGCGAATGTCCTGGATTGTTACAAATTCATCAGTCCAGCCATAGTCAGCTCTTATGGAGACAACGTCACCATTAGATGAATTGATGTCATATTGCGCACCCGCTGAATATTGCTTTTCAGGTGCGAAGGCAAAAGATGAATTCAGCGCAATCGTCGTAGTTGTTCCCAGTTCGGTATAGGCCGTATCAAGAAGACCGCCTGAAATATTCAACTGGAAGTCGTCTGTCACTGCCCATACAACATCTAACTCAAAACCTGATATCTCAGCTTCACCGGCATTGGTTTGCACAATACGACCCGGAACCAGTGCTTCACCGACCAGCATATCTTCCCAGGTGCCATCGAAATAGGCGGCATTGAGTCGCAGGCTGTTATTAAACCAGGTTGAACGGAAACCCAGCTCGAATTGCTTGAGGGTTTCTCCGGTATAGGCTCCGAAACTGCCATCGGGATTTGGCGTGACGTTGACGCCACCACCATTGAAGCCTTCCGCATATGTTGCGTATGTCATGATGTCATCTGTCCAGCTATACTGGGCAGAAAGACGAGGGGTAAATTTATAAAAGGTTGTATCCGCACTGATATTGGTCGCGGGGCCTTTGACAAAGGTGTGACTTAAATCCGGCCAGGTAGGTATCGGAGAGTCTGCATCCCACTGACCTCCAGAAGTGTCTTCTTCTGAATAACGTCCGCCAACAGTTACACTCAGATCGTTCGTAATGTCATAGGTACCTTCAAAGAAAAGGGATGTATCGGCCTGTTCATTTTCCGTAATCCAGTTGGTGTTACGAGGCGCAAATTCAACAAACTGGAAATCAAAACGGCGACTTGTACTATCAACGCTGTTGGCATAAAAACCCAGCACCCAGTCAAACTTGTCGCCATCACCCAGCAGCTGGAATTCCTGACTTTTTTCCTTAGATTGAGTATGAGTAAATATTTCAAAAAACTGGTAGCGTGATGCGTCCAGATCAGACAGGGTCTGGCTGTCAATTTTCCTGGCACCGGTAATCGATCTTAAGGCCAGGTAATCATTGATATTCCAGTCGATGGTCACGTTGGCTGAAGTGGCATCGAAAATCCAGCCTGGCCCTGAATAGAGTGAGCTGTTTTGATATTGCTCAATTTTACCGAAGGCATCCGTCGCATCCGTAAACGGGAACCCATTATTGTTATAGTTGACCACCATGCCCTGGGTTTCTACTACATCATAAAGCACGTCAGCTTGCATATAACGGGGATTACGCTGGTTTGAAGTGATATCGAAGCGAACATCAACATCCTGACTGGCATGCCAAAGTGAATCAAAACGCAGTACGGTATCATTTTCGTCGCCATGGTCTACGCCGGTAATGCCACTCGCTACATAACCGTCTTTCTGGCTGGTGAAATAGGTCACTTTGGTCAGAAAATCATCGCTGAGGGGAATATCGACATTCGCCGTCAGTTGCTTTTGATTGAAATTACCCATGGTGCCAATGATGCGCGCACCAAATTCTTCAGCCGGAGCTCGTGACACATAAGAGATTGCGCCGCCCATAGCATTCTTGCCAAACAGGGTGCCTTGTGGTCCTTTCAACACTTCAATTCGTTGCAACTCCACCACATTGGCTAATGAGCCGTTGGTTGACGTCTGAGCCACACCGTCCAGATAACGGGCGACACCCGGCACACCACGCATAGTGAAGTTACCTTGGGTTGGTCCGGTTGTTCCGCCACCACGGATCATGACATTGGGCAGTAAGATATTCAGGTTCTCGACATTCTCGATATTACGAGAAACCAGATCTTCAGCACTGAAGGCTGTAATACTGATCGGAACGTCCTGTATGGCTTGTTCCCGTCTTTGCGCCGTTACCACGATTTCTTCCAGGGCGCCGGCTTGTGCGAACACCGATGAACTTAGCAGGCCCGGTGTCAGAGCCACGATGGCCGCGATAGGCCACGCTAATTTTGAGCGCTTGCCCGGATGTTGATTACATTTTTTCATTTTTTTCCCCTT
Organism: uncultured Gammaproteobacteria bacterium; assembly: GCA_963975155.1. Classification (GTDB taxonomy): domain Bacteria; phylum Pseudomonadota; class Gammaproteobacteria; order Pseudomonadales; family Pseudohongiellaceae; genus UBA5109. Next base: position 58,870 of record CAXBFG010000001.1, on the reverse strand, counting down.
TAAAAGATATTATTTTTAAAAATAGCCAGCTATTGGTCAGAATTGATTTCTGTATTGCTGTAATTTGACGCTATTTACCTTTATAGAGACAAACTCAGAATCGATTCGCGAACTGTCATCGGACATTATTTGTTATCGCAGGTTCGCTTTTGGGAATTTAAGTGGTCTATACAATTAAAAATAATAAAGATGATTTTTAGAGAGCTTCATCCTTTTTCATTATTTATCTTATACTGCTCCCCTGGGAGGGGTGCCGCTTGCACCCCTCCCCCCTTTCGGGGTTGGGAAATTAGGGATAAGATGACTGACATATAACTAAAACAATGGGACACCTGGTATGCTGAAAAATTTCCTCCTGCTCTGTACAACGCTGGCTATTCTGAATCCTGCATATTCTCAGGATAAACCTGATGTTCTGTTTATTGCCGTTGATGATCTGAACGACTGGGTCGGCGTACTTGGTGGTCATCCACAGACCAAGACTCCTAATATTGATGCCTTGGCGGCACGCGGTATGTTATTCACCAATGCGCATACTCCTGCAGCCGCCTGTTTGCCAGCCAGAACTGCTATTTTATTTGGTATGAGCCCTTTCAGTAGCGGTGTCTATACGCAGCTTGGCGATTGGCGTACAAACCCGACCTTTGATGATGCTATCTCCCTGCCTCGTTATTTCAGGAACAATGATTATCTGACCCTTGGCGGCGGTAAACTGTTTCATGCCCATACCTATGCAGCCCAGGCTTTTGGTGGTCAGCAGGATGTCAACGCCTGGGATGCCTATTTCCCCTCCCTCGATCGTCAATTACCCGATGAAGTCTATCCTCCTTCAGGACGCGGCCCAAATAGTGTCGCAGGCAATGGCATCAGCACGGGTGGTTTTGATTTTGCCCCAACCATCACCACAGATGCCGCCATGGGAGATGGCCAGGTTGTAAACTGGGTGAGCCAGCAGTTAAGAGCGGCTCGCACAGGTCCACGCTTTCTATCTGCCGGTATTTTTCGTCCCCACCTGCCCTGGTATGCCCCTAAAAAATATTTCGACATGTACCCTGTTGAAGACGTCATCCTGCCTGATTATCTTGAAAATGACCTGGATGATGTCCCTGCAGTCTATGCCGATCTGGCTGGCGCCGAACCCGACCTGAATGAATCGACAATGGACTGGATCAAGGAACGCGGTACACGCAAATGGCAGGAAGCAGTTCAGGGCTATATGGCTGCAGTCAGTTTTTCCGATGCCATGGTAGGCGAATTGATCGATGCCCTGGATGAAAGTGGCCAGGCCGATAACACCATCATCGTCCTATGGGCTGATCACGGTTTCCATCTCGGTGAAAAAGATAGCTGGGGCAAAATGACCCTCTGGGATGAAACTACCAGAGTGCCCTTTATAATTGTAGCTCCCGGCGTCACAACTCCTGGTTCGCGATCGGATGAAGTTGTTTCCACGCTCAGTATCTATGCAACACTGGCTGAACTGGCGGGCCTTGATCGTCCTGAACAGATAGATGGCAATAGCTTGGTGCCCTTGCTGGAGAACCCTGATATGGCCTGGGACGATGTCGCCATTACAACTTATGGAGACTACGGTAACTTCACTGTAAGAGACGATAAACATCGCTATATTATCTATTCTGACGGCGAAGAAGAGCTCTACGATAATGCCCTTGACCCTAATGAATATATTAACCTTGCCGATGATCCCCGTTATGCAGAAATAAAAGCTGCACTGGCAGCCAGAATACCACCGGCCAATACCCATATGGCTCCTGTAGGTGGCATCGATGAGTTACAACGCCTGCAGGGAAATTAAAATCAGACTTTAGTTTTGTCTGCATTAAAACCCTGCTTTAGTGATGAATTTACCGCTTGGTAAATTCATCACTCTTACCTACCTAGAGCTTTAACATCCGCTATCTACATACTACATAAAAGCCGCAGCTGTTTTTATCTGGCAACTTTTTCTTGTCTCTTTTATTGCTCAAATAAGGTATAAGGTTTCATAGCATTCAATTTCCATTTATAAGGCAGAAGTAATGAGAATCGGCATTTTATCGAGAAACAAAAATTTATATTCCACCAGAAGACTGGTGGAAGCAGCCAAAGCGCGTGATCATGATGTGAAAGTGGTTGATGTGTTGAAGTGTTATATGAATATTAATGCCAGTAATCCCGTGGTTTATTACAAATCCAGTGGACAGTCTGAAATGCTGAATTTTGATGCCGTAATACCTCGTATTGGTGCCTCCATAACGGCTTATGGCACAGCCGTGTTAAGGCAGTTTGAGGTTGCCGGTGTGTATTCCGTTGTTGAATCTGTTTCGTTATCCCGATCCAGGGATAAATTACGTGCTCATCAGTTACTGGCACGTAAAGGCGTTGGCATGCCAATCACGGGCTATGCACATGCTGCCGACGCCACTCAGGAATTAATCAACCTGGTCGGCAAGGCCCCATTGATCGTCAAGATCATGCAAAGTACCCATGGTGAAGGCGTCGTTCTGGCGGAGACGAATAAGGCGGCAGAAAGTGTTATTAATGCCTTTCGTGGTCTTGATGCGGATATTTTAATTCAGGAATTCATTAAGGAAGCCGGCGGTGCTGATATTCGTTGCTTTGTCATTGGCGATAAGGTCATTGCTGCCATGCAGAGACAGGCCAAGGAAGGCGAATTCAGATCTAATTTACATATGGGTGGTACAGCAACCGTGGTAAAACTGACTCCGGCAGAAAGAAGACTGGCTGTGCAGGCTGCCAAAGTCATAGGTCTGGACGTTGCAGGTGTCGATATTATTCGTTCAGCACACGGCCCCTTGGTACTTGAGGTCAATTCATCACCGGGGCTTGAGGGCATTGAAGCCGCAACAGGTAAAGATGTCGCCGGCGCAATTATCGAATACATAGAAAAAGATTCACAAAGAGGCGCTAATAAAATGAGAGGGAAAGGTTAAGCTATGACGCAACAAGGGGCCGCCACCCTGCAAATTGGCGGTACAAGCATCGCGAATGGACAGCGAAAAAAAATCGAATTGTCTGTAGCCAAATTATTTGATTACACAGAATTATCGATTCCAATAGAAGTTGTAAGAGGCAGGCAAGCAGGCCCGATTCTGTTTGTGAGCGCAGCGATTCATGGCGATGAAATTAACGGCGTCGAAATCATCAAGCGATTATTAAAGCGCAAGGAGATTAATTCGCGGATTAAAGGCACTTTAATCGCCATTCCAATCGTCAATGTACCTGGCTTTAACAGCAACTCAAGATATTTACCTGATCGCAGGGATTTAAATCGCTGTTTCCCGGGTTCAGAAAGCGGCTCACTGGGCGGACAGATTGCCTATACTTTTATGAATGAAATTGTAAAGAAGTGCACACACGGCATCGATTTGCACACAGGAGCCATTCACCGATCTAATTTACCTCAGATCAGAGCCTTACTCGATGATGAGGCAACTAAAAATGTTGCCCAGGCTTTTGGCGTTCCTGTCATGATAAATTCAAGCATCCGGGACGGATCTCTGCGCCAAAATGCAGCAGAGCTGGGCATCCCTACCCTGTTATTTGAAGGAGGTGAAGCACTCCGATTTGATGAGCATGTGATCCGTACCGGACTGAGCGGAATTCTATCTGTTATGCGTGCCATCGGCATGATAGAAAAAGCCCCCAGCAAAAGGATGAAGGTCAATAAGGAAATCTTCTGGGCCAGATCCAGTTACTGGGTCAGAGCTCCACACAGCGGCAGTTTACGAATAGCTAAAAAACTGGGTGATAAAGTAAATAGCGGTGAGTTATTAGGTACCTTGTCCAATCCCTATGGCGATGAAAGGATCAAGGTGCAAGCCATAAAGACCGGCATCATTATTGGCATGACAATGATCCCACTGGTGAATAATGGTGATGCCCTGTTTCATATTGCCACCTTTAAAGATTCAGATGCAGTAGAGGAATCTCTGGGAGATTTTGATACATTACAACTGGAATAGTTAACGACCCAAAACGTATATAAAACCGGAGGCCTGCTTATGGCTGACAACCAGATAGTTACAGAAAATACAGAAACCCTTTTTAGCTGGGGTGCAGCAATCCGGGAAACACTCAATGATATTTCCCAGCAACTGGTCAGCTATGCCCCACAGGTCATAGGTGCTGCTGCGCTGCTCCTGATTGGCTGGGGAATTGCCAAAGCATTGTCTTTAAGTGCCCAAAAACTCATACAGAGTCTTGACTCCCTTTTTGCCCGTGTGAATCGCAGTACCGATTTTAATCAGGAAAAAATCAAACATTCCTACGCCAAAATCATCAGTAAAACCGTCTACTGGATTGTCATGATTTTTTTCCTGGCAGTGGCGGCAAATATTCTGGGCTGGGATCTTTTCTCCGGCTGGCTCGAAGAACTATTTGCGTATCTGCCGGGGATAATAACGGGCATGCTCATCATCCTCGGCGGCTTCCTGCTAAGCAATCTGGCAAAAACAGCAATCATTACTGCAGCACATAAAGCCGGTATTCAGCAAAGTCAGGTAATGGCTAAAGTCATACAAATTGCCATTATCTGCGGTGCGATAATTATTGGTGTTGAACAAATCGGCTTGAATATTGGTTTCCTCAGTAACATTATCGTAGCCGTAATCGCCATCCTTCTCGCGGGGGCTGTGCTGGCCTTTAGCCTTGGCGCCAAAGATCTGGTCGCCAACATTATCGGCGCCCAATATTTTCGCAAACACTGTGAGGCAGGAGATCATTTAAAAATTGCAGATACAGAAGGGGAAATCATCGAAGTATCTCAGGCAAGTATCGTCATTGAAAATGCTAATGGCAAATCAATTATTCCAGCAAAATATTTTCATGAATATGTCAGTCATATACGCACAAGACAGTAAATTCGTTTACAAACAAGTCAGGGGATAATATGCCCGATGAAAAGCAAACACTGGCTCTAAGTTTTATTCATGAGGAGCCCGAATTAGCGGCAAAAATTCTTGAAAAAAGCGACATAGCAGAACTTGCTGGATTTCTGCAAAGCATTCCTTCTGATTATCAAAATATTCTGCTCAGAAATATGCTTCCTTTCTATTCATCAAAAGTCTGTATTTATCTAGGCGCGGATGAAGCTGCCGGCTTACTGGCTGATCTGGAAGTCACGGCACTGGCGAAAATTCTTAGAAACCTGCCTAAAAATGACAAAGCCCGGATCCTGGATAAATATTCTGCCAATATAAAAAATGCCTGTAACTTATTACTCAGGTTCTCTTCACAATCCATAGGAGCCTGGATGCGTCCGGTATTTGCATCCATAACCTCTGATATGACAGTGGCCGAGGTATTGAGTCATTTAAAAAAGACCCCCGAAGAAGTTTATGCCGACTTTGTCTACATCATAGACCGAAACGGCAAACTGGCTGGTCGCATCACTTCACTCGATTTACTGAAAGCCAATAAAAAATTTCTGGCTCTTGATATCGCAGAAAAAAATACACCGCTCATCTCTGCCAATATGTTGCTGGAACAGGTCGCTGAATTATCCATTTGGGAAAAATCCGATGTAGTCTCAGTCATTGATATGAATGAGCAGTTTCTCGGTGTTTTAAAACATGCCGATTTGCGTATAGGTTTAAAGGAAGTCAATAAAGCCCCCAGTGAGCAAGCCGATTCCAGCGACCTGGTTTCGGGAATTCTGGAAGTTTACGGAAAGACACTGCTGGTTTTATTTAGTACCGTCATGAATGTCATAGAATAATCAATCAACGACCGGTAATTTAAAATGCAAAGTGAATCAATGTTGGTTAAAGGACCTGTTTTTAATTTAAACAGGGCATTTTTCCTGAACCATCCTGCAATAGCTGCCCGTGAACTGGAAAATATTCACCATCTACAGGCAGCAGAAATGCTGGAGCAGCAGGATCATTACATCGCCGCCAATGTATTCGAAAACATTGCTCCTGGAACTGCAGATGAAATTTTCAAATGTTTTTCAATGAGCTTTGCCAACGACTTGCTGCTCAATATGGATACGAGTACTTCACTCGCCCTCTTGAGTCGATTATCAGCCGATAAACGTGAAGAATACTTTGCCGCGATGAGTGAAAGTACCGCAAAAGAATACCGCTCACTGTTGGCTTATCCCGAAGACAGTATTGGAAGGATAATGAGTTCGCATATTATTGCTTTCAATAAAAACACCGTGGTTAACGATGCTATCAGACAACTAAAATCCCTGAACATGGATTCCATCCAGCATCTTTTCTTATTAAATGATGAAATGAAATTAGAAGCCGAAGTGGAAATTCAGAAACTGGCTTTAGTAGATGGCAAACAACAACTTAATTCCATTTCCAGACCCATTATAACTTACGTTACCGCAACGGATTCTAAAGAAGAGTTGCTGGATAAACTGGAAAAATTTGCTATCGATACTGTACCGGTAGTTGATATCAATTTTAAATTGATCGGTGTTGTTCGCAGTCAGGGCTTGATGGAAGCCATGCGTGAAGACATCAGTAGTGATATGCAGACCATGGTAGGAGCAAGCAAGGACGAACGCGCTTTATCCAGTACCTTTTTTGCTGTCAGGAAACGGCTGCCCTGGCTACAGATTAATTTACTCACCGCTTTTATGGCAGCTGCAGTAGTTGGCATTTTTGAGGAAACCATCGCGCAATTTACAGCCTTAGCCATTTTATTACCCATTGCTGCCGGACAATCCGGAAATGCCGGTGCACAGGCACTTGCTGTTACCATGCGCGGACTTACTTTGCGTGAGATCAGCATGAAACACTGGTTCAAAGTCATGATGAAAGAATTAAGAGCAGGCTTCCTGAACGGCATAGGCATAGCCGTAACCTGTGCACTAGGTGTTTACTTATGGAGCAGAAGCAGCGGCCTGGCTTTGGTAATGGCACTGGCGATGATTATTTCCATGACTATAGCGGGAGTTTCCGGAGCCCTGGTTCCCATCATGTTAAAGCGCTTCGGCCTGGACCCTGCCCAATCTTCTTCAATTGTATTGACCACTGTGACGGATATTGCCGGCTTTATGTCTTTTCTGGGCATAGCGACTATTTTATCCGGCTTGTTGGTCGCCACTTAAACCAATTATCAACGGGTTTAATCATCTATGCAGCCATCTCTGCTTGGCCTAATAGGCAAAAATATTCTTGCCTCAAAATCTCCTCTGCTGCATCAGTCAGAAGCTGCGGCGCAGGGTTTTCAACTAATCTACAAACTATATGATTTCGCTGTTACCGGCGAATCAACAGAAGATCTGGAAGAATATTTAAGAGCCGCTGAAGTATTAGGCTTTTCCGGCTTCAACATTACCCACCCCTTCAAACAAGCTATTATTCCATTTCTGGATGAACTTTCGGATGAAGCTCGCATGATCCACGCCGTCAATACTGTAATTTTCAGAGACAACAAACGTATTGGTCATAATACCGACTATTCGGGTTTTATCGATGCCTTTGCAGATGAGCTTGGCGCTGTACCCCTCAACAAGGTTGTGCAACTTGGTGCTGGAGGTGCCGGTAGTGCAATTGCGGCAGCGATGTTAAAACTTGGTACAGGGCATCTGTATATTCATGATAAAGACATGCATCGTGCCCATGCTCTAGCTGATAATCTCAATCAGCTGTTTGGCGCGGATAAAGTGAGCGCAGTTGCAGATAGCGAAACCCTAATACAAACAGCAGACGGTTTGATAAATACCACACCAGTGGGTATGAGTGATTTTCCTGGCATGCCGGTATCTCCTGACTTACTCAGGTCAGAACTTTGGTTAGCCGATATTATTTATTTTCCCCCAGAAACAGAATTATTAAGCAATGCCCGAGCCGCAGGCTGCCTCACCATGAACGGGGAACGCATGGCAGTCTATCAGGCGGCAAGGGCATTTGAGTTATTTACAGGCCTGGCAGCCGACAGAGACAGAATGTTATGCAACTTAAAGGCGACTTAATTGCACCTTTTTGTTTTGAAAATAAGGCCGTTCAAACGATAAAAAAAGCATAAAAGGCATCAGGATGAATTCAGGCACAGAACAAGAACCTCAGGGAGAACATCAAACTAAAAAAGCTACGGCTAGCGGCTGGATTGGTTCTGCCCTGGAATATTATGATTTTTTTATTTATGCAACTGCCTCTGCCTTAATTTTTCCGCAACTGTTTTTTCCTTCACAGGATCCAAAAGTAGCCATCGTAGCCTCTCTGGCTACCTACGGTGTTGGCTATGTTGCACGCCCTGTAGGAGCTGTTTTTCTGGGTTACTGGGGCGACACCCACGGCAGAAAAAAAGTTCTGTTGTTGTGCATGTTTCTCATGGGTGGCTCTACATTTTTAGTCGGGCTGCTGCCCACTTATCAGCAAATCGGCTGGCTGGCACCTTTACTGCTGGTACTTTTAAGATTGATACAAGGCTTCGCTGTTGCTGGTGAAATTTCCGGAGCAAGTACCATGATTCTGGAACATGCCCCTTTCGGCCGGCGGGGATTTTTTGCCAGCTTCACCCTGCAGGGGGTTCAGGCCGGGCAGATTTTTGCGGCAGCGGTATTCCTGCCTCTGACCTACTTTTTAAATGAAGAGGCTTTTTACAGCTGGGGCTGGAGAGTGCCCTTTTTACTCAGTTTTATAGTTATCTATGCTGGCTATCTGATTCGAAAAAATGTTAATGAAAGCCCCGCATTTACAGAAGAAAAACAACAGGGAGAAATACTTAAACTACCCCTGGCCGAAGCACTGAAATTTCATTGGCAAGACATGCTGAGAGTCATGCTTATGTCGCTTATGAATGTTATTCCAGTCGTCACAACAATTTTTGGTGCTGCCTATGCCGTGCAGGAAAGCTATGGTAATAATTTTGATGCTTCCGTGTACCTCTGGATACCAGTACTTGGAAATTTAGTGGCCGTAATGGTGATTCCTTATGTCGGTGCACTTTCCGATAAAATTGGCCGTCGACCACCCATCATTTTTGGCGCATTGGCTTCAGGACTGCTCTCATTTGCGTATCTGTATGCAATCAGCATTCACCATGTCCCTTTAGCCATCGCCATGTCCATCTTGATGTGGGGCATCGTTTATCAGGGTTACAATGCAATTTTCCCCAGTTTTTATCCGGAATTGTTTCCAACGAAATCACGTGTATCAGCCATGGCTATTTCTCAAAATCTGGGAACCATGATCACGGCATTCCTGCCTGCTTTGTTCGTTGCCTTAGCGCCACCCGGAGCAATGAACATTCCTCTCATAATCGGATCAACAGCTTTTGCCATTACAGTGGTAGTGGCCATCACGGCCTATAGCGCGAGAGAAACCTATAGAGTCCACATGAATGACTTAGGAAACACCACGAACACTTCGATTCAACAGTAGCGGCTATGGACCCTGATTAAAGGCCCTTTTATCAAAGACTCTTTGGTAAAACCTTACTCAGTCCGCCAATAAGGCTGTGAGTGTAATAGATCCCAATGCCGGGATGCCAGGTCAATGATTGCATCCATGTCGGAGGCCAGAATATAACGCTTATCAATTCCGGCTTGGGTTGCTGCTGCGATCTTATCCAGAAAGTCCTGTTTATCCGTGTAGCGCTCCGCAACAGATAGCCTGGGATCATTGACAGACTCCCTCGTGGTCCTATCCAGACTAAAGGGGATGTAAGAACCAAGGTTTGTTACCAGGCTATCAGCATCACCCAGTGCCGGTTGATAGAAATTCCAGCCAGTATAGGTGGCCAGAGGAACCTGCAACTCAGGATGCAGCAGACCACTGATTTCATTACCATCCTCATTGACCCGTGGCAACAAATAGGGAAGTTGTGCACCAGGAGCTCCCTGCCCCTCCAGTAAATCGTTAGCCACACGAATTCCGGCACCTAAAGCTGTCACGGAATGTACGCCCGGAATACCAGGAAAGTTCAGTTGATCCAGTTCTACCAAGGTATTATCAGCCCGGCTCGGATGAGAACTCGCCGGCGGCTCAATGTCCTCGGTAATCCAGGCGCTTAATGCAGACAATAAGGCTCGCATGTGCCACCAGTAATTCAGGTGATTGCTGGGAAATTGCCCGTTACCGTCAGTCTCAGGCGGGAAAGCAGTAGGTGAATGTTGCGTTCCAGCCATGAGATAAAATCTTACATTAGCAGGCAGCTCAATATCCTGGCTACCATCGGGACTGCTATGCACCAGTGCTGCTACACGCCCTCCACCCCAATATTCAACGGCACTATTGGTATAAAAAATTCGTGGCTGATTCAGTCTGGCTCTGGGGTTTTCCAGCAGGCCCTCGCGCAACCCGCTTATCGGATCCGTATAAGCAGCATCAGCGAAGGGAAAAGCTGTTGCATCAAACTGTCCCTGTGAAATCGGTGTGGCAGCTCTGCGATTTAGATCAATTCTGGAGGAGCCTGCAATGTGGGGAATCATAGCGTCATAAACCTGGCGACCCGATTCATCTGTATTAAAGCCCAGATAAAGAAAACTGCGTAAAAACCGACCACTCTGTGATAAGCCAAAACTTAACAGGTATTCCGCCGAAACAAGGGCATCCGGAGAATATTTTATCCATGCAGCAATATCCCTGGCGGCTGCAAAGCCCAGACCTGAAATTGGCACTGCAGCAGCATCCGTTGTCGCAGGAACGTCAATACCTAATCCGCTGCTCACATCAAACTCCCAGCCGACCCAGACCAGGGTATAACCTTCCTGCATCAGGTACCCGTCACCCGCAGATTGATTTGTGCTGCCCTGATTAAACCTCAGCGACATCCGATTGCCTCTGTTAGGAATATCCACAAGTGCAATGCCATTTCCCCGTTGAGGATTTAGCGGCGCGATTATCTGGAAATCACCAACCATCTCAACCATACCTCTGGCATTTAAGGGCGCAAGTTGCAGGTCCACAATAATCTGGTTTTGGGCCTTGGCGGGGTCAATTTCATAGTACAGTCGCCCACTAATCTCTTCATAGGCACCAACATCCCCAAAAGATTCACCATTCGCATAAGGCTGACGAGAGCTTACTTCATAAGCCGTAACTTCCGCCAAAGCCTGACTTGCCGGAATCAGGCAGAACAATAAGAAACATTGAATGCGAAGATTACGATTTGGAGATAACTTGAGAGATAAAATCTTACTGATGAATAAAATCATAGGTATGAATGCCTGTTATTTTTGTTATAGTCAATGATGATACAGCGCTTTAGCTTTTTGTAAATTGTCAGCCTTTGCAAGTTATAATTAATTTCAGGCAGATCCAGACAGAAAATTAGTGAATACTTTGAAAAATATACTACCCTTACTAATCCTGTTATTTCTTCAAGCCTGTACTTTTACAAAGCCTGATGCTAATACGGCTTCAGAAACAGATATTTGCGCTGCTACTTCCAATAACTGCACCTTCGTTGTTTTTAGCGAAAGCAGCGACAAATTACTGATCATAAATGAAGCGCGAGCCAGGCAGGCTTTTACGCCCGCTTCCACCTTTAAAATTGCAAATTCACTTATTGCACTGGAAACCAGCACCATAACAGACGCCAAACAAATCCTCGCCATTGACTATGAACTTTACCCAATTGAAGATTGGTGGCAAAGTTCATGGAGCTCGGAAAGACATGATTTGAGATCCGCATTTCAAAATTCTGTGCTCCCCATTTACAGAGGCATTGCCAGTCAAATCGGTGCACCAAGAATGTCTGAATATCTTGCAAGGTTTAATTACGGCAATCAGGATATCACTTCAGGCATCGATTACTTTTGGGTAAATGGCAGCCTGAAAATATCTGCCCTGGAACAAATACGTTTCTTACAAAATATTTACCATAATGAATACAGTTTGCAAGAAGAAAGCCTGCAAACCCTAAAGGAGATCATGCTGGCAGATGATACGGGAGCCTATAAATTATACGCTAAAACTGGAGCCGCCTTGATTGATGAAGGTACGGTTATAGCCTGGTATGTCGGATTTATTGAGAATCAAGATGGTGTTCATTACTTTGCTTTTAATTTACAGGCACCTCCTTCACCCGAAACCGCACTGGCACGAACGCAGCTGCCCCTGAATTACCTGACACAGGCAGGTATAATTTAAAAGTCTATTTATTTGCCTTATTCACCAGATCGTACTGGTCAGAAAAATCACTCAATGCCAATAGATTACCATCCATAAGATATGCAACGGCCGCATCAATTTTATCTGTATCCCAATCCCACCAGGCCATTTTTTGCAGGATACCGATTTCCTCATCACTAAATCTGCGCTTGACCAGTCTGGCCGGATTGCCTGCCACAACACCGTAGGCAGGAACATCCTTGCTTACAACTGCTGAGGCTCCGACTACCGCTCCATTGCCAATTTTCACCCCTGATAAAATAACCGAAGCTTCACCTAACCAGACATCATGCCCTATGATGACATCCCCCTTTGATGCTGATACTCCTTTGAGATGTCTGGCACTATCCCGGAAAATTGAAAAAGGATAGGTCGTAATCCAGTCTGATCGGTGATTACCCCCCAGAAAGATAGTGACATTGCCTGCTATTGAACAATACTTTCCTACCTTGAGAGTAGTTGCTTCTCCCCACTGTTTTACGATCGGCTCACCATAGGTCCCATAACCTACTTCAAAACGATCTCGCCAGGATACATGCTTCTTTTTAAACTGTAGACGTCGCAATATGTTTTTTAATTTCATCATCGACCCCGGTAAACATCAATATACATTCAGTTAATCTCTTACATGCTTGCTAGGGTCGCTATTATCTATCAAAAAATGCAGCCCGCCCACTCCGGTTTTTCAAATAAAATAAAAATGAACTGTAACGTTTAAGCTTTCCTTAAGGAAATTAAATTAAAGTTTCGACAAGATATTAAACATTTATATTGTCATGGCAATGTCAATGCTTGAATAAGACCCTAAATCTTGTTCTGGCAATAAACTGGAGCAAAATGATTTCAGGCAAACTCTATAAGCAGCCAACTATCAATATTAATTTGCTTTTACTGCTTTGTTCCATAGCGTTTACGATTTTTTATAACGAAGCTTTTTTCAGTAATGTATTGGCTGTATACCCCTTCGAACAGAACAACATCCTATTTTTATTGTCCTTGGGTATTATCATCAGCGCGCTCAATTATTTTGTGCTGGGTTTAATCAGCAGCCGCTACACTACGAAAACCCTCTTGATTATCCTCTTCCCCTGCACCGCTTTAGCTAACTATTTCATGACCAGCTATAACATCGTTATTGATACCACCATGATTCAAAATACCCTCGCAACAGATTTGCACGAATCAGCTGATCTGTTCTCTATGCGCTTGCTGATGCATTTATTTTTTTGGGGCATACTGCCAGCAATTATCATTTATAGGCTGAAATTAAAACGCCAATCATTTAAATCTGCAGTGATAACCAGAGCGGCCCTGTTGAGCTCATCCCTTATCGTATCTGTATTATTAATTGCAGTATCCAGTGAACACTTTGCAACGTTCTTTCGAGAACATAAAATTCTTCGCTATTATGCTAACCCACTTACCTATATTTATTCAGGCAGCATCTATGTTAATGAACAAATTAACAGTCCTGCATTTGCTGAGATACAGCCTATTGGTCAGGATGCTAAAATACCCGAGTGGGATAAAGACCGTGAACTGATCATCCTGGTTGTTGGAGAAACAGCCCGGGCAGACAGATTTTCACTGAATGGTTATGAGCGTAAAACAAATCCATTACTGGAAAAACAAGAACTCACCAGCTTTAGTCAAGTCAGATCCTGTGCAACTACAACGGCTATTTCCGTACCCTGCATGTTTTCCATGACAGATACTTCGGAATTTAAACTTGAGTATGCCGATAATTTTGAAAACCTCCTGGATGTTCTTGATCACGCTGAAGTTGCCACCTTATGGCGCGATAATAACTCAGATTCCAAAGGTGTTGCGCAACTGGAGATTTTTGAGGATTTCCGTAATCCGGAAATCAATCCTGTCTGTGATATTGAATGCAGAGATATCGGTATGCTTAGCGGTCTTGATAAATTTATCGCAGATCAGGAAGCTCAGGATATAGTCATAATCCTTCATCAGATGGGTAATCATGGTCCCGCATACTCAAAACGCTATCCCAAGGAGTTTGAAATTTTTACCCCGGTCTGTGAAACCAATGAACTGGAACAATGCAGTATCGAAGAAATTAACAATGCTTATGATAATGCCATTCTGTACACAGACTATTTTCTTTCCGAAGTGATTGAGTTGCTGAAGAATTATGATGACAGTTTTGAGACAGCAATGCTTTACATGAGCGATCACGGCGAATCACTTGGTGAATTTTCACTGTACCTGCATGGCCTGCCGAATTTTCTGGCACCGGATGAGCAGCGTGAGATTCCGGCAATCATCTGGCTGGGAAAAAACTATGAAGTCTCTAATGAAGAGTTATTGCCTAAAAAGAACTTACCCTTTGACCATGATAACTTCTTCCATACTGTGCTCGGCCTGATGGAAATACAAACGGCAGTTTATAATCCTGACATGGATATTGTTCACAGTCATATCTAGAAATTGCCAGTAAGACTGCACATAAAAAAGAGAATAATTTTAATTCTGCTTAAAGCAGGCAGCCCTTTGTCTTTGCATACAATGAAAACTTCAAACTATCAGATAACCCTTACTTCTATTTCACCCAGACCATCAATGCCACAACGGATAAGGTCACCTCTTTCAACCAGACCAATTCCTTCAGGAGTTCCGCTCATGATGATGTCACCGGCAGCCAGCTCATAGTATTGCGATAGTATGGCAATTCCCTGCGGAACCGACCAGCGCTGCAGAGACAGAACAGAATCCTGTTTGATTTCGCCGTTTACACTAAGCCAGATACGACCCTCTACCGCATGTCCGTGACTGGCTACAGGATAGAGCGGTCCGCAAGGTGCAGACTTATCAAAGGATTTGCTGATTGCCCAGGGGCGTGACAGTTCCTGGGCTTCATGCTGCAAATCTTCACGCGTCATGTCCAGACCGACACCATAGCCGAAGACATGATTTAAGGCATCCGCCTCGCTGATATTGGCACCACCACTGCTCAATGCAACGACCATTTCACCTTCATAACGTAATTCCCGAGTCATTGGCGGATAAGGAAACCCTTCCCGGCTGTCGACGACAGCATCTCGAGGTTTTATAAAGAAAAATGGCGGTGTCACATCTGGGTTATCGCCAGATTCAAAAGCATGAGCACGATAATTACGTCCCAGGCAAAATACCCGCCGGACCGGGAAGCGCTCAGTTGATCCGAAAATTTCCATTGAAGTAACAGCAGGCGGCGCGAAAACATAGCTCTCGCCTTGTGCCATTGCTGGTTTTACACTTGCGCCGATAACAGCAGCACCCGCTACGGCAGCACTAGCAGTTAAAAACTGACGACGACTTTCATTATTATTCTTATTCTTATTCTTATTCTTATTCTCCATGACGCCTTCCTCTGCTGTTTTTTATATTCAATTGGGACTGAGATAGTTATTTTTTATATGCCTAAATTCTAGCATGCTGACCTGGCAACACCAGCTATTCGCAACTTTTCAAAACCGCGTCTGCAGAACAGGCACTATTGCCAGATACTTAAGCAAAACGAGGTAATAAAGCGATCGCATTGTCACGGTCAATCTCCCGTAATTGTCTCTCAGTGAACAACATGGTTTCGGCCAAAGCCTGGGCAACTGCTGCACTGGTGCCACCGGGAGGAAAGTCTGTACCAAAGACAATCTGCTGACTTGTAACCAGATCCAGCAGAGAAACCAGGGCTCCACGATTAGCGGCACCGGCTACATCATAATTAAATTTTTGCACTTCAGAAATGAACCCATCAGGCATGGCCTCAGTGTTGTTAAGTGCAGTGCGTTCTATACGGCCAGCCAGAAATGGCATGCTGCCGCCAGTATGAGACCAGATAAATTGAATGTCGGGATATCTCCGGGCGTCCCCGCTGAAGGCAATGCCCATAATTGCTCTGGTCGTGTCTGTCCCGTACTCGATTGTTCCGGGCCTGGCGCCAGGCGCATAGGCTAGGTTTCTGCAACAATCAGCAGCAGTCGGATGCACCGTCACAACAGCTTTACGCCGATTCAATTCTTCCATCAGGGGCCTGAAATCCGGATCTCCCAGCCATTTGTCTCCATAACTGGTAAACAAACCAATCCCGTCAACCTGTAGGGTATCATAGGCATATTCGAGCTCTCTTAAGCTGGCATCGACATCCGGCAAGGGTAAGGCCGCAAAGAGACCAAAACGCGTGGGGTAGTTCTGAACCAGATCAGCACCATAATCATTACAGGCTCTTGCTAATCTTCTGGCTTGTACGACATCTCCAAACCAGAGCCCAGGATTTGTGATTGAGATGACCGAAGCGGCTACTCCGCCCCTATCCATATCTTCTATTGATTGTTCAAGCGTCCAGCGGGTATTGGCCATATTTAACAGAGGCTTACCAATCACATCAGTCACCCACTCCGGTGGGGCAAAATGGTGATGCATGTCAATTCGCTGCGGATTTTCGATTGCTGAATTTCTTATCTGTGCATGCCCCATGCAAGGGAAGCCCGTTGCACAGACGCCAGCAAGGGCTGAGGACAGAAATGATCTTCGCTTTAAGTCGGTCATAAAAATTTTCTTATTATTATCGTTAAATGCAGTTTAATCCGCTAATTTCGGCTCCCACAATTCTATGGGATTACCTTCCGGGTCATGCAATCTGGCAAAGCGTCCGTTCGGGTATTCGGTTTCATCAACGACGACGTCAATACCTGCATTGACCAGTTGCCTTACCATCGCATCCAGGTCATTGACACGAAAATTAATCATCCATGCCTGTGCAGGATTACCAAAATAGTCTGTATCACTCTGAAAGGGTGCGAAGATCGTGCTGCCTGCTTCCTGCTGCCATGCCTCCTCATCATAGCTTTGGGGAGTACGACTCACACCCAAATGTGTTTCGTACCAAAGCGCAAGGTTTTCCGGATTCCCTGAGCGAAAGAAAATTCCGCCAATCCCGCTTACCTTTTCCATTTCAGCAGCCTCTTCCTGATTTTCAGTAGTTGTTTGTCCGGCAACCTCAAGGGCTAAGAATAAAACAGGCAGGAGTACTAAAAAACAGTTATACGATCGCTTTCTAAATATCATCGTTTACTCCTGTTTGTTTCGATTTAACGAACACAAGAACTGCAATCAGATTAGATTAATCTTGTAGCTGATTAGTGCGCTCATTGGCATTCAGTTCAAGTACCTCTTCCCAAAGTTCGTTATAGACAAGAAAGCTGAGGACGTATTGAGCAATTTTCCATTCACCATCGATTTTTTCCAGCACGCCGGAACCACGAAAATGCCCACCGTTACCATTACTGATACTGGTTTCGTCAAACCAGGCTACTGATCCTTCGCGTGAGAAACTGATATTTTTATTAATCGAATAATAATCCCAGCCCCCGGCCGCAAAGCCTCTATTAACATAATCGGTAAAATCCGGTACGAGTGGAAAACGTTCTTTTTCATCAGTGCCCAGAAACACCGCATTGTCAGTTAAATGGCCAAGATATCGCTGTGGGTCAGCCTTAGCCGCTGCGTCGTGAAAATCATTGAGTACGGCGATGACCGCGGTTTCATCGGCTGACAGGGTCTGACTTAACGCTGGTAATGAAATCATTCCCAGCGCAGCTATTATGACAATAATTTTTCTCATTTCGCCCTCTTGTTCATGAAAAACACACGGTATAAATTCGTTTACAGACTGATGCTAACACTATCAATTAAGCACGCAAATATTATTTAACTGTTTTTGGTAAGCCGGAATTGAAGGGTAAATTCTGTATTTCCTGAGATGAATCAGTTTGTACTATGTTTTCACTGCTCCGAAAAAGCCAGTTCCATTTCTTCACTGGCAAGCAACCATTCTTCTTCCAGCTGGCTTATCGCTGAAAGCAGTTGAGCACGTTCCTGCAGAAAATCATTCAGTGCAGCTTTCTGACTTTCACCATAAAGTGCTGTATCCGTCAGCCTTAGCTCAACAGCTGCAAGTTGATTTTGTTTGAGCTCAATAGCCTTTTCAAGTTTTCCAGTAAGCTGTCGTAATGACTTGAGCTGGGTACGCTTTTCAGCTGATTGCTGACGTAATTCCTTTTTGGAAAACTTGTTCTGCTGCTCCTTGCCAGAGTTAATTTCGATCTTGTCTTTCTCCAGCAGGAGCTTTTCATAATCATTAAGATCGCCATCAAAAAACTCCAGTTTGCCATCTTTAACCAGCAGAAACTGATCCACTGTGTTGCCCAGCAGGTGACGATCATGTGAAACCAGAATCAAGGCTCCGGAAAATTCCTGCAGACCTACCGTCAGGCTGTGGCACATTTCCAAATCAAGATGGTTGGTAGGCTCATCCATCAGTAAGAGATTGGGTTTTTGCCAGACAACCATTGCCAGAGCCAGGCGGGATTTCTCTCCCCCGGAAAAATGTTCGATGCTTTCAGTAACTCTGTCACCCTGGAAATCGAAACCGCCCAGAAAATTTCGAATCTCCTGCTCGCGTGCCTTACTGTTCAAAGACTGAATCAGCTTCATGGGCGTTGATGAACTGTCCAGTTCATCAACCTGATGCTGAGCGCAGTAACCAATTTTAAGATGGTCCGAACAATTAATATCACCGGCCAACAAAGGCAGCTTGCCGCACAGAACTTTCAGCAAGGTAGATTTGCCTTGTCCGTTAGAACCAAGCAGGCCAATACGGGAATCAGAACGGATATTCATCGAGAAGTCTTCTATTAATGGCTCGTTATAGCCGATAGAAATCTTGTCGCAGGCCAGCAGGCTTGGCGGCAGTTTCGCTGGTTCCAGAAATTTAAAATGAAAGGGTGAATCCGTATGTGCCGGAGCAATATCCACCATCCGGCTCAACTCTTTCATTCGACTCTGAGCCTGACGCGCCTTGGATGCCTTGGCCCGGAAACGTCGCACAAAGGCTTCTATTTCTTTTTTACGAAGCTGTTGCTTTTCATACTCGGCCTGCAACTGCGCCAGTCGTTCAGCTTTTTGTTTTTCATAATCGCTGTAATTGCCGCGATACAGAAATAGCTGCCTGTTTTCAAAACTGACAATATGGCCGACGACAACATCCAGAAAACTGCGATCATGAGAAACCAGCATTAAGGTCCCCTGGTATCGCAACAGCCATTGTTGCAGCCATAGTGTAGCTTCCAGGTCCAAATGGTTAGTGGGCTCATCAAGCAAGAGCAGATCAGAGGGCGTCATCAAGGCCTGGGCAAGATTCAGGCGAATACGCCAGCCGCCGGAAAACTCCTTTACTGTGCGTGGGAAATCTTCGACCGGAAAACCCAGCCCCGACAGCAATTGCTCTGCTCTATTCCGGACCGTCCAACCATCCAGTAAATCCAGTTCCGCATGCAACATGGCCAGCTTGTGATCATCATGAGCCTGTTCAGCAATAGCGATTTGTTTCTCAACCGCGCGGAATTTGGCATCACCGTCGATGACATAATCAAGTGCAGTGCGTGATGAACCCACCGTTTCCTGCAGCATCTGGGATTTGCGTAAATCTTTCGGGAAATCCACTTCGCCCTTATCAGGGCTAATTTCACCCATCAATAATTTGAACAGACTGGTCTTGCCGGTACCATTACGACCAATGATGCCGACTTTTTGTCCTGCATAGACGGTCAGCCCGGCTTCATCGAGTAAAAGCTGACTGCCCATACGCAGGGAAATATCCTGAAGTGAAATCATTGGCTAGACTGCAAATAAGGTAAAAGGAGAAAAATCAATTATAGCTTTACTAAAAAGGAGGCCATTCTAGTTGATACGGGATGCAAATCAAGTGGACTGAGCCAGGCATCTCTCATTAAAAAACCTGGACCATCACGAAAACCGCAACGGTTCAGGCGCTATGTTTGATATCATGCACAAATTAAAACCCGCTTACATAAATTTAAGCTTTAATGGTTTGTAATAAATTGCACTTAACTTCATCTATAACCATAACAGGCAAGACGGCAGAATTGATTATGAACAAATTTGTTAACTTGAACACAAGGGCAGGCACTACCAGAGCCAGCGCCGAAGAGCCGGCGCATTGGGTATTCAGACCGGGTGAGAACTTAACACTCTACCTCTCGCCTTTGTGTGGATATTGTTACCGGGTACTCATGACTATCAATCAACTTAAGCTTAGCGTTGACCAAAAAAATATTATTACGGATAACGATGCCCTGTCGGCATTGCTTAAGGGTGGAGGCAAGAGGACTGTGCCATGCTTGCATATCGAACATGAAGGTAAAAGTTTCTGGATGTATGAATCAGCCGATATTATTGCGTATTTAATCCAAAACTATAGTCAGAACTAGCCAATTGCCTTTCTACACATAAAGTTACCGCTATTTAATATTAAGCACCAAAAAAACAGAATATATGCATATATTTCAATCACTTATAATATAAAAAGCTTTTCTGCCGGCAACTAAATTCCAGGTAGCGCTGCAGCTTGAAATTTCTGCTGTGGCTTAAAGGATTGCCGACATTAAGGCTGAGAATAAGCAGTAAAATTTCAAACTGACGCACTACCCTTTTCTGCCTGAAAACAAATTTTCTGTAAGCCGCTAATAACTCTTAAAGCCAGCATATCATTATAGTGCTACCATCTGCGGTATCTTACTACCCAAAGGAAAAGCCTGTATGAGTAAAGAGCAACGCAGTAATAAAGAAATTAAAAAGAAACCCACTATGACAGCAAAAGAAAAAAAAGCCGCCAAAGCCGCCAATAAACAAGCGAAGAATGTACTCGGCAATTAACTTGTCATAAGGATGCCACCAGGAATTAATGGAGTAGCATCTATTATAGAGTAAGCTCGACTATTGGCTTCTATTGAAGCCATTGATTTTTTTGCTTTAAATAATAACGAAAGCTCTTCACCATCTGTCCGGTCAGGACTACAATTTACCCACGGCAGCTAAAATCGATTTGTTGAAGCCACTACTCTATCTTCCTTTATCCAAGTGTTGTAAAAAGTCGCCATGAAAATCCCAAAACGAATCCAGCCTCTGATCGATGAAGGCCTAATCGATGAAGTCATCAGCAGACTCATGAGCGGTAAGGAAGCTGATGTCTATGTTGTGCGCTGCAATTCTGAAATCCGTTGCGCAAAAGTCTATAAAGAAGCCGCCAAACGCAGCTTCAAACAGGCTGTGTTATATCAGGAAGGTCGTAAAACACGTAACAGCCGTCGTGCCTGCGCCATGGATAAGGGTTCAAAGTTTGGTCGCAAACAACAGGAAGAAGTCTGGCATAACGCTGAGGTGGATGCGCTTACCAAGCTGGCCAATGCCGATGTGCGAGTTCCTCAGCCATATGGCTGCATAGATGGTGTGCTGTTGATGGAACTGATTACAGACAGCGAAGGTCAGGTTGCCCCTCGTTTGAGTGAAGTCACCATGTCTGCCGAACAAGCTATAAGTGATCATGCCCAGCTTATGCGATTCGTTGTGCGCATGCTTTGTGCCGGTATCGTTCATGGTGACTTGTCTGAATTCAATATTCTGGTTGATGAAAACGGCCCAGTGATTATCGACCTGCCTCAAGCGGTAGATGCTGCGGCTAATAACAATGCCGAATCCATGCTGAAGCGGGACGTTAACAAGATATGCGATTACTACGGCCAGTTCGCACCCGAATTACTGAAAACCCAATATGCCAAGGAAATCTGGAAACTGTTCGAAGACGGGGAATTACAAACAGATAGTGAATTAACAGGGCAATTTAACGACAACGCAAAAGACGCCGATGTCGATAGCGTACTACAGGAAATTGAAGCAGCCTTTGCTGAAGAGCGGGAAAGACAAGAACGACTACTAGCGGCTGATAGTGATTAATGAGCGTCATTAGCCTGGTTAAATCGATCTATTTTTGATTGACTTAAAAAAAGCAAAAATGACGGATACATTAATGCCCAATAAAAGTCTTACTGATAATTTTCCAGCCAGAGCCATCATCAATCAAATGTAAATAATTGGTGAAGCGCATGCCATCAGGGTAAGTTTCCAGCAGAGTTGCCGTTGCCACTTTACCATCAAAACTCAGCTCACTGATTACTGGATTATAATTAAAATCTGCTTGATTCATTGGCGATTTACAAACTTCACTAATAAAAACATCTGGCACTGCCATTAACAGCTGGCCTCCCAAATAACCGTTCATTACCGCTTTTTCGTGAAAACTTGCAGCCAGTTTTGCTGCGTCGCCTTCATAGCTTCCTTCGGTGTATAAGGCGAGTATTTTTCGAATATTAGCTTCTTCCTGCATTTTCATTACCTCTTTAATAATTTAATTTTTTGTCAAAAGAAGCAGAACAGCGCTATCTGCAAACTTACGTAATGACACTTTTGATTCTCCGGCACGAGCACGTATCGCTATACTGTGAAGTAAAGCCTGTATCATTTTGCTCAGGCATACAGCATCTGTATCTTTATGTAGCTGTCCTTGTTTTATTGCCTGATCAACCTGCTTGAGAATTTGCTTATCAACATCCTTAATAGCGTTCAACAGGTCAGCTTGGACATCCGGATGATCAAAGGCCGCAGCCGGAGCAGTACACCAGAACATACAGCCTAATGTTGAACCAGAACTTGAATAGATATCCAGGGCGTTTTTAAAGAAAGCGCCCAGCCCTTTTTGGAAATCCTTTTCATCCAGCATCGCCAGATTAAAAGCACTGTCCATTTGCTTTGCGAACTGCGCCAGGGCCAGGCGATATATCTCTTTTTTATCACCGAAGGCACGATAAATACTCGGCCTGTTCATTTCCATAGCAAGCGACAGGTCGTCTAGTGAAGTCCCGTTATACCCCTTAGCCCAGAACACCAGACCCGCCGCCTGTAACGCCGTTTCAGCGTCATATTGTTTGGGGCGACCACGCTCTTTAATCATATATGTACCGATTCGCATATTAATGCTTGATTTGGATATTTATATGCGAGATAGTACACAAATATTCCGGGAGCTACAATCATGGCAAAAATTGACCACCCAAAAAGCAGGCTAGTGCCCACCCTTGAAGGACTGCATCTGTTTCATTTTGATGGCGCCCCCTGTGCACAGCGGGTGCGTTTTGTGCTTGGGGAAAAGGGCATAAGCAGAGGTCGAGAAGTCAAATTTAATGCAGGCTCCGCGGATGCAATCCGGGGTGAAAATGGCCGCTGGGTCAGTCGAATAGTTTCTCTTATAAAAAAACAAAACATGACGCAAGCTTATGCAGAAATTCATCCGGATATGGTAGTTCCAGCCCTGGTACATGATGGCCGGCTCTACCTGGAGTCCATGGATATTATTGAATATTTAGATGCGACCTTTGGTGGTTCCCCTTTTATACCAACTGAGCTCCTGCTTCGGGAAAAAACCCTTGCGCAGGTCAAACTGGCTAAAGAGCTTCATCTGTCTTTAAGGTATGTCAGTTTTCGCTGGAGTCTGGGGAGACTGGCAATGCTTAAACCGAAAGAACGGGAAAAACTGCAACAATTAGCGGCCGGGGGTAAAGATGGTGAGAACCTGGTGTCCTTTTACGAAGCTTATAGCAGCAATGGGATCCCGGAAAATATTTTTGAAGAACACCTGCTCAAGCTCTATAAGGCCTTTAATGAACTCAATACTCAGCTCAGTGATGGCAGATTATTTTTAATGGGCGATGAATTGACCATAGCGGATGTTTTCTGGGCCATGAAAATTCTGCGGCTGATTGAGGTCGGTTACGATTTTGCAGAACTACATCCGGCACTTTATTCCTGGTTTCAAAGCATTTATGCAAGGCCTGCCTTTAAGAATGAAGTCATGGCTAAGAATCGAACACTACATCTCATGTGGCGCAGCAAAGCGGCAATTGAGAGAACTCTGGGGATTGGACTGAATAATGCGCTTACGAAAGTTATCGCTGCTTAGTAATACTTTTATTTTTTTAATTTACAAAATACACAGGACTTTCCATGAACTCAACTCCAGGTAATCATGAGCATAAGCAAGACACCCCTCAATTGGAAAGCAGAATTCGTGCTAAGGACCCCGGCCGAATTCATGCCTGCTTTATGCTGCCTCGCTTTATTGGCCTGGATATGCACATAGCTTCACTGAAATTAAAAAGACGACTGGGCTTACGCAAGCTTATCAGTTTGGTACCCGATGCCTATCGAGTGCCGGACTCGGCACTTGCCAAACAAGCAACTGCACTCGTCAGGGAAATATCCGGTGATCTGCTTTTGAACCACTGCTACAGAACTTACTTATTTGGCTGCATCCTGGGGCATCAGGATGGCCTTAAATTTGATCGTGAAGTGTTTTATCTATCCAGTATCATGCACGACATCGGGCTCTCGGAAAAACATGCCAATGACCCTGGATCATTTGAGTACGTGGGAGCCAAAATAGCTCACCAGTTTTGTGTCGATCATAAGTACGATGCTAACAAGGCGGCGTTGGTGCACGATGCTATCGCCCTGCATACTGCCATTGGTATTGCACACAAACAGGAGCCGGAAATCGCATTAGTGCATTACGGTGCTGGCGTAGATGTGATAGGCATTCGTTATGATGAAATTCCGCCAAATACCTTGCATGAAATACTGGAACAATATCCACGCATGGATTTCAAAAACTTATTTACTGATCTCTTACTAAGCCAGGCAGATATTAAGCCTGACAGTCATATTGCAACTCACATGAAACTCGGGCTTGGTAGCAAGATGAAAAAAACTCCTTTCCCTAATTAAAACAAGTGACTACCCGAAACTTTCAGTGAAGAATTATTCAGTTCTTACTATCCGGGCCGGTATAAAAATCCGGTTCATGTTCCTTGACTACACTTGAATCGGT
Organism: uncultured Gammaproteobacteria bacterium; assembly: GCA_963975155.1. Lineage (GTDB taxonomy): Bacteria > Pseudomonadota > Gammaproteobacteria > Pseudomonadales > Pseudohongiellaceae > UBA5109. The sequence goes on along the minus strand of CAXBFG010000001.1, from coordinate 33,970 downwards.
AGACCAGGCATGACAGGTATTTAAAACAAAGGGCCGTTTAGGCTTACCATCACCTGGGCTGCTTTGCTTATTTTTAGCAACTTCAGGTTTAAAAGGCATAAGGGTTTGAATCGCTACAGTAGCCATGGGAAACAGCAATTCCGTAATATGCGTACAACCTGCTACACCACCGACTTTCTGGCGAATTATTCTGCGCCAGCCAGCCCCCATCACGACTCCGATCAGGGTTTTATAATTTGGCGTAATGTCTGGGCAAATTTCGAAGGGGCTGTTATCCGTCACCGCCTCGATATCCTTGATCTCAAAACTGTCATCGATGGTGACTCTGATTAACATTTCATGCAGCGGCTCACCAACCGGAATCTGATTGCGCCAGGCATTCTTCAGGGCATAGGATTTAGTATCAATTAAATGCCCTTCAATATCCCATAGGCCATCCTCTCGCTTATAACCCTGATACGTTATGGAGCGGGTATGAAGGTGTTCTCTTGGTGCTGGCCTTGAAAGTGGCATTTGCTGTTTACCTGAGTTTAAAAATAAGCAGATCAAGCCGGGGCTTCATTCACAGCTCTTACAGATGATCTGCAGGTATTCTATCTTAATTTGTCGTTCGGCAAGTGAACTGCCGGGAAGACTATACTTTTCTAATTCAGAAAACTTTCCGGTACCGCATTCAGATCTATTCCCCACATCAAAGGCAAAGTAAAGTATGTCGTAAACACGATAATAATTGCAGCGATAATATTCAATATAAAACCCACACGAATCATTTCAGCAATTCGTAACTTACCGGTCGCAAAAATAATGGCGTTCGGTGGCGTACCGACCGGCAGCATAAAGGCGCAATTGGCTGCCATGGCACAGGGCACCATCAAGGCAAAAGGATGAATATTGATGGCCAGGGCCAATGCAGCAACCACTGGCAGAATCATGGTTCCGGTTGCCGTATTCGAGGTAATTTCGGTTAAGAACAGAATCATTGTCGCGGCAACACTAATAATAATTAACATATGCAACCCTTCGAGCACGGTTAACTGGGAACCCATCCAGACCGATAAACCGCTGCCCTGAAATCCAGCCGCTATCGCCAGACCACCACCAAATAAGAGCAGCACTCCCCAGGGAATATTTTTGGAATCTTCCCAGCTGAGTATGCGTTGTCCGTTTTGCGCAGTGGGAATCATAAATAGCAGGACAGAACAAAAGATTGCGATCATGCCATCGCGTATTTCCGGCACCAGGTTTGCCCAGATAAATTGTCTGCTGATCCACATGAACGCCGCAAAGGCAAAGATACAGGCCACGCTTTTTTCTTCAAAGGACATGACACCCAGAGCCCTGCGCTCTTCCCGAATCATGGCTGCACCACCCGGAACTTCCTGCATGGAAATGCGGAAGGCAATATGACTCAGGTAAAACCAGGCAATAAACATCAGCAGAATAACGACCGGAACGCCTATCAGCATCCAGCCGGCAAACGAAATATCAACACCGAATAGCAGGTTAGCCTGTGCAGCGAGAATGATATTTGGCGGCGTACCGATAAGGGTGCCCAGTCCTCCGATCGTGCCTGCGTAACCAACCCCAAAGAGCAGTGATTTTTCAAAATCAGGCATATCCTTCTCTTCGGGTTTACCTTTGCTTGCGCTCGCTACCTGCGCTGCAATAGCGAGACCCATCGGAACCATCATCATGACCGAAGCGGTGTTTGATACCCACATCGACAGGAATGCCGTTGCCGTCATAAAGCCCAGCAGTATCCGCTTAGAACCCGTCCCCACGAAGGCAATAATCGCCAGGGCAATACGCTTATGCAGATTCCATTTCTCCATGGCGGTGGCAATGAAAAAGCCGCCCATAAACAGGAAGATAATGTCGTCACCGTAGGCGGAGCTCACCGTTGCGCTATCAAGAGCACCTGTGATTGGCATCAGTACAAGAGGTAATAATGCCGTCGCCGGTATCGGTATCGCTTCTGTGACCCACCAGATCGCAACCCAGAGCGTAATTGCCAGCACAGCTCTGGCCTCATAATTGAGCCCTTCCGGTGAAAACAGCCACAGGGTCAACATAAATACCAGAGGCCCCAGAATCAGGCCAATAAACTGAGAGCGGCTATAGGAAGCCTGAAAGGTATCCCGGGGATGGAGGAGACCTGCCCCATCGGTGTCCGGAAAAATTTTCAGTGTATTCTTTGTGGTTCGGTGCGACGACCAGAGACTGTTCCAGATACTTTTTAGTAAATGCTTCATTAGTTACGACGACACTCTTCGTTAATTGATTTTGGCTGATTAGGAAAATTAGACTGGTTCTTTAGTGCATCACGGCTTCATTCAATAAAAGATAGCTGTCCACCACGTCCTGCATAAAAGTTGCATCTTGCGGATCTATAAAAGTAAAAATAAGTTCTTCGCCATTTTTATCCGTAGTCGACAAGCGTGCTGGAAGACCCTGGGCTGGCAAATCAGTCAAGACACTATAGAAAACACAGGCGATAAGATAAGTCCCATAGTTTGTCGGATGACTACCATCGCCTATGAACAAATCCAGATCCGGCCTTAGTTCTCTGGCCATTCTCCAGACTTCGCCCACTGGCACAACTTCGACACCCTTCTGCTCTCCCAGCAGCCTATAGGCAGCAGATATTTTGTCCTGCATAAGCGGGTTAAATTCACGAGCCCAGGTCATATAGAGCATGGGAGTAGCTCCGCTTTGTCTGACCAGGTCAATAAACCTGCCCCCGTAGTCCATAAATTCATCAAAATCATCAATCGTGCTCAGACTATGGTTCTGGAGAACGACAATATCCCAGTCTCCATTTTCAATCATCGCTCTGGAGTTCAGGCCCAGTTCCCCATCCCAATGCTGACGCAGGTTTGTCCCGCCTACCGTAGACTTCCTCGCCATAATCGCTTTGCCATTACGCTCCCCCATCGCCGTTATGATTTGCGGAAGGTTCCAGAAATAAGTGTAGCTGTTGCCGATAAAGAGCACTTTTAATGCTTCACGCTCCTGCGTCTGTGCCTGTGCCTGTGCCTGTAATTGGGGAGTACAAACTGCCAGTACCAAGACTGCCATTAAGCGTATAATTTTTATTCGCATATCATCACCTGCTCTTTAGTATCCACTAGCCGGGAAAATAGTAACATCTGATGCCTCTTTACTACAGAAATGAACGCTATAAACCCGGCGTCCAATGCTAATATTCGCTTATGTGTGGCCGCTTCCAAATCAAACAAAACGCCAAATCCGATGCACTGCTGAGCAGGCTAAAGCTTGAGGGTCATCCGCGCTATTCTGACGATATAGCCCCGGGCGCTTTAATTTCGTTTATTCGTAAGGATTCTTTGGATGTCGCCATCTGGTGGCTCTTGCTGGATCAGGAGACCCATAAACCCAATTATAAATATGCTTCCTTCAATTCCCGTTCTGACAAGCTGAACCAGCCTCGCTCTTTAGCCTATAAACCTTACCGGGAATCCCGCTGTATCATCCCCGCTACGGCCTTCGTTGAGGGGCTTGGTGACAAGAAGACCTATCACAAAATTGAGCTGGAAGATCGGGCCATAGCCTTCGGCGGTCTGTATAAGGAGCATATCAATCAGGATAGCGGAGAAATTATTTACTCAGCGTCTATCATCACCTTGCCCCCACTTGAGAAATGGGCGAATATACATCCCAAGTCCATCCCTTTAATGCTGGACGACGACAACCAAGAATTAATCGACAAGTGGCTTGATCCCGACTTCAAAGCCGTTGAGGCCTTCAACGACATACTGGAGCCAGCGATACACCGGGCGCAACGCGTCACCCCCATAGATAAACCCAGTAAGTGGAATCCTATTGGAGAGAGCTACTTGATTTCCTGACCCCTGGATAATCATGAAAGTCACTTTAATAGCGCCGAAAGCAGCACTGACCTACCAGCCCCTACCCCTGTACAGCTCCCGTGTTCCGGCTGGTTTCCCTTCCCCGGCAGACGACTACATCGAGGACTCGCTGGATTTAAATGAATACCTGGTGAAACACCCTGCTTCCACATTTTTTGCCAAGGCCTCAGGTTTGTCTATGGTGAACGCCGGCATTATGGACAAGTCCCTGCTGGTGGTGGATCGTTCTCTTGATCCTCAGCATGACGATGTCGTCATTGCGGTAATAGACGGTGAGTTGACCTGTAAGATTCTGGATTTAAAGGCCTCGCTACTTCGCTCTGCAAATCTTGACTACCCGCCGATCCCCATCAGTGCAGAAGTTGATTGCATTATTCAGGGCGTTGTAACCCATGTGGTAAACCGACTATGTACGCACTTGTAGACTGCAATACCTTCTATGCTTCCTGCGAAAGTATTTTCCGCCCCGATCTTGAGGGCAAGCCTATTGTGGTCTTGTCCAATAATGATGGCTGCGTCATTTCGCTTAATGCTGAGGCTAAAGCCTTTAATATTCCCAGCTATGTTCCCTTCTTCCAGGTCAGGGATGAAATAGAAAAAAATCAGGTCCATATCTTCTCCAGCAACTATGAACTGTACGGGGATCTTTCGGCCAGGGTGATGAATCTGCTGGAACCCTACAGTACTGAAATGGAAGTGTATTCAATTGATGAGGCGTTCCTTCGACTAGCAAAAGTAGATTACCAGCAACACGCCAAAACCATCAAAGACATGCTCTGGCAAAATGCCCGAATGCCGGTCTGCGTTGGCATTGCGCCGACTAAAACCCTGGCCAAACTGGCCAATCACGCCGCCAAGAAGATAAAACGCCTTAAGGGTGTCTGTGTATTGGACGAGCCCCTCAAATGGGAATGGTTATTGGCTCGCATAACAACGGATAAAATCTGGGGAATTGGCAGCCGGATATGCCAAAGACTTCATCACCTGGGTATACACAATGCCCGGCAACTGGCGCAGGCTGATCCTAAATACCTGAGGCGACATTTCAGCGTTGTGCTGGAACGCACAGTCAGGGAATTAAACGGGGAACCCTGCCTTGATCTGGAACTGGACCCCGCCCCGCGCAAGGAAATCATCTGCACCCGCAGCTTCAGCTACAAGGTTACCGAACTTCATGAGCTTCAGCAGGCAATAAGCCTCTACGCTTCCCGTGCCTGTGAAAAACTGCGCAGCCAAAATGGCCTGACCCAAAACATCTGGGTATATCTTGAGAGCTTTGATAAGAAAGTCGGCCATTATTCGCCCCAAAAAGTGCTTTCCCTGGCTCACTTAAGCAATGACACCAGATACATATCCAGTCTTGCCTCCAAAGCCATCATCGGGCTTTTTAAACCTGGTATCCGCTACAAAAAATGCGGGATAGGCCTGCTCGATGTCAGAACCAGGAAATATGAGCAAGCGGACTTATTTAATCCGCAGCAAACAGAGCAATCAAGAGCCCTGATGGCTATGTTAGATAAAGTAAACCGCCGTTATGGCAAGCACTCAATGAAACTGGCCAATACCGGCATCCAGCCCAGATGGTCAATGAAAAGGGATTATATGTCGCCCAGATACACAACCCGCTGGAAGGACCTTCCGCTTGTGCGGTGTTAAGCCTTAGCAGGACAATGCCAACCTTACAAAATTTGGTAGTGCTTCAGTTTGAAATTTTTCTGCATATATTCAGTCGTGATGGCAAGTTAGCCCATCGTCGACACGCCAAAAAGCGTACATCCCTGTACAGGCTCGGCTGACGACTTCCCTGTCGTCAGACGGTCGCCGACAGTCTAACTTGCCATCACGCCTGTGCGTTTAACATCCTTGGAAAAGACGGCATTGCTTAGAAAGCCGCCCTTCCTGCATATGTGAAACCATTGAGATGTCCTTTTCCTGAGTCTTTTTCCGATTAAGCGCGAGGACTGTCTGAAACGCGAAGCGGCGAGTTCCGCAGCGCCGGAAAAATAGGAAGGAAAGATCGAAGGTTGAACAAATGCGGAAGTGGCGACTTTTATGCCACGCCACTAGAAATGTCAAACTTAAGCACGAGCCAACATTCGTGAAATTCAAAAAATAGTTATAGACAGGATATGGCGGTTTTCTTTACAGTACACGGCCTATACAATCAGCACGGGAAGTGCTTCATTGTTCGTTTATATGAACAATACTATGGAAACATCTTATGGACTTAGACTCACTACGTATTTTTGCCAAGGTTGCTGAAAACCTTAGCTTTACCAAGGCCGCCAAAGAACTGGGCATTGAAAAATCAAATGTCAGCATGAAAATAGCTGCTTTGGAAAATCGACTAGGAACTCGTTTGCTCAACAGGAGTACCCGCTCTGTTGCTCTAAGCGAAGCCGGAGAAAGGTATTATCAGTACTGCAAGCAAATTGTAGACAATGCTCTGGAAGCCGATGCCTATATTAAATCCTTAACTAACGCTCCACAGGGAATATTAAAAATCGCCGGACCAAATGGTATCGGGCGTATTTTATTCAAAGATATACTCGGTAAATTTTTAAAAGAACACCCCTCAATAGATGTTCAGATTCATCTCGATAATCGTAATGTCGACTTATTACGGGAACGTTACGATATTGCGCTAAGGCCCTGCAGAATTTCCCCCAAAAGTTCGACGATAACGGCAGAACATATTTTCAAGATCGAAATGGGTTTTTGGGTTTCTCCCCAATATATTTCAGAGCACGGAGAAATCACATCGCCAAACCAACTGCCGGAACATTCTTTTATCTTTGCCGGTGATCCCGTAGAAGAATTAGTGCTCTATCAGAACACCAAGAAAATCGGCTTTCATCCGAAATGCCGGGTTGCCATTAATAATATGGATGCCTGTGTCCACGCCATACAAAATGGCCTGGGGATTGGAGTGTTACCCGTTACTGCTGTAAGGCATGAGCTGATGGACGGCTCTATTCAACAGATACTGGCAGACTGCAAGATTCCGGCAATTGATCTCTATGCCATTTACCCTCGTGCCCAGTGGCAATCTCCAAAGCTCACTAAATTTCTGGAATTTCTTCAGGAATGGCGCAAAAGTTATATCTAAAGCAAGAGATTGAGCTGTAAAAAAAAAGAGCCCCAAGGCTCTTTTTTTTACAAGTTTTCAGTCAAAAATAAAAACTACATCAAATGCGCAGGAGCAACAATCCATGAAACCAGATTGTCTTCCGGCAGGGCATCCGTTAATGCACTCTGGTGTGCTACCTGTTCAGAACAGACCGACTCTATAATAGCCGTTGTGCCAGCTTCACAGCTCAGCATCATTTCAGCTACAGTTTGTCCGGCCACTTTCTCGTTAGCAAAACTAAGCAGATTGTTGCTGTTTGACAGCATTTTTTCCGGCCCGTTTAATTTATGAGTTACCTTGCCCTGTTGTTGGTAAAGATGATCTCCACGGTATACAACTTTAGCGCCATAAGTTCTGCCCAGCTGTTCCAGACAGAACAAGGGACCAAACTTGGTAAAGCCGGCAATTGCAACCGGCTCTTTTTCCCAGAGCGCATTGAGGTTCTCATACCAGAATTGAGTAAGGTCACCGTTTTTCATAAGGTAAGTATCATAGCCTCGCTCTTCCATTGCCTTGCCGAATTCAATACTTTCATCATAACGCTCATCAACAATAACCTTATAAAAAGGCAGGGTTTTACCGGATGAAAACGCACTAAAGGCACTGCTTCCGGTAGCTCGTGCTGCCAGTGGAATGGTAGATGTGGCTAATCCGATTTTCAGAAATTGTCTTCTATCAGTCATAGTATGTTCCTTTCAGTATTACCCGTATTACCAGTATTAGCTGTCTTTCCTGTTCTTTGTCATTAGTACCGCTTAGTTGCCATTGTTCCCGGAAAGATATGCGCCAAGATCAGCCAGTTCTGCATCGCTGATTTCAGTCTTACGGAAGAAGGGCATAATGCTGATGCCATTTCGGACCCATAAACTGATAATCTCAGGCGTCAGGTCAGTACGCTCTTCCAGTAGCGCAGGCAAGGCACCATTATATTTTGCACGAAGAGCGGCGGTTCCAGGTGTTCTTTGTGACTCATCATGACAAGCTGCGCACCATTTATCAAAAACCTGGTGTCCCCTTTCAGCTGCAGTCTGTGCATTAGCACTTAAACTGAAAACGGTCGCCAGTAACAATAAACCCAAACTGCTTATATTTTTCATGCTCTGCCCTCTCTGTCACGAATATTCTTAGGCCAGATGCCACCCCGACCCGGCGCAATAATCCCGTTAGGGTCAGTTGCATCTTTTAATTTTTCGGCATAACGAAGCTGTATATTGTCATTGTAAGAATACGCATTCTGAATCTGGCTTGCGAAAGCAGGAGGCGCACGATATTCCCCCATACCTTCTGCACCACATTCCGCAATTGCCCGATTATAGGCGCGCATCGAACGCTCATTAATCGATTTATCCGTGCGACTAATGGGCAGCCCGGTAATCATGATGTAGCAGCGGTAAGTCCAGGTTGCAGGAGTTGCAAAAGGGTTATAAGGAAGGCCCTCTTCTCTCCAGATTCGACCAATCACCTCCTGGGCTTTGAAAATTGCCTCGCCACTACGGGGGATAATTGCCGAAAACCATAAGTGCCCGTCTTGTGGTGAAGGGTTTCGTTCCGAGCGGGCACCGATAGAGAAAATCTCCATATTTGGTACACCAATGGCAACTCTATGATGATGTTGTTGTTTATCTTCTTCGCTCATGGGAAAAGTATAGAGAGGACCGTCTTCAAATGTTGCCCCGGCAATGGATGAGATACGCGACTGGGCATACTGCCAATTAGCCTGAACTGTCGGCTCTGGACCATAAAACTGTAATTGAACTGACCAGAAACCATTGCCTTTACTGGCAGCGTAAGCGTCCAGTTGATCATCGCTGGCACCATTACCAACAAGTGCAGCCAGTTCAGGATCCATGCCACCGAAACCGCTGATTCGATTACCCCATAAGGGCATTCCGATCAGGCCCGTATCGTCAAGATAGTTCACATGATCAACCAAGGCGATCAAATCCTGTCTGCGCGGAACAATGACTGTTCCCGTCAGGTGAGCTTCCTGCTCCGGCATCAAGCGGAAGGCCATTTTTGTGACGATACCGAAATTAGCCTGTGCGAATAAGCCGTCTACACTGGGACCAAAACCGTATTTATATTCACCCCATTCACCACCTGGCAGCGCGCCCATGCCGGTACGTAACACCTCACCATCAGGTAATACAACTTCCATCCCTGCATTTGAGGCAAAATGGTCTCGATATTGGCCAAAGGTATAACCCACACCATGATCGAGAGCATTACCTACTGGGCTACCCCAACCTGGATCAGGACAATCTATCCAGACTTTCAGATCACGTTCCTGGATATAGCGGTAAAGATCGAAGTAAGAAACACCCGGCTCGACGATGGCGTAATTGCGCCGGTCACTCACCTCTATTACTTTATTCATGCGTTTCAGGTCTACGACCATACTGCCTGAATAACTGGGTGCAGAACCTCCATAACCCAGATTTTTACCTGTCGAAATAGGATACAGGGGAATACCGTAGCGATTGGCAATACGTACGATAGCCTGCACTTCTTCTGTTGTCTCAGGTGCAACTGCTGCCGATGCTACCAGTTCATCTTCTTCATTCCACATAGGTGAATAAGCATCGCGATATAAAGCTACGTCTTCATCGCTGGAAAAAACCCATTCTGAACCGATTGCATCACGAAAATCTCTCAGTGCAGATTCAAAAGTGTTACTGTCAAGTCCCGGGGGTAAAGTCGCCATTATTATCAACCTCGTCTTTTATAAGAATTTTCAGGTACTGACCAAAAAGCACCATACTGGATGAGCCAACAATATTACATTTCTAAATCCTTATCAATCTAAACAGCAGCTTAAACTAAGTGTTCTAGGCGGCATTTTGGCAATTAAACCTTATTAAGCTGATGGACTGACATTTCCAGTATTTATATGCTTTTGAAAATAAGATAATGTCCCTCTTTTAATGCAGTCAGGAATGCTACTGCTACATTTTTGGCTCCAGTCATGGTAAATTTCAGTAAAATTTATCACAGGTTTATGCAATGGCTCTTTATTCCCCAAAAAAACTTTCAATCCGCTTAGTAGCTGCTCTGTGCCTTTTTGCCTTGCTGCAAATGAATCACGCTTATTCTCAGAATATGAATATTCTAGAGAGCATCAGTGCCTGCCAGCAAATAGACGATCTTTCATTCAGACTGGCCTGTTATGATCGGCTTTTTCCGCCTGGTGCCGGCGCCTCAAGAGCCACTGCTTCAAATGCCGCTGCGGATATTCCTTCAAGAGTTCCACCTGCTCCGTCGAATGCCACCCCGGTCATTAACGCTCCAGCCTCTACCCCGAGTGAAGCTCCGGCCACCGCTCCGCTTGAAGAACGCTCAATCGTAGAGAGGATTTTACAGCCGCAACAGGCGGACTCGGTCATACAAATTGTTAATGTAGAGCAAATAGATTTACGCAACTCACGGCTTGTCTCCTCAGATGGTACGGTTTTCCTGCAAACAAATGCCACAACCATAACCCGTTGGCCAGCGACCCCTTTCAATGTCGAAATCCAGAGATCCTTGACCGGCACTATTTTTCTGGTATTTCCTGAAAGAAATCAACGCATACGCGTATCGGTCGCCGAATAGCCCGCACTCACTGATAGACTGAAGTAATATGACTATGACTTTGATTTAACAAACTATTACGCCACCAAAAGTCAAAAAAAAAGCCTGCGTTTGCAGGCTTTTCAAAAATGCCGAACTTAAATGTTAGATCATGATGACGGACATCCGATTATTCTTTATAAATAAAGTCTCTACATTTCTTATTCAGCGTACTTAATCACCTGCGCGCTCTGGGATGCCCTTTCCCAGGCGCTCCTCGCCAAAACCTTCTATGTGTAGCAGATGCAGCTCTTTCAGATTCCTCGAAGCGAGCGAACCTTGAAATGTCTGAAGGATCTATACGCTCAAAGCTGGTGCGCTGAGTAGGTAAATTTTTCCCAGGAGGACCTACTCTGTTCCTTGAGTTGCTCGTTGCTACGAGCACACTGTCTACAAAAGGGGCATAGCGCGCATAGGCCTGCTCATCTTCCGGGCTTATAAAGCGCCGTTTATGCGGGGGTTTGCCATTAAATTCTATGACCATTAATCCGCCATCAGAAGTTTGCCGTACGACTGTAGCCCCCATTGCCAAACTGGAACATAGTGTAATTACAACTGGAAGAATCAATAAACAACGTTTGAATCGATACATAATTAACCCCCTGACTTCAATTTATTAATAATGATTTATTGTGGTGCATTGTGCTTTATTTCGGGGCAACTATTTTCGATTTTTGGTTATAGGATTTTCCTATCATACTGAAATTGCTGATTTTTAATATTGGCATTAGTTTTGCTCTATCTCCTGTAGATAACAGGAGACCAACATGCGCTTTTATATCCACACAAAGCTTGGGGCAATTTACTTCATTCTGCTTAACTTGATTATCCCGACCATTGCCGTAGCAGATGAAGTTGAAATAATAATGACAGAGGCCAGTTCCGGCGGCTTGTATATACATACTGAATTGGGGGCAGCGATTGAAACAGATATGCTGCTGGATACTGGCTCAAGTTATACAACACTTAGTCAACTGACATTTGATAAAGTAAATGAGCAATCCAAGCTTAGCTTCAGTCGAAATATCTATGGAGCGATGGCAGACGGCAGAGTAAATCAGGTGCCACTTTATATTCTTGATGAATTGGTTTTGGCTGACAATTGCATATTAAAGAATATCGAAGTAGCCGTATTACAATATGGAGACATAGACATCCTGGGCCTGAATGCATTGAAGCTTTTACAACCCTTCTCTATACAGCTAATGCCCGCCAAATTAAGCATTAACAATTGCGCTTCATAAATCGCTAAGTAACAGAGCTAGCCATGATGAAATATTTAACTAAATAAAATTCTTTGTGTAATGACAATAACCTGGTGATGTCAGTAAAAGACGGCGTTTGGTATAAGCAGTTTATTAATTTAGATGAAGGCTATATAACTCGTATCAGTGACACTCAGTGCTTTCAACTCGATATCCATGTTTTTAAAAAGTCGCCGTACTTCGGCCTCCGTTCTGTAATACTGAAATTCTGGAGCTACATTAATTAACGAGTCAGGATCCTTGGCTTGCTTAAATATTTTATAATAGCCCATCCCGAACTGCTGCTCCTTTTCTGTGCCTATTGCGGGTTGATTTTCTATCTCTTCTATATCTTTGCTAGCTAAAAGAGCTGAATACTTTAATGATTCACGAATTTGTAGATGATTTCCTTTTATGGCCCCCATTTCTCGGCATGCTTTTTCCATCGCAGGACTAAAATGTCCAAATGCTACAAAAACATTGCCTGAAGCCGTTGTAACCCTTCTCATTTCAGCAATAATTTTCTTTATTACATCCTCATCACCAATAAAATCGATTACACCGCTGGCTGATATACAGGAATTATAGGTATTATCTTTAATCGGCATCTCAGCTGCATCCCCATGAATCAAATCCAATCCTCTAAGTTCCTTGGCTTTCGCGAGCATCTGCTTACTTAAATCCAGACCATCACACTCAATGCCTGAATTTTTCAAATGCTCGACTACCAAACCTAAGCCGGCACCAACAATTAATACGGGAGGTTCAAGTTTTTCAAGTATCAGATTTATACTGTCTGTCTCAAAGAAAAAATTTTCTAACTCTGCCCAGACAGGTGCCCAGGCATCCCAATACGCATCAAAATTACTCATAAAATTCACCCTGAATTCTTTAATTTATTTTATTGAACCAGACAGCGACTAAGCTGCCTGTTTAGATAGGCAGTACGATTCCTGGTGTAACCAGCAAGAATCATCACATTGATGAGAATCCAGTCTCAAAGACCTGACTGATTTATATCCCTTTCTGGAAAAAGCATCTTTGATTAGCTTATCTTCTCTGGAATCATTCTCATCATAATAGGAATAATAGCCATCGCTGGAATAGTCTCCTGCCGGAATGAAGCTTGCTCTGAAATTGTTATTGGTCTTTTTGATTAATAAGGTCTCACCGTAGCCCATCTGAATATCCGCGTAAGAGGCAATCATCGAAACCAGAATCCTGCCTCCATCCTTTAGAGCATCTAACCATTCAGATCTAAACCTTCTCACTCCCGCATTAATCAGAATCACGTCAAAAGAATGTGTTTTATAAATCGACTCTATATTCTGTACTTCAAAACACTGACCAAGGTAAGCCAGATTGGTCTTGGCTATCTTTTTTAAATCAGGGTTTTTATCAAAAAAATGCAGCTCTCCTTTTAGACCTACCAATTGGGCAAGAATCGCCGTGTAATAGCCATTATCACAACCAATATGGAGCACTCGCTCAGCATTAACCGGGTTTAATGCTTCAATCCATTTCGCTTGCGTACTGGGTATTCCATTACATAAATGAAAACGCTGATTGGAATTTACCTGCCTATCCTGATAGATATTTTCAAGCCTGTCATCCACATGACCCAGATAGGGATACCAATAAAACTCAGGAAATCGCCAGGGTGGCGCACCGATAAATTCTTCGCGGGGAACTTCACTAAAAGCACTATGAACCTTTGGAGAGTTGATTTTCTTAAGTGCATAGAGCTCATCAGCAAACTGCTTCCTTAGCAACTTTGTAGAATTCTGATGAGTATATTTATGAATTAAACAGAGAAAAGCCTGCCAGTTACTGCAGCCATGTTCTCTCGCTATGACTGTCTGCGCATCTGACAGCGTTACCAGAGCTATGGATGCTCGTGATCTGCTTGCCAGTAGTGAGGAAAAGCGTTTCTTTGCTATAGGCTGTTGAGCTTTAAAATCCCGATAAAGGTACTTAGCCTGCTTGCGATAGTATTCAGCGTTAGGCCTTTCCGGAAGGCGACAGCTAAAGTGTTTTGTACGGGTCATTGGACCTCCTTCTGTTATCTCCCATGGTCCGTACACAGGCAAAGAAAGAGGAAAATTATCTATCGGAATACTAATAGACTTGGGTAGGCATAGCCCTTCAGACGGACTCTAGGTGTCCCTAACACCTGGATGAAAATTATCAAAGTAAATATTCAAAATCAACAAGAACCAATAATTTAAATTAAATTTCTGATTTTTAATCGTACGCAAGAGAATGCTTTTTCGACAATCAGCAGCAATGATTTCCTTGAAAAGATGTCAATCAATGAGTCAAGTATCAGCATTAACACCAGGTTTAAAGCACGACAATTCAATTACTCATTTGAATTGACAGAACCCAAAATAAAATCAACCTGCCGACTAAAGAAGTCATCTGGTCTTCCGGGCCACCTTACAGGGCTCCCTTGTGGATTTGTTAGTCGAATAGCATGATTTGCATTTGGATAAATGACGACAGTTATATCCTTACCAGCATCAATCATTTGCGCCAGTATTTCAGTGGATCTGGCCCAGGGTTGTTCTTCATCCTGATCGCCCATGATGGCAAGCATCGGTGTATTCAGGTTTTCTATAATTGGCCGTGGATCAAAATTCATGATTTGCTGATACCAGCCGACAAACCAGTTTGGCAGACTGATTGAATGAATTGACTCTAAACCAGATTCAATCAGCCATTCTTCATTGCTTGCAGCCTCCAGTGCTTGACTATATTCACTAAAATCTCCATCTCTCAGAACCCCTTCATCCCATAGATCCATGATTTCGTCAGCTTCAGAAATAATACCGTCATCATATCCGCCCATTTGTAATGCCCTGATGACATTCCAGTGACCTTCCTCTCTTGGGGTTGTAGCTGGCCCCGAGATAGTAATAATAAAGCCAAGGTTCTCCAGACTACTGGCTGCAAGAGGAGCAACCCAGCCACCCTGGCTGGTAGCAATAAAGCCAATTTGGTTTATATCGAGATTTGTAAATTCCATCAGAACTTCAGTAACAGCTAATACATCAGTGGCGAGTGCAGCAAAATCTGCATTACGCCAATCCCCTTCTGATTCTCCTGCTCCCCGCTTATCAAATATGGCTGATGCAATACCTGATTCAGCTAGCCTGAGAGCCGCGAATCTGCTGGCAGATCGTGATTCCGCGCCGGACCCATGTACAAACACCGCCCCGGCAACTGGCACGGAATTTTGAGGGGAAATAATTGAAACGCCTAAGCCACCTGCAGCACCTGCAATGGTTAAATTTATTTCATTGGCTTGAATAAATAATTCTGAACGCCGAAGGCTTAATTCTGCATCGGGTTTATCCGACTCGCTCCAAAAGCCTGATAATTCATTATTATTTTTCCTTTCCAGGCTAACTGCTTGTGGCCCGCTATCAGAAGGTATCGTGAAAAATAATTCATCGTCGGTAATTATTATGTCCTGAACGGGTATGCCGATTACACCGATATCCAGCAAGTCAACATCTACGACCAGATCAGGCGCTGTATCATGTATATTAATACGAATCCCCGTTTGTTCCTGACCTGAGAATGCTTGCCCTACCCAGCTACCCAGCCATTCATCTGCACTCATCTGACAAAAAGCCAGATTCGGCAGCAGGAGGAAGGATAGTAAAGTGTGTGCTCTCATCATTTTACCTATTCTTATAAGTATGGATTAGAATTCACTGAATCCGATACATAGCCTTATCAGAATTAATACAAAGGTCTGCTTTCGGCCCATAACGGACATTTCAGAACATCGTATTTTTATTAGCTGAATTCTCTGGAACAGGTTGAAGCACATCCCAATGCTCTACAATTTTCTCATCTTCCAGTCGAAAAATGTCCATTATAGAAAGCCCGCGATCATCCCTATTTGGCTTATAGTGACTATGCAATACAACTAGGTCGCCCTCTGCTACTACACGTTTAATGTCAAAGCTCATATCTGGGTTAGCTTCAATTACAGCAGGAAAGGCCAGCTTAATAGCTTCTGGTCCATTTTCATAATCTGGGTTGTGTTGAGTATAAGTATCACCAACATGTCGCTCAATGGCTTTCAAGGGTTGTTTATCCTCAAAAATTATTTTGTAAAAGTCCAAAACAATTTCTTTATTTCGGATATGTTTAGATTTTTGATCATTCATTGATTATTTACTCCGGTTAGGCATCTAAGCTTAAAGATTATAAAGAACCTTTATAGCCAAGCAATCATAAGTCTGCTTTGGATAGAAAGCAGATCTTACAGCCCTCCCCCCTATTTTTCTAAAATTACCCCTAAACAGCATTTAGCTGGTTTAGTTAAAATGTCTCTTTTATACTTCATATGCTTCGTTTTTTTGCTTCGTTCCCAGTAAAGGTGAGAATGTTTCAAGATACTTTATTTTATGTACATGACCCAATGTGTAGTTGGTGTTGGGGGTTCGAACCTGCCCGGCGTGAGATTTTTGATGCGGTTTCAGAAAAACTACAGATTCGCAGTTTACTGGGTGGACTCGCACCTGATACAGATTTGCCTATGCCGGATACGATGAGGCACATGTTGCAAGAAACCTGGAAGCGAATTGAACAAACAATACCAGGGACTCATTTTAACTTTGATTTTTGGGAAAAATGTTCACCCAGGCGTTCCACTTATCCTGCAAACCGTGCTGTTATCGCTGCACGTATTCAGGGTGATGAGTTTTATTGGCAAATGACAGCACGAATACAAAAGGCCTACTATTTGGAAGCCAGAAACCCATCGGAATACGATACGCTAATCGAACTAGCCAGCGAAATCGGCCTTGATGCTAAGCAATTTTCAAAACAGCTTGAAGATACCTCGACTCAGGAACTTTTATTGGCAGAGATTCAACTTTCACGGCAGATGGGGATGAATAGTTTCCCCAGTCTCGCAGTCTACAGTTCGAATAAACTGCATCCTGTCAGTTTAAATTATACTTCCCCGCTATCCATGATAAATGAGATCGAGAATATTCAGACTGATATTGCCAGGTGAAAGCACCTAAATCTGTAATGTCTGCTTTCTATCCAAAGCAGACAATTTCGATTCAGATATTGCCTTGTTTACAGGCATTTAAAAGTTGTATTGCAATCCCAGATTCAATGAGCGTCCGGCACCAGCCAGTGCCTGGAATTGACCGCTTCGGTCACTGGCCTTCCAGGCAGCATAATTCACACCACCCAGAGGCAAGGCATACCATTCATCCAGCAAGTTACTCACCTGCACTGAAACGCTCACATCCTGCCATTGATATTGAGCCTGCCAGTTCAGTAAAGTATAAGCCGGCGTTTCGGGTTCCTGGCGGCGCAAATCAACACGGGATTTATTATCCAGCCACTCCACACTCAGGCGTTGCTGCAGATTACCCAGATTATGTTCCAGTGCAAGCGCAGTTTGTAGCGGCATAATCTGATACAAGTCACTGTTATCCAGATCACGGCTGCCACGTTGTGCATCAAAACTCGCGGAAATATCCCACATGCCCCACCGGTCTGATTCCCCTAAATGACGATGTGCATCTACACGTACACCGTAAAGTGTGGCATCCAGATTGGTGAACTGCAGTAAGGGGCGGGATACGTTCATAGCCATCTGAGGGTTAAAACTGCCAATTGATTGAGCATCAATGTATTGATCAACTTTGGTGTAATACGGCGATACATCTACATGCCAGACGCCACTGCTTGCATCAGACCAACTGAGTCTGGCGCCCAGCGTATCAGCCGTTTCTGCTTCCAGATCAATATCTCCTACATAGCCGTTAGCATCACCGTACCAGCCCAGCATCGTCATGGCCATGGTGCCGCGTCCCCAGGAATAGCGTTCATAAAGATTCGGGGACCTATTCTTGCGTGCATATCCCAGCTCAAGACTGAAGCTGTTACTGAAGGTGTAATGGGCCAAAAGACTGAGATCAACATTGATCTCACGCTGTTTGTGAGAGCGGGCATTAAAGCTCTGCGCCGCGACAGCATCTGCATTCGGCATCCCCATCATGGAAATGAGCATTGGGTTATAGGCTTGCACCTGACCGGCATCGGTCGATACTTCTTCCACCCGCACTCCACTTACCAGACTAAAGCGGTCACTGAAGACATAGTCAGACTCGGCAAACAGAGCGATGCGGTCACGTTCACCATCGGCTATGTTCACAAAATCCTGCGGTCCCATCATCATGCTGCCAGGGACAGCGGGCCAATAGTCATCAAGCGTAAAACGGTAAAATTCGTGGCCAAGACTTAACACATGATTTGTCGCCAGGTCGACATCTGCCTTAAAACTATAATTGATGTCAGTACCTTCGGTGATCATGGGCATAGTGCCGGTTTTTTCCGGTGTGAAGAAGCCCATCTCATGATTCACTTTTTGCCAGGCCGCCTGGCTGTACAATGTGCCCCAGTTAAATTCTCGCTCATGATTGACATTCAGGCTGTTACTGTCGTTTGCCACCATATCCATGTACTGATTTGGAAAGCCCTGGTAGGGCACTTCCTGATGCCCAAACTTCACAGAAAGCTGCTGATTATCACCACGAAATGCAGCAGTAATCGTATGGTTCTCTGCCCGGTAAAGGGTATCAAGTACCAGAGCGCCATTGCCGTCTTCATAGCTGTCTGACTGCTCGGTAAAACCGTTGTAATGCAGGGAGAAGTTTTCCTGACGTAAACCAAACTGCAGGCTTACTCGCCGACTATTGCCATTACTACCGTAGTCATAATTTAACCTTCCTTCCACCCTTGGGTCATTGCTTTGCTCAAGAAAAAGGAACGGAGCTGACTGTAATGTGATAGTACCGGCAATACTGTCTCCACCAACACTGACAGGCGTAATACCTGCAATGACGTCAACGTTAGCAATGGCATTGAAATCTACGTAAGACAACACGGGATTCATGTGGTTGGCACAAGATGATGTTACGGATGCGCCATCCAGAGTGACACGGATACGATCATCATTCAGCCCATTGATGACCGGCAATGCAGCAAGGCCACCACTTTGATAAAAATTGACCCCTGCCTTGCGCATCTGGTCTGCCATACTGTCCAGCTGCAAGCGCGAATCCGTTGGTTTGCCAGTCACATCGATTTCTTCAATCTGTGCGGCTTGGACTGTCTCCTGTATTAAGCTAAGAATGGCCAGTAAGCAAGCTGAACGTAATTTTGTGTTGTACATGTCGAAACCCCGAAGACTTTAATCCATAGGGCAATTGTAGGGTACCGTTCCATAGTTGAGAATGTGACATATTGTCGCAGTACAGAAGTGAAGTTAGCGGCAGAATACTCGTGATGACCCTGCTTTTCTATCAGCACAAATTCATATTGTAAGTGATAATATTTTTCTGCTTACTTATCACCTGAAAAAAGATACTTCCTTTCCTGCGCTACGATTTACATAAAACAGGTATTGCTTATTTTAGCTGCTATGATTTACGACATGCCTGGGTGAGTTAACATATGCAAAGTTTTAATTCCAGACAATTATAAGTTATCAGTTTTTAAATATATAAAACTGCTTTAAAAATCAATAATAGTGTTATTATCGGCGCTGGTCACTTAACAAAAAAATGAAGAATAAAGACTGAAGAAAAAGTGGCTGTTATCAGTTAAATCAATAGGAGGAGTGTAGTGAGAATATTAGTAAAAAAAGTGCTTGTCGTGATATTGACCATTTTTATGGCAAATCTTACTTCAATGCAAGCTAATGCCCAGGCCGGAACTATTGCCGGCGTATCAACAGATACCGCCGTTATTATAGGTGGAATCCTGATAGCAGGTGTTATTGTTGCCGAGGCGATTGATGATGACGACCCTTTGCCAGCGACGGTGATTTCTACAACGACGACCACGACTACCAATACCCAGAGTTCTGGCAGTACGACTACCACGACCACCAATTGATAGTTCAGTTGCATAATTAAAAAGGGCGGCCTGGCCGCCTTTTTTCATGATTTAAATAATGATTTCATTATGCAAAGAACGATCGCATGTTTACGCTGGTTAACTTTTTTGTTCTGGGAAATAGCAACCTTAAGATAAGTATAAAATCAGATACATTTTTGATTTAAGACATCATCCCGACTTCACCAAATTCCTATAGGGAAAAGCCGGATTCCTAGCTCAATTATGCAATTGTCACAGTAGCTGATAAATAGACATCCTGGATACTGTTCAGAAGTTTAATACCTTCTTGCATTGGTTTCTGAAATGATTTCCTCCCGGAAATCATCCCCATGCCTCCAGCTCTCTTATTAATCACTGCCGTCCTTACAGCCTGGTGTAAATCATCTTTACCTGAAGGACCACCTGAATTAATCATACCGACCCTGCCCATATAACAGTTAGCAACCTGATACCTGACCATATCTATCGGGTGATCACTGCAAAGTTTCGTATAGACCTTGTCATGCGTTTTGCCAAATTTCAAAGCAGTGTAGCCCCCATTTATTTGTGCCTGCTTCTGTTTGATGATATCCGCGCCAATAGTTGCCGCCAGATGGTTGGCTTGCCCGGTTAAATCGGCAGCGGTATGGAAATCCCCTTCTTCTTTTTTGAAATTCTCGTTTCTCAGGTAAGCCCAGAGCACCGTAACCAAACCAAGTTCATGTGCATAGGCAAATGCCTCACTCACTTCAGTAATTTGTCGACGAGATTCTTCCGAGCCAAAGTAAACTGTCGCTCCGACAGCACTTGCCCCCAGATTAAAAGCCTGCTCGACACTTGCAAACATGGTCTGGTCATAATGATTGGGATAGCTTAGTAACTCATTATGGTTAAGCTTTACAATAAAAGGTATTTTATGAGCATACTTCCTTGAGGTGATTCCCAGCACCCCCAATGTCGAAGCAACTGCATTACAACCGCCCTCTATTGCCAGTTTAACGATATTTTCCGGATCGAAATAAATTGGATTGGGAGCGAACGATGCTCCTGCTGAATGCTCAACTCCCTGATCCACCGGCAAAATTGAAAGGTAGCCTGTCTGCTGCAAACGACCATGATTATAAAGACGCTGAAGATTGCAAAGCACCCTGGGTGAACGATCACTGTCAATCATGATGCGGTCAATAAAATCGACACCAGGTAAATGTATGTCCTGCCGAGGAATGCCCTTACAGGTATATCCCAGCAGGCTCTCAGCTTCATCTTTTAATATGGCGGCAATATCTGTCATATTCTTTCCGGTTACCGTGATTTTTTTCCCAGCCTGGCGACTACTCTAAACTTTTTTGCCACTTAGAGATTGACCTAAGTCAACTCCTAAATGAAGGCTAATGTATATCCTGAAGCCTGGGAATATAAGCGGCCATGAATCAGTATCCGTTTATGATAAATACTAATGGGGACATCATATCGTTTAGCACGTAATGATCATCCTGAATCAGCCCTGTAAGAGAAACCTAAAGAGAATAAACCATGTCTTTAATCGCCTGGCAGCCTTCAGTTGATATATTGTATTCAGGTGCTCAGTGGTATGTGAAGCTGGATTTAGCAGGTATTTATGAACATGAAATTGAAATCAGTACAGATCAAAACCGATTAATTATAAAAGGTGTCAGGCGAGATACGTTGGTAAATAAACACTTTGTTTACCACTCCCTGGAAATAAGATACAGCAAATTTGAACGAGTCATAGAATTACCCTTTGAAATAGATTCATCAAAAATCCATTCGAATTATCAGGATGGCATACTCTTTATTCAACTTCACGATTCCAGACACAATTAATATGCTTAGCACTAACTCCCAGGAAATTTTACCCTTACTAGCAGTTAGCGATATTGTCATTTTCGTACATATTGAACAAACCCTGATTGTTAACAGGCCACGTTCCATAGCAGCAATTGAGCAAGCACTGTCCAGTGAAGAAAAAACATTAGTCGTCAGTACAAAGCGTAATCTAAATGAAGAAAAGACTTCACTTGAAGACCTTTATCATGTTGGGACAAAGGTCGCTATTAGCCAGATGCAAAGACTACCAAACAATTTCTTAAGCATCACACTGCAAGGACTGGAAAGGGTGATGATCAAAGACATTGACGATACCTTACCGTATCAACAAGCTAAATTTGAAATAATTCCCTTACCTACAGATCAAAGCAATGAAACAGAAGCCATGCATCGAGAAATCCTCGAACAAGTGAGCCAAATTGATACGCTTATTTCCAACAACTGGCCCAAAGGCCTGTTAACAAAAATGCTACACCAATTCAAAGATCCGCTTGATCAGGTATTTTCACTTTGCTCCCTATTGCATCTCAGCATAGAACAACAACAATCTATACTTGAGGTTAAAACCCGCCTAGAAGCATTAAGCTTACTGCATGATTTCCTTAATAATGAGCTACAGGTTCTCAAGCTCCAACAGGATATTGCCAAGCAGGCCGCTGGTAATATTTCGGAAGAACAACGCAAGTATATGTTACGCAGGCAACTGGAAGAGATTCAGAAGGAATTAGGAGAAGAAAATCCGGAACAGGCCGAAATTGATATGCTTGAAGGCAAAATAGACGATGCTGATTTACCAGAAGAAACAAAGCAGACTGCGCTGAAAGAACTTGAGCGTCTCAAAAAAACCTCACCTCAGGCGCATGACCATAGAATAATCAGAGAGTATCTGGAATTAATTATTGAATTACCCTGGAATAAACTGACAGAGGATAATTTAGATTTAATGCATGCCAGAAAAGTTCTGGATGAAGATCATTTTGGTTTAAAAGAAATTAAGGAGCGCATCGTTGAACACCTGGCCATCTACAAACGCAACCCCAGAGCAAAGTCGCCTATTCTTTGTTTTGTTGGCCCTCCAGGTGTCGGTAAAACTTCAATGGGCGAATCAATGGCCAATGCGCTAGGTAGAAAGTTTGAACGTATCAGTTTAGGAGGCTTACATGATGAGGCCGAGTTAAGAGGTCATAGAAAAACTTATATCGGCGCGATGCCAGGCAGGATTATACAGGCAATTCAACGAACCGGGACAAAGAATCCACTGATAATGCTTGATGAGGTCGATAAACTTGGTCGGGATTACCGGGGCGACCCCTCTGCTGCATTGATGGAAATTCTCGATCCGTCCCAAAATATTAATTTCCGTGATAATTATCTTGAGCTTCCCTTTGATCTTTCTAATGTATTTTTTCTTGCCACCGCAAATACCTTGGACACTATACCCAGGCCACTACTTGACCGTATGGAAGTACTCCGCCTAAGCGGATATACCGAAGAGGAAAAAATACAAATAGCAAAAAAATATTTAATTCCACAACAACTGCATGAAATAAATTTAAGCAGCAGCGAGATTGTGATACCCGATGAAGTTGTGGGGAAAATTATCCGGCGTTATACACGCGAGGCTGGTGTCCGGGAATTGAGTCGTCAGTTGGCAAAGACAATAAGAAAAGCATTGACTATTTTAGTCGATAATAATGAAAGTAAAGTCACACTAAATGAAGCCATGCTCACTGAACTGCTGGGGCGCGAACGATTTTTTATAGAAGAGATGCGTCATACCTTAGCACCTGGCATAACCCCGGGGCTGGCCTGGACCGAGTCTGGTGGTGATGTACTCTATGTGGAATCTGCCCTCATACCTAAAGGATCAGGCTTACTACTTACCGGACAACTAGGAGAAGTCATGAAGGAGTCCGCGCAAACAGCGCAAAGCTATATTTTGTCAAACGCAGAATTGCTTGGTATTGCCATAGAACAATTACGTGAAAGCAGTGTACACATTCATGTCCCGGCTGGCGCCATACCCAAGGACGGCCCTTCTGCAGGGGTCACGATTGCCACTTCTTTATTTTCCCTTTTTACTCAAAAAGCAGTGCGCAGCGATACGGCAATGACTGGCGAAATCACCTTAGCGGGTCTGGTGCTGCCCGTGGGTGGTATTAAGGAAAAGGTGCTGGCAGCCCGCAGATCAGGGATAAAGAGAATCATTTTGCCCGCAAGTAACATGGCTGACCTTGAAGATATAGACAAAAAAATCAGGGAAGAAATTGAATTTCTTCCCGTCACTCAGCTGAATGAGGTCTTCAAGTCTGCCGTAACTTAATGCGCCGTTATGTCACTGAAACCTACATCAAATAGTTGACCAGGTATTTTGTATTCAAAAGAATCAGGTTATTTCGAGGAGCCTCCAATTCAGTGCTTAACTCATGTGATAATCGGTATCGCTATGCAATGTAATTTAATTTTGCACTACCCAACTGCCATCTGAACTTCTGCATGCCGTTCCGGACACTTTCTCGATTCGGCCATCTATTTCTGCATCAATGGTATATTCACGGCATGGACCCTCTGTCGTTTCATAGGTACGGGTAGGAACTACCGTATAACTGTAACCTGAATCCGGGTTCCTCCAACGGGACTGCACGCCAGTGCGGACTGTCTCGAGTGTTTGTGCTGTTTTCATACGATCCACCTCATCCATAGATTGACCTATTGCGCTACCAATTGAGGCCCCTATCAAGGTTCCGGCAATGATAGCTGCCGTCCTTCCGCTTCCATCACCGACCTGGGAACCAAGCACGCCACCAAGCACACCGCCAAGAACCATCCCTGCCTGCTCCTGCTGCCCCTGATTGCTGGCACACCCACCCAGTATCAGAGACATGCATAAAAACATGAAAAAAGTATTACGAATCGCTGACATAATCCAAACCCTTCTACCGCTTATGAAAATAGTTAATATATCCTCTTGCATATGATGGGCATTTTTAAAAAAAAATTATTGATACTGATCAAAATAATTAAGCAAAATCAAAGGGGTCAGAGTAATTTGATTACTCTAATCAAAGGGGTCAGAGTAATTTGATTCCTCCAGATATGCAAAAGCCTGCAATTGCAGGCTTTTATTGTATGGCGCACCCGGCACGATTCGAACGTGCGACCCCCTAGTTCGTAGTGGCACTTTTAAGCAATATGGTTATTACGAATCAATAACTTGCGGTCTTGGTCACCGTACCAATTTAGCCTAATTTAATTATATTTAGGCTAAATTAGTGCTGTTTTGGTACGTTTTTTACTACAGTGTTTTAAACGCCTGCTTTCTATCCAAAGCGGACATACAATAAATCATTATATATTCTAGATAAAACAAGCAATGAATTTTGGTGGGTTCAAACTGTGAGAGATAAAAAATATACATCTAGAAGGAAATTTATAAGCACAACTGCCGGCTCAATGGCAGGATTGGCACTGGGTATAAGGCCATCTATTGGACAAACTGCAAACTCTAATGCTCTTGATCCAGGAAGCATGGCCATAGGTGGGACTTCCGCTATGGCGGAGTTAAATTCCTACCCTAATCCATTTTTAAACTCCAGCGTCACTGATGTTATAAGAGTACCAACTTGTTCGATGATGGTTGGTCCCTGCCATGATGACTTGGCACCTGAACGCGAAGACATTAGTGAAGGAAAAGGTGGCATGCCAATGCGTTTAGGGTTCAGAGTTGTCGATGATCAATATCGCCCTGTCGGTGACGCCAATATTGATGTCTGGCATTGTGATGCTTCTGGCATTTACTCTAGTGAGACTGCAGATACGCCTGATTTTTGTACTGGTGATAATCTGGAAGCACTAGCCTCACGTTTTTTTCGTGGGCATCAAATGACCGATCAGAATGGTATTGTCTGGTTCAATACATGTATGCCGGGCTGGTATAGACCGCGAGCAGTTCATGTCCATACAACAATTAGACGTTCAAATCGGCAAGGGCAGGAGTATCTTACTACTCAATTTGCTTACCCATCTGAGTTTCTTCAGGAGCTTTTTGACAAGCATCCTGATTACAGCCCCTATGGTCAGCCCCCTACAAGCAATGAAGATGATTTTGTATTTGATACAGACACCATTGATGACTTCACCTTTAATTTAGAACGAATGTCCGATGGCGTTTTGATGGCGTGGATGACAATCATGATTCGTTCTTCTCTTGGCGACCAGCTTTGCGAAATTGAACAGGGAACTCCGCCTAGAGGACAAGGGCCAAGACCCTTTTAATAGGAGTGCCCAATACTATCGAGTTAATGTCTGCTTATGGCCGAAAGCGGACATTTCTAATTACCTGTAATTCTGCTTACTGAAACTTTTTTATAGCTACTGTATAAGAAATATGATTCTTAATTATCTGTGGAAGTGTCTTTCAAGTAATCTGCTGTCATCTCAGCAGTCATTAGCTCAAGCATTACATGATTTTCAATCCAGAACTCAATCACATCGAAAGAACCCCTTGAAAGTTTTATAGCCCTCCAGCCATGTTTATTAGCAAGTGAGGAAATTTGTTCAACAGTTTTATTTACAGAAATTGTTGCATGAGTAGCTGTATATCCTGAGGCATCTGGAACATACCGAAAATTTGCTTGCCCATTGCCAGAATCTGGAAACATCTCAGTACCTATAGGGTAAACCTCAATAGCAGTGCCTTTATTATCTCCTGCCCAAGCTATATATGAATCAGGGTAAGGACCAAATTTACTTAGATGGCCATCGAATAATTCTACAAGTGCCTTTGCTACTGAAAGTGGCTCTTTTGCCGGTATCGAAAGATGGTGAATCATAAAATTAAATTCCTAATAGATATCGAATTTACAAAATAGTTTGATTAATGTATGAATTTATCACTAGCTAGTCACATTGGTATTTTTAAATAAAAAATATAATTTCAATCTAATTTAATGACTCTGACAAAAAATTTACTAATGCCCTGGTTTTAGAGGCAACATGTTTTCTGCTGGGATACATAGCATAAATACCCAATTCTATAGACTTGTATTCTGGCAGAATTTCTTTTAAATGCTTTTTAGAAATGTATTCTTCAACCAGAAATGATGGTTGGAGAATAATGCCCTCATTTTCAAGCGCCATAGCTAAACATGTTTCTCCATTATTACTGTTTATCCATGGTTTAATTTTTACACTCTGCGGCCCTTCAGGACCATCAAAACGCCATTCATTCCCACCTGACCAGTAACTGTAAGCTATGATTTGATGCTCAAGTAAATCCATCGGTTGAATCGGTTCCCCCGCTTTTTGTAGATAAGAAGGTGAAGCGCAAAGCATCATGCGAGTTGTAGATAATTTTTTGCTAATCAAACTTGAATCAGTCAACCGTGAAATTCTGATAGCAATATCAAAATTATCATCTAATAAATCGACCAGCTGGTCAGATAATGTAATATCAAGTGTCACATTGGGATATAGATCATGAAACTTGCCCCAAAGTCCTGCTAAATATTTGATGCCAAAGCTGACAGGGGCGTTTACCCGGATCTGACCGCTCACACTTGAACTTCTTGAACTTATTTCATTTTCAGCTTCTTCAAGTTCAGCTAATATGTCCCTACTTCGATTATTAAAGATTTCTCCTTCTTCAGTCAGCGATAAACGACGAGTTGTCCTTTGTAAAAGTCTAACACCGAGCCTGGACTCTAGATCTGAGACGTAACGTGACACAGCTGCTTTGGAAACACCAAGTTCGTCCGCCGCTTTAACAAAGCTGCCTGAATTAACAACAGCCCGGAAACTTTGCATTTCAATAAATTTATTCATTGTTTCATATTATGAAACAATACATCTCATAATTACACATTTATCTCATATATTGAGATATTTATATTTAACACAACCTCTAAAACTCTTTGAGAAACATAAAGACGAATATGGAGGTTTGCTTTAAATACTTGGGCAACCCATGCTCAATATTAAAGCAATATACGATAAATTCTTAAATTTAACTGAAAATTGAGGTAATTAATGAAAAATCTAGTTGAGCGTCTAATCAGCACAAATAACAGCCTGGGTGAAGTGGCTTTACGGGTACCAATCGGTATTATTTTCATAGCTCATGGAGCTCAAAAACTCTTTGCCTGGTTCGGAGGATATGGTCTGGAAGGTACTGGCCAATATATGGCGTCGCTTGATCTGAATCCTGGTTATCTAATGGCATTGATGGCAGGCAGTGCAGAGTTTTTTGGAGGAATTGCCCTATTAATTGGTCTTCTGGTTAGGCCTGCTGGTATCGTCCTGGCTTTCACAATGTTTGTAGCAATATTTACAGCACATATCGAAAATGGGCTTTTTATGAGTAATAACGGATATGAATACGCTCTGGCGTTATTTGCAGTAACCCTTTCACTAGCCTTTAACGGTGCTGGCAAGTATTCCTTTGATTATTATATTGGCCAGAAATTAAACACCATTTCTTATGTAAGACAGTCATATGAGCCAGTTAGAAACTAAACTTACTGAACGAATGCCTGTAATTTTTGTAGGCCACGGTTCTCCATTGAACGCAATAGAAAACAATCAATGGAGCCGTGGTTTTGCGAAGTTGGCTGCAAAAATCAGGAAGCCAAAAGCAATTCTTGCGATTTCAGCTCATTGGTATATCGAAGGTACTTTCTTGACTGGCAATAGCAGCCCCAAAACCATTCATGATTTTTGGGGCTTTCCTGAAGCGCTCTATAAAATTGAGTATCCCGCCCCTGGTAGCCCCGAAATAGCAGAAAAAATTGAAGAAATTCTGGTTAGCAAAAAGTACATGCTTACTCTGGATTGGGGGCTAGACCATGGCACTTGGAGCATACTTAAATGGATGTATCCTGCAGCGGATATCCCTGTGATTCAGCTTAGTATCAACAAGTACCTTAATGAAGAACAGCATCTTGGTATAGCCAAATCATTACAGGCTCTTCGTGATCAGGGGATATTAATTTTAGGAAGCGGCAATATTGTGCATAACCTAAAAGATGCCTTTAAACAGAAACGTGCCGGTAGTGAAAAAACACCTGACTGGGCAAAAAGGTTCGATGAGGCAGTTACACATAAATTGGAAAATTACCAGACCAGCTCACTTCTGACGCTATCATCTACGCATGACGGGAAGGTAGCCCATCCAACAGAGGACCACTGGTTACCATTGATCTATGCTTATGGTTCTGTCGAGGAAGGCGAATCAATTGAATTTCCAATTGAAGGGTTTGACTGGGGGTCACTTTCTATGAGAACGGTGATTTTTGGAAATTAATGTTTTGCTAAATTTGTATTTTGGAAATTTCCACATTTGGCCGAAAGCGGACGTTAACCAAGTTTTTACCTATAGGGTCGAAATCGTAATGTCTGCTTTCGGCCAGAAGCATACATAACGCCCTGGTTAATGGGCAAGTGGCGCAGTCACTTGTCCAAGAGCCTCAGAGGGGCGATTGAACTGATTGTTAGGCATCAATAAGTATCGGTGAAAGTTCAGATTGGATTGCTTTTTCCAGCTTCAGCAGATCCTTATCATCGAACTTATTACTAGCCCGTAGAAGCTTTAAATTCGATTGAATGTCGCGAATAAAATCATCCTCTGACATAATTTCATTAAAGTCTTCAATTAGAGGCTTAAATTTCTTATAACATTCTAATTGGAATCTCTGGGTAAATGCTTCTACAAATTCGCCTTTTGCTTCGTGGCCTGTAAATGGGTCAACAATCTTTGGTACATAAACGATATTCCAAGGAGCGGTGAAGCAATATACATTCTTGGTTCTCCCGAACACATGAGAGACTTGATAATTCCTAATTGGTTCGTAGCCGTTTCCCCCTGACTTAGAGTAACCAGTCCAAATTCTCAATAATTTTGTCGGCTCAGCATTATTGGTCGAATCTTTGAGGATATTCTCGTTTCCAAGCAAGTGCCGGTAGAAAGTTTGAAATAGATGAGTACCGTTTGCGTCCCTGCCGAACCCTCGGATGTACACTGGTTCATTCGTGATAATTCTACCTTTAAGCTGATCCCAGGCTTCAGATGCTTTACCGAAGTCAACAAAAATAGTCTCAGATATCCCGAAATCGAAAAAATCTTCTTCGCTAATGTATCCTTTTGAAAAAAATCGTTGATATGAATCTAACACTGCTTTATATGCCTAACGCCCTTTATTAATGGGCGTGACAAGCGAAGCTTGTGACGTCCATGTGATTAAACTGTTTGTTAGTGGTCATCTTCTACAATTAGTTCTCCACCCCGAATCTCAAAACCATGTAAGAATGGATATTCATCATTTATACCAGATACCTCATGAAGTGAATGAACAATAGTATCAATATCATCTCTGGCTCTTTCGGCATCATCCATCGTACAAAACTTTTCCCAATCTGTTTGCGCTCGAAATTTCCATGGATTGGCATTGTAAGCATCAATAGACTCGATGTGCATTTCTTTGAGAGTTACTGACTTTCCATGCGCTATATCATTTCTAAAACCAAAAAGATTTCCAATAGTTTGTTGCGGCCTGCTACCAAAATCTACTTTTAAGCCTACTTTTTCCGCTAACACTTCGAATTTTGCTTTAGGGCTTAATCTTTCAAGGTGGCCCCAAGTTGCAAATAAAGAAGGCCCTAAGTGGTTTAGATATGCCTCAAAAGCGAATGCTGTAAATACAAGACTGCCCATCAATTTATGATGACGGCCTTTTTCATCCTCTTTAGCAAGTTCAAGTAACACGTAAGATGTATGCCACAGCTCTGTATAAGTGCGAACATGTCGCTCAGTAGTGACTTTTACTTTTTTGTTCAAAGCTTCATTACCACTAATGCCATTTTGTTAATGGGCAGCTACGTAGTAGCTGTCCATGCTATTAAACTGTTTGTTATGTGGCGATTTCATTGCTAATGATATCTGGATTGGTTAATACATCTAAGTTTTGAAAGCCAAAATAAACCATTAGTGCACCCCCAACCAAGAAAGTAACTACAGAAGCGTAAAGGCATAACCAAGACCACCAACATACCCAGGGTTGTTTAGGATTAATGGACAAAACAGCTTCTCCTGAAGGTGGTTGCATCTTGTGTATCTCATAAATATGGGAACATTTTCTTCGAAGAACGCTATGAGTGGCAGCTAAAGTTAGTCCGAATAGCCAAATAGCTAAAGCTAATAGAACGGCAAAAACTAGAGGGGTTCCTAATATGGATGGTAGTAATGCTAAAAGAGCTACAGAGCCTCCTCCATTAATTAGCATTACATTTCGTACACTTTCAGAGTCGATCTGAGCCCGTATTTTTACACCATCGCTTAATTTTACGCTCATATCCTTATGCTCACTCAGGTAATTACTTTAGCCTCATAACATTATATTAATGTGCATGCACATATAACTTAATAAGTGTGCATGCTCATTTGTAAATAGTAGTTTTTTAGTATGTCATTGAATTTTGAAAAGTTCCATACAAATCAATGTTGGAAAACGAGCATTAACAAAGTGATTATTCTAATGTCCGCTAAGGATAGATAATGGACAGTTTGAATTATTAATAACTTAACTAAGATTTTGTGTTATTCAAGTTGTTAAACACCTTTTACACCACCTGTTAAACACTCTGTTTAACCTTTCCACCGCCTTACATTACCCTTATAAAGTAATTTCTGTTTTTTAATTTGACTTAATTTCGAATAAATGTCTATAATTTGATATATTCAATATTAATAACTTTGTTTATATTATGAATTATAACGTTTTGTCACCTAATGAAGCCAAACAGGCCAGGAGTACCCTGATGCTCTCGCAGAAAAAGGTGTCATCTGCTGTAGGGCTGAACCGTACTGTTTATGCCTTATACGAGGTTGGCAGATATTTATTAAACGATGATGAGCAGGGAATGCTCAAAATGCACTTTGAGTCACTGGGCTATCAATTCCCCGAACGACCTAAGCCCCCTGCTCCTAGATATCAGCTGATTAAGGGGATTGCTATTCCGACGCACATCAAGACGGATAAAGCCAAGCGGGTACTGAACGAAATAGCTCAGAATGATGAATTTATAAGGGCTAACGCTCAGGAACTGGCTGAACAACATTGGTTTACCGAGGAGCCCAAGCCTGAAATAGCCAATAACATGATTGAATTAATGGCCTATAACTATTGTCATATGCGCTGGCTCAGGGGCCTAGATGATCTGCTAGGTGATGACTATGCAGAAGACATGAAGGCTGATGAAACCACACATGGGGCGTTGGTAAACCAGCGGCTCTATAAATAACTGGAGTATTTGATGAAATCACCCAAGAAGGACATTGCCGAACGTATCCAGAAAGCCCGTAAGGAATTGGGCCTTACCCAAGCTGATTTAGCCAAAAAAGCCGATATTGGTCGCAGCTCGCTGGTGCACTATGAGAATGCCGGGGCTGTGCCGGGTGGACTGGAGCTGATTAAGCTCTCCAAAGCCCTAAAGGTTACGCCCAATTACCTATTAAGTGGCTCAGAGACCTTTTTAGACTCAGATAAGCCTGAACATATGTTGGCCACCGATGACCAGAATTTGATGGCAGCGCGGATGTCTATATTCCTACTGGCACTGGATAAGCCTGTGAGAGAGAAAATGTCTGAATTGCTGATAAGCATGGTGGAACAAAAGCTCAGCAAAGAAGAATTTGATGCTCTGATGACCTACATGGATGAATTCAGCGCCGTAATTCCGTCTATGTATGAAGACATGGAAAAGCTGACGAATGAACGAATCTCCGAAGCTGATTTTCCCAAAACGGCAAAAAAAGCCAAGAAACTGGAGAAAAAGGTGAAGTAAACACCCAATGGATAATGAGACTCTCGACCTATATGAAGCAGCGGATTTCCTTAAGATGCACTGGCAGACCCTTAGGGAAAAAGCGCTCGCGGGTCTTATTCCTGGTGCAAAACTGGGCAAGCGTTGGGTCTTTCTTAAAGAAGACCTTGTCTCTTCCATCCGTTCGCAATATTCTACTCGTCGACCAAGGTCGCAAGTTCAACATAAAGGAGATAGCTTATGTTGTACAAACGATCTAATTCGGACTACTGGTGGTGCAGATTCACCGCACCAGACGGAAGCCGAATACAACAATCTACTAAAACGGTAGATAAACAGCAGGCTCAAGAGTTTGCTGACAACCTGAAAGTTAGTTACTGGCGTATCCAGAAGTTAGGAGAGAAACCACGGCGAAGCTGGAAGGAAGCTAGTGTTAAATGGTTTAAGGAAACCTCGCGTCGATCAAAGCAGGATGCATTAGATCAGATCAAATGGTTAGACCCGTATTTAGGGAATCTTTATTTAGATCAAATTGACCGCGAAACCATTGATAAGATCAAGGACGCTAAACTTAAAACTGGGGTGAAACCTGCCACAGTGAATAAGCTTTTAGAAATTGTCCGCGTAATCTTAAACACAGCAATGAAAGAGTGGGAATGGATTGATCGTGTACCGCGTGTACGCTTGATGAAAACGCCGAACCACCGTGTTCGCTGGTTAACCAAAGAGGAAGCAGCTCGCCTCCTCTCGAATTTACCAGAGCATTTACGCGAAATGGCGGGTTTTTCATTAGCGACCGGGTTAAGGCGCAACAACGTGACCGGGCTCGAATGGTCACAAGTAGACTTAAGCAGGCAAGTTGCCTGGATACACGGAGATCAATCCAAAAGTGGACGCCCGATTGGCGTGCCGTTAAACAGCGATGCGATAGCAATACTTCGCGCGCAACTTGGTAAACACCCGATTTATTGTTTTACCTATCGCGGTAATCGAGTAAATCAGGTCAATACCAAAGCGTGGCAAAACGCGTTAATAAAATCGGGTATAACCGATTTTCGCTGGCATGATTTACGGCACACGTGGGCAAGTTGGCATGTACAAAGTGGAACACCGATTCACGTATTACAGGAATTAGGTGGTTGGTCAGAGATTAAAATGGTGCAGCGATATGCCCACTTAGCCCCTGAACATTTATCCCCTTATGCTGACAATATTTGTGGCGTTAAGGACCTTACTACATTCCTTACTACACAAGCGACAGGCACAAAAAAAGCAGCACTCCACTTAGTGAAGTAACTGCTTGTTTTAACTAGGGAAAATATGGCGCACCCGGCACGATTCGAACGTGCGACCCCCTAGTTCGTAGCCAGGTACTCTATCCAGCTGAGCTACGGGTGCGTAATTTGCTTCTTTCTAAACTAATCTGGCCTAAGCCAGGTACTTCTCTTTACCCTGCGCTGAGCTACGGGTGCGTAATTTGCTTCTTTCTAAACTAATCTGGCCTAAGCCAG